>CAWDWA010000032.1:0-147162 GCA_963805815.1 uncultured Verrucomicrobiae bacterium
AGCACTTGGATAATATGGCAAGCCGTTTGAGCTGAATTCGTATTGAGGTTTGGCGTGCTGTCGTCGTTTGCTGCGGCTCACTCATAGTATGTGTAAGTTGTTTTCATTGTTTACATTGTAAATAAAGTATTCTTTGCGGCATCGCTTTTTTTGTTTTCAGTGATCGCCATGAAAGCACTGTACGATGCACTCGAAGGCACGCCCAAACTGGCGTTGTCACGAGTAGAAACGGCGGCGGCCATTGGTCAGAGTCCTGCTACCGTCGATCGACTCACAAAACTGGGGCTCTTAAATCCGTCTAGGGCGACGCGAAGGCCGATGTATTCGGTCGACGAGATCAAGCGATTTCTTCGGGATACTCGAGGCGGTTTGCAAGAAGGCGAGGTGCGCGCGCGAAGCGAGAGACAGGTTTCGAAATATGCCGCTTGATTGTTGCGTGGCCCGATCTGCCTGGCTGGCTTCGCCGCGGTATCTTTGGAATGGTTGAAGAGGCGAGTAGAGACTTGTGAATAAATCGCGGGCCGCGAGCGGCAGCGAGTGGCGAGCGACGGAGAGAAGGTTGCGGCAGCGCGAGCCCGTCAGGGCAAAGCTCGCGCGCTGGCGCTAAGCCAGAGCAACCGGTTTGTGAGCAAGTCGGACTCACGAAACACGAGAGGAGAGAGGTCGAATGAAAACTGCCGTCCTCCGAGAATATATTCCGGCATCGTGGTTTCATCCTCTCGGCGTGTTCAAGGTCAACAAGCGTTTAGAGGGTCGACTTCCGAATGTGGCGGGCAAGTTGCATCTGACGTTCACGCTCGATCGAGAAAAGTTCAGCGGGCCGTCCCAGGGTTTCGATGTTTCGCGGGACAAGCTGCGGAAGGTGTTCTATCGGCTGCGGAAAGGTATTGTTTGGGAAGGAAAGCTCTACCGGATCGACGTGCCGTATTGCGTAAAACTTGAGTTTCATGAGGACGGCTGGCCGCATTTTCATGTCATTTTCCTGACTCGGCGATTTCTGCCGAAGGAACTCCTCGATGAAGTTTGGGGCCTCGGATTCACGTTCGTCCAACGGATAAGCGACGAGGATTTTCGGTATCTGCTGAAGGACGTCTCGAAGAGCGGGGAAGCGCCGGAATGGATTCTCGACCGTAAGCGGGTGCGCGTTTTTCAGTCGTCGCGGGGATTCCTCCAGCCAGTTGAAAAGAAGTCAACCGAAGACGGAAAGACAGACGAGCAGATCGAAAAGCCTGTCCGGCATCGTGCTCCGCTTTCGTCGCTCGGGGTCCGGTTGGACAAGTGGGGGAAAATGGCGCTGCTCGATCACGGGGAGAAAAAGGAGGCAATCCGCTTCGAGCTGCCCTTCCGCGAAATCTTTGACCATGTGGTGCTCTACGCGGCGTGCGTGGGGCGATACCTGGGCAATCGCAGAATCGAAGTTATCGACGGAAGGGAGGTGATTTTATGGCAGAGAATGAAAAGCCGCGCGGAGCTGGATGGCTGGATGCATTGCCAGCCGGACTTCTGATTCACGGGAAGATCATCTCGAGTATCGCCAAGGTGATTCCGAAAAAGGATCGCTCGGGCGTGCTCGTCAAGTTGCAGCATGAATTGGCGCTCACCCCCGGCGTTGCGATCTGGGAAGAGTACATTGAGACGGAAGACAAGCGGGTGGAGATTCACGGCAACGAAGTGAAAAAGTTCCCTTCGCTTCCGATGCTGACGGACATCCTGTTGAAGGTAGGACGGTTCAAGGAGTTCAACCGTCAGCTCTATGTCAGTAACGCTGAACAGATTGGCTGAGGTTGGGGCGGGCGGGTTGGCTCGCGCAAGCGAGCCTCCCGCCCGCTTTCCCTTGTTTCAATAGTCAATAACTGTCCAAAGCCACGATTAATGCAGTGACATTCGGGATTCGGGAATGCGATCGTCTTCGTCGGAACCAGTGCTTGAAAATTTTCGAGAACGTCAAATTTCTTTACAGCTGAAATAAATAAAAGACATATGAAACATCTGCTAGTGCTCAAGATATTATTACGCCTGCTGGCAGTATTGGGATTGTTAATTGTATTGGGCCAAATGTTAGGTGTTTTTAGAGATAGCGACAAACTCGAGTTTGTGAAAATATTGGAGAACAAATTAGAATGCCCCAAAAATCATCCTGGAGCGAAGAAATTCATTAATGACTTTGTTTACACCAATCCAGATTACCGGAATATCGACATTAATGAGGCAGAAATTGAGAAAATAATATTTGTTGGTTTTTGGGTAGGCCAATCCAACAATCGAAATGAACGTCGAGTTGAGAGTGTGAATTCTGGAACGGTGAAATTAAAGGCCTTTCGCGGGCATGTAACGAAGCCCCTTTGTTCATTTGAGGATCTCAAGACCTGGTCTAAAGAATCGCCTTTCTGGAAATGGTTAGGTTGGGGAATTGCTGCAATAGGTGTTTTTCTCGAAATAGCTTTATTTGTAATTGAGGAGATATATACAAAAAAAACACAATCTAGCCTTTAAAATACCTTGTCTCAGTTTGTCTGCGCATGTTTACGTGAAGCTTGGACGTGTAACGCGCCGGTCGCCGTAGGTGCTACGTGTCGGTAAAAATTAGTAATCCGTTTATTAACCCGAATCGCCGATATCCGAGAATTCTTGAGGGTGACACTGGAGCGAAAAATGTCGTATCTTGCAAGACATGGATTGCGTGCGCATCTCAGGCAACCTGTAACGATCTGAGCGAAATGTGCGTTTTTGAAATTATCCCTACCTTGCCCAAAATGATGTCGTCGATGCCAACCTTGGAGACTTATTGAGAAATCGCTGAGTTGAACCGGCTGCCGCCGGGGACTCAGCTCCAGCGTTATCCACTTCTTTTATCCACCGACGGTGCAAAAGTGTGATGACTCAGGGTGGCGGTGGATGAGGAGCGGTAAGTGGAACACGCTTTGTAAGAACGTGTTGTGGATACCAGCAGAAATGCTGAGGATTCGGGAGAATCAGTCAGAAAGCAGTCCCGAACGCAGTGCTCTACCAAGCTGAGCCACAGCCCGTTAACTGAACGAAGAGGGTGAACGTATGCGCGGGGTAGAGCACGGTCAATGAAAAGCTTTACTGCGCGTGCCCCAAGTGGCCGGAGGTCTACGATTTACTGTCACCCTTTGGGAGGGTTAAAGCCCTCGCCTTCAGGCGACGGCTTCAGCGTGGTGGGGCGGGGATGTTAGAGTGGAGAGATGAAAGAGTATCGGCGAGGGGCGCACAGTGTGTTTGAGATTCACCTGCATCTGGTGTGGGTGACGAAGTATCGCAAGAGAGTGTTGGCGGGAGTGGTGGGTAGCCGAGTGCGGGAGTTGATCCGTGAGATCTGCCGGGAGCACGAGGTGACGATCATGAAGGGGCATGTGGGCGGGGACCATGTGCATTTGATGGTTTCGATACCGCCGCAGGTGACCATCAGCCGGCTGGTGCAGTGGCTCAAGGGCAAGACGTCTCGCAAGCTGCTGGGAGAGTTTGCGCATCTGCGGAAGGGGTTCTGGGGACGGCATGTGTGGGCGAGAGGGTATTTCTGCTGCAGCAGCGGAAATGTGACCGACGAGGTGATCAAGGAATACATTGCCGGTCAGATCGAAGATGCGGACGACGATTTCAAGGTGGAGGGTGGAACGTGAACTGCGGCTTTAGCCGCCAAAGCGCGGCTTCCAGCCGCAACCCGAAGCCACCGCCTTCGCCTTTAGGCGGTGGTGCATTCACTTGTTCGGTGAAGTAGATTGCGTTCATCCCCTGCAGGTGAGAAACACCGGCCATGAGCGCACGCTTTCTCACTGACGAAGAAGGCAAGAAGATCGCCGTGGTCCTGCCGGTCGAGGATTACTAGGAACTGTTGGAGGACGTCTCCGACTTCGCTGCGGTCGCCGAGAGAAGAAAAGAAGAGCGAGTGAACCTGGCAGAGGTCAAGGAGCGCCTTATTGCCGATGGGCTCCTGCCAAGTTGAGCTGACGCGATCCGCGGAAAAGGATCTCAGATGCATCGACAAGGGCCAGATCGCGACGATCTACGGTGCGCTCGAAACCCTCGCGGAGGATCCCAGGCCTCACGGAGTCAAAAAGCTTTCCGGCGCAGACCGCACATACTGCGTTCGCGTTGGCAGCTACAGAGTCGTCTATGAGATTGAAGATGCTGCTCTGGTGGTTTTGGTAATTCGCATTGCGCACGGAAAGATGTTTGCCGATGATGAAACGGTGTCCGGCAAGTATTAGAGATAGCTTTCCATGAGCGGCCGTAGCTGGGGCAGGCTTTGTCTATAGGAAGTCTTCCGGATGAACTGGTGTCGCAACCATCGGATGAACTGGAGGCTGCACTGCGTGGCTCTGCGGAAGGCCGCAGCCCAGGTGTTGATGTAGCCACCCCATTGGCCGCACTCCCTGCGTCGGCGTTCCAATGCCTTGCGATGTTTCCGGTCCAGCTTCGTGTCCTCGATTGCCTCCTCGTCGGCCAGCCTGCGCAGGAAGACCAGCATGAGATTGTGGAACATCGCGATGAAGAGGGCCTGCGCCCTCTTCGCCTCGTCGCCGCAGGCCCACGCCTTGTTCTCCTGCAGCTTGTTCTCGAACTCGTCGAAGGTCTTCTCCAGATCCCAGCGGAGCCGGTAGAGCAGGGCCACCACGCCGGGGGGCAGCTTCATGTCGGAGGTCGCATACTCGTGGATGGCGCCGCTCTCCGGATCACGGTAGGTGATCTTGCGGAATTTCCCATGCCCAGTCCATTCGACGCGCTCGTCGGAGAGTATCCCGTCGTTGCGGGGATCGCTGTGGTCCACGGCAAGGGGTTCGCTCGCGACGGGCCGCAGGTTGCTTTTCCAGCGACTGACCACATAGACGCCGCTGCCCTGGCGCATCCTATACCACAGTCCGAAATCCACCGAGGCGCTGTCGTAGACGAGGATCGCTCCCTTGCCGCCTCCCATCCTGAGCTCTCCGATATTGAGGCGCTGGAGGACCCTGACTTCGTGCTCCGAGCCGCAGCACAGCTCCAGAGGCCGCACCGCACCGGTGCGCAGATCTTTCATATAGATGGTGTTGAGCGCCGTGTAGCGCATCGTGTCGTCGGAGTGCAGGATGCGGGCGTCGTGGCAGGCATGCTCGATGAAATGGCCGTCACCGGCCCAGACTTCGCGGCCCGCAAGCTCCGCGATCCCCGCCAGCCTGTCGTCGCCCCGGCGAAGCTCGGCGACGACCGCTTCGGAGAGGTTCGCCTCGCTCAGGCGGAGCATCCCGAGTCGGCGTCCGGAGTTCAGGGCATCGAAGTAGGTGCTCGAGGCAATCGGCAGATCGTGGATCCCATGGCTAAGCTGAAGGAAGTCGCGCCCGCTGATGCTCTGTGCCGCCACTCTGAGTATTCCCGCGCGCACGAACTCGCCATCGGAGAATCGCTGGCCGCTCCTTTCGCTCGGAATTGCGGCGGACAGTGGGGCGAAAAAGCGGTTCTCGACGGTGTCTGGTATTAGCATTCCGAAGTATGCGCCATCCCGGGACCGATGGCTAGCAAAGACGATGCGTTACAGGGACGAGGGCGATCCCTTCCAATCAAGCGCGTTGCCACCTCCTGCTGCGTCTGGTTCCGCGGAGAGTGAACCGAAGGAAAGCGCTCCAAAGACAGCTTCAAGCGCCCCTCTGCGAACGCCAGGGGCATTGCACGGAATCGGGAAACCGATTTTCCACTCCACCCATCTACCCGGCAAAGACGCGTAGACGGATCGCTGCACCGCCGCCGCGACCGACGATAGCCATTGCCCGCTCGCGACGCTCTCTGGGCGCTGTCCATGCAGTTCTCCAACCCCCCATACGAACTCTGCCCGTCAACTTCGTTCAAGCCTGGCATGGCTAACCAACAAGCTAGACAATTACTTTTGCTATGAACGAAAGCCGGACACCGTTTCCTGAATCCCAACTGTGGGATCTAGGTTGAACTATATCGAAGCTTAGGTCGCGGGCTCCTGATCGGGATCTACGCGCGCCGTGTAACCCCATCTCGTGCCGCTCCTTTTGCAGCACATTCCGAGCACACCGGCGGGCGGTTCGAGAGCCGCCGTGGCGCAGGGCATCACGAAGTAGCGGCTTGATCGCCAGACGATGATTGGAACGGCGGGCGGTCGGGGGGCGTCGGCGCGGATCGCCCGCACGTGACGACGAAGGATCCGATGGTTCACTGAGCGGCATGACGCGCGGCGCGATAAGTGCTGGTAGGAGCGTTGGCATGTTCGCGGTCGCTGCTTTGCCGGATCGTATGCGAGGTTTCGATGATCAGGTTGTGGTTTCAAATACGAGCCTGCACTGACGTGCTTCCGTAGTGCTCGGACGACGTCGGATGTGAAGACGTGCGAAGGTTACATGAGCCAGACTTCGCAGAATCAGCTCTTAGAAGCGCGCATTTCAAAGCGGGTTAGAGCCGTCATGCCCACATTGACCGCCTCTGCAAAAGCCTCGGTTGGAGCTTCGCCACCGAACTGCATCTCTTGTCGATCAGGCATGGCCGATTCAAACTGCATCGATGATCCTGTTCTTGGATGTAACGGCGGATTACCGCCTCATCCTTGCCGACGGTCGATACCAGATAGCCTCGTGCCCAGAAGTGCTGGCCCACGAAGTTGCTCTTTCGCCCTCCGAATGCGCGCCCTATGTGAATCGCACTCTTGCCTTTCAGGGCCTGCTTAAAAGAAACTGTGGGTAAACTGCGGTTCGGGTAGTTTCCCAAGTGTGTGATAGAGAGCGACTTCGCGGGCTCCGGCAGTGCGGAATCCATAGGCCCGTTTCACGGTCAGTTTGACCTTGTTGTTGAGGCCCTCGACCACGCCGCTCGAATACGCCTTCCTCGCCGTGAAGTAGTTCATGAGAAGTGGGCGATGAGCGCGCAGGCTGCGGGCGACTTTCTTGAGTGGTTCGAGCCTGCTGCGCATCGCACGCCGGCACCAGGCGTCGAGGAACTTCCCCGCCCAGCACGGCGACACGTAGGTCCAGAAGTGCTGGAAGCCCTCCACCATCAGAAAGGCGCGCATCGTCCGCAGCGTGCTTCCCTCGAGCGCCCGCATCCTCGAGCGCTGCCCGCGCGTCCAGTTCCGGCGTCGCTTGAGGAACGCCCACCGCATCCGCTTGAGCAGCGGCGCGAGACCCGCCTCCGCCAGTGCGCGGCTCTCCCCGCGCCGGATCTCGTCGATCGCCTCGTTCATCTTCTTGACGATGTGGAAGCGGTCGAGGATGTGCAGCGCGTTGGGCAGGCACTCCGCCGCCACGTCGATGTACGGCCGCCACATGTCCGAGCACACGAAGCGGATGCGCTCGCAGAACGCCAGCCCGAAGTGGGTGAAGCAGTCCTCCATCGTCCCGATGGTCCGGTCCCGCCCCACCCACAGCAGCCGTCGGCAGCCCTCGTCGATCTGGTAGACGACTGTCCAGAACCCCTCCTTCCTGCCCACGTGGATCTCGTCGACGCCCAGCGCGCGCACTCCCTCCAGGCAGCGGTGGCGCAGGCCGTGGTCCACCACCCACTTCACCGCCCCGTACACGTCCGCCCACGACACCGCGAAGACCTCCGCCGTCTCCCGCCACGAAAGTCGGCGCGCCCATGTCGCGAGGAAGAGGCGCATCGCGTCGCAGATCCGCAGCTTGCCGGTGGCCCACGGAACGGCCTCGGTGTGGATGCCGCACCGCGGACAGTCCACCCGCCGCGGCCGGTAGAGCAGGAGGAAGGGCATCGCCCACAGCGGCACGAAGCGCAACACCCGCTCGGGCTGGTGGTCGTAGGTCGGCCCCGCCCTGCCGCACTTCGGGCACCGGGGCCGACATCCCTTGCGGGGTACGACCACCGCCTCGAGCACGTCCCCGCACATCGCGCCGAAGCGCACCTCCGCGTACCGGAATCCCTTGAGCGGCGCGAGCCGCCTGAGTAGAGTCTTGACTGTCAGATTGCACATCGGGGGGCTGGTTGACACGATCCGCGCGGATTGGCCAGCCCCCCTTTCTCCACGCTTGCGCAGGGAGGACTCCGAACGACACGCGGCGAGTAGGCTTATTCACAATTTTCCCCTCCCGACCGGCTGCGAGAATGTCCGCCTCGGCGGATCCATCACGTCGGAGCAGACGGACGGGAGGGATCGGAAAATTGTGAGTAAGCCGGGAGTTGAAGCCACACGCCGCACGCACGCTAGACGCCCCTGTTGCAGCCACGACTCGCCATTTCACCCACAGTTTTCTGTGAAGAGCCCTTTCAGGAAGCCCAGCACATGCGCCACCGAATACTTCGATGGTATGCTCAGGAGCATATGGACGTGATCCGGCATCAGGTGCCCTTCCTCCACCCGGCACTCCTTCTGACGGGCCAGCTCGCGAAATACGTCGCCTAAATGGCGACATCTGTTTAGCGCCGAGGGCGCGGTTAGCATTTAGAGCCTGGGGCAACGCCCCAGGGAAGGTCGAACAAGACGCTCGAGCGCTGAAAGCGCGATTCATCCGGGCACGAATTTGGTGCATTATCAAGTCTATGCCGCAGTCGCTCAGCAAGGTCATTGTTCATCTTATCTTCTGCACCAGGGACCGTGAATCGTGGCTGGACCGCAAAGTCCGTCAGCGTATTCACGCGTATCTGGCAACCATTTGCCGCGACCTAGGTGCACAAGCCCACCGTGTCGGCGGCGTAGCGGATCATGTTCACATCATCACGACTCTGCCGCGCACACTTTCACAAGCGCAGATGGTCGAGCAGGTGAAGAAGACCTCATCAAATGGATCAAGAGCCTCGGGCCCGAATATCGCGGGTTTTTCTGGCAACGTGGTTATGCCGCGTTTTCGGTCAGCCCCAGCCAACTCGATGCGGCCCTCGCTTACGTCGACAATCAGGAAGAGCATCACCGGGTTCGAAGCTTTCAGGAGGAATACCGGGATATTCTGAAGAAGCACGGCGTTGAGTTCGACGAGCGCTACGTATGGGATTGAAAAGTTATTTACCTGATTACGAATCAACTGAATCGCGCTTTCAGCGCTGAGGGCTTTCTGGGCTTGGATTCTGGGGCGTTGCCCCAGGCTAACATGAAAGACGCCTTTGGCGCTAAACACATACAAATGGCGACGCAACTCTCCATACAGCGCCTTGCGGCGACACTTCGGAATGAACACCACGTGGTATTTGCATTCCCACTTGGTGTGACTCAGACTTTGACAGTCCATTTGCTTGGTCTTTTCGGGTTGGCTTTGAGCGGCTCTTCCCAAAACGACGCAAAAGACTCCCGGAGCCGTCAAACTCCGGAAGTCTCCCCGGCAGAGCCGGGGGCTTACCCGAATTAGTCAACCCGTGCTCGCATGTTTCGTCGCGTTTCCATTAGTTAAACCGCCGCGGGCGTCGCGCCTGTCACGGCGGCTGCTTGCTCTCGCGTCCGGCTTTCTCCTTGTCTTCAATGGCACGGGTCGCAGATCTTGGTTGGGCCCAAAAGCCCGGCCTTTCCGTCAAGCCCACGTTGAGCTACACTGGCCCCCATGGGTATCGACCAGATCGCATCAGAGGCGCTTCGCTTGCCGCCGAAGCAGAGGGCGATGCTTGCCGAGTCACCCTGGGAAAGCCTCGTAGATCCTTACAAGCTCCCGGCCGAGCAAGATGATGCTGAGACGATCAAGGTGGCGCTGGAGCGTGATCGCCAGCTGGAGGCCGGAGAGGTTCAGCCGATTTCACATGAGGAAATGATGTCGCGCCTGCGGCGATGAGGGTAGAATATCATCCGGCTGTTAAAACCGAGTTAAAGGAGATTCAGGGGTATCACGACAAGCAGTCTCCAGGGCTGGGTAACCAATTCGTTGACGAATATGGGCGGCAAGTGGTGGCTCTGGCAGCCACACCGGAACGGTGGATGATTGTCGCGGGTAACGTTCGCCGATGTCTGATGAGACGGTTTCCATACTTTATCTACTTCCGGCGTCTTGCTTTCTTATGAAGGACGTCAGGCTCGCGTTCGAGGCCTTCGGTCACCGTGGTAATTGCCTGCTCCACCTCGCCTGCCTGCAGTAACGAAATCGGGAGGCTGGCGAAAGTATTGGCACCTGCACCGTGGGCTATTGCCTTCCGGGTACTATTCAATTCGTTTCTCAGGTGGACCATCCGCATTCTGCATTTTATCCCGCCACGCTAAGTTGTGCAGCACCCGTGCTGTACCGCGCTCATCGTCCTTCAGGTTCATCAGCAGCTCTTCGAATACTCTCCTTCCCTCATTGAACTCCCCCAAATGTACAAGAATCCCGCTGACTCCAATCGCCGTGTGCTGACCTAGTCTTCCCAAAAGCTGCGCTCGCAGTTCAGAGCACCCATTCACCATTTGCTCCTTGCCGTGCTGTAGTCGCCCGCCTGGTTCCACGCCACAATCGGTGCCATTCGACTCGACTTCCTCGAGCCTACGACTATTGTGAACATGAGGCTTAAAGCGTCGGTAAATCACAAGATTCTGTCGATCGGGCCGCATTATTCGAGGATCATTTGAGATGCCCAAGTTCGCAAAGCGATCGCGTTTAACCGATTCCCGAGAATTCCATTACGAGCTCCGCTCGTTCTTCGAGTTCAACCGTTTTACAGGCACAAAGGAACGCCATTTCGCTGACCTGAGGATCGCTGTCTACGAGAATGAATTCTGGACGTCGAAGCAACGAGATGGCCACTCGTTACATGAGGTGTCCTATCGCGCCTGCTACAAGCCGCAGCTGCCGGGCTTTTTCATCGAGCGGTTTTGTGATCCTAACGAAATCGTGTATGACCCGTTTATGGGCCGGGGAACGACCCTAATTGAAGCCCAACTTCACGGCTGCAGAGCTTTCGGCAACGACGCGAATCCACTCTCGCAAGTGTTGGCGGCTCCACGTCTGAATCCTCCAGCAATTCGCAAGGTAGAAACGCGACTCGAAAAAGTAAGCCTATCCGTTCCTGAGACGGTCAACCCGGATCTCTTGGTATTCTTTTCGCCGGATACACTGAAAGAGATTTACGGCTGGCGCTCTTATTTTCGTAGCCGCAAGGAGTCGGGACTATTCGACCAAACTGATGCTTGGATTCAGATGGTTGCTTGCAACAGACTGACCGGACACTCGAAAGGGTTCTTTTCAGTTTACACGCTTCCCCCAAACCAAGCTACTTCGGTCGAAGCTCAACGCCGAATCAATATCAAAAGAAATCAATCACCTGAGTACCGCGACACAAAGGCTCTGATTCTCAAAAAGACAAAGCGGCTGCTCCGCCACAAGCTTCCGGCAAACTACAGGCGGCAGGATTGTCACCTAGTTTGCGCCTCTGCTGATGAGACCTCGAGCATTCCCACGGACTCGGTGAAGCTGGTCGTTACTTCGCCGCCTTTCCTCGATACGGTGGATTACGTGAGCGACAATTGGCTTAGAATGTGGTTTTGCGAAGTCGAGATCAATTCGGATCGAATTTGGCAACTCAAGTCGCTCGATGATTGGGTCTCACGTATGACGGACGTCTTTGTGGAGCTTCGTCGAGTTCTTCAACCTGGAGGGTTGGTTGCCTTCGAAGTTGGCGAGATTAGAAACGTAGTCCTTTTACTCGAGGATGAGGTCGTTAAAGCCGGCTTTGAGGCGGGACTCCTTCCGGAGTGTATCATGATTAACTCCCAGAACTTCACCAAGACTGCGAATTGCTGGGGCGTCTCAAACAACATGAAGGGCACCAATAGCAATCGCATCGTGATCCTCAAAAAGGCGAGCTAACAAGATGCTGGACACGAGCCGCCTACATGGTGTGACGCGAATGTCGAATGGAGGTGTAGGGCCGGCAGAAAAAGAATTGGAGCGACACTGCCGGTAGCGTTGGGTCCATTTCGTCTTTATCCACCGAAGCAGCGAAAGTGTGGTGACCCAGGAAGACTGTGGCTGAGCCACAGCCCGTTAACTGAACTAAGGCCGTGAACGTATGCGCGGGTTAGAGCACGGTCAATGAAATGCTATACTGCGCGTGCCCCAAGTGCGGGCATCAAATCATGTCTGCAAAGCTCGGACAAAAGCAGTAACAGAGTTTGGCCTCGAGTCGATTCGAATAACGATTTCGTGCTGTTGAGGTTCCCTAAAAGTCTTCTCAATTTCGCGTAACCTCAAAGTCTCTGAATACACGAGAGCGACGATTGATCCGCACATGCGCAACTTTGGATTGATCATCGTGAATCTCAGGCAGCAGGCGCTTCGGCAGAGGCACTGTCCGATCCTTCTGCCCTCTGCCATCGTGAATCGTCACCAGTCCCGCATCGAGATTGAAACACTGCACGCGGAGCTCGAGGCATTCATTCAGCCGCAGGTCACAGCCGTAAAGCAATCCGCCGATCATGCGGTAGGGCCAATCGAGATTCGCCAGGCGCTGGTCGACTTCCCCCCCGCGAAAGAACCACCGGCACGCAGGGCCTTCGCTTCGCGCGGACCACTCCCCCGAACTGGTGCTCACCCCGGTGCGGTAATCGATTGCGTCGGGTCCCCGAGTAGGGGAGGCACAGCCAATGCTTGAGTTGAAGGGTGATCAACGCAAGCCAATGAAACACTCTAGCACCAAAAACGCCCGCCCCCGCACTAAGCGGAGGTCGAATCAAGAGGTCATAAACCGTCGCCTCCTTGCCGCTGCCCTTCGCGTTTGGGAACTCAAGCAGCGCAACCAATGACAACAAAAGGCGTTCACTCCCTGATGTTCGCCCTTCAGCGGTCGGCGAGGCGCCCGGTCTTTTTCCCGGCGTCTCCCGCTATCAATTTCCAGTCTTAACTCGCAGCCACCGGTTCCTCTTCATCGTCCGTCGCGGCGCTGAGAGGTCCGGTGTATGGCTCTATCTTCTTTATTTCCACCTCGCGCTTCCCTGTCTCAGTGGGAAGTTGGACCACGTCGCCGACTTTTCGGCCCAGGAGTCGTTGACCGATTGCGGTTTTGTAGGAAATCACGCCTTCTTCCGGAATACTGTCCCACGCTCCCAGGATGGAATACTGTTCTTCGCCGCCGGTCTCTTCATCCTGGAGCGTCACTACAGTTCCTATTGAAACTTGACTGACGTCGGGATTGGAGAAATCGGTTCCCCGCGCTTTCGACAATGCGACTTCCAGCTCGGCGCGTTGCCGGGTCAGGACTCGTTGCATTTCCTTGGCCGCCTTGAATTCGAAGTTCTCTCGGAGATCGCCATATTCGCGCGCAATGCCGATCTCCTTGGTGTTCTCGGGAATCTTTTTCGTGATGATTTCCTCGAGTTCCGCTTTTCGCTTCTGGAGGCTTATCCAGGAGACAGTCATCGAATCCTGCTTTTCGCCGCTTCCTTCGCCGCCCATCATTGATTCCAATTCAGGGTGGGATCGGATGATCCGTGCAAGGAGAGAGCGCTTATTCAATTCCTCAAAGACAGGCGTCATCATCAGTCGCCGCATTAGATCGCGCGCGACACCCGGTTCCGCGCCGGAAACCAGATCCCCAACCAATTTTCGGTCGTCAAGGACAAGATCATGAAGTTTTCCTCCGCGCCGGCTGTCACTGAACTGGCTGCGCTCAAGCACGCTGAGAATTGCACTGAACACACTTGGCTGTACGAGGTCTGCAAATTCCCCTTTTCGCTCTTTGCAGAGCCAGTAAAGAATCTCATTCGTGATGGAATGATCCCGAATCCAGCGGTCCAGGCTTCGGCGTAGATCCTCGTGATGGTTGTTGTCCTGAATCAGTCGCGCGATTTCTGACACACCGCGAATGCCGCTTTTGAGCATTAATTCCAGCGCCTTGTCGGTCCAGTTCTCGCCGAAGGCAGCGGGAATCTGGGCGATCACTCGTTTCTGCTTCGCTGCAGGGAGACTTTCGAGAACGTTTGTGAGGCGCGAACTTTCGGATCGCATCATTTCCGTCAATGCCGGAGAGTCGGCCGATGGGGTCAGTTCCTTCACAGCCTGAAGGATCTCGTCACGTCCGAGGATCAATTCGTAGGCCTGTGAAGTGTGCAGACGCAGGGTTTTTTTAGCTGAATCCTCTGTCTCTTTTACGACCGGGGCGAGTTGAGTCGCCGGCTGCTCGAACGACTCGAGGTTTTTTACGATCTCGTCCAGGGCCGCGATCTTACGTCTTAAATCGCGGGCACTTGCGAAATTATCCAACATCTCGTCGGTGACATTGAGCTCTATTTCTCGTAGTTCGAGAGGAGCAGTTTTCTTTGCCGGCACTGAGACGAGCGGATCTTTCTTAAGCGCTTTTTTTGTCGAATCCCACCAGCGTTTAAATTCGGCGGCGGAAAAGACACTTGGGGCCAGGACTTCCATGATCTGATCTTGTGTCGCCCTGCCGTCGTAATCTGAAAGAAGCGATCGGACGAGCCCGGTCGGGTTGTTCGCCGCTTCGGCACGAACTCCGTTCGCATCGGTTTCTTTGCGTGCCAGAATGTGATCGGATGGAATTGGCTTCAGCGACTGGGCACCGTACTGAAGCTGCATGGTGTGCCCCTTGCGCTGCTTGAAGTCGATCGTCATCTGGTTCACCAGGAAATTCAGCTCCGCGATGCAGCCCAATCCCCAACTCTTGTGTAGAACCCACGTGCCCGGTTGAAGTTTTTGAAGCGCTTTGCCTTCGGTCGGGGTGAGCTTGCCTGCGTCTACGGCCTTTTGAATGTCATCGTCCATAAGTCTTTCCTCAGTTTGGGACGATTCCAATGCAAGGGTCGAGTACCTGAAAACCGATTGATTGTGGTTTGTTCGCCAGCAGAGAGGTGCTCCTTCGCGTCGGCCCTGCCACTCACCCCACCGAACTCGCGCGCGACCCCTCCCTGCTTTCTAGACAGCGTCCTAGAGATAATGGCGTAATTCCTCCACGGTTCCCCGCCTCACAAGCATCACACTGTGATTTCCCTCCGGCCATGTGGCCATAGCCCACCCGTTGTGTTCCGCAATCATCGGTTCTTTTACCTTCAGATCCAATACACCTTCCCGCTTCGTGATAACAAGGTGCACCATTTTCCCGTCTTCCCCATTAAAACACATAATGGAGATCCGTCGGCCATTTCTTTCCAGTTCCTTGCAGCCGATCGTGGACAAGACGTTGAGTGTCCTCGGAAGATCCCGCAGGGTGGGGGAATTGTGCGCCCGCAAGTATGCGGTAAGTTTCGCCGATTTTGGCGAAAGGAGGTCGAGCTGTGGGTTATTCGAGAGAAAATCGAGTGCCTCTTTCTGCCAGTCTGAGACCGTGACCTTTTCCGGATTGCCTAAATCAAGCCGGGTAAAGACGATAGCCGCGGCCAGAATGACAATCGCGGCCAGCGCCAGACGCAACGGCCAGCGCCACCTTTCGGGACGCGTGACGCGACCTCCGGCCAGAATTTGCGCTTTCAGGTCCCCCGGAGGACGCACCTGACGCAGGCCATCTGCCATGGCCGTATCAAGAACTCCTTCCTGCTTGAGCCAATCGCGGAGATTCGGATCGATTTCCGCCTGTTTGAGTGCCTCACGAAATTCCGGATCGCCGGCGTCTTGACCGCCAGCCCGGTATGCGCTCAGAACAAATTTCGCTGCGTCGTTATTCATTGCTCGCGGTTCGCCGTGGATGAGTTTTGTCGATGGAAATGATTTTCTCGTCTGAAATTGAGGTGTCGCCTGCGCCAGCGAAGTAACGGCGGAGTTGCGCCTTGCCCCGTGAGAGGCGGGACATGACCGTGCCGATCGGGATGTTGATCAATCCGGCTATTTCTTTGTAGGAAAAATCTTCCAGGTAGAAAAGGGTTAGAGGTATGCGGTATACCTCGTCCACCGACTGGAGGGCGGCGATAGCCAAGGCGCCGTCGATCGACTGCACAACTCTCGGCGAGGTGGCGGGCAGTTCAACGCCGGGATCATCGAGTTCGACCTCCGGGAAACGGGTGCTGCGGCGCGTCCCGCCCAGAAATTCCCGATACAATGTGGTAAAAAGCCAGGACTTTGCTTTTGCGGGATCCCGAAGTTGGTGTCCCTTTTTCGCCCAAAGAAAGAAAGTTTGTTGTGTCAGGTCAGCCGCTTGTGCTTCGCCTTTCGAAAGGCTGAGGGCGAATCGGTATAATGCCTCATAATGGGCATAAACCAGGTCTTCGAAGTCTATCTCAGGCACATCCATAACGAGTTGAATGCGTGCCGGTTTATTCCCGGGCAGGCTTGGAAGTTGGCACGCACCGTCGGGAGAAACTACGGTGCATCGGATGTTTCTGCACCCTCTGATTCAAATTTAGCCCTCCAATATGCGAGCCTTTCTTTCACGCGCCGTTCCTGCCCATTCTCGGTGGGTGCATAGTAAGTGCGTCCTTCGGGAAGATATGCCTGAGGGACGTAGCCTCCCTCGTAATCGTGGCTGTACTTGTAACCCTTGCCGTGGCCGAGGCGCTTCTTACTCCAGTAGTTGCTGTCGCGCAGATGCTTCGGGACGGGCAGCGTAACACCTTCCCGGATGTCACTCATGGCTTTCCCGAGCGCTTCGTAGGCCCGATTGCTCTTTGGCGCCGTGGCGAGGTAGACCGCGGCATGCGCGAGCGGGATCTGCGCTTCAGGCAATCCCACGAACTCGACGGCTTGCTGCGCGGCAACGGCGACGACGAGCGCGTTGGAATCCGCCATTCCGATGTCTTCGCTCGCGCAAATGACGATGCGTCTCGCGATAAACCGGATATCTTCTCCCGCGTAGAGCATTTTTGCCAGCCAGTACAAGGTGGCGTCGGGGTCGGAACCACGCATGCTCTTGATGAAAGCACTGATTGTGTCGTAATGCTGATCCTCATCCCCGTCGTAAACAACCGCCTTTCGCTGAATGCTTTCCTCTGCGACTGCCAGATCGACATGGACAACCCCATTTTCATCCGGTGATGTCGTCAGTACGCCGATCTCGAGCGCGTTTAGACACTTGCGCCCGTCGCCATCTGCCATCTCGGCGAGGTGAGCCAATGCTTCTTCAGAAATTGCGACTTTGCAGGTGCCCAAACCGCGTTTCTCGTCTGCCAGGGCACGTTTCATCAGGACGATGAGATCAAACGGCTGAAGCGGCTCAAGCTGGAAGACCTGGGATCGTGAGACGAGTGGACTGTTGATGTAAAAGAAAGGATTATGCGTTGTCGCGCCGATCAGGCGAATGGTTCCGTTCTCAACATCCGGAAGCAGAACATCCTGTTGAGCTTTGTTGAAGCGGTGGATCTCGTCGATGAAGAGCATTGTTCTGGCTCCGCTGTTTCTCTGCCGATTGGCGGCGGAGGCGATCTCCCGGCGCATGTCCGCCACGGTGCTTTCCACACCGCTCAATCTTTTGAAGCTCGACTGAGTGGATCGGGCGATGATCTGCGCGAGTGTCGTTTTTCCAGTTCCTGGTGGTCCAAAGAAAATCACCGACGATATTCGATCCGCTTCGATCGCACGGCGGAGGAGTTTACCTTCACCAAGGATGTGTCGCTGGCCTACGAACTCTGCGAGCGTTTGCGGGCGCATTCGCGCGGAGAGAGGCGAATGCAGCATTGTGTGTTCGTCCGCCCCGGATGTAGCTGGCGTGTCGAATAGATCGGACATGGAATTGACTGAACGTTGAAAACTAGAGACTGAAAACTCGACCCGAAAGAGTTTGTATGTGAAGTTACCTATGGCTCTATGAATTCCTCCACAGACTTAATCGAAACTATCCTTGTTCCGGTGGATTTTTCTGACGTCACCGATCGTGTTGTTAATACCGCCAAGCAGTACGCCAACGCCTTCGGTAGTCGCATCGTAATGCTCCACGTATGCGAACCGGAGCCGGATTTCATAGGGTATGAGCCCGGTCCCATTGTGGTGCGAGATAATATTGCGGACGCCATGCGGCGTGACCAGAAGGTCCTCGATGAGTTGAAGGCAAAACACGATGAACCCGAGCTCGAGTTGAAGGCGCTCCAGATTCAGGGGCCCGCGGTCGAGAAAATCGTGTCCGAAGTGGGGCAACAGAACGCTGGCCTTGTCGTGATGGGATCGCACGGTCATGGCTCAATTTACAATCTACTGGTCGGGAGTGTGACAGAAGGTGTTCTCAAGAATGTATCCTGTCCGGTATTGATCGTCCCGAGCGAGCATCGGTGACTGAGTTTCCGATGCTCCGTGATTCGCGTGCCCGATGCGTGAATCGAGAACGTGCAAACCGTGCAAACATCACGCGTGATGGTAAGGTTTTTCCTCGTCAGCGCAGCACTCAGGGCATTATTTAATAAGAATGTCGATAGCGACCAGGACCGGAGATACCGGCAGCACCGCCCTGATGTACGGAAAGAGGGTACCGAAATCGAGTCGTCGGGTGGCTGCTTACGGTGCCGTAGACGAACTCACTTCCGAACTCGGTCTCGCGCGAGCACTTTCGACTGATGCACTAATCCGCGATTCGGTATTTTCCATCCAGAAGAAGCTTGTCACATTGATGGGCGAACTGGCCGTTGCACCGGAAGACCGTGAGCGGTATTTGCACGACGGCTTTGAACTTGTCACCGATGAGATGGTGGACGACCTCACCGCTCGTGTGCACGACCTTGAAAAGAATCACAATTTGAAATTTGACGGATGGGCAACTCCGGGTGCTACTCCGGCTGCGGCTGCGCTGGATGTGGCACGGACCATATGCCGGCGCGCAGAGCGCGAGGTTGCGGTACTCGGGGAGGTTGATATTCCGGTAAACCCGGAAATTCTGCGTTTTCTGAACCGGCTCTCGGACCTCCTCTGGCTCTTCGCGCGATATCTGGAAACCCATCACGGTAAGGGAACCCCTTAACCGTCAATTTGACGCAAGGTTTTGGATTCCCGGGCAGGCTCACCTCAATTTCCAAGCAAGCGATCCAGCGATTTTACGCAGATTTGTGACCATGTTTCGAGATTGTCGTAACGCGCCAGCAGTTCTTTCCGGTTCAGTAAAGCCAAGCCCGTGATCATTGCCTCTCGCTTAGAAACTCTGTCGGAATCGAGATCAAAAACGTGAACCACACCGAGGTGCACCTTTCCGACTTCGTTGGAGTCGTCGTTCAACAACGCAGCGATGCGATTCTTAAACCCGGTCTCGAGGTTTAGTTCTTCGGTTACTTCCCGGCGTACTCCTTCCATGTAGGCATCCATATCCCAGGTGAAGAGATCTTCGTCTTCGTTGTTCATGTGGCCGCCGATACCAATCGAGCCTTTTGCGACGAGCCGCTTTTCGCCTGCCTTTTTGCCACGCACATAATGCAGCACTCTGCCTTCGTGGACGAGCAGCACGTAAGGAATGATCTGCTTGAAACTTGGATCTTCCTCGGCCTCCGCACGCCGCATGAAAAAATTGTTCTCCCGCGAGAGCAGCGCGGGCAGATACCGGTCGACGTCAAAGCAAAGGCCTTGAAACAAACCCAGGTCCTCGAGCAGCGATCGCCGCACAACAAGGATCATTTCTTCTAGGTGACTCATGGGGGCGGAGCATGCCCGATCCAGCGCACGCGTGAAGCAAAATATGAGTAAATCCGGTTTTTGCAGATGTTCTCCGGGTTGGTTTTTGCCCTGCTCGCGGAGTTGATGGCAATCCACCGCCGCCCACGGACAGGATCTCCGGCTCAGGTCCACCCACAGAAGCACGGGTTGATGCAGCGTCTTGTTGCAGTGACGCTGCAGATGGACCTTATGGATTTTTCCGGACTGGTAACTTCGGCGCGGTCCCGGCCAGAAATTAAAAGCTGGTAGGAGCCTCGAAGCGTGAGCGATCCGAGATTCAGAAGTGCGTATCCGCTTTGGCAGCCTCACTTAACGCTAAGGCGTGCAAGTTCTCTTTCAGGCGGCAAGATGCGCACTCAGTAATCCCTTGCCAGTAGATATTCGGCGAGAGCCCTGAGCAATTCTGCATCTTTCCCGAGTGGTTCAATTGCTTCGTGGGCGCGTTTCGTGAGTGCGGCTGCTTCGATCCTGGATTTGTCGAGACCCATCAGGGCGGGATAGGTTGCCTTGCCTGCCTCGACGTCTTTGCCGGCACTTTTGCCAAGTTTTTCCGAAGTCTGTGTGACGTCGAGAATGTCGTCAATAACCTGGAAAGCAAGACCAAGTGAAAATCCAAATGTCGTAATTGCTTCCAGCTTGGCAGGGGTCGCGTTTGCGCTCATCGCACCGAGTCGCACTGCGGCCGTGAGCAATGCCGCGGTTTTTGATTCGTGAATGTAGCGAAGTTCTCTCGCCGTTATCTTGCGCCCCTCGCCCTCGAGATCTGCGACCTGGCCTCCGATCAGATGCAGGCTGCCGCACGAGACAGCGAGTTCGCGAATCAACGTTGCCATTTCATAACGGGGTGAGTTTTTTGCCTGTGACAGTATTTCGAAGGCTACCGTCAACAAGGCATCGCCGGCCAGTACAGCGATCCCTTCTCCAAAGACCTTGTGAGAGGTTGGTCGGCCACGTCGCATGTCGTCGTCATCCATGCACGGGAGATCATCATGAATAAGCGAGTACGTGTGGATGCACTCGACGGCGCAGGCCATGGGCATTGCGTCCTCTACTTTACCGTGACATGCCTCGGCGGCCGCAAGGCAGAGGATCGGGCGAAGACGTTTTCCTCCGGCGAAAAGGCTGTATCGCATCGCCTTATGGATCGTGGCAGGCTTCCGCGTGCTCTTAGGAAGAAAGTGGTCCAACGCCCGATCAACGAGCTTCTGGCGAGAAAGCAGGTGCGGCTTCAATTCCATGTCGGCGCGCAATCTCGCGTGAAAAGAATTCCTGAAGCAAATGAAAACGCAAGTTGCGCAGAATCGGGCATGGTTGCGAGGACGAGGGCATGCTACCGTCGGCACCCTAAACTATGGCGACCTTCGAACACACCGATCCCATCAATGCCCGAATCCTTGCCGTTTCGGAGGACAAAATCCAGGGCTTCGAACGTGAACCCTTCGCGCTCATAGCCGAAAGGTCTGCGTTACCGCAGGAAACCGTGCTGGAGCGGATCAGGCTGATGCTCGAGGCGGGCACAATCCGCAGGGTGCGGCAGACTCTCATTGCCACGAATCTTGCGCAGGGCGCGCTCGTTGCCTGGAAGGTGCCGGATGAAAGACTAGGCGGAGCATTTGATTTCATGTTCCGCGAAGATCCCTTTTCAGGTCATGTGGTGTTGCGTTCTACGGATTCGGCGAGTGCGGGCAGTGAATATAAGTTATGGACGACGCTCAAGGTGCCGGAAGGCGCTTCGCTCGAAGAGCACGCGGGCATTCTAGCAAAGCATGTCGGCGCTGAGCACTTTCGGTTGATGCCTGCCAAGGGAATCTTTGCGCTCGGGGTAGGACACGTGCGGCGCAAGACTATCGAACCTGGTGACATGGCCGAAGAGCCCGCAGTAATGATCAAGACCGGCGTCGTGCAACTTACGGATGAGGAATGGGATGTTCTTCTCGCAATGAAACGCGAGTTTGCGCCGGAGGAGATCCGCCCAAATCCATGGGCATCGCGCGCAGAGGAAGCGGGTGTATCCCTCGAGCGATTTTTCGAAGTTGCCGAAGGCCTGGTAGAGAAAAAGGTCATGGGTCGTTTTTCGACATTTCTCGAGCACGTGAAGCCTTCGAAGACGGGGATCCGCGTGACCCGATTCAATGGACTGTTCCACTGGGCGGTGCCGCCGGGACGCGAAGTTGAGGCTGGTTCTGAGATCGGAAGGCATCACATCCTCACGCATTGCTATTGGCGTGAAGGGGGGGCGGCTTTCAAGAACGTCAACATCATGGCCGTCGCACACGGCGGAGAAAAAGATCGCGTGCTCGAGCACAAGGCGGCTATCGACCGTCATCTTGAAGCCTGCGGAATCCCCGTCAGCTACACGAACGTTTTCTGGGGGGGACGCAGTGAAATCAAACCTTCCGAAATCTCTCCGGCAATTCACCGTGAATGGATTGTGCAAAATCGGTTCTTCTCCGTCTCGTTCGTTGGGTCACACCCAACGGGCGTGTGGACTCCACGACCTTAAAGTGGACATTAGCTTGCGGCGCAGAACCATCCGAGTTCGCCCCAGATACGGAACCATTTGGTAATCCCGGAGATCCATGCGTCCGAGGATTGAGTTTCCGAGGCAGGCACTTCCTCGCATGCTTCTTCGAGTGTCGCTCCGCGTTGCAACGCGCTTAGCAACAGGTAGGCCTCCTTCTCCATGCGCTTGTAGTACAGCGCATTGTCGTAGCGATGAACGGCCACGTAAATGCGGCCGCGCTTCGGTTTGGGCATGCGTTTGCGGCGGGGTTTGGCGCGCGTGGGAGAAACGGCGTTGCTGGCACTGTTATCGAGCACTTCTTCCTTTTTTAACGCAAGCGAGAGATCGTCCACGGAGTGGTTCAACTCGAGCAATGTGAGATGGGGCTGGAGACCCAGTCGCAGCACGTCGGGATCTTTGCCGAGCAGATCGTCCACGCTCACCGGTGGCCGCGCTTCACCGTCGAACGCGATGACCTGGGCCCATTCGAAGCGGGCCATGTCGAGCGCAAGTTCTTCGTGAGGTGACGTCCATTGCGGCTCAGTGCGAACGAATTCCTCGAGATGGCAGCCCAGGTTCCGCAGAGTGAAGGAGCGCGACGGATACCGTGCCAGATAAGCCCGGGTGAATTTCTCGAACTTCACCTCGCCGAGCACAGCACGCATTCCGGGAAAATCGTCATAGAAACAATCGATGATTCGAAACCAATACTGCCTGTTATAGATTTCGAGCCGCTCGAATGACGTCAGCCGGTCGTTAGGTTTGATAAATTGCTCGACGACCTCGCTGGCAGGAGACCCATCCGACCATTCCTGTTGCATGTCGTAGTCGTCGGTCAAAGGCCTCATGACGGCGCTGGCCATGAGCCGCTGCAGAGCGCGCAGGTCGGCCGGGGAAGCTATATCTTCAGGCGCGTGCGGTTTCATTCGCGACATTGCGGCGAAAGGCATTGGCTTTCAAGGCTTCATCGTGGACCTCATCGAACGAAGGAATTTTGTCGTCCCATTCAAGCAGGGTCGCCGTGTTACCGATCCTTCTGGTGGCGTGAGCATACATCTTCCAAACTGGATTGAGCACGGGATGATCGTGGGTATCGAGGATGTATTTCTCGAACTTCGAGTGGCCGGCGATATGAATCTGACCGACGCGATGATGGGGAATGTTGTTCAAATAATCATACGGATCGAAGCCATGGTTCTGCGACGAGACGTAGATGTTGTTCACGTCCAGCAGGATACCGCAGTCGGCCAGTTCCACCACCTCGCTGAGAAACTCCCATTCGGTCATTTCCGACGCATGGAACTCGGCATAGCTGCTGACGTTCTCCACGCAGATCGGCACTTCAAGGAAATCTCGCGCCTCCCGGATGTGCTGCGCGGTCACTCTCGCGGCCGCGAACGTGTATGGCATGGGCAGAAGATCGTGCGTGTAACGCCCATCGACGCTGCCCCAGCAGAGATGATCGGAAAGCCAGGGCGTTTTGGTACGTTTGACCAGTCGCTTCAGCTTCTTGAGGTGTTCGCGATTCAACTTGTCGGCCGAACCGAAATACATGGCCACACCGTGTTGGATGACGCGGTATTGCTCAAGGATGGCATCGAGCACTTCGAGCGGGCGCCCACCATCCACCATAAAGTTTTCTGAGATGATCTCAAACCAATCCACAACGGGCTTCTTTGCGAGAATGTGGCGGTAATGGGGAATACGCAAGCCGATGCCCACGCCGTAGTCCGTAAACGCATTATAAGGATTGGCAGGCATAAATTTAAGTAAAGAAAATACAGGAGATTACAATGGGGAGAGCCAAAGGTTTAGTGCCGTGGCTCTCCCCCACTGTGGGCCAACTGCAGGAAATGCTATTCTTCCTTTTCCTTGCTGCCGTCGGTAGCACAACCGCCATGACCTTTGCAGGTGTTCTTGCCTTTGCAGCCCTGGTCCCCGGTCTTGCAACCGCCCTGCCCCTTGCACGCATTCATCCCTTTGCAGGCGTGCGTACCCGGTTCCTTCTCGGTGCCGGTCTGAGTCGCCATTACACCCGGCTTCGCGATACTGTCGTGCGTCGCAGCAAAAGTGGTGGCGGCTTGGAGACGCGCGGCACTTCCGCTCATGAGACCGGCAATCGCGGCGCCGGCAAGCAGCGTCTTTGTGGTGTTTGACTTCTTCATTTTCTTTCTTGTTTTTTCGGTGTTGCGTTTGGTTTTCCCGCTGCCTAGTCGCGCTCACGCGAGCGCGGGACTGCTGAGATCTTTCGGTTCGATGGTATTTTGATGGTGAAGGGGAATGGCGGGTTAAGTTCGCGTTTCAGCGTTCGGATTTTGAATTGGAGCTTTGCGAAACAGTCTGCCGAGCAGTGCGTCGGCCGAGAACAACCCCGGGCCGAAAACCAGCACGATCAGCGAGGCGAAGAGGAAGAGAAACGGGTCCGCACTGACGAATTTATCCGGCTCGCTGAAGATGCTCTTCACTGCGTCGAGATCGGCGGTCAGATACGCTATGATCATTGTGAAAATCAGCGGGATGGCGGTAAGTCGCGATGCGAGGCCCGCCAGGAGAAGCAACCCGCCGAAGCATTCCGCCGTTCCTGCCAGAAAGGCATTCAGTGTGGGCATCGGAATGCCGAGGCTCTTAAAGAATTCTGCGACCGGCCCGAGGTTTGCCAGCTTGCCTTTGCCAGTCACAAAAAACTGCCAGCCCCAATAGAGACGCACCGCTAACAGGAAGAGGGATTGGCCACTCGAAGCTATCCTGACGAGGTATTCGTAGGCCTTGCGGATTGTCTGCGTCAGCTTTTCCATATAGTTTCGCGAGTTTTCGAGGTTTGTCGGCGGATAGTTATTCCGCTCTTGTGGATAAAAGTTGCGTCGCCCGCGTCCGGTTGTGTATTTCAGCGTTCCGACGGGAACCGTGGAAGACCCGGCTGATCGCGGACGCGCAGGTCGAGACCGATAAGATCGAAACGGAATTCCGCCGGTGCAGACCCGTTACCTCACCGGTATTGCAGGGCGAGTTTTCGGTTGCCCGGGTGTGGGAACGCCCACGCCATGGAAGGGAGTTCTTTGAGGAGGTCATCCGCGAGAACATCGATTTGGGCCGGCCTGAAACGGTGCAGTTGATCTTTGCACGCATGTGGATCCTGGTTACTTGCAGGTTTGGGTTCATGCGTATGGATGCAGAATGAATTTCACCGGACACGATGCCTTTATTACGATCGGAGCGTTGATGGGCCGTTCCGGCTGTCGGGTGCCTGATTGCGGATTGGAATGGCTTGCAACGCTGCCACCAGCGCCGGACACAATGTTTCAGCGCGAGCTGTTCTTGGCGACGCTCCTCGGCGAGAGGTGTCCGAAGAACAATATTGGCGGGCGCGTCCGTGAATATTGCTGATCGATCTCCGTCGCAGGATTTTGGAACGCCGGAGGCGAATCTCTTGCAAAGAATGGGCTGGTTTCAAAACACCTGGGCGCGGAGATTGATAGCGCGGCGATCGTGAGTTAGGAGGTGCGCCGATTCTTGGAGGTGCCGGAAAAACGCCTGCCCGCTCCGAACCTGGACGGATGAGCAGTGTCAAGATTTGATGACAGACCCCGTTGCTACACCGAGGAAGTCAGGATGGCCAGCCGCAGCCGAAAGGGCTATTGGCGGATGAGCGGGAACGGACTCGTGCAACGTGCCCTGAACAAGCGCTGGCTGGATGAACAGGGAGTGCCCGAACTGCGTTCGCTATGGATTGGACTGCACTATGGCAAGGACCGCAATGTCTAGCTGCTGGTCAAATTGGAACCGCCCGGTACAGCCGAGCAACGCAAGACAGATGCCCACAGGGTACCGCGAAGCGGCAAGGGAGGAACGACCAAAGTTAAACCCGTACGCCGGGTGGTGTGGGAGCCGGGAGCTAATCACTCCCGGCGACCCGATTAGGCGTATTCAACGTCATGCCCCATTCGAGAAATCTGCCGCCTCGGGCGCACGGAAGGCCTTGCTGTAGTAGCCAGACTGGTCGAAACAGCAAACCCGCTTCTTGCCGGATGCAAGCATGTCGCAGGCATCACCAATCCGTTTTGCGCGAGTCTTAAGTTGCTTGGCTGAAGTAATCCAGTGTATCCAGTCCAATCGTGCGATAGTCGTCGTATCGCTCCAAACCCTACAAGCCTCAGGAGCGGCCGCCAGTGCCTCCTGAAGATCTGATGGCATGTCAGGCTCAGGTTCCTTCTCCACAGGCATGAGCTCTAGCGTGACGATGTCCCCAATGTTCGCGCCTGCGGCTTCGTGCAACTCACTGCTTACCTGTAGCCAATGGCTCAGCTGACCATCCGGCTCGAGTGTCGCCTGGAAATGGTGCCCGTTGATTGTGCCTTCTACAGTCGTCCTTCCCCGTCTAGGAAGCTTTTCACTCGCATCCTTTGGTAGTACTACGAATGCCCACGATGTATCACTGCCAGGCTTTGCCGGACGAAGCAGCTTTGCTTTGAATCGGGATTTGGTGTCGACTTGGGTCATTGCAATTCCGCCAACCAATACGCCTAACGTTCAGGATCTGTGAGGGCGAGCCGTTGATGTCTCTTCAAGTTGCGGTGTTCCGAGCCCTGCACAGCATCCGCTGGTTCGCCTTCCATATTTCTGAGCTTATTACTCGAGGGCTGCATAGCGATCCCGATCCTCCTTCCAGAATGGGCACAAAGGGCACCTTTCTCCCTTTGGATAATCGATTCCTTCTTCGTGAGGACAGCCAAAAATCTTCTCAACCATGATGAGGGAGCGGACTTCGTGCTCCTTGATGCGTGCCAGTATTTCCTCCTGTGTCTTCACGTCGTATCGCACGTCTCTGGATTCGACCCTATAGCGATGGATAATCCCGTCTTCCTTGTCGTTCGAGAGAAAGATTCCAAGGACGGCCTTAGTGGCACGACGGTCGTCGGGACCATAGAATGCCAGGGTCGCTCGCGGCAAACCCTGATCTCCAGCTTTTGCCTTCTTCCTGAGAATGGTGATTGGCTTGCTCATCTAGCTACAGTGATCATTTCGACTGGGAGCGGGTAGGCGGTTGTCCAGCACCGTCTTGTTCGGCTGCTTTCGCGTTCGGTTTGTGGAGGTTCTCCTTGCGCCGAGACTCTGCATCAGGGCGATTGGGAAGTCGATCTGAGACGACATCCTGTAGCAAACCACCCAAACGGGACATTTCATACTCCAACTACATTTCGGGCAATGGTTGGAATTCACGGTGCGGTGGAACATGCTGGGAATTCTTGAGCTGAGACAATCCCGCAGCAAACAATCGTTCGTATGGCGGTCTCAGATTAATTCGAGGGACCGGCGTGTAGAACCATGATAGGTCAGTCTGATGGCATTTGGTGATCGCGTCGATTAGCTGCGAAAACTCGCGAAAGGAGAGGAGCCCATCGAGGTAGAACGAGAAGCACTTCGCTATCAGCGCTGGCTTTTCCAAGTCGTCGAGGCGCTCCAATGCGATCAGAATGTGCTCCCCGATACGGCGACGCTCCTTGGGAGAAGTCTCCAGTTGCTTCAGTATCTCTGAGCGCTGTGTTCTGGTCTGGGAGCGA
Source organism: uncultured Verrucomicrobiae bacterium (assembly GCA_963805815.1). Classification (GTDB taxonomy): domain Bacteria; phylum Verrucomicrobiota; class Verrucomicrobiia; order Chthoniobacterales; family Chthoniobacteraceae; genus CAWDWA01. The sequence continues at coordinate 27,486 of CAWDWA010000032.1, forward strand.
AGACTGATCAGGAACTTCACAATCTTGGCGAGAAGAATGCGATCCGAAACTGACGAGTATACGTTTTTGGCTTTGAAGATCCAGCCAATCCAAGGGATGTCCTTGAGCAAGCCGTCGTCGAGTAACTGATCCAAAGTAAACTCGGCAATATCAGCGCCAAGCTCGACCGCCTCTCCGTGGGCGATGATGCTTTCGCCAATGCTATCTGGAAGCGAATCGCTCATTTCTAAGCCGAACGTCGCAAATCAGCGGCGGCGTTGTTGCCGTCCGCTGAATTTGTCTTGTTAGCCCAATTGTCTAAAGGTATAGTTGCGCGCTTTTTTGTTCATCAGACGAGACCGAGCTGTTGCAGCATCCCCATCTGGTCCCATTGCTCCCAACGTTCGACTACTTGCTCCCCGACCACATGGTCAAAGATCAGACCTGCGAACTGCACCTGTCTTCCTGTGGGTTGTGCTTCGCCAAGAGGTCCATTGTGTGTTCCTTTGGCTATCCATCGGGTGGCGACTTTGTCACCCGAAACCATTTGATCTTCCACCGTTACCTGGAAGTCCGGAAATGCAGTCAGGAGGCCAGCGACCAGCTCTTTGAAAGCGTCTACCGAGAGATTCGGTTCCGGAGCACCCGCCATGTGGATTATACAGTTAGGCGCGAAAGATTCATCGGCTGGCGAGACATCTCCCCGATTTAACCCATTGATCCAGATCTGTTCGGTACTTCGTTACCTCTACATTCATGTTTTTCTCCTTCATAAGTTAAGAATTGTGACAAGTCACATGTTACTACTGCACTGCGACATGCGATACCGACTTCACTCTATATCCGGCCAACAAGTGATTATGCAGACTTGTATATCATTCAGCTTCGGATGATATACGAACAAAATTGGAAGCGTTCGCGGTGACTATCCCACGAAATCACGAGTGAACTGTCACATGCCCTGACTCGGATGTCGAGCGTGTAACCAGATCGAACAGAACGGATTGTTCGCTTCGCTCACTCGAAAGAACGATCAAGGGGCTTCGCTGGCAGCCCCTTGAGATCCCCGGCTCGGGGGAACATTTCTTTCGGTTCGCTCCGCTTTCTCCCGCGCTTCGCTTGGAAGTCAGGATTTTAGAAGGGGACCTCGCCGTCCGTGTGCTTCCACCACCATTCGGAGAAGCGGACGCCGATTTTCTTTCGGTCGTGGTCATTGTGTCCGGCGCCACCCGCTGCACACCTAAGCGCTCGGGACCACAGGAGGAAATCCTCCATGAAGATGGAGCGCATGTGGAAGGCGCGATGCTTTCGCGGTTTCAAGCACTGTCTTCTGCGCCGTTCTCGATATTTCGCGTCGAGGTCTCGGCAGATTGTTTGCCGAATCGAATCCTGGGTTCTACGTTTTCGGCAAATTCTTTCACTCGCGATTGGGGCAGATTTTTGCGCCCGATTGCGCCCCACCAGCGCCCGACATTCCGCCAATTTCCGGGGACTTCATCGATTGGCTTTCCCATGTATTCCTTGGAGGGATAGGACATCACGCTGTTCCATGAACGGACGCGTTCGACTCGGCAGGCGCCGTCCAAATGACGATTTCTTTGGGTAGTTTCTGTTCGTCGACCCATTTTCGAAACGCCCGAAAACCTGCACGTCCGTTTACGATTGGGCATTTCCCAAGGCGAACGCCATAGACGATCTCCGTCCATCGCACCGCCAAGGTTTGTCACGGCAGGAAATTCACGCCGCAAACAGAGAGCAGCAAGGGTCTGTCTTTTTAGGTCTATCCGATTATACCGATCTTCTGGATATTTGTCTGTTCCCGCAACGTTCGGTTAAATTGAACCGTGCGCCGGAAAATGAGAGACTTCCGGCATGACCACGCGATTTTTGACAGATGAGAACGGCAAGCGGGTGGCGGTTGTCCTGCCTGTCGAGGATTACGAGGACTTGATGCAGGATGTCTCGGACCTGGCCGCAGTAGCCGAGCGACGGAACGAAGAGCGAGTGACTCTCGAGGAGGTCACGCAGCGCCTATTTTCCGGTGGGCTCCTACCGGGTTGAGCTTGCGTGGTCGGCCGAAAAGGACCTTAGAAAAATCCATACTTCTCAGGTCGGGGGGAGAACTTTTTGCCTTCGCTTTCGGCTACTGCCATAGTAGCGCAATCTGTTCAAGCGCTCGTAGCTCAGTTGGATAGAGCAACGGACTTCTAATGCGAACCTAGCGATTTTGCTTGCTTGCTCAGGCATCATCACTACGTTTGCAAGTGTGCTGAAATAAGCATCTTGCAGGCGCACGAGTGATTTGCAGAAGTCATCACGAATCGTCTGAAATTGTCCATCGGGTTACTAAATGGGTTACTAAATTTGGGTCGCGCGTTAGAAATGAAGAAAATGCTGAACAAAGTTGTTGTTCAGCCCGCCAGTGTTTAATTAGTTAGCTCCGTTTATACCCGGATGCGATTGCGCTTTATGGCAGGATCGAGCAGGTTCCAGGTGCCTCGGTGTAATCCGAGAATGACGTTAAGCGGCATGGAAGTTTCCATCGCCTTCACCATGCGATGGTGCACTCCACTCGCGGTTCCACCAACGAATAGGGAAGGAGCGAGGTGTGCACCCTTAGGGTCGACATGCGATCGATCGACCGCCCCTCCTAGCCATTCGTGCGCCGCGACGAGCATGCCCAAAAACGATACGAGCAATTCTGGGAACGGATTGGTCGACTTGCACTCATGGGCAGCGATGACATCAGTCGAGTGAACGAAAAAGAACTTGCGCTTTCCACGAGCATAGTCCGGATCTTTCTCTCCCTCAATCTTGGAGCCCTTTCGAATGACAACCATATCGGGGGTAAACGCTACATCCGGATTAAGGTGAGACCGTACCCGAACCTGTTGTCGAATCTCGAATGCGTCGTTCCCGACTTTCCCCTCAACATGGGAGAAGTTATCCGGGTTGCCATTTGGGGTAGTCAGATATCGGTAAATGCCATGATCAAGGTTCTTCGGCGACAGCGTTGAGTTTTTTTCGTAGAAATCTGTTAATGAGTGTAGGCAACCGATCTCAAACGAGGCCGAAAGCTCACGTTCGCTCCTCGCGTAGGTAAGCTTGTGCGCCTTTGCAAATGCCTCAATGGCATTTTCGACCCCCTTAACCCATGGATCTGTCTGTTCGGTCCCCATTTAACTCTCTATCCAAGCGGAATACGATGTCGCTGGCTTGGTTTGCAGACAGGGTTTCCAACCCTCCAGGAACTTTCTGCGCAATCGCGGAGAACGACGCGTGTGCAGATCGGATCTTCTGCGCACGGTCCTTGTCGAATATGAGCTCGCTGCCGTAAACGATCGAGACGTTACGCCAAATTGTCCGAGCGCGGTCTCGGGCTGAACGAAGCCAGTGGCCCAAGAACGAAAAGATAGAAGGCGTTTAGGGCAAAGAGTGTCTCCAGCCTTTCCGCTTTCCATCCGTGCTTTTCGACGCGAATGTATTGTTCTGCCCTCGACGTCTGCATGTATTGGACACTTGACATAAGTGCAGCAACGCGTCGAGTCATTTGCCTTTGGATCGACGGATCTTGGCCTTCCATTAATATAGACAGGGTGCGATTCATGGGGATACCCGCTGCATCTGAGTGCGATGGAATGTTGGTGGAGCCGCGGCTAGGGGTTCACTGCAGCGCCTTGTTAGCCAACGGCGCTGATATTGTGGCGAATAGCCGCAATATTTTTGTTCCGTTTGTCTGCATCGAGAAAGCCAGAATCTACAAGGTAGTCGAGGCAGTTGCTGTAGATCCGAAACATCTCTTCGCCTGCAGGAGAGAGGATTCCGCGGTGAGAGGCATAAGCTTCCACCCTCTACAATGTTACCTGCTACGTTTGAAACGGCGGTGGTTGCTACCTGTTCCGGACTACTTGAATTTCGGATAGCCGCAATGTATGGCTGGGCTGATCTTTTTATATCAGCGTCAATAACGTGACGGATCTCATCAAAAGACGAAGACGTGCCGATGCGGTGCTCAAGTGAATCTATGCCCTTTCGGAATAGAGCGATTTCTTTAGGCGTGAATAGTCCAAACATTATTCTATGACTAAAAGGTGATTATACAACGTAGGAGAAGCCTTGGGTGTGTTCACTGCGTAGTGAGCGATGAACTTTTTCACGGGTGAAAGTTTATCAGTCACGGGGCGAAAGTCGAGCGTGTAGGCGGATCGAACAGAAGGGGATTGTTCGCGATGCTCACTCGAACAAACGAACAAGGGGCTTCGCCGCCAGCCCCTTGAGATCCCCGGCTCGGGGGAACATCTCTTTCGTTCGCTTCGCTCTCTCCCGCGCTTCGCTTGGAAGTCAGAAGGGGACTTCGCCGTCCGTGTGCTTCCACCACCATTCGGAGAAGCGGACGCCGATTGTCTTTCGGTCGTGGTCGTAGTATTCGGCGCCCTCCGGCAGCGCAGGTGAGAGCTCGGGACCACAGAAGGAAATCCTGCGTGTAGATCGTGCGCATGTGGTAGGCGCGACGCTTTCGAGGTTTCAATCCCTGTCTTTTGCAGCGTTCTCGATGCTTCGCGGCCAGAGTATCGGCGAATCGTTCTGCCGAACCGGATCCCGGTCGATGCATCCTCCGGGAACTCCTTGACACGCGACTTCGGAAGATTTTCTCGTCCGATCACTCCCCACCACCGCCCAACGTTGATCCAATCCTCGGGGAATTCGTTAATTGCCTTTCCCATATATCCTTTCGACGCGTAGGACATGACGCCGTTCCATGAACCGAACGCGTTCGACCCTGCAGCCGGCATCCAAGTGTTCGAGTATCTCTCGGTTTGCTTTGAGTTGATCGGCCCAGCGGCGCCATGCCTGGAGACCTGCTGCGAGGCCCTTTTCGATCGGGACATCCCTTGAAGCTTCGACACCGTAAACGATCTCAGTCCATCGCACGGAGAGCTTCTGCCACGGAAGGAAGGGCACTCCCCAGACAAGCAAGTGATAATGGGGGGCTCCCCGCTGTTGCGGTTCGAGTTTCCAAAGAGCTGACATTTTCGAGTTGTACCGTCGAAGCCATTTCGCGAAAGTATCGAGATGTCGTTTCCAGACTGTGGCGTCTCGGTCCCACTCGCGCGCCGTAGGTCAGAGTGACGAAAAGAGGCAGTTCCTGCCGTCCGAAGGCCCCCGAGGAATTTCATCATCCTGCGACTGTGCTTCGTTGAGAACGGACCACATTTGCCCCGTTTACGTTTCGATTCTTGTTCGTGCGGCTGCCAGCACTGGGAGACTAACAACTTCAATCATCGATCCGTCGTGGTGAACGCGGACGGTGCACTGGGTACGATTCCAGGCAAACTCGGCAATCTCGTTATCGTGGATTTTCCGTTCGAGGGCGTCTGCGCGGCCGGAAGCGCGATACGCATCGAGCGGGCGTCCTGAAAGTTCCGGGGAGAAACAAGGGAGCTGTCCCGGTGAAATATGGGCTATAGATAAACCAAAGGGCGGCCAGCGGTGCTCACGCACCGCAAGGCCGCCCCTTCGGTCAATCGATGTCCCCGGTTGTTTCCCGGATGAAGCGCTGAAGCTCCTCCGAACTATACAGCGGTCGCCGTGTCGCCCGCGATGGGCGAAGCAGTCCGCGCTGTGTCAGCCGATCAATCGTCGCCGGGCTGATGCCCAGCACTTTCGCCGCTTCTACTCGCGTGAAGGCATAGCGCGGCGTGGCGATGCCTGGAGCTTTCTGGATTTTTCATGCCGCGAGCGTGCGGCACGAAACCGCGACCTAATTAGGCTCAGCAGCACCGTGCGGGACTGTCCTGAATTTCTTCGCACTTGGCTCCGGTTCGCTGAGCTTTGATTTGCAGCCAAGCGTTGCCAATGCTTCAGAGTTCTGAACACGCTTGATATCACCGAGCATCGCTATGGCCGAGCGCGCGATGTAAGGACTGTCGAAAGTGTCCATGGTGCTCTCGAACAACGTTCGGATCCTTGAGTCCGACACAGCATCGCCAAGTCGTAAGCAGATAACAGTGTTGCTCATCGATCGACTGCGCGCCGAAATGGCGCGGGAGACTGTTGACTTCCAGGCCGGCCCGAGAATCCATCGAAGAAAGTTGTCGGTGTTCGCAGCGATTCGTTCGCTCCGCAGCAGCGAAACGAATAGCAGCGAAAACTGCGACGACTCTGTAGCGACAGCTTCTCAATACTGTGTCGCATCAGGTCTGATTCTCGGACAATACTCACCGAACTTCCTCTCGAAGCCTCTGCATGGCCGATTCTCTGAATCTAACTTCGAGCTGTTCGAAGCCTAGCCACAACGATTTTCCAGAGATGCGTGCTTGTGGGCGAGCAATAGCACCCAAGTTTTCGATCGGCGTCCGACGCCCTGTTTCTAGCCTGGCCTTCAGGCCGTAGCAGCTGTCCGCAACCAGCCTTACTCGACTCGTTCGACCCACTCCGGACATGTCGTCGGACAACTCAGCTCTGTATTCGTTCATCCGGCAGCGGTCCAGCTTACGCAACAAACGTAGGATCTCTACGATGCCACCGCTTGGAGTCGATCGACTGATTCATCTCTTAAGAAGGCGAACTCCAGCGTCAAACGTCATCCGCTTCGCCATCGCGTCGCTGTGCTCGTTCCGCAGATGGCCGTATGTCCGCGCCACCAGAACGCCGCCGTCTTTATGCCCGAGCCAGCCCGCAATTACTTTGAAATCGCATCCCACTTCGATGGCATTGGAGCAGAAGAAATGCCGCATGGCGTGGTGGCCGTAGTGTGGGAAGCCCCAGTTTCCGGCAGGCAGTCCCAAGCGCTTTCTTAGCCGAGTCGAGTTCGAAGAGACGGTTTTCGGATACTTCGCCGACTGCTCACAGCCGGCTCTGGCTGGCGCCAGCGCCCGAGCTTTGCCTATCGGGCCGCAACTTTGCTAATTCGCAATCCCGTTCCGCGACTCGCATCCCTTCGAGCAGCTTCAGGGGAGGGAACAGCGGCACAGTGCGGACTTCGTGATTCTTTGTCCCGTCTGCGCCCCCCGTGACGAGAAGCGTATTCAATTCGAAATTCACGTCTCGCCATCGCACCGCCCTTGCTTCGCCGAGCCGGAGCCCGGAATACGCGAGAAACTCGACGAAATCTGCCGCTTCTTTCGCCCGAGGTTCTGATCGGAGCGCCGAGACGAGCGCGCGAAATTGTTCCTTCGTGGGAATCTGAAGCTCCTTCACGGGTTGTTTGCGCTTCTTCACATTCCGCGAGCGGATTTTCGAGAAGGATTCGCAGGTCATCCTTCGCGTAGTCGAACAGTGCCCGGAGCGTTTGCCGCTCGTAGTTGAACGTCCGCGGCACTGACTTTCCGCCCGCGGGTTACTTGCCAGGTTTCTACTTGGTTCTGTCCGATCGAGCGCACGGGGAGTCCGCCAAAGAATGGCCGCACCGTCCGCATGACGAGTTCGAGCCGCTCGAAGGAGCGCCGTTTCAGTTCCGGTTGCTTCAGTCGAAGCCAGCGCTCCGCCAGTTCATCGAACCGCATCGTCCGCTCATCGCCCGTCAGCCCGGTCGCTTTGATGCGCAACTCCTTGAGTCGACGGCGTGCGAGGGCCGCATCTTCTGTCTTCAATGAGCGTTTAATCTGCTTGCCGTTGCTCTTGATCAGCGCAAAGTAAGTCCCTCGATGATTGCGGTAGAGGCACTCACCAACTTTGCGAAGCGTTCCGGGATTTCCGTCCATGGCACCCCCGATTCTGCCGGGTTACTAAACCGGGTTACAAGTCCGGAATTTTACGCTTCGCCGATTGTGTGTAAGTATCTCGAAATAAATTACAAGCGCTCGTAGCTCAGTTGGATAGAGCAACGGACTTCTAATCCGTAGGTCACAGGTTCGAGTCCTGTCGGGCGCGCTGTTGAGAGTGAAGGACTTACGAATAAGGGCTGAACTCGGAGAAAAATTAGTGAGCCACTTTTGAACTTGGCTAGAGGCAGTAATCACCCTGTTCAACGCGCGCAGCGCCCAATTCCGTCCGCGTGTCAGTCGCTCGTATTCCGAGAACGATGCCGCTTTGGGAGCTCAGCGCACCAGATCGAGGTGGCGACCGTTGTCGTTACCGTTCTCCGATGCCAGTCGCTGTGTCCATCTGCACCGCCGGTGGGCGCTCGCGTCAGGTCGAAACGGTAACGCTGATAGATTTGCGGTGGACCGTCTCTGTGCTTCTCCCAATTACGGAACAGTAGGTTTGGGGTTCGAGACCTACGGGTGCGCTTGAGAATGCGGGGCTTTCTCTGCTTCGAAATGATCTGGAACGCCTACTTGTTCCTATCCTGCCACCGCTTCGCCAGCAAATTTAAGGCACCCATTAAGCTGACAGCTGCAATCAACCAGAACAGAGTATTCCCCCCAGGTTCAATGATCATCCCGCCAAGGAAAACCGCCAGGCCGAGAAGCATGATGGCTGCACCGGTCACGAGTTCGAAGTTCTTCTTTGTCATTCGGTTCTACCGACGGGGTCACTGGCACTTGGTTAGCCCCCAATCATTTAGGTGCTCAATACATCTGACGACTCGCGATCATCCACAATGCAAAAAAGGCGTACTGAAGGAAAGGTTGATCACATTCATTTCTTCCACATGTAAAACGTCCGAAACTGTCTCGCATCACCAGAGCGCCGTACCCCTTTGACACCTGTAGGGACTCGAACCCAAAAACCCTCTCATCTGTGGGTTACAGGTTCGAACCCTGTCGGGCGCGCCGCTTCAACCGACCGGGTCGGCCATATCTGGCCACGAAATCTTCGAGTGAGGTCGCAAAGGTCGTTTGGAACGATCTACTTTCGCTAACCGTGCAGCGTTCATCATTGGTCAGAACTCCAGCGAAAAAGAATCAGGGCGGGGATCTGGTTTGTTTTCGATTGTCGTCGCTATGCGACCGGGGTGTGCAGTCGCCGCCGCGCGATTCTTCGGTGCCTATGTTGCAATCCACGACGGAAGTGGTGAGTAGACCGGAACCTGGGTCGACCCAAGCACCAGACGAATGTTACTTATGCCCTCGGCCAAGAAACAACTAGCCCGGGTCGGAAAAAGGAAGATCGAACTTTCCAATCTGACGAAGGTGCTGTTCTCCGACGATCACATCGTTAAGGCGCAGCTGATCGAATACTATTTCAAGATAGCACCCACAATCTTGGCGCATGTAAAGGGACGTCCGCTTTCCTTTGTGCGTTATCCGAATGGCATTGGCGGAGAATCGTTCTTCCAAAAGAACCGGCCCGACTGGGCACCAGATTGGATCGAACATGTGCCGCTTGGGAATGAACCGATAGACTACGTACTGGCGACGGAGGAGGCTTCGCTGGTCTGGATGGCAAACCTGGCGTGCATCGAACTTCACCAGATGCCTTCCCGCGCGCCACATTTTGATCGACCGGATTATATCGCGTACGATCTGGATCCGCCGGAGAATCTGAAGTTCCCTCACGTCAAGGAACTTGCGCTGGAGTTGAAAGAGCACCTCGAGGAGTCAGGGTATCATCCTTTCGTTAAAACGACGGGCAGGAAGGGGCTGCACGTCTTGACGCCGATCGAATCGAAATATGGGTTTTCTGAGGCATTCGAAGCGGCGAAGGCAGTCGCCCAGCCGTTCGTGAATTCCCATGCTTCTTCCGTGACGTTGCATATCAAGAAGGAACTCCGGAAAGGCAGAATTCTGCTGGATATTTACCGTAACCGGCAGTCGCAAACCATTGTTTCACCATACAGCGTTCGGGGACTTCCCGGAGCACCGGTATCTACGCCGTTGGACTGGAGCGACCTCGCTTCCATTGAATCTCCTGCGGAATTCGATCTTCACAATGTTCCGGAACGCTTGCTGCAAACAGGCGATCCCTGGGAAGCGATCGGCGCATATGCAACACCCCTTCATACGGATGCCACATCCACTGCACCCCGCGTCCGTTCTTCCCGGCGCCGTATCCCAGCTCGAACCCACAAAACACCGGAGCAGCTCGAAGAGTATTCCCGAAAGCGGCGTTTCGAGAAAACTTCGGAGCCGCCTCCTCTGGAGATACCTGGGCAGGGAAACGTATTTGTCGTTCACAGGCATCGCGCATCGCGCTTGCATTACGATCTGCGGCTGGAACAAAACGCGGTTCTGAGTTCGTGGGCCATACCGAAAGGTTTGCCTCCTCGGCCCGGTATCATGAGATTGGCGGTCAAGGTGGAGGATCATCCGCTCGAATACGTGAATTTCGAAGGCGCAATTCCAAAAATGGAATATGGCGGCGGCATGATGTGGGTTTTCGCACGGGGCCGTTACGAGATTACGAAGCAGAAAAAGAACGGGTTCTACTTCCGCCTGCAATCGCGCGAATTGAACGCAGAGTATCGGATCCATCATACGAAGGAAAGCCAGTGGCTCCTCGAGCGAGTGGATACTCCGCAGGTTGATTGGCTCGAGAATCCAATCCCGCCCATGCTGGCGCGCACCGCGAACAAGCCTCCGGACTCGGAGGACTACTGTTTTGAAGTTAAATGGGACGGCATCCGCGCCATGGCTTCCCTGGATGAAGGCACGATCAGGATTCGCGGACGCAACGGGCACGATATCACGGAACAATTTCCAGAACTTGTGGTTCCGGAAACGGCGTTTCGAGCCGGATGTGGATTGTTTGACGGAGAGATTGTTTGCCTCGACTCAGAGGGAAAGCCCGATTTCGAGAACGTCATCCATCGCATGCAGCAGAAAGGGGCAAATACGATCGAACGCTCCCGGGCCAGGAACCCTGCGGTATTTTATGCCTTCGACTGCCTCTATCTCGACGGGCGTCCGCTCGTCAACGAGCCGCTCATCCGACGTCGCGAGTGGTTGGAGGATGCAGTGAGAAAGGGCGGTGCCTATCGAGTGAGCGGCGAGGTAGAGGAGGGACCGCTCTTTTTCGAGGCCGCAAAGAACATGGGGCTGGAAGGGATCATGGCCAAACTGCGAAACAGTACGTATTTACCGGGGAAGCGAAGCGATTCCTGGTTGAAAATTAAGGTCCGCCAGACTCTCGAGTGCGCAATCATTGGTTATACGCGAGGCGAAGGGGATCGCGCCGCGACCTTTGGCGCGCTGCACCTGGGGCGACCGGAAGGCGATCAACTCAAGTACGTCGGGAAAGTCGGCTCGGGTTTCGACGTTCGATCCCTCGGAGCGGTGTCCGCACAACTGCAAAAATTGACAACAACCAGGAAGCCAATTAGCAAAAAGTTGGTTGACGACGCACGGTCCATCTGGGTTGAGCCAACACTGGCCTGTGAAGTACCAGTTTACTTCGCTCACGAAAGACGGCATGTTACGTGAACCCGTTTTCGTAAGATTGCGGCCCGATTTGAATCTCGCGTAAGTGATCGATTCACCCGGCCACGCAGCCAAAACACGTTCCTGTTCACCCCCTTTTAACTTACATCAAGGAAGTCATGAGATCGATTTGGAAAGGTCATATCCGGTTTTCATTGGTTACGATTCCCATCCGGATCTACAACGCCGTCGACACGGCGGAAACGATCCGGTTCAATCAATTGCACAAAGAGGATAACGGGCCTGTGGGTTACGAGAAGAAGTGCAAGAAGTGCGGCAAGACACTTTCCTCGGGAGATATCATCAAGGGGTATCAGGTCGAACCGGAGCAATACGTGATCATTTCCCCTGAGGACATGGAAAAGGTGAAACTCAAGAGCACGAAGGTGATTGAGATTGAGGGATTCATTGATGCCGGCGAAGTCCATTCCACGCTGTATGAGTCTCCGTATTTTGCCGGGCCGGACGGACTGGTGGCCGCGAAAACGTATTCGTTGTTGACGGAAGCGCTGAAAACGAGCGGGAAGGTGGGAGTCGGGAGAGTCGTCCTCCGTGATCGGGAAGATATCGTAATGATCGCGCCTCTGGATGGTGGGCTGGTCCTCTATAAACTGCGGAGTCCTGCCGAACTGCGAAAGATGGAGAGCGTTCCACAGATCGAGCAGAAGGAAGTGAACAAGGACGAATTGAAGCTTTCGGTCAGCCTGGTGGAATCCATGACATCAAGTCTGAAGAAGCTCGACCTGACGGATCGCTATAACGATGCGCTGCGGGAAATGATCGAATCGAAGATCGCCGGGCGGGAAGCGGTAAGTGTGCCGGAGGTGGAAAGACCGGTCGTGGATATCATGACGGCACTCAAACAAAGCATTGAGAAGACAAAAGCGCTTAAGAAGCCCATGGAGAAGGCAAAGGGCGGGAAGAAGCCCGCTGCAGCACGCAGGCCGACAAGGGGTAGAAAGAAGGCTACCGCGTAACTACCCGCGCAAAGCACGGAACCGTTTGCATTTTCATAACATCGGATGGGTCAGATTCTGAAATTTCCGATTCAGGGGTCGAAATTCGGATACAAGCGTGCCAGAAAGCGAAGGAGGAGCGCTGAGAATTCGGATCAATTGCAATTCCTGTTCGACGCCCCAGCCAATAAGATCCTGAGTTTTGCTCCCGAAACTAGTTCTTTTGAACAAGCGTTGATGTTCGATGAACGCGAGGATACCAGGGCAGCGGAGTTTTACAGAAAAGCGGTCGAGGAGGGTATTTGCGTGGCGGATGCCTGCTGCAATCTTGGCATCATCGAATCGCGAAACGGAAATACGAGCAAGGCCTTCGATTGTTTTACCACTTCGTTGAAACACGACCCGCGTCACTTCGAAGCCCATTACAATCTGGGCAATCTGTATTTCGACGTGAATGACTTCCGACTGGCCCAAGTCCACTACGAAATGGCGGTCGAGGTGGATCCGACCTTTTCCAATCTCCATTTTAACCTGGCGCTCGTTCAGGCGATAAACAACGAACTTGCGGCCGCCGCAATTTCGCTCGCCAAATACCAGCAATTGGTTCCCGAGGAAGAGGCGCACAATGCGGACGAATTGTTTCAGAATCTCAGGAAATCGCTGGCTTTAGGTGGGAATTCTCGCTGCGGCTCGAATCCAACTTGACCTCTACCCGGGCGCCTGGCCGCTTGTGGGTTGAGCGTAAGCCGTCTCGATCTTGTGCACGGCACAGTTTTTCACGATCCGAAAACGAGGAGTAATCATGCAACATTGGAGCCGGAAGGCCGTCTTTTACCATATTTACCCACTCGGGCTGTGCGGCGCGCCGCAGCACAACGATTTTAATCTACCGGTTGTCCCCCGGCTGGCGAGAGTACAGGACTGGTTGGAACACATTCAGGCGCTGGGAGCCAATACGCTTTATATCGGTCCGCTGTTCGAGTCCAGCCGGCACGGCTATGATACCGCGGACTATTACCGGGTGGACCGGCGGCTGGGCAGCAACGAGACTTTGCAAACGTTTAGCGCTGACCTGCACGCGCGAGGCATGCGGCTGGTGCTTGATGGAGTTTTCAATCACGTGGGTCGGGATTTCTGGGCTTTTCGGGACGTGCTGGCGCACAGAGAGCGCTCGGCTTACCGCGACTGGTTCCACAACCTGCGCTTCGAAGGGCGCAGCCCTCGCAACGACCCGTTTCAATACGAGGGTTGGAACGGGCACTACAGCCTGGTCAAGCTGAATTTGCATAACCCGGACGTGCGCGAACACCTGTTCGGGGCGGTGAGAAGCTGGGTGCGAGAATTTCAAATCGATGGACTGCGCCTGGATGCCGCTGACTGCCTGGACACGGGTTTTCTAAAGGCGCTAGTTGGGTTCTGCCGGGGATTGCGCGCGGATTTCTGGTTGATGGGAGAGTTGATTCATGGCGATTACCGCCAGTGGGCCAACCCGGAGATGCTTGATTCGGTAACCAATTACGAATGCTACAAAGGCTTGTATTCGAGCCACGTCGACCGCAACTTCTTCGAAATCGCGCACTCGCTTAGACGGCAGTTTGGCGAAGGCGGGATTTACCGGGGGGTGAACTTGTACAATTTCGTGGACAATCACGACGTGAACCGTGTGGCGAGCAAACTGACGAACACGGTGCACCTGCGCACACTATACAGTCTTCTGTTCACAATGCCCGGCGCACCTTCGATCTATTACGGAAGCGAGTGGGGCATCCGCGGGGAAAGAAACACCCTTACTGATGACGAGCTGAGACCGCCGTTGGATCTACAGGAACTGACCCGCAATCCACCGCAGGCGGATCTGCCGTCACTGATCGCTCAACTGGCTCGTGCGCGTGCCGGGTCAGCGGCGCTGCAGCACGGCGATTACCGGGAAGTGATGGTGGGGAACGAACAGCTCGTGTTCCAGCGGAGGACGGAGAATGAGCAGGTGCTGGTGGCGATCAACGCAAGTGTAGAGCCGGCCCATCTGCGCATCGCGGCGCCGGGCGGTGGCGAACAAATGGTGGACCTATTGGACGCCGATTACTCGACCAGAATGCGAGATGGAGTGGTGAGCGTTGAGGTGGGCGCCTGCCGAGCAAGAATTTTGCGATGATTGGCCGAAAAATGCGCGGCAATAATCCGTCCGTCGTGAGTCCGCCGACGTAGATTTCTGTCCGTCTGGTCACATGGCCCAAAGTTTTGTTGTCAGACGCAATCCGGGACCGGACCAAGCCGAATCCATCGCTGCGAAATGGAAACTTGCATCAGCATTTAAATGCGCTGGGGCAAAGTGTCTGGACCTCGCAATTTGCGCAGTCGGGTTTTCTCGCGTAACAGCGGCGCCGCCCGTGCCAGATGAGCCAATGGCTGAAGTCTGTCCAGTGACGCCTCGGAATCACTTTCACAAGGTCCTTTTCGATTTTGATTGGGTCGGTGTGACGGGTGAGTTTCAAGCGGCGCGACAAACGTGTGACGTGGGTATCGACGACGATACCTTCGTTCCTGCCAAAAGCATTCCCGAGAACGACGTTAGCGGTCTTGCGGCCGACCCCTGCGAGGGCGGTGAGGGTCTCCATGGTGCCGGGAACTTCGCTATTGTGCTTCGCTGCGATGTCCGCCGCCGCGGCGCGGATGTTCTTTGCTTTGCTCCGGAAGAAACCGGTTGTGCGGATCAGATCCTCCAGTGCTTCCTGACTCATTTCTGCAAAATCCGAAGCGGACCGGCAGCGCTGAAAGAGCGTCTTTGTGACAATGTTGACGCGTTTGTCGGTGCATTGGGCCGACAGAATGGTTGCCACGAGAAGCTGAAGCGGATCATCAAATTCCAGCTCGCAGTGTGCTTCGGGGTAAACCCGGGCCAGGGCGTCCACCAGGGCTTTCGCCCGCTCTGCGCGCGTCATTGTGGATGGATCCGGAGGCGCGGTTTTGCCTGGTCGGTGAACCCGACACGCCGTTTACAGTCGAAGCGCTTCGGGGGTAGAACGAGAAGCGACCGCGGAGCAACAATGGATTCAGACAGGGCAAACGGGGCTCTCATGATGGCGGAGGACGAATTTAGAGAGCGTGCCGAGGGCTTGCTACTTCATTTTCCCGATTTTTAATCGAGATTCCTGCAGATGAAGCGTCCTGGAATCTTCTATTTGAGATACTTGCTGCTGGCGAGCGCCGGTGTGGCGTTGATCGTTTGCGGAATCTTTCTTTTCGCTCCCTCGAGGACCACCCAAGAGATCGAACCGAATATTGACGCTTTGAAACAGATGCTCGAACGCCGTGCAGAAGAAGCCCTTCCGCTACCTTCCGTTTCCGACGATCGGATCGTATTATTTACCACGCCTGCGCGTTTTGATTCGGAAGTTGAAAGGGTAGTCGGTATCGCGACAGACCTCGGTGGGACGGCGCTCCGAAGCGGGGAGGAAGAGGTTCTGGCCCAGGTGCCCATCGAGAATGTCCCGGAGTTCCGTGCCAGAGTAACGGGGACCGAACCGCGGGGGTCCGACGCGAATCAAAGGGCCGGTGAGGCAACCCAGTTGATCGTCGTGCATTTGAGGCAACGTGCATCGGGCGCTTCTTTCAGACAGGAACCGTCCCCATGATCATCTGCAGCTTCGCCCTTCCCGATGAGAGCAGTCAGTTCCGTCAACACCTGAGACATCCCGGGGAATTGAGGACGGGCGCTTTGCGATGGGTTCTTGGAAATTTTGGAAGGCATGAAGTGCTCGTTGTTCACACGGGGATCGGCTTGAAGTCGGCCGATACGGTCGCGCGTGAGGTGCTGGCAGACCATCGTCCATGGCTCTGGATTTCATCAGGCGTGGCCGGCGCTCTCGATGAAGATCTGAGGGCTGGTGACATTTTCCTGGGCAGCAATATGAGCGAGGACAAAATTCTGCAGAAGGCGGCTCGGGTCAGACTTCCGGTTATGTCAGTAAGGACAGGACACCTGATCTCAGTTCCGGAGCCTGCGGAAACAGCGGCGGACAAAGAAAAGCTCGCGATAGAGAATAGCGCGGGGGCCGTTGACATGGAGACCGCGGCGATCGTCGCCTGTTGTTCCGAGAAAGGGATTCCCGTGTTGTCCGTCCGCGCGATCAGTGATGTCGCGAGCCAATCGCTGCCCGTGCCGTTCAAGGTCTGGTTCGATGACGACGTGCAAAGGCCTCGAACTTTGGCGCTGCTCTGGTTTTTGCTGCGTCATCCCGAGAAATTTTCGCTGTTCGTGGATTTTGTGGGAAATGTTTTTCTGGCGAGAAAGAATCTTGCCCGGTTTCTCTGCGGCTGCCTTGATGCGCTATAGTGTCGTGATTCGGCAGGGGGTGTTTATAAAATACATTCCGCCAATCTTGCGGTGCTTTTTGTGCTGGCCTTCGTTGCGCCTCGCGCCGTTATTTCCTCAATAGCGACGCTCGTTGCGCCTCGTCCAGCGCCGAAAATCCCTCGCGATCTTCAATGAAAACCATTTTACAAATACGCCTTATAATCTCAGCCCGCCGCCACGACCGATGACAAACTCCAATGCTCCTCTCACTATGGCCGTCTTTCTCGACCTGGAGAATTTGGCCATCGGCGCGCGCGACGCGGGCTATGCGTTTGATGTTCGCAAGGTGCTCGCGAAGCTCTTGTTGCGTGGAAATATCGTGGTCAAAAAGGCCTATTGCGATTTCGAGCATTACCGCGAAATGAAAAAGGATCTTCACGAAGCGGCCTTTGAACTCATCGAGATCCCGCACGTCCGGCAGGCGGGCAAGAATTCCGCCGATATCCGGATGGTGGTCGACGCGCTCGACCTATGCTACACGAAACCTCACGTCGACACATTCGTCATCATGAGCGGCGACTCGGATTTCTCTCCGCTGGTGAGCAAGCTCCGCGAAAACGCGAAAACGCTGATCGGGGTCGGCGTGAAGAGCTCCAGTTCGGACCTCTTCATCAATAACTGCGACGAATTCATCTATTACGACGACCTCGTCCGCGGGGAGCCCAAAAAGGCCGAAAAATCCGTAAGCAAGTTCCCGGAGAGCAAGGCCAAAGGCGCCAAAATCCTGGATCTCGGCAAAGCGATCGACACGCTCATGGAGACGCTCGAAGGTATGATCGACGAGAATGCGGACGATGCGGGGGTGTGGGGTTCCGCGTTGAAGCAGGCGATCAAACGTCGCGAGCCCGGGTTCAACGAAAAGGCGTACGGCGTAAAAACGTTCAACGATCTGCTGCTCGAAGCGCAGAAACAGAAGCGCGTAAAACTCGAGCGGGAAGGGAAGGTTGGTAATTACATGGTGCGGTTGGTGGAATAGGGACCGTTCGACGCCCAGATGGGGGATCCATGGGTGATTGCTCGATCTTCATGCGTCGGGCATTTGACGGTTTGTTTTTCGGTGACGGTGTTACACACCGCATTTTCGGTCGTGGTGTTACACAACTGTTTTTCGGCAAAGGCCTTACACACCCCTGAAGCGGCCTGCGGCCTTTCTTCCCCTCTCGAGAGGGGATCTTGTGGCGCCTTGCGCTCTGGTTTGAAGCGCGGTACTGAATTTCTGCCCCGGAGCAGTTCTCAAAAGAATTATTCGATATGGGGGACTTTAGGGTGCGGCTGCGGGCGCACCTGCGGCGCTATTCGCTTGTGTGATCTGCATTGAAACCGTTAGGCGACGCTTAGGCGCGAATCTTCACGTGCTCGAACTGCCCGGTTTCCGTGTCGTAGAGGCCGAAAGTGGGATCTCCGAAGCGGCCCATAATTTCGCCCGGATTCGCCCAGAGCGTTTTGCCTGTCTGATGCACGTATTGTTGATGGTCGTGTCCGCTGAAAACGGCGTCGAACGCGCCACTCTCTGCGATCCGTTTCGAGATGTCCGGATAATGGTTGATTGCGATTTTCCGGCCTCCGAATTCCAGCTCTGCATACTGTCCGTGCAGCGTGACGTGCTCCAACCCGGCTGCAATCTGTGAGAGCAGAAAGGGGTCTCCATCGTTGTTGCCGAACACGGCATGGATCGGCCCGGCGCTGAAACCGTCGCCTATCTGTTTGAGCGTGAATGGTGCACAGAAATCTCCCAGGAAGAGCAGCGCTTCCGCTCCCGACTCACCGACCTGCAGCAGCGCTTTCTCGAGATTCCAGATGTTGTCGTGACTGTCGCTGAGAATGGCGATCTTCATGACTCCAAATTGTCTACCCCGGTGGTTGCCGGTTTGAAACCTTTTTCACGAGTACGCTCGTGGCGAGGTCCCGGTGAAGTTCTTCGTCGATGGGCTGATTTCCCAAAGGATGATCAGCACGGCGGATCTGCTGAGCGATTCCGGCCGATGGGATAGCGAGATGGAAAACCGGTTCGCCCGGTTTGACGGCCGGCATGGTTGTCATTCCGAGGACGAATCCTTCGCCGGGTGCGACGATCCGGTTCTGATGCTTGCCAAGAATCCCTAAATTTGTGGCGAGCACCTGCCCCTTTCTCACGGCTTCGCCAGGGACGACGTGAAACTTGAGGATGCCGCCACGTTCGGCGCGGATCCACTTGGAACGGCGAATTTCGGCGCAAAAGGGAGGTTCACCCGGCGTGCCGGGAAGCATTTTCAGGTCCATCAAAACGTTCAGGGTGCCTTTCAGCCCGAGGTCGACGATTCCAGGTTCAATTTTCCAGACTTCACCGGCCTCGAGGACGATCGTTGGAATGCCGTTTTCGACCGCGGTTCTCCGGAGGGATCCCTCAGCCCCGCGATTGTGTACGATCAAAGGAATTCCGAAGGCATGGGCGAGTCTTGCCACCTCCGGATTCGTCAGATCCGCGCGGATGTTCGGGTAATTGGTTCTTCGGACGGCAGCGGTATGAAAATCGAGTCCGTAGTCGCACTTGCGCACCACTTCGTTGTAAATCACGTGCGCGAGCCGGGCCGAAAGGCTGCCGGTCGCGGAGCCTGGAAACGAACGGTTCAGATCCCGCCGGTCCGGGAGATAACGACTGTGCGCTTCGAGACCCGGGACGTTGACGCAGGGGAGGGCGATCACGGTGCCGCGAACCAAGTCGAGGGATTGCTCGAACATGATCTCCCGGATGATGCCGAGACCGTTCAATTCATCGCCGTGCACGACGCCCATCAGGAACACGATCGGCCCGGGCTGCGGGGCAGCGATCACCCGGACAGGAATCGTAATGGCGAGGCCGGTGTAACTTTCGCTGTAGGCGATTTCGAGATCGTAAGTCTTCCCGCGGCCGATTCGTTGGCCGGCGATCCGCAGGGTTGGGACTTTTTGCTTACCTGGCAATCTCTGTAGCGGCTTTTTCGACTTTCTTGCGCCGTTTCTTCACGGAAGTTTTCTCGGGCATAATACCGCGCAACTCCCGAAGCTCTCCATAACAAAGCAGTATGTCGCCCTCGAGGATTTCTTCGTTTCCTCCCGGATTCGGGATGTTCCTCGTTTGTCTTACGATACTCAAGACCTGAATATTCCGGGCTCGCAGATCGGTGTTGCGAAGCGCGCGGCCAGTGAGTTCCGGCATCCGGTGCACAACGAATTCTGCAATGCCGTATCCGGCCGACAGCGAGAGGCGCTGCCGCAGATCCACATCCGGAAATAACACTTTTTGCTCAATCTCACCAATGATTGCCCCGGCGACGTCCTTGTCGGTGGCGGTCTCGATTCCCTCGAGACCGGGGGATGAATTGACTTCCATGATCTGCGGCCCTTCCTGCCCCTCCAGCATGTCCACGCCGGCTACGCGTAGACCGAGGATTTGCGCGGCGCGCACAGCGGTTGTCTCGTATTCCGGGGAAAGTTCCACGACCTGGGCCGAGCCGCCCCGATGGACGTTGCTGCGGAACTCGTCGCCCGTGGCGGTGCGCCGCATGGCCGCCACCACCCGGTCGCCGACGACAAGCGCACGGATGTCGCGCCCCTTGCTCTCCTTTACGAACTTCTGAATCAGCACGTTCTGCCGCGTGCTCTGCAACGTTTCAATAATGGCCTGCGCAATCTTTACGGTGTCGGCGAGAATCACGCCCACGCCTTGAGTGCCCTCGAGCAGCTTGATGATCACCGGGGCGCCGCCCACGCGTTCGATGGCAGGCAGCACATCGTCACGCCTTCGCACAAAGGCAGTATGGGGAAGCCCCATGTCGTGCCTGCTGAGGATCTGCATCGAGTGAAGCTTGTCCCGGGAACGCGCGATCGCGATGGCAGGGTTCAGATTGAAAACGCCCATCTGCTCGAACTGACGCATTACTGCTAACCCGTAAAAAGTGATCGATGCTCCAATGCGCGGGATGATGGCGTCGTAGGTGGAAAGTTTCTTATCCTTATAAAAAAGCGCCGGGTTGTCCCTTTCGAGATTCAGTGAAAACCGGAGGGTGTCGAGAACGAGGCATTTGTGCCCCCGCGCCAACGCGGCCTCTCTCAGCCGACGTGTGCTGTAGGACTTCAGGGAACGGGATAGTATCGCAATTTTCATTTTGGGGACGCTTTGTCGTGCCGGCTGGTGAGCAACGCACGTTTGCTGACGTTTACGAGAAAATCATTCTCGAGAGCTTTTCGACCGATGAGCATGCGAAAGAGCATTTTGTCCCGAGAAACGAGCGAAACCTCAACGTCCTTACAGATTGGGCCGATCTGAATTCGGGTTCGGACGAAGCACCGAAGCTGGAAATGTCCGTTGCTGGAGCGGACACGTGCCCATTTCGCTACCTTCGAAGTAACGATTGTCCGGCGCGGATTCCGTCGCGTGCCATGGACGATTTCGAAGCGGACCTTGCCATTAGTCATTTCCTCGAGACTTTCCACATGCAGAGCGCTGGTGCGAGCACCAGTGTCGATCTTGGCTTTCAGGCGATCGATGCCCCAGTCAGGCAGATCAATATATTCACTCCAGCCAATGATCGCCTTTTTTTGCACGTAAGGCACAATACAGTTTTCACCTGCCCGGGCGATGGAAATCCCGCTTCAGGTATCGAGCTGCTGGAGCGGAGAGAGAATCCAGAAAATGGTTTGAGGTTCATTGTTCATGTGCTTCAACAGTTGCCGTGCGAAGCTGGCCGCATCCGGCGGCGACATCGATCCCGCGTCGTTGGCGCACCGTGCTGGGTATTCCACACTTGCGAAGTACGCTCTGGAATTCCAATGCCCGATCGCACTTGCTGGCCGTGCCTGCAAAACCGGTAGTGGGATTCAGCGGGATCAGGTTCACGTGTGCCGGAATGCCTTCGAGCAACTCCGCGAGACGTTTTGCCTGCTGCGGGGCATCGTTTCTTCCTTCAATGAGAGTCCATTCGAAAAAAATCTTCCGACCAGTAGCGTCGGAGTAGGACCGGCACGCGGCGATCAATTCATCAAGGGGCCATCGTTTTGCTACCGGCACCAGCTCGGCGCGCTCCTCCGGTGTCGCACCGTGGAGGCTGACGGCAAGGCGATAGGGACGACGTTCCTCCGCCAGCCGCAAAATGCCTGGAACGACTCCCACCGTGCTGATTGTGATCCGGGAAGGGCCGATATTGAGTCCGCGTGTATCGGTGATGATCTCGAGTGCCGTCATAACGGCTTCATAGTTGTGGAGCGGTTCGCCCATTCCCATCAGCACGAGATTCCGGAGTCCACGCTCTCCGCGGTCGCGGAGAATTCGCTGGCAGAGCAATGCCTGGGCTACGATCTCGCCCGGATCGAGATGGCGCGTGTAACCCGCTTGACCGGTGGCGCAGAAGACGCAGCCCATCGCGCAACCCACCTGGGTCGAGAGACACGCAGTGGTTCTGCCGCGATATCCCATCAATACGGTCTCAACCGTGTCCCCATCGTGGAAACGAAGCAGAAACTTCCGGGTCAATTCGTCGGAACTTCGAATGTCACGCTCTACTTCGACCGGGGAGACTTTCGGTTCGTTCTCTCCGATCCACCGGCGCAATGGCGCCTGGAAAGTGTCACATTTCGAGAGACTCGTTACACCTTCCCGATGGACAGCCCGCCATAGAGCTCGAACGTGAACCGGGCTGAGACCTGCCATCTGCCGCGCCAGAGCCGGATACGGCAGATTCAGGATGTTTGGGGAAGCGTTCATGCAATGCGGATGGCGGAGCGGGAATAAGTGGATAACTATGTCGGTTCACGAAATGCCAGGGTCAACTTCATTGGATTCCGTCGATGCGGGGAAGGATCCCGACGCGCTGCAGCGTTTGCTCGCGGGTCCGGAGCCGGTCCTTTCGCTTGCGCCGATGCAGGACGTGACAGACTTGCCTTTCTGGACACTCATGGCCCGGTATGGTGGGCCCGATCTTTATTTTACGGAATACTTTCGCGTCTACCAGCACTCCTGTCTCGATAAGGATATTCTGCAGTCGATCACGAAAAACCCGACGGGCCGACCAGCCATCGCCCAGATGATCGGAAACGACATTCCGTCCCTGCTGCGCACCGCGAAGGAATTGCAGCATTACCCCATCGTTGCAGTAGACCTGAACCTGGGTTGCCCGGCGCCGGTTGTTTATCGAAAATGCGCGGGTGGGGGACTGCTTCGTGAGCTGAATCGCATCGATTCGATCCTGGGCGCGTTGCGGGATGCGATCACGAAGACTGCTTTCACAGTGAAAACTCGAATCGGATTCGACGATCCGGGCGTTTTCGATGAACTGCTGCCGATTTTTTCCAGACACTCGCTCGACCTCGTCACGATCCACGGGAGAACGGTGAAGGAGCAATACTGGAGCGAAGTTCATTACGATTTCATTGCCCGTGCAGTCGATGCGTTGGATTGCCCGGTAATGGCCAACGGCAATGTCTACTCGCCAGAAAACGCGGAAGCCATTCTCGAAGCCACCGGCGCGTGCGGCCTGATGATCGGGCGAGGTGCAATACGGAATCCGTGGTTGTTCGAGCAGATCCGCCAGCGTCGGGCCGGCTGCCCGGTGTTTCAACCACGGGGGCGCGACATAATGGAATATGTGCGCGCACTTTACTCGATGACGTTCCCTCCAAAGGTCGGCGAAAAGGTTCAGGTCCAGAAAATGAAGAAGTATATGAACTTCATCGGGGTGGGAGTGGATCGTGAAGGCCGTTTCCTTCACGAGATCCGGCGAACATCGACGGAGACGGATTTTTTCCGAATTTGCGAGGCGCATCTCGATCACGATCAGCCGATTCTTCCGACGCCGTTTGTGGTTACAGGCAACGCCTCTCACTGAATTTCTTCGCGGACCGAATCGAATCTGCTTTTCAGACTCCAAAGCGTCCGGGTATTTACTGCGCCCATGGAAAATACGCAGGACACGCAGGTCATGACGACGAAGGATTGGCTTATCACGCTTATCCTTCTCGCGATTCCATTCGTAAACATCGTTCTCTTTATCGTTTGGGCTTTCTCCAAAACGGGAAACCTTAACCGGCGCAATTACTGCCGGGCCGGCCTGATTTTACTTGCAGTAATTCTTGTGATCTACGTGATCGTCCTCATTCTCATTATGACCGTCGGTGGTGGATCTGATATGCTCAAGGACGCGGGCGACGCACTTCAGCAGCAGCAAATATCTCAGTAGCCGAACGCAGAGTCCTTCTGTAAGCGGGGAAGCGCTGCCGTGCCCGAATCCGTCGGGGCTTCGACGGTTCTCTTGCGCTGCACCGTGAACTGGTCGAAGTTGCGCGTCCGTTTGCATGAAAGACGAGATCGCGAGACGGCGAACGTTCGCCATTATATCCCATCCCGACGCCGGCAAGACGACTCTCACAGAGAAGTTGCTTTTGTATGGCGGGGCGGTTCAGCTCGCCGGTTCTGTGACCGCCCGAAAGAATCAACGAGCGGCTACGTCCGACTGGATGGAACTCGAACGAAAGCGAGGTATTTCCGTAAGTTCGACGGTCCTGCAGTTCGATTACGATGGGTACCGGGTGAATCTGCTCGACACTCCCGGGCACAAGGATTTCTCGGAAGATACGTATCGGGTGCTCACGGCCGTCGACGCTGTCGTCATGGTGATCGATGCCGGCAAAGGAATCGAGAGTCAGACACGCAAGCTGTTTGAAGTGTGCAGGCGCCGCGGGGTGCCGATTTTCACGTTCATGAACAAATTGGATCGTCCGACGCGCGATCCCTTGTCACTCGTGGACGAATTGGAAAGCGTTCTTGGGATTGGAGCGTATCCGGTCAACTGGCCGTTGGGAACCGGGTTCGGTTTCAGGGGAGTCTTCGATCGTAAAACAAGGGAAGTGCACCTCTTCGAGCGCACCAAAGCAGGGGCCTACCGGGCGCCGGTGACAGTTACGAGTCTCCAGGAGCCGTTTGTGCGGGAAAGGCTCGATCCCGGCGACTTCGAGACAGTGGTCGAAGAGCTGGAAATGCTTGATCTCGCCGGCAAGGAATTTTCACACAATGAAGTCCTGCGCGGAGAGCTGACGCCGGTTTTTTTCGGTAGCGCGATGAACAACTTTGGCGTGCAGCTCATGCTCGACGCGTTTCTGACTCAATCGGCCCCGCCCGCGCCGCACCGGTCGAATGGTGCGGTCATTGCGCCGGACCATCCTGCATTTTCGGGGTTCGTCTTCAAAATCCAGGCGAACATGGATCCCCGGCACCGGGACCGGATCGCATTCGTGCGTGTCTGCTCCGGCAAATTCGAACGAGACATGACCGTAATGCACGCTCAATCGGGGAAAAAAGTTCGGCTCTCGAGTTCCCACAAACTATTCGGACAGGACCGCGAGACGGTGGATGAAGCCTACGCTGGCGATATTGTTGGCCTCGTCGGGCATTCGGATTTCGGGATCGGCGATACGCTTACTGAGGATTTTTCGGTGAATTACAATGAGATCCCCCGATTCCCTCCGGAGTGTTTCGCTTTCCTTCACAATCCGAACACGGGAAAATTCAAACAGTTCCGTCAGGGTGTCGATCAGCTTTTGCAGGAAGGCGTTGTACAGGCATTCGAAATTCCGGATTCTCTGCAAAAGGTCCCGTTGCTGGCGGCCGTTGGACCTCTTCAGTTCGAGGTGGTGCAATACCGGCTTGAATCGGAGTATGGGGCGGAGTCTCGCCTGGAGTCCGCGCCATGGGACCTTGTGAAATGGCTGAAAGCAGGAATTTCTGACGAAGCATTGCGGGGTTTGAAGCTGCCCACCGGGTGTAAGATCGCGCGGGACGCCGAAGGCGAAGCGGTTGTTCTGTTCCCGAGTGAATGGACGCTCAAGTATTTCCGGCAACAGAACGAAGGGGTCGCGCTTTACGACGTTTCGGCTGATTCGAAACAGGATTGAGGTCTCTCGACCTCGGTATCCGTACGTCCGATGAGGCTTGAGCCTCCATCTTATCGAGAAGCTCGCGGGTGTGCGAGTGCGACTGGTGGCATTCTGGCGCGGCAGATAACGTGACTGGAGGTTGCCGCCTTGCTAAGAGTGGATGATGTCTGCCTCAAAACCGAATCCGTTCGCCTCAGCGCTCGGTTCGCCGTATGCGGTCGCCGTCATGTTTTTAGTGAATGGTTTGTTGATGGGGTCGTCATTTTCGAGGGTGCCCGGTATCCGGGACCATGTCGGTGCGACTGCGACCCAACTGGCGTTTGCACTCGTTTGTATAGGAATCGGTGCAATTCTCGGGATGCCATACACCGGCCGTCTGGTGGATCGGTACTCTTCGAAAATAGTCAGCAGGGTGTCGACTGCGGTCTGCCTTGGCGGTTGGGCAGTAGTTCCGCTTGCTGATTCGGTGGTGATGCTGGGGCTGATGTTGCTGATTGCAGGCGCGGGCGTTGGCATCGGTGACGTCGCCATGAACGTACAGGGGCATTTGGTCGAACAACGCCGTCGTCGGGTGCTGATGCCGTTCTGGCATGGATTATTCTCCGTGGGTGCGGTCGCTGGTGCTCTTGCCGGCGCTGGCGCTGCCTCCCTCGATTTACCCGTTGGCTGGCAACTGCCGGGGGTATCCCTGTTTCTGGGCGTAGCAATGTGGATTGCGACCGCGCGATATCTGCCAGACGCTGGTTTGCATCCCGGTAGCATAGAAGAGCCTCCCGGTGAGCCGATACTGGACGAAGCTCAGGTTCTTGCCTCTGATCGCGGGGCTCCCAAAGCGCGACGGTCACTGATCAGTCAGACAGAACTGCTTCTGGGAATCATCGTCTTCGCGACTGCTGTTGGAGAAGGCGCCGCGGGTGATTGGCTCGCTCTGATGCTTGTGGATAACCGCGAAGCGCCTCCTGCGGTGGGCGCGCTGACGTTT
This sequence comes from uncultured Verrucomicrobiae bacterium, assembly GCA_963805815.1. GTDB lineage: Bacteria > Verrucomicrobiota > Verrucomicrobiia > Chthoniobacterales > Chthoniobacteraceae > CAWDWA01. The sequence goes on from CAWDWA010000032.1 coordinate 53,943, forward strand.
GCGGGCTTCAATCTGACAATGGCATTCGGCCGGTTTGCGGGTGGCGCCGTTATCCAGCGATTCGGCCGTGCGCCCGTGCTGCGAGTCGCCGGCATACTTGCGAGCGCCGGAGTAGCGGTTTTGTGCATCATCCCGTCAACCGTGACGGCGTTCCTGGGGGCTGCCGCATGGGGTCTCGGTCTATCAGTCGTTTTTCCTTCCGCGATGTCTGCTGCTGGAGAAGTGCCGGGGCGAGGCGGCCGGGCCATCGCAGTGGTGGCGACAATTGGATATGGCGGCTTCCTTCTGGGGGCTCCGCTAATCGGATCGCTGGCTCACCTGATGCCCCTTGACCGTGCTTTGCTGGCAGTGGCTGTACTCGTGTCGCTCGTGACGATACTGAGTCCGGTTGCCCGCGAGCGGGAAACCGAAACTGCAGAGGTGACTGAGTCGAACGGGCTCGTGCAGTGAGCGGTTCCGGCGCATATTGCGCATGTCCTCCGCCAGGAATGCGGGGTTGGTATCGGGGGGGATTGCAACAATTCGGCTCTTTCAAAAGCGCTCGGAACTATTTTGCGCGAAGCGCAATGGAGTGTGACAAATCCCTGCGCCGCTTTCTTCACATGCCATCAAATCCAGGAATTTGCCTTTGCGTTTCCTGGATATTACGATCAACAGTCACTACGACTGGAGAGATTGTAACCTCCAACCGCTAACTGCATCTATCGAGCGCGCTCGAGTTATTGAGCCCGCCCTTCCTCAACTTGTTGGTAATCGGCCGCAGCTTGTGACTCGACTGCCGCTTGATTCGGTGTTGCCTGCTGAGAAGCGCATCCGGCGATTAGCCCTGAGGTGAGGATGAGAAGGGAAATGAAGGAGATTAATCGCATAGCAGGAGGACCCTACGAGATTCTCGATCAATACGTACAGCAAAAAAACAACGGATTAGTGGAATTGCGTGCGCAACTGAAGAACCTGCGCAAGGAATGAAGGCTCTCGGCGCAGTTTCCCGGTAGCTATGTATCAAATTTATCCTGCGAGCGAGATGGGTTCTCGAATCCTCGTAGTGAACCGTACAAACTAGGGCGTGTTTGTAAAATGGCTTTTGTTCAAGATCGCGAGGGATTTTTGCGCTGGACGAGGAGTAACGAGCGTCGCTATTAACCGAAATAACGGCGCGAGGCGCAACGAAGGCAAGTGCAAGAAGCACCGCGAGATTGGCGGAATGTAGTTTATAAACACGCCCTAGAATTTCTGCGTCTTTGCTGGCAGCAGCAGATGGAACGTTGTATTTCCCGGCTCGCTTTCGAACCGGAGCATTCCCTTCATCTGTTGCATCAGTTCGTTGGCGACGGTGAGCCCCAATCCAGTGGCGCGGGCGCGTGTCGTGAAAAATGGCCGAAAGATCTTTTCGCGCAATTCCGGGGGGATACCGGGACCGTCATCGTGGACGTCGATCGAGACCCAGTACAATGGTTGGAGCGCTTTCGTGGGTTCGGGCAGATCAGATTCTCCCAGAACGCGGATCGAGACAATTCCTGCATATTTCACCGATTCGCATGCATTCTTAACGACCTCCTTGATCGCGGTCCGAAGATGATTCGGGTCGGCGAAAACGTGGGGCAACCGATCCGGACATTCCACGGTCATTTTTCCGTTAGCCGCGATTTGTTCGAGCAACGGTGCAAGGTTTCTCATGAACGTCACCAGGTCGATTTCGTGCCAGGTGTGCGACGACGGGCGTGCGAGGGACTTCGTTCGGTCGAGCAGTTCACTGGCTTCGGTTGCACCCGTCTTTATATCCGCCAGACCTTGCAGGGTTTCTCTGTCGAGACGCTGATCCTCCATGAGAACGTTCAAGAAACCTTGAAACAGACTCAGGTAATTATTCATTCTATGCGTCAGCCCGCGAATGAGTTGGTCGTGAAACTCTGAGTGCTGTGTCTGCATACATCCTGTTGCAAGTATGTGATAAGCAGAATGCATACTTGGCAGGCAGAACCGCGTTCCGCCCGCCCGCAGAAGTCACGGGTCTCAATAGGCAACGACTGTCACCTCGCCGCTGAAGATCCGGGTTGTTTCTCCGGTGTCGAGAATGAGTTCGAGGTTGCCGCGCGCGTCCATGTTCCCGGCAAGTCCCTGAACACGACGTCCGTCCATCTCTACCGTAACGGGGCGGCCCTTCAGAAAACTGCGGCGATTCGCCTCGTCGATGATACTCACGAAGTCTGAATGTACGGATGGCAGGAGGGCATCCAATTCAATGAGAATTTGCGCTGCGAGTTCCATCCGGTCGACGGCTTTTCCAAGCGCCAGCGCCAGAGAACCGGCGCGTTCGCGAAGTTCTTCTGGAAAATCCTCGACCCGATGATTCACATTTACTCCGATTCCGGCGATGAGGTAGTTGCTTCCAGGATGGCCGCCGAGAACGCTTTCCATGAGAATTCCTACCATTTTCCGATTCTCGATTAGAATGTCGTTTGGCCACTTGATACGCGTGCAAAGCCCTGTGTGCTTCTCGATTGCCTGCGCAATGCCGACGGCAGCCCAGACTGTGAGCCGCGTCCAATCTGCCGGTGGAAATTCGGGGCGGAGGAGAAGTGAAAACCACAGACCTTTGCCGTGTTCTGACGCCCAATGGCGCCCCAGTCTTCCTCGTCCACCAGTCTGCCTTTCTGCAAAAACGACAACCCCGGGTTCAGAGCCGCTGCGTCCCATCTCGAGAAGCCGGGTATTCGTGGACTCCGTTTCGCGAAGAACGATGATTTCCCGTACAAGGCTGCATTTCCCGATGCGGGTGATCAGGTCGTCCGCGACGAGTCGGTCTGGCGAACCGGCGAGCCGGATTCCCAGATGCGGATGCCATTCGATCTCATATCCTGCTTGCGACAGGTTTTCGATCGAAGTGGCGACTGCCTTTGCCGTCGAATGGCTTCTTGAAGCGAGGTCTGCCAGGGAAACATGACTCGCAGAGCTTCGCAGTGCTTGAAGGATGCGCGCGTCGAGCGAAAGCACCCGGTTCACGCCAACTCAAGGGAGAAATCGATGGCGCGCGCGGAATGAGTCAGGGCGCCCACCGATATGTAATCCACCCCGGTAGCCGCAATTTCCGGGATTCGCTCCAGCGTCACACCGCCGCTGGCTTCGAACCTTACCCGGCCAGCTCCGAGACGCACTGCCTCCCGCATTTCGTCGAGTCCCATATTGTCCAGGAGAATGACATCGATGCTGCTGATTCCCAAAAACATCCGGACTTGGTCGAGAGTATCGGCTTCCAGTTCGATGCGGATGCCAGGCCGTTCACTCTTCGCGCGGGCAATTGCAGACTGGATCGCGGCGGTATCGCTCACCGCGGCGAGATGATTGTCTTTGACCATTACCATGTCAAAGAGTCCGAACCGGTGATTCGTGCCGCCTCCAGCAACTACAGCTCTCTTTTCCAGTGCACGCAGGCAAGGAGTCGTTTTTCGTGTATCCAGAATGATCGATTTACCCCGTGCAGCGTCTACGTAGCGGCGAGTTATTGTGGCGACACCGGAGAGGCATTGCAGAAAATTCAGCGCAACTCGCTCCGCGGTGAGGATTGAGGCGACGAGGCCGTCGGCTTTCAGCACGATATCCCCTGGCGCGACACGGGAACCCGAAGGCGCAACAATTGAGACCGAAGTTGATGGATCGACCCGTGTAAATACTTCCGCGGCGGTTTCGACTCCGGCGGTGATCGAGTCCTCGCGCGCTACGATTCGAGCGTGGCCTCGCTGGCGGGGATCAACAAAGAAACGGCAGGTTACGTCGCCGGCACCGATGTCCTCAGCGAGCGCGGTAGCGATAGGATCGAAATGGAATTCGGACGTCATTCAACGGTATTTTGCAATGAAAGCGGTCCGATTGAAAAGGTTCCTCGAAGTTGATCCTTTCAATCCGCGAAGGAAAAACGATCCGGGCCGATGCTCGGCCCGCAGCATCGGCCCGGATCCCAACCCCAAACCGCGAACTTTGACATGGCAGCTTTGGAACTGTTCAATGAAAGTTTCCGGCGGCCCGGATTTCGATCAAAAGGGTGGGGCGGCGGATGCTGGTTGTTCCGTGAAACCGCCTTCTCCGATGAAGGACCCAAAGCCCTCGTCGTTATAATTCCTGTTGTCTGAAGAAACACGCGTTTGGGGCGCGTTGTTATCTACCGAAACGCTTGGCTCGATGGTCACAGTCTTCGCGGCGATGTCGATCTGATTCCCGGCGTTGAGATTCACGGTTCCCTCTCCAGAGAAGCGTACCTCGCCGTTTGAGAGACCGCCGTAGAGTTTCATCAACCTGTCAGCACTGATGTTCGATCCTGACTGGATGTTCAGGACACCGTTCGCGCCGAGCGCGCCGATCTTGACCACGTCCGCGGCAATCTGAGTGCCGTTGATCGCGATGGTGCCCATTCCGCCATTATTGCGGATGTCCACCGTGCCGCGGGTCGCTTCGATATCAGCTTCGCCGATCACGATCTGGCCACCGGTCGATTGGATATTGATTGTGCCGCCTGGGCCGGGACTGGCGCCACTGAGCAGGGAGTAGAGTTGCGCACTGTTCGTGATGTTGATGGCGACCTGATTGGGATTGGTCCGGCCGCTCGTCACCGCGATATTTCCTCCTTGCGCACTGACCGCTGCACTGCCGCGAAAGCCGTCAGAGGAAACCTGTACCATAGAGTCAACTGTAATCTGACCGCTTGCGGAATTGAATTCCACGGTCCCCCCCCTTCCTGCGGGACTCGGAGATGGGGCAGCCAAAATTCCGGTGGTGGCAATGATCGGTGCGCTCACCGTGACGTTGTTGGACGCGTTCACGATCAGGCTTCCGCCGTCGCCTCCATTAAGGCCGCCTGTAAAGTTCGCGCCTCCGATAACAGGTGGGGGGGCGACCGCGGCAGTGCTGAACTGCACGGAATCTATATTCAGCTCGAGATGGCCACCGTTCTGTCCCGGTCCTCCTTCGAATAGAAGACCAGAGGGTGCCTCAAGAGACTGCACTGAAAACGTGTGTAATTTCGTGATGTCGTTCGGCGTCACAAGACTTGCCGACACGTCCCGGGCCGTCAGATTTTGCACCGCGAGATTTCCCACCGTTACGTCGCCTTCCGACGTAATATTCTCGAATCCAATGAGGTCGAAGGAGTTTGCCTCAATGCCGCCCGGACCTGCCGTGAGACTTGCAATCACCTGCGGGAACCCGGTTTCATTGAAAACGAAGTCGGACGCGGCTTCGATTGTATTCGCGGTGACATTGAAAATATAACCTTCCTGAAACACGAAGTTTTCGGCATTGATGGCGATGTTGCCACCGGCGACCAGATTGAGAAGTGGGGCGCCGATGCTGGTTCCAGTCCCGCTAGCCAGATCGATCGGGAAAAAGGTGATGTCATTTCCGGCGTTAATGTTCAGCACATCCGCGGAGATGATGGTGTCGCCGAGGGAGACATCTTTGCCTGCGAACAGGCGGACATCTGCTGCCTCGATAAAAGCATCCATCAAAATATCCACGCTTGCGACGAGATCCACGCCGAGATTGCTTCCTTTGATGGTGTTGGCCAACGAAAGATCACTGCTCGCCCCACGAGCTGCTATGATGAGATTTCGTGAAACATCATCGGTCGTGATAAAATTCACCCTCGAATCGAGCGTGATGTTTCCGCTGGCAATGAGCCCGAGCTCGGTGAGCCCGCTCAGGTTTAAAGTCGCACTACCGGAGCCGCCGGAATCAATATTGTTGAGCGCGGCGAAGAAGACTTTGGTAGGTCCACCTTTCGTATTGAAAATGGGCGAGCCGGCGAGGATAAGATTGGAGAACTTGTAGACGGCCGTGTTGTTCCGGCCTTCGTTGAGATCCGCGAGACTGTCTATTTCGGTCGTCGATCCGAACACAAAGTTCGTGAACAATCCGTCGACCGCCTGGTTGCGGTAAATCTTTCCAAAATCAGTGACACCATTGGTCGTTATCGAGGGATCCGTTTGAACAACGGTTGAATCGAAGATTATGTAGGGATCGGGGTCGGCAATGAGCGGCGGGCGGCCAAATTTACTCGGTGTCCCTGTCGGGGTTGCTGTCGGGGTCGCCATGGGACTTGGAGTGGGTGTTGGAGTGGGGGTTGAGGCGACAGGAATGGCTCTCCGGGCCCGGTTTAAGGCGAAGGTCTTGTCGGCGTTAGCGCGGTAATCCGTCGCGATAAGCACGCTTGTTCCTATCCCGTCGATCACGAGATTCGTTGGCAAGAGTTCATTGCGACTGAATTGAATTTCCTGATCCGAAATGACCGGGCCGAATGCGCTCAAGGTGAAAGGCGTGACCCTTCCATCCATGCTCAAGCCGTTTATCAGGAGAGAACTGCGAAGCAGCCTCTTGATGTTGATCGGCACCGGCTCCACATCGAGCAGGGATTTTGCGCCGGGAGGCACGATGATCATATGTCCAGGAGGAACGATGATCGAATCCAGCGGACGATCGTTGAAATAGAATCGAACTCCGTCCTTGTATGCTTCAATGCAGATCAATTTTGTATACTGTTGTTCCGGCGGAGTTCCCGGGGGAGGCACTTCCCAGATAATCGTGGTACCGGTGATGGCCGCGGTCACTGCGCCGGTCGTAATCTTCGCTCCGCCCGCGCCTTTCGGCGCCTGAAGCAGCATCACGCCGTGCTGCATGTACATGTCGCGGGATCCCTGGCGAAAACTGAAGAAGGTATTCGAACCGAGTCTTGTGACCGTATCATCGGGAAAGACGAGCTCGGACCGGGAACTCACGCCGGTGCGGACCGCAGTTTCGCCGCTGATTTTTTCGTTTACCTGTGCAGGTTGCGGGGGCTTTGTGGGCTTGAGCACGGTGACCTTGTTCACGATCTGCGAGATCCTCGCGCGCTGGAACAGGGCTGCGGTGAGAGGGGTGACAGAGGATAAAAAGACGGAAAGGAGCAGGAAGAAGAAGGGAAGGCGTTTCACGGGGTGGATCAAACTTCGTGAGGTTGGTACGGGCAGTTAATTCCGTACAGAGAGGAAACTGAAGCATTAAATGTCCGTTGCGGAAAAAGCTCTTCAGATGCCGGATAAGTTCGACGGCACCGGAATAATGCAGACGCGCACCCCGGATTCCTCAGAGCCCGGTGCCGACGTAGGTGGCAGCGTAGGTATCGAACTGTGCGGTGACACCGAGCGGTGGTTTCGTGCTCACATCGTACACATTATTTCCGACGATCTGCTCACTCTCCGTATCGAAAATCATAACGGTCGCTTTACCGACGGCTCGTTCGTCTTTCTCCGTGTCGACCGCCAGGTAACGGATCCTTTTCTTCTTCATGGCCGTGCGTTTCTTTGGCTGTGAGCGGATTACAGCGATGGCCCGCCTCGCATTTTTCAGTGCCACCTGGCGCTGGCGTTCCGTCGCCTCGTAATATGCGAGAACGAATGTAGCTGCTGTCTGGACGGCCCCGGAGGTGGCGGTGCTGGACATGGACTGGGCCGAGCCAAGACCCGCGGAAAAGCCAACGGACCTCGTAGAGTGGATCTCTTCCTCTCCTTCTTCGCCGGCGCATCCGGCGAAAAGCAAAATCACAACCATTGGCAGAACGATCCGATTAACCATGAATCGAGTCTGTCGCAGAGCAGGCAGCGATTCAACTCCAGATTGCCTCTGAGACGTGCGTCAATGTTTTTTGGATGAACTTTAAGAGGTATGCGGGTCGTCCTCTTATTTCTCGTCGCTGGATTGGTATTTCTCACATCGAGCCGAACTCGTTGTGAAACAGGCGGCATTGCTGCTGGAGCCCGGGAAGCGACTGAAGCCGGAATGGAAATCCTGCGGTGTGGTTGTGAAGGAAATCGGTGCCAGTCAGAGTGTGTCGACGTTGCCCGATGGGAAGGCACACGCCCCCGGTAGTCTGAGCATCACCGGCTCGGGCATTTTCGAATAAGGCGTTCTATACGGTACCCTTCACGCCTTCCCTGCCGCCTTTGCGGCTTCAGCTTCGCGAATTTCATGATGCAGAGTGCGGCCCTTGCGCTGCGAAAGCCAAAGCACGATCGGGGAGGCAACAAAGATCGAGGAGTAGGTGCCAGCGATGATGCCGACAATGATTGCGAAAGAAAAGTCCTTCAGCACTGGACCGCCGAACAAATAGAGCGTGGTCAGAGTGAGCAGCGTCGTGCCACTGGTGATGAGCGTGCGGCTCAGCGTCTCGTTGATCGCGTCATTCATGATGAGTTGCACTGGACGCCGACCGCTTGTGGCGCTGCGCAACGCCTCGCGAATCCGGTCGAAGACGACGATCGTGTCGTTGATCGAGTAACCGGCCACCGTGAGAATGGCGCCGACCATGATCAGAGAGAGCTCATGTCCGGCGAGAGAAAATACACCAAGTGTGATGATCACGTCGTGCAGGAGTGCGAAGATCGCACCGAGGGCGAATGAGAATTCGAAACGGATCGTCACGAAAATCAAAATGCCGATAATGCCAATGCCGAGGGCGATCAGGGAATTCCTTGCGAGTTCTTCTCCGACGAGCGATCCCACCCTGTCCTGCTGCAAGACCGTGAGGTCGGCCTCTGGCATGCTCTCGGTCAATTCCGCTATAATTTGATCGCTGGTATTCTTCGGGCTACGGATCGATATGAGTTCTTTTCCCGTGGCGAGGTCGGTCTCACTTTGGATTGACACGTCGTTGGCCAGATCGGCGTTGCCGAGGCTCTGGCGCACCTGCGCGGGCGTCACTTCCTCGCCCTGCGCCTTCAGCATCGCCAGATCACCCCCCAGGAAATCAATACCGAAATTACTCTTGCCGCGGATGGCAAAGACCGCGCAACTGCCGACAATGGCGAAGAGGGAAACTCCCACCCAGAGCTTCCTCCTGCTGAGGAAATTATAACCCCTGCCCGAGATAAGGTGAAGCATCGAAATCTTCTTGAGTCTTCTGGCAGCCAGCATCCAGTCGAAGAGATTTCGCGTGACGATCATCGCGCAGAACACCGAGGCGATGATTCCTATGGTAAGAGTAACGGCAAAGCCCTTCACCGGACCGCTCGCTCGCCAGAAGAGAATGGCAGCCGTGATGAGTGTCGTTGCGTTGGCGTCGAAGATTGCGCTGTACGCCTTCTCGTAAGCGGCTTCAATCGAGGCGTTGAGCGATTTTCCTGTCGCGAGCTCCTCCCGAAGTCGTTCGAAGATAAGAACATTCGCATCCACCGCCATTCCGATTGTCAGGATGATGCCCGCGATTCCAGGTAGCGTCAGCACCAGACCGAACATCGACATGATCCCGAAGAGCAGCACGATATTCACGACCAGGCCGAGGACGGCGATGATTCCCGAAAAGCGATAATAAAGGACGACGAAAACGAGTGTGAGGATGAGGCCTGCGATGCCTGCGTAGATGCCGCTGCGGATTGAATCCTGGCCGAGCGTGGCTGAAGCGCTACGCTCTTCTTCGATCTCGACTGGGACCGAGAGGGGGTTAATGAGAACGCTGGCGAGGTTACGACTTTCATCCTCCGTGAAACTGCCGGTAATTTGAGCCTGGCCGCCGTAAATCGGGCCCTTGCTCACGCCCGGCGCTGATACGACCACGCCGTCCAGAACAATGGCGAGCTGCGATCGTTCACGAAAGACCTTCTCGGTGAGTTCTCCAAACTTCTGGCTTCCCTCATTGTCGAAAACAAGATTCACACCCCAGCCTTCGGAACCATAGAAGGCATTTGCACGCGTCACTCGATCGCCGAGCAAGTCGGGTTTTGTCTTGATGAGGTAACGGGCGCGCGGCCTCTCTCCCGTAGTTTCCGGTCCGTAGGCGATCTTCCAACCTGGTTCGATGATGGCGGCACCTGCATCAATCTGTTGTATCTTCGCGGTGCTGGAAGGGTCGACCAGATGGAAAGTTAACTTGGCCACCTGCTGGAGCTGCTGCCGTGCAGTCTCGATAGACTTCGTGTCGAGGCCGGGAATCTGAACAAGAATGCGGTCGGTGCCTTGTGGGGTGATGACCGGCTCGCTAACACCGAGGGAATCCACCCGTTTTCGAATCACCTCGACGGCTTGATCGATCACCTCGCCCGATAGCGCCTTTTGGTCCTCACCCGGCAGGAGCCGAATGAGGAACGAGGTTCCACCCTTCAGATCCATCCCGAGCTTGATCTTATCCTCGGGTGGACTCATCGAGAACAACGAAAACGCGACGAGCATCACCGTAAGAGCGCTACCGAGAATGCGTTTGCGCCTCCCGATGTCGGTGGCGAAATACCATCCGAAAAGAACAAGGATGACGAGTCCGAGGAAGAAAGTCAGGAGGGGATCCACGGTGATAAGCGGAAGAAATGCGGAAACGAAGAGAATTTCAGGAAGCAGCAGTATTGGCCGGCTCCTGCACGTTGCCCTTTTTGACCGTCGTTACGCTGGATTTTTCGATCTCGATTTTTACATTGTCCGCCACTTTCAGTATCACGCTTCTTTCTTTGACATTCGCTACCATGCCGTGAATGCCACCGACGGTAATGACATGATCGCCGGTCTTGATGCTCTTGATGAGATTCTCCTGATCCTTTTGTTTCTTTTTCTGCGGGCGGATTATGAGGAAATAGAAAATTACACCGATGCAGAGAAACGGAATCAGCATGCTTGCGATGCCTGGTTGCTCCGGTGGAGTTGCTTGGGCCAGAAATGAAAGATTTTCGTAGGTTATCACGATGAAACGGTAGTTTTTTCGGTAGGTTCTAGCTTAGGAATGGTGGCGCTCCCGATCGAGTCGAGCCGGACCTTATCTCAGGGAACGCGACTTTAGTCCAAGAATTTCCTTTGTAAACGGGAGGTGGATCTCTCGCTCCCGTCAATTCGGCGAGCGAACCGGTTCGATCATCATGGAGCGGGCTATCAAGAAACCGATAATGACGCCGAAAGAATGTCCCAGAAAACTGACCTCCGGCGTGGAAAAATCGAACATGACCTGAAAGACGATAATCAGCAGCACTGCCGCGAGGCGCTGCCGCGCGAGACGCGAGCGATATCGCTGCCACCCGCGCCATAATATGGCGGCCGTGGCGCCCACGATTCCCATAATGCTGCCAGACGCGCCAAGAACGAGATCCGCAGGCTCGGTTCGGAAGTTGATGAGCACGATGAGCAGCATTGAGCCGATGCCAGATCCCACATAAATCAGGAGAAAGCGGCGGACGCCCGCGGTGATCTCGACGAAGGGGCCGAGCACAAGGAGCCCGAGCATGTTCAGTGAGAGATGAAGAAATCCGAAGTGAAGGAACGTGGAAGCAATCACGCGAAGCCATTCCCCACGCAGCACCGCCGGTGGATACAAAGCTCCAAGTTCGTAAAGCGTGGAAAGATTCGTCGCGCCGCCGTTCAAAACCTCGACGCAGAACGCGACGATGTTCACCAGGATCAGCACTGTCGTTGCGTGCGCCCGCCGGATATTTGGCCGAAGGTACCGCAGCGTAGCTTTCTTCCTCGAAATACTCTGCTTCGAGCCGCGCAATCCGAGCTTCCGTGGTTGGAGACAATCTCCCGGATACGACGCGCAGCGGATGCGACATTCGCCGTGCGATTGCTGTTTGCCAGGCGAGGGAGGATGTCTTCGGGACGGCCTGCAGCCGCTCGACGCCGGCTCTGTGCTGACCGCAGGCCATTTCTGCCGTGGCGAGCCAGAAAGCATCCGCCGCAGGGGGAAGTTTTAGCCGCCCATCGCGAAGGAGTCTTCCGAGCATGACCTTTCGGCCGGTGAACGCAAAAGCGAAAAGCTTTGCATAGAGGGCGAATGAAGGCGTGCGCTGCAGCAAGGCGTGTCCACTCATGAGCATCTGAGCCATGCCTTCGATGTCGCCGGTCTCTCCAAGCGCGCGAATATAGAGGAGCAGCAGAGAGGGATCGGAAAGGAATGAGACGGGATGAACTCGCAGCCATGCAAGCGCTTCTTCCCAGCGGCCGTTAATACGAAAGTACGAAGCAGCCGCGACCCCCGCGGTGGGCGCGTTGGACTCGAGAAATGGGCGCAGCGTTGCGATGGCCTCTTCAGGGCCTGACTTGTGTGCCTTTTCAATGGCCTCGATCAGAGCTGGTTGATCCTGCCACCCGTCGAATGGATGCAGGGTTGCCGCCATTTTTGCAAGAGCCCGGGCCTTCGGGAAATTCTGCGCGATAATTGCACTCGACAGCAGGCGCGAAGCAGTGGAGGGAGCCACAATGAGTGCCAACCACAGGATCCCTCCGATATATCCTGCGTAGTCAGCGTCCACGATCGCGGCGAGCCCGGTCACCACGAGCGTAAATAGACTGACCATGAACCAGCCGCGACCAGTGTCGTTCACCGACGGAAAGGTGCGCGCCAATGTGGCGGCGCACGAACCGCCAGTGATCCACAGCAGGATATAATTCAAGGACATGAGTCGGGCATTTTTACCGCCGAATCCGGTAGGTGCGAGCGCGAAGCGTCACGACCGGGGGGCGGGAACTACAGGGTATAAGACTCAGGCACCCGCATCAGGACTTCGTTCCTGTGTCCTCGATCGTCAAGCTCCAAAATGGGCCGACGCCGGGTGCCTTTAGACAGATTGGTCGGCTGATCCGACGAATCTCAACGTCGCGAGTGATCGAAGAAAGTCGGAGGATGGCGGCCATCGAGCATGTTTGCATAGGTCGCCAAGGCAAGAAGCGGGAAGTTGTTCCGGTACATGTCGTACTTGAGATAGAAAACCTTTGGGAACCCGGTGCCGGTAATTTCCTTCTCTGACCAGGAGCCGTCGCGATTCTGATTTAGCAGCAGATAATCGATACCCCGTTGAATCGACGTCCGTTCGAGATGACCGCAGGCGCACAGCCCCATGATTGCCCAGGCTGTCTGGGATGCAGTGCTTGGGCCTTTGCCTTTGTAGAGAGCAGGATCGGCGTAGGACTCGCAAGTTTCTCCCCAGCCACCGTCATCGTTCTGGCAGCTTTCCAACCAGTCGCGTCCTCGCAAAATCCACGACTGCCGCATGTCCTCACCGATTGCGTGGAGGCCACGAAGCACTTGCCATGTGCCATAAATGTAGTTGACCCCCCAGCGTCCATACCAGGAGCCATCGCAATCCTGAGTGTTCTTAAGGTAGTCGAGTGCGTGCTTGATCGCGGGGTGATTGCGATTGAACCCGATGTAGCCGAGCATCTCCAGCGTTCGGGCCGTGAGATCGCTACATGTCGGATCAAGGATGGCGTTATGATCGGCAAACGGAATGTCTTCCAACCATTTCTCTGTGACATCCACGTCAAAGGCGGCCCATCCTCCGTCTGAGCATTGGAAACTGAGTTGCCAGCCAATCGCACGACAGAAAACATCGCCCAGGTTGCTGTCTTCGCCTGGTCTCACGAGCCGGAGCGCCATCAGCACCATCGCTGTGTCGTCCGTGTCCGGATAATATTCGTTGTTGAATTCAAAGGCCCATCCGCTTGCTTCGTGATAGCCGTTCGTTTGTTTCCAATCGCCTCGAATCCGGACTTCTTTCTCTAACAGCCAATCACGTGCTCTCGCAAGTGCAGGATGGTCCGCTGACAGACCGGATTCGGCGAGCGCGATCACATTAATGGCAGTGTCCCAGACAGGTGACATGCACGGCTGAATTCGGAAATCCTCCGGGTCATCCACGAACAGGCCCTCAAAGTCCCGCGTCGCTTTCTCCAGTAGCGGGTGTTTCTCGCTGTATCCCAGTGTCTTTAGCGCGATGATTGCGTTGAGCATCGCTGGAAACACCGCGGCGAGCCCGTCACTGCCTTCGCCCATGCGCTCAGTCATCCAGCGTTCGCATTCGAGGAGTGCGGCACTACGGAACGGTTTCCATGGCAGGGAATCCAGCAATTTCAGAAGACGGTCACCGCCAAGGAAGAAATTGCGCCATGTGCAAAGCTTGGTGTCTGCCCGAATCGTGAAGTTGTCGTTGATCGTTCCGACCGGGAACAACTCGTGGAGTTGCTTCTCCGGGGGCAGGTGCCGCGTTGGCTTGTAATGGTTGATGATTGCCAGCGGAACAAGCATCCCCCGGCTCCACGACGAGATGCGGTAGAGATTAAAGAAAAACCAGGTCGGCAGAAGCGCTATTTCCGCCGGAATCGTCGGAAGGTATTTCCACGGAAACTGTCCCATGAGCGCGAGGTACAGTTTCGCCCAGGTATTCATTCGGGGAATACCACCGAGGCGGAGAATGTTCGCGCGCGCCTCCTTCATGTGCGGCTCGTTTGGCGAGTGACCTGAAAGTTTGAGTGCGAAATACGCCTTCACCGAGGCATTCAATTCACTTGGGCCGCCCTCGTAGATGTTCCAGCCACCCTCGCCGAGTTGGCGTCCGAGGATGTGTTGGACACACTTTTCCTGCAGCACCGGATCAACCTTGCCGTCCCAGTGCATATAAAGGACGTAATCCGAGCAAAGCGTCGAGTCGACGATCAATTCGCCGGCCCAGTAGCCCTCAGGAAACTGAAGTCGAAGTAGATTCTCCTGGGCCAACCGGATTGCGTCATTCAGCGAAACGCCGGATTCACCCTGCTTATTTTGCGACGACCTTGAGTTCTCCATGTGCAGAAAAGTATGACGCTGCGGCCCCGGGGCCGAGAATTCAGTGTCAGGCGGCGTTGGCAGTTTCTTCCTCGTGTTTTGTTCCCGTGAGATGCCCATTTCCTGAGCTCACGCCATTATGGGCGGCGCGCTCCCGGGCTTCAGACCACGATTTTCCGAAGGGACGCGGCCAGAAATTGAATCGAATATTTTTCCAGATATCCCCTCGATTGGGCTGCAGTCCCAGGGACGCGGTTGGTTCGTAACCGCAGTGGACCATGCAATTCTCGCAGCGAATGTCGCGTGCCTTGCCGTTTACCACGCCGTATCGGTCCCAATCGACTTTCTCCAGAAGCTCTGCGTACGAGCTGTAATGCGCATCTGTCATCAGGTAGCACGGGCCTTTCCAGCCGCGCACGTTCCGGGTGGGAATTGCCCATGCTGAGCAGGTCAATTCACGTTTTCCCGCGAGAAACTCCAGATAAATTGGCGTTCCGAGAATCGGAAAATTCCGCCCCCACTCCTCGATCTTCCAAAATTTTTCCACAGTCATTTTCCTGGTGAGGAAAAAGTTTTCCGGCGCAATGTTCAGCCGCCGCGTCATATCCTTTTTCGCAGCGTCGTACTCGTAACCGGGCGAAATCGTGTGACCGTCGATGTTGAGCGTGGAAAGATACTCGAACATCGCCTCAATTTCCTCCATGTTCGTTTCTTTATAGATCGTGGTGTTCGTCGCGACCTGATACCCCAGAAGTTTCGCCATCTTCATCGCGAGCACGCACTCTTTGAAAACGCCTTCGCGTTCAACGATCAGATCATGCGTTCGCTCCAGGCCGTCGAGATGTACATTCCAATACAGCCACCCGGAGGGCTTGATCACCGCCTTTTTCGGGTCTCTCGGGCCCTGACGGATTTCGTCGGCCTGTTTGCCCGTAATTAGACCGTTGGTGAGCAAAGGCGCGATCTTTTCCTCTGTTGCTTCCACATCCTGCATGTAGAGCCATACGAGATACTCTCGCATCTTTTTTCGCATGAACATGGCATTCGTGCAGATGTAAACAATCCTTTCCTGTTCCAGCAGCCCGTCCACGAGTGCCTCAATCTGAGGATATATCAGCGGTTCGCCGCCGCAAATGGACACCATCGGCGCACCGCATTCCCTGGCAGCGCCCAGGCAATCTTCAAGGCTCATCACGTTCTTGAGAGAAGTGCTGTATTCGCGAATCCGCCCGCACCCGGTGCAGGTGAGGTTGCAAGTGTGCAGCGGTTCGAGTTGCAGAACCGTGGCGAATTTGGGCGTCTTCCGAATTTTGTGACCAATGATGTGGCCGGCAATCTTCGCGGTGAGCGGAAATGGGAATCTCATGGTATGCCTTTCGGAAATTTCGCGTCGGAGAGTAGTCTGTGCAATTCGAGCGTCAAATGTTTTGAGATCACGTTGTGGCTGGAAGCGGGAATACTTGCGTTTCTATACCGTGAAGACTGGCGGATTCTGTGCGCGATACGAAACGGATGCAGATTTGTGCTACGTGGATTTCCTCTCATTGTCGAAATCGGATTTCTGTGTCCAGTTGGCGGCTTGACGGCAATGGGCGCGCTCGACGAAGTTCGCCACACGATGGGCTTCGACATCAAGTCTCTAATTCGCTCCCGGCACGGGGAGAATTATGCACTGCATCGCCAGCATGTGAACCGTACTCTGGTGAAGGTTCAGCAGACCATTGGATTCGACAAAATCTACGAGCGCGCCGAGGGCGCCTATCTGTATGATTCGAGCGGGAACGCCTATCTCGATTTTCTGAGCGGATACAGTGTCTTCAATATCGGCCGGAATCACCCGGTCGTGAAACAGGCAATCCGTGATGTTCTTGAGCTCGATTTGCCGAACATGGTGCAGATGGATTGTTCGCTGCTTAGCGGCCTGCTTGCAGAGAAACTCGTCGAAATCACGCCGCCGCATCTCGACGCGGTTTTTTTTACAAATTCGGTACGGAATCTGTCGAAGGCGCCTTGAAATTTGCGAGAGCCGCAACAGGAAGATCGCGGGTGCTGTCACTTGAAAGTTCCTTTCATGGCCTAAGTTACGGCTCCCTTTCGGCAATGGGGACTCCGGCGTTTACGGAACGCTTCGGGCCCTACCTCCCGGGATTTGACCGCGTGAAAATGGATGATTTGATGGGGCTTGAGTCGGAGCTTGCAAAGGGAGATATCGCGGCGTTCCTTGTGGAGACAGTGCAGGGAAAGGGTGTCCAATTCCCTGGGGCGGGGTATTTTGAAACGGCCCAGGAACTTTGCCGCAAATTCAAAACGCTATTCATCTGCGACGAGGTGCAGACTGGTCTGGGACGCACCGGGAAATGGTTCGGTTTTCAGCATTGGGAGCTCGAGCCTGACGTCGTGACTCTCGCGAAGAGTTTGAGTGGCGGTTACGTTCCCTGTGGTGCCATTCTCACGCGACGGGAAATCTACCAGGCTATGTTCGACCGTCTGGATCGCTGCGTTGTGCATTCCACGACTTTCGGAAGGAATAATCTGGCAATGGCATGTGGCCTCGCGACAATTCAGGTTATTAAAGAGGAAGGACTCGTTGAACGGTCCGGACGGATTGGGCAATTACTGCATAGTAAGCTCCTGTCTCTTAAAGAGCGATTCTCTTTCATTAAAGAGGTACGGGGCCGTGGTCTTATTTTGGCAATTGAATTTGAGGAACCTAAGGAGCTTCGTTTGAAGATGGCATGGCGGCTTCTTCATCAGGTAGACAAAGGACTCTTCGCACAGATGATTGTTACGGGCTTGATGAGCCGTCACCGCATTCTGGCACAAGTGGCCGGTCACAATATGGATGTTGTGAAAATCCTCCCCCCATTGATAATCGGTGAGAAAGAGGTTAATTATTTCGTCGGAGCGCTCGATTCTGTATTGCAAGACTGCGGGCGGTTCCCGGGCCCGATGTGGGATCTTGGTAAAAACTTTGTAAGTCAGGCTCTTAAAGCAAGACGGGTGGGATAGTTGTTCGAAGGTTAGAGCCCCCTGCTTTTTTGGACGTCTCTCAGATGATTGAGCTAGATGGGCTCGTTGCTAGACCTTTCTACACGCGCTGGATCATGGGGGATTGGCTTACTGGAAGGATTGTGCCTGTATTTCGCGTCCTCGATGAGGCTTGCGTAGGTCTCGGAGGGCCGATCTCCCGTTGGATCGGTCACGAGTCGGTCCGTACTCACCCGGTAATCAATCGAGTACAACCCGAACCTTGGCGTGTATGTGCCCCATTCATAGTTATCAAACAAGGACCAGTGTAGATAACCGATTAGTGGCACACCCTCCGCGGCGATTCGCTGGACTTCATGCACGTGGAGCCTGAGGAACTGGCTTCGCGTCATGCGATCTCGCCGTAGCGAAAAAATATTGTCCTGTCGGCGTCGCAGTGCCATGCCATTCTCTGCGATCAGAACCTGGCGATTGTCAAAGTCCTTCGAATAGTAGCGGCAGAAGAAGCGGAGGCCCTTTGGTAGAACGCGCCAGTCCCACCATTTGCTGGCAACCGTATTCATGATCCATGCGCGTGCAGACTTGTTTTTGAACTCGTGATCCCAGAGGATCGGCAGTCGAAAGGCGTGTGCCGCGAACGGATCATAATAGTCCAGCCCGACATAGTCGAAAACACGTTCCCGATTTGACTGGTAGACCGCATCGAGGGCAATCCGGAGTGGTTCGGCGCGGAACAGGCCTTTAAGAAAGCGTATTGTCAACCTGCGGGCGAACGCCCCGAACCAAAATGGCAGATTCTTGTGTAGCCGGATGCGAGCCGAGATCAATGCGCGGTCGAACTCTCGCTCCTTGCCAGACAGATAGTTTTCCAGTTCGCGCCGCGGCACGCCGCGTTCCCGAATTGCCATAAGGTCGAATATGACTTTGTCGGACCAGTAGACGTCACTGCAGTAGTTATTCATCGTTACCTGCGGTCGATCCCAGCCGCACTGCACGTGGATGTCGAGAATCGCATTGTAAGCGCGGACGTGGGCGGCGATGAGCTGACTGTAAGCGTGAATAAATGCATCTCCGGCGGTGTCGTCCGATGCCGGGAAGAGTCTGCTGAGGTAGGAATTCAGCACCAGCATGTTCGGTTCGTTGATCGTGATGTAGCGCCCGATCGCCGCAACCCCATGCTTCTCGACTAACTGGCTGTTGACGTAGCGTACGGTTTCCTCGACGTAGATCTGGAATATCGCCGGCGTTTCGGGCTTTAACCACGGATCAGGTCCCAGCCAGGAAGGATGTACGAAATGATGCAGCGTGATGATCGGCTCAAGCCCATGGTTCCGGCAGGAAGCAATCATCACGGCGTAGTGGTCCATGGCTGAGCGGTCGAAGGGAGGGGGAGGACCGGGGCGATTGACTCGTGTGGGCTGTACGCGGCTCCATTCGATTCCCATTCGGAAGGCGTTGAGGCGCATCTTGCGACACAAAGCAAAATCTTCCTTGTAACGAATCCAGAATTCGGCGGCCTTGCCGGTAGGGCTGACGTCTCCGCGATGTTCGGCTGTGGCCCAGTTGGTTTGTGGCTGCTTGACGCCGTTGTAGCCGCCTTCCGACTGGAAGGCCGACGTTGCGACTCCCCAGAGAAAAGTCGGTCCGACAGGCGGGTGCGCTTGCCACTCGCTCATTAACGCGATTCTCGGGCAGCCGCCTCAGCCATCGCCCGTCGTTGATCTCGATCGAGATCGATCGGTGGGAGTTCGTCGGTGACAAGAGTTTCAACGATAGTTTGCGCGGCACGAGGACGACCTATTCGGCGCGCGTTGGCACGCATCACGGCGAGATGATCCTCGTCGTCCAGCAGAGCCCCCAATTTGAAGGGGATGGTGGTTAACTCGTTGAATTTTATCGCGACACCTTCCTCGAGCAGGTGGTCGCTGTTTCGCTCCTCCTGCCCGGGGATTGGCGAGACGATTGCCATCGGCAGCCCACACGCCAGTGCCTCCGCCGTTGTCAGCCCGCCGGGCTTTCCTATCAGAATATCAGACACTTTCATGAGGTCGTGCATGCGATTTGTGTAACCAATCACGCGGAACTGATCCTGCCGGCCATAGGTGAGTAAGTCGATTCGCTCTTTCAGCCGCTCACTTTTTCCGCAGACGACAATTGTCTGAAAATTCTGCGGCATCTGGATTAGTCTTTTCACGACAATCTCCGTCGGGCCGGCGCCGAGGGTTCCTGCGGATAGCAAAAGAGTTTTTCGATCTTGAAGTAGTCCGTAATCCTCCCTGATTTTTTCTGCATTGAAAGGCTCGGCGAACGCCGGGTCGATCGGAATTCCGGAAACGGTGATGCGTTCGGAGGGTAATCCAATTGCCTCCAGATGGGCTTTCGTCTCGGGGATCGCTACAAAGTAGCGCTGGAAGGTTCTTGAAAGCCACATGGCGTGCACGTCGAGGTCGGTTACTACGATCGAACTCGAAGCCTTGAGTTGACCCTTGCCAATCAGGTGAGAAATGATTCCAGCCGGCATGAAATGAGTGCACACCGTGACATGTGGATCGAACCTTCTGATTAATTTGACCAACGGCCGGGTGTTCAGGCGGTCGAGGCGAGAACGGACGGCATCTCCTTTCCATGGCTCATCGCTGGCTTTGTATACCCATCCGAGGATCTGCGGAGCGGATTTTACGAGCTGGTCGTAGAGCTTCGAATAGAAATCCCGAAACAGCTTGTTCGTATACTGTAACGAATCGACGTTGAGCACTTCTCCAACGCGCCCATCGCGATGGAATGCCTGCTCGAGAGCTTCCGCAGCGCGGACATGGCCTGAGCCAGCGCTGGCGGAGAAGATCAATACTCGTTTTTTCATACCTTTTCGCCGCACAGAATTGACTGGCTCTGCCGGATTTGAAACGCAAAATTGCGTTTACGTTCGCAGTAAGCTGACAGTCGTAGAGCGGGGACAAACCGGGAAGGGCTCGTTGGCTTCTATTTGGAAGGCTTCCTGGGATCGCTCGGGCTGAGTCTTGGTGGCCGGCTCCATGTGAATCATCAACAAAAATAGTCCCCGCCGCACTGCAGTTCCCCATCTTTAAGACCCGCAACCGCCGCAAAGGTGGCTGCAGGAAGCAGCGAAAAAGACATTAGCCAAAGAAGCCAGACCCTCCTGGAAGGTGTGGAAATCTCGCAACGCCAGAAATGCCGGTGCGAGAACAGCGGGCGAGAGTCTGCTTGCCGTCAGGTGAGGTGTTTATTCCCTGGAATTCTTTTTAAACAGCGGCAGAAACTTCCCCAAACCCTCCTGTTCAAGCTTCGAAACCGGAATGAAACGCAGCGACGCGGAGTTGATGCAATAGCGCAATCCCGTGGGAGCCGGGCCATCGGGAAAAATGTGTCCCAGATGGGTGCCGCCCCCCTGTGAACTCACCTCGGTGCGAACCATGCCAAAAGAGCGGTCGGTATTTTCGATAACATGGCCCTTTTCGATTGGTTTGGTGAAGCTTGGCCACCCCGTGCCGGAATCGAACTTGTCTGTGGAAGAAAAGAGAGGTTCTCCCGAAATTACGTCCACGTAGATGCCGGGTTCGTGATTATCCCAGTAGGCGTTGCGAAAAGGTCGTTCGGTGCTTCCCTCAACGGCGACACGGTACTGTTCAGCCGTCAGTTTGTCGCGAAGTTCGTGTTTTGTCATACCCGCATAGTTTTCACGTTGAGCCCCGGATTTCTTCCCCGAATCTGCAAATATCAGTGTAGTCGCGGTGGCGATTCCCAGACAGACGACCGCTGAAAGCATTAGAAGGTTATTACTTAATTTTCTCATAACGATTTAGCAGAAAGAGACCGTTTCGACGCATATTGGTTCTCGCATTCTTATGAGGAATCAAGACGGCATGAAATTCCCTTTGGGTTGGAATTCGCAGGGTTCCTTAACGCAATTGCCAAGAAACATCGTTGATACGAGTGTTGCCACGGTTTGAAAATGCAACCTGTCGACCCCCGTGTCCGTTCCGTAATCGAACTAGTTGCTTTTTGCGCCGTGGTGCTCGCAATTCCCGCTTTCATTGGCAGAGCTTTGCCAGAGGCGAATCCGTTCGATTCGGCACCACGGGAGGAATTGAAAAGCAAGTCTCCAGATTACGTATTCATCGGGAATTCGATGGTCGATTCCCGAATTGACATTGAGACGCTCGAGAAGTTGTCGGAGGGCAGGGTGGTGCTTCTCTGTGATGGCGGGAGTTCTTCCGCCCGGTGGTATCTTTTTTTGAAAAATTATCTTATTCCATCCGGAGTAAAACCGCGGCGAGTGTTCCTTTTTTTTCGCGACTGGAGCCTGAGCCTTCCTCGCCATCGCCTTACAGGGGAATATCGCGAGGGGAACGAGCGCGCGATGCAGCCGGATGATACATTGGTTCAGCGATTCATGGACGAAAAGGATGGGCGGAATCAATTCGGAGTGATCTCGAAGATTCTTACCGCGGTTTATCCGATCCAGCGCAGAGGCATGGTGGCCAGAGAGGCGCTGACGGAGAGATTGGCTAAGAGCATATCGGCGGGCAAAGAGGACAGGGAGAAGGTGTTTGATGACCTCGAGGATACGTTCGCCGTAAAAAACCTGCGCCATGATCTGGGTGCCGATCTGCCAGTCTTCGAAGATGAAGACGAACCCTCGTTTTCCCCTGATCCGGATGCCTCGTTTCTTCCGCACATCATTGATGTTGCGGAACAGGCGGAAGCGCCACTCGTTCTCGTTCGCGTGAAGAGGAGGCCGGAAATAGATAGCATAACCAGTGAACCCGCCCAACTCCGGACATACGTCCAAGATCTGAAAGCTTACCTCGATGAGCGCGGAGTGCCACTTTATGACGAGACGTCAGATCGTGAAATCCCGAAAACTTGGTACGCAGATGGCGATCACATTGCGCCTGAATACAAGGCCGAATACACGAGACATTTCTACCGCAAGCTCGTCCGGTTCTTCGAATGATCTTTCACAGTCTGGATTACGTGTTGTTTTTTCCGGCAGTCTTTGCGCTCTATTGGTTGCTGCCGCTGCGTGGGAAGAACGTCCTGTTGCTTGCGGCGAGTTACTTTTTCTACGGATACGTCCATCCCTGGTTTCTGATCCCCATCATGGCGACCACCTGTGTCGATTTCTTCTGCGGGATTCGAATTGAGAAGTCGGAAGGCAAACGAAGACGAGCCTGGCTGATCCTCAGTCTCACGTTCAGCCTCGGGGTCCTTTTCTTTTTCAAATATCACAACTTCTTCATCGAAAATGTGCGGGAGATTTTCGCTTCGGTCGGTTATGAGGGGTTGGGTTGGACGATTCGGGTTGTCTTGCCAGTCGGTATTTCCTTTTACACCTTTCAATCGATCGGCTACGTCGTGGATATTTATCGGCGCAATCTACCCGCCTGTCGCAACCTTCTCGATTATGCAGTATTTGTAAGTTTTTTTCCGCAACTCGTTGCGGGTCCGATTGAGCGCTCCGGGCATTTGCTCCCGCAGCTTCGGCAGCCAAGAAAATTCGATGCGGTTGCTGCGCGAAGCGCGCTGGTGCTCATGACGTGGGGCTTTTTCAAGAAACTTGTCATCGCCGACAACGTGGCTGTGATTGCGAACAAGATCTTTGCTTTGCAGAATCCAGATTTTCCCCTGCTTTGGACTGGCGTGTTCGCATTCTGCATTCAGATTTATGCCGACTTCTCGGCCTACACGGACATTGCTCGAGGCTCAGCGCGGTTGCTCGGAGTAGATCTCATGGAGAATTTTCGTCATCCCTATCTCTCGACGACACCCTTTGAGTTCTGGGGGCGGTGGCATATTTCGTTGTCAACCTGGATTCGGGACTACATCTATGTGCCGCTTGGAGGCTCTCGTTCCACGACGGCAAGGAACGGATTCAACCTGCTCGTCACCTTTTTTTTCAGTGGGCTTTGGCATGGGGCGGCCTGGAACTTCGTGATCTGGGGGTTATATTGGGGATTGCTTACGCTTCTCTATCGTGCGCTTTCGATGCGGAAACGACCGCCGGGTTGGCGTGCCGTACCCGCTACCTTCATATTGTTTCTGTTTACCAATGTAGGCTGGTTAATTTTCCGCGAGGGAAATCTCCATTACCTTGGCAAATATCTCACGCTTTCACCATTTGGAATAACGAGCGATGAATGGCAGGTTGCCGCGACGCTCTTCCTGCTTAGCGTGGTGTATTCTTTGCCACTTTGGGTGCATGCGGCATGGGACAAGATCGGCGGTGGACTGCGTCGAATGATCGATCAAAGCTTTTGGATGCGGATTGGGTTGCAGGTCTCGGTGACAAGTGTGCTTCTTCTGGGAATCCTGGTTTTTCGAAGCTATACGCAATCCGACTTCATCTATTTTCAGTTCTGAAGGGCTCAATCACGTGCGCCGCAGCGTGAGATGGATGATCTCGGCAGGCGCATTCATGCGTAGTGGAAACCAGTTTCCAACGCCGTTCGAAACTACGAGCCGTGCGGTTCCTCTGGTGTAAATTCCGGACCAGTAGCGAAAAATGGCCGGGCCGCATCCAAGTCGCTCGTTGAGCATGAGCTGACCTCCGTGGGTGTGACCAGAGAGTGTGAGCGGGATTCGCTGCGACGCGGCCGCGTCAAACGCATGAGGATGGTGTGCCAGAAGAATCGGGAAGCTGCTCTCCTGTCGATTTCTCGCGAGCGTTTGGACCGTTTCCGCATTGGCCTCTTCATAGTTGCGCACGTGGCGCGAGACCCATTGCATGCCAAGCAGCTGGATTGGCTGACCATGAACGACAATCTCTTTCGTTTCGCTTCGCAGGAACCCGATATCTGCAGCCCGCATCTGATCTCGAAAAGAAACAGCGTCGTCGATGAGGTCGTGATTGCCTTCGATGATCCATCGACCGAATCTCGCCTCCATCCGGCGGACCGCGTCTATGCCTTCCGGCAGATCTTTCAGATCGGAATTGATCAGATCGCCGGTGAGCAGCACGAGGTCCGCCCGGAGGGAGTTCACGGCCTCAACCATTTCCTGCACGACCTTTCCTGTTGTGAACGGTCCAACGTGCATATCACTCACATGGGCAATGGTAACGCCGCTAAGATCACGCGGAAGATCAGGAATGTGAATCTCCATCGACCGGACTCGGAACCTCTCTATCTGGATTCGAGCTATTCCGACGACGCCGAGCGTTAGCAGGGGAGGAGTGGCTGCCACAGCAAATCCGAGAAACTCGCGGCGACTGAGGGGATGCGCGTTGGATTCATTCTTCCTGGCAGCTTTCGGCAGGATGTTTTGCCGAAGCTTTCCACTGCCGAGAATGACAACTAGCACAATGGCGAGCACGATGCAGAGCGCCAGGCCAAGGAAGTGCCAAAGATAGATGGTGGATGTGATTGTGACCGGTATCTTCAAATCCAATTCCATCAAACGGCTCGAGAGGATCCCCGAAAGCCCTGCAATCTGAGCGAACATGAAAAGGGCAGTAAACCAACGCCATCGACGTCCTCGAGCACCTCGTGTGAGCCTGAAGCTGAGCAAAAGCCAGAACAGGTCGAGCAATAACATCAAGCCGACAATTGTCAGAATGAAGCTCATTGCTCACAGTATCGTAATTTGCAGGGGATAAAACTTTCTCGTGTACGCCGTTGATCGTTGGCCTGCTTTTTGCCACAAGGTTTCTTGTTGCGCTTCCCGCACATCAAACAAACTTCGATGAATCAATTCGACCCGCTTGGAGAAGTATCGCCCGCCTCTGAATCCTCAATTCCACTCGAAACCCCGCCGCGCGGTCGGCGGCAAAAACCGCAGCCATTTCGAACGAACGGCACGAATCTGCGGGTGGTGAAAAATTTTGTCCTCGACACGAATGTGCTGCTCCACGATCCCCACTGTTTGGGGCGATTCGAGGAAAATCACGTGTGGATTCCGGTCGATGTGCTCACAGAACTGGATCGCTTCAAGAACGAACAGTCTGAGCGGGGGGCAAATGCCCGGCAGGTGCACCGGATGCTTGCGCGCTACTTTTCAGAGGCTAAAGGAAACGTCATGGAAGGTGTCGAAACACCCGGTGGAGGGCGCCTACGACTCAAGCCGTTTGATCCGCAAGCGGGTAATAAACGATCCGCTTCTTTGAAGCGCTTTCAACGGATATTCCCAGATACCGACAGGGTCGACAACCGGATCATTGCATGTGTCCTGTCGATTCATGAAGGGGATTCTTCCCCGGCGATTCTCGTAACAAAGGATCTGAACATGCAGCTCAAGGCGATGGCCATTGGTGTGCCATGCCAGGATTATCTGAATGACAAGGTTGAGGCCCGCGATGTCGAGGATTATGAAATCGTGCGTGTCGAAGTGCATCCCCACGAAATGCAACGGTTTGCCAGCACGGGCTTACTTGAGGTTGGGGCGGAGCGGTCTAACGCGCTCGTTTGCAATCAGTACGTTCTGCTTCAGAGCGGTGAACGTTCTACCATCCCCGCGCGGTTTACAAGGGAGGGAATGCTGCGGAAGCTGATCGCGCTCGATTCTTTCCGTGTGATTGGAGGCAGCGGGATTCGTCCTGTCAATCTGGGTCAGCAATGTTTCGTGGACGCCATGCTCGATCCCGAGATCGCCATGGTCACTTGCTATGGCCAGGCCGGGACAGGAAAGACACTGCTCGCGGTCGCGGCGGGTTTGCATGGCGTTCTCAAGAAGGATTACAATGGCCTAACGGTAAGCCGGCCGATAGTGGCGATGGGCGATATGCTCGGTTTTCTGCCCGGGACCCTGAACGAAAAAATGCGTCCCTGGCTTCAGCCAATTTACGACGCCCTTGATCTGCTGATGCCGGTGCCGACCATCGGCAGCACAAAATCGCGGAAGCAGGCGAAGAAGCAGCAAACGGATCCGAATGGCGACCGCGAATTGGCGTCAGCAAATGCTGCTTCTCTGGTCAGAAAACCCTATGAGACATTGATCGAACAAGGCATCCTGGAGATTGAGGCACTCTGCTACATTCGCGGCCGCTCCATTCCCCGCCGGTTTTTCATTCTGGACGAAGCCCAGCAACTAACGCCGCTCGAAGCAAAAACCGTCATCACACGCATGTCACGAGGTTCGAAGCTTGTGATGGTCGGCGACCCGGCCCAAATCGACAATCCCTACGTGGACAGTCGCTCGAACGGCTTAGTCTACGCGCGGAACCGTCTCAAGGGCGAGGAAGTCACCGCCCACGTCGGCCTCAGCAAAGGTGAACGCAGTACGCTGGCTGAAATCGGGGCAAGGTTGATGTGAGGTCCGGTGGCGCGCCGGACCCCATCATGGTGACCCCACGAGGAATTTGTAGACTCGCTCGTATTCTTCCGCTGCGGCTTCCCACGAGAAATCGGTCGCTATGCCCCGTCGCATGAGCGCTCTCCATTCCTTCTCGTTTTTGAAAACCCTCCGGGCCCTCCGGATCGTGTCCCAGAAGGCTTCCGTGGAATAATCGAAGAAGACAAAACCATTTCCAGTGCCCGTGGTCGGATCGTAATCCTGGACGATCTGGTAGAGCCCTCCGGAGGCCCGGGCTATGGGAACGCTGCCATATTTCAAGGAATACATCGCAGATAGACCGCACGGTTCGAAGTGAGAAGGCATCAGCACGATGTCAGACCCGGCTGTGATGAGATGTGCCGCTGCGTCGTCGAATTCGATTTCCAGTGCCATTCGCCCTTTATGCTTCTTGCGGGCTACCCTGAGTTCGCGTTCATAGTCTGCATCCCCTTCGCCGAGTATAATCAGACGCACATCATCCGACAGCAACCGGTCCACCAGTGGCAACAGAACGTCAAAACCCTTCTGCTCCGCAAGCCGCGTCACCATTCCGAAAACTGGACCCTTTGGTTGTTTTTCAAGCTTGAAGGCCTTCAAGAGCGCGTCGCGACACTTCACTTTACCGTCGAGTGAATCCGGTCCGTATTTTTTTGGAAGTAACTTGTCAGTCTCCGGATTCCATAGCGAGTAATCGGCTCCGTTGAGGATCCCGGTCAATCGATCCTTATTTTCCTCAAGAACCGTTTGGAGGCCCGCGCCATACTCAGGTTGCTGAATATCGTGTGCGTATCGCTCGCTGACCGTCGTGATCATGTCGGCACAGACAATGCCGCCCTTCATAAAATTCAGCGCACCAAAAAATTCGACACCTTTGGGACCAAACCAATCTCCCGGTAGATTCGTAAGTCCGAAGTCTGCGGCCCAGAAACTTCCCTGGTAGACGATATTGTGAATCGTTAGAACCGTTTTGAAGGGAAGGCCCCGCTGCTTAACGAATACCGGGATAAGTGCGGTCTGCCAGTCATGGGAGTGAATAATATCGGGAGGAGGGGACAAACGACGGGCGAGTTCCACAACGGCTTTCTGGAAGTATATGAAGCGCTCCGCATTATCGTCATAGGCGCGTCCATCCGTTCCGTAAAGGTGCGAGCGATCGAAGTATTCATCGCGTCGGATCAGGAAAATCTGGACGTTGTTTCGTGATCGCGTCTCAAGTACTTCGGCATCAAGCCGTTTGCCGCCCACCTGTACCGTTATCTGAACGCCGGTCGTTCGGATCTGGAGATCTGGATTTTCTCGGATACATCGGTAATAGGGGAGCGCGACAATGACCTCGAGATCGCGGTTTCGCAGTTCGACGGGGAGGGTTTCGATAACGTCTCCCAGTCCGCCCGAACGGGCAATTGGGGACATTTCGGTGCTGGCCATAAGGATCTTCATAGCGGGTAGAGATGTGATCAAATCATACGATGCGAATCGGAGCAACGTCTATCGGGTGTGGTCGTGTCAGTTGGCCTAAAAGGCGCTTGTCAAGAAGGTGGCGCTTGTTAGAGTCGCGACACCCACTCCCGGGTGCTATCATGACGTTGGGGAACCTTCTTACAGTCGATCAGATTATTCCAGACATGACCGCGACGGAGCGGTGGTCGGCGATCGTCGAACTCATCGACAGGCTCGTCGATATTGGCCGTATCAAACAGCAGGATCGAGAGTCGGTTCTGGATGCTTTGAAGCAGCGTGAGGAAACCATGAGTACCGGGATCGGGTTTGGGATTGCGATTCCGCACGCTTCCTCGGACAAGGTCGATGAAGTGGTTGCTGCTTTTGGCCGTTCCGAAGCCGGCATTGAATTTGATTCTCTCGACAACGCGCCGGTTCGTTTCATCGTTCTTTTCGTTGTGCCGAAGGATCAGTTTCAAACACATCTTCGGACGCTTGCTGCCATTGCGAAGTTCCTGAACGATCGAGCTGTTCGCGAGAATTTGGGCTCTGCGAAGTCTTCCATAGAAATACTCGGGATTTTCGAGAGTTCCGCGCCTGCGAAAGCCTGATGGGCAGAATGATTCCGAAGCCCGGGGGCCACCTTCCGATATTTCCGCTCCCCGGCTTTTGACACTGGCGCGCTGGCTGAGCTTATTTGACGGTCGCGCTGCCGCGAACCTTTAATTCATGGAAACCATCCAATCCATTCTTGAGGAAAGACTGCGCCGTGCACTCTCCACTATTGCGGATCAGGCGCTGCGCGTGACGCCTGCTTCGGACCCTCGGTTTGGCGACTACCAAACGAATGTGGCGATGATTCTGGCGAAGAAACTGAAAGCGAATCCGCGTAAGATCGCTGGCCAGATCATCGAAAAGATTGATATCGCCGATATTTGCGAGCGACCTGAGGTAGCCGGCGCAGGTTTCATCAATTTCCGGCTGCGTGCGAAATGCCTTGAGGAACGATTTATTGCGCTGCTGGCGGATGCACGTTGCGGTGTCGCACGTGTCGAGCCGAAGACAATCGTCGTGGATTTCAGTGCGCCGAATATCGCCAAGCCGATGCATGTTGGCCACATTCGGAGTAACGTTTATCGGGGACGCCCTGGCGAGGATTGCCCGTTTCCTCGGTCACAACGTGATTACGGATAATCACATCGGCGATTGGGGAACGCAGTTCGGGAAGGTTATTTATGGGTATAAGCATTCCGTAGACGAGACCGCTCTCCGAACGGACCCGATGAGAGAGTTGCTGCGATTATACAGGGAAGCAAACCTGCTCTCTGAAGACGATGAAGCGGTCGCCAATGAATGCCGGCTCGAGCTGGCAAAGCTTCAGAGCGGGGACGCGAGAAACCTCGAAATCTGGGAGCGCTGTCGCGAGCTTACGCTCGCGGAGTTGCACGATTTGTATGC
Source organism: uncultured Verrucomicrobiae bacterium (assembly GCA_963805815.1). Classification (GTDB taxonomy): domain Bacteria; phylum Verrucomicrobiota; class Verrucomicrobiia; order Chthoniobacterales; family Chthoniobacteraceae; genus CAWDWA01. The sequence goes on from CAWDWA010000032.1 coordinate 83,650, forward strand.
GGAACTCGGTGTTACGTTCGACGAATGGCTTGGAGAGAGTTTCTACAATGATCGTCTCAAAGCGCTCACGGAAAGGCTTGCGCGACATGGGATTGCCAAGGTGAGCGAAGGAGCGCTGTGTGTGTTTTTTCCAGAGGATTCAGATCTGGCAGGCAAACCTTGTCTCGTTCGAAAAAGCGATGGAGGATTTCTTTATGCCACAACCGATCTGGCGACGATCGATTACCGCAAAGAGACATGGAATCCGACTGAAATCTGGTATGTGGTGGGAGTGCCGCAGAAACTGCATTTCGAGCAGGTATTCGCAGTAGCGCGAATGATCGGGGTGGATGTGGCGATGCATCACATTCCCTTTGGAAGTATCCTCGGAGAAGACCGGAAGCTGATGCGAACAAGGTCAGGTGAGAGCGTCGGGTTGAAGGACGTTCTCTGTGAGGCGATCGAGCGCGCTGGCAGAATTGTGGAAGAGAAGAATGCTGCCCTTCCAGTTGATGAGAAGCGGCAGATTGCGCGGATAATCGGCATCGGTGCGGTGAAATATGCCGAACTCTCGCAGTATCGAATGACGGACTACGTGTTTTCGTGGGACAAGCTGCTGGCGTTCCAGGGAAACACGGCGCCATATTTACAGAATGCGTATGTGCGAATCCGGTCGATTTTCCGGAAGATGAGGTCGCGCTTCGAGACTCCCGTGAAAGTGGAGTTCACTGAACCGGCCGAGCAGGTGCTTGCGAAGAAGCTGTTTCTTTTCAGCGAGACAGTTCCGCAGATTCTCGATGACTTCAGGCCGAACATTCTTGCGAATTATCTTTATGAATTGGCAAACACGTTCCACACCTTTTATGAGGCATGTCCTGTCTTGAAGGCCGAGTCAGATATCGCAAGAGCGACGCGTCTTGCACTTTGCGAAATGACGGCGCGCACCCTGCGAAAGGGACTCGAGATTCTCGGAATCGAAGTTTCCGAGCGCATGTGAACGCGCCAGATCTGAGCTGAAGAAATCAGGTCAGGAATGGATTTGTCCTGCGTTCAATTCCCACCGTAGTCGACGGACCATGGCCTGGCAGGACTCGAACATCGTCTCCCAGCGGCAGAACCTTCTCGCGAATGCCGCGCATCAATAGTTCTCTGTCGCCGCCAGGGAGGTCCCAGCGTCCGACGCCCCCGGCGAAAAGAACGTCTCCCCCAAAGAGAATCCGCTGTGTTTTCTCAAAGAAACAGAGGCTACCTGGACAATGTCCGGGTACTTCGAGTATTTTGAAATCAACACCTCCAAACTCCCTGGAATCCGTTTCTGTGATCAGGGTGTCCGCTTCAACTGGTTCTACTTCGAAGCCGAATCCGATCCTTTTGAAGAAGTTTCGGTCGGTGAGCATCGGTATACTATCCGCGTGGTATCCGACCTTGCACCCGCGTTCTGCCTTGATTCGTGCTGCGTCGAGCACATGGTCAATGTGAGCGTGGGTCAGGAGGAGCCACGTAACACGGATATTATTTGTGCTGAGCCATTCTGCGGCATCTTGCGGAGCGTCGATCAGGATTGAATCGCGCCCAAGATCGATGAGAAAGCAATTTGTATCGAAAATCCCGCCAGTGAAGGACTGAATCTGCATCAACGAAGGAGTCGAACAGAGATTGAGCAGGAACGCAATCTGTGTGTCTCATTTTCAGCGCATAACTGCAACGGTACCGGTAGATTGCTTTTCCGGGCAAATCTGTCACCGTTTTTTGAATTCGTAAACCATGAAGACGCTCCGAACCCTCGGCCTCCTGCTGATAATCATTGATGTTTTCCAGCTTTCATTTGCGACAGCAGGAACGGCGCCAGACCCTGGGCAGGTGGAAATTTCGGTCGGGCGCCTTCTTGAACAAGGTCATTACAGCCGTCGGAAACTCAATGACGGGGTTTCGAAACAACTTTTAAAGAACTACCTCGAGCAACTCGATTACAACCACCTTTTCTTCACCCAGAAAGACGTCGACGAGTTTACGGCGAAGTATTCTACCTCACTCGATGACGACATTCTTCTGGGAAATCCGGAGCCCGCTTTCGAAATATTCGACCGTTACAAGCAGCGTGTCGAGGAGCGTGTCGTCAAAGTAAGAAAACTCGTAAAACAACCGTTTGATTTTTCAGTTGAAAGATCGGTTGAGTTGAATCGACAGAAGGCGTCGTGGCCAAGCGACGAAAAAGAAGCGGACCAAATTTGGAAAGACCGGATCGCTGCGGAGCTTCTCGGAGTAAAGCTTAACAAGCATGCAGTTGATTCGGGTCCGAAAACGGTTCAGCGCCGTTTCGATCAAGTCCTACGTTATGCCCGTGAGCAGTCCCGGGAAGACATCGTCAAAACGTTTCTCTCCGCGCTCGCACAGACCTACGATCCACATTCTGAATACCTGGGCCGTTCCGATCTGGAAAACTTCAGCATCAACATGCGACTGTCACTCGTAGGCATCGGCGCGGTTCTCCAGTCTGAAGATGGCTACGCCAAGATTATCGAGCTCATTCCAGGTGGACCCGCGCAGACAGATGGTCGGCTGCAAGTCAGTGATCGAATTACTTCTGTCGCCCAGGGCAAGGGAGATTTTATGGATACGGTAGATATGAAACTCGACAAAGTTGTCGAGATGATCCGAGGTAAAAAAGGTACAAAGGTGCGACTCCAAGTCATACCTGCGACTGCGACCGATCCCTCGGAGCGCAAAGTAATCGAAATCGTGCGCGACGAGATCAAACTAAAGGATCAAGAAGCGCGTGCAGAGCTCATCGAAAAGCGGAATGGCACTGGAACTCCCGCCAGATTTGGCTGGATTACGCTGCCGTCGTTTTACGCCGACATGGAACACAGTGGAGACTCGAAGTCCAAAAGTACGACGCGCGACGTAAGAGCATTGATCGAGCGACTGAAGAAAGAAGGAATTCAAGGATTGGTGCTCGACTTGCGTCGGAACGGAGGCGGTTCTCTTGAAGAAGCTGTTAATCTTACCGGGCTCTTCATACCTAAGGGCCCGGTCGTTCAGGCGAAGGATAGTAATGGGAATATTGCCGTTTCTCGCGACCGTGACTCCAAGGTAGTCTGGCGTGGGCCGCTCGTTTTGCTTACGAATCGTCTCAGTGCCTCAGCCAGTGAAATCGTTGCAGCCGCTTTGCAGGATTACGGACGTGCGGTTGTTGTTGGAGACGGAAATACCTTCGGAAAGGGCACCGTGCAGACGATGCTGGAAATCGGGCGATTCATCCCTTTTCTCGGGGTAGGCGACGAAAATGCCGGCGCCCTGAAATTAACCATCCAGAAATTCTACCGGATCGCTGGCGGTTCGACGCAGCTTAAAGGCGTGGAGTCTGATATCATACTTCCCTCTCCTTACGATCTTCCTGATATTGGGGAAAGCTCATTGAAGCAACCTCTGCCGCATGATTCGGTCGATCCGGTGAGGTTTGAGAAGAGCGAGAATACGCCATTGTTCCTCGAGGAACTGCGTTCCCGGTCCGCGGCTCGAGTCGCTTCAGATCCCGAATTCGCCTACATTCTTGCGGATCTTCAGCGCGTGGCCGAGAAGATCGAGACGAATTCAGTTTCTCTCAATGAAAAGTCGCGGCGTGCAGAGCTGGACAAAGATAAGATGCGCAAAGACAAGCGAACTGCTGAACGCGCGGCGCGTCCCGAGCTGAATCAGACGGTATATGAGCTCAAACTTGAGGATTTGGATAAGAGCAATCTTACCCCGGTGAGCAACGAGATCGAAAAAGCAAATAATGACGTCAAGGAAAGCGGGGATGCTGAGGAATTCGAGAAACAAGAGCCCGAATACGACGCCGTTTTTGCGGAAACGCTGAATATTCTTGCGGATCTTGTGGAACTCGCGCGCTTTCCAAAAACAGCCAGTGTCAAGTAGGCCTGTTTCAGGCCGTGCCAAATTCCGCCTCAATACAAATCGGTTCGCCGTGGGTGTGCACCGCGACATCGTGGATGCATACGTTTCCCAGCGGCAGCGCCGAAAGTGGAAACGATTTCCCGTTCATCTTCAACAGATGCGGCTTTAAGAGTTCTGCAGCTCCGGCATTCACCATTCCTTCGCCGGAGCAGTCAAGACCGGAAATGTGGGCCATAAGTTGGTTGTCGAGGTGAATTCGGCCTGTGGCTTCTATTTTCACTGCGAAGATCATTTTTCGCGCCGTGATTACTGCTTTAAACGCAAGGTCACGCGAGCCGCGCGAAGATAAGGTAATTCCAATGCCTTCTATTATGACATCCTGCTTTGCTGCGGCCTTTCGGGCGAGCGCCAACGCAAGCGATTCGAAGTGCAATTTTGACGTGCTGACGGTAATTCGGCCGCTTTCCGCGAAGGTCATGACAAGAATTGGCCGCTCCTCGGCAGTGCTGCGATCGTAATCGAGTGCAACGTTTCGTGCCTCGAAATGAAAATCAATTTGTGATTCGGGCAATCGCAACGGGTTCGCACATATAGTGAGCGCCTGAATCCGCACGCCTTGTCGAACGGTTCCAGTGCGCGCGCCTGGCCGCGTTTGTTTGCCCGCGAGTCCGCCCGTAAGATCTACCTCGAGTCGAGGTATTTCTGGAAATGTTCCGACGCTCAGCTCGCGGACTCCCGGAACCTGGCCAAAAACCAACAATCCCTCATTCAGAGACTGGACAAACTCGTCTTGTGATGTGGGAAAGCTATTTCCTCCAAGTACAAACATTCAATGATACTCCATTGTTTGATTGGTTTTTTCGAGTGAGGAGCGAGCGCTTCCGAAGCGCGCGCTCTGTCAGGAAAGAATTGGCGACAAAACAAATAGCGTCCCTTCGGAGGACGATTTCCTTTCGGATCAGCGCCGACGGCGGGAGCGTCGAGGCAAATGCTCGAGGGCGAACGCAATCGCTGCGGGAAGAGTCGTTGCTTCCTTACCGCCGAGTTCGCGGTCAACGGCTTCCAATTCATGGATTAAATCTGCGACCCCTGCACGTGGATACGGGCCACCTGCCGCTCGACAGAAGTGCGTGCGGCAGGCAAAGGGTCTGTTTTCGTAAATGATGCATCGCCCATTTTCGGGCTCCAGGAGTGGACAGGCTCCATCCGTTCGATCCGGAAGTCGGGTTCGTCCGGAAGCTCTAAATGCTCGTGCAGCGACGAGCGCTTCTCCTCGCGTCAAATAGGGAGTCCGTCCCGTCGCCTGAAAGTTGCAGCACTGGGTACGCAACTCGCACTGCCTTTCAATCGGGCGCCCAGACAATTGCAGGTAAACATCGCGAATGCGGACTTCGATGTCCATTAATCGGTGGGGTGGCACGGTAACGCGCAGGCGGCGCGACGGGCAGATCGCCGCGGTTCACTCAACGATTTGCAGCATCGCTCGCTGGCCATTTCGCGCGGCAGAGGCGTTGAGCAGACCCCGGATCGCCCGGATTGTCTGACCGTGTTTCCCGATCACTTTTCCAACGTCGGAGCGTCTAAGCCGCAAATAGAAAACTGTTTTACGGGGACTTTCCTTGTGCGTGAGGATCATGTCCTCGGGAAATTCAACCAGTTGTCGCAATACGTATTCCAGAAACTGCTGCATGAGAATGAATTGGCGCCTCCGACCTTTTCCCGATGATCAGGCGGTGGCGGAGTCGGCCTTTCGAGCCCGCTTAATCAAACTCGCTACAGTGTCAGACGGACGCGCTCCTTGCGAAAGCCAGTAATCCACGCGATCGAGATCCAGGTTGGCATTTTCGCCGACCTTCATTGGATTGTAATTGCCGATCTGTTCGATGAAACGTCCATCGCGTCGAGCACGGCTATCCGCGACGACGATTTTGTAGAACGGGTGATTGGTTGCGCCTTCTCTGCGGAGACGAATGGAGATCATGGTCTAGATTTAATTAGATTTAGTTAGAAAAGTCTTCTTGGAACGTAGTGAACTGTTTTCGGTCGGCGGTAAGCCTTAGAGACTGCGGAGCCCGGGGGCCCCCGCCATCATCTTCTTCAGCTTGCCCATATTCTTCATCATCTTCTTCATCTGACCGAATCGCTGAAGAAGATCATTCACTTCGGAAACCGATGTACCGCTGCCGCGCGCGATCCTCTTGCGACGACGGGCATTCAGGATGTCCGGTCGCTCTCGCTCCTGATTCGTCATCGAGAGTACCGATCGCTTCAATCCGCTTCAGCTGTTTTTCGTCAACCGAAAAGCCCTTCAGATTACTCATGCCCGGCAGCATTCCAAGTATATTTTCGAGCGGGCCCAGTTTCCGCATCATCTTGAACTGGGCAAGAAAGTCATTGAAATCGAACGAAGCGGTGCGGAGTTTTTTCTCCATTCGAGCTGCTTCGTCTTCATCAATGGCCTCCGCCGCTTTCTCCACGAAGCTCACAATGTCACCCATGCCGAGGATCCGGCTGGCAAGGCGATCAGGGTGGAACGATTCGAACTCGGCGATCTTTTCGCCGACGCCGGCGAATTTGATCGGTCGTTGCGTTACTTCCCTCATTGAAAGAGCCGCACCTCCGCGAGCATCGCCGTCGAGTTTGGTCAGGACTAGTCCAGTGATTCCCAGCGCTTCGTGAAAATGCGTGGCGACGCTGACGGCCTGCTGGCCGGTCGCGGCGTCCGCAACGAGCAGAACTTCCTGTGGCTGAAGATACTCCTTGAGTTGTTTGATCTCCTCGATCAGCGCCTCGTCAATTTCCTGACGCCCGGCAGTGTCGAAGATTTGAACGTTTCCGCGTTGCTCTTCAGCCCAGGCAATTGCCTTTTTCGCCGATTTGACAACGTCCTTTTCGCCCGGGTCGGGCTTGAATACAGGCACCCCCACCTGCTGGCCCAAAGTGACCAATTGATCGATGGCTGCTGGTCGTGCAAGGTCTGACGCAATGAGAAGAGGAGCCTTGCCCTGTTTCTTCAGATAATTCGCAAGTTTTGCAGAAGAAGTCGTCTTTCCGGCGCCGTTGAGCCCGACCATAAGGATGCGCGCGGGTTTTTCGAGATTCAGCGATTCAGCATCTCCGCCGAGAAGCTCGGTCAGTTCATCCTGAAAAATCTTAACGATCTGCTGTCCCGGGGTGACGCTCAGCATCACCTCCTGTCCCATCGACTTTTCTTTGACTCGCGAGATGAACTTCTTCGCGACCGAATACTCCACGTCGGCTTCGAGCAACGCCATGCGCACCTCGCGCATGGCGTCGTTGATATTTGCCTCGCTGATCTTCCCGTGCCCGCGAAGATCTTTAAAAACGCCTTGGAGCTTGTCTGATAATTGCGAGAACATTGGTCATTATTCCAGCTGCGACAGCTTCTTCGCGCTGGTTTCCACACCGCCTGAAGGTTTGGCGTTACGATCGAACGTAAAACTCCAGCTGGTCTCAAGCTTCTTGCCAGCCGTGTTTGTGGCCTGAACGATCACAGTGTAGGATTTTGGCCGCAAGTTTTGGCGCATTGTGTAGGTGAGGAGTTTCGACTCGGCATCGTAACTTGCCGGCACGCGCCCGAAACTGCTGACGCGCATTATCACACTGTCAGGCTTGACGTCGCCCATCGCTTCGAGATTGATCTTGAGCGTCGGGTTCGGGTCATTAATCGTAGAGCCATCGACCGGCTCGGTTACCATCGATGAACCGGCAAGCTGCGCAGCCGGGCCGGACGAGGACGGTCCTGACGAGGCTGTGACGGTGGGGGCACTGAATTTCAATGAAGCCTGAAATACTTCCAGCTTTCTTTCTTCGATCGCGTAGCGACCCAAAGTGTCCGTTTCGGAATTGTAATCGAGATGCTTGCCGTAGACAGTGAAGGCGGCTTCGTATTCCGCCTCGCTGATGATCTCCCGCACGGTGTCGTTATAGTTTCCGTACGGATAAGCATGGCTTAGAACGCGGATTCCAAGCTTCTGTTCGATGAGGTCTTTCGAGGCGATTAGTTCCTGCCGCAACCAATCTCTGTAAGCTTCTGCTGATTTGCCTTTTCTCGAGCGGAGATTGGAGTGGCTCTTCGAGTGATTCCCGATATCGACTCCGGCATCGCGCATCTCCGCAAGTTGCTCCCACGTAATCGATTTTCCGCCAGAGCTTACGTAATCTGTGTAAATAAACATGGTGAAGGGGTAATCAAACTCCTTCAAGATCGGCCACGCGACGCTGTAGCTGGAGTGATAGCCGTCGTCTATGGTAATCAACGCCGACTCAGCAGGGATGTTTTTCTCACCACGCTTCCACGCAAGGAAATCCCGCATCGAGATGACTTCGATCCCATTGTCCTTCAACGCCTGCAATTGGGCGCGGAACGTCTCGGGTTCAATCGATAGTGCTCCGTGCCCATCACCCTCGAAGCGATGGTAACAATATGCCACTACCTGCGACGTTGGATCAAAAGTAAATTCCGGAGTCGGTTCGGGCGTCGCTACAGCAACGGGTGTCGGACTTGGCTCTGCGACTGCTTCCGGGGAGGGCGTCGCCGCCGGCGTTTCCATTGCCTCCGTAGTTTCGATCGTCGCCCAAGGTGCCTTTCGGCAGCTTGCGAGTGGGAGGATTAGCAGCAAAGCAGCCAGGAGCACAATCGTGCGGCAAACGGAAATTCCGGGTTTGGTTCTAGTCGAGCTAAGAAAGTCCATTGGGGATGATAATTGAATTCCGCCAATTGGGAAGGCGGTCTGTGATCAGAGCCCGAGTTTTCTGAATGTCTCGTCGATATGCCGGAAATGAATCTCAAGCGAACACAGTTCGTCGATTTCACCTGGAGAGAGATGCTCCATGATTTGAGGATCGGCCTTCACATTCTCGGCCAGGGAATCGTCGCTCTGCCACGTATTCATTGCTACCCTTTGCACGGCTTCGTAGGCCTCTTTGCGCTCCATTCCTCTCCGGGTAAGCTCGAGGAGGATGCTCTGGCTGAAATAGAGCCCTTTGGTGATTTCGAGGTTCCGCTGCATGTTTTCGGGGTAGATCTGCAACCCTTCCACCAGTTTATCGAGCCGCACCAGCATGTAATCGAGGAGGGTGCACGAATCGGGCAGGATGATGCGCTCGACAGAGCTATGGCTGATGTCCCTTTCGTGCCAGAGCGCGACATTTTCGAGCGCAGCAACGGCATTGCCGCGGATCACCCGGGCAAGCCCACTGAGGCGTTCCCCTGTGATCGGATTTCGTTTGTGCGGCATGGCGGACGAACCTTTCTGGCCGGGACTGAAAAATTCTTCAACCTCCAGTAACTCGGTTCGCTGGAGATGACGAAATTCCGTCGCCCAGCGATCGATGCTGCTGGCAATCAGCGCGAGAGTCGTGTGAAACTCAGCGTGGCGGTCGCGTTGAACGATCTGAGTAGAGAGAGGGGACGCTTTGAGACCGAGCGCCGCGCAAACCCGCTCCTCCACGATTGGTTCCAGGTGAGCATGAGTGCCCACAGCGCCGCTCAATTTCCCGACCCGGATTCGTTCCCGCGTCTGTTCGAGGCGTTCGATTGCACGCCCGAACTCGCCGTACATGAGCGCCATTTTCAATCCGAAGGTGATCGGTTCGGCATGGATGCCGTGGCTCCGACCGATCATTGGCGTGTACTTATAGGTATTGGCCTGCTTGGCGATTGTTTCGCGGAGATTGCCGAGGTCTCGTAAAAGGATGCCGCACGCGGCGTTCATTTGCACCGCGATCGTCGTGTCCAGAATGTCAGATGAAGTCAGACCCTGGTGGATCCAACGCGCTTCAGGGCCCACGTAGGATGCGACGTTTTCAAGAAACGCGATCACATCATGGTTGGTGCGCTTCTCGATTTCATTGATTTCGTCGATTGAAAATTTTGCTCTGGTGCGGATTACCTTCGCGTCCTCGGAAGGGATTCTTCCGATTTCCGCGAGGGCTTCGCAGGTGAGCAGCTCTACTTCAAGCCAGATCTCGAACTTGCGCTTCTCCAACCAGAGGTCGCGCATTTCGGGGAGGGAATATCTCTGAATCACAGCGGGAAAGAATAGAAATCTGTCCTGCCGTGCAAAGAGCAAATATTCGAGGTATCCTGCCGCCTGCTGACGATGGAGGTAACGGTGAGCGCAATTAGTAGACCCGGGCCCGAACTTTCCGGCCCTGAGCACTGATCTGCACCCGGCCGCTCTCCAGAAGATCTGCCACGGCGGCGACGGTCTCACTATTGCTACGGCTACAGCTACTGACAGCCGCAATCAGTTCTCCCAGGCTGATAGTCAATGGTGTGCGCTTCTGATGTTTGTTCATAGATATTTCCTTGTCTTTCCAAGGTTACGTCTCTGGGCAGCAGGAGAGATGCCGACCATATGCGGTGTAATATTTCCACCTATGGACCGTACACACTCGCAGAAGGTTCAAAGAAAATATGCTAAGGACCAGGACAATTTTGTAATCATGCTGACACCTCGCGGCCCCGGGTGCGCATGATTCAGACCCCTGCTAAAAACGACGGTGCACCCCGTCAGGATTCGCGAGCGGCTTCGATGCTTGCAGCGAGCGCTTCCCGCCGCTGGCGCTTCGGAACGACAAGTCCTGCTGAGACGAGCATTTTCGTTGCTTCCTCCATGGTCAAGCCCGCATCGATTACTCGATCAGTGGGAACGACGACGAGGAGACCCGTCATCGGGTTCGGCGAGGTCGGAAGAACTACCGAAGTCATTTCGCGTTCGAGGCCGGCATCATAGAATTGCCCTGTCGAAAAACCGATGATTTTGGCGCCTTCCGAGGGATATTCGAGATAAACGACGCGCTTGAACTGGCCGACGTCGTTATAGGACTGAAACGAATCGATGACCTGTTTGACGGCCGTATAAACGGAAGCGACGATAGGGATACGCATCAAAAGCCGTTCGAAGCTGCTCAGGATCTTCTTACCCAACACATTCGTAGCCATGAATCCGAGCAGCAGGATCAGAAGCAACGTTACGAAGAAGCTAACGCCCGGGAGTTGATTTGCCCAGAGTCCTGGAAAGTTACTCGCAGTATCAGGCGCGACAAGTTGCACTTTTCTCAACCACGGGTCGCTGATGCCCTTGATGAAACGGTAAGAGACATTCAGGACCCAGATCGTGACCACAATGGGAATCGCAACCAGAACTCCCGCAATGATCCTGTTCCGGATCGCCGAAAGCCAGTGTGTCGGGTGAGGGGACTGTTGGGAGCGCTTCGCTGAATCACGCATATTTTTCTACGATCGTTCTCAGTAGCAGGTCATTTACCATACTACGAGACACTCTGTCCTCAATCTCTGGCAGGGGAAAACTTTGCAATCCTGTTGCCTTTACGTATTGCATGTGCCGATGTCGATTTACCGCCTACACCGGTCTATTTCGCAGAAGAAAAGAATGCCGTGGGAACGGTGCTCACTTTCTGTATTTTCGAACTCGTCCGGCTTTGTCGATCCTTTTTCCCGGGTGCTGCGCCGGCACTCGAATGCAACTGGAAATCGCCAAAAAAATAACCGCAGTTTCACGCATCAACGTGTCCGCTAATCTAAAGAAGTAGACGAAATGATGACGAATATTACTGAAGACCGCCGTGTCCGGGACGATTGGTGGAAGGATCCGATTCCTTCCAACGTCACCTGGAAAAACGGATTTTATATCGAGACCGCGCAGATTTTCCGGTTTACGCGGAGCAAACTCGCCGTCGCTGTTGAATTTGGTGAACATTGCTCCTGTTATGCGGGTTGTTCGTTTTCCATCGGAGTTAAAGGATCGTGTTTAATTGGGGACTTTACGCTTCTTAACGGAGCGCTGATCATGGCGGAGGACCGCGTCGAGATCGGCTCCCATTGCTTGATTTCCTGGAACGTCGGCATTGCGGATTCTGACTTTCACCCTTTGGAACCTGCCCGGCGGTTGCTCGACGCCGAGGCCCTTGCGCCGTTTTACGAAAACCGTCCGCCTCGCCCCGAGATCGAGACGAGGCCGATAAAGATTTCGGACAATGTCTGGATCGGTATGAACGCGGTGATCCTCAAGGGGGTAACGATCGGAGAAAACTCGGTAGTCGCGGCGGGAGCGGTGGTCAGCAGAAATGTTCCTTCCAATGTTGTCGTTGCCGGGAACCCCGCGCAGATCGTGAGAGAATTGTGAGCCGTAAGACGATCGTCGTTCTGGGATTCATGGGGCAGTGCCCCATCGCGGGCGTTCTTTGGCAGCATATTCATTACATTGTCGGTCTGCAAAGGCTGGGTTACGACGTCTTCTACGTTGAGGACTCCAAACGTCTTCCTTACAACCCGGTTACTCTTACTGAGGGGGAGGAATACAGTCACGCGGTCGCTGTGATAGAACGTCTCTCCCGGCAATTCGGATTTGAAAATCGGTGGGCCTACTGCCCCCGGTATCTGGAAAGGCGGGAAGCGGTCGGGCTTCGGTACCGCAGGATCTCCGAACTCTACCGGGGGGCCGATGCTATTCTCAACCTTTGCGGCTCTACCGAACTGAATCACGATCTGCTCGTCAGTGATCGTTTGATTTATATAGAAAGCGATCCGGGAGTCGAACAGATCAAGGTCGACAAACACAAAAACAAGTCATCGGATTTCCTGAAGAGGCATCGAATGCTTTTTACGTTTGGCGAAAATGTTGGCACAGATGCTTTTCCGGTCCCACTTCACGGGTTGGAATGGCTTCCCACACGTCAGCCTATTGTTTCGGACTTATGGAAGTCATCCACGGCGTTTGCCGCCGAGGGGGCTTTCACTTCAGTCGCGAACTGGAACACCAAAGCGAAAAAGGACATTGAATGGCGGGGTGAGACTTACTTGTGGAGCAAGTCGGACGCATTCCTTAAATTCGTCGAAGCGCCAATTCGTGCGGGCGAACCGTTTGAACTCGCGACAGGCCTCAGAGATTCCAACTCCCGCGCCCGTTTCGAGGCGAAACACTGGCGGCTGATTAATCCTGGCCCGCTATCCATCGATTGCGAACGTTACCGTTCGTACCTCCAGCAGTCTAAAGGCGAGTTCACCGTGGCCAAGGATCAATACGTGCGCCTGAACACCGGCTGGTTCAGTGATCGGTCGGCATGCTACCTAGCCGCGGGCCGCCCCGTCATTACTCAGGAAACAGGTTTCTCGGATCATATCGAGACCGGTCTAGGTCTATTTTCTTTCAAATCGCTGGAAGAGGTCGTAGAAGCGGTTTGCTCTATCAACTCGGACTACGAAAAACACTGCCGGGGAGCCCGCGAGATTACCCTTGAATATTTCGAAGCAACCAAGGTTCTCGCTTCACTTCTCGGACGTGCCGGTATCTGAACTTCCGGCATTGTGCCCTCAGTCAAGCCCAACATCCCGGAGCAACGTCTCTAGCACCTTATTCGAATCAAAATGGGTGCGCGCCATCTCGCGTGCTGCCTCCTGGTGGGCAGGATAATCGCGTTCGACAGTTTCAATCGCCCGGGCAGCCTCATCGCCGGTCGTAAACGCAAGTAGTCCCTCACCGACCGGAATGATTTCTGAAAATCCCGTATCCTGTACTACGACCGGACGGCCTGCCGCGAGGTAACACACTGACCGGCAACTGAACCACCCGCATCCCGTCGCAACGTAGACATTTTTTGCGACGCTCAATTCCCCGCGGGATGCCTGAATGTAGGACCGGTATTCTTCGGCTGATCGCGAACGCGTCTGGGAGTTCACAACGGACCAGCCGAGTTGGCGCCATCTGTCCGCGGGGGGCGATCCTCCGACGGCTACCTCGAAGTCGAACGCCGGACACATCCGCGGAATCTCTTCGATTTTTCCAAACTCCATTTCCTTGGCGCCATACTCAACCCCCTGGTATTTTAGATTTTGATACTGTTGATAGGTTTTCCAGCTCATGACCGTGGTCCATACATCCCCTGGGGGTTGCTCGTTCCAGCAGTTTAAAACTACGGGCGGGCGTGTGGGGCGCCAGTCCTGCCCAAAAAAAGGCAGATTGCATCCCGGTCGCCCCAGTCGTTCCGCGTATGTCAGGTAATAGTCGTGCTCGAGAAAACCATGGCAACCCTGCCAGACGGGTTCAGCAATCCACTTCGGATAATTTCGGAAGTGATTCATTCCCGGGTCGGTATCGATCAATACCTTTCGCTTCGCAGGAAGATATTCGTCGCGTAGCAACGAACTTCCGGACACATTGAGGAATAAATCCGCGTCATGAATTACATCGGCGAGTTCTTCCGGGGTGATTCCGTATGTGCTGCTATCCATGTTGCGGAAGTGCCAACGACTCGACAGGGATGGTGAAAGCGTTGCCATCTCATTCCTCAGAAAGTTCAGGCTGTAACTGCAATCTTCACTGTAATCACCCCTGGTCGGGTCGTAGGTCTGACAGCCGGTGTCTTCCAGGTAGTAAGTTTCTATTCCGAGCCGTTCGAGCCCGAGAGCATACTGTCCGTAATCCCAAACGACCCCTCCCACGGGGTAACTCGCGATCATTCCGGAGACAATCGCTTTCATATTACCGAAAATTCTGTTGGCCTCATAAGTGCAATCGAAAACGTGGCATTACAGGAAACCCCTTGCAATGCTTCGATTTGTAAAACCGATAAAACCTCTTAAGAATTTATGAATCCCCCTGACCGTCGGCGATTTGAGCTCAGCCGCGCTAAGTTGCTGGCCGCCATCGGAAAACCGCAGGATATCACCTTCATTCGGACACCCGGCAATGTCGGCGATCAATTAATTCACGCGGGCGCACGGCAGCTTCTTTCGCCACTACGCTACCGCGAAGTGGACCTTTCCAAAGTGCATAGCTGTGAGGGAGAGGTTGCCTTGTTGGGAGGGGGGGGGGCTTGGTGTGGAGTCTATCAGAGCCTTCCCGGATACCTTCCACGCATTGAGGAGCGATTCGAGCGGGTGATCGGTACTGCCCTCAACATTTGATACAAAGATCGATCGAGTCCGAAACATCCTGTCGCACACCCGCGCCAAAGTATTTGCGCGGGAGGAAGTGTCTTACGGAATGATTCGCGAACTTTGCTCCGCGGAGATTGCTCACGATTGTGCTTTCTATTTCAATTTCGAGCCTTACCGGCAGGAGGGCCACGGAATGTTGACTGCATTTCGAACTGACCAGGAATCGGCCTTCCGCGCAGTGCCACCGGGAAATCAGGACATTTCCGCCACGTGTGGCAGCCTTGAGAAGTGGTTTGAGATTATAGCGAGCCATGCACTGGTCCGCACCGACCGGGCGCACGTCACCATCGCTGCCGCAATGCTGGGAAAGCGAGTCGAATACCTGACTTCCAATTACTACAAAGTCCCGGCCATCGTGGATTACTCATTGCAGGGATTTCCGGTCACGCGCCTGCCGAAAGACTGGCTTGCAGCCATCGAGGCAAGCAGTTCTGAACTTACCGAAACCGAGTACCTCCGCAGGCTGATTTCAGGAATCACAGCACATGTTCCAGACGGAGCAACATTCATCCTTGTGGATACGGATCAAATCGGAACGTTACCGCTGAAGGGGCAGAAGCGCTTGCCTTTCCTTGAACGCAACGGGGTTTTCTGGGGGCCGCCAGGAGACGATCAGCAGGCAATTTCCGAGCTCGAACGCATGCGCCGCTCAGGTGCGCAGTTTATCGTATTCGCGTGGCTGGCGTTCTGGTGGTTCGATCAGTACCCGGATTTTCTTTGTCATCTCCGCGAGAACTATCGCGCTTTGCTAGAAGACCAGGCGATGGTCGTCTTCGATCTTCGATCCGGGGGATAATTGGCAAGAGTGCAGGTGTTCATTGCCGGGAAATCGCTAATTCCGATACGGCTAAGGATAGGGAGCGGAATGCGCGATTGCCCTTGGATTTTCCGGAGCCGATGCAATTCGAATGTGCATAACCGCGTTACCCGGCTTTCAGTTCTGAACGGGTAGGAAACGATCGGCTGAACCGTCGATCATGCGTTAGCTGAACCTGTAGCGGCGCCCTGCGAGCGCCAACCGCGCACCGCAGCGTCGACATTTTCGAGATCGAGAGCGTCCGCTGTGAAAAGCGTGGCTGCCCGATCGGATTTTATTGCCCCCCGCACGGTCGGCAGCGTTTCGCAGCGCGTCTCGCACTTCTGTTGCACTCTTCCACCGGTCGTCAGCCGGCAGCCCGAGCAGCGAACCGTCGGCATGCATCACAAACACTCGGACGGAGGTCGACCGTGAAGTGGGAGAGATCCATCAGCAAGAGATCGAATGCCACGAGTCGCGTCTGTCCAGACGCGGGATCTGTCCACTTTCCCGCTACGGTCATTCGGGCATCCCTGGTGATGAAGATGTAGGACGGATTGGTCCAGTGCGGTATACCCGGAACCGGCTCCGTGTAGAACGGGCGAGTTCTCGGATCATAGGAACGGGCATCCTCCGGCAAAAACCCATCGCCGAACAGCTCGAGCTCACGGAAGAGGAGTGGGACACCCTCGTGCCGATCGCGCTCGAAGCGTGGCCGGTGAACCAGCCAGCGATCGTGTATTGCAGTTCGCTGCAGCGTGAAAACAACGCTGCCGTTGCGGATCGTTTGCGCGAATTTGACTTGGCGCCCGTTTTCGTTTTGAAGGGGGGATGGGAAGCATGGTTAACGCGCAGAAAAAGTGATTGTTCTTTCGCTTCGGTAATTGTCGGCAGTGAACCGCCCGCGCAGGGACGGGTTTCCGGCTCAGGTTCGCCCACGGATGCATGGCGTGACGCAGCGTCGTGTTGCAATGACGCCGCAGATAGACCTTTTTGATTTGACCGGACTGGTAACGCACCGTCGCTGTCCCTGCCAGACATTGAAGGTTGGTGGGATTTCGAAGCCAGAGAGAACCGGGCCGATTCCCCACTACATTTTGGACAGTCTGCTAGCGGGGGTGCGCAAGGCAGGCAGATATGAAGCTTTTGAACAGCGGGTGTGGCTTGTTTGGACGTGACTGAAACTCCGGATGGAATTGGCACGCGAGGAAGAAAACGTGATCTTTCAGTTCGATCAGTTCGACGAGCGCGCCGTCGGGTGAGGTGCCGGCGATGACGAATCCCTTCTCCTCCATCTGCTGCCGATAAGCCATGTTGAATTCGTAACGGTGCCGGTGGCGCTCGTAGATTTCATTGGTGCCATAGACTTTTTCCGCCAGGGTTCCCGATTCAATATGCGTCGGCCACACGCCCAACCGCATTGAAGCGCCTTTGACGATTATCTCACGTTGCTCCTCGAGCAATGAAATCACCGGGTGCGGCGTTTGAAGATCGAACTCGGTGCTGTTGGCGTGCTCGAGGTTACACACGTTCCTCGCAAATTCGATCGTGGCGACCTGCATGCCGAGACATAGCCCCAGAAAGGGAATGTTGTTCTCTCGCGCATACCGGGCCGCTGCGATTTTACCCTCGACTCCGCGGTCCCCGAAGCCGCCGGGAACCACGATTCCGGCGACGTGCGCGAGCGCCTCTTGAGTGCCATGTTTCTTAAGGACCTGGGCGTCGATTCTCACCTCGTCGATACCGCAGTCATTTGCGGCAGCCGCGTGAGTCAGGGATTCGTAGATACTTTTGTAAGCATCTTGATGGTCGATGTACTTGCCGACGATGGCGATACGCGCGCGTTTTTTTGGTTGCACGACGCGCTGTACGAAGCGGGTCCAGTCTTCGACGTCCGGTTCCTCTGTTTGAAGTCCCAGAATTCTGCAGACCGTATGATCGAGCTTCTCAGCGTGAAGCATGAGCGGCATTTCATAGATCGTATGCTCGACATCGCGGGCTTCGACGACGGCGCTGACCGGCACATTACAGAACATGGAAATCTTCTGGCGCGTTTCGAAATCCAGAGGCTGCTCCGTCCGGCAAATCAGCACGTGAGGTTGGAGACCGATCTCGCGCAGCTTGGCGATGCTCTGTTGCGTCGGCTTTGTCTTCAGTTCCCCGGCCGCCTTGATGAAAGGCACCAGAGTGACATGCATGATGAGCACGTTATGAATTCCAACCTCGAGGGTAAACTGTCGGATCGCTTCGAGGAACGGCATCCCTTCAATGTCGCCTGTCGTTCCGCCGATCTCTGTGATGATGATGTCGCCCTCTTGCTCCGCGGCAATCTTGCGAAGCCGCGCCTTGATCTCGTCGGTCACATGAGGAATGACTTGCACAGTCTTGCCCAGGTAATCCCCGCGGCGCTCCTTCATTAGAACGGTCTCATAGACCTGCCCGCTCGTTAGATTATTGAAGCGAGAAAGTTTGCAGTTGGTGAACCGTTCATAGTGACCCAGATCCAGATCGGTCTCAGCACCATCACTCAGCACATACACTTCGCCGTGCTGGAACGGACTCATCGTTCCGGGATCAACGTTTAAATAGGGGTCGAATTTTTGAAGGATGACGCGTTGACCCCGGTGTTCGAGCAGGGTGCCGAGCGCCGCGGCGGCAAGTCCCTTCCCGAGAGAACTCACTACCCCGCCTGTCACAAAAATGTATTTCATAAACTCTCGAGCAATTTTGCTGCCTTATCTGCGTCTTCCGGTGTGTCGACTCCGACTGCGGCGTGGTCGGTGAGCATTACCCGGATTCTCACTCCGTGCTCGAGAGCTCGCAATTGCTCGAGTTTCTCACACTGTTCGAGGGGCGTCGGATTCCAACGGACGAACTGCAGGAGCAGCTTGCGTGAGTATCCGTAGATACCCTGGTGACGATAACGGGGGGCGGATTCCGTGGCGTCCCGGTTGAAGGGAATTGCGCTACGAGAAAAATAGAGGGCGTTCGATTTCTGATCTAATACCACCTTTACCACATTGAGATTTTCAAACGCAGCGTCGTCTTCGAAGGGGGTCGCCGCGGTGATCATTTCGATCGCCGGATCCCGGGTGAGCGCCCGGCCGAGCCGATTGATCAGCTTGGGATCGATCAAAGGTTCATCTCCCTGCACATTCAGAACGTGGGTGATTTTTTTCAGTTTCTTCGCCACCTCCGCGATCCGGTCGGTGCCACTAGGATGATCCGGCGACGTCATGGCAACTTCCGCGCCGAAACCGAACGCGGCCTCGGCAATTCGCATGTCATCCGTGGCTACAACAACCTGGGAGACAGATTTCGCGCGGCAGCACTTTTCCCAAACGTGCTGGATGAGCGGTTTTCCAGCGATCGAATGCAGTGGTTTACCGGGAAAACGGGTCGATCCCCAGCGCGCTGGGATGATTACGGCGACCTTTATGGCGGGCATCACGAGTTGATAGATCGCTCTGCGTGACGGCGACAACAGTTTTCCGGCGAAAAGCAAAAATGCTCTGGGAAACAGCTAATTTTTTCTACCTGTCGCTTCTACTTTCCGGAATTGCCCGTGGTTTCGGGCGGCAAGCGTCTTCAGCATCCGGCGTTCGTCGTCTTTATCCGCGCCGGTCACGTAATAGATGACGTGGAGTCGTGCCTCTTTTTTCAGCTTCTTCTGGCCCTCTTCGGCGGCCTTGTAGATTTCGACATCGTCGATCGGGCGTAAACCGCCACCGGGCTGGGCTGCAGTGGCATTGCCGTCAGTGAGCATGTAAATGATCTCCGGACGCAGATTGAAAGCCTTCTCCAAGGCGTAGTCGTGCCGCGTGCCGCCCGGACGATTGTCGCGTGGGCCTGCCTTCTTGAATTCCACCCGGGTTTGGACCCATTCGATCGCCTCGGCTTTGTGCTGATCTGTCGCGGGAATGAGCTCCGGTTTCCACGAATAGGCTCCGCCGCTCCATTTGACGATGCCAAACCGCGAATTGATGCCCAGCCCTTCAATAAGGTTGATTGCCTCGTTCCGTATGACCTGAAAGCTCTGATTCTTCCCCTTTTTCTTCAGCATGGAACCTTTCGCGTCTCCGGTCCGGGTGAACATGGAGTTCGAGACGTCGATCATGATTACAACGCTGCGCCCGGAATCCTGAATTCCGAAAAAACTCATGCCGGAACCCTTGCCCCCCATTCCTGCCGCGCCAAATCCTCCTGCGCTGAGCCCGGCCGAGCCAACCATTGAGGAGACCTGATCACTCACAATCTCGGAAGGATCGAGCGGAACGATCTGGTCCATCGGAACCTGTGGAAGGTCCGGCAGCGCAAACTCCGTGGGACGCATGCTTGCGAGCTTTTCACTGAAGGAAGGCTTCGGTGTGAGCGCGTCGAATTCCGCCATGTTCATTCGGTGTTCTCGTTCTTTCGCGGGAAGTTTCAGCTCCTGCTTCACTTCGAAAACTGCGGGTTTTGGAATGAGGTGTCGCGCCACAATCCAAACACCCGCAAGTACCCCAATGATCAGGTGAACGACGACGGCGACCACAATCACGCTGACAAGAACCCGTTTCGGCCGGTTCGTATATTGCCGTCTGGAAACAGAGGTTCCAGATTCAAGTGCCACTTGGTTCATTCTCAATTGGGTCTGATACCCCGAAGCTTGCTTCGGGGATGCTTTACTCGTTTTCCTCCTTTGTGAATGCGCTCACGAAAGGAGCGTTGAGAAATCCCGTCTTCGCGAAGTCAGGAGGAAGCCACTGAGTAGTATTAAGAGTATCGAATGCAGTGAGCACAATCGTCAGCCGACATCCATTATTCGGCTGCTGAGTTTTTTGTCTGGTTTTGAATCAATTTCTCCGCATCGCGAGCGAAGCCAGTATGAGGATAAATGGCAAGGAGATCGCGTGCACGGCCGAGCGCCTGTTCGGTCTCTCCCGCGTCCTGATAAATGCAGACTGCGCCCCAAAGGCCGCGGGCAGCCTTATCAGCATGGTCCCCATGGAAAAGATAGGGGAACAGGAAAAGGTCGAGCGTCTTGTGATAGAGTTCCTTGCGTTTCGGTCGCACCTCTTCGTCCTCCATCCAACGCGGATGATCTTCCACGAGCTTCTCCAGCAAACTCTTGGACGCCTGTGCGAGGACGTATTTTGCCTCGATCAAGAGTTCGGAATCCTCCGACGAAATTGCGAGCTCGGCGGCTTCGTCGACCGCTTCTTCCGCACGTCCGAGTTTTACCAGGGCGCGGAGCCGTCCCTCGCGGGCTCTCATTCGCCGTTTCTCGCTCCAGTCGTTCCGTTCGATGCGTTGGAACAGCCTGAGAGCGAATTCGTGTTCCCTTTCCAGGTCCGACTTCATCAGCAGATTGCCGATTTTTAGCGCAATGGCTCCGGAAGTTGATTCGGGCAGCTTAAGCAACGATTCGCGTTGCTTCCACAGGTTCTGGAGATCGTGTAGCTGTGCGCGTGTTCCTTTTCCAAGATATTTCTCGACTGCTGAGGATTCACCGAAATCCACGTGGTCGATGTCCACGAGGGGTATCGAGACCACAGCGTGCGGCTGATTCCTGGCAAGTGGCACTTCAACCCGTAAGAACGGGGTCTGAATACCGGTTGCCTTCCCTGTAAAAGTCTGACCATTCTTTCGAAAGATCACGTCCTGGCCGTGAACCGTGATTGTTGCCATCGCCAAAAGCGCAAGGACGATATGGGATTTCATGCGGCGTCGCCCTCCGACTGTGACTCTGAATGGAGCGTTTCAAGGCGCTCCCGTGCGGTCCTCGCCTCCGGGGTTTTCGCAAGCTCTTCGTCATTGAGCATTTCCTGGTAGGTCCTGACGGCTGCTACCATGTCGTCGAGATCTTCGAATGCCTCACCACTCCTCAGATAAGCATGCGCTACGAGCGGCAGCCACCGGCGGTACATCACATACACCCTCTGGAAGTAGGCGACAGCGAGTGAGAATTTCTGCTGCTCCATCATCAGATCTCCCAAGGCTACCAGTGCCTGCGCTTTTTCCCTGCTGCTGGCTGAAGGGGACTCCAGCAAGATATTGAGCGTCTGCCGGGCTTCTTCCGACCGATTCTCCGAAGCCAGTAGGTCGCTCTTCATCAGCATGATTTCCCCGAACAGCCGCGAGCCGGCGGTCTGTTTTTCAAATTTTTTGAAATACTCGAGCGCTATAGCGCGTTCTCCCTGCGCCATCGCGATCAATCCGATGCCAGCGTAAGCGCGATCTTTCTCCATGGCCCGCGGATTCCATTTTAAGAGGTCACGGTACATTTCGCGCGCCCGTTCCGCCTCACCGCTGATTCTAAGCGCGTCAGCGAAGTCGGCAAGAAGGACTGGACTTGTCGAAGCGCCATCTGCGCGCCCCGCTCCAGAGCGGTATAGACGATTGGCGCGCGTCGGATCTTTGCTCTCTACTTGCTGCGCCAGCGCCCAAAGTAACCGCGTCGCCAGCGTTTCTTGTTTCTTATCGTCGGCTTTTTGAAGCAAATGCGTCATCCGCTCTTCGAAAGCCGTAACATCGCTCTGCCCGGAATAGAGCCGCCGCAGTCCTCGAAAAAGGTCCTCGACACAGCGCGCCTCCGGATCGTTCCCAAGCTCGGCGATCGTTTTCCAGTAGATCTCTCGCGCCTCTTTTTCGTGGTCGGCTTGCAGGTGCGCCCACCCAATCCAATACACTCCCTCTGCGATTCGTGGTGATTGCGGATATTGTGTCCGGAATTTCTCCATATGTTCCCGAAGTGCGTCGTATTTCTCTTGAAGCCGGAGAGCCTTGCCGATTTTGAACCATCCTTCTTCGAAAAACTTCGTGTCATCCGGCGAGATCTGTTTGAATCGGGAGATGCCTTCATCTATCTCCCCGATGTCCATGAGGGCGTCTCCAAGTAGAATCAATGCCTCGCTGTTCTCCGCAGCCCCGGGGAATGTGCGCAGATAAGCTTCCAGCTCCGGAATGCTCGTGGCGTAATCCCTCATGGCTTGCGCAGAGTACGCGCGTCGGAAGGTCGCCTCGCCAAGATACCGGCCATTCTTACTATACTCCGCAAGATACTCCGCCATCACGGCGCGGCATTGCTCGGGTCTTTTCGCCAGAGAAAGCGCCATTCCCTTCCAAAAAAAGGCGCATTCGACCAAAGCGCTGTCCGGGTAACTTCTCGGTAATTCCTCGAACTTCTCGACTGCTGCCGAGTAACTCTCTTGCAACAGCTTTCCGAAGCCGGCCATGAACGTCGCCCGGGGAGCCAGTTCGGCTCCTGGAAAATCCGCAACGAGGTTGTCGAAGGTCGTGACGGAGTTCTCATATTGGTAATCCTCCTGCTGCGCCTGGCCTTTCATGAAACGCACGAGAAGACGATCTTCCGATGTAGGGAATTTTCGGGCGAACTGATCCGCCGCGGCGATGGCGCGTTTCCAGTGCCCCACCTGAAGCCAGCACTGCACGAGATTCACCGATGCCTGCTCCACGAGCGCGTCTACCGGGAGCGATTCGACGATTTCCTGCATCACGAGGGCGGCTTCACGGAAGCGCTGCCGTTGCTGAAATGCCCTTGCCAATCGCATCCGTGTGGCTGCGTCGAAGCTCTCAATCTTCTTAAAAATCTCCAGTTCGCGCCGGACCTTCCTGATCATCTGTCCAAGCTGGATCTGCCGGTAGACGTCGGAGCCACGTTTCTTTGCCGCCTCAAGTTGATACTCGAGCGTCTTCAGTCGTGCGTCTTGATGTTCGATTAGTCGCTTGCGGGTCCATATGAGCTGCAGACAGGCGATCGAATCCGTGAGCCGGCCTTCATCAAGAAAGTTCGCGCCGAGATTTAATAAGAGTGTTTGAAAAGTGACGATCTGCAGGATGTTGTCTGTGCTGCGGTACTCGTTCAGCGCGAGATTCTTTGCTGCGTCCAGCCGACCGCTCGCCAATAGGGCATTCAATTCCAGAATGACGACCCGCCCGCGGTCGACCCCCTCCAGGTGCGGGCGAATGGTTGCGAAATATTCTGCAGCACTTGCGTGGTCTCCGGATAGAAGAAAGGTTGTTCCAATCATCACCGTAGCTTCCAATGCTCTGGCTGAGTTAAAGAATTGTTCGCGGAACGCGAGGAAGGTCCCGCGCGCGCCCTCGTAATCGCCGGCATCGAATTCACAAACACCCTTCCAAAAGGTAAGCTCCTCGGTGAGTTTGGGATCGAGTTTTCCTGTCGTGAGGGATTCCCCGATGAGTGGCAGCGCCTCCTTCAGCGCTTTCGTCTGCACGTAGCTCAATGCCAACAGAGGTTTGACTCGCTGCACGGCTTCGGCCGCTTCCTCGCTTTCGCCGTAGTCGTTTAAGAACTGCAGAAATAACTCTGCGGACTCTCCAAATCTGCCTTGGGAATACGAAAAAACGCCGTGAGCGAGAAGCTCGTCAGCCGTCATTGTCTGTCCGGCCGACGCGGAAAAGCCAGCCAGCAAACAGGCGGCAACTATTGCAGCGGGCAGGTAGAGCCCTTTGAGAATGAAAACGCGAACCCCCGTAAAAGCCATCAGACGCTAATCCGAAGCGTATCCTGTGCTAAATTTGTAAGGCATCCGGAAAAGCCATTTTTCCCGCTTGAGTCGAATCATTGATTCGCTATAGTTGCCGACTCTTTTTCTCATACATTTTCACATGGCATCCTACGAAGAAACGATGACGGAACTTCTCGAGGCCGGCGTGCACTTCGGGCACCAGACGAAGCGCTGGAATCCCAAAATGAAGCCGTTCATCTTCGAAAAGCGCAACGCAATCTACATTATTAATCTCGAGGACACTGTTCGCCAGCTTCAGCAGGCCACGCAGTTCCTCGGGGACCTCACGGCGAGGGGCGGCAAAGTGCTTTTTGTGGGCACCAAGAAACAGGCACAGGAAGCAGTCCGCGAGGCAGCACTCGCTTGCGGGCAATTTTACGTGAACCAACGCTGGCTTGGTGGTACCCTGACGAATCTCTCCACGATCCGAAAGAGCATTGGTCGACTCAAGTACATTGAGGAGATTAAGAAGTCGCCTGAGTACTCAAAAATGGGGAAGCAGGAGCTCGCCGCCATTGGGCGTGAAGGAGAAAAGCTCCGCAAAAACCTGGAGGGCATTCGCAAGATGGAGAAATTGCCCGATGCCCTTCTCGTCATTGACACGAATCGTGAGGAAATCGCCGTGACCGAAGCTCGTCGCCTCGGTATTCCTGTCGTGGCGATTGTGGATACAAATGCGAATCCCGAATTGATTGATTACCCGATTGCCGGCAACGACGACGCTATCCGTGCAATCCGTATTATTCTCCAAAAGCTTGTCGATGCCATTGTCTCCTCCACCGGACAGTCACCAGTAGTCGAAGAAGCCGAAATGGCTGCGGTGGGCGATTAGGGGCGGGAACGACGCTAAAGGAACACTTACGTAACAATTTTGGAAGGGTTGAGGGTTTTGTTGACCCTCAACCCTTCTTGCTTCGAAAACAGATCTTTTCGAATCCAACCTCTCAACCCTGTTAACAGACATGAGCACGATTAATCCGCAAATGGTGAAACAACTCCGCGAAAAGACCAACGCGGGCATGATGGACTGCAAAAAGGCTCTCACCGAAGCCGGTGGAGACATGAACAAGGCGGAAGACATCCTTCGCAAGAAAGGCATCGCCAGCGCCGTCAAGAAGGCTTCCCGTAGCGCAAAGGAAGGGGTGATCGCCTCCTACATCCACCTGCAGGGCAAGGTTGGTGTTCTCGTGGAGGTAAACTGCGAGACCGATTTCGTCGCAAAGAACGAGAATTTCCGAGATTTTGTGAAGGATATCACGCTTCATATCGCCGCCTCCCATCCCGCCTACGTCAAACGCGAGGAGGTGCCGGAGTCCGTGGTTGAGCGCGAGCGTGATATCTACAGCGGCCAGGTAACCGGTAAGAAGCCTGCGCAAATCATCGAAAAGATTGTCGAAGGGAAATTGGACAAGTTCTACAGTTCTGTCTGTCTCCTCGATCAGGCATTCATCAAGAACCCCGATCAGACCATCGAGGAACTCGTCAATGCCAAGATTGCCGAGCTTGGTGAAAATATTGTCATCCGCCGTTTTACTCGCTACATGGTTGGCGAGGAACTCGAAGGTGAAACGGCGTCTGAGTGAGGCCCGGCACAGACCCGAAGGGTGCTGCCCAAACTGGAAGGCGCGTTCGTTGCTAAGTCATCTACCCCTCTGGAAAGAACCAACGTCTCGCCGGGTATTTGACGCGATTGTCATCGTGTCTCTCTCATGCAATTTTTTCGTTGATTGACGCAAGGGATGTCCTCGTTGAGAAGTATGAGAAAATTGGGGCCCTCCTTGAAACGCATTCTCATCTCTTTCTTCGTTGCCACAGTTCTTCTGTTGCTTTCCCTGGCTTTGCATGCTGGCCCGCCCGAATTGCGGCGTGAGTTTCGTGCGGCGTGGATTGCAACGGTGTACAATCTGGACTGGCCTTCGAGACCGGGCCTTCCAGCCTCTGAGCAGCGGGCGGAATTGATCCGGATTTTCGATCGGGCGGCTGAGTTGAACCTCAACGCGATCATCTTGCAGGTGCGCCCCCAGTCGGATGCTGTTTACCGTTCGCGATACGAACCGTGGGCTCCTTACTTGACCGGCCGAATGGGGGGGGACCCGGGTTACGACCCACTCGAATTTGCGGTCGAAGCGGCACACAAGCGCGGACTGGAACTCCATGCATGGTTCAACCCGTTCCGAGGTGTCACTAACTACAAGAACCCTGTTTCCCGTGACCACATCACGCAACGCGAAAGAAGCCTGACGCGGCGCTATGCCAACTACATTTGGCTCGATCCGGGAGAGCCCGCAGTACGGGCGCATGTAAAGCGCGTAGTGATGGACGTTGTAAGGCGTTACGACATCGATGGGGTGCATTTTGACGATTATTTCTATCCCTACAAAGTAGCAGGGAAGGATTTTCCGGATGATTCCACCTATCGTCGTTACGGCAATGGAATGAACCGCAGCGATTGGCGGCGTGACAACGTGAACCAGTTCGTGCGAGACTTGTATTCGTCGATCAAAGGAGAGAAACGATGGGTGAAATTCGGGATCAGTCCTTTCGGGATTTGGCGTCCGGGCGTGCCATCCACAATCGAGGCGGGCATCGACGCGTATGGCGATCTTTACGCAGATGCGCGGTTGTGGTTTCGGCAGGGGTGGGTCGATTACATGGCGCCACAGCTCTATTGGAATATTTCACCGGCGAGGCAAAGCTTTCCGGTGTTGCTAAGTTGGTGGGCGAAGCAAAATGGTCGGGATCGCCACCTCTGGGCTGGAATCGCGACCGAACGTGTTGGGAAGAAGCGAAACGCCACGGAAATTGCGAATCAGATCGACATCACCCGGAAGATGCGCGGTGCAGATGGCCAAATCCACTGGAGCATGAAGGCGCTCATGCGGAATCAGGGCGGAGTGTCGAGCCTTCTTGAGCGCAGGGTTTACGACGATTTGGCGTTGATCCCACCATCCCCCTGGCTTGATCCGAACGCGCCGGGACGTCCTGACGCCGACAAGCAACGTGAGGCTAAGGGAATTCGCTATTCCTGGCGACCGGCGAGTGAAAACGACGGAGTTGCCCGGTGGTTGGTACAGGCGAGATTCGGAAATTCCTGGCGGAACGAAGTATTACCCGCGGAGGCCTCCTCCCGCGAATATTCCGCGCGTTCCGGTGCACCGGATGAGTTTGCTGTTTCTGCAATCGACCGTTATGGCAACGTAAGCGCTCCGGTGACCATCGAGCGTTGATTCGAGCGGACCGAATCGCAAGGAATCGTGTGATGAAGGCCTTGAAGCCGAAAGCTGCGTTGTCGCAATGCTATTGGTAACCCGCGAAAGTACTGGCATTCGTTCTCGCGATGCTGTGTGTTGTGTGTCGCATTCTCGCGCCTCTAAGATCTCGCACTTCGGGAATTCAGGTTCGAGGGTGCGCGGATGACAGTCATGGAGGTTGACTTGCGGAACGACAGCCTGGAGTTGTTTCTCAACGATGACGACGGTCAAGCGTTGAAGTCCTTCGGCCGACTGGAGGATTTTGTGAGGAAAGGGGGAAAACGTCTGCTATTCGCGACCGACGCTGGAATGTATGAGCCCGTGGCCTCCAAGAAGGTTTCCCTTACTTCATTCGAGCGAACGTCCTCTGCAGAAGTTCCACGTCGGAGGCGTGGCCGGTCTTTTCCCGGCTTTCTTCCACCCACTTCTGCTCAAGCGTGTTTTTCGTAGGGCGATCGACTTCGAAAAAGACGCCAAAAAGGCCCGGGAACTCAAGATTTGCCAGACGGTATGCGGCGACTTCGTCAGTCACGTCGTGCCGGTTTTCGTCTTCGGATGTCCCATCCCATTTCTTTTCGTCGATCGTGTTGAACGAACCGCCTTTGCGAGGGCTTGCGGGGTCGAATGCGCCCGGGAAAAACTCAACGCACTCCGAGAGAACTTCGACAACTGAAAAGCCATCGTGATCCATGGCCCGTTCCATCATTCCGATCATGTGCTTCACCTGCGCGGCATGCGTCCGCGCCACAAAAGTGGCTCCGGCGGTAACGAGCTGTTTGATTGGATTCACAGGACGATCGATAGCGCCCCTGGGATCTGTCTTGGACCGGAACCCTACCGGCGACGTAGGTGAGGTCTGCTTCTTTGTGAGACCATAGACGAAATTGTCCATGATCACGTAGGTCATCCGGATATTCTTCCGCGCTCCATGTGTCAGGTGATTGCCTCCGATGGAGAATCCGTCGCCGTCACCGCCAAAAACGAACACATGGCAATCCGGGCGGGCAAGACTTACGCCTGAGGCGAGCGGCACTGCGCGACCGTGTATAAAATGCGCGCCATGCGTATTGACGAAGTATGGGAAGCGAGAGGAGCAGCCGATTCCAGCAAGCGTCACAATTTTCTCATGAGGAATTTGCCGTTTCTCCAGCAGCTTGAAGTACGACGCCAGCACGGCAAAATCACCGCAACCGGGGCACCAGGTGGGGTGATCGGCCGTTACGGCCTTTTTTGTGAGAGGAGGACGCTCCTCGTGTGAAAGCGGGGCAAGTTCGGAGCTCATTGAGAAGTGGGAAAGTGAAGTTCGCTATCGTGAGGTGGCTGTGCCGACCGGGACTTTTACGCCGATACCTGACAGTATTTCTCGGACTCTGAAAGTGAGGCCGTCTGTTTTGGTGAAGCTTTCAATCTTCGGATCTGCAAATCGCGCACGAAGGATCATCGCGAGCTGTCCGTATCCATAGAGACCTTTATCGTTCATCTCGACAACCACGACACGCTTGAATCGGGTAAATATTTTCTCAAGACCAGAAGGGAGTGGGTTGAGATGCCGCAAATGGATTGCGCTGACGCCGTGTCCGGCGCTGTGTGACCGATGAACCGCTTCGCGAATCGGACCGTAGCTCGAGCCCCAACCGACGATCAGAATATCGCCGCTCTCGTCGCCTTGGATTTCCGGCAGGGGGAGGGAATCACCCAGGCGCTTGAGTTTGTCCCGCCGTTTGGCGGTCATGGCAGTATGCAGCCTGGAACTGCCGGTGGGATGGCCCCATTCGTCATGCTCCAGTCCTGTAATCACCGGATATTTTGATCCTTCCGGCATTCGGACACCCGGCGGCGCGTGATGCGTGATTCTATCGATAGGGTAGGGGACGTGCGGCTCAGCGACCGGGCTGAGATCGAGTTTGGAATTCTGCATCAGTGACGCCAGATCCGGTTCATCGAATGCCTCAATCCGTGTTGCGAGAGAGGCATCACTGAGAATGAACACCGGCGTGCTGTACTCTCGCGCGATCCTTGCAGCTTCGAGGGCGATATAGAAGCAATCTTCCACAGTCGAAGGCGCGAGAACCACGCGTGGGCTGTCGCCATGTCCACCGAAAACCGCCTGATAGAGATCGCTTTGCTCGACATTCGTAGGAAGCCCGGTGCTAGGGCCGCCCCGCTGAACATTGACGACCAGAAGCGGAACTTCCGCCATAGACGCCCAGCCAATCGCCTCCGTCTTCAGGGAAATACCAGGACCAGCGCTGCCAGTGATCGCCAGATATCCGGAATAAGAGAAGCCGAGCGCCATGGAAACGGCGGCAAGTTCATCTTCCGCCTGCACAAAGAGTCCACCGTATTTTGGAAATTCGGATCGGAGGGTTTCCATGATGGTGGACCATGGTGTGATCGGATAGCCAGCCCCGTAGCGCACTCCGGCTGCGATGAGCCCGTAGGCGAGTGCCTGATTGCCATCCATCGTCACTTGATCGCGGCCCGTCGGGCTCTCGGCGAGGTCGAACTGGTAGAGACTGGTTAATACATTTCTTACCGGGTAGGCGTATCCGGCCTGGAAGGCGAGAAGCGCCGTATTTGCCACGCTTTCGGCCTTACCTGCGAACTTCTCACGGATCAACCCTTTGAGTTTTGCAGCATCGAGATTGAAGATCTTCGCGAGCAACCCGAGGACAAAAATGTTTTTCCCTTTGTCCTTCGCTGTGCCTCCCAGCGCCTCGACGGTTAGACCTGTGATCGGTACGCCGACATAAACGAATCTCCGGTCATCGAGATCGGGTGTCACATTGTCCGAGTCGTAAAGGAGCACACCACCCTCTCTGAGAAAGCTAATGTGGTCGTCATAGCTGTGCTGGTAGAAGGCGACCAGAAAATCTGCTTCGTCCCCGGCCGACAACACTTCGCCGGTCCCCATGCGAACCTGAAAAATGGAAGGCCCACCTGAAATCGTAGAAGGGATAGTCATGTAGGTCATGACCTCCTGCGCACTGCGGCCGGCGAGACGGGCAAGAAATGCGCCGGCCGACTGAATGCCGTCCTGGGAATTTCCCGCAAGGCGGATAACCGCGTCTGTGATGCTTTCCGGCCGGAGATCTGCGCGTGGTGAGGAGATTGAAGAGGCCGATTCGGCGGGAGAAGATGGCGAATTCACTAGTAGGAATATTCGGGCTGCAAATGTAGGACGGTGTGAGACTTCGTCAATGAAAGGGTGTGAAGGTTCTTGCCTTATTTTCTGTCGTAAGCTGCAGCGAAGCGTTCCCAATTACGCCTCAGTCAACCACTGCTTGGAAACAAGATTGACAGGGCTATTTGCGAAGAAAGCGCGGATGTTTTCGACAGTCGTCTGTTTCATCCTTTCCGTAGCCTGCTCACTGTTGAAGGCGAGATGCGGCGTGAACAAGACGTTGCGGCGCGCGATCAGAGATTCATTTCGCACAAGTTCGTGTATTTCTTCGATTCGCGATTTCTTGTTGGGGTCTTCTTTATTCTCCGCGCATTCCCCCAGACTTAATCGCTTCAGAATCTGAGCCCCGATTACATCAAATAATTCCTGACGAAGAACGCGTTCGTCCTCCAGGACATCGACTCCGGCGGCTCTCACAATTCCTGCGTCCAGCGCTTCGATCAACGCTTTTGTGTCTACAAGGGCCCCCCGCGCGGTGTTCAGTAGCACGACTCCGCGTCGGCATTTGTGGAAGGCCTCGCGATTCATGATGTGATAGCTGCCGGTGTTCAAGCTCGCATGGAGTGAGATCACGTCGGATTGATGAAGCAGATCATCCAGATCGACATAGCGAAACCCGAGTTGCTGTTCGGCAACAGAGTCTCGGTGAATATCGTACGCGATGACGTTCATGCCGAAGGCCTTCGCCATCGGAACCGTGCGCTGCCCGATCCGCCCGGTGCCGATGATGCCGAACGTCTTGCCACTTATTTCCATCAGGCGCAATTTCTCGAGCACGATTTTCGATTTCCGCTGAAATTGCAAAATCTCACGAAGTCTCCGGGTCAGAGCGAGCAAAAGGGCCATCGTATGTTCCGCCACGGTATGGTCTCCGTAGGACTCCACATACGAAACCGTGATGCGTCGCCTTCCGCACTCTGCAAGGTCGATGTGGTCGTAGGTGCTCGAACGCGTCACGATGTGCCGCAACGTTGGATGGGCCTCAAGGAACTGAGCGTTGATGTCCGAATAGATGAAGGTCGAAAGCAACTCGGCATCCGCTGGAACGTCGTCGAGACTGTTGAGAAAAATCAGCTCATGTTCGTTGAGCTCGTCCTTGTAGTAAGCACGTTCGGAAGGTTCGGCTTCCGTGAAATATAACCGCATGATGTGTGGGGCGCGTCGGGGGACCTCAAAGCAACATAGCATGAATCTTTGCGCCGTAACACGCAAGTGCGATCAGCGTCACCCGGCTAGTCCGCGTTCTCACGGAGTTTCAATCCATCTTCGTCGCCGCCTTCGGGTACTGTTGGATCTACCGAGCAATTCTCGTCGTTCCCCTTCGCGAGCGCTTCTTGCAACGCGTGCCAGGGTAGGGTCGCGCATTTTACTCGCAAAGGAAATTTCCGTACGCCGACGAGTAGCCCGAGATCGCCGAGCGCCCTCGCAGGCTTGGATTCTTTTTCAGAAGTGATCAGATCCAGGAACATGCGCATCAGTTCCGTTGCTTCCGCATGAGATTTCTTACGAATCTTCCCGGTGAGCATTGAGGCCGAGGCCATGCAGATGGAACAACCGTGGCCGGTAAACTTCACCGCTTCCACGGCTTTATCCGCGTCGAACTTCACATGCAGCGTGACTTCGTCGCCGCAATTCGGGTTGTCACCATGGATATGGCAGGTCGCATCCGGCAACTCACCAAAATTTCTGGGCCGCCGCGAATGATCGAGAATTACGTCCTGGTAAAGTTCGTCAAAGTCCACGTTTGAAATATCTCTGGATGCCAGCGATCGAGTCGATGAGACGGTCGATTTCGTGGCGCGTGTTGTAAAAGTAAAAACTCGCCCGCGCTGTGGAGGGAATGCCGAGTCGTCGCATGAGTGGCTGCGTGCAGTGATGACCACCGCGGAGGGCGATGCCGTCCTTGTCGGCAAGCGTCACGACATCATGCGCATGCACTTCCTCGAGAAGAAAACTGACCAGGCCGCCTCGCGCAGTTTTCCCGCAGGGCTTCGGACCGAAAAGGCGCACGCCGCCAAGTTGTTCGAGTCGCTCATACGCGTACGCCGCAAGCTCCTGATCATGCCACAGAATTTTATCGCGACCGATTTCGTCGAGGTAATCCATCGCTGCATGAAGGCCGATTGGCCCGGCAATGTTTGGGGTGCCGGCCTCGAATTTGTGAGGCACCCTGTTCCATTTAACCTCGAAAAAGTCGACGCTCGAGATCATTTCTCCACCTCCCTGGTAGGGCGGTGTTTCGGCCAGTTTTTCCATTCGCCCGTAGAGCGCTCCGATGCCTGTCGGACCGCACATCTTGTGGCCAGAAAATGCATAGAAATCGCAGCCGATTTCCTGCACGTCTACGGGCATATGGCCGGCACTCTGTGCGCCGTCCACGAGGGTCGTAATGCCGCGCTCGCGGGCCCTTGTGCATAAATCGCGTACGGGATTGACCGTGCCCAGCGTATTGGAAACGTGAGTTACGGACAGAATTTTCACCTCCGGCGTTAGCAGATCGTCGAGCTTCGACAGATCCAGAAGCCCGTCGTCGCCCGTGATCGGGATATAGCGAAGTTGCGCGCCCGTTCGCTGTGCAAGGAGTTGCCACGGAACGATGTTGCTGTGGTGCTCCATTTCCGTGAGAAGGATGCGGTCGCCCCGCTGCACGTGCCGTGTGCCCCATGCCTGCGCTACCAGGTTGATGCTCTCCGTCGTGCCTCGGGTGAAAATGATTTCGTCGGCGCTTGCCGCATTGAGAAAAGCGGCGACCCGTTTGCGTGCCGCTTCGTAGGCATTCGTCGCCCGGCTGCTGAGTTCGTGAATTCCCCGGTGCACATTGGCATTGTCACGCTCGTAGTAGTGCACGAGCGCCTTGATCACCCGACGCGGTTTCTGGCTCGTTGCGGCGTTGTCGAAGTAAACAAGCGGATGACCATTGACATTCTGCTCAAGGATCGGGAAATCACGACGCACAGCGTTCCAGTCCACGGAGACCGTGGCAGTAGTGTCGTTGCGGTGCTTCGCCTGTGTCATGAATCAAGCTCACTATTTACCAAACCACGGGAATGCAAAAGTAATCCGGTGGCCAAGCCCATTTTGATCGTTTTGACCGCGTTTCTTGCAGTCTCTCGAGAGAGACGGGTAGAGCTCCTGTTGTTTCTCGCAGCATTTTCCGTATTCGCGTGGTTCCACCAGGGCGGGGGCTGGAATCAGAACGCTCGTTTTGCGCAGGTGCGAGCGATTGTAGAGCATGGATGTTTTTCGATAGACGACTTTCTGGTCTATCGAAAAACATCGGAGGAAGGGCGAAAGGGGATGCTAGTGCGCCTGCCCGTTCGGGATGGTGATGTCGAACTCAACGAGATGAATCTCCGGCTGTGCTGGGCGGACTCCGAATGGCGGTTAAGTCCCGTCAACGGCCACCCGATCGATGGGGGTGGGGCGCATGGGGTTCCATTGTCGGAGCTTGCGGCGTCAGGGGATGTGTCGTTCAAGGACGGACATTTTTACCCGAACAAGCCGCCGGGCGCGGTCTTTGCGGCTGTTCCATCCTACTGGCTGGCGCTGACGATCGAGCAAATGCTGGGTTTTGATCCGGATCACTGGTGGATACTGAATTTCAATCTCTGGTTCTCCACCGTATTCAGCAACGGCCTGATTTCAGCGCTGGGAGTGGTGGTTTTTTTTCGGACGGCCCGAATTCTTGCCAGGGGAAAGCACAGCGAGGCACTCGCGGCGACGGTCGTTTTCGCGTTTGGAACGATGTATCTGCCGTTTGCTACCGTGCTCTTTGATCACGATCTCACGGCGGTCAGCTTGCTGCTCAGTTTCTATCTCATCCTGGAATCCAGAAACCGACCCGCGACGCGTGCGTTGTTTCTCAGCGGGCTGGCCGCGGGTTTTGCCGCGATCACGAACTATTTGGCTGCTGTTACCGTAATAATACTCTGGAGTTATTTGATTTTTCGACGCTGCCGCCCGATTTCAGCGTTTCTGCGGGATCGCTCCTGGGCTGGTTTCGTCGCTGGCGTGCTCGTGATGCTCGCAGTTATTTGCTTCTACAACGCGATCTGCTTCGGCGCTCCGACGGCAATCAGCAATTCTTATCAGGATCCGGGGTTCGAGTTCGAGACGCCGCGTTTTCTGGGAATGTTTGGATTGCCTAATCCCGGCGTCGGATTGATTCTGCTGGTCTTCCCATACCGCGGGATCTTTTTCACATCGCCGGTGCTCATTCTTGGAGTGTGGGGCCTTGTGAAATTGGGGCGTCAGGGATGGCGGGCGGAGGCGATCGTTCTGGGCGCAATCGCGGCGTTTTTCTTCTTCATGAACGTAACGTTCTTCGGTTGGCACGGTGGGTTCACGACAGTCCCTCGCTATCTTATCCCGGCAGTCCCATTTCTCGCCCTGCCGCTGGTTCCGGCATTTCAGTTCCACAAGCGCTTAACGTGGGCGCTCGCCGGTTTCTCAATGTTTCTCCAATTCCTGATCACAGCTGTCGATGTGCAGGCGCCTCTCGGCGTTGGAAGTCTCGCGATGATCAAGAGCCGTGCCCAGTGGGATTACAATCCGTTTTCGGAATACATCTGGCCACTCTTTATCGAGAAACGCTCATGGCCAATTATCCACCCACTCTTGAAAGAGTATCTTGAAAAGGAACGCGCGCGCCTCCAGTCCGCAGGATTCAAAGATTTAGATTCGACTATCGGGCAGATGCGAAGTGAACTGCTTGGCCAAATCGACTCCGGCCGTTCGTCTCCCTTTTTGCTTGCCGCAATCACCGGGCCGGTTTCTGCCAACGTTGTGGGACCGTGGGAAGGTGAGTTTTTTCACCTTTACGAACCTGGCAGCGAGCCGGTGCAGTGGGCTTCATTCAACGTCGGGGAATTTATTTTGCCTGCCAGCCGCCTGAGCCTGCTGCCAGTCGTTTTGATTACCTGTTCGCTCGTCGTTGGTGCATTTCGACTTTTGCCTGCCGATCGATGATTGCGTTTTCGATCCGCGGCTATCTGCGATGCAGATGCCGGATCAGAGCAACCATAACCCCTTGAATCAACAGTTCGCGGGCAGGGATCAGATCGGGATAGTTGGAGTTTTCTGCCTGGAGATACGGTTTTCCATGGCGCGTGAGAAACCGTTTCAAGGTAGTTTCCTCATCGATCAGCGCGGCGACAATGTCGCCGTTCCGAGCCTCGCGTCTTTCCAGGATGACGACATCGCCGTCTGCGATGTGGGCGTCGATCATCGAGTCTCCTCGAACGCGCAACGCGAAAGTCTCGCACCCGGGACTCAGGCTCGTCGTATCGAATGCGACACTTCCCTCAATATTCTCTTCGGTCATCTCCGCCATTCCCGCAGCGATGCTGCCGTAAATCGGAATTTCCCGAACCGGGCTGCGATGGACCATCGAAGGAAGAGTGAGTGCGCGAGCTTTGCCCGGCAGTCGCTGGATGGCACCCTTCGATTCAAGAGCTCGCAGATGATTGATCGCAGCTGTTTGGCTCGAGTAACCGAAATGGCTCTGAATTTCGCGGGTGGACGGCATGATACCCGTGCTTCGGAGTTGATTTTCCAAAAAATCGAGCACTGCCTGTTGCTTGTCGGTGAGATGCATGCTGTTCAAAGGAACATATGCAAAAGGGTGCATCCTGTAAACCCGGAAATTCCGGTCAGCATTGCGTAACTGAATCAAGTCACTTGCTAAACGGCCATCTGTTGCGGCTGCATCCACTCGCCCCGCTTCGCTTGAATTTCGAGATTTAGCCGAAACGATATGAATAGCAGCAGCGGATTGTAAGTGACAACAAGGTGTGAACCGCCATCCCACAATCCTTTCGCGATCGACAAGCCGCGCAATTTTCCCCGAAAATGCCTGTTCTCCCGCTATGCCGAAACCGATTGTCGCCAGTTACTGCACCACCTTCCTGAAGCCCGAGATGCTGCACATCTATCGGCAGGTTACCGAGTTGCAGAAATATCAAACCGCCGTGTTGACGAAGGAGCGGCGCTGTGAAAATCGGTATCCCTTTTCCGATGTTACGATCCTGCCGAAACCACGAAGCAACTTCATTCGGCGGTTCTATTTGAAATATATCAAGGGCGCGCCTCCGATCTTTTACCGGGGTGAGTTTCAAGTGCTGAACAAAGCGCTCAATCGCACGGGCGCGCTGCTCATGCATGTCTATTTTGGTCACACCGGGGTTCACCTCCTGCCATTTATCAAGGTCTGGGACAAACCGTGCGTGGTGTCGTTCCATGGAGCCGACGTCATGCTGCGCGAGGAGAATCCGCGCTATCAACGGAGCCTCCGCGAGCTGCTCGCCACCGTCCCGCTCGTGCTCGCGCGTTCACATTCCCTGACCGATCGCCTCAAGGAGATTGGGTGTCCTCCGGAGAAATTGCGACTCAACCGCACAGGGATTCCGCTCGAGCAATTCTCGCTGGTGGAAAGAAGCGCTCCTGCCGGCGGAGACTGGCATTTCGTCCAATGCTGTCGCCTCATTCCAAAAAAAGGTCTTCTTACAGCAATTCGTGCATTTGCACAGCTGCGACAAATGTACCCGAGTGCGGTATATACGATCGCTGGAGAAGGCCCGCAGGAGCCCGAGCTTCGTCAGTTGATCAAGGACCTTCAGCTCGGTGACTCCGTGAGGCTTGTTGGATTTCTTTCGCAGGACCGCCTGGTAGAGCTCTACGGGAACGCGCATGTGTTTATCCATCCGAGCGAAATGACGGCCGATATGAATCAGGAGGGCGTGCCGAATGCCATGCTGGAGGCCATGGCGACTGGATTGCCGGTGGTCGCGACGCTGCACGGGGGAATTCCCGAGGCGGTGGAGGATGGCAAAAGCGGCTTGCTGGTACCGGAAAAGACCCCCTCAAAGCTTTACGAGGCGATGAAGACGCTTGTCGGCGATCAGGAAGGATGGATTGCCATGGGCCGCGAGGCTTCGGCGTCGGTGCGGCGGGAGTTCGAACAGAAGCAGCAGATTGCCCGCCTGGAATCCTATTACGACGAGGCATTGAGTCACTGATATGGGCGGATTTGCCTACCTCTTTGAACGGTTTCCATCACTTACTCAGACGTTCTGCTATCGGGAAGTGATTGAGATGATGACGCAGGGAATGGCACCCAAAATTTACAGTATCCGCCTTCCCGAAGAAAAGGTTGCCGATGTTCCTGCCGCAGTGCTGGAGCAGATTCAATATCTTCGACCAGACGAAGAACTCACTGCCCTCGTGAAGCGACTTCGGCATGAACGCAAAATACCGCGGGCGATGAATCACACCCTGCGCGACTGGTCGGGCAAGACAGATAAGCATCGTGTTTATGCGGCGGCTTGGCTCGGACCGAGACTTCGGGAGGCGAAGATTCGTCACGTCCACGCTCACTTTGCCGGCATTGCGGCGCGCACCGCATACTGGTTGAAAAAATTCTACGGGATCACGTTCAGTTTTACCGGACATGCCAATGACATCTTCGTGGAAACTGATTTTCCTGCCTCTCTGAGCGACCTGATGGATGAAGCCAGTTTCGTTGCGACGGAGACGGATTTTTCGCGGGCCTGGCTTGTCCGGAATTTTCCGCAACACGCGGCAAAAACCTTTCGCGTTTACAATGGAATCCGCGTTCCGGAAGTGGCTGAGCCTCTCCAGGAAGACGCCGTTCCTCGCATTCTATCGGTCGGGCGCTATGTCGAAAAGAAAGGGTTTCCGATTCTGATCGAAGCGTGCGCTCAACTGCGAGATCGTGGAGTGAAATTCGAATGCGATATTATCGGGGGCGGCCCGATGCAGGAGGCGCTCGAGTCGCAGGTTGCGCGACTGAACCTGGGAGACAGGGTTCGTCTTCCGGGCTCCGTTCCCAATGCTGAAGTACGCGACTATTTTTCGAGATGTGATGTCTTCGCGCTTCCGTGCATGCTGGAGAAGGAAGGAGGCATGGACAACCTTCCTACTGTCATAGTGGAAGCAATGGCGCAGGGTAGACCTGTGGTTTCAACAGGAATTGCCGGGGTTCCTGAAATGATTATCGATGGGGAAACTGGATTTCTCGTGGAAGATCGGAGTCCTGCGAGCGTCGCTGCCTCTCTTGAAAAGTTGCTCAGCGATCGAGAGCTTCGTCAGGCGCTCGGTGCTCGCGGTCACGCTCTCGCGCAGGAAAAGTTTGCGACGGAAATCACCACCTGCTCATTGAAACGCCTCCTGGTGCGGTACGGGCGCTTCCGGCCTCCCCGATCTGCTGTCGCCCGGGATTCAGCGCTCCGCTGGCTTTATTTGCGCGGCATGATGAGACTCTGACACGGTATTTGGTTGGGCAATGAGCGATTCTTGCGTTTCCAAGAAGATTTCATAGATTCAGGGCATGCCCGAAAGGACGCAGAAACCAGTCGGACCGGCGCCGTGGGGACCGAAGCAGGGAGGCGGCGGTGATGGACCGAAGGCTCCGGACGTTTCTAAGCCGGATACGCGTGACCTTCTCAAACGCATGCGCCGGGTAGATCCGAATCAGTCGAAACGTTATCGACAGCGAACCGGAGAGTGAAATATCCCTTCGTTCACGCTTTGCCCCCGCGCGAAGCGTCGTCGCCGGGTGAGTTCGTGGCATTGTTGCAACGACAAGGGCTCTATCCATCGGTTGTGGAGCCCTCGCACAGCCGTACGGGCGTCATACCGCAAACGGAATCGACGACGGTCCTGGCCTTCAAATTCGCCGATGGCGTCCTGGTGGCGGGCGATCGGCGGGCTACGTCAGGACACACGGTCGTTTACGATCGGGCGGATAAGGTGTTGGAGATCGATCGATTCTCATTAATGGCAATTGCCGGTGTGCCGGCCACTGCGTGGGAAATGGCGCGTGTGCTGGAACATTCATTTCAGTTCTACCGCAGGAGCCAGCTGCAGGAGATGAGCCTCGACGGGAAGGTCCGCGCACTCTCAAAACTTCTCCGTGACAACCTGGGATTCGTGATGCAGGGCGTCGGTGTCGTCGTGCCGATCTTCGCGACGTTCGATCATCGTTCTGCAACGGCAAAATTGTTTTTTTACGACGCCATGGGCGCACAATTCGAGGTGGCGGACCACGCTGCCACGGGATCCGGGTCCCCGGCCGTTCGCGGCCTGCTCTACTACCACAATACATGGGGGGAAATGCCTCTTGCGGACCTCGATCAACAGTCTGCCGTCGTGCTTGCGTTGCGGGCTCTCGACGCGGCTGCAGAAGCGGATACGGCAACCGGGGGAGTTGATCGCCGTGGAAGAATTTTTCCTGTAGTGAAGATCGTTTCGGCCAGGGGAATCACTACGTTGGGGCAAGATGAGTTGGCGAGAATCTTTAGGGAGGAAGTTTCGTGATTGAAGAGCCCTATCGCTGGGTCGAAGCGATCGCCAATCGCCGGGAATACATCGAGAACCAGCTCGCCGGCGGAAGTCCAATCATTGGGCTGAGTTTTTCCGGAGGCATTCTTCTCGTTACTTTGAGCCAGGAGCGGCAGAAGATTTTTGAGATCTATGATCGCATCGCGATGGGCGGCATCGGTCACCCGGGGGATATCGAGCGATTGCGCATGACGGCGATAGAGGTTTGCAGCACGGAAGGATTTACACGGTCGCCGGACGATGTTTCGCTGCGGAGGCTTGCGAGTTATTCGATCAGTCCGGTGCTAAAGGGCGCCTTCGAGCAGATTTACGGACCGCCTTTTCTCGCTCGGCTGTTGTTCACCGAAGTGGGAGGCGAGAAATCACAAGACCTTTTTGTTCGATTGGATTATGATGGGACCATGCACTCGAGCGGTGGAAGCTTCGCCCGTGAACAGGCTGGCTTTGGCGTCCTCGGTGCTTCGGAAGTTTCGGAGGATGCCATGTGCCGCTTCTTGCGCGACGCGGGGGAGGCGCACGATCTCTCGTCGGCAATATCCCTGGCGTTGAGCGCGTGGTCCGTAGGCCGGCTATGCAGTGGTTCTGGCGAGGTTTCCGGGGATCTTCCTACGTCCGAGGCAATCGCGTCGCACCTCGATGAAAATCGCGCACATGCGACTGTGGAGGCTGCATTGCTCGAACGCTCGATCGGGGGTGGCGGGGCGATTGCGTATCGGATTCTATCTGATGAGGAACTCAATTCTTTGCAGAAAGAAGGGAAGGGGTGAGCAAATGCGCAATCGTGGCCGACATCAGGTTCGACCGGTTGCGGCCGGCAGGGGCAAACGTCCCCGGCGAACCATGCAGGTTGTGCGGAACCGACGTGTGGCCGCACCCCGTCGCGCACGACATGCCGCAGAGAAAAAGCAGCGCGGATTTCTGAGGAAATTAACGATGAAACACTACATGTCGTGTGCCGGCGTCGTCGTGTTGATGGGATGTTTCACATTCATGATGGCTCCGGAAGAGGATGGGCGGCCGCGGCTGCCTTTCGACTTTGGCCGGAGGAATCCAACGATCGTCGTAGATGCCGGACATGGTGGTAAAGATGACGGAGCCCGTCGAAATGGTCTGCGGGAGGCCGATTTAAATCTCGCAGTCGCCAAACGGGTTGAGACCATGTTGAATGAATTTGGGTACGAGGTGGTGATGACGCGCTCGGATGACACGTTTGTCGGGCTCCAAGAGCGCGCGGATTTTGCCAACAGCCATTCCGAATCGATATTTGTCAGCATTCATTTCAATTCGCACGCTTCACAAGCGGTTTCCGGGATCGAAACGTTCTATTCGGTCGTGAAGCGACGACCTGAATGGGACTGGAAGTGGATCGGTTTCTTCAGTGAACCGCTTAGTGAAGAGGCGGTGCTGGATGGCGAGGCTCTGGCGGGTTACATCCAGACGGCTCTCGTTATGAAAACCAACCTGCGGAACCGAGGGATAAAAAGTCGCGACCTGTCGGTGACTCGAAATGTTTACGGACCGGCAGTATTGGTCGAGACAGGTTTCATTTCGAACCGTATTGAAGCGACTCTGCTGCGCAATGACGATTACAAGCAGCGCCTTGCGGCTGGAATCACCGAGGGCATTCTTCAGTTTGTTAAGTCAAAAGCAGAGCAACAGGAAAAGAAACAGTCTGAGCCAACCCGGCTCGCACTGGGGAATCCAGTCGCTGTTGAATAGTGGATCGGTGCGGACCGTCTCAGATCCGTGACGCGTATGAAGTGCCTTCTTGTATGCCTTCTCCTGATCTCAGCCCCGACAGCACTTTTTGCAGATACCAGGACCCGGGATGTGCAGCAACAGCTCTCGGACCTTGGCTTTTACTATGGCAGAGTGGACGGAGTGTTAGGTCCCGAAACGGAGGCTGCGATAAGACGCTACCAGATTCGCAACGGGCTTTCTGTGACGGGGACTCTCACCGAGGAGACATTGGAGAAACTCCGCGGTCGTGGCGGCGGAATGCCGCCTACCGTTCAGCAGACGCAACCGCGCCGAGCGCCGCCCTCTTCTGTAATTGAAAGTGACCGGGCGTTTTTGGATTCTGATCCCGACTCTCGTGCTGAAAAACGTCAGCCAGTTCGCCGTGAGGATAAGCAAGGGCTGGACGATGATCGTTGGCGTAGTCAGCCCCCGGAGCCAGAGGTCTCGCGACTGGATCTTCTTTTTGTCGGGACTCCGTGGGCGAGGGCGGACAGCGAAGACCAACGGGAAATGCTGGTGCGTGCTCAGATCCAGCTTCGGCGATATCGTTACTATTTTGGAGAAATCGATGGGATACCGGGTCAGATGACGACTCGTGCTATCGAGGAGTTTCAGTGGGATGAAGATCTTCGCTTGACGGGCCGGTTGGATGGACCCACGCTTCGCGCGCTGGGGTTGCGGTATGGCGATTCCTATCGGAAGCGCCGATTCTACGAAGAGCCTGCCAGGCGGTATTACCGGGGATATTGGGTTCGCTGACGAAAATGCGTTACTTGTCGATCGCGAGGAACTGATGAATGTTGGCATTCGATGAACCGAGTGGTTGGAATCGAAACCGAATACGGCTGCTTAGTTTCTTCTGAGAGCGTTCGCGGGAATGGGGATGCGTGGCCGACCAGGATTCGCGACTGCATTTTTGACGAACTCCGCCTCGGGGCAATCGATCAGCATTACCGGGACTACGAGGAACCTCCGGGCAACGGAGGATTCCTGTTAAATGGCGGTCGGCTGTACATCGACATGGGACACATGGAATACTCATCGCCGGAATGCCGCACACTACGGGATGTGGTTGCATACGATTTCGCTGGCGACGAGATTCTGCGCCGGGCCGTTTCGGAGTTGGACGCGAGAGATCAAGTCTCGTTCTTAAGGAATAATATCGATCACTACACCGGGGCGACGTTCGGCTGCCATGAGAACTACCTCATGAAGAGGGATGCTCAGTTCACGCCGGAGATCCTGGGCGGGCTACTTTCTTTCCTGGCTACCCGTCAGATTTTCACGGGTTCGGGGCGTGTTGGCCAGGCTCATGCGCTTGCCTTCGATTATGATTTTCCAACCGAGGAGAAACAGGTCGCGTTTCAGATCAGCCAGCGCGCGGATCACATCGTGAACGACATCTACCAATGGGTGCAGTTCAATCGTGCGATCATCAACGCGCGTGACGAGCCGCTTGCAGACTTTCGCAGATACCGCCGGCTTCACCTTCTGCTGGGCGATTCGAACGTGAGTCCTTTTGCGACGGCCCTGAAAGTAGGGACCACCTCGCTGATCCTCACGTTGCTCGAAGAAGCGCTGGTTCCGAGTGACGTGATCATCGGTGATGCGGTCACGGCCATGCGTTCAATTTCTCGCGCTGCGCGCGGGCGAGGACTTGTGGAATTGCAGGACGGTCGGACGCGAGATGTTCTGGACATTCAGGACCATTTCCTTGCCTTTGCAAATGAGTATCTCGGAGGAAGAGACGAGGAAACAGACTGGATTCTCAAATCCTGGCAATTCACACTCGAGGCTCTCCGGAACTGCCCGGAATCCCTGGTTGGTGGTGTGGACTGGATCTCAAAACGATACTTGCTCGAGCTTTTTGTCGAGAGCGAGAAGTTGGACTGGGACGATCCGTGGCTGCAGAGCATTGATCTCGAGTATCATAATATCGACCCGGAAAAGGGCCTGTTTTTTGGTCTGGAGCCGGCTAAGACAATTGGGGAATTCAACCAGAGCATCCTCCGGTCTGAAACGGCCCAGATCCCACCGTCAACCACTCGGGCATGGGGGCGCGGGCTTGCAGTCGAACATTTCATCGATTCCGATCATTCGTATCTCGTAAACTGGGATAGCATCGAGATTGGCGAAACGCGGCGGCTCGCGATGAACGATCCATTCGAAACTTATGGGGACGCCATTGTCGATTTCCTCAGGTGAGACCAGCGTGGATTGCTACTTGTCGAAGCTGTATTTTCCCGGACCGATAAAAACAAATCCAAGGAAAACGATCCCC
Source organism: uncultured Verrucomicrobiae bacterium (assembly GCA_963805815.1). GTDB lineage: Bacteria > Verrucomicrobiota > Verrucomicrobiia > Chthoniobacterales > Chthoniobacteraceae > CAWDWA01. Next base: position 127,659 of record CAWDWA010000032.1, read on the forward strand.
ATCTCGATTGCATGAGACGCGCCGAATAAACCATCTCCGTTTTTCAAGTGCATCGTTGCCGCGACTCCCATCACGAACGCGAGAAGCAGCGACGATGGGCGGAAGAGAAATCCTATCGCGAAAAGTGCCGCGCCGATGCTCTCTGTGAGAGCCGCCATCAAACCCCAGAATTCCGGAGCAAAGTTCACCCCGAGATGGCTCATGGCCGCTCCGATCTTTTCCCATTTCTCAGGTCCACCCAGGAGTTTTGGCCAACCGTGAATGACTACGTAAAAGATGCCGATCGCGAGCCGAACGAGAAGCAGTGCGGCGTCCTGGAATTTACCAAGCGATGAAAGAAACATGGCGGGGACATTAGGGTGAGCGAATCGGATTTCCAGTCAAATCGGGCCGCCGAAAATCAGGGCGAACGGGATTTCACCAAAAACTTTTTCAGAACCAGATCAGTCGGATAGACGCGAGCCCGGCGAACAAGAGAACGAGCGTTACAAAAAGTCGCTGCGGGATGAAGCCGATCAACAGGCGACCTCCGAGAACTCCGAGGCCGACGATGGGAATCATGAGCAGGTTCAACGTGAGTGTCCCCATGTTGATGAGTCCAAGCTGATAACTGAACGGCACCTTCGACAGGTTCAGGATCAAAAAAAACCACGCGCTGGTTCCGATGAATTGGAGTTTTGGGAGATCTACCGCCAGCAGATACATGATCATCACGGGGCCGGCTGCATTTGCCAGCATCGTTGTCACTCCGGTCCAGCCGCCCATTGACCATGCGAATGCACGCGTGTGCGGCACTTTCTCAAACATTTTTGGACGCAGCCTCCGAACAATTTCCAGAACTACCATGATTAGAACGATTAAACCCATGACGGCACGAAAATGGCCGGTCGGAATCCGTCCCATGATTGCCCACCCGAGAACGACTCCGGCAAAAGCGGGAGGGAGCAGGCGAAAAACGTGATTCCACTGAGCGTGTTTCTTGAAGGCTATTACCGCGAAAATATCCCCCACTATGAGCATGGGAAGCAGCGCCCCGGTTGATTCTCGCGCGGGCATGATCTCCGCCATTAGGATCACGGCGAGAATTCCGATTCCGGCGAAACCACTCTTGGCAAGACCGATGGAGAGTGCTGCGAGCGCCGCGAGCAACCACTGATGAAGATTGAGATCCGGATTCAATTGCCGTGACTTCGCTGGTTCAGATTCACCCGGAGCCGGGGATGAGGTGCCCAATGAGCTGGCTCATGACAACTCTTGGTTCGAGCTGCGTGGAGACAAGCTGAAGATTGGCGTGCAGGCAGGCATCGATCATTTTTCTTAGTTCATTGGTATTGTGGTGACGCGCGTGCATCGCTGCGATACCAAGCGCGTATCCATTGATGGTGCCGTCCTTTTTGCGTGGAAGGTGGCGCGTCGCCTCATCCGGGAGCCGGTTGAGCGAACCAATGAAGTGCCGGGGCTCTGCGGGAGGTCGGATTCGAAAGCGCTGCATTAGGTCTTTCACAAGCAGAAGATTCCGAATCGTGGGAACAATGGCGACGAGCAGGATCCCGATGGCGCTTTCGCCCTGGCGGAGCAATTGATCGAGTAGGTCGAGGCAGCGTTGGATATTTCTTTCTGCAACAGCCGTCCCAATCTCAAAAATCACGCCCTGTCGCGAAGGCGTCACGAGGAGTCGCACATCATCCCGTTCGATCGTTCGCCGGTCACCCAAGTAGATGTCGAGTTTTTCAAGCTCGTTGCCAATCAGGCGGGATTCACCAGCGGTAAATTGAGTGAAAATCTCGAGCGCTTCGCCGGTGAAAGTAAGTCCGAGCTTGCTGGCTCGCGCACGAATCAGGCGCTCTGCTGCATCTTCCCACCCGCTTCGCCCCGCATCGAGTTTATCGAAGATCTCGACTTTGGCGACCTTGCTAAGCTGCTTGTAAAAGCGGCGGGTCTTGTCCACATCAGTTGCACTGACGAGTAGCGTCACGTTCCCCGGGACACCCGATGTCAACAACTCAATGAGATGTTCGCTCGCTTCGGTCACCGCGGCGCTTTTTCCCATGAGGTTGCTGCCGAAAAAGTTGGCACTCTTCAACCACACCAGTTTGGCGCCACCGAAAAACGGTAGGGTATTTACAGCCTCGATTGTTTGGTGAATGCGGGTGGCAGCCTGATCGGAACTCTCCGCAACTCCATCAATTATATCATTTCCAAAGTCTCCGGAGTTTTTCGGAGCCGAACGCGCAGCAAGTTCGGCGGCGGCTCGCTTCACTTCCGATTCGTCAGAACCGATAACGGCGTGAATATTTTCGGCACTCGATTTTGCGCCGCCAGAAGCGCCGCCTCTTGATCTGCGGGATTTAGGGGGCACTTTCTTTTTCTGTTAGGTCTCGGTATCGGGATAAGATTTCCAGGTTCGCAACATTTTCGCTGTAGAACCGTGCTTCGCTTCTATGTGCGAATTCGGCGGTCCATAATGGCGGCTGCCGGAGTTTCCTGTAACCCGGAGTCGTTCCCACTGCGTGAACCACGGCTCGTGTAACATCTAAACAGCCCGGAAATCGCAAAAAATCTGAGCGTACAATTCTGCTCAATCATCGTAATCTTTGGAGGCGTATCTGCGAAAATCCAGTTCGAGGGCAGTCAACCCCGTGAACCTGCTTCCATACGCCGTTTGAAGAGCTGCATCAATCCGATTTCCCCTCGCCATGCAATCCAGGAACTGGCCAAAACTTTGCGCGTTGATTCCAGCCAGAAACCGCACCAGCTTTTCCGATTCGATATAGAAGATGATGATTTCGCGTTCGTCCTGTGGGTACACTTGAGCGTCGAGCAAATCAGACAGAGGCATAAAGAGCTGGGGCGGCACCGGACGAGACTTCGGTTTCGCCAAATAGCCGCGAGCTCGGTAGAAGGCTGCATACCCGCGAGCCGCAGCGTATTGCGCAAATCCTTCGTTTAACCAGAGAGGGATTCCGGGTCCGAAAAACCGAAACAGGTACTAGGTGCACAATCTCATGCCCAAGCGTGTCGCCCTTGTATTTGAACTTCGGATTGCGAACAATAAATAACTCGCCATTGACGTGCACTCCTCCCGTCCACGGATCAAGCGCGGCCATCTGCTTGAAAGCATTCCAGTCCATCGGATCTTCGAAGATGAATATGTGGCATTTCCGCTGCCATTCCTGAGTGTCACGATGAAGTTCCTTTGCCGTAACGCGATAGTAGAATTCGGCTTCAACCGAAACTGGTGTGGCAATGAACGAGTTAAAATAGTGGTACACAAAATTCTCGGTCTCCGCGTGCTTCCACTCTGAGGGTCTGATCGATAGTGCCGCCTGGCCGAGTGGGGAAATCGAAGAGTCCCGGATGGAAGAAAGTGAAACGGCTTCGAGGCCGCCAATGCCTCTTGAAGCAAATTGATTTCCGAAAGAAGATTGCGAAAGGAGAATCCCCGAAAGAGCGAAGATCAACAGGATGCGGAGTGCCATGACTCTTTTCGAGCACGACGCAAGCCATCAATCTGCTTCAGACCCTCGTGCGGCTCAGGCGAACGCCTTGAGAAACGCTGCCTCGATCGCCAGTTGCTCCTGAATGTTGCGGCTAAGATGGTCTCGCAGATCTTCGAGTGCCGAGATTTTTTGAAGAACCTGCGTGGTTTCGAGATTTCCGGCCGCGCGTGCCGTTGCGCGGGCGTAATCTGGCTGGTCCAGCCACTCGATCCCGTTCTGCTGACGCAGGATGTCTGCCCACCATTGGATCAACGTCTCAACGAGTGTGAACCGGGTGCCGATGTAGTGCGCTTCCGTGAGCGCCTTGTAGTAGTTTTCCCGATCTTCAAGCCATTTGCCCTCCGTGCGTTGTTTGTACAGGTCTTGCTCGCGTTTCAGTTCAGACGCATTTTTCTCCTGGATCTCGGCTTTAGCGGACTGAAGTACCCGGCTAAACTCCGCCACCATGAAATAGGCGTCCGGCATTCCCGGCGACTGCACCTCCGAATATTTGGATAAAGCGTCCAGCAAGTCCCTCTGCCCTTCGGTGAGAGCTGGAGCACTGGTTGCCCTGAGTTGTACCGGAATGCAGCGGGATATGATTGTCTCGAGCAGCATCTCCGGTTGTGCGGTACACAGAATAAGCAGTGATTTTCTCGGAGGCTCCTCGAGCGTCTTGAGAAACGCATTCGAAGCCTCCTGCATCAGTCGGTCCGCGTCGAAAATTACCGCCACTTTCCGCCCATGACCGGTTGGGTGCATTTGAAGTGCGTGTTCCAACTCTCGCACCTGTGAAACTACAATGCGCCGGGAACGGGATTCCGGCATTGCCAGGTGAACGTCGGGATTCCCCATTACGGCCTCAGCGTCATCCGGCAATCCAATGACGAGAGCGCAGAGTTTCTGCGCGAGCCTCCGTTTTCCGCTGCCCTCGGGTCCGGAAATAAGATAGGCATGAGCCAGGCGGTTGTGCCCATGAGCCCTTTTCAGCAGCGTGAACGCTTCTGCTTCAGCAAATGCCATCGAAACGTCGGGTGAGAAATTTCCGGATCTCCGCCGCTATCGAATCCTCATCCTTCGACGCATCGATGAGTTGAATACGGGCCGGTTCTGATCTTGCAAGCCTCAGATAGCCTTCGCGTACCGCCGTGTAGAATGCCTCGGGCTGGCGTTCCATTCGGTCGTCGCCGGAGGAAGGTCGCTTCGCCAGACGCTCGCGGGCGAGATCGGGATCGAGATCCAGCACGAAAGTGATGTCCGGCAAACATTCGTCAACGGCGAACCGGTTGATGAAGTCGACCATTACGCTGTCGATCCTTCGGGCGACGCCCTGATAGACGGTGGTCGAGTCATGAAAACGATCCGCAATGACGATCGTTTCCTGATTGAGAGCCGGGAGCAGTACCTCCCGGACGAGTTGAGCGCGGCTGGCTGCGAATAGAAGGAGCTCCGCCTCGGCTGTCATCGATTCCCCCGATTTCGAGAACTGCAGTAGATGACGGATTTCTTCGCCGACGGGCGTGCTTCCAGGTTCACGCACCATTACCACTTGTTTGCCTGCCGACACCAATTCTGCCCGGAGTCGCCGTATCTGGGTGGATTTTCCGCAGCCCTCAGAGCCCTCGAATGTGATGAAAATACCGCGCGCCATGGATTGGAGACGGCTCATGTAAAGGTATTGAACTGAAGCTGTCCAGAGCCTGCTGGATGTTTGCCATAACTTCCTGGCAGGGGATCTGAATCAGAGTTTTCTATTCCGATTGTGGTCGATTTTTGTTTTGGCCCGGGATACCCGTCTATTCCGAACTTCAACGACTATGCCAGCCCAAGTTCCAGAGTGCGCTGGCCATGATCGACTTCGAACAGGATCGGCACGCCGGCGATATCCTCAAGAATAGCTCGATTCGTTGACGTCGCCGGGTCTCCGAAATTGGCTTCAACCTGATTCAAAATAATGCCTGCGCACTCAATACCACTCGTTTGAATGTTCCGAACCGTGAGCATGGCGTGATTTAATGCTCCGAGACGGTTGCTTACGACCACGACGACCGGAAGACCAAATTCTTCCGCCAGATCGCTCACAAAGTAATCGCGCGTAATGGGCACCAGCCATCCTCCGATCCCTTCCACTAGCACGGAATCGAAAGCGTTCCGCAGGTCGCGGTAATTTTGGCGGACAAGGTCCAAATCGACGATGCGACTCTCCACCATTGAAGCTGCATACGGCGCCGCCGGTGTCCGGAGCCAGACCGGGTTGATCGCATTGAGCGGAAGACGCCCACCGCATGCAGAAGCGAGCGCTTCCACGTCCTCCCGCCCTCCGCAGCAAATTGGCTTAAAGGGTGCAACGTCAATGCCCGCTTTTCTCAGAGCCCGAACGAGCAGTGAGGTGACAAACGTTTTCCCTGCGCCGGTGTCGGTTGCTGTGATGAAAAAATTCACTCGTCGCGCAAACCGATCCTTGTGTCGATGGCATCGGCAATCTCATCTGCCATCGCGTTTATCTCCCCCTGATCTCGACCCTCAATCAGGAGACGGATCTTTGGTTCTGTGCCCGAATAACGAAGGAGCACCCTGCCGCTTCGATCGAGTTTTTCCTGAGCGTCTTCCATCAGGGCAGCAATCTCCGGCATTTCCTCCAAAGGAACCTTTTTCTGAACTTTCAGATTCCTCTGCGCCTGCGGATACTTGGAGAGACATTTCTTCAATTCGCTCAACGGTTTTCCGGATTCGGTCATAATCCGAAGGATCTGCAGTGCGCTGACGATCCCGTCGCCAGTTGTCGTGTAGTCGCGGAAAATCATATGCCCACTTTGTTCACCGCCCAGATTCAGCTTGTCCGCCATCATTTTCTCGATCACGTAACGATCGCCGACTTTCGTCCGGAACACGGTTCCTCCGTGGCTTTCGACCGCTTCATTCAGACCGAAGTTGCTCATGACCGTCGCGACGAGAGTATTTGAAGCGAGGCGATCATTCTGGAGCATGTCGATCGCGGCAATCGCCATGATCTCGTCGCCGTCCACGACTTCGCCATTTTCGTCGCAAAGCAGCACGCGGTCGGCATCGCCGTCGTGACTAATTCCGATCTGAGCACCGGTTTCGTTCACAATACGCTGGATTTCGCCCGGATAGGTACTGCCGCACTCCTTATTGATGTTTTTGCCGTTTGGGGTGTCGTGAGCCACAATCACTGTCGCGCCGAGCTCGCGCAGAATGCTGGGCGTCGATTTGTATGCTGCGCCATTCGCGACATCGACAGCGATGCGCAGATGCTCGAGCGTCATACCCCGGGGAAAACCACTCTTTGCAAACTCGATGTATCGTCCCAGCGCATCGTCGACGCGCGCGGCGCGCCCGATACGCGAGGCTGTTGGACGGATCGAATCAATTTCTCCACTGAATACAAGATCTTCTATGGACGCTTCGATCTCGTCGTCGAGCTTGTAGCCGTCGTGGCGGAAAAACTTTATGCCGTTATCCTCGTAAGGATTGTGTGAGGCGGAAAGGACGATGCCTGCGTCCGCCCGCAACGATCGCGTGATGTAGGCAACGCCCGGCGAGGGCAGGGGACCAATAAGAAGCACGTCCACGCCGAGCGATGTAATTCCCGCGACGAGCGCATTTTCGAGCATGTAACCCGAAAGGCGTGTGTCTTTTCCTATCACGATCTTGGCACGCCCATCGCGATGTCTCCCTTCCCGTGAAAAGATGTGGGCGGCGGCGCGCCCGAGTTGCAGAGCTGTTTCGGCGGTTACGGGAGGAACATTTGCTACACCACGGACGCCGTCGGTTCCGAAGATCTTACGCTGGCGTCCCGCGCGAGCTTGGGTGGTTTCTTGGATCATCAGGGTGGGGATCTGGGAGATTTGGGACAATTGAGAAGGTTGGCTCCCGCAAAGCGCGAGACTGTAATTTTAACCGTTCTTCCGAAGGTTCTGCATCAGCGAAGTTCAGGAACTTCAGGCTGCTTCAAATATCGAAGCGCCTCCCTTGAACTGGAGCTGTCGAGGTTGTTTTTAATGAGATACCAGAGTGTCATCGCCAGAAGAAGCGAGACGACTTTCGCTAGCCAGTTGGTCAGAATCAGCTTTTTCATACTTCTCCAGCAGCAGGAGCTGGCCCAGCCGCTTCTTGAAGGTTTCTGGATCGAATCTTCTCTCTACAATCCCGTGGTGGCAAATCGAAACGATGCCTGTCTCCTCCGAAACAACAATTGTGATTGCATCAGATTCCTCGGTAATGCCAAGGGCAGCACGATGGCGCAGCCCGAGGTTGCGATCGAGATCCTCGCGCTGACTCACCGGGAATACGCAACCCGCCGCGATAATTCGGTCTTCGCGAATGACCAATCCGCCGTCGTGCAGTGGCGTTTTAGGATGAAAGATCGTGATGATCAGCTCCGGCGAAAGATCACAGTTGATGCTTACGCCGCTTTCGGCAAAGACCCCGATATCGGTGTCGCGCTCCAGAGCGATGAGTGCTCCGAACTGACGATTCGACAATTCAAAGGCAGTTTCCGCCATGATTTCGATGGTTTCGCGGCTCTGTGAGGCGGAGGAAAAAACGTGGTGACTCCCGAGAGCCGCCAGGGCGCGCCTCACTTCGGGCTGAAAAATGACGACGAGCGCGAATGCGAGAAACGCCGTGAGACTGCGGATGAGTGCATTCAATACCTCGAGTTGAAGGAATTGTGAGACGAGCGTCAGTGTGAGGAAGATCAGCGCAAGCCCCGTCAGAACCTTCGCTCCGCGTGTTCCCCGGAAATACAGATAGCTGTAGTAAATGACGACCGTCAGAATCGCAATCTCGATTGCTGATCGCCAGTTAAGCGAGGCGAATTCTAGAATGTCGTTGACCGTCATGCGTCGTTCAAGATCGCCTCCGTCATCCGGAGAGCTTCGCAGTTTGCCCGGACGTCATGAACCCGGAAGATATTCACCCCTTTTTCGCGCAACAGACTGGTAAGTGCTACGGTCGGCCAGAATCGATCTTCCATTGACGCAGTATTGAGCACTTTGCCGATGAACGACTTGCGGGATACGCCGTAGAGAAGGGGCCTATCCTCGATCCGTAGCTTCCCGGCATTCCGCAGCAGCGCCAGGTTGTGCGCTACGGTCTTTCCGAAACCAATTCCTGGATCAAAGGCGAGTGACATTGGGTGAATCCCCGACGCTATTGCCCGGGCATGAGAAAGTCGAAAAAATTCCCGAATCTCCGCCACCACGTCCTCGTAGTGCGGCGAATTCTGCATGTCCCGCGGCGTTCCCTGCATATGCATAATGACGACTCCGACCCCCGTTTCGGACGCAACTTCGATCATCGCCCGATCGCCGCGAAGCCCGGTAACGTCATTGATGATTCGTGCCCCGGCCCCAACGGCAACTCTTGCTACATTTGCCTTCGAAGTGTCGACGGAGATAGGAATATCGGTCATTTCAGCCAGCGATTCAATCACAGGAAGCACTCGTCGCAATTCCTCGGCTTCAGAAACCGGGTGAGCCCCCGGACGCGTCGACTCGCCTCCGACGTCGATGATGTCTGCGCCTTCTTCGATCATTTGCAGCGCATGCTCGACGGCCCGCTCGGGCGAGAGATACGCTCCCCCATCGGAAAACGAATCTTCCGTGACGTTCAGAATTCCCATCACTGCCCCTCGGGCGTCCAAATCAACGTCGATGTCTTTACATCGGAGAAACATGACTAATCGTTACTATCCTGAAATATCTGCGTCGCTGAGACTCTCAATATCGTATCAAAACTCCAAGAACACAGCCGACCGCAGAAAAAAGTGAAGTTCATCATGCAAACACAACCGACAAATGCCACCCGTACCTTCCCTCCCTTCAGCCTTAGCAGGCTGCTGAAAACGGTCTTCGATCCGAAAGCTGGAGAAAGGGTCTGCATCCTGATCGATCTCGATGATCCCAGGGACGTAATTGATTGGAAATTCCTGAAGAACCCCGATCTCTCTGTCCAGCGTAATGCCCACGAATATTTCTACAAGGTCCTCCATGGGGGCGTAATGAAGGAATTGAATCTTACTGGCGGTGAGTTCTTTGCTTACGAAGTCACAGGCGGTAGCAATTTGGATCTTCCGGATCTTGCCGTCGCTCCCGATGGAAAAGAATATAGCCTGGAGAATGATATCTACCCGAATTGGGATCTGATTCTCTGCGTCTCCACATTTTCAGCCACTGCACCGCTGACGGCCTTTGCGAAGAAGTATGGTTTTCGGGGAGCCACCCTGCACGGTCTCAACCAAATTATCCTTAGGAGCGGATTGGCTGTTGATTACAACGAGGTCAGTCGTCAGGCCGAAAAGCTTCGTCGGGGAATGACGAAGGCTGACTGGGTTGAGATTGACTTCGAAATTGAGGGCTCGAAGCATACCCTTCATCTGGAATTGGGGCTGCAGGAGGCTCAGAAGAGTCACGGGCTGTGCCTTGGCGGGCCCGATATTGCGAATCTCCCCGCTGGAGAGATTTACTACGTTCCCGTCGGAGCCGAGGGGGAGTTTCCAATGAAATACGAAGATGGTACCATCGGTCTGATGCACGTCACCGGCGGGCGTATCGTGAGGACTTCGCTTATCAGTGGAAATCAGGCGACGATCGAAGAACATCAGGCCAGGATCGCTGGCGATCCTGTGACTGGTGAACTGGGAGAGCTTGGTTTCGGTACGCAGGAGTTGCCAGTTTCCGGCCGCGACATTCAGGACGAAAAAATTCTTGGCACGATGCATGTCGCCACGGGACGTAGCGATCATCTCGGGGGCAGCCTCACACCGGACAAGTTCGTCGAAGCCAAAAACGCCACGCATGACGACATCCTTTTCTCTCCGTCCAAGACGCCCGAAATCAACGTCCCACAGGTGCGCATGCGTCGAAATGGGAAAACAGAAGTACTGATCGAGAACTTTGTTCCTGCATCGTACATGGCTGGGCTGCTACGGTAAAAAATCCAATCGTCGAAAAAGGACATTGAACCGGGGTTTTCGGCAAACTCGGTTTCAAATACAGGCTCTGCGTTCGAGATGGCCCACATCAATCCCTATGAGACGGATCGGTTGCTGTCAGAATACCTTCTGTTTCATTACGGGAGTGCGGAGGAAATCCTTCCGTATCGGGATGGGCCGACGGATGCGCTGGACTTTCCGGTTCGGTGCGTCAGAGAGTGCCTGGATCCGGCGGAGCTTCCTTTATCAGCCCGGGCTCTGGACGTAGGTTGCGCGGTGGGAAGGACTAGTTTCGAGCTTGCACGCTACTGCAGATCGGTGATCGGTATCGACTTTTCGCATCGGTTCGTGGAAGCCGCTGAAACACTCCTGCGGGCTGGACGTCTTCGCTACAACCGCGTGGACGAGGGCATGCTGGTGACACCGCTCGTAGCTTCAGCACCGCCGGGTGTCCAACGCCAGCGTCTTTCCTTTCGCCATGGCGACGCGATGAATCTCCCCTCCAACCTCGCGGGGTTCGATGTTGTGCTCGCTTGCAATCTCATCTGCAGGCTCCCGGATCCGGATCGATTTCTCGCCCGCCTCCCCTCATTGGTACAACTACAGGGGCATCTCGTGATTACCACCCCATGCACCTGGCTGGGAGAATTTACTCCGCCAGGTAACTGGGTGGGGGGCTATCTGGAAAATGGTCAGAGAAAAACGACGCTGGACGGTCTCCGGAAACGGCTGGATCCGACGTTTCATCTGGAGAGAACAACAGATCTGCCGTTTCTCATCCGCGAACACGCCCGCAAGTTTCAATGGAGTGTCGCCCAGGCCAGTATATGGCGGCGAAACGAATAAAATTCGCGCAAAGTTTGCCTTCTGTTTTAGGAAATCTCGCTTAGCGTGGCAGCCTCATGGCAGACATCAATTCCAAGTCAAACGTGCTCTCAAGTGACGTCGAGGTCAAAGGTTCCATTGTTTTCAAGGACAATCTTGTTTTCGACGGAAAACTCGAAGGCGAAATCACCACGGAGGGGCAACTCACGCTCGGAGAGAATGCGGTAATCAATGGCGAAATTCTCGCCGGTTCGGTCACCGTATACGGTCGCGTGATCGGCAACATCACCGCTTCGGATCGTTGCGAACTTAGAAGCAACGCTCACCTCGAGGGCGATCTCAAGACCGCCCGCCTGCAGATCGAAGAAGGGGCAACCTTCGTCGGTAAATCCGAGGTCACTCCCAACCGCCAGGTATTCAACAAGCCGGAAGTCTTCCGTGCGGAAAAAGGTCAACCCGAACAGCAGGCCAAGGCCCGCTGATCTTGTTTACGAAGGATTATCCGAACCCGCTGGTCGCACCGCGTTGAATGGTGGTGTGCCAGCGGGTTTTTGCTAGGTTGGGGATGGATTCATTCGTTCGCGCGCTGCGTAAAAACTGAGAAATCGCGAACAGCAGGTAGAAGCGCGCCAAAAGACTGCAAAGCGTATAATCATGCGGCGAGTCGATCACGTAATCGTCCGCCATTCAGTGGGTTGGATGTAACCCAAAAAAGTTGTATCGCGAAGCATTGATGCTTACCTTTCACTGCTTTTCACATCAATTGCGCGGTTAGCTCAGTGGTAGAGCACTACCTTGACACGGTAGGGGTCACTGGTTCGAACCCAGTATCGCGCACCACTGGAACAGTCTGATTTACAGTGGATTCCGAATAAACGACAGACACGCGCCCGAGGGCATTGTAACACTTCCACTGTCACACTTTTTGCCTAGCGTGCCGGAGCGCAGCGGGAAAACCGCACTAAGAGCAAGAAAACGCTCCACTCACTCTTAGCGCCCTTCACCCCCAAGTTGCGAAAGTCGAGTCAGGTCAGCCGCGACATCGGGCTCTGCGTTCTCGACGCGTCTTTTCCTTGATCGCCTCCGGTCAGGTATCCATCTACCAGATGGAACAAGAGCAGGCGGCGGACTTTGCTGATCGCCTCGGAGGGCCAGTTTCAGAGCTCCTGATCTACCTCTGTAGTGGAAGGGAGGCGAGGAATTACAATGAGCCAAAGTTTGAGGTTCAGGCGCCCTAGTGCGGGGCTGACTTTTTTAGTGCGAGGCGGCAAAAGAGAGGGCATGCCACAGGTACAGCTTCCGGTTTTTCCGCACGGAGTGACGCACATCACCCCGGAGATCGCTTTTGAGTGTCGCGATGGGAAGGTGACTTATTTTAACGGGCATCTGCCGGATCTTCATTCGCGATCGCGAAGATCTGTCGGCATTCCGGCTCTTGCGGTAGTCAGTTGGTGATCAACGGCAACGCCACCCAGAGCCAGATTTCGCGGGCGTTTGGGGTGCCGTTAGTGACCGTGAAGCGTTACGTGAAGCTTTATCGGGAGGGCGGACCGAAGGCATTTTTCGCTCCTCGGGCGCGACGGCGCGGAAGCAGGCTGACGCCGGAGCGGCTGGTGGAGGCACAGGGGTTGCTCGACGAGGGATTTGAGGTTCCAGAGGCGGCCCGGGCGCTCGGTATTCTACCCAACACCATGCACAAGGCAGTCCGTGCCAAACGGCTGCAGGAGCGGGTTAAAAAAAAGACGTCGGCGCGGGTGCCGGAGTTGGAGCGCGGACAAAAAGCCAGCGTAATGTAACCGACAGCCAGGCGCCCCAGGGGTGCGCGGCTACGCGCACGTTGGAGCGGGTGGCCGCGGCGATGGGCGAGCTGCACGGAGCGCCGATTGCATTCGAGTCCGTCGAGGATGTGCCCTGCGGCGGGGTCCTTCTCGCGCTGCCTGCCCTGCTGCAAAACGGTCTGCTGGCGCTTGAGAGCGAACACTTTTCGATGCCGGAGGGTTACTATCCGCTGGAGAGCATTTTCCTGCTGCTGGCTTTCATGGCCCTGGCAAGGATCCCTTCGATCGAAGCCCTGCGATACCAGGCGCCCGGTGAATGGGGCAAGTTCCTGGGGCTGGATCGCATCCCGGAAGTACGCACTCTTCGGGCAAAACTCAGCGCGCTGTGCTCGCAGACTGGGCAGGCGTCAGCATGGAGCAGCACCCTGGCAAAGGAATGGATGGAAGTGCAGGCGCCGCAGGCCGCCGGAGTCTTCTATGCCGACGGGCATGTGCGCGTCTATCACGGCAAGCTGACCAAACTGCCGCGCCGCTATATTGCCCGGGAACGGCTCTGCCTGCGCGGAACTACCGACTACTGGGTCAATGCGATGGACGGGCAGCCCTTTTTCGTCGTCACCCGGCCGCTCGATCCGGGCATCCTGCAGGTCCTGCGTGAAGACATCGTGCCCCGGCTCGAGCGTGAGGCGCCCAACCAGCCCCACCCCGCCGCCCTGGAAGCCGATCCACTCCTGAGCCGCTTGACCCTCGTATTCGACCGCGAAGGTTACTCGCCTCCATTCTTTGCCGAGATGAAGAAGCAGCGGATCGCCATCCTCAGCCACCACAATGGCAAGCTCTCCCGTGAACTGGCCGCCTTTGCCGCCGCCAGCCTTCCCGAAAACCCAACCCCGGCAGAGTTCTCCAAATGGGAACACAAAAAGGCAACCCTGCAGCAGTCTATCGAAGAGCGGCGGTTGAGAATCGAGAACCTGAAAACTGAGCGCAAAGCCGCCGGCAAACATATTGAGATCAAGAACCTGCCACCCTCCGATCGCTTCAGCGCATTGCGCAGGAAAAAACACTTCATCGACACCATCAAACTGATCGCCTACCGCGCGGAAACCGCCATGGCCGGGCTCGTGCGTGAACACCTCAGCCGCCACGACGATGCACGCTCCCTCCTGCGCCAAATTTACGAGAGTGCGGTGGACATTCCAACCCGATCAGGCCAACAAGACGCTGACAGTGCGCCTGCACCATCTCAGCGCCCGCGTTCACGACGCAGTGATCGCAAAACTCTGCGAAGAACTCACCGCAACGGAAACCGTATTTCCGGCCACCGATCTACGCCTGATTTTTCAGTTCGTCGGCTCATCTTAATTCCGTTGGATCAGGAGGTCTGAGTTTGTCAGTAGCGATGCGCATAAGGTGCCGGTACGGTCGCTTCGCAGTTTACGTCATGGACATCACCCCCGCTGTCGCATCGACGCTATTCAGCTCTGTCGAAACGCAGGCCACTGGATCCTTCGCCGCGTCCCACTTTTTTTTGCCGTCCCATCCAAAGATGCGTTGAACCGTCGTGCCAGCGCGTGAGCTGGTAATTACGGCTGACGCGCGCGCCTTCGCGCGGAACTTCCTCTTCGTAAAGGGCTAGGAGTCCTTTGTTGTCCGGGTTTAGAATACGGCCCTGAGAGCGGATGACTTGTAGGGAGCCGTCCACATTGAGCACCGCTCCGCGCACGAGCTGCACGGCGAGCGTCGCCGCGCCCTTTTGGACGGGAAGCAGCGGTGTCCAATAGTCGGGAACCTGGGATGCAATTCGATAAACGGGAATGCCGTCGGAGGCACCGAGCGGCTGAGTGGCGCCGGTGTTGGCGCGGGCCGCAGACTCGTAGCGGTTCAAAGGCTGTTCGAGGGCGTTTTCGATCAGGCGTTCCACGCCCCAGGCCATGTTGGCCATCTCATCGCGAAGGAAAAGGACTTCCTCCACCGGCCTCCCCTCGATGCTTCTCGCGAGCGACGGCGGCAGGAAAAACAAATTTGACGCCGGCGACAACGGTGGACTGCTGGAAGGGCGTTGGTAGGAAAGCTGAAACATGCGCCACGCCGAATGCGGTAGACCGGATTCGCTATTGGATTTGATGAGTGTGCGTACGCCGAAGGTGTCGGTCACAACCAATGAACGGGTGCGGCATAGGGTCCCGATCTCCAACTCCACCGGAATCACATACCAGTCGTTGCCGAAGCTGTTTGCGAATTCGATCAGCAGCATATGTGGCAAGTCTGCCGGCCCAGTCGGGATGCGACCGTCATCGACCTGTGCGTCTTCGAATTCCCAAAACCGCGCCGCGGGTGCGCCGCGGAAATTGACCGGCGCGGGAATGACGGTCGTGCTCATCAGCGTGATGGCCTTGTCGTTCGCAGCGCCCAACGAAACTTCGGCATTGATGCTGAAATCCTCCCAGTCCAGATGGCCGTCGAAGTATTCCGCGGCGCTGAGCGTACACTCGCCATCGTTGACTCGTGTAGCGACGGAAAAGGAATACTCGAGCCGATCGGTGACCCACGAAGCCGCAGCGCCGCGCGGTTCGCTGAAGAGCGTTTCATACCATTGGAAGAAAGTCGTCGCGGCCTTCTCGACCTCCGCGACATCCTCCGCCGCGATTTGCAGGTCGGGTGGCAACGCGCCGGAGGCACCGCCGCCGGGAAGCAGCTCCTCGCGCAGGCCAGCATATAGCAGTCTTCCATCCGGCACCCGGACGGACATGAGATCGAAAAAGGCGAGACTGTCCGCATCGAGCGTATTGCGCTCCACAGCCGTCAGCGCGTCGAAGGGGTATTTGCGTTTGAAGGCGGCGCGATAGGCCTCGCGGTTCGTGGGTGTGATTGGTTGCTGATCGAGCAGTCGGAAAAAGTGCTGCGCCGCTTCCACGGCGAACCGCACCTTGCTTCCCTTCTCAGCCGCCGGTGGACGGATGCGTTCCCGTTCGACCATTGTTTCAAGCGGCATCGCTTTCGCGTTGAACGCAGGCGCAGTGAATTGGCTGTTGGCTGCGATTGGCCCAGGAAAGAATCGGGTCAGGCGGGAAACGTCCGCGCGCAGTCTTGCCATGATCGGCGTTCCGCTGTCCTCGCCTTGGAACTCACCGATTTGCCACTGTCGCGCAAGCAGCCAGAGCGGGTCGTGGATGCGCGCCTGTACACTCGTGTTCAGCGCGGCATTGCGAGTTTTTGGCTCGATCCGGGTCCAGGTAGTGATGGATGGCATGGTGTGGAGGTTATGAGTTGGCTGAGGTGAGCGCTGCAAAATCGGTGGAAACCGTTTCGTTGCTCGCGTTGAAAGCGAAATACAACGCGGGCAAATAGTGCCCGGTTTGATCGAGCGCCTCGGCATCGATCGTGCGGAGCCGCGCAAGGTCCAGCGTCTCGAGCAGCACTCGTTGCAGGTCGCAGATGGTCCAGGCCTTGTCTGGCACTGGCGGAATGGCCAGGAGGATGGACTGCGGTGCGAAGCTGTTTGGCGGATTAAATTGTGGTTCTCCCCCAAAAAAGTGGACGCTTAGAGCGCAGTGGATTTGTAGGTTAGTTTAGTGATGGGTTAAGGTTTTTAAAGTAATTATTGAGGAAAGTTTTTGGACTGATATAGCCAATAGAGCTGTGTAGGCGTTTACGGTTGTAAAACGTCTCGAGATAGTCGAAGACAGCAGTGGAAGCGGAGGCTTTTGACTCGAAAACGCTGCGTTGATCAAAGAGTTCGCTCTTGATCGAGGCAAAGGCACTCTCGGCAAAGGCGTTATCATAGCAATATCCGCTAGCGCTCATACTTTGGCGCAGTCGGGCACGGGCGAGCTGGGTGCGAGTAACGCCGGCAGTATATTGACAACCGCGGTCAGAATGGAAAATGGCATCCGCGGTGATCAGGCCCGAAGCGAGGGCACGCCGCAGGGCGCTGGTGACCAGGCTGGCGTCCATTGAAGGGGCAAGTTTCCAGCCGAGGATGGATCGGGAGAAGAGGTCGAGAACGATAACGAGGTAGAGCCATCCTTCTTTGGTGGGGATATAGGTGATGTCGCTAACGAGTTGGGTGCCCGGAGCGGTGGGCGGACCGGCCTGCGCCAACAGATTCGGTGAAGGGTGGGCGGCGTGATCTGGCCGGGTTGTCTTCGGTCGGAAAGGCCTGCGGGGCCTGGCACGGATCCCTTCGCGGCGCATGAGAGCGGCGACGCGGTTTTCCGAGCAGACATGACCATTGGCATGAAGTTCGTGTGTCATTCGCGGGCTGCCATAGGAGTGAGTGTGGCGGTGGTGGTGAATGAGGTTCATGGCATCGAGGAGCTTGCGGTTTTCTTCCTCGCGCCTGCTCACCGGGCGTATGGCAGCGGCGTGATAACCGCTCCTGGTGACCCCGAGAGCTTCGCAGAGTTCGGTAATGGAATAGTTTTCCCGCATCGCCTTGATCATCGCATACTGCTGATACCGTTTCCAAAGTTACTCATAAGCGGCGCAGGAAGGCTCTTCAAAAGCCTTCCTCACAGCCCGCGCCGATTGTGAATAACTTTGCCGCGGATTCAACCGCGGTTGTGAACAATTTGCCCTCAGTCCACAATGACTCGGGGCGCAAAGCGCCGAGACCGGCACGGTCAAATACCGCTCACCCCACGAGGGTTCCGCAGAGATCACCGACCGGCTCTCGAGCGCCTGTCCGAAGGTCTGAGAGAACGACATCCCGCGAGGATCCTTGTATCAGCTCGACCAGTGACAGGTCGCCTGCGCCACCGCAACCACAACGACACAGGAGAACCAGAATGAAAGATTGGGATCAAATCACCCACTACGCCGGCTTCGATTGGGCCAGGGATCATCACGATGTGATTATCGTGGATCGTGACGGCAAAATCGTAGCCGACTTCCGAATAGAACACACTGCGGCTGGTTGGCGGCGGTGGAGAGAGCAACTCGACTCGCTGGGCGCGGGCGTGGCTGCTTGTGTCGAGACCAGCCAGGGCGTGGTCGTCGAAAAGTTGCTGGAAAGTGGCGTTACGGTCTATCCCGTCTCGCCGGCCAGCGCCAAACGCTACCGGGAACGCAAGGTGCCCAGCGGCAACAAGACCGACCGTGTGGACGCCTGGAGTCTGGCCGACGCCTTGCGCGTGGATGGCCACGGCTGGAAGGCTCTTTCAAAGGAAGACCCGCTCATCGCCGAATTGCGCCTGCTCTGTCGCGACGAAGTTGCCCTGATCGAGGAGCGCACCGCGCTCGTCAATCAGCTTCAGAGCGCGTTGCACGAATATTACCCTGCGGCCCTCGAAGCCTTCGATGACTGGACGTTGCCTGCCGCCTGGGCTTTCGTCGAAACATTTCCCACGCCGCACGCCCTTCAGACCGCGGGCAGGCGCCGATGGCAAAAGTTCCTGCACACCCATCGACTGGCCCGGCCGCAGACCTATGAAAAGCGGATGGAAATCTTCGCACGCGCCAGCGAGTTCACTTCCGGCGAAGCACTCACCCGGGCCAAAAGCCGGCTGGCGCTGGCGCGGGCCCGGATGCTGCGCACGCTCCAGGGCCAGATCGATGCTTACCGCGTCGAGATTGAGAAGCTTTTCGCCCAGCACCCTGATAGCGGCCTCTTCGGTTCACTACCCGGCGCGGGCCTGAAGATTGCCCCGCGACTCCTCGGTGAGATCGGCTCGGATCGCTCACGCTTCGAGGATCCCACCGGCCTTCAATGCCTGGCCGGCACAGCACCGGTGAGTTACCAGTCCGGACAAATCCACAAGGTCTATCTGCGGCGTCAATGCAACAAGGCGCTACGCTATGCCGTGCATCTATGGGCGAACCTGAGCCGGCAATCCTGCCCCTGGGCGGCGGTGTATTACCAACAGCTCCGCGAGCGGGGCAAAAGCCACGCCTGCGCGTTGCGATGTCTGGGCCAGCGCTGGCTGAAGATCCTATGGAAAATGTGGCAGACTCGCACCTGCTACGACGCCGAACTCCATGCACGCAATCAACTCAAACACGGCTCCTGGGTGCTCAAAATCAAGCAAACTGAACCACACGCATCCGGTCAATAACCCGCATGAAAAAACAAATTGAAACCCAGAGAACATCTCTGCGGGTCCTCCGAGAGTATGCTCATGGCTTTTTTTAGGATCTCTCTCTGGCGGCGCAGATATTCGTTCTCGCGCTGAAGCCGACGGATCTCTGCGGCCGGATCGGTAAGGGGCGCTCCGCTGCGGCCTTTCGACTCCGTCGAAGCGGCCTCCGCTGCACGCCCCTTACCGAGAGCCTTGTTCCGCCAGGCTCGCAGAGAGTTGGTCGAAATACCGAGATCATCGGCAACCTGTTTGAGCGGCCGCCCGCTGCTGAGCAGAAGATTGACAGCTTCCTGCCGGAATTCGTTGTCGTAGGGTGAATGGGATCGAGGCATGTCTGCAGTCCTTTCTGGATTGACTGCGCCCTCCCTGTCCACGAAATCGGGGGAA
>CAWDWA010000033.1:0-303477 GCA_963805815.1 uncultured Verrucomicrobiae bacterium
CCTGTCGGGCTGAAAAGTGGAATCTTAGAGGCAAAAATAGTTAATACGGTTGATTATCTGCCTGGTCTAAACAAAGAGGCCAGTTTTCCTGACACTTCGAACCAAATTTCGCGCGCGGCAGCTCATTTCATCCCTTTTCTATGCCCTTTGAGGGGTCATTTTCGTGGTCTCCATGGCGTTCTGCACCAACCGGTGCAGTCTTTTCACGTTGTAGGAGGCACATACCAGAACCCATTCCAGATTTTGCTTTGCGCTTTCCTCTCAGACTGAAATATCGAAATGATCTGCACCCTCCTGTAAGCAGCGAAATACCACATCGCTCAGAGAGGTCGACGCGGATAAGAAGCCCGCCTCCAGGCAGTATTCTTCCGCAAGCTGTTCGGCAACATAACGGTGAAGTAACACCGGTTTTTGTGCTTCTGACGGCTGCACCTCGAGAAGATCCTGGCCGATAATGGGGATCACGGTGTGCTTTTCAATGCTCGCGATCAGTTTCTGCCAATCGCGATCGAGCCAGTCTGTTGGTGCCTGTAGATTACCTGACTCCTTGAACATCGCACTTTGGGAACCTCAAACTACTAAACGCAGGGACCCCCTTCGCTTCCACACGCTGGCATTCGAACTACTTCCGAACGGCGATGTCAAATAATCTGGATTCGCCGCCAGGTGTGTCAACAAAGAGTTTCCACACAAGGCGAACCCGGTTGCCCAAGTGGAATCCCTTTGCTTTTTTACTTTCCTACAGCAGTCGCATAATGACAAGGCTCCTCGCAGATTTGTGTGAATAATCGTCGGGCTGTGCCACTGGCGGTTTGGCAGTGGAATATTCTTTCCTTCCCTACCCGATATCCAGAAGGTCTCTGGCGCACCTTCTTGCGAATATCATGGGCTTTACGTCTTAAGCCAGACTGTTGCATCGCTCGGAAGGTATTCGCCCTCGATAGGAACGCTGCACAGGAGAATGCGGGCATCCGGCCCGATGGGTACGGCTTTGCCGGAGATGTTGACAACGGACTCTACTGTTAGCGAAGCCCACCCCTTCGGCTGCGGTAACCACGGGTGGACCTCGTCGGGCGAAAAACCGAAGGGTGGATTCTCGCCGCTCCACGGCAGAGGGACCCGGTAACCGTCCCGGCCTCTCATGGTGCCGCCGCTCCGTCTGAAAACCGGATCCCGCAGTACCTCATCGGGCAGGTCGTCGACTTGCGGAAGGCCGAGTTCCTCACCCTGGTAAATATACGCGCCACCTGGCAGGGCGAGCATAAGCATTGCAGCCGCGCGGGCGCGCCGGGTTTCGAGGGCGATGTCGGAGACCTCGCCCTCGCCTTCGGTGAAGTGCATGGACTACGTCGTTCGGCGGTTGGTCACCCGACTCACCGCGACCGTCGCGGAAAATATAGCGTGCACGATCAGGTGATCCCGGTGCACACTTCAATGCTGCCTTGAACCACGCATGTTGATCCGAGGTGCGGTTAGGGACAATGTCGATGATAACCCGGAGCCCTAATGCGTGTGCCTCCATTACGACGGCATTGGCGTCCTCCAGCGTTCCGAACATCGGGTGGATCCCACAGAAGTCACTCACGTCGTACCCGCCATCAGCCATCGGCGAGGGATACCACGGTGCGATCCAAATCCCGTCGACGCCCAAGTCGGCCAAATATGGGAGCCGAGCACGCAGGCCGGCGAGATCACCCTCACCGTCGCCGTGGCCGTCAGCGAAGCTGCGAGGGTAGATCTGGTAGATGACGGCGTCGCGCCACCAGAGACGTTTATTACCCTGTGTAGTGTCCATTTACGCACTGTGCCTATGTCGCTAGTGTCTAAGCCGAAACCCGTGGATTTGGCACTTGATTAATCAGAATGACGCCCCATAGCGGTTTCAGCTCCAGAGTGATTTTTTCCTCTTTTAGGGCGAATTCCGCGCTATCGTGCAAGACGTCTCTGAAGAGTCCGGCGGCTGGTGTTTCCAAGTCTAACCTCTGCACTTGTCGTGTATTGTTCAACGCGACTACCAACGTTTGGTTTTCAAGGCTCCGCTGATAAACATAAATCTGATTCTCATCATCCGTTAGCAGTGTTTGGAAATCTCCTAATCGCAAAGCGGGATAACGATGACGAATATGAATCAATGTTTTGTAGGTCTCCAATAGGTCGGTATTTGCCTCAACGACATTAGGTATCTGGCGCAGGGTGCCGTCGGGGAGGTGTGTCTCCGGTTCATACGCTAAATCGTCCCAGACCATTGGCTTTCGGCAGCAGGGATCATTGGCGCCCCACATGCCAACTTCGTCACCGTAGTAAATCATCGGCGCGCCGACATAAGTCATCATGAACAGAGCGATCAACTTCTGAATGCGATATTCCTCCTCCGTTGGGCGGCGCGGATTATAGTTCGGATTTTCAGCTACCTTCGAGCTGTGGAAATATTTCAACCACTCCCGATACGGGGCACCGTCAGGGTTAACAATATGCGAGCCGACCCGGTTTGAATCGTGGCTGTCTACCAGATTTTGCTGTACTGTACGTAACGCACGGGTCGAAAGATTCCCGTAGATCCTTCAGCAATCGATCGAATTCAGAGGTGGTGATGCGTTTCTTCTGATTGATGAAATAGTCTGCGCAGGCAAACCCCACGTTGTAGTTCATTACTGCATCAAATTCGTCCCCTTGAAGATAGGGTTTCAGGACGTCGATCGTATCAATCACTTCCGCCGTGAGATACGCTTCCGGGTTGATGGATTTTACGTGGGTGCGCCAATCCTTCCAAAAGGGATGCTTGACGCAATACGCGACATCCAGCCGCCATCCGTCAATGCCCTCTTCAGAATTACCATGTGGTGACATCCATCGTGTTGTCATGTTGAAAATGTACTGTTTCGGTCCGTTGACGATTCCGTTCTCATCCTGACGCCATTCCGGTAACTCAGCGACGGCCCACCAGCCGTTGTAAGAAAATTCTGTCCCCGCCCGGGGGTCATCCCAGGAATTGACGGAAAACCAGTCCTTATAGCGCGATGCCTGCTGCTTCTTGACGACGTCCTTAAAAAACGGGCTGTTGATGCTCACATGATTAAAGACGCCGTCAAAAATGATCCGCATCCCCCTTTCATGTACTGCTTTAATCAATTGCAGAGCCAGATTATCGGCGGCTGTCCATTTCCAGGTTGAGGGGTCTCCGGATTCCTCCTGCGCAATCAGGGTTTTATCTCCTTCGGGATCGGGTCCTAACGTGCGATCGATATGGTGATAGAGGGCTCCGTCGTATTTATGATGGGAGGGTGATTCGAAGACCGGATTAAGGTAAATCGCGGTGATCCCAAGGTCCTGCAAATAGTCTAATTTGTCTATGATGCCCTGCAAATCGCCACCATATCTGCGCCTGAGGAGGTTGAACCAGATGTCCTGTCCGTTTGCTTTTTCATAGGGCTGTAACTCATACCAGTCAGAGGTCCAGGGGTGGATCTGCCAGGGGGAAGTTTGGTCATGCGGCGGGGCGCCTGCTATGTGGGTAAGCGACGGATTTGCACTTGGATTCCCGTTGCGGAAACGTTCCGGGAGGATTTGATACCATACGGCCTGCTTTGCCCATTGAGGTGTCCAATCGGGTCTGTTGCTACTCATTGATACGTTTCTTGTTTATCAGAAGGCGCGAATGTCTTGCTACGACACCTATCGAGGCAGCGGATTTTGAGTGGGTAGTCATGGCTGTTCCAGGAGTTACTTGGCTTCACCTGCCAACGATACGCCCGTTTGACCCTGATGATTCCCGTCCGCGGGTGCAAGTCAGATTATCGGACATTCGTGGGATAGTCCTTTGGTCCAGTCTCGAGCGTTCTGTGCGTATGGAATCTCCTGCAACGAATCAGCTGCCAGAGAATCTTGTTTTCGCGTTAGCCAGCGCGTTTTGGATGCGGGGGATGGTTGCGCCCGAAATGGCACTGATGTGTGGCCAATTGACGTCGCGTAAATGGAATTTGCCCGGCGTATTCAGAGCTTTGAAAAGGTAAGTCCGAATCGTGCGCAGAGACCTGGCACGCTCTCAAAGTCCATTTCCAAATTGTACGCCGCATTGATTTCGGCGAACTTTTCGAGGTTGCCCCAATTGTCGGCCACTTCGCGAAAATAATTTTCAAAGCCGCCGGGAGAAATGATTTCGATGATCTCGCACGGTTCTTCGGGACTGTCATTCCAAAACGTGTGCCACTAATGCCGGGGTTTGAATACCCATGAGCCTGTAGACGCGCTGACAACTTCATCTCCGAGTAGCGCGCCTAAAGGTCCATTTAGGACGTAGCTATATTCATCCTCATTTCGATGACGGTGCAGCGGAGCCGCGAGAGCCCGCGGGGCGATTGGGTGATGAACAACCGAAAAAGTACCTGCCTGTTTGGTGTCCGAAGATTTTCCAGCAGACGCCGAGGCCGCCAAAGTCGAAGGAATCTCCGCCTCCTGGTTCAATGATAATCGAATTGGTCATGGTGTGGTGCTTGAATGCAATCCGTTATTTCAGTGCTCGAACGAATCGCTCCGGTGAGCCTGTCGATGACGAGCGGCGGTGTAGATACGCAATGCCGAGTGTAAAAGGGTTGCAGGGAGGAATCTCTCACCCCCCTCGACGCTGCAAACCGATGGGACGCGACCGGCAAAACTGAGTCGCAGTGCGGCCAATCTCTATTTTTTGCTCGATCTTCGGACGTAAGTCCTTTTTCATAATTCGCTACGTAGACGCCCCCCACCCAATGAATAGCGATTGCCCCCCCGCAGCCTTAAACCAGACGTCCTTTCCGCTCGCGCGGTGTGAGGTCGTGCCGGGTCGTCGCCTCCAACGAATTCAATTACAACAAAAGCACTGACAAACTCCTTATAGTTCCCCCATGAAAAAAATTGTTGCTGTCACTTCTTGTCCCACCGGAATCGCTCACACGCTCATGGCTGCCGAGGCTCTGCGAAAAACCGCGGCCGCCATGGGGCACAAAATTGAAGTCGAAACCCAGGGCTCGGTGGGAACTCGCGATACACTTAGCGATTCGGATATCGAGTCGGCAGACGTGGTCATCCTGGCCTGCGATGTGCGAATCGACCGAGGTCGGTTTCTCGGGAAACCGATTTACGAAACGCGATCCGCCGAAGCGATCAGGAATACGAAAGACGTTATCAAATCGGCGCTGGAGCTGACACCCGGCGGGGTCGAAGAAGAAGAGGCACCCGCGGCTGAGGCGTCCGCTGTTAAGGAGCCAGAAAAGGAAGCGTCGGTTTCCGGACCCAAGCGGCTCGTGGGAGTTACAGCCTGCCCAACCGGGATCGCCCACACATTCATGGCGGCAGAAGCGCTTCAGAAAGCGGCGAAGGCACTTGGACACACCATCAAAGTAGAGACCCAGGGTTCCGTCGGCGCGAAGAATGCGCTCACCCCGGAGGACATCGCCGCTGCGGACGCCGTGGTGATTGCCGCCGAAACGAAAGTCGATACGGGACGTTTTGCCGGCAAGCGAATCTTCATGACGAGCACGAAGCACGCAATGAAGAGCGGCCAGGAGGCGATTAACAAGGCGCTCACCGCACCCGTCGGCGGAGGCGGAGAAGGAACAGCAGGAGCAGGGCTGGCGGGAAGTGTGGAGCAGGCAAAAGCGGCGCGGTCAAAACAGCGGACAGGTCCCTACAAGCATCTCATGACGGGCGTCTCCTACATGTTGCCCGTGGTGATTGCCGGCGGACTCGCAATCGCGCTTGCATTCGCTATCGGTGGTATTACGACAGAAGGCTACCCGGAAGGAACGATCTCCTGGGCGCTGATGATGATAGGCGGCAAAACGGCATTCGGGATGTTTGTCGGGGTGCTGTCTGCCTTTATCGCCTACTCGATCGCCGACCGGCCCGGTATTGCGCCAGGACTCGTGGGCGGCTTGCTCGCGCAGAGCCTGGGGGCAGGCTTTCTTGGTGGCATCGTTTCCGGCTTTATCGCGGGCTACCTGACGAAATTTCTCTCAGAGAAGATCAAACTCCCTGCGACCCTCCAAGGCCTCATGCCGGTGCTGATTCTGCCATTTGTCAGTACGATTGTCGTCGGCTTGCTGATGATCTATGTGATTGCACCGCCGGTCCAGTTCCTGAACGATGCCATGAACGCGTGGCTTCTGGGCATGCAGGGAGCGAACGCAGTGCTGCTCGGCATCATTCTCGGCTCGATGATGGCCTTCGACATGGGCGGTCCAATCAACAAGGCGGCCTACACATTTGCAGTCGGCCTCCTCGCCAGCAAAATCTATGCGCCGATGGCAGCCGTCGTTGCCGCCGGCATGACACCGCCGCTCGGACTTGCGCTCGCGTCACTCCTTTTCAAGAACCGATTTGATATCGAGGAACGGGAGGCTGCTGCGCCGGCTTTCGTGCTCGGATTGTCTTTCATTACGGAAGGCGCAATTCCTTTCGCGGCAAAGGATCCGATACGGGTCATCCCGGCGCTCATGGCGGGTTCCGCTGTCACCGGTGCCATCTCGATGCTGTCCAATTGCGAATTCCTTGTCCCGCACGGGGGTATTTTCGCCATGCTCATTCCTGGCGCTGTCACGAACCTCGTCCCTCTATTCGCGGCGATTGCGATCGGCACTGTTGTGACCGCAGTCGTGCTTTTTTTCACCAAGAAGCCAGTTTCTGCTGAGGAAGAAAAAGCTGTCGAACAGGCCCTTGCTGCTACTCCCTGACTCCCACTGGAAGCTACAACTAACACCCCTTATCCATTATGGTAAATGCTACCTCTCCCACCGACGAAGCTGCTCCCTCAGCGATCAAGCTCACAGCCAAACACATAAAACTGGATTCCAGCGCGAGTAGCAAAGAGGAAGCGATTCGCGAAGCGGGACTTGTCCTCGTGAATGCCGGCAACATCGCTCCCGGGTACATCGAGAGCATGCTCGGCCGCGAAGTGCAGGCAAACACCTATCTCGGCAATGGCATTGCGATCCCGCATGGACTTCAAAAGGACCGGGAACTCATCCGTAAGACTGGTGTTTCGATTGTTCAGGTGCCGGGCGGCGTTGAATGGAATGAAGGGCAAATGGTCCACATCGTTGTAGCGATCGCCGCCAAATCGGATGAGCATCTAGAAATTCTGGCCGCGCTTACCGACGTGCTGGATGACAGCAATATGGCAGACCGGCTCGCCAAAACCGACGACCCTGCCGACATCATTAAAGGATTGACTCGTCGGCGTGAACCGGAAGCCGGGCAGCCGATGGAAGAAATGGCGGGAGCCCATCACATTGACGTAACGTTGGTGGGCGATGCGGGACTCCACGCCCGGCCGGCAACATTCTTCGTCGACGTCGCCAAGGAATTCGAATCGGAGATCCGGATTCAATACAAAACGAGGTTTGCGAATGGTAAGGCCATGGCGTCTCTCCTGAAACTCGGTGTCGAGGGCGGCGAAACAATTCGCATCGTCGCTTCGGGACCTGACGCGAAGGAGGCGCTCCATGCGCTCGAGTCCGCCGTCGAAAGCGGTCTCGG
Source organism: uncultured Verrucomicrobiae bacterium (assembly GCA_963805815.1). Classification (GTDB taxonomy): domain Bacteria; phylum Verrucomicrobiota; class Verrucomicrobiia; order Chthoniobacterales; family Chthoniobacteraceae; genus CAWDWA01. The sequence continues at coordinate 7,510 of CAWDWA010000033.1, forward strand.
TGAAGAGGAGGAAAAGACGCCCGCAGTCAGCGGTCTGGCATGGACGCCGGTCTCGCACGGACGATCGATCGCCGGAGTGTCTGCGTCGCCCGGACTGGCGATCGGGCAGTTGTTCCAGTATCAGACGACACGAATCGTCGTGACTGACAAACGCGTGGATGACCTGGAAGCCGAGAAGAAAAAGATCAAATCGGCAATCGAAACCGCCATGGAGCAGCTTGGGGACATCTACGATTCTGTTGCAGACCGGGCTGGCAAGAGCGAAGCCACCATTTTCCGCGCGCATCAAGCCTTGTTGAGTGACGAGGATCTTTGCGGTGAAGTCTTCGCTCTGATCGGGCAGGGCCACAGCGCCGCGTGGTCGTGGCAACGCTCGATTGAAGAGCGCGTGGATGAAGTGAAGGTGCTTCAGAACGAACGGATGGCGGGCCGCGCCATGGATCTCCACGACGTGGGCCAGCGCGTTTTGCGGCTGCTTGCCGATACGGAGCATAACGATCTGGAACTTCCGGACGAGAACGTGATTCTCGTGGCGGACGATCTCACTCCCTCGGACACCGCGAAACTTGATCCCAAGCGGATCATTGGCCTTTGCACAGCTTCCGGCGGGCCAACCTCGCACACGGCCATCATTGCTCGCTCGCTCGATATTCCGGCCGTCGTCGGCGCCGGCGCTTCCGTGCTCGAACAGACCTGCGACGTCGCGTGTATTCTCGATGGCACGGCGGGAATACTCTACATCAATCCAAGCAAGGACAATCTGAAGTCAGCGCGGAGTTTCCAGATCGATCTGCACTTTCAGCGAGATCAGGAGGCTCACGAGCGCTATCAGCCGGCAAATCTCACCGATGGTCATCGCGTCGAGATCGTTGCAAACATCGGCAACGCTGCTGAAGCAACTGTTGCTGTGGAAGCGGGCGCCGAGGGGGTGGGCTTGCTCCGGACCGAGTTCATGTTCCTCGAACGGAAAACTCCACCTTCGGAGGAGGAGCAGTTCAAAAGCTACAGCTCAATGACCAAGGCACTCAACGGACTGCCACTCATTATTCGGACGCTGGACATTGGTGGCGACAAGGTTCTGCCGTATCTAACCCTGGCGAAGGAGGAGAACCCTTTCCTGGGCGTTCGAGGAATCCGGCTGTGCCTGCGGAAGAAGGAACTCTTTCTCCCGCAGTTGCGTGCCATCTACCGCGCGGCGAACACCGGTCCGGTGAAGATGATGTTTCCAATGGTGGCAACGCTTGATGAGCTACTGGAGGCCAAGGAACTTGCTGAGAAAGTCCGCGTGGAACTGGGCGCTCCCAAAATTGAGATCGGCATCATGATCGAGGTGCCGGCGGCGGCTGTGATGGCGGCTGAGTTGGCAGAAGAAGTGGACTTCTTCTCCATCGGCACGAACGACCTTACTCAGTATGTGCTCGCAATGGATCGCATGCACCCGGCTCTCGGCAAGAGCGTTGATGGCCTCAATCCGGCCGTGTTGAGAATGATCGATATGACCGTCCGTGCCGCGGAAGCGAAGGGCAAATGGGTGGGTGTCTGTGGTGGTGTTGCAGGTGATCCGATAGGCGCCGCAATTCTTACCGGCCTTGGCGTAAGCGAGTTGAGTATGGCGATTCCGAGCGTTGCCGCGGTGAAGGCCTACCTGCGAAAAATCTCACTGACGAGTGCGAAATCCTTCGCAAAGAAGGCCCTCGCCTGCGGGACGGCGCGTGAAGTGCGCCAGCTCCGTCTCCCCTGAAGTCATTCGCATAGGATTGCTATGAGCCAGGAATTCGACATCGCCTCAGTGACGCTGAACCCTGCGATTGATCGCACGGTCACAATTGAAAACTTCACGGCCGGTGAGGTAAATCGTGTCATGGATGACCGTTCCGATCCGGCGGGCAAAGGGGTGAACGTTGCTTCCGCGCTCGCTGATTTTGGCTACCGCGTGGCGGTCAGCGGGTTCCTCGGCCGCGAGAACACGAGCTCTTTCGAAGCCCTGTTCGCGCAAAAGCATATTGAAGATCGCTTTGTCCGGATTGCTGGTCAGACCCGAGTGGGCATTAAGATTACCGACCCCATCAAGGACGAGACAACCGATATCAACTTTCCAGGTGCCTCGCCGACGTCGACGGATCTCGATGAACTCCGCGAGAAACTGGCGGACATCGACGCGAGCTGGTTTGTTCTCGCGGGAAGTCTTCCTCCCGGCGTGGACAGTGCCATTTACGGCGAACTTACCGCATCCCTGAAGGCGCGCGGCCGCAAGGTCGCTCTTGATACCAGCGGTGAGTCGCTGGAACATTCGCTCGATGCGGGCCCTGACCTGATCAAACCGAACAATCACGAGCTTGAAGCGCTTCTCGGCGTGACTCTCGACAGTGACGATTCCGTCATTGACGCTGCTCGTATGCTGGTCGATCGAGGCATAGAACTCGTGGTCGTTTCCATGGGCGCAAAGGGCGCGTGCTATGTTACGAAAGACGAAGCTGTCATCGCCCGATCCCCCAAGGTTGAAGTGCGTAGCACGGTGGGGGCGGGCGACGCCATGGTCGCTGGAACCGTAGCCGGCCGGCTTCGCCATGTCTCCCTGAGCGATTGCGCTCGTATGGGAACAGCGTTTTCTCTGGAAGCCCTGAGCCGGGTCGAGTCTGGCATTTCCTCTCCCGAAGCCATCCAAGCGTCGATGGAAACAGTCATAATTGAGTAGAACCATCACCCAGTCGAAACTCGGTGTTGAAGTGTCGTGTTTGGCACTCCTCGCGAGTCGACTCAGGATGCAGAGTCTAAGGCAAGCACCGGACACATTTCCTTGAAGCCGGCCAACGGAAGTTTCCACCCTTAATCGCAGCTGTCGATAACAAACAAACCTCGATCTCCCTAATGCAAACGGAATTCTACTCCTTCGGCGAAATCCTCTGGGATTGCCTACCTTCCGGCCGTCATGCTGGCGGCGCACCATTCAACGTCTCGGCGCACCTGGTGCAACTCGGCTCCTCCGCAACCCTGATCTCGGCCATCGGTAATGACCCGTTCGGCGATGAGATCCTTCAGGTCGCCAAAGACAAGGGAGTCAACACCGATTTTATCAGCCGCCACCCGAAACTGCCCACCGGGACTGTGATGGTGACGATTAACGAGAAGGGAAATGCTACCTACGACATTGTCGAGCCCGTTGCATGGGATGAGATCGAAGTTCCGCCCGAAGCTGTCGAAGCAGTGGCGCAGGCTCGCGGCTTTATTTTCGGGTCTCTTTCCTGCCGCTTGGAAAAAAACATCAAAGCCCTTGACGCCCTCCTTGATCTGTCGGGTCCGATGAAGTTTTTCGACGTCAACCTGCGGCCACCCTATGCCGATCCTGGGTGTGTGGTGAAGCTTGCCGCCCGAGCTGACGTGCTCAAACTTAACCACGAAGAAGTCGGTAAGCTCGCTGCGTGGATACAAACCGGCGATACCACTTGTGATGAACCGATGGACAACGATTCGGTGGCTCGCGCCGCCGCCGTTCTCGCCGAAAAGACGGACACTCCAATCATCTGCGTGACTCGCGCCGAGAATGGTGCCGCGCTATGGGACCGTGGCACAATGGTGATTGCTCCGGCTCCGCATGTCACGGTGAAGGATACCGTTGGTGCAGGTGACTCTTTCATGGCGGGATTGATGGTTGGGCTCGCCAACAAGATAGATGCGCGGGAGGTTGTCGAAAACGCGTGTCGTGTGGGCGCCTTCGTCGCCTCGCATCATGGTGCGACTCCATTGTTGCCGGCGGACATCAAGGAAGCATTTGCATACGCGTAGGCTGAATGGAAGAACTTCCGGTGTTACTAGCAGCCTGTCGGATTGCGCCGTGAGAAAGACGCAGGACTCCACTGGGAGAGGCGTATGACTAAACCCCCCCCGGCGTTTTCGCCAGCCGGTAGCTTTCGGGGGGGCGCAGAGGTAACGAATTGCCCCAAGCCCCGATGTAAAAGGCTCCTGTAAGGTAGTCAGCAAGCGAGGAGAGGCTGTAATGCGAATGAACACTTTGTGCGAAAGCCGGATGCCGGGAAAACCGCACGTCCGGATTGATGAGCGCGGAACACTCAAGCAATGCCCGACAGGCTGCCGGCGAGGCACCACGATTCTTTCGAGAAAACGGTATTATTCGGTTGTGCGTTCCACTGACACCAGACAAACGTCATCGTCGAATTCGGATTTTCCGGTAAAAGCTCTCACATCGGAAAGCACGGCGGTGAACGATTCATCCGCAGGGAGATCGGTATGTTTCCCCAAAGACTCCTGGAGTGCCTCGATTCCAAACTCCTCTCCTTCGGATGATTCTACTTCGTGGAGTCCATCCGTGAATAGAACGATACGGTCACCTTCGTCGAATCGACAGCTTTGGGTTTTGTAGGTTGCCTCGTCGAAAAGACCCAGCGCCGGGCCTTTCGCTTCGAGAACTCCCATAAGACCGCTTCCTTTTCGCAGCCGTACCGGTTTGGGATGCGCGGCGTTCGCGAATAACAGTTCTCCCTTGATCGGATCAGCAATGAGATAGAAAGCCGTGGCGACAAATGGCTCTTCAACCCGTTCGAGTACAGGATCGCACCCGAAGATTCAGCGCGCCGAGGAAACGCCCCGGATTCAACATCATTGACCGCAGTTCCTCGATCAGCGCCCGAATCACTCCTGTGATCAAGGCGGCTCGAACGCCATGCCCCATCACGTCACAGATTAATACCCCGGTGCGGCCTCCGGAAAGAGGAAAGATATGAAAAAAGTCCCCCCCGACGGCTGCAGCCGGCAGATAGTATTGCGCGAATGAGAGTCCGTTCGGGCCCGTGAGGGGCTGCGCCTGATAATCGCTCGGCAAGAGTGCCTCTTGCACCTCTCGCGCCATATGGATATCGGCTTCGATCTGGGTATTCCGCTCTTTGAGTTCAGCCGTAATGATCCGAAGCCGGTTTCGCTCCCGGCGAAGTTCTTCCTCCATTTCCATCACGCGGGTGAAGTCCTTATTGATCCCGCAGATCCCGATGATTTTTCCTTGTGAATTCCGCAACGGCATTTTTGTCGTGTAATCCCACGTTATCCGACCATCGGGATAGGTCATCTTCTCGACCTTCCCCACCATTGCCTCTCCCGTTTCCATCACACGCCGTTCATCTTGGGCGGCCTCCCCTGCACTTTCTTCGTTCCAGAATTCGAAATCCGACTTTCCAATGACTTCTCGAGGATCCGAAGCATGAATAAATTCCGCTACCGCCCGGCTGATTCGCAGGAATCGTCCGTTCCGATCCTTGAAATAAACCTGGTCGGGAATGTGCTCCAGGAGGAAATCGAACAGTTCGCTATCGGAAGGGAAGGTTTCAGAAGATTCAGGATCATTCACGGGGGAACTCTTTTCTTGAAGAGTAACTCCGTTTGGAACTTGTGAAAAGCCCCGTATTGCATTTCGCACACCCGAGGAAAACCGGGAGAGCGGGGAAGAATATGGTGCAAAACCTATGTGCCCGGTCGTTTCTCAAGCCGAAACTTTTGCCTGTGGGTTACCGTTGAGTTTGGCACCACAGGACTCCCGCACTACCAGGTGGGTGGAAAGGTATATGTCACGCACCGCCATTCGAGGGTCTGCCAGGCGATCACGCATTACGGCAACGGCGGCAATGCCGATGTCGCGGCACGGTTGACGGATTGTTGTGAGCGGAACAGACAGCAGACTGGCGTAGCGAACATCATCAATTCCGCACAACCGCACATCATTCGGAATTCGGTATCCCAGGACGATTAGCGTATGCATTAATTTGGCAGCCGTGCGATCATTGGAACAGACGATTCCATCTGGGCTATTGGCATCCATCGCCGATCGGACCAACTTGACATCTTCCGCGTCTGCACGCTGAACCAGTTGCGGCTCTGCTCGAGCACCGCAGGCAACTAACGCTTCGTGATATCCGGCGATACGCGCCTCGACGGTTGTTGCAGAAAGCGGGTAAGTCCAAAAGAGGATCCTGCGACAACCGAGCTTAAGCAGGTGTTCAGTGATCATATAACCCGCGCGGCGATTATCGATTCCCACTAAATCATACGCGCTGCGCTGCGGATAGGGGAGCAAGCAACGATCGAGCAAGACCGTTGGCATGCCCGCAATGGAAAGCTCAGAGAGGATTCGCCGATTTACTTGCTCATGCCGGGGCGTGTGCTCGAGTGGGGCGAAAAAAACACCGGAGACACGGCGTTGGATGAATTGCCGGCACCGGTTTAGCGTTTCATCTTCCAGAGACGCGGGATCTTCAGCTGACGGTCCCCATATCAAGGTGTGCTCGCCGGCAGCCTCCGTCATGCCCTGGCATATTGGTTCGAAGATCTCAGTTCCCCCGAGATTTGGAATGAGCAGTCCAAATGAAAGACCGTTCTCCTCGGTGTTTGGGACCTTCCGCACGTAGGTGCCGGAACCTGCTCGTCGCTCGACCAGACCTTCGTCGCGTAAATCACGAACGGCTCGGCCGACCGTGATTCTTGAACTTCCGAAACGCCTTACCAGTTCCGCTTCGCTGGGCAGTCGGTCACCGGGCCTGTATTTTCCGGAAACAATTTCCTGTCGAAGGTCATTGAAAACCCGCTGATATTTTGGGGAGATTCTCCGCATTCTTTTGTTTGAATATAACAATTTTTTATTACAAGCGAGTGTCGCAGACATTACCTCGCATTTTGCGATCAACCTTTTGTAAGGTGTAAACAACATTACAGATTAAGCAATTCTTCAGGAAAAAATTATTACAAACTGTGTGAAAATTGTCCGTGAATGGCATCTGATGTTTCCGAAAGGTGCGACGCATTTGACATAATTGAAAATTGTGGTTTGGTTCGCCGACAACCGAAAAATACTATGAAAAAAGTCGACACACCGACAGTTTATCTTGTAGCGAGCGATTTTGATAAGACGCTTAGTTTCAATGACTCAGGTCTTTGCTTGAGCGAGATTCTTGGGGTGCCAGGTTTTGAGGAAAGGGTGGAGGGCCTCGCCACCACCAACCTTGTGCAGCAGGGAGCAGAGCTGGCATATCTGCTTCGCCATGACCCCGCTTTTCGCCGGGTTCGCAGAGAAGATTTAATTGCGGCCGGCAAAGCTGTGAGCCTCAAGCATCATGTAGATCTTCTTGGGAAGATCCTTGCAAATGGCGTGCCGGGGTATCGATTTCCGTTTTACGTGATATCGGCCGGCCCCGCCGAGGTGGTTCGTTCCGCGCTCGAGGGGATCGTCCCGCCGGATCACGTCTTCGGTACGGAATTCGAATTTGACAATTTGACCGGAGAAATTTCATCGGTCGCCCGGGTGCGTGCGGGTTACGGGAAGGTAATGGTGCTCCAGGAAATCGAGGCACGGCTTCGCACGAGCTCGGACCGGACTGTTTACATCGGGGACGGCAGCTCCGACTTCTACGTCATGCGACATGTCAACAGTGGCGACGGGATTACAATCGCCGTTTCAGAATCGAAGTCTATCGGGCGTATTGCGAAGCGGACCGTTTTGAGTGCCGATGCGCTCAGCGTCCTCGTTCCAATCCTCGAGGACGTTGCGGGCTGGGATTCGGCGCAGATTCGGGCGCTGTTCGCGCAGCACGGGTTGCGCGTGCATGATTGGGACAAAATTCGGACTGACTGGCTGACGTTGCACGAAGAAACCGACGTTCCGGAAATTGAACTTGCGAGCTGAAGTTCGGGTCTCTCTATCGCCTTCTTCAGCTTACGCCAGGATAAGACTCGTTACAAGTTTGCGCGCAGGGCGGGTTAGGCTGGTCGGTCAGCCCGCCCTGTTGCCGCTGGCTGCCATCTTGAAAACAGTGATTCCTTTGCCTTGTGAATGAGCATCTGCAGATGCTCAGGAGACTCGGTAAACTGCGGGGAACGAAAACGGTCCCCCATCCGATTTTTGGCGATTTTGATGCCCACAGGTGGAACTGCATGTTCTCCTTTCATCTCGGCATTCACTACAAGCAGGCGATTTTTGTGGTACGCGCTGTAAAAGCAGAAAGATCTGCCGCCGACAGGGATACTTGGCGCGAATGGTAAAATCACTGTGGGGAGTCCGAGGCGTGGAGACTCGTGCGATGAAATTGAAGCAGATTGTTTCGGGAGGGCAAACCGGTGCCGACCGGGCTGCTTTTGACGCAGCGATTGAAGCCAATTTTGAAATTGGGGGATGGGTGCCGGCAGGCCGGTTCGCCGAGGATGGAGTAATTTCCCAGCGCTATCCAAATCTCAGAGAGACGGCCTCGAGAGATGTTTCAGAACGGACAAAGAGAAACATACTGGACTCCAATGCGACCCTGGTTGTTACGCATGGACCAGTCGTAGGGGGTACAAAACTCACAAGGGATTATGCCAATGAAATTGGGAAGCCGTGCAAACTTGTCGATCTTGACCATACTTCCGAAGCAGCTGCACTGGAGGAAATTCGTGGCTGGATAGAGTCGCGTGAAATCTCCATTTTGAACGTGGCGGGACCGCGTGAGAGTGAGGATCCGGAGATTTATCAGGCTGTGTTTAAATTGATCACGCGTTTACTCACCTTTCGTGAGTGATGCCTGAACCGTTTAATTCTGGACCTTGCTAGTGAGTTCGGCACGTCCTGGCGCCTTTTTTTCACGAGGCGTGGGAACGCCTATCAAGCCGCTCAAAAGAGGAAGTAACGCTGCGCCATAGGCAAAACGCTGGCGGGCTCGCAACGGAGTTCGCGACCGTCTGCCTTGACGCTGTACGTCTCGGGATCCACCTCCATTTTTGGCAGAGCGTCATTCCAAAGCATATTGTGTTTGGAAATGTTGCGGGTGTTTTTAATCGCGACGAGGCGCTTTGATAGCCCAAGGGGCGCAAGAAGGCCGTGGTGTTTGGCGGCTTCGCTGATGAATGAAACGGATGTCGAATATTTCGCCCGGCCGTGGGCGGCGAACTGCGGGCGGTAAACCATTGGCTGAGGGGTGGGGATCGAGGCGTTCGGATCGCCCATATTCGCGCACGCGATAAAACCGCCTTTGATCACCAATTCTGGTTTTACGCCAAAAAATGCAGGTTTCCACAACACGAGATCGGCCAGTTTGCCTAACTCGATAGATCCGACCTCATGGCTGATTCCGTGGGTGACTGCGGGGTTGATTGTGTATTTGGCGATGTAGCGCAATGCGCGAAAGTTGTCGGCCTTCTTTCCCTTCCCGGACGGGGCGTCGAGCGTTCCGAACTGAACCTTCATTTTATTGGCCGTCTGCCAGGTGCGGATGATGACTTCGCCCACGCGTCCCATGGCCTGGCTGTCGCTGGACATCATCGAGAAGGCGCCAAGATCATGGAGAAGATCCTCTGCCGCGATCGTTTCGGGACGGATTCGCGATTCGGCGAATGCAACATCTTCGGGGATATTCGAGTCGAGGTGATGGCACACCATGAGCATGTCGAGATGCTCGTCGATTGTGTTCACCGTAAACGGACGCGTTGGATTTGTGGAGGAAGGAAGTACGTTCGCCTCTCCGCAGACCCGGATAATGTCCGGTGCATGGCCGCCACCCGCGCCTTCGGAGTGAAAAGTGTGAATGACGCGGTTCTTGAAAGCCCGGATCGTATCCTCGACGAATCCGGATTCGTTGAGGGTGTCGGTATGGATGGCCACCTGCACGTCCATCTCGTCCGCGACAGCGAGGCAGGTGTCGATGGCCGAGGGAGTGGTGCCCCAGTCCTCGTGAAGCTTGAGTCCGATCGCTCCGGCGACGACCTGTTCGCGCAAGGGTTCGAAGCTCGAGCAGTTGCCTTTGCCGAAGAAGCCCAGGTTCATCGGATATTCGTCTGCGGCCTCGAGCATGCGGTGGATGTTCCATGCGCCTGGCGTACAGGTGGTTGCGTTGGTGCCAGTTGCCGGGCCAGTGCCGCCGCCAAGCATGGTCGTTATGCCGCTGGTGAGAGCTTCGTTGATCTGTTGCGGGCAAATAAAATGAATGTGTGCATCGATTCCGCCCGGGGTAAGGATGCAGCCCTCCCCCGCGATGACTTCGGTCGCGGCGCCGATGTTCATGGTGATACCATTCTGGATCAGGGGATTTCCCGCATGACCGATTCCTGCGATGCGCCCGTGTTTGACGCCGATATCCGCCTTGATGACGCCCTGCACAGGGTCCAGGATCGTAGCATTGGTGATGACGAGATCTAAAGCGTCTTCGTCTTTTGCGAGCGGAGATTGCCCCATGCCGTCGCGGATGACCTTGCCACCGCCAAATTTTACCTCGTTGCCATAACCGCCGTTCTCGGCGATGAGGTCACGTTCAACCTCGATAAAAAGCTCAGTATCGGCAAGCCGGACCCGGTCCCCAACGGTGGGGCCGAACATTTCAGCGTATAACTTGCGGGCGAGTTTCATAGTGGTTCATCCAAGCGGGCCATTGATTTTTCCGTTCAGTCCGTAGACCTCTCTCTCTCCTGCAAGAGCAACGAGTGTAACGTCTTTTGTGTCGCCGGGTTCGAAACGGACAGCGGTTCCGGCGGGTATTTCAAGCCTGAAGCCGCGAGCGGCTTTCCGATCGAAATGGAGCGCGCTGTTAACCTCGTAGAAATGGAAATGGCTGCCAACCTGGATCGGGCGATCTCCTGTGTTAGCGACCCGGATGGTGACTGTCTCGAGGCCGTCGTTGGCGCTGAGTTCCTGCGGTTCCTTTGCGACGATGATTTCCCCTGGGATCATGAGCGGACTCATATCATTTCGGATCCGTTGGTGGCAAAGCAATCCGTTGATCTATCTTTTTCCGGAATTCAGCGCGTTCTCGACCTTCTGGTCCAAGGCTGAGTGAGCCAATGCTTCGCGGATGACACTGCCCTCATACAATCCGAGGCGGATCGGTTTCCTCGTTGTTGGCACTTCCCGGGAACTTATTACGGGCGGAATGCTTTTCTGCACCGGCAAGATGAACCACTGCGCTTCGGCGATCTCTTCAGACCGCGGCAATCTTGCATCATTCTGCTGCAGGAAAAACTCGAGCGTATTGAAATCGGTCTCCACGCACCAAATGTGAGCGCTCCCTGCCCGCGCGCGCGCAGCAAGGGCAAAATCCCGCAGATTATCGCCCAATGGCTCTTTTGCTGCCTTGCTGAAGAATAGGGAGTCTATCGCAAATCCCAGGGCAAGAATAGTAGCCGCGGCTCCGACGCGCGCCGGGGTAATGCCCCAATTTTTCGTTTTCACCAGTAGAAACCAGGATGCGAGAATCGCGCCTGCGGGATATGCCGGCATGATGTAATCGGCAGTCTTTCGTGCGACGAAACTGAAGTAAACGATTACGAGCAGCATCCAGAGAATTGCCGGAGCAAGGGGATGTCTCATCCATTCTCCCGGGCGAATGACGATGAGGGCGGCCAGGGCGGCCAGCGACCACGGAGCGAAACGTTCCACGAACCAAATCGGATTAAAGTGGAGTGTCTTCAGGATGAGAATCGGACCCTCGTTGCTAACGTCCGTATTTCCAAAAGTCTCACCCTTCCCGAGGAGCGGAGCCAGCAATTCCTTGTTAATTAGGGTGTCCCTGAAGTGATCCGGATAATAGATCGCGATCGGGAGGAACCAGGCAATGGCAATGCCTGCGGCGACTATCCAGCCCCATTTCCAGCCGATCCGCCGCGAAATGGACCAGTCTTTGTGTATGAACCGCGCTGCCAGAATCACGTAGAGCACCGGCAGTACGGCGGGGGCGCCTTTGGAGAGCAGACCCAAACCGATGCAGAGCCAGAAAACGATTGCCGGACGCACTGCCTCACACGGACGGGTTTCTTCGAGCGCAAGAGTGCCCGTTATCCAGGCAAGCGTCATAAAACAGATGAGAACGGGGTCAGGGCGACAATGATAAACAAACGTGACATTCGCCGGATTAACGAGCCACGCCATGGCAGCGACAATGCCTGCGGCAGTCGGATTGGGAGTTGCCCGGAGAAGTTTCCGCCCAAACCAGAGCACGGCTCCCAAGGTGACGAGGCTCGCAAGCGTCATCGGAAGTTTTACGGCCCATTCGGTCCAGAATCCGACGGCTACGATCGGTGCGGCGAGCCAGTTGACAAGGGGTGGTTTTGTTGCCTCACGTCCACGCATGTCGCGCGGTAGAAGCCAACGACCATTTGCGACGATATCCGCCGTGTAAGTGGCGGTCTTGGGCTGATCGAAGCGCTGGAGGACGCTGGGCCCGACAATCCGGGACCCATACATGATTACCACGGACAATGCCAGAAACAGCGCGGGCAGTATGGGAAAACGGGTAGTCAAAAAATCAAATGCGAAACCTTCGGAAAACGGCTGTCCCATTCTAGGTTCAGCCTTCGACTTCTCCAGAATAGATTGGCCACGTTTGTTACGAATTGATAAGAATTTTCGCCAAGTTGTCCAAATCACCGCTTTCAATGCTGACAAACGACCGCCTAATACGCACAATTCCTGAGTTCCCAACCCAATTGACACTATGAAATTCATCGATCTCTCCAAAATCGAAACTAAAACGCTCGCCATCATTATGGGGGGCGGCGCGGGCACGCGACTTTTTCCACTTACGAAAGAACGCTCAAAGCCTGCAGTGCCACTTGGTGGTAAGTATCGGATTGTTGATATTCCGATCAGCAATTGCATCAACTCCGGTCTTCGGCACATCTATGTGCTCACGCAGTTCAACAGCGTATCGCTGCACCGCCACATCAACAGCAGCTTCAAATTTGACCGGTTCTCTCGCAGTTTCGTCGAAATCCTTGCTGCTCAGCAGACGCCAAGCGGAGCAAAATGGTATCAGGGAACGGCTGACGCGGTCCGTCAAAATCTCGAAGATTTTCTTCAACGCCCCTATGATTACTACCTAATTCTCAGCGGAGATCAGCTTTACCGGATGGATTACCGGGAGCTTCTCGCCCAGCACGTCGAGACGAAGGCGGATGTGACGCTTTGCACCATTCCGGTCGATCGCGAAGCGGCAACTGCTTTCGGGATTATGCATACGGACAGCGAGAAACAGGTTATCCGGTTCGAGGAGAAGCCGAAGACGAAGGAGCTTCTTGATGAGTTAACAATTCCGAGGGAGTTGTTGCGCGAACTGGGGCGGGACGAGAGTGAGGAACTATACCAGGCCTCAATGGGGATTTATGTATTCAATCGAAAGGTTTTGGAGGAGGCGCTCGACAATGAAGATGACGATTTCGGCAAACACGTCATTCCGGCCGCTATCAAGTCCCGCCGTGTTCTGGTCAATATTTTTGAAGGCTACTGGGAAGACATTGGAACGATCCGAGCGTTTTTTGACGCAAATCTCAACCTGACGAACACGCTGCCGCCCTACAGCTTCTTCGACCCGGGCGCACCGGTTTATACCCATGCGCGTTTCCTGCCGGCCAGCAAGATCAACGCGGCCAATTTACGCCAGGCGCTCGTCGCGGATGGCTGCATTATTTCCGATGCGCACCTTGAGCGTTGCGTGATTGGTATTCGGAGCTATATCGACAGCGGGACGACGATTCGGAATAGCGTCGTGATGGGCTCGGATTTTTACGAGGCGGATGGCGTGGCGCAGCAGGTGCCAAGTGGGAGTCCTTCGCTGGGGATTGGAAAAAACTGTGTCATCGATCATGCCATCATCGATAAGAATGCCCGAATCGGGGATGGCGTAGTGATTTCTCCTGAAGGAAAGCCTGAGAGCTTCGACGGCTCGAACTTCTATGTTCGAGACGGAATCGTGATCATTCCTAAGAACGCAGTGATTCCGTCTGGCACTTGGATTTGAGCTTCCGACTCCAAGATTGAGATAATTCACTCAATCGCACCAGGGCCCGCTTCATGGATTCCTTGAAGCGGGCTTTGTTATTCCCTGCTTTTTGATCCCGGGCATAACCCTGCCGCCGATGTAGATCGAGATGTAGTTCTCAGGAATTTCGAATGATTCAGCGTCAATCTCCCGTTTTACGATTGATATTAGCGTGTTGGTTACTTTCCTGGCGCCGATTAAGATTTCCGTTTTTATGGGTAAGCCCGGAAAGTCGGCCGGTGAAGGCATCTCGTCTTTCATGACGCCGAACGCCGTGCTTTTTTGCAGGATTTCCAGGTTTTTGAGAATAGTTGTTGCGTCCGGAAAGTCTTTGGCGATCCAATAAGTCGCTTTGAGGGTTCCTGTCTCAAATTTGTAGATCTCGGTCTTCTGGCCGGCGACAGTGGCTGTCTGCCCGGTTCTGATGAGCTTGGGCCGATTTTCTCCTCCCGGCTGGTATTCCGTAGCCCTATCCGTTTGTACAGCATGGCTCAATTTCTCGCCTTCGGCGGCCGTCATTCGCATAAACCTGCGATTTTGATGCATGAGCGAAATCTGCTCGCCAGTTTCTCCATCGATGATGAGCGAAACCGTCGGAGAAAGATCCGCTCGGGCTTTACCATTGTCGAGTTGAAGGGTGATTTCGCCAGCCTGCCCGGCGCTCTCGACCTTTTGGATAATGACGATACCGGTTGCTAGCGTGGCAACATTGCTGAGAAGAAGAGTTGCCGCGAAAAAAGCGAAGCGGTTCAAAACGGTGGCAGACTTGGATTGGGATAATTCCAGGAGAGAGTTTTGAGAGAAGATCAACGCTTCCTCAACACACGGAGTAATTCCACTCCGTCGCGATCGGGAAACGTAGACGGGTTTCGATGCTCCTCGACGACTTCGAATGCGGCAAAAGTTTCCTCGAGTTCGCCAAAGCTTACTCCATAGGGCGGACCAAACTCGACGTGGGGGTCAAGAAAGAACACGGCGAGGATTCGGCCGTGGGGCTTCAGCATGCGATGGACCGCATCGGCGTAAGCATTTCGCATGTTTGGTTCAATCGAGCAGAAACAGGTGTGTTCGAGTACCCAGTCAAATTGGCCATACTGGGCGGCCGGCATCGAAAACAAATCATCACACATGAACGTTTCGTTTGCGAATCTTCGGAAAGTGTTCGCGATTCGGATTGCGCGCTCCGACAAGTCGAGTCCCACCGGATGGTTCGAGGGGGTCGCTATTGCTCGGACGTCATGCCCGGTGCCGCAGCCGGGTACGAGGATGTGGCCCTCTAATGGATGCTCTCTCACATACTTGACGATGGCCGGATGCGCCATTCCTTTGTCCCACGGAGTATCCTTGTGTGCGTAGCGAGCGTCCCAATTTGTCATGGTCAGAAAATCTGCGGCTTCGTTTGTAATGGCAAGTCGCACTTACGATTAGTTGGAATTCGAATTGCTTCCCGCCGCCTATTTCTTATCAAGACAGGATGTCCTCCCGAATTCGCGTTACCGTATGGGGTGAAAATGTCCACGAGCATCAGCACGAGGCGGTAAGGGCCATCTATCCGGCGGGGATGCATGCTTGTATCGCTGACGGACTTCGCGAATCCGAAGAATTCGAAGTCCATACAGCAACTCTTCAGGACTCGGAGCATGGTCTTACGAAGGAAATTCTGGAGGCGACCGACGTTCTGACGTGGTGGGGGCACGCTGCCCATGGGCAGGTTCTTGACGAAATCGTCGATCGAGTGCAGATGCGCGTACTTCAGGGGATGGGTCTGATCGTGCTTCATTCCGGGCACTTTGCAAAGATCTTCAAGCGCATGCTGGGGACTTCGTGTTCTCTAACATGGCGTGAGGCGGGAGAAAAGGAACGTCTCTGGGTATGTAATCCCGGCCATCCGATCGCGCAGGGACTGGGACGTTACTTCGAGATTCCAAATGTCGAAATGTATGGTGAGCCTTTCGGGATCCCCGCTCCCGATGAACAGATTTTTATCTCCTGGTTTCAGGGAGGCGAAGTCTTTCGGTCGGGCTGCACATGGTTCCGCGGCAACGGACGAATATTTTACTTCAGACCGGGCCACGAGACTTATCCGATCTATCACCATGAGAAGGTGAAGCTCGTTCTGAAAAATGCAGTTCGCTGGGCCAGACCGCAGGGGTCGATTTGGATTGACTCCTGTCCCCGCTGTGACGAATCACCCGAGCCAATTACCAAGTCCGGGCCAAGTCTTCACAAACCCGGCGAGGTCGGGCTGAAATAATTGCCTCGGAGCGGTTCCGTGCTTGCCTTCTTCAATACCTACGGTTCTTTGGTTGATTCCATCCGCATCAACGTCATCACCGACGAGGTGCGCAACGGGCGCCTAGTATGGGTGAAGCGGCGAAAACGGGGAAGCCGGCAAGTTATTCATGCGGCTAATCTTTTTTTTCGACTAGCCCGGAATCCCGTATCCGTTTGTGTGCAGATCGAACAATGGCGCCGGTGGGAAATTGAATGCTTCCGGCTTCTTCATGGTGAAAGTTTCCGCGCATTCCCTGGTGGTCCGTGTGAGGTGTGTGCTGATCGACTTCCGGGAGAAACGCTTTGCCGACGGCTCTCGGAGAATCGTCTATCGACCCGCATGCTTCGGGCCGCAAGCCGGGAAATGCGCCGAGCGCACGCGCTGTATTCTTCCCCTTTCAACGGACCGTGGTCACACGGGGATGCGCACCTTGGCAATTTTCTCTACGACGAACAAACAGGCCGCTGTCGCCTTATCGATTTCGAGGTGATGCATCATCGGTCGATGAGTGCCGACGAACGGCATGCAAATGATTTGCTCACCCCCTTGCTGGATCTCATGGGGCGGATCGACGAAGAAGCTTGGATTCCTTTCGCTCTGGAATTCATTCACGCTTATGATCGTCCGCAGATCACGCATTTGCTTCGAAAATACCTTTCTGTTCCGACCGGTTTTCCCAAGCTCTGGTGGGCGATCCGGACTGGGTATATCAGTTCGGATGAAATGAGGCGCCGCGTGCTCGGCCTCAGTCGTTACCTGTTTTGAAAGAGCCTAAATGACAAAGCATCAGTGGGCGCGCCTTTTTCAACTGCTTGTTACCGTTGCGATCCTGTGTTGGATCTTTTCGGACTCCAAGATGCGGACCGAAATGTGGACGGTCTTGAAAACGGCTGACCCGTTATGGCTGCTGCTGGGCCTTTTTGTGGGAGCGATCGGTGATCTTTCGAACATCGTACGGTGGGGAATTTTTCTTCGGGTGCAGGGTATCGACACACCCTGGCCGCGAATTGCCAAAGTGTTTCTTGCAGGACTTTTTTTCAATTTGATCCTGCCCGGCTCGACTGGCGGAGACGTTGTCCGACTCCTCTACATGGTGCGTGAAGAACACCGAAAAAAAACCGCCGTTGTGCTGTCTGTTCTGGTCGACCGTTTAATCGGGCTACTGGTGTTGATTCCGTTTGCACTCATTGTCGTCTGGTGGCGATATGAATGGTTGTCGCAAACGCCCTCGGCAGAAGCCCTGCTTTTCTTTCTGATAGCATTTCTTTCCGTATCCACGGTGGTGCTCGTTGGCGCTTCCGTTATCTCGTATACGCGACTTCTGGCGAAGCTCCCGGAAAATTTTCCGTTTCGCGAGAGGATCCTAAAGATTAGCGATGCCTACTATCTCTTCACCCATCACTGGAGAGCGACGTTGCTTGCGATGATCCTCTCCATTCCGGTGATGTTTACCTACTTCGGGGTCTTCTATTGCGCTGCACGGGCATTCAAGGCAGGAGTGTCGCTGTTGGATCTGTTTTCAATCATGCCGGTCATTGCGGTAATTACTTCCTTTCCCATCAGCTTCAGCGGTCTCGGCGTTCGAGAAAAACTGTTCGAGAATCTTCTCTCAGATCTTGCGGGCACGCCCGCCGGAGTTGCCGTGCTCATCTCGCTAACGGGTTTTATCATTTACGTGGTGCTTAGCCTGTTTGGGGGCCTTTTCTACCTCTCAATGACGCCGTCGACGCGTGAGGAAGCAAAACACGAAATGTTCTGAAGGGGAGAGCGAAGTGGCCCCGGCATGTAACCGGATTGCGGGCGAGATATCTGTCGCAAAGATGCTCGCATCGCGACTCCGATGTCCGTCACAATCTCATCGAGGAGATGCATCTCCGCACCGCTCTCCCATCCATTCCGAGACGTTCTTCAGTACTTCCTCCCGGCAGAGGTCATTATGGGTTTCGTGAACCCCCTCCGAATAGGCTCTGAACGATTTGTCCACCGATTTAACTCGCGCGAAGAATTCTTCCGATGCTGAAAACGATGTTACACTATCGTGTGTGCCGTGCAGCATCAGTAAAGGCACCTCGAACCTTTCTGCGCCATCGAATGCCAAACGGGCTCCCTTTACCATCTCAAAATACATGCGTGCGGAGACGCGACGGTGATTCAGGTTGCGATCCGGCATGGCCTTCAGAAATTCTGTGTCGCGGGAAAGCTTTGTGACATCCTGACCGGCCTCCTGCGAGAAGGTAGGCAAAAGGTATCGCAAGAGTTTCGCGAGAAGTAGCTTGAATGGATTCGGCTTAAACGCCAAACGGAGCCAGGGGGAAGCGATTACCGCTCCCTTCAAGAAATCCGGGTGATCGCGTAGAATGTAATTGATCGCGACCTGGCCGCCGAGACTGTGGGCGTATAGAAACAGTGGTTTCTCTTTAAGGCGAAATGTCGACACGGCGGAAGCAACATCGTCCAGAAAATTATCATAGCGTAACAGGAACCCGCGTTCGCCATGGGACCGGCCATGACCACGCAGGTCAAATGCGGCTGCGCGAAAGCCGGCCTGCGACATCGCCGCACCCACATGGAGGTACCTCGACGACTGTTCGCCAAGACCATGGACCAGAATAACGATCGCCCGTGGGGATTCATTTGTACAAAAAAATCCGGCCGAATAATTCTGTTCCGTCTTTGGACCGGAATCGAACTTCCTCCGTTGTCATTTTCGCAATAAAGATAGAGAACTCATTGCGATCAACGAGTTCTCTCGATTCGCCGCTGAGATTTTCATTTTACAAAGCGGTCCAGTTGCGCTTCATTTCGCCCCCTTAAGCGCGATAGTTCATAACGCCGTTGGTCCCTGGGCCCCGATTTCCTGATCGTCGGCCATCCGCGCCAGGGGGAACCCGGCGAAAAGAAAGGAAGAAGGCAGAAGGAAAAAGGAAGAGAAGCGAGTCAGATGGCGCATCCGTCAACTGAGTCATTGTTCCTTTGAAATTCAGCGTTCTCAATAAGCAAAATGCCTGTTCGGTTAGGTCGTTTCGAAATGCCCAAGACCCTCGTCCGGGACGAGGCTGTCTCCACAGAAACCTATGGAAAGTTCATTGCTGAGCCCTTCGAGGCCGGGTATGGGCACACCATTGGCAACTCCCTCCGCCGCGTGCTCCTCTCCTCGCTGGAAGGAGCCGCAATCACTTCAGTAAAAATTGCCGGCGCGATGCACGAATTCGGCAGTCTGCCGAGCGTCGTCGAGGACGTTACCGACATCGTTCTCAACCTCAAGAAGATCAAGTTCAAGGCGAACGATCACGAGATCCGCAATCTCACACTTTCCGTTCAAAAAGAAGGGGAGGTCACTGCGGGAGACATCCAGCAAACTTCACAGTGCGAAGTGCTCAACCCATCGCAGCTTATCTGCACGCTCGACAAGAAGACAAAGTTCGAAGCGGAACTAGAAGTTCGCGTCGGCCGCGGGTTCTCCACCGGTGACGAAAACAAACGAGCAGATCAGCCAATCGGCGTGATAGCGATCGACTCCATCTTTTCGCCCGTTACTCGTGTTAAATATGCCGTGGAGAACACCCGGGTCGGTCAGCGGACCGATTACGATAAGTTGATTCTGGAGGTTTGGACCGATCGTCGTGTTCTTCCGGAAGAGGCTCTTCTTCAGGCTTCGGCTATTCTGCGTCATCACCTCGACGTATTCGTGAATTATGACGAAAATGCGGTCGAGTTTGATGAGACACCGGAAGCGGTCAGCCAGGAGAATACTCGTCTGAAGAAACTGCTCGGAATGAGTGTGAATGAGATCGAGCTTTCGGTTCGCGCCGCGAACTGCCTGAACAATGCAAACATTACGACCGTGGGCCACTTGGCTCAAAAGACCGAGGCGGAGATGCTCAAATATCGGAATTTCGGCAAAAAGTCGCTCAACGAAATCAAAGACAAGCTACAGCAGCTTGGTCTCGGACTCGGTATGAAATTCGAGCCGGGCATGATCGAATTACCCACGACGGGCGATATCAACGATTCGATCGCATCGATCCGTGATCTCGAGGCATCGCTCTCTTCGGAGGAATGATTCTTTTTCAGACCACCAAACTTCATTGTTATGCGTCACCAGAAGAAAACCGTTAAACTGGGTCGGGATCATTCCCATCGCGATCTAATGCTGGCGAATCAGGTGTGCAGCCTGATCGAGCACAATCGGATCCAGACGACGCTCGCTAAGGCGAAAGCTCTCCGCCCTCTCGCGGAACGGATGGTCACGCTCGGCAAGCGCGGCACGCTTCATGCCCGTCGCACTGCGCTATCCGTCCTGGGCAACAACCGGCGGCAGGTAAAGGCAGTGAGGAAACTGTTCGAGGTGATCGCTCCCCGTTCGTCTGTACGTGCCGGAGGCTACACACGTATTATTAAACTCGGCTATCGGAAGAGCGATGCCGCTGCAATGGCATTTATAGAGTGGGTGGACACTCCGCTCGTGACCGAAGACGAGCCGATTGAGGTGCCGACTTCCGCCAGAAAAACAAAACAGGAGTCGAACGACTGAGTTTGCTCCAATCCCGAATGGCGATGCCGTTCGGTTTACCATGATCGATAAAGAGAAGGGGCGTGATCATTTCGTGCCCCTTCTTTTATTGTACGGAACTCAGTTCGGAAAAATCCGTGCGCTGTGAAAAACCGGAGGATTGCGACGGGGACAGGATACGCAAAATGGTCATGTTCTGGAGTTCATTGCCCGATTTTCATGCATCGGAGGGAACTTCGGTAATACCCTGCTTTCCGTAGCTCACTCGCGCTGCAGGGTCAGTTTATTCCGGATTGGGGAGCCTATGCTTTGGATTGCCCATTCCAGGAGCGGTTCTCGCGAATTTGTGATACTTGGAAGTTATCGAAATGCCCGTTGCTTCCATGCGATCTCCTTTGAATTCGACTCCGCTGACGAGTTCGGGTTCATTTTCCGCGCTGGATCGCCAGTTCGCAGCGCTCATTAACCGGGTCGCAAGGAGGCCTTCACGGGAGCTTGCGCTAGCGGCGTGCCTGACAAGTCGCTGGAGAGCGAAAGGCCACATCTGCATGGTTCTGTCGGAGGTTGCGGGCCGCGTAATCGAAGAGACGAGACCGGATCCGGTACCGGCGTTGTCGGCCTGGACGGAAGCGTTGCGCTCGAGTGGAGTGGTCGGATTGCCGGGAGACTTCATGCCGATGATTCTGGATCAGGAAAATCGGCTCTATCTTTACCGCTATTGGAGATATGAGCAGACCCTTGCTGGTAATATTCTCGAGCGCCTGCGAGGGGCGGCTCCGGCAGTCGACTTCGAGTTGCTGGATTTCGGGCTGGATCGTCTGTTTTCTGCCGATTCCAAAAGCAAAGATTTGCAGCGTGAGGCGGCTCGAACGGCAGTCCAAGAGCGGTTTTGTGTGATATCGGGGGGGCCAGGCACCGGGAAGACCCGGACGATCGTTAGTATTCTGGCGCTTCTGATTGAGCAGGGGCTATCCCGAATTGCGCTTAGCGCCCCAACTGGCAAGGCGGCTGCCCGGCTGAAGGAATCGATCGCCCAATCGAATCTCGATTGTTCAGAATCGTTGCGTGCGCAAATGCCATCTGATGTCACAACCATTCATCGACTTCTCGGGGCGCGGTCCGATACAACGACTCTTCGGTATGACCGCGAGAACCCGATCGATGCTGAGGTTGTGATCGTAGACGAGGCGTCGATGGTCGATGTGGCCTTGATGGCAAAACTTTTTGATGCCGTAAGGCCGAAGGCGCGCATCATTCTTCTCGGTGATAGGAATCAGCTTGCTTCGGTTGACGCCGGCTATGCGCTGGGCGACATCTGTGGCCGCTGCAATCGGAATTCTTTGTCAGCACCGTTAACCCGCTGCGTTGTTGAGCTTCGACGAAATTACCGTTTTGTGGAGAATAGCGGAATAGCGAGGTTCAGTGCCGCCGTGCGAGCGGGCGATGCGGACCAGGCAATTAATATCCTGAAGAGTAAGCAACATAGGGATCTCCTTTGGAGAGCGCTCCCGCGGCCTGCCTCGCTTGAAGCAGAGTTACGAAAGCGCGTGATAAAAAATTGGATCAATTGGATCAGTAGCCCCGAGCTTTTCGTCGAGACTTCGCTTTCTCAACTTGGCAAGAACCAAATTCTCTGCGCGGTGCACGACGGACCATACGGGCGGATAAATCTCAATGCGATCGTGGAACAGTCCCTTGGCGTGGCCGGATTGATCGACAAATCGGAACGCTGGTATAGCGGCCGCCCGATCATGATCTTGCGCAATGACGCCAACCTCCAACTTTTCAATGGCGACGTCGGACTCGTGCTACGGGTCTCAGTCTCAAATAGCGGTCTGCGGGCATTTTTTAAGGTCAATGGCGAAGTGCGGGGGTTCGCGCCTCCGCGATTACCGAAGCACGAGACCGCTTTTGCAATGACCGTGCACAAAAGCCAGGGATCGGAGTTTGAGAAGGTGCTCATGATCTTGCCGGGAAAAGACTCGCCTGCATTGACGCGCGAGTTGATCTACACCGGCATCACGCGTGCACGTCGAAAGGTAGAGCTGTGGGCAAACGAACAGGTGCTGCGATCTGCGATTGGTCGTCTGGTGAATCGGAGCTCGGGTTTACTCGATGCGCTCTGGGGTGACCTGTGAGGTTTTGCATATATTCTTTGTTTTGCAATCTGCACGTTTAGATCCGAACGTTGCCTTTCCATTAGAAAATCAATTTGTTGCAAGGTTAATGAAAGGTCGCGCGGATTTGCCTTCCCCGAGCTTCCCGACTGGGATCGTGTTCTCTCCCATGGTCTGGACTCCCCTTGAGTGGGAGGGGCTCGAAATCAAACGCAGTCGGCGGTCCAGGGGCGGAGTTTTGTGGGACGAAGGATTCCCTATTGTGGAATCTTACGCCATGCCACTCATGCCGCAATCCTGCGAGAGTAACTCGCTATCAATAGTCAGCCGTTCCTGAATGGGCGAAAAACTCAAATTTGATCACTACGAAGTCCTGATTCGTAACGACGGTTCGCTCCACGAACTCGGTCGAGGCGCGATGGGTATTACGTACAAGGCGTTTGACACAAATCTCGAGTGTGACGTGGCGCTGAAAGTGATCAGCGGGGCTTTTCTCAATACAGAGGGCGCGCGGGAGCGGTTCAAAAGAGAAGCGCGGTCGGCTGCGAAACTGCGACATCCAAATGTCGCTTCAGTATTTCATCTTGGCGTAGAGGGCGACAGCTATTTCTACGCGATGGAATTCATCGACGGAGAAAACGTCGAGGAGTTCGAGCGGAGACACGGCCCGATGGATCAGCTTCTGGCATTGCGCATCACTTCGCAGGTTGCGCGGGCACTGGGTGCCGCCGAGAAGCACTCACTCGTGCATCGAGACATTAAACCATCGAATCTAATGCTCGTGCACGAGGAGGATGAAGTCACCGTGAAGGTGATTGATTTTGGACTGGCCAAGATCACCGATCAGGACTCAGCCGAAGCAGCATTGACTATCGCCGGATTTGCCGGGACGCCGTATTACGCGAGCCCGGAACAACTCCAGGAGAAACCACTGGATTCGCGATCAGACATCTATTCGCTCGGAATGACGCTTTGGTTTATGCTCACTGGAAGCGCGCCATTTACCGGGACACTCGCAGAGGTAATGACGCAGCATTTGACAGTAGGGTTGCCCAAGGAACGCCTGAGCCGTTTCCCAACGCAGATCGCAACTCTCCTGGAACGTATGGTGCGGAAGAATCCCGACGAGCGTCCACAGTCACCGCTCGAATTGCGGAGGGAATTGGACGAGGTGATTGCGCAACTGATGGAGCAGTCCAGTGCTGTTGATACCGAGGATGAAGCGCTCATGGAGACGATCGCTGATCTGGACGAAGATCTCCTGCCGAAAGTCGATGAGGCACTTTCGGGGCGCTACGAGTTCCTCGATGATCTAGGTGAAGGGGAGAGCGGCAAAAACTATCGTGCCAAGGACGTTGCGAGCGGTGAAATTGTGCGCTTGATAGTGCTCAACCCGGC
Organism: uncultured Verrucomicrobiae bacterium; assembly: GCA_963805815.1. Classification (GTDB taxonomy): domain Bacteria; phylum Verrucomicrobiota; class Verrucomicrobiia; order Chthoniobacterales; family Chthoniobacteraceae; genus CAWDWA01. Next base: position 31,585 of record CAWDWA010000033.1, read on the forward strand.
ACTGATCCAGGATAGCGATTCCTTTACGCGGCTCGAGCGGGAAGTGGAAAAACTGCGGCCGGTATCCCATCCGCATTTGTTACGCGTGCTGTCGCTCGAGTGGGTGCAACCTTCGGCGGTGCTCAGTGTGGAATGGACCGACGGTTTCTCGCTGCTCGACGTCCTTCGCGTGCGCCGGGAAATGGATCCCGATGGGGCATTGCAAATTCTGGGGCAGGCGGCCGCCGGAGTAGATCACGCGCTAGACTTGGGTCTGGACCAGATCGACTTTGCACTCCATCAGGTGTATATAGATTTTCCTGATCATCCGGACAAGGCTGCGCGCGAAGCGCTCTTGCGGAGGCCCGTTCGGGACTGGCCTGCGTTTTCGGTTAAACTAAACCCGCTCGGTGTGACCCGGGAGCTTTCGATGAGTGATACATGGGCGGGTGGGCAGACGATCGTAGGCCAAGCAGCGGGAGAAATTCCTCATACTGACACCGATGGCGGTGTCGCGGTGCGGAAACACTACATACAGGCGGTTTCTGCGCTGGTTTACGAATTGCTCGGAGGATCCTTGCCTCCCGCCCTGCTTCGGCCGGGCGCACCGCAGCCCGTGCAGCGTTACGTGCCGATCGCGACGTTGTCTGAGGAAGGAAACGCGGTTCTTCGACAGGGATTGGATCCGGATGTATCGTTTTTTACTGCCCGGGCGCTCGTAGAAGCCTTGCGCGGAATTGAAAGTTTCCAGCCAAAACGTCCGGCTTCTCGTGCTCCTTTGACGAGAGCTGTGATTCCGTCTTCTGGACAGAGAGAAATTACCTCTACCGTTGAGCTCCCGACCGTACAGCCAACGCCTACAACAGTTCCGCCGTTGCCAACCGGCCCGGAAAAAAGAGCAAGAATACCGCTTGTCGTGGGTGCCTCCGCGGTTGCGCTGCTCCTTTTGACAGCCATTCTGCTGTGGCCATTCTACTTTTCGTTTGAACGTCTGGCAGTCAAAACGGGTAAAGGGCCGGTATCAACCGCATTACCGACGGCTGGTCCGACCCTCGCATCCGTGACGCCGAGTCCTCACGAGGTTCCGACTCCCGAACTCAAGACCACTCCACTATCGGAACTCACGCCAACTCCGGAGTCTGCGCAAACCGCGAAGCCCACGCCAATTCCGGAGCCCACACCATCGCCGGAGCCCACACCATCGCGTCAGGAGGAATTGAAAGAAGCTTTGGCAGAGGCGGAATCTTATGAGAGCGAAGAGGAATGGGGCGAAGCCATAGCGACTTACGTTGGGATCGCCCGGAGATTTCCAGAGTCGGATTTGGGACGTGTGCGCCTTGAGATTTTATTGCAACGCCTGCGGAGTGAAACGGATGGATTTTCCACGTCGGAATTCGAAGAAATCCGTGGCCCGCTCGAGGATGCGGCAAAGTTAGGTGTGACATCGGCGATGTTTCTCTACGCGAAGAATATTCGCGAGGAGAATCCAAAGCTTGCGTTTGACTGGATGTCCGCGGCGGCGAACCAGGGAATCAAAGAAGCCTACACTCAGGTAGGTCTCATGTATTCGAATGGGGCAGGTGTTCCGCTGGATTTAAACAAGGCGGTCTGGTGGTTTCAGGAAGCCGCAAACCGCGACGATTCCGCGGGGCTCACCGTCCTTGCGGAGTGCTATCTTTACGGCAAGGGTGTCAATAAGGATCCCGTGCAGGCCGAGGAGCTTTTGAAGAGGGCGGTTGCTTTGAACGACCCGAGGGCGATGAATTTGCTCGGTACGCTTTACCACAAGGGTGCTGGCGTTCCTCGAAACTTCGACGAAGCGAGGAGGCTTTTTCAGGATGCCGCGGAAATCGGGTATCCGGATGCGCTTGGAAACCTCGGTGTCCTTTACATTAATGGAGACGGCGTCAGGCAGGATATCAAGAAGGCTGTGAAGCTTTTCAAAGAGGGGAGTGAGAAGGGAAGTGCCTCGAGCATGTATCTTTACGCGCGATGCCTCGAGACGGGTTTTGGCGTGCCGCGAGATCGGAAGGAGGCGGCTGAGTGGTATCGCCGGGCGGCTGAGAAAGGTCATCCGGGTGCGAAGGCCTGGTGTGAGAAAAACAACGTGGGATACGGATGAACCGTCTGAATTCGAACGCAACTCGCGGGGCGTTTCAAATGGTGTAGATTGCGGCTAAAATGTCCGAAAGCGTGCAGCACTCCCTCAAATCTATTACGCTTGCAGAGCTTGAGGAGGAGATGCGTATTCTCGATCAGCCGCAATATCGGGCAAGACAGGTGTTGCATTGGATTTATGAGAAGCGCGTGGCTGATCTCATGGGAATGACAAATCTCCCGGCGAAGCTTCGGCGAGAACTTGGTGGTCGGTACGTGTTCAACGAGTTGCAGATGGTTCGTTGCATCGGGTCGACGGACACCACGCGAAAGTTTCTTTTCCGTCTCGACGATGGGAACCTGGTGGAATCAGTGCTGATTCCGGCTTCCCTGGCGCTTTACGGAGAGCGTTCAGATCGGCGAACCCTGTGCGTGTCCAGCCAGGTAGGGTGCGCGTATGGTTGTAAATTTTGCGCAAGCGGGCTCGACGGATGGAAACGGAACCTGAATGCCGGTGAAATGGTCGATCAACTCTTGAAGATCGAGGCGCTGAGTGGGGAGAAGGTAAACAACATCGTGTTTATGGGCATGGGTGAACCGATGGCGAATTTTGAGAACCTCGTTCGTGCGATTGAAATTATCAATGCACCTTGGGGTGTTGGCATCGGAGCGCGACACATTACCGTTTCGACGAGCGGCATTGTTCCGAAAATACGTATGTTGGCAGATCTGCCGCTTCAGGTGCGGTTGGCGATCTCCCTGCACGGTGCAACTGATGACGTGCGGAACACCATCATGCCCGTGAATCGGCGCTACAACGTCGCGGAATTGCTCGACGCCTGCGCATACTACGCGGAAAGAAAGAAACAGCGCATCACTTTCGAATATATCCTGATTGACGGGATTAACGACAGTCTTGATCAGGCGCGAATTCTCTCCGGTCATGCGACCAGACTTGGCGCAAAGGTTAATCTGATCCCATATAACCGGGTTTTGGGTTTGGATTGGCGCCGGTCCCCCGTCGATCGGCAGGAGGTTTTTCTCGCCATTCTGGAACGAGCAGGCGTTTCCGCAACGCTCCGAACGGAGAAAGGGCATGATATCAATGCGGCGTGCGGTCAATTGCGGCTCGTGTCTAAATGGGACAATTCTTTTGCAGAATCTGATGAAGCTTTCATAATGAAGTGCAATGGCTGACGATGACGAATCCGACCGAGTGTGGGATGAATACGACTGGGAGCGTTTTCTCCAGCAGCAGGATCGCAAGACTGAGCGCTATATGGAGCTGCTCGAAAAGTATCTCGACGATCCAAATCGCGACCAGATTATTGCCCGTGAAATGGGATGGTTTCATCTGCTGGATGCCGATGGTCAGGAGTGGATGAACAGCGTGGATAATCTGTTTGCTGCCGAAATGGAGGATCTGGATGATGAAGAATTGGATTCGACCGGAAGCGATGACAGCGAAAGAGGGGGCGAAAATTTCGAAATGCACCCTCTTTACCAGATGTCGTTTTCTTTCACCGTGTGGCTCGATCAACTTTTCGATGAACTTGGTTCGCAGGTGCAGAATCTGCCAGCAGCGGTAAAGCTCACGACGCAGTCAGCGATTGCCAGTGCAAAACTCGCAGCAGCTCTCAGCGACGACGGTATCGATGAGGTCGGCATGACCATCGCCTATTTGAAGCGGTCGCTGAAGGCGATGACGAATGCCATGGAGGCTGCAGTGCAGCTTCGTGATGAGAACAACATTCCACCGGAACGCGGCGTGGTCCTTTTGAGTCGGATCTTTCAAATTCGTGACGGTATTATTGAATTGATGGGTGAATACCGGACAGGTTGGGGACGCGACCGCGAAGAGGATTAATACAAAACCCATTTTCCGTCGCAGCGCCGTATTATCAGGAGGTGGCGAAGTTTACATTATTGAATGTCGGAGGATGAACCACGTCCAAATGCGGTAGAGTCGGAATCCGAGCCGGATGCAGTAGATGACATCACGCTGGTGACGCGGTGCCAGAATGGCGACGCGAAAGCCTTTGACGTGCTCGTGACCCGCTACCGCACCAAGGTATACGCGATGGTTTACAATATGGTTCGAAACGAGCAAGACGCCTGGGATCTTGCACAGGACGCCTTCCTGAAAGCATGGAAGTCAATCGGGAATTTTCGCGGTCAATCCGCGTTTTACACCTGGCTCTATCGCATCGTAACCAATGTCACCATTGATTGGGTGCGAAAGAGGAAAATCTCCAGTGGCACCGAATTTGACGATTCGATTGAACTGAAAGAAGTCGAGCCGGCCGGACTTACCGCGCCGAAAGCCGAATTCCTTCCCCACGAACAGCTCGACCATAATGAAATTCGCGCGCGCATTGATGCCGCTATCGATCAACTCTCCCCCGACCACCGAACCGTCATTGTTCTGAAGGAGATCGAGGGACTTTCGTATCAGGAGATTGCCGAAGTGATGGAATGTTCAATTGGCACAGTGATGTCGCGCCTGTTCTACGCGCGCAAGAAAATGCAAGCCATGCTCAGGGACGTCTATGAAAACATTTGAAGAACGCTTTACTGCTTGGATCGACGGGCAGCTGAGGGGCGACGAGCTGTTGAATTTCGAGCAGGAGCTGGTCGCGCACGAGGATGCGATGTCAGAACGGGCGAATGCCGTGAAACTTGGAGCGTTATTGCGCGAACACGGGGCCGCCCCCGCCCTGACGAGCCAGGATTTCTTCAATCACTCGCTGATGGAGCGCATTTATTCCGAACTTCCGACTGTGGCGGCGGAATCTGAGGACACTGCGAGGCAGAACACTTGGTGGGGATTGCCAAGAATCTTATGGGTCGGTGCTGCCTGCCTCGTGGCGGCCATCATCATCTTCCCATTTATCACCCCGACCACTTGGGAGCACCGCACGGCAGAACGAGACTTCGAAAATTCGTTGGGAATCGACGCACCGCTGTCCAGTGAATTCCGCGAAGGCGGCACTTATGAAGTCGAGGTGCTCGAGGCTACCTCTGACGACCCCGCAGTTTCCGCAGTTGCCGTGAATTCGCCCGACGACAAGCTCACGGTCGTTTGGCTCGACGGGCTGAACTACATTCCGGAATCAAATCGGATCACTGCCTCGAACCGCGCTAACTGAACTTTCTGTTGATGTTCCGACTCAGAGTCGCCGCTATCATCCTGATTCTCGCTTCCTCTGTGTTTTTGCCGGCCGAGGCGAGCATCCATCGTGATGGCGAAATCTGGACCGGGGTTCTATTTGCGACAAACGAACGCAATCCGAAAGCTCCGCCGCGCTGGCTCGCCCCTTTTTCCGGACGACTTAGAAAGATCTTCGGATACAACCAGTTCGAAGTGCTCGGGCGCCACGTCGAAAAGTTGGCGTCCAGCGACGGTCAGTGGTTAATCCCGACACGCCAGTTTTTTCTCGAAGTGCAAACCCGCGAAAGTCTCGGAGATGCCTGCCGGCTTCGATTCACCCTTTGGCACGACAAAAAGATGATCCTGAAAACGGAGGCGCGTGTGATGCCTGGGAGTCCGTTGTTCGTTCGCGGGCCACAATATGGGCGAGGGCAACTGATCTTTGTCGTTGAAGTGCGTTAAGCTTACATATCGTTCCCCTGCTTAACCCGACTTTGCCGCGGCGAGTTTCGTGGACCGTTCCGCCAGTTCGACGTGGAACTGTTCCGAAGTTGGTTCATCGCCGTTCGCACGGGTTCTTCCCCACCAGGCGGAGAAGGATTCGCCCGGCTGGCGGCCCTCCACAAAATCCTCGAGGTAACACCGGACGATGCCAGGGAGTTCCTCCAGCGTGGCGACTTTCTGTTCCAATCCACCCAGGCGTTCGCCTGAAGACGAACCGCCAGCAAAAACAGCGTATTTATTAGGGGCGCGTCCGACGAACGCGATATCTGCATTGTAGGGACGCGCGCACCCGTTCGGGCAGCCTGTCATACGAATCAACAATGGTTCGTTTGTAAGTCCAAGTTCTTGCAGATACCTGTCGATTTCGTCCATGAGAGCGGGGAAAACGCGTTCGCTCTCAGAAAGTGCGAGTCCGCAAGTGGGCAGCGCTACGCAGCCATGGGCTGTCTTACGGGCCTCGGTCAATGATTCGGCAGGAGCAATCCCGAATTGCTCGAGCGTGGCTTGGAAATCGTGTTTCTGTGCCGGATCAATGTTGTAGAACAGAACATTCGTATTCGGAGTCAGTCTGACAGGAACTCTGAATTTTTCGAAAATCGTTCGAAAGCCTGTGCGATATTTTGCGGTATTGGTGTCCATAATTCGACCTTCGTTCACCCACACCCCGACAAAAAGCTTCCCGTCGCCCTGTTCGTGCCAACCCAGGAGATCCTGGACGGTGCTCCAGATCAGTGGTTTCGCTTCTTCCGTCGGCCCACGCATGCGGCTCTCGACCTCTGCACGAAACCAGGCGAGGCCCCTGTCGGCGATCAGATACTTGAGCCGTGCCTGCGCACGATCGTCGCGACAGCCGAAGTCTCGCTGCGTTGTCACGATCGCCACCGCGGCGTCGATCACGTCTGCCCGCTTAACATAGAATAACGCCTTGGCGAGATAGGGACGCGTGTGCATTTTGCCGTGTCCCATCCCGAAACCACCACCGACCAGAACGGTGTAACCCTCAACCTTGCCTTCTTCCACGTGGGGGACCAAGCCGAGATCCTGCGTATAAATATCCACATCGTTACGGGGAGGGATGGCGATTCCGATCTTGAACTTTCTCGGCAAATAAACTTTTCCGTAGATGGGTTCTTCGTCATTAGGGTTCGGCTCACCGTCGAGATCCACATTCTCCCCATTGATCCAGATTTCCATGTAGGCCGTGGTACGTGCAAGGAACTTAAGGGACAGTTCGTGCGCGAGTTTCCTGGCGTCCCGATGCTCCGGAGTGCTGAACGGCGCGGATGGGGCCATTGTATTTCGCACAACGTCGCCGCAGCCACCGGACGTTGTAAGACCGCTATTCTCTATGGACGCGATCGTTTCCCGGAGACCGCTCTTTAGAACGCCATGGAACTGAATTCCCTGGCGTGACGTGATGCGTAGAGTGCCATTGGACAGCGAACCTGCAATGCGATCGTGCGCAAGGTATTGATCCGCAGTCATTTCACCTCCAGGCATCTTGTTGCGGACCATGAAGACAAAAGCCTTTTCGAGACCGGCGCGCTTTCGCTCCATACGAAGGTCACGGTCGTCTTGCTGGTAGGTTCCGTGGAATTTGAGTAACTGGTAATCAGCTTCCGAGAAATGATTCGCGTCGGATTGTAGGGTCTCGACGATAGTACCGCGCAAGGCATTGCTCTCGGCTTTGATGTCTTCGACGGTTTTTTTGGCCATGGTGGAGAGGGCTCGGTTAAGATTTGTCAGGTGCTAAACGGGCACACCCTTTTCACATGATGCGGAACAACGCAACGGTTTGAGGGTAATTTTTCTTAAATCCTATAGGATTAATATAGTATTCGCGTGTTTCACGCAGGGACGGTCCGCGCTCTTTTAAGCCTTCGTCCTGCACTTTGTTGCGATCGGAGCGCCTTCTTTCCGATTTTCCCGATCGCGTATTTCTTAGGGAAGGTTTTCTATTCAGTTCGAGGAGCTTACAATAATACGGACTGATCGCGCAGGATCTGCGCTTTCCGATGAAGCCTTTCCGGATCTTGCTAGTGCGTGAGAGCGGGTTTCAATAGAGAATTCCAATACCCAACCATCAGAAGCAAATCTTCCCGTGAGAAAAAGCGGGGTGGCGAATTGTGAGGATGCGGTTCCTTTCGCGGGGCACGGGGATACTTGACCGAGCATTGCTTCGAGCGTCATTCGTGGGGTTGACAGGAGAAGCAGGATCCTATTTTGAAGGTCCCGACAAAGAAGTTGATTAATGCCAGATGAGCGGGCGCCGAGGGATGTCTGCTGGAGCGCACCTTGCCAGAGGCAAACGACTTACTCGATCGCGGTATTTTGCGAGATGATTCCGGAGCGAGCGATCTCCTTCTCTATCTTCTTCATGCAGTTCGGGCAGATGCCATGCGAGAATTCGTCGCCCGCATGCGAATGCATGTAATCGTCGATTTGATGCCAGTAATCGGGGTCGTCCCGCACGCTTTTGCAGTACATGCAGATTGGCAGCAAGGCGCGCATTTGATCAACGTCGAGAAGAGCCGCTTCGAGATCGCTCATCTTCCTGGCGAGTAATCGCTCGAGATTCACGACCCGCTGGCCTACCTTGAGACGCGCACGAAGCTCATCCGGGTCGAACGGTTTGATCACGTAATCATCCGCGCCGGCTTCCAGTCCCGCGGCCACCTCTTCCTTTTGACTCTTTGCGGTCAGAAGCAGCAAATAAACGTAAGGCAGTTCCGGCCGCTTTCGTACTCGGACGCAGACTTCCAAACCGTCCATTTCGGGCATCATCCAATCCAAAATGGCAATTGGGGGGGGATCTGGGGATTCGAGCACTTCCATAGCTTCCACCCCATTTTCGGCTGTCGTAACGTCGAACCCCCAGTTCGTGAGATTACGTTCCAAAAGGTGGCGGGAGACGTAATGGTCCTCTGCAATAAGAATTCGGTTTGAATTCGATGCCATATTGAAGCCGCGAGAATTAAAGATTCCTTGTCAATCGTAAGTAGCGTCTGTTGTGGGGGGTAATACCACGGACTATTTTCTCCGCGCTCCACTGCAGGTTTGTCGACCTCGCGAATGGTGTACCAGAAACGCTCCGATCCGCAAGAATGATCCATTAAATTGCTCGTCGGACGACGAACTGACCCAAACCTTGATAAAATGGGGGCGATCCCCGTCAAGTTTGTCGGCGAGAATGCGATAATGTGCGCGCGATGATCGCATAGCGTATTTATCCCATGCGGAAAGGCATCCCGGTTGCCCTCCGTCGATCACATATTCGATTGCCGCCGAATCCCTCGCGACGAGCCAGTAGAGTCCTATGGCCTCTCCGGCAAATGAGAAAGTCAAGGCTGCGCCCGGCACGTTGCTGGTTAGTCGACCGCGAAGATATGGCCCAACCGGCTCATCCTCATACCACCAACCGCTGGGAGCCATCCTGGTTATCGGGACGACCTCTCCCCATTCTATTTGATCCGGACTCAACGGCTCGGGAAGCAGCAGTCGGTCGGAGAAAGCTGCATCTACCATCTTCTCCAGTTCTGAGCGCACTTTCCTCGCGTAAATGGAGTGCCCCTGGTCCGTTGGGTGACACCCATCTACTGTAAGAGATTCCCATGTAGCCTCCCGGCTTTCGATGAGACTGACGAGCGTGCCGCCAACGTCAACTGTGGGTATCTCGTAATGTTTTGCGACCTTTTCGTGGGCGAAGGCGGATGGCGTTTTCCCCGAATGCCGTTCGGCCAGAGATCGCATCGTTGTGAGAACGATGATGATTTCCGTCCAGGGAATGATCCGCCGGGTCCTGCGGATGAGCCCTTCCATGGATGCAATGATCTTCGCCGGAGGCTGACGATGATCGTTCACAGCAAACTCGACAAAGATGATTTCCGGTCGATGGCGGAGAAGATCTGCTTCGACGCGATAGGCCGCCAATTCGGAACCGGTGCCCTTGAGACTGGCGTCGATTTCGCGGACTTCGACTCCCGGGAATCGCTCTTGGAACCAACGCGTCGTCAGCGCCCGCCAAGAGGTCGATTCGGGATCGGTGGCGCCAACACCCGCCGTGATGGAACCGCCCAGGTATCCGATTACCACCGATGAGTGACCGGCCCGAAATTTGTCAAAAATTCTCATGCGTCAAACTTCGCGAAGAGCTTTTTGCTGAGAGGATAGAATGAAGAGCTGGTTTTCTTTCGCCGATTTCCATCGGAAATCATAGGCTTCCCCCTCGGGATGAACAGGGACGCCATGAGTCGGAAAGTTTCTTCATACTTTTTTCTTTCAGTCATTGGTGGGTGCTAGTCGAAGCGTGCCCAAGGAACCGACCACTCCGGCCCATTGTGGTTCGACGAATGTGGTGCTGTAGGGATCCTGAACGATGGCCGGCCCGAAAATTCTGCCGGTTCCGATCTTGCCGCGATGAAAAACGGACACTTCGCCTATTTCGGAGCGAACCATTGCATTTGGTAAAGCGCGGGCGACATCTCCCTCTTCAAATACTTCCTCCGCGGTCTCAGGACGGCGCGTGGATGCGACAACTCGTAGCTGCACCACTTCAATCGTGCGATGCTCAGGGAAATAGCCGTACAGAGAACGATAGTGTTTCACAAAATCCTTTGGCAACGATGGATTATCATGAAAGGAAACGTCGAGCGACGAATCCTGGCCAAGGAGCCGCATTTGGACCAGACGTTGCTGCACAATGATTTCATCAAGGCCAAAACCGGACCGTCGCACGAGATTCCGTGCTTGCTTGTCCAATTCCAGAAGCATGTCGGGCAAGTTTGCGGAAACCTCGTCCAGCGTTTGGAGAACCTGCCTTTCCGCGAATCGTTCAACGACCGCGATCCGAAGACCCTCCGCGCTCAAAACACCGGCATCGGCCGGACAGTAGATCGTTTGCATTCCGAGCTTTTCCGCGATTGAGCAAGCATGCTGGCCGCCCGCACCGCCGAAGGCTATGAGAGCGGCGTCTGCCGGGTCGTAACCGTCTCTTACAGAAATCTTTCGTATTGCGTTCGCCATGCGTTCGTTAGCGATTTTTAGAAAGCCGCGCAGCAGCGCTCCAGTTTCCACGCCTGCATCATTCCGGATGCTTCGAGCACGCGCGCGCGCTGCGTCGATGTGAAGTGGAATTCCGAAAGCGGCGGGATCCACCCGGCCAAGCAGTAGGTTGACGTCCGTCAACGTAAGTGGGCCGCCGGCTCCGTAACATGCCGGTCCGGGATAAGCCCCGGCGCTCTGGGGTCCCACGAAAAGAGTGTCGCCATTAAAGCCGCAGATCGATCCGCCCCCGGCAGCCACAGTCTCGATGTCCAGTGCAGGTGCCACCAATCGCGCACGGCCAACGCGGTGTTCGTAAAGATACTCAAACCTTCCGGAATATCGCGAAACGTCGGTGCTTGTTCCACCCATATCAAATGCAATGAGGTTTTCACATCGCGCCCTTTGTCCCGCGGCAACGGAACCGACTACCCCCCCGGCAGGCCCGCTCAGCAACGCATCTTTCGCGCGGAAGTCCTTTCGAGCGACGAGACCACCACTACTCGTCATCACGAAGATTCGGGAATTTGCTGAAAGCGGTTTAGCCATGTTAGAGAGATAACGCTCCATAATCGGTGCCAGATAGGCGTTGACTACTGCTGTCTCTGCGCGCGGAAGGATCTTGATGGCCGGAGCCAGCTCCGAGGATTGTGAGATGAATCCGAAACCGGCCTGACGTAAGGCATCAGCCAGCCTTCGTTCGTGTACCGGGTTACGATAGCTGTGCATTAGCGCGATGGCCGCTGATTCACAGCCTTCGTCCTGCAGGTGGGCGATCTCGTCCCTGAGCAAAGAAGGTTCAATGGTCGCGAGGATTTCTCCATTCGCATCCACTCGTTCGGGAACTTCAACAACCGTTTTGTAAAGAGGAGGCGGTATTTCGATCTTCAGTGCAAACAGATCCGGCCTTTGTTGATTGCCGATTCTCAGGAGATCGCCGAAGCCCCGTGTTACGAAAAATGCGACGCGCGCGCCTTTTTCTTCCAGGAGAGCGTTTGTTCCGCGGGTTGTTGCTACACGCAGGATTACCGGCGGCAGAGGCATTCGGTGACGAGTTCGGGTAACGACTCGCGCCGCCAAAATCGGTGCTTCGTCGGGAGATTGTATCTCGATCGTGTTACCAACTGCGACAGTTTCGGATCGAGGAAGGGTTATTGATTTTCCTCCCGCTGCACTCTTAACCACCGGAATGCGGTCGCCTCCACGACCAAGAACGCTCGCCGAGCAACCCTTAAAGAAGTCCTCTGGTAATTCATCAGAGTAGTCGAGTTCCACCATTCCCGATTCCGAAACGAACCGAACGCGCGCTCTCACTGAACTCGAAGAAAGCACCTTCGCGCGTGAAATGCGGCCTTTCGGATCCCGTGCTACGCAGTCCGTGAAAGTGCCTCCCGTATCGACGCAAATGAGCCAGGGTGACACGACACCATCCGGAATCGAGTTCGGGGAATCAAACTCCCCAGCGGTCATCATGGGATCATATGCATACGGAAAACAAATAGCCCTGGCAAACGGGAACCCCGGCAGTCGAATATCGAGAGATTCTTCGACAACACGACGAACTCCCGTTTACTTAGGTGGATCGCTCGCCCTCGATGCTCGCCTACTATCTGCACGACCTCAGCCCGTTCATTTTCGAATTCAGCGAAGGGACAGGCTTACGCTGGTATGGCTTTGCGTATGTAATGGCGTTTCTGTGTGGATACTGGTTGTACCTATGGCTTGCAAAACACGGTTATGCGGAAATTCCTCCTGAAAAGGTCGGAGACTTCATAACGTGGGGCGCGCTATTTGGCGTTTTGATTGGGGGCCGGCTTGGATACGTGCTTTTTTACGATTTTGCGGCGTTTCTGCACGATCCGCTCCTGCTTTTCCGAGTCTGGGATGGAGGGATGTCGAGCCATGGAGGGATGATCGGGCTGATACTTTTCACGTTTTATTACGCGCGGCGCCATCACTATTCCTGGACGGGGATCGGCGACAATCTTTGCGTCGTCGCGCCCATCGGAATTTTTTTCGGGCGTGTGGCGAATTTCATAAACGGTGAACTCTATGGACGACCAACGAGTGTGAAATGGGCCATGCAATTTCCTTCCGAGCTTCTGGAGAATGGGAACCTGGCAAACGATGCTGTTGCGAAGATGAGAGCACTCGGGTTACCTGCCCACAACGCGTGGGATGTGTTGAGCGCCGCAAAAACAGATCCGCAGGTTGTTGAGATTCTTCGCCATGTGCTGACTCCGCGCCATCCCTCCCAACTCTATGAAGCCGTGCTTGAAGGGGTGATACTTTTTGCAGCACTCTGGTACATGCGTACCCGTATGAAAGTGCCCCGCGGAGTGCTCACCGGGTCCTTTTTTATCTTGTACGCAGTGTTACGAATTGTCGCGGAGACGTTTCGGGAGCCGGATCAATGGACGATTGGGCCTGCCACAGCAGGTCAACTTCTCTCCGTCGCGCTGATTGTAATCGGTGTGGCTTTTGTGGTTCACGGATTGAAGACTCGCCAATATGAGGATGCCGCAAGACCATGAGTATCGGCCTGACTCGCCGGGAGAAACTGATAGTCCTGTATGTCTTGATCTCGCTGATCATTGGGGCCGGTGTGAAACGTTGGCGGGAACACCAATGGGAAAAGGAAAATGGATTCACCTTTGAGGACGCTCAAGTCGTGGAATCTGATTGAAGAATTTTGCGCGGCCGGGTACCGCCTTTCGTTATCTTTTCCAGCCGGAAGCGCTCGTCGTATCGGCCGTCGTTGTATTTCCGGCAACAGTTCAGGCAAGCGACACGCTCACGGAACGGGCGCACCCGTTCCACTTCGAGCTTGCATTGAGGGCAGCGGTAGAAGTGCTTTCGAGTCATATGCCGACGCGGGAGCGGAAGGTTGTGGCACCGCTTCTCGTCGGGCAGGCCGAGATCCGCGCATGCCTGCTTCCATTCCGGTCCGTGCGGCCTGATCCTGCGCCGACCAGCCCGGAATTTTGCGACAAGATGCGCGAGCTCGTGCTTCAGCGTGACGTCGACTTCATCACGGCCCAAATCGGCGAGTCTCGGATTCAACGTGATTTGCCAGAGCGTGTACGACGCCATACCGGCCGTGCTGCTTAGGCGGGCATTCCAGCGCACTTTCACACGGCGCGCGAGATCACGGCAGCCTATGGCGATCAGCATGAGTTTTGCGCGCGCCTCGAGATCCTCGGATGAGTCGCACGTTGGGGGCTCTGGCAAAAAAAACGGTCTCGGTTGGCCGTTCCGGCGAAAGAATAATTGAGATACATTCACGCAATTTCGAGCTGACTTCGGGCCAAAATGCGCCCAAGGACGGCTATCGTTTCATCGATCTCGGCTCGAGTCGTTGAGTGTCCAAGCGAAAAGCGTACGGCGGCAGACGCCAACTCCGGCGCCACTCCCATCGCAAGGAGCACATGGGAGGGCATGATAGAGCCGACCATGCAGGCCGAGCCGCTGGACGCGCAGATTCCCTCCAAATCGAGGTTAATGAGCAAACCTTCGCCGTCTGCTCCAGGGAAACTTACGTTCAGCGTGTTTGCAAGGCATTCATCGACATCGCCGTTGCGAACTGAATCGGGCGCAACGTTCCGAATTCCAGTCCAGAGTCGGTCACGCAATTCCGCCTGGCGCGCTTGTTCGGACGCACAATCCGCAGCCACAAGCTCTGCTGCTTCGGCCATGCCGACGATTGCGGCGACATTCTCCGTTCCTGGTCGTCGTTGCCCTTCGTGAAATCCGCCATGATGTAGCCGATCGATCGAAAGTCCGGAACGAAGCCAAAGCAGACCGGCGCCTTTCGGTCCATAAAATTTGTGAGCGGCCAGAGATATCGCATCTACTCCAGTCTCCTTAATATTCAGCGGTATCTTGCCGAAAGTCTGTATCATATCGCTGTGGAAATGGACTCCGCGATCCCGACACAATCGAGTAATTTTCTCCACGGGCTGTATGATCCCGGTTTCGTTGTTTGCAGCCATCACAGAGACAAGGGTCGTCTCTGCGGTAATGGACGATTCGACTTCCGTGGGATCCACGCGGCCCTGAGAGTCCACAGGCAGCCATGTTACCACGAAACCGTTCTTTTCTAGAAACTCAAAGGCATGCAGGACTGCATGGTGCTCGACCTGGCTCGTGATTATATGGCGACCCTTCGCGCAGTAGGAACGGGCGAGTCCGATCACCGCAAGATTGTCTGATTCCGTGCCGCCACTCGTGAACACAATTTCATGCGGATTCGCTCCAAGTACCGCCGCGATCCGGTCCCGGGAATCGTCGATAGCGGCTCGCGCTACCCGCCCGGCGCCATGAATGCTTGATGGATTCCCAAAGACGTGCTCCAGGCACGGCAGCATCGCTTCCGCGACGCGAGGGTGCAGAGGGGTGGTCGCGTTGTAATCAAGGTAGATCACGCAGCGGGGCGGGGTGGTTTTGCGAGAACCTTGAGTTGCTTCTCTTCGTAGTAGACCAGTGAGCGCGGTGCGATAGTTTCGGTGAGGAAAACGTTCGCTCCAATTGTGCTGCCGGCTCCCACGACAGTGTCTCCACCCATGATGGTTGTGCCGGCGTAAATTGTTGCGTCGTCGCCCACAGTGGGATGTCTCTTGGAACCGATGAGCCGCCGCCCTCCGGAAAGCGAGCGCGCGATGAGAGATACTCCCTGGTAAAGCTTAACCCGGTTCCCGATTACGCACGTTTCACCGATCACGACGCCTGTCCCGTGGTCGATGAAAAAATGGAATCCGATCTGCGCACCGGGGTGGATGTCGATCCCGGTGCGGCTGTGTGCCCATTCGGTCATGATTCTCGGTACGAGTGGAACTTTCTCATTGTACAGGAGATGCGCCAGCCGCTGGATTGCGACTGCCTCTAAACACGGATAAGCAAGAATGATCTCTTCGAAGCTCAGCGATGCCGGATCACCCTCGTACGCTGCCTGCACATCGGTCTGGAGGATCTGCCGGACTCCCGGAAGCTTCTCAATAAATCGTATCGCGATTGCCTCGGCCCGGGAGCGCGGACAATCCGGCTCGACGGTCCGAAGGCTCTTGCAAATCTCCTCCACTAGACGCTCCGCGACGGTATTTATCCGATGCACAGTGACCCGTCGGAGGTGCGTGGAGTGGATCGGCTCTTGATCATGAAAACCGGGAAACAGTAACTGGAGAAGATCCTTACAGATCGCGGCGATACCGCGCTTTGAAGGGAGATTGACTCCGTCGATGTTATTGATCCCTCCTACCGCCTCGTAGGAGGCGAGGATCTTTCCAGTTACAGCATCGAGTGCCTGGTGCATAGTGGCTTACTGTAGCGCAAAACAAAGAAATCAGTTGGCGCCCTCCGCAATTTTGCAAACGTTTGTTTCGCAGACGAGACCGGTTATTTCCCTGAAACGAGCGGCAAATGTATTCGCAGCAGATCCTGCTGCCTTCCGTGAAACTAAAACATGAGCAGTGATCGGCGCAACGCGGAATTCGTCTGTTTCATCGCGGCTCGGCAAGCCTCTTCGCGTAGGAAAGTGTGTCGATCTCGGCAACCGATTTGTCGCGTCGTATCGCTTTGATGCGTGGGAATCGCAGAGCGAGACCGCTTTGGTGTCGCTTGCTGGGACGAATATGGTCAAAAGCAACCTCAAGGACGATATCAGGTCGGACGACGCGGAATTTACCACGCTGCTTCAAGGTGTTTTCCGTGAAATGCTCCGTCAATTCCTCGATCTCCGAATCGGTGAGTCCTGTATAGGCTTTGCCGATCGTGAGGAGCTCGCCGGTCTGATCGTGGCGAACTGCGAACGTATAATCGCTGAGCAAATCACTCCGCTTTCCGTGTCCTAGCTCAGCCCCGATAACGACAACATCGAGCGCTGCAGCAGCCTTTTTCAGCTTAATCCACGCGAATTCTCGACGACCGGGTGAGTAGATGCTCGAAGATTCTTTGACGATCAGACCCTCGTTACCCCGCCGACGCGCGTCGCCGAATGCTATCTGAATTGCTTTAGGGGAATCGGCGGTTCGAACCCTGATGCGTTCGAATGCCTTCGGGAGTGCAATAGCCTCGAGCAACTGGCGTCGATCTGTAAGTGGACGTTTTATCAGCGGAACTCCGTCAAGGGCCAGCAGGTCGAAAACAATGAAATGGACTGGAATGTCGCTGCCAATAAAGAGATCCGGCGTGGTTCGCCCAAGACGCTTCTGAAGATCGTAAAATGTCAGCTTCCGACCCTGCTCGTAGGCTATGATTTCACCGTCGAAAATCGCGTCGCAGGCTAATTCATTCGCCGCGTCCGCTAATTCGCGAAATTGGTCGGTGATGCGGTGAAGATCGCGCGAATACAGTTCAGTACCGATTCTTCTCGTGGTGCAGCTGCGCCCGAATTCCGTCGTATTTATCCTCCAACCACACGGATCCCGAACTTCCCGCACGCTTCCAAATCGCCTCAGCGTTCTCCTCTGGACTCGCGAGCATGCATTTTACCGGAGAGAAAATTGTCAGAGTAGCTTCGTCGAGCGCATTCCTCCGGGCCAGGTTTGCTGTTCGCCCAAGGTCGCCGAGAAGCATGTGCGCATCTCGCACCGCCGTCAGTTCAACGTCGCATGTTGCGGCGATCGCCTCTTCGAGCAGTCCCTCTTTCAAACCCATTCTGAGGTCGCCAGTGATAATGCGCACCAGCAATTCCGCTTCCAACGCAGTGAGGCGCTTCAATCGTTCGCATAGAACGTCGCCCTTCGCCAGCGGCCCGCGCGCGGCCTCGAGCACCTCGAAGAACGACAGCGAATCACGTAGACCGAACGGCTCCGGTAAGGTGCGGTTCTCCAGAGCGACGCGTGCCGCCCTCCCGGCATCGCCAAGCCCAAAGGTGAGTCGACGAAAAGTTGCTTCATCGTGGCGGCTTGCCGCCAAGAGTGCACGGCGAATTACCGCCCATCCTACGTTTAGAGCGTGCGAATCTACCGGTGAAAAGGCACGACCCGTGAGATAGACGACGACGATGGCAAACTCTTCGGCGTCCAACGTAGGGAGATAGTGCTTCAGCAGTTCGATTTTCTTGGATCGCGCCGATGTGCAGGCGATCCTTTGCGTCAGTGTTGCCAATTTTTCAAACTCTGATTGGGAAGTTGTTTCGATCTGCGCAGAAGGCAATGTGACCGCTTTGGAGATCTCTACTCCCAGATCGAATTCGAGTTGATTCTCCTGATTTAGAGCGAAGGCCTCAATGCCGCGTGCGCGAAGATCGCGGGCAAACGCCGCGGCGAAACCGTGCAGCGTCAGTACTCGTTTGGGTTTCACCAGCTGCACGTATCGGATCAGATCATCGTAGTCGGCATGATCTGAGAGCGGAAAGGCAGCGTCTGAGCGCGTCCAGTAGCGGGCATTCGAATCAAGCGCCCAACCTGTAAGTATCGCCGTCCGACGATTCGGGATGCTGGAAAGCATCCGCGAGCTGTTCGCATTCGGCGGGAAGATCAGGACTTTGCCCGCCACTCTACCGGGATCGAAAGCTTCGTAAGCCGGAAAGCCGGGCTGCAACTTTCGGTAGATTTCTGTCATGCGAAAGACAGTCGAATGCAGCATCGGAACGAGTCCCACGCTGGCGAGTGCGCAAAGGATTTCCTGCGACTTGCCAAGCGAATAGCCGAACAGGATTGGGACGCCACCGTCCTCCAGCGTCTCGACGCAGAACGCGATCATTTGCGAAATCACCTCAGTCGTGGGCGGAAACCTGTACTTCGATAGCCCGTAAGTCGTTTCCATGACGAGTGTTTCTGCGGACCTCCATTCGATCGCTTCCGCGGAAAGGCCGTTCCGCATTTTGAAATCACCGGTGTAGAGCAGCGATCCCGAGTCGGATGCGACGTGGATTTGTGCCGAGCCGATGATATGCCCGGCAGGCAGCAATGTGACATCCATGTTTGGAAATTGCCGCGTTTCGCCGAATTTCAGGAGATGCTCCGTGCGTTGCCCGCCCATCCTCGCGCGCATTAATCGCGCTGTCCTTGCCGACATCAGTATCTCCTTATGCGCGGCGATGTGATCGCTGTGTGCATGAGACACAAAAGCAAAGGGTTTGGGGTTTCGGGGGTCGAGCCAGAGATTGTGATCTGGCAGTTCGACCCCATCGCGGAATAGGACACGGATCATCGAACAGATTTTTGTGACAGAGGCACCGCAAAGAGCAGGTGGCATGGGTCAAGCTTCCGAACCCATAGATACGACCGGAAGCGATGAATAGAAACCCTCGATATTCCTTGAGTCGGGCATCCCGCCGGAAATTGACATCAAGGAAGGGAAGCGCTTTGATCGAGTGTAATGCTTCGCATTCTCAAGATTCTGGGCGTCGCACTGAGCCTCGCTGGTTGCGCCACCTCGAGCACCGAAGTGGTGCAGGTGTTGAAACCGCGGGCTCTTCCGCTCTCCATCGATTCCCGTTTCGAATTTCGTAAGGTGAAGACGTTTCTGAACGATCCCGCTACCTACAAAACGACGCGGGACGAGATGATTCGATTCGAGCGTGAGCGCGCCGAGTTTGGAGCGGTAACTTCGGAGGAACAGCGGCAACGGGAGGGCAATTACTACACATTTTTTTGGCGAACCAGTGTGCCCGGCGAGGTGACGATTCGTTTCGAATATAGACAGGCGAATCTCGGTCCGTATATAATGGCGAAAGAAATTCGTTATCCCGAAGGCCGCGGCTCCCATGCGACAAATTTTTCCGTGATCGGTACGACCTACCAGTATGATGGCCCTGTGACGCAATGGAGAGCAGTTTTGATCCGGGATCATCGGATTGTGGCTCTTACACAAAGCTTCCAATGGAACTGACCAGCATCTTTCGTTTCTGGAGAATTGAAACCACGGTGCGTTTGACACTTGGGAATCCCGGCTCCTATATATTTACTTTGTAAGCAATTGTTGTGAGTGCTCCTTCTTCGATCCTGGTCAGCTGTTCCAACCGCGTCGTTTGTATCCGCGTGGAGGGCAAGGGTTCGTTCCAGAATAGTGCCGGGATGAAGGAATTCGGGAAGGAAATGATGAACCGCGGCCATCGCGAATTTGTTATTGATCTCAAGAACTGCCCGGTAATGGATTCGACATTCATGGGCACGCTTGCGGGAATGGCGCTCCGCCTCCGTGAGATTGGCCAGGGTCAATTGCATGTCATCAATCTTAACGAGCGAAACAGCGATTTACTGCAGAATCTTGGCCTCGATCAATTGTTCGTTATCGAGAGTCCGTCTGCAAAAGATGTCGACACCACGACCGGACGCGCGATTGAGGATCAGTCTGGCGGTCGTGATGATCGGGCCCGTACGATGCTGGAGGCTCACGAGGCACTTGTGGAGGCCGATCCCGAAAACATCACAAAGTTCAAAGACGTACTCGACTATTTGAAGCAGGACCTTCACGTTTCCGACTAAACAGTTGTCCTCGTGCTGGCGGAGACCCCAGGCTCACCCACGCGGATTTCTGTCCAATTCAGCTATGTGGGCCAGTATCTTTCTTGTCCTGCTGTTTATTCTGGTTGGTGCTTCAGTGGTGGTTTTCCACATTCAGCGCAAAGAGATTGCGCGACTACGAGCTGCCCGCGACAAGATTCAGCTTGAGGAAAGCCGTGTCTTTGAATTCCTCCAGGGTCTGGGATCGGCGTTTAAGGTGGATCTTCATCCCAGCGATCTCCATCGACTGATCGTTGAAGGCGCCATGAAGATTCTGGACGCTCATGGTGGATCTATCTACGCGACGAGTAGAGATGGTCAGGCTCTGCTGCCGGTCTTCATTTCGAAGGGCTGCCCCCCGCTCGTGGAAATTCCCGGGCACGTGATGGCTCAGCTTGATTCTACGCCCCAGGCCCTGCAGAGCTTTCTGCGCCTCCATGCGGTCGCGCGCGGGGAGGGAGTAGTCGGGGAAGTGTGGCGTGACGGCGAACTGCTGATTCTGAATCATGGAGATCCACGGTTGGCAGCGTTGCGGGACACATCTCTCCACACTGAGTCGGCAATGCTCGCCCCGCTCGTCTACGGAAACGAAAAGCTTGGAGTGCTGGCGGTAGCTAATGGTCCAATGGGCACGCCTTTCTCGGAAGGCGATCTCGTGATCTTTAAAGCCATTGCTGAGCAGTCTGCGTTTGCGCTTTACAATGCGATCATCTATTCGCAGGCGGCCGCGAAACGACGCCTCGACACCGATCTTGAAGTTGCAAAGGACATTCAGCGAATACTATTGCCTACGACAGCGCCGGACATCGGCGGCTACGAAATCAGCGGCATCAATCTCGCGGCCCAGCAAGTGAGCGGTGATTATTTCGACTACATCCGGATTGACGAGCACCGGCTGGGCGTGGCGATAGCTGATGTTTCCGGTAAAGGTGTGCCTGCGTCGCTGATCATGGCCATGTGCCGCAGCGTCCTGCGCAGTGAGGCGCCTGGAAATGATTCTTCCGCCCGCGTGCTGAGTTCGGTCAATCGACAGCTCTATCCAGATATCAAGGAGGACATGTTTATCAGTATGGCGTACCTGATTCTGAACGATGAGTCGAAGGAGGTAATCCTGGGACGCGCAGGGCACGATGCTCCCATGCTGTACAAAGCGAAGGATCAATCGGTGATGCGCATCAATCCTCCCGGGATGGCGCTTGGAATTGACAGGGGGGACGTTTTCGATAGGGTCACGCGAGATTTTTCCCAGCTCCTGGAAAAAGACGATTGTCTCATTCTTTATACTGATGGTGTAACGGAGGCGCTCGACAGGAGGGGGATGGAATTCGGTATGAACCGGATGATGCAGGCCATCCAGGCCAGCGCAGCTGAGGGTGCACCCGGCATCGTCAAACGGTTGACCGATGATCTCCGCAATTTTGTTGGGCGCAACCCGCAGAACGACGACATTACTTTGATAGCAATACGCAGGAAATGACTGAAAAAGAGGCAAATACACAAGTCGAAGAGAATCAGGGCCCGGTGGAGTCGAGGGAGCAAGCTGCATCGGAGACGGAAGACAACGGTCTGGAGACTCTCCAGGCTGATCTTGATCGATTCAAAGACCTGGCACTTCGCAGTCAAGCCGACCTGGAGAATTTCCGGAAACGCGCCGCTCGGGAAAAGGAGGATGGCATCCGCTATGCCAATGCTTCTTTGCTCGAGCAGTTGATCC
Organism: uncultured Verrucomicrobiae bacterium; assembly: GCA_963805815.1. Lineage (GTDB taxonomy): Bacteria > Verrucomicrobiota > Verrucomicrobiia > Chthoniobacterales > Chthoniobacteraceae > CAWDWA01. The sequence goes on from CAWDWA010000033.1 coordinate 53,516, forward strand.
CGATCCTCGACAACTTCGAGCTCGGTCTGAGTGCGGCTCGTAAGGAAAGCGAGGATTCGCCGATCCTCGCGGGAATGCAGATGGTCCTGCGTCAGTTGCAGGATTTTCTTTCCGCAAACGGCGTGCAGGTTCTCGACGTGACTGGAGATCTATTTGATCCTAACATCCATGAGGCGTTGTCTCAGGAGGTCAGTGACACCGTGCCTGAAGGGCGCGTTATCCGCCAACTTCGCAAGGGTTACAAGCTTCGTGATCGACTGATACGACCTGCGAACGTCGTTGTATCTAAGGGAAACGCCGACGGATAATGGAATTTTCCGCTTAGCGGGTTTTCTACCCCGAAGCTTTTTGTGAAGAAAATGGCTGTCAAAAGGGACTACTATGAAATTCTCGATGTCGCCCGCACTGTGTCGGGTGACGAGATCAAACGCGCCTACCGCAAACTTGCGGTAAAATATCACCCGGACAAAAACCCGGACGACCCTGCCGCTGAGGAACGCTTCAAGGAACTCGGTGAAGCGTACAACGTACTGATGGACCCTGAGAAGCGTTCGGCCTACGACAGGTATGGGCATGCAGCGTTTGCTCAAGGCGGTGGTTTCAGGGGGCGGCCGGCGGTGGTTTCCACGACCCCTTCGATATTTTCCGGGAGGTCTTCGGTTCGGGTGGTGGTGGGATTTTTGAGCAGTTCTTTGGTGGTGGAGGTGGTCGCTCCGATCACGAGGGACGCCAGCGCGGCTCGGATCTTCGCTACGATATGCAGATTAGGTTGGAGGAGGCGGCTTTTGGCTGCGAAAAGGAGATCGAGATTTCGAAACTCGATACGTGTGGCGAATGCAAGGGCAGCGGAGCTGCGGAAGGTTCTCGAGTCACCTCATGCCCCACTTGCGGTGGGCGGGGTCAGGTCATCAGCTCGCGGGGGTTTTTCCAGGTCGCGCAGACCTGCCCGCGCTGCCGAGGGTACTGGGCAGATCATTGAAAAACCCTGCATTTCCTGTCGGGGCGAAGGGCGGGTAGAAAGCACGTCGCGTATTAAACTCAGGATTCCTGCGGGAATAGAAGATGGTTCGCGCCTCCGATCCTCGCACAATGGTGAAGCGGGCATCCGAGGTGGGTCACCCGGTGATCTCTATGTTGTTATCCATATCCAGGAGCATGAGATATTCGAGCGCGAAGGGAATAATCTCTTTTGCGACATTCCAATCCCCTTTGTGACGGCTGCACTTGGGGGCGAAGTGCGAGTTCCCACGCTCGAGGGGACGGCCTCCTTGAAGATTCCAGCCGGTACACAGGGAGGCAGTGCCTTCAAGTTGCGGGGTAGGGGTGTTCCGTCACTGAATTCTTCGGTCCGAGGTGACCTCGTCGTGCACGTACTGGTCGAGGTTCCGACGAAGTTAAATAGCGAGCAGCGCAGGAAACTTCAGGAGTTTGCTGAGCTTTGCGGAGTCGACAATACTCCCATTCATCAGACCTTCTTTGAGAAGGCGAGAGAGTTCTTCAAATAGAGGCCATCGCCTCGGTTCATTTCATGCATCGCTTTTACATTGCTCCTTCTGCATGGAATCTCGATGCACTCGCCCTGGGTCCACAAGAAACCCACCATTGCGTGGAGGTGCTTCGGGCACGCATAGGAGATCGCGTGGTCGTTTTCAACGGACTCGGAGTAGAAGCCACAGCAGAAATTTCGCGAATTGACAAGGACTTCGTCGAACTCCGACGTCAGCATCACGCAAAGACCCCGCAGCTTAGTTGTGAGATTACTCTTGGCCAGGCAATTCCCAGGGGGAAGAACATGGATCTCATCGTTCAGAAGGCTACGGAGTTGGGGGTGCACGCAATTGCCCCTCTGGTTTCGGAACGCACTGTTTCTCAGCTTGACAAACGGGAGAGCGAAAAAAAACAGGCGAAATGGCAGTCTGTAGCTGTAGAAGCCGCGAAACAGTGTGGACAGAATTGGTTGCCCAAGGTCTATGCTCCTCAAACCCCGAAGTCTTTTTTCGAGTCCGGGCATAAGGCAAGTCTGATGCTGATCGCTTCGCTGCAGAAGGATGCCATGCACTTGAAAGAGGTTCTTGCTGATCATATCTCCACTCACGCCGTGAAACCTTCTAGCGTGCTGATACTTATCGGTCCCGAGGGCGATTTTACGCCAGCGGAATCTAATCTGGCAAAAAGCTGGGGCTGCAGCCCGATTACGCTCGGACCGATCGTGCTGCGCACCGAGACGGCAGCAATCTATTGTCTCAGCGTACTTTCTCACGAAATATTAACGTAGCATAGGAACCCGGTTGCCCTGCTAAACTGCAGGGCCGCGCCTCTGTTTCTGGCCGGAATTCATCACCCGGTAGTTCGAGTCACAAAGAGCAAGTCGGTTCCGAGTTTTCAAATAAACTGGCTCGATTCTCGCTTTCTCAAGCGGGTATGTCTGAATCCGACGCAAACTTCGACTCGTTTGCCGAATTCACCGCTGAGATGCAGATGTTGACTGGCGAGGCGGAACGTGAGATGCGCGCGAGGAAAGCATCGAATCCAGCTCCCGGGGGCGCAGCTTTCCTAGAGATTCTGAGTCCGATTGTTCTTGGAATCGAGAATCTCACCCGTGCTACCGAGGAAATGTCCGGGAGACTAAATCGGGTGGAATCCGCATTCATGAAACAAAGTGAGTTGCCTGACGTGCTTGCGACAGTAAGGGACGCGATTGAACACAAGAATTTCCTTAATCAGCAACTCTTTGATGCGCTTCACGCCGAGCTGAAGGGATACAAGGACGGTCTTCTTCTCGAGATCCTGCAGAAGCCTATCATCCTTAATCTAATTTCATTCTTTGATGACCTCGAAGAAGTGAGTCGGCAGGTATCTTCGTTTGCAGAGGAAACTCGTTTTGCGACTGACGCAGACGAGATCGGTACACGCGCCATGACGCTTTCGACAAACCTGGAGAATACCCTGGTTTCCTTGCTCGAGGTACTTGAGAGAATGGAAGTTTCCAAGCTCGATGCCTCAACCGGGCAGCGCCTCGACAAAGTCTGCCATCGCGCTGTCAGAATAAAATCGGCGAATTCCTCAGAGCAGGATGGCGAGATTGCAGATAGTCACCGAGCCGGCTTCACATGGAAAGGCCGCGTCTTCCGCCCAGAGCAGGTGACGGTCAAGAAATTTAACAAGAGCGACCAGGTGACGACTTTCAACGAGGCGCTCGATTAATCGCGAGGCATAAAACTTCTTCTCTCAGACTTACAGCATCCTTACAATGAATGAGACTTCGTCTTCGAGTCCTGCGACGCGGAAATCCGTTGGTATTGACTTGGGCACCACATTTTCGGCTATCGCACATATCGATGCCTACGGGAAACCTCAGATTATTCCGAACGCAGAAAGCGAACGCATCACCCCATCCGTGATTCTGTTCGATGGGGCCCACGCCATTGTCGGAACCATGGCAAAGCAGAATGCAGTGGCTGAACCCGAAAAGATCGTTGATTTTGTGAAACGCGAGATGGGCAGAAGCAAGGCCGAATTTGCCCGACAGTTTGGCGACCGTCACTACACGGCTGAAGAACTTTCCGCGCTCATCGTCAGAAAACTGCGCAACGACGCTGCGAAGTATCTGGCTGAGCCGGTCACGGATGCGGTGATCACGGTTCCCGCTTATTTCAACGACGCTGAAAGAACTGCTACGCTGCACGCTGGCCAGCTCGCCGGCTTGAATGTGCTGCAGATCATCAATGAGCCGACGGCGGCCGCGCTCGCCTACGGACTCGACAAGCTTAACAGCGACCAGACGGTTTTCGTCTTTGACCTCGGGGGTGGCACTTTCGACGTGACGATTATGCGTATTGAAGATCACCACATCAAGATGGTTGCAAGCAACGGCGATCACCGCTTGGGCGGAAAGGACTGGGACGACGTGATCGTGAATTGGGTCGCGGAGGAATTCGAAATCCAGCACGGAGATAATCCGCTGTTGGATTTGCAGAGTTACCAGGATCTCTACAATCGTGCGCTCGTCGCAAAGACGCAGCTCACCAGCCGCGCACAAACGGCTCTCGTGCATAGTTATAATGGTCGAAGCATTAAGATGGAACTCACTCGCGAGGAATTCGAGAGACGGACGAGACATTTGATCGAAAAGTGTAAGACAATTTGCGAGATTGTAATTGCCGAGGCCAAGATGACGTGGGGACAAATAGATCGCATTCTTCTCACGGGTGGCATGACCCGCATGCCGAGCGTTCGGCAAATGATTACCAGCTTGGCTGACGTGCAAATTGCCGAAGACGTGAGTCCGGACGAAGCCGTCGCCCTTGGGGCATCAATCCAAGCGATTCTTGCGCAGTTGGAGGAGGAGGATCGGGTGGGTGAACGCGTTCTACCTGCCGAGACCCGAGAGCAATTCTCGAGTGATGACGGCGCGCTAATTAAAGTGTCGAACATTACCACACACGCTCTTGGCGTGGTGCTCTGGGATGAGGACAAGTTTGAGGAATACGTATTTCCGATGATTCCAAAGATGACCTCCATCCCTACCGAGGCTGTAAATTCCTTCGGCACCGCGAAGCCGAATATGAAGGGCGTTACCGTGCGCGTCGTCGAGGGCGAGAGCACTGTTCCAAGCGAGTGCAGCCCTTTGGGAGTTTGCGATGTCGAACTTCCTCCATTTCTGCCTAAAGGGTCGCCTGTTGAACTTGCTTACCGCTACGACGCTAACCAGGTCTTGGAAGTCACCTTGAATGCATTTGGCAAACAGAATCAGGTTTCAATTGCGCGCCGGTCCGGCATGTCGGACGAAGAACTGAAAATCGCAACCGCCGACCTCTCCGGAGTTGACGTCGTCTGATCCTTCCTTCTCGAATGTCACTACCCTTGCCGTTACCCGATAATCCAAAGCGCTGGGAAGGCTGGAGAAACTACAACTCTTCGAATCTCTACGAACGGCTGTGTCTTTCATTTGAGGAAAATCCGAGCGTCGAGCAAATCGACGATCATTGTAGGGAACTACTCGTGTGGTGGCAGAAGAAGTTGCCGCTGAAAAATCAGCCCAGCAATCCCATCACCCAGATGCTACGAGTCGCCCTCGACGAGGCGCCGCAATGCCTGGTCGAGGCGAAGACTCTTTTGCTCGACCCAATCACGCGCCGGCAGGTCGATTCGGAATTGCAGGAAAAAGCACGCATGCGCGCCATGGCGGAGTTCGAGAAGTATTTTGAGTTTGCCACAGCGGGTGGTGTGCTTCGTGAGGGCGACGAAAATCAACTTTATAGTTTGGGAGCTGCGCTCGGTCTGGAGGCAGAGCAAATGAAGACCGCCGTGGATGCTGCTCTAAAAGATCGCGGTATCCTGAGGCATTCCAAGCAGGCGGAGGAAGAGGCGCAGGCTGCGGCGATTGCAGCAAAAGCACCCCCCGCTGCAGGTCCGGCGGACCCGTTCTCAGAATTTCGTCGTGTGCTGAAAATGTCTGGACTGGACGAGGATGAAATGACCGACGATCAGCGAGATGCACTCTGTAATATCGGCGAGAATCTTGGTCTCTCGGGTGGACAAGCAGAGGATCTGATCGACGAGTATCTGGATGAAGTCGCGGGCGCCGTAGTGCCACGGGCGTCCTCCTCAGTTGTGCAGGGTGCCGCAGCTACCGTAACCGAGTGTCCCTCCACCCAGGTGCATGCGCCCAAGACTGTCCAGCCAAGGGTGTCCGCGCCGGAGCCGAAGCTGAATATTACTCCCATTGCGCGCGCGATGGAACGACGGCGATATCCGGACTTCACGACAACGTCCGGCATACCAATGCGGCTCATTCCGACGGGTTATTTTCAACTTGGCAGCACGGCAACCGTGTCTGTTCCAAATGAACGGCCCGTCGCCAGGGTCGGGATCAGCTGTTTCTACATGAGCCGGTATCCGATTACAAATTTGCAATATGAACAGTTCGATCCCACCCACAGATCAAAACGCGGACCGTGGGCGGATGACGACCATCCGGTGATCTACGTGAGCGCCTGCGAGGCGGAGAAATTCTGCCTTTGGCTCAGCAATCAGGAACGTAAGCGGTTCCGACTGCCCACTGAGGCGGAATGGGAATATGCCGCCCGCGGCGCGGACGGGCGAGATTTCCCATGGGGAGGGCATCTTGATCGGGGTGACCTTGCAAATTTCGCAGATGCCAACACTCGGTTCGCGTGGAGCGTTCGTGAAATTAACGACGGATATGCTCAAACGGCACCGGTTGGCGCCTACCCGAAAGGCGCAAGCCCGTTTGGTATCGAAGACATGGCAGGCAACGTCTACGAATGGTGTTTCGATTGCTTTGCAGAATACTCGGCTCGCGAGCGCGTGAATCCGCGCGGCCCGATTTCAAGGATGAAGCGCATCTACCGAGGTGGAGGCTGGAAGTCGAGGATATCCAGCCTGCGTGCAAGTGCCCGGGCATTCAATCAGCCCGACTATTCATCGAACGACGTCGGATTTCGCATCATCTGCGAAGTTTATTCGTAGCTGATCATGGTATTTCTAGAAATGCGTCTCGCCATGCGGGGCAGAAGATCAACTGCGAACTTTATTCAAGTCGGTGGGAGTGCCGGACTTTCGATGTGTTGAAAATACGGATTTGGACTTGTGGGGGCTATGCTGATACGCGACTGACACTTTCAAAAGTTGCAACCGGATTTTAGCGTGCCTGCTCGACTGGGTTTGGATAAGCCAAATCTTGGCGATGCGCCCGTTTTGGGCGTGGACCGTTTGGAATGTCATTTCCTTGCCTGTTGAAACCACCTTATACGCCGGCAACTTCACGTGAAGCATAGATCTCTGATTCAAAGGACCGTCGACTTGACGATCCGCGATGTCGCGTTTGGGGGCGATGGTGTTGGTTGCACGGACGACGGCATGGCGGTGTTTGTGCCGTTTGTTATTGAGGGCGAGCGAGTCCTGGTTCGCGTGGAGAGGCAGCGGAAGAAGTCCGCGGAAGCCAGCTTATTAAAAGTAATCCAGCCCTCGCCGGTTCGCGTAAATGCCCCCTGTCGTTATTTTGAACGTTGTGGGGGATGCTGCTATCAACATGTGGAATACAATGCGCAACTTGCAATGAAATCACGGCAGGTTGAGCAGACCCTTTGCAGGATCGGGAAATTGGAGACTGTGCCTATGAGGGATATTGTGCGTTCGCCAAACCAATACGGCTATCGCAATCGCATCCGCGTTCACGCGAAAGGCGGGCGTGTCGGCTTCTTTGCTTATCGTAGCAATGACCTGGTGGAAATTGATCGTTGCGCGATTGCAGCCGAAGCGGTGAATAGGCGACTCTCGAAGCTCCGTGCGAAATCTTTGGTTGACGGCGACTACACCCTGGCGGTGTTGGATGAGGTTCGGTATTTCTCACAGATCAACGACCGCGTTGCGCAGGAGATGGTTGGTGTGGTGATGTCCCATTTTCGTAAGCCATCCTGCGTGTTAGTGGATGCTTATTGTGGTGCCGGTTTCTTTTCCCGTCGTTTGCTCGATTGCGCCGAGCGCGTGATCGGGATCGAAAGAAATGAAGCTGCAGTGGAATATGCGAGAAAATCAGCAACGGAGAAAGAAACGTATATCTTGGCGGAAGTTGAAGAGATCCTGGGAGAGGTTCTTGCGAGGGAAGATTCTCGAAGCCTGGTATTGCTGCTCGATCCACCGGCTACCGGAGTTGCGCCGCGCGTCTCTGATGCGATTCTTTCATCCTTGCCCGAGACCATCATCTACGTATCGTGCAATCCGGCGACACTTGCACGTGATTTGCTTTTGCTTTTGAACGAATACGTCGTCGAATCCGTGACACCGGTCGATATGTTTCCCCAGACGGCAGAAATCGAGGTGGTAACGTGCCTGCGAAACAAGGCGGAAGTTTGACAGCAATTTGGTCGCGGGGCAGAATTCTTTCACACACGATGACGTGGCGTTTCCTGGTACCTGCATTTTTAGTTTTCCTGGCGTGCACGGCGCTCCACGGCGCCGATCGGCCGGTGATTCCTGCGGCGATGCCCCAAGAGCGATATCGTCCAATGATTATGCGTTCCCCGTTTTCGTTGGGGACGCCGGAGGCGGATGCAAGCGCCCCCTCCTTCGCGGAGAATCTTTTTGTGATGGGGCTCGCCAAGCTTGGGGATCAGGACATGGTGACGATTTCGTCGCGTGGGAATAGCGATCGCCTATTCACATTGATAGGAAGGGATGATGAATTCGGAGGTATTTCACTCGTGGGCGTCGAATGGTCCGACGAAGTAGGCAAAAGCCGCGTAACACTAAAAAAGGGCTCGGAGGTTGGAGTAATTCAGTTCAATGAGGCGGTCATCAAGAGCCCCATTGCCGTCACTCCTGCCCCGGGTAGCAAGCCTCCAATACCGCGAATTAGACCCTCGCGTCGAAATATTCGCGACTCCGGAGAGACTGGGCCGACGCGACGGAATACAGGCATTGATCGTCGTGTGCGTCGGATCCGGCGCCCTGGGGATCGGTGATCCGCGGTTTCATGAACCATCTGCACTCACGGCTGATTGGTCTCCCAATTCCCGATGTCGTCCGCTGTTCCAGCAATCCGATCCGGTCCCTTGGAATACACATCAAACGACCCCGGATTGTTTTTTCCGGGAAACTGATATTCGTAATCCTGATTCCAGGCATCCTTTGGAAGTGGACTGAGGAGCTGGCGCCATTGTCTTGGTTTGGGCTCGGTGGTGGGCCGCGCCTCCATGGCAGCAATTCCCTGCGAAGTGGAAGGGTAGAAACCGTTCATCGCTTCGTAAAGCTTGAGCTGGGTGCTTATTGATTGGATATCGCCTGTTACACGTACTTCCCGACTGTATTCGACGTTACCTTTCATGAAATAGATGCCGGAGGCGGCGAGAAGCGCGATGATCGTCACCACCAGCATGATCTCCAGGAGGGTAAAGGCGGAATTGAGTTTACGTTGGCGGAGACTGTTTCTTTTCATGGGGTTAAGGGAAGGAGAGCATATTCAAACGTATTAGAATCGTACTTCAGTTGGAGCGCAACCGAACGGACGGCAATAGAGTTGCTCGTCGATGAGGATTGAATGTATAGACGATTGGTGCCGGGTTTTACGGCTGAGCCAGGGATGATGCATTGGGCACTAAGCCATCCCTCGTAGTGGACTTCCATTCCATTCACCAAACCGTGAACGCTTCCTGTATAGCCGGGATCTGCGAGATCTGGAATGTGCATCGAGGCTGGTCCCAGCGGTTGTTGATTGAGAATGATCTCCGGAGGTGCCTGGATATCTGCATTCAAAATTTCGAAACTCAAGACTGCGACGATTGGACTGCTTTGAATCTCGAATCGATGAGCGACGGTGGAGCCCTCTTTTTTCGAAAGGATAACCGGAGTTGAATCCAGCTGAGCACGAAGTCGGCCAAACAATTCCTGATCTGCCAGCGAGACACGGGTTCTTACGGGATTATTGAAAGGATCGAGCGTTTGCGCAGGAAGCGCGAAATCGACCGCTTGCAGCATGTTCGATTTTTCGAGAGAAGTGAGAAATGCGCCTCGCACCGTGCTGCCATCTCCCGGAATATCGAGGTCGATATAGTCAACTTTATCCATGGGAATGCTGACAGTTTCCGAAGTGGGCAACCCAATTGATGTACCCAGAGCACCGGATTCGAAGAGCTGCTCGCCTGTTTCCGACCAGGCACTGAGACTTGGGTTCTTTCCGAGTTGATCGTCGAAATAAAGGCGGAAGAGCAAACTTCTGTTCAACGTAGCGAAACGCCGAAATCGGATTCGATAGGTCGTAAGGGTCACTTCGCCTTCGGGACGGAGCGCGGAGGAGACCTGCACGGATTCCATCCAGATTGGCAAGCCGGACACTTTGGCATCGGAGCTCATAAGCGCTTCGAAATCGAGCCAGACTGTAAATGGAATGGGCTGATAAACGGCCGGATCCTCTTCTTCCATTGCTTCTCGTCCAAGCACCGAACACGAGAGGAATTGGAGAACCATCGCAAAGGTGCAGACAAAAAGAGGCAGCAGCCTCCCAAAGCTTCGTATCAGGGCGTTTTCCAAAGACGATTCATTCAAAACGGATTAATAGTTGAGGAACGCATTTAGTAACCACTGCACGAAAACTGACTCGCTGAGCACCATGAGATTGAAGATTTTCAATTTCTTTGGAGTCGAGATATGCTGATCTCACCGCATTTACATGGCTAAGGAACGCGCTTCAAATTCTATACCTTTACTGATCAGATCATAATTTCTAGCGTAAATTAGCGTCTAATTCAGTTGTTCGGTTCGGCGGATCGAGTCGTTTTCACGGGCTGATTCGGGTCCGGAGGCCAGTTGTAAGATTGAAGACTGCGGCCAGGATACCAAAAACGATCAAACCGACAACTGTGGCAATTGCGATCATCACGATTGGCGGGATCAAAGCGGAGATTACGTTGATCTTATTGTCCAGTTCCCGCTCGTATACACCCGCGATCATGTGCATGGTTTCTCCGAAGTGGCCGGTCTGCTCGCCGACGGCCATCATGTCAAGAAAGAGTTCTGGAAACAGATCGTGGGGTCTCAGTGCCTTCGAGAGGCTGGATCCGTCTATGACGGCCCATCGGACCTTTAGCATCTCCTGCCGAATGAACTCGTTTCCGGAGATTTCTTCAAGCAGCTCCAGTGCCTTAAGCATTGGCACCCCATTTTCTACAAGTGTACCCATCGTTCGCGCAAACTGTGCGTAGTAGCCGTAACGTCGAACGCCTCCATACCCTGGCACCTTCAGAAGGAATTTGTCCCAGGCGTATCGCCCTTCGGGAGTTCTGGTAAAAATCCTGTGAATGCCAAACAATCCACCGATCGCGAGAACCGCCAGCCACCAGTATCCCGTGAGGAAATGATTCGCCGACAGTAATATCCGTGTCGCCGTTGGAAGTTCCTGTCCGCTTTCCGTGAAGAACTTCGTCAACTGCGGCACCATTACCGTCATAAAAACAATGATAAGTCCGATACCTGCTGCGACGAGTATTGAGGGATAGACCAGCGCTTGTTTAACCCGGTCGCGCAGGCCTTTCACATTAGCAAGGTGGACGGTCAGGCGCCGAAGGATCTCCGAGAGGGCGCCACTTGCCTCACCGGCAGCGACCATGTTGACATAAAGCGGCGTAAAAATCCTCGGATAGCTTCGCAATGCCTGCGAAAGGCTCCTGCCATCCACCAGCGCTTGATGAAGGCTTTTTGAGAGTCCCTGCAACTTCGGCTGTTTGAGTCGGCGTACCAGGATTCCCAATGCCTCGTCGAGCGTCATGCCCGCTCCAAGCAAATGCGCAAGTTGCTCCGTGAAAAGAAACTGATGATTGTAACTGAGAGTCCGCACCTCACCCTCCTGCGGGCTCTTCGTGCTTGAAGGCCGATCGCTGGAATCCTTTTTCCGAGTCAGTCCTTCCCGGTTGCTCACCTCAATGCGAATTGGAGTGCAATGCTTCTTTTCTACAAGGAGCATTGCCGCTGCGCGGTCGGCGGCATCCAAAGTGCCTTCAATGAGGGCACCGTTAGCGTCCCGCGCTTTATATATGAATTCGGGCATGGACTCGCAAAGACTGATGTTCAAGGCATTGCGCCAACCCAACGTTTCGCCTTGTATTCCCCGTCAAAGAGACTGGGATAATCTGATTTGATACGGTGAGATCTGCACCAGATGCGGATTCGGGGCTCATCAACTCAGATGTCTATTTGATCCGCCGAAAGTTCATTCGGGCGAGACAGCCCTGTGCATACGCTTCTATCGAGCAACAAAATATCCCCGGCTTCGTGAACCGTGGTCTTCTCGGATTGCTATGCACCGGATTTTTTTATTGAGACTGGGGTTCCAGCGGACTGTCTCAGAAAAAAGCCTTTGTTTGCTGCATTCGTGGATTGGATCGATTATTGGAGATGCTCTGGAATTTGGGTAATAAGGTTCTTGATTTTCTCTGCCTCGTGACGGCTGCAAACAAGGATTGCGTCCTGAGTCTGGACCACAATCATGTCGTGCACACCCATTAGGGCAATGTGCGTTTCCCGATCCGAGTAGAGTATGTTGTTGGAGGCATCGATGGTTGTGAGCTTTTGATTGCTTGCATTCCCATCTGGGGTGTTCTCGAGATACTTCGCAACCGCACTCCAGCTTCCGATGTCATCCCAGTCGAACGTTGCCTCTACGACAAGAACACGCTCGGCTTTCTCCATAACAGCATAGTCGATTGAGATTTTCGGCAACTCTGGGAATGCTTCCTGCAACAATTGGTCGAAAGCCTCCTTGCTGTGAAGTTTTTCCACAAATTCACCAAGTTCGGGAGCGTGCCTCTCAAGCGCGCTGAGAATTGCCGTGATTGTCCAGACGAACATTCCGGCATTCCACCGGTAATTTCCCTGTCTGAGAAACGACGTGGCGAGTTCAGGCGCGGGTTTTTCCCGGAAGCTTTTCACTTCGAATACCGCGGGACCGCCCTCGTCACCCTCTAAATGATATCTTGGCCCCTGTTCGATGTAGCCGAATCCTGGACATGCCCAGGAGGGCTTTATCCCAATAGTGACCAATTCGCCAGAGTCTATGGCTGCTCTTGCCGCCATGCGCAACGTGTTCTGAAAAGCCTTTGTATCCTGGATCAGATGGTCTGCTGGCAGGACAGTCATGACCGCAGTGGAATCTCTCGCGGCTACCCAACCGGCCCCGAGGGCGATTGCTGCCGCTGTATCCCGCTTTGCAGGTTCGGCCACTATGTTTTCTGCTGGCAGTTGCGGCAGGCAGGCTCTGACAGCCGGTTCCTGGATGCTGTTTGTCAGGACGAGTATTTTGTCGGGAGAGACAAGTCCTTCCAGACGATTGAATGTTTGCTCAAGCAAACTTTGCTCGGTAAAAAGCGAAAGCAGCTGCTTTGGTTTTGCCTTTCGGCTCAGTGGCCAAAATCGCTCGCCACTGCCGCCGGCCAGAATCAGGACATAGAGTTCTCTTGTTACCATAACGATGCCTTCGAATCTCGCTTGCAAGCGGGTGGGGTCAATCCTAAAGGTAGAATGAAGATGAGAAGCCTGGACTTCGTCTTACAATCAATCAGCGATACTTATCCTTGTTTATGACCATCCCGCCAGAGAAGCCACTCGACGCTATTTCCTTTACCGGCCTTGTCGCCATTACGCAGGCGACCTTGGGATGTGGTGTCGGTTTGCTCGTCGCGGCGCATATGCGTCCGACAGCGCGGCGTACCGCCGCCGTGACGATGCTCACCGTGGGCCTGATATCTACTTTGCCGATCGCCTACCAGCTGTTCGCTCAATGCGTGAACCGACCGGATTCGCGGCGCCTCATGAAGCGTCGACTAGAATCGATTCGGGACGACTCGGGTCTACCCGACGACGCTGAGATTTTCTAGACAGGCGGTTGCGTCGCGTCCAGTGCGACTCCGTGAAAATCGTCATCGCTCCTGATAAATTCAAGGGCTGCCTCAGTGCACTCGAGGCGGCGGATTCTATCAGTGATGGCTTTAAATCGGTTTGGGGGGATGCGCTGTGCGAGCTCTTCCCGATCGCGGACGGTGGTGAAGGAACTGCGGAAGCTTTTTGTGCGGCGCTGAATGGCAAATGGATCTCAGTGGACTCCCATGATCCTCTCGGTCGGCCGAATTCGGCTCGCTTTGTTTGGAATGGTGCCGTGGCAGCTCTCGAAATGAGCGAGGCGTCGGGATTTCGTCTGGTTCGTGTAGAAGAAAGGGATCCTTTGAATTCCAATACATACGGTACAGGGGAAATTATGCGGCAGGCGATCGCACTTGGTGCGAAACGCATCATCGTGGGGCTGGGTGGCAGTGCTACTAATGACGGCGGCATTGGAATGGCGGCAGCATTAGGCTTCGAATTTCTCGACGAAAACGGCAATTCTCTGGAACCATTTCCTAGAAACTTTTTGAAAATTTCGCGAATTGAACGTCCAAAGGCGGATTCAATTCCTGACGTAATTGCTGCGGTCGATGTGCGTAGCCCGCTGCTCGGCGAGCGGGGGGCCTCACACACCTATGGACCGCAGAAAGGTGCAGATCCGGAGACGGTTGAAACTTTGGAACGGGGAATGAGTCATCTGGTGGACGTAGTTCAGCGCGATCTCGAGATTCGCCAGCGTGAGGTGCCGGGAGATGGCGCGGCCGGTGGTCTCGGATTCGGACTGCGTGTTTTTTGCAATGCGGAGATTCGCGGTGGTTTCGATCTCGTAACTGAGGCTTCGGGGATCGAAGAGGCGATTCGTATTTGCGATTTCGTGGCGACGGGCGAGGGGTCCGTCGATCGTCAGACATTAGAAGGCAAAGGCCCAGCCGGCGTGGCTGCAATGGCAAGAAAGCATGGGAGGCCGTCCGTTGTCTTTGCCGGAACGCTCAGCAACGATCCGCGACTGGATGACGTTTTCGACGCACTTTGCCCAATCGTTCCGTGTCCGATGGCGCTGGAAGATGCCCTCAGGGATGCGCGCAATTTGCTTCGCGCCGCAGCCCGCAGGTTTGCCCGATCTGTCGAATTTGGCAATTCGACTCGGACCTTTTAAACGCGGCATATTCGTCGTTCCAATCCCGTTAATGGGCCAGTCTCAAGGATATTTCGAAAGATCTGTAGCGACTGCTCCTAAAGCGTTGTGTGAAAGAAATCACCAAGCAGCATGCAATCGACGGAATTATAGGCAGAGAATGTTGGTCTCGCGTTCTGCGCAATCATTCAAATCATGTCATATGTTTTGTAACGACTTCATATAAAGTGATGTTGCAATAAATCGAAATGGAGCCAATACACGGGTTTGCAATCCTTACCCGTTGCTCGATGAGAGTCCTGATCTTGGTTCTGCTCAGTACAATCTTCCCTCTTTTCCTTGCGAGGTCGATTGCTGCTGAGGAGATTATCGTTACGTCTTTTTCACCTTTGATTACGGAGATCGTCACGTGTGTGGGTGGAGCGCACGTTAGAGTGTTTTCCGTGATGGAACCCGGAATGGATCCGCATCAGTACCAGCCGAAGCCATCGGATCTTAAGCAGGTGGCAGAGTCGGATCTTGTCCTTCTTTCCGGCAAGCACCTCGAGACCTATGAAACTAAAGTGCAGCAGAGCGCAGGAACCGGCGTTCATTTTCTGGAAGTGGGCAATGGAATTCCAGATTTGCCGATGGAAGGAGGAAATTACAACCGTCATGCGGACGGACATGCGTTGAAACGCGAACACGCAGCCGGGAGGATTGAGGATCCGCACTGGTGGACCAGCGTGAGCAATGTGCAGAAGGCGACGGAGATCGTTCGCGATGCGCTGATCGAATTGAGACCGATAAAAGAGCAGGATTTCCGGGAGAATGCCTCAGCCTACTGCGAAAAGCTCGAAACTCTACGCAAATGGGTCCGTAGGAAGGTGGCCGAGTTGCCCCGCGACAAACGGAAACTGGTGACTTCGCACGACGCATTCCAATACTTTGCCAAGGAGAATGGTTTCACGATTTACTCCATTGAGGGAGTAAGTACGGATCAAGAGCCGTCAAATCGTGCCATTGCTGAAATTATCAACATGGTAATGGAACAGGAGGTGAAGGCGGTATTCGTTGAAAGCACGAACAACCCGAAAGTAGTCCAGGAGATAACGCGCGAGACCGGAGCCAAACTTGGCGGAATGCTGTATGCGGTCGGTCTTGGCGAAGGTGATGCGTACACTTACGAAGGAACAGTAAGGCACAACGTTACGACGATTGTGGAAGCGCTGAAATAGAGTGCCATGCGTGGATCACCCATCGTTCGGCTGCTCATCATGATTATTGCTATGGGGTTGGTGCTAATTCCTTTAATCCGGCTTACCGGTTCACGCCCTCGCGCAACCGCGCAGTCTGCGGC
Organism: uncultured Verrucomicrobiae bacterium; assembly: GCA_963805815.1. Taxonomy (GTDB): domain Bacteria; phylum Verrucomicrobiota; class Verrucomicrobiia; order Chthoniobacterales; family Chthoniobacteraceae; genus CAWDWA01. Next base: position 69,382 of record CAWDWA010000033.1, read on the forward strand.
CGCTACATCCGTTCCGTCGCGGGAGGGCGAAACTGTGAATATGGAGATCACCACGGCGGGCGGTTCGGCGATTCTGGAAGTGTTCCACCTTGGCAATATTGTCTGGCAGGGGAAGGTCGAGAAGATGGAAGCAGGCACATTGGCTATGAACTTCCCGCGAGAAGGCATTGAGCTTGTTGTGCTTGGAGAGTTTGAAGGGGAAAACCATCTTGGCGCTTTGAGGATTACCTTGACGCCTCCGGGCGGTATGCCGATTGAGAAAACGATCTGGTCCGATGGTCCGATTGACGAAGTACTCCTTTTCGAGCGTCAATGAGTGTCTCCAGCACAATGTCCGACCATCGCCTGCTAATTAAAGATCTTACAGTCTCGTACGACCGTATTCCGGCCGTGCACCATCTTTCGCTGGAGATGCGCTGCGGAGATTGTGTCGCACTGCTTGGGCCGAACGGCGCCGGCAAGACATCGCTCCTCAAAGCGATCGTCGGACTCCTCCCACCGGAGAGCGGGTCGGTGGCGTTTCACGGACACAGCGTGAAACCGTCTAACACGGACATCGCCTATTTGCCTCAGCGCAGCCTGCAGGATTCCGACTTTCCCATAACCGTTCGCGGCGTCGTGGAACTTGGGCGCTTCATGCGACTCGGTTGGTGGCAACGGTTTGGCGCGAGAGACCGGGAGGTCGTTGACGATGTCCTTGCGTCTCTCCATTTATCCGAACTTTCCGACCGCCAATTCAGTGCGTTAAGTGGCGGACAACAGCAGCGTACATTTCTCGGACGAGCGCTGGCACAGGAGGCCCACGTGTTTTTGCTGGATGAACCGCTGACCGGACTCGATAAGGGAGCTCAGGAAATGATGCGGGAGACGATGCGCACAATTGCGGGACAGGGAAATCTAGTGATCGCATCGCATCACGATCTGGCAACAGTGCCAGAACTCTTCGATCAAGTCATCTTGCTTAACGGCGAGTTGATTGCATTTGGCGCCACCGACGAGACATTCACTGAAGAAGCCATCCACCGCACTTACGACACAGAAGTCTTCAGCGGATTCGGTCAGCGTCACGGTCATGGAATGGTTACTTGAGCCTTTCCGTCATGAGTTCATGCAGCGAGCGCTTCTCGGCAGCGCTCTGATTGGATTCACCAACGGCTTTCTGAGTGCATTTGTTGTGATACGTCGGCTCGCGCTGATGGCTGATGCGCTCTCGCATTCGCTGCTGCCTGGATTGGCGCTCGGCGTCATTCTATTCGGGCTTGCTCCGGTCGGTCTTTTTTTCGCTGCTCTGGTGGCGGCGATGTTGGTTGCGCTCGGCGCTGAGCTGATTTCCCGGAATTCGAGAGTGAAGGAGGATACATCGCTGGGAATTCTCTACACCGTGGCATTTTCTCTTGGACTAGTGCTTTTGACGTTCGCAAAAGTGCGTATCGAACTGCGTCACTACCTTTTCGGGAATGTACTCGGCCTTTCAGACGGTGATCTATGGACAATCTACTGCATCAGCTCTGTGTCTCTAATCGTCCTCGTTGCGGTCCAACGTCCGTTGTTGGTGATGTTGTTCGAGCCGGCGGTGGCGCGGACGCAGGGTGTGCCGGTGGCAATGCTCACTTATCTGGTGCTTTCACTTCTCGTGCTCGCGATGATTTCTTCGCTGCAGGCGGTTGGGGTGATTCTTGCGCTCGGACTTCTTACCGCTCCTGCCGCGACGATTTATCTCTTTTCGAATTCGTTTACCTCGATGTTCTGGGGTGGTGGATTCCTTGGAATGTCCGGTTCATGTTTGGGGTTATTCCTCTCCTACTGGCTGGATCTCCCTTCTGGCGCCAGCATCGTCCTGGTACTTGGCGGCATCTTCATTCTGGCATTCCTATTCAGTCCGAGATATGGCGTCCTTCATTCGCTTTTCGAAAGGCGGCATTTACACGAAGAATCACTGGCACGTTGGACCGATGCGGATGAATCCAAAAAGCAGGCGACAGATTCACGATTGTAAGGCGGCGCGCTTCGGAAACTTTGTCATGCGATCTCCGGTTGAAATGCGATTTCATGGCTATACGATCGACAGGCCAATGACCATCCCTCGTTTCGCTCTGCTTCTCCTATTGTTGACCCTGCTTTTTGTGCCAGTTCTGGCTCAGGAAACCCCGACGATTACCATCCGAAAGGGCGAGAAGCTCCATATCGCGCTTGGCGACATCAGTGATCCGACGGTCAAAAAGGTGTTGGAGAACGACCTCAGTATTTCCGGATACTTCGACATTGTTAGTGCGGATCGGGCAGCGTTCGTTGCGAGCGGCAGCGCCGGAAGTAATGTTTTGCAGGGTCGTGTGGTGGATCGAAGCAGCAATACGGTCCTTGCTTCATCTTATTCCGGTTCGGCACGTTCGCAGGCGCATCAGTTTGCCGATGACATTATCGAGACGATCACCGGAAAATCTGGAATTGCGGATTCGAAGATAGCGTTCGTCGCGAACAGGACCGGGCGAAAGGAAATCTATATCGCGGATTACGATGGCGCGAATATTAAGCAGCTAACCCGCGATAACAGTATCAGTGTCGGGCCGAATCTCAGCGCGGACGGTTCCCGACTCGTTTACACCGGTTACCAGAGCGGTTATGCCGATATCTATTTGATCAATCTCAGATCCGGCTCGAGGATTCGGATCATCAAGTTCCCCGGAACGAATACCGGCGCCGCTTTTTCACCAGATGGAGTGAGGTTGGCGGTGAGTCTGAGTAGAGACGGAAATCCCGAACTTTACGTCACGAGTGCGAGCGGAAGTAGCCCGCGCCGATTAACAAGAACGAACGGCGCGGAGTCCTCTCCTTCGTGGTCACCGGATGGAAGCGAAATTGTCTACTGTTACGAGCAGAATTCCGGACCGCAGCTTTACCGCATTTCCTCCAACGGAGGCAGCCCAAGACGCGTAACTACGGGCTATAGTTATTGTACGGAGCCGAATTGGTCTCCCGACGGAACGAAAGTCGCATTCAATGTGCGGCAGGATGGTTTTCAAGTCGCGGTGCTCGATATCGACAGCGGACGGACGAGCGTGATTACGTCGGACGGCAACTACGAAGATCCCGTTTGGGGTGCGGATTCACGACACATTCTTTGTTCCGCGGGTGGCGCGCTTTATCTCCTCGACTCTCAAACGGGCGCAAAAGTAAAGGTCGTGGACGGTCTCGGTGAAATATCCGAGCCGACGTGGTCCCGCTAGCAACTCTCTCGAATCGCTTCCGACAATCCCATTTTCAAATGTCCCGCATCACAACATTCCTCGTCCTTCTCGTTCTCCTTGTGCTGTCTTCGTCTTGCAAAAACACCGGCGGAGGCGCCGGTGCGGACTATTCTTCGGACGCCGATTATGTTCGTGGCATGCCACTTCCGGAACGGCAGGAAGGTGTTTCGTTCCTGAGCGGAAATGTCAACAAGACACAGTTCCAGCCGGTTTACTTTGACTTCGACAGCTACGCGGTGCCGACTTCTGAAAACTATAAACTTCAACGGGTCGTCGACTTCATGAGCGGCTCTGGAAACATGATCATCATCGCCGGATTTACCGATGAACGGGGTACTGCAGAATACAATCGCACACTGGGAGAACGACGGGCGCAAGCGATTCGTGAGAATCTGATTGGAATGGGTGCGGATGGAGGACGTCTTCAAACTGTAAGTTTTGGAGAGGAAATGCCTGCGGATACGGGAAGTGGTGAGTCGGCGTGGGCTGCGAACCGGCGCGCCGAATTTGGAGTGGTGGAATAACGGATCGGAGCATTATTCTTTAGGTCAAGAGGGGGGGCTTCTGTTTTTCACTTCTCCAGGAGATCCGCGACCGCCTTCAGTGCGGAGGGCTGCAGGACCATCAGCGGATGTGCGCCGACCCAGAGCTTACGCTCCTGTCCGACTCCCAACCTCGAACTCGTTGCCGGGAGAATCATCAAGTCGAGAGGAGTCCAAACGGATGCGAATTTCAGCTTTTCCAGCGTCCCGGCGTCACGGTTCAGATCTGTAAGAAAATTACTTTCTGGCCGCATCTGGATGCAAGCGGGGCGTTTCAAGCAATTCGCCATCACGGTCCCGTGATGTGGAGACGAAATCGTAACGAGCCTTTCGGTGCGGTCCAATCCGCCCATCCGTTGCACGTAATACCTGCAGGTGAGACCGCCCATGCTGAATCCGACGAGATTGATGGGTGTGTGCGGAGCGAACGATCTATCGAGAAACGAGGCGAGTTTCTTCGCAAGCTGATCGATCCCGACTTGTCCCCAACTCGGCAACATATCGACCGTGTGCGCGTCCCAGCCGCGTTTCCTCAGATACCGCGCGAGTGGTTCCATTTTGCGGCCGGTATACATGAAACCATGCACTAGAATTACCGGAGGTTTTTCGTTCATAGAATGCATTTCAAACTTCGAGAAAAGGTCCCCTTGCAGAAAGCCGAATCTCCACGAGAGACGTAACGTTGTTGAATGGAACTCGACCAGAAACTCGCCATTCTAGCGGACGCTGCGAAATACGATGCTTCGTGCGCGAGCAGCGGCACGGTGAAGAGAAACTCAAGGGGAGGAAACGGGCTGGGATCAACGACGAGCTCCGGTATTTGCCACAGCTGGCACTGCGTCGTACAACGATATTTCCGGGCGGTATCAATAGGGCTCAACGAAGCATCTTACTTCGTGTGCCCGGTCTCGGCGTGCGCAGTGTTCATCGGATTCTGCAGGTGCGCCGCTGGCATCGATTGCGATTGGATGATCTCTTGCGGCTCAAAGTCCCGCTTAAGAGGATGCTGTTTTTTATCGAGCTCGTCGATCATCGGTTACGTGACTTCGAATCGGACACCGACGCATTGCCGAAACGTCTCCATCCGCCCGATACACAGCTCGAGTTGTTTACGCCGGATCGTTCGGTCATCAACGGAGAGCTTTGAAACGGATTGTCTTCGAGCCATCATTTGCGATTTGGCAGCGCGAGGCGAGAATCGCGTTGGCTGCGAATATTCCGCCAGAAGCGTTAATCTGGCAGGGGACTTCTGCCCGTCAGCAAGGTTTCGACTTTTCAGAGAGCGTCATTCTTGCTGGTCGGACACCGAACACCCCGCCATCGTGTGCCGAAAAGCTTCCTCAAGCTGGCGCAACGCGCAGCTTGCCACGCCCATGAAAAGCGTTGGGCGCTTCTCTATCGTGTCCTTCGGCGGCCCACACACGGTGAGCCGCATCTGATAAAGGTTTTCGTCGATCGTGACGTGAATCAGCTCTTGCAGATGGAAAAATCGGTTCGGCGCGATTTTCATAAGAGGCGCGCTGTTGAAAAATGCATCGATGCGTGTCGATGCGATGATGCGCAAAAGTAAAATGGAGATGTCGCTCGAAGAACACTACGTGCCTTACGTGTCCCTCCAGAATCAGTTATCAACGGATGTTCCATCTAATCCGAAAGGCGGATTAGTGTTTAATATCCTCACTTCTAACGGCTTATACGATTGCTGACAAGGTTCTTCCTAGTGGCTACTTTTATTCCCCTGCTGGGAAAAGCTTCCGGCAGAATCACACCCGCAAGCTCCAGTAGCCGGGCTACGGAGTCCCGGGGCTTGGGTATCTTCGCACAGCGCAGGTTTCCCTCTATCCACACCTCGTGGGCGCATAGGGTAGTCAGTTCTCCGATCGCCTCCTCCACGGTCTCGTTGAGCGATGCCCAGCGCTGCGCCAACTCGGCCACCAGCCGGTAGGCGAGCATTACCACCAGCGCATGGCCGCGCGTGCGCTCGTCGAGCCGGACATGGATGGGACGCATCTCCAGTTCCACCGTCTTGCTTGTGCGGAACGCCCACTCGACTTTCGCCAGATCCTTGTATCGTGCATGGACGATCTGCTTGCCGGCTACCGCCTCCTGAAGATCGGTTTTGAGGACATAGCACCCGTCCAGCTTGCTCGCCTCCCGGAGCGCCTCCTCGTCGATGACCAACTCGACCTCCCGATTGTTGCCACGCGCTTCGAGCCAGCCGGTCATTTTGAGCTTCGCGATGCGTCCCACGATCCGGCGCCGGGCCGCCTCGATCCCGACGCGGGGATGTCCGGCCAGGTAGGCATTGCTGGCGGCCACCTCCTCGCGCAGCTTCCGCAACTTGCTGGCGCGAGAGGCTTCCAGTTCCTGTGCACGCTGCGGATTGCGCCGCAGGATGTAGCGCACGTCCTGGCTTTGGACTTCGGCGAGCGGCTCGTCGAAGAGTTCCATCTCGAGGACCTTCTCCGCGAGCAGCTTTTCGATCTGGGGCCTGGTGATTGCGGTGATGTAATGGAATCCGTGCTCCGCGAGGTCGGCCATCTGAGGGCCTTTGATCATGCCCCTGTCGCCGACAAAACTTACCGAGGCGGCACCGAAACGAGCGGCGACTTTCTTGATCTGAGAGGCGAAGGTCCGCGTGTCGGGCGTGTTACCTGCGAACACTTCGATGCAGAGCGCCCGGCCCGCCGCGTCGCACAGCAGGCCGATGACAATCTGCTTCTTGCCCCGTTTGCCGTCGCGGTTGTATCCGAAAGCGCCCAGTTCGTTGTGCTGGCCTTCGAGGTAGCTGCTGGTCACGTCGTAGAGGAAAAGCTCCGGCCCGGCACCGGAATGGAGTCGGCGGAAAAGCCGGTCCTCGATGGCACTCTGGTGCTCGCAGAGCCAGTCGAGATTGGCGTAGAGATCATCTTCGTTGAAGCTCTCCAGACCGAGGATGTCGCAGGCGGCATGGGAGCCGGCGAGCCGCACCGCGCTCAGGCGCGAACCCTGGTCGATGACGCGCGCGATCACCTGCCAGAGCGCGAGCTTTCCCTGCCGTGAGGGGCCAAGAGCCGCGGCGAGGCCCAGTTCGCCGGCCAGAGCGTGGAGCAAACCGACGGCACCGACCGAGAGTCCCTGCTGCAGGACGATTTTCTGCGGCGCTGCGTCCCCGGAAGCGTGGAGCGCCGCGAGATCCTTCTTGTGCTGGAGAGCGAGAGCGATGGCCTCGATTTCCTCCGGGGAGCACTTCGAGAAATTGGCGATGGTGCGATGCTTGACCTTGCCCTGTTCGCGATACGACTGGCGCAGGAGGACACGGTGGTAGGTTTTGCCGCGAATGCGGGTGATGGAGCGATCGAGATACAAGTTATGAGCACGTATATTCGATGCATGATAAACACGTAAAGGTAAAAAAGAAAAAAGATGAAAATATATTAGTGGCTACAAATGAGACAAAATTTACGTAAGTCGCTCAGAATCAGAACATGCGCTCTCGCTCGTCCGGAACATCCGTATCAAGGAACTTCGCAAACTTGCCGCTGGTTGAGAGGCGTGTCCGTTATTTCGGAACGCGACACAAGCGGTTTGCGGCGAATGACCATCTGACGCCAGGATTGTCATTGTGGGTGAGCAACCCGGCGATCGGAAGGATTTGCAGGGGAAACCCTTCGTGGGGCCTGCGGGCAAGCTGGTGGATTGTGCCTTGAAGGCCGCCGGGATCGATCGGAGCAAGGTCTATCTCACTAATGCTGTGAAACATTTCAAATGGGAACCGCGAGGCAAGCGGCGCCTGCACCAGAAGCCCGGTGCTCGCGACATTGCTTCCTGCCGTCCCTGGCTTGACGCAGAGCTAGCCGCAATCAAGCCCGACCGAGTTGTCTGCCTGGGCAGCACCGCGGCGCAGGCGACCCTGGGACCGGACTTTCGCGTTACTCGCGACAGGGGAAAGGAGTTCCGACCCGACCTTGGAGCGCGTGTCTTCGCGACAGTACATCCATCGTCGCTGTTGCGTTTGCAGCCGGGCGCCGATAAAGAATCCGAATTCGATAATTTCGTGAGGGACCTGAGCAGCGCAGTTGCCTGACGTTCCTGGAACTCAGATCATCGCCGGCGGTTGCCCCGTCGCTTCCAGCACCGAATGCCACAATTCCCCATTAGGGTCCACCTTCTGGCGACCAGCGGTCACTACTTTCAGTGGCAGATTAATGAACGTACAGTGCCAGCGGCCTACCAGCATTTTTGTCTTGCCGGCGATGGCGGCGTGAACCGCATTCTGCGCAAGGCGTGTGCAATAGACGTTGTCTTGCGGCGAGGCCGGAATACTGCGGATGATATAACTCGGGTCGAAATATTTGACCGAGGTCTCGATCCGTCGCTCCTTGAAGAAAGAAACGATCCGATCCTTGAGGTAGAGTCCAATATCACCGTAACGAACGTTGCCGGAAGCATCGGTATTGGAGGGATCTGACTCAAAAAGGTCCTGGCCGGCGCCTTCGGAAACTACGACTACTGCGTGCTTCCGCTTGCCGATACGGTAGCGCAGCCTTTCCAAGAATCCATTCTCCCCCTCCAGCGTGAATTTTACCTCGGGGATGAGCGCGAAGTTCACTGCCGAATTGGCGAGCGCCGCGAAACACGTGATGAAACCGGAGTCGCGGCCCATGAGTTTTACCAAACCGATTCCATTCACCGAGCCCAGCGCCTCGACGTGTGCACACTCGACCGACTTCACGGCTTCCGCGAATGCTGTCTCGAATCCGAACGATTTATCGAGAAAAGTAATGTCGTTATCAATCGTCTTGGGAATTCCGATTACCGACTTTTTGAGGCCGCGCTTCTCAATTTCCTCACAAATCTGCGAAGCGCCTCGAAGCGTTCCGTCTCCGCCCACCACGAAGAGCATATCGACTTTCATCTCCTCGAGCATATCTACCATCTCGCCAACGTCCTGATGCCCTCGCGACGACCCGAGAATCGTACCGCCAAAGTTTTTGATCGCAGTGAGGGCATTCGGTTTCAGCGGCATCGGCACGTGGCCATAGCGCGCTACCATCCCTTCGTATCCATAGCGAAATCCGAAAATCCGAGTCGTGCCATAGACCTTATACAGTTCATTGACGATTCCCTCGATCACGTCATTGAGACCTGGACATAGACCGCCGCACGTCACGATTGCCGCTGTGCTGCGGGTCGGATCAAAAAAAATCTTCTTCCGGGGGCCAGCCAGTTCGAAAGAGACAGGGGCTGCACCGCTTGCCCTATGTTCTTCAAACGAGGCAACCGAGTCATTCATCAGGACGCGATCGTCATCCGGTCTGAAATGCACATGAGACGGACCGAAATCGTGGAGGGGAGAATGACGTGTCGGTTCCCCGATGTATTTTATGTTGGTGTCCATCGGACTCATATGCTTGTCATACCGTCGGCTAAGGATCAAGATTTATCGGATATTGGAAGATAATCCGCCAGAGTGAAGGTAGACCCGAGGCAGGCAAACGTGGTCGCCCCCCATTCACTAATGCGGGCGATCGAAGTCCAGTTCTCAATCCCTGAAAACGATCGTCTTGTTGCCGTGCAGCAAGACTCGGTCGTTCAAGTGATAGCGGACGCCTCGCGCCAGAGCGAGCCGTTCGCAGTCCCGCCCGAGCCGCAGGAGGTCTTCGGGGGAATGGAAGTGCTCTACCCTTATGACTTCCTGATCTATGATTGGACCTTGGTCGAGATCCGCGGTCGCGTAATGGCAAGTGGCGCCGATTAGTTTGACGCCTCGATCCCACGCCCGACGATAAGGGTTGGCGCCGGCGAATGAGGGAAGAAACGAGTGGTGTATGTTGATAATCCTTTCTGCAAACCTGTTGCAGACGTCTTCGGGGAGGATTTGCATGTAACGCGCCAGAACGATAAGGCGCGGGTCTATCTCTTCCAGTACGCAACGGACTTCCGAAAAAGCTGCGGACCTGTTGGCCTTCGGGATCGGAACGTGACGATATTCAATACCCTCGCGTTCGACGAGATTGCGAAAGTCTTCGTGATTGGAAATGACCAGCGGAATTTCCATTGGTAATTCGCCGGAACGCCAGCGCCAGAGCAGATCCACGAGACAATGATCGAGCTTGCTGACCATGATGACGGTTCGCATTGGTGTATCGGTCTGCCTGATGGTCCATTTGGCTTTCAACTCCTTACCCAATGATGTGAAATCGGAGTGTAGATCCTGCAAACCGAGATCCAGGGTCCCGGTGTCGATTTCCATGCGAGTGAAAAACCAACCTGTTTCGGGTTCGGTATATTGATTGACCTCGAGCAAATTTCCCCCGTGTTCTGCAACGTAGCCAGTGAGCCGCGCGACGAGCCCGACTTGATCTGGGCAGTTAAGTTTGAGGATGGTGCGAATCATGAGGTGGAGGTGGTGTCTGCAAGGAGGAGTCCGTACAGCAGAAAAGCCGCGGGTTGCGCGCCGCGGCTTTTCTGAAAAATTTCCTTCTGATGCGTCGCCTCAGGGATTGAAGCGAAAACGCTGGCGACCGCGCTTGGCGTTAGCTTTGGCCTTCCGTCGTGTTTTTTGAGTGGGGGTCTCAAAAGCACGGAGGCGGCGCACTTCGTCCATGATTCCTTCCTGGTCGAGTTTGTTCTTGAGGCGCTTCAGCGCCCGGTCAATCGGTTCGCCTTTACGGACAGTAACTTCGGGCATGTAGATGCAAAAATTCGAATTGAGTTGAAAGATGGGAAAATCGTCAGGACCCGCAGCGTAGGCGTGAGGTCATGGCAAGTCAATGGGTGGATTTCAGGAAATTTCGGTGTTCAAAATGGTGTGATGCCGACATGCGGGCGATGAAAACAATCGATGATTCCATTTTGGAGAACAGCGCCATAATATGGTTGGTCTATGCCTTCTCCATCTGTAGCGATCGTCGGAGCGAGCGGCTACTCCGGTGAGGAGTTGGTTCGCCTCCTGACGCAACATCCCATAGCAGAATTGGTCTGCTTGACGTCACGGGCGGAGGTTGGAAGGAAAGTTTCGGCCGTTTATCCGAAGTTCGCGGGGACCCGATATGGATCACTCGTTTTCTCCGGATCGGACCCCGCGACTGTTGTGGAATCAGGATCTTCGATTGCCATACTGGCATTGCCTCACGGTCTGGCGCACGAGTATGCGTTGCCGCTTCTGGAGGCAGGCCTCCGCGTAATCGATCTCAGCGCGGATTTCCGGCTCAAAGATGCGGCGGTTTACGAGGAATTCTACGGTCACCCGCATCCGGCGCCGGCTTTATTGGGGAAGAGTGTTTATGGGATGCCCGAAATTTATCGCGAGGCCATTCGTGAAGCGCAACTAGTTGCGTCGCCGGGGTGTTATCCCACCAGTATTATCCTGCCCCTTGTGCCGCTTTTGAAAAACGGCCTTTTGGAGCTGAACTCGATCTTCGTTTCGAGCATGAGCGGGGTGAGCGGAGCAGGCCGCAAGCCGGATTTGACGTATTCGTTCGTCGAGTGCAACGAAAGCGTCCGGGCATATGGGGTGCCAAAGCATCGACACCTCTCCGAAATCGAACAGGAGCTGAGTGTTGCGGCGGGTGATAGAGTAAGGATAAGTTTTACCCCGCACCTCATTCCCGTGAATCGTGGCATCTACACCACGATTTATGCTAAACCACGCCCTGGGGTGACAATTGATCGGATTGATGCAGCTATGGTTTCTGCCTATGGCGACGAGCGTTACGTTCGTCTGCTCGGTGGATTGGCCCTTCCAGATCTTAATAGCGTCACAATGACAAATTTTCTGGATGTTGCTTGGCGAATGGACTCGCGTACGGCATGCATTGTGTTGCTGAGCTCCGAAGATAATTTGGTAAAAGGAGCGGCGGGCCAGGCCATACAATGTCTCAATCTAATGAGGGGTTGGGACGAGGCTGCTGGACTCTGACCTTTCTTAGAGAATGTGAGTGAACCTTTTGTAGAGATCTGTGGCGGTGTGACGGCCCCGAAGGGATTCGTCGCCTGTAGTGCGTATTGCGGCGTGACGGCGTCAAACAAAGATCGTCCCGATGTCGCGATGATTTATTCTAAGAATTCGGCTGTCGGGGCTGCGACGTTTACCACCAATCGTGTAAAGGCCGCTCCAGTGCGTGTCTCGCGAGCCTATCTGAGGAGCGCTGAGACGCGAGCAATCATTGCAAACAGCGGTAACGCGAACGCGTGCACCGGCCCGATTGGCATTGAACATGCGAAGCGTATGACCCGGGCAGCCGGCAAATCCCTCGACGTTCCGGATTATCAGGTGCTCGTCTGTTCAACTGGTAGGATCGGTGTACAACTACCGATCGAAAAGCTGGAGAACACTATTTCGAAGATGCCGCCGATGCTCAGATCTGATGGTAGCTTGAAGGCTGCACGTGCCATAATGACGAGTGACACGCATCCGAAGGAAATCGCAGTGGAATTGCGGATCGATGAACAAACGGTTCGGATAGGCGGTATTGCAAAGGGTGCCGGAATGATTGACCCAAACATGGCGACAATGCTGGCGTTCATCACGACCGACGCGAAGATACCCAAGCCCGACCTCCGGGTCGCTCTGATCAGCGCGGTTGAGCAGTCATTCAACCGGATCACGGTCGACGGCGACATGAGCACGAACGATACTGTGATTCTTCTCGCGAATGCTGCTGCGGGAAACGAGCCGCTTGTGACTTCCCGTAAGGTGTTTGGATTCTTTCAGGAAGCTCTGAACTACGTGACCGCTAATCTTGCACGGATGATCGTGGAAGACGGCGAGGGTGTGACGAAGTTCATCGAGGTGCATGTGCAGGGCGCGGCGACCCACGGGGATGCGCGCCGGGCCGCCGAAACGGTGGCGAAGTCGGCGCTTGTAAAGTGTGCGTGGGCGGGAAGTGACCCCAACTGGGGACGGATCATGGACGCTTTGGGGTATTCCGGTGCGCGGATGCGCGAGGAATTTGTGGAAATCTTTTACGATGGCGTTATCGCCGTGCAGAATGGCGTTGTTAGCAAGACGCCGCTCGAGCAACTTCGAAAAATCGTGTCTGAGCCGAAATTCACAATCACAATCGACCTCCATATGGGCGCTGCCGAGCATGCTGTTTACACAACAGATTTGACCCCGGCTTACGTCGAATTCAACATGTCGGAGTGAGGAGGGCTGCAGCCGGTCGAGGCTACCTGCCGAACCCGGTTTTCGGGATTATATAGAGAATCGCCGTAACTCGCATTTCTACTTTTTTTATCCATGTCATCTTATAAATCCCAGATTGAACGTGCTGATGTCCTCATTGAGGCATTGCCGTTTCTCCAGCGCTATCGCGGGAAAACGTTCGTGATCAAATACGGCGGCAGCGCGATGGAAGACGATCACGTCGTGGATCGCCTCTTGCGGGACGTCGTGTTTCTGGAAGCGGTTGGTATCAATCCCGTCTTGCTGCACGGAGGAGGGAAAGCGATTACGAGCCGCATGCGCGAGGCAGGAATAAAGCCTCAGTTTGTGAATGGACTGCGGAATACGGATGAGCGCGCTATCCAGATTGTCGAGGAAACACTGGACGGAGTGATCAACCCGCGAATTGTCAGCACGATCAACGAACTTGGCGGTCGGGCGCGCGGATTTTCCGGGAAGAATATTTTTCGGGCTGAGAAGATTCCGCCTCAGATCGTCGGCAAGAACAAAGTTGACCTGGGTTTCGTCGGTACGGTCTCCGGTATTGATCTCGCAGAGTTGGAAAAGGTGATCGCTGAAGAAACGGTGCCGGTCATTTCTCCCATTGCGCGGGCGCCTGATGGAAACGTTCTAAATGTGAACGCTGATGTTGCGGCAGGTTCCGTCGCAGGCGAATTGAAGGCTGCAAAGCTCATCTATCTTTCCGATGTCCTTGGCATCATGCGAGATCAGGGATCTAAAGATTCGCTGATTCCCTCGGTGAACCGCCAGATGATCGGTAAGCTCATCAAAGAGGAGATCATCTCGGGCGGGATGCTGCCGAAGGTCGAGTCTGCCATCAAGGCACTTACCTCTGGAGTCGAAAAAGTTCACTTCATCGACGGGCGTATCCCGCACTCGGTGCTCCTGGAAATCTTCACGAACGCCGGGATCGGCACTGAGATAGTGCCCTGAGACTTACGATTGTGAATACCAGGGAGCTCTATCAGGCGTACGTCGTTCCTACTTACGGAAGATTCGATCTTTGTTTGTCTAGAGGGGAGGGGTGCCGCGTGTGGGACGAAAATGGCACGGAATACCTGGACTTTGGAGCCGGAATCGCAGTTTGCACGCTCGGCCATAGCCATCCAAAAGTTGCCGAAACGATTTGTCGCCAGGCCGGGAAGCTGGTCCACACGTCGAATCTCTACTTCAATCATCTTCAGGGCGAACTCGCTCGGCAGATCGTAGAAAAGATCGTCGGAGTTCCGGGAAAAGTGTTTTTTTGTAATAGCGGCGCGGAGGCTAACGAGGCGCTATTTAAACTGGCGCGCAAGTACGGACACGACGCCGCGGCCCCGCCCCCGACACATACGGTTGGAGAACTCGTGCGTGCCGCGAACATCCGCTACGAAATCATCACGTTCGCTCAGTCATTTCATGGCCGAACGATGGGAGGTATCTCAGCAACCGGTCAGGCGAAAGTGAAGCAAGGATTCGACCCTCTCCTCGAGGGTTTCCGGCACGTGGAATTCAATGATGCTCCGGCGGTTCTTGGAGCGATCACGCCGCAAACCGTGGCTGTTCTTGTCGAACCCGTTCAAGGCGAAAGCGGCATCTGGCCTGCGGATCCCCATTTTCTAAGGACGCTCCGGAGCATCTGCGATGATTATGGCTTGTTGTTGATGCTCGACGAAGTGCAGTGCGGATTGGGCCGTACCGGGGATTGGTGTGCGTGGCGGACACTCTGTGGCGATGAGATAATTCCGGACGCCATCAGCTGGGCAAAAGGAATTGCGAATGGTTTTGCAATGGGCGCGATCTGGGTGCGCGATCGCGAGGTTCTGCTTGATAATGGAGAGGTAGGCAGCCTCGCAAACATTCTCGGCCCCGGTAGCCACGGATCGACTTTTGGTGGTACGCCGCTTGCCTGCGCGGCCGCCGCGACTGTTCTCTCAACGATCGAGGAAGAGGGTCTGGTGGAAAAGTCACGTGAACTCGGCGCTTACGCAAAGTCGGCGATCGAGTCCCTCGACTCTCCTTTAATTAAGGAAGTACCGAGGGCTGGGGCTTATGATTGGCATCGAGTTCGTATCCGATCTCGGAAAGCGGATGACGCCCCCTGACGAGCGCTCGCCGGCTGCCGTCGTCGTGAATGCTCTGCATGAGGCCGGGCTTCTCACGGTGCCGTCTGTTCCGAATTCCATTCGCTGGCTCCCGCCCTTAAATGTGACAGGCGAGGAAATCGATCGTGCGGTGAACATTTTGAGTTCGGTCCTCGCAACCATCAACAGGGGCTGAGAGTATTAAGCATCCAGCCGGTAGCCCTTACCTTTCGCTCGAACGCTTTACCGTCCTTGCTGGCGGCAACAAAAATTTCCAGACCGCCAGGCTGTAAGTTTGGGAGTCGCGCCATCATGGTTCGCGAGTTAGATGTACAGACGACAAAAATTGCGCATGCGCGCTCGCGAACCAGGCTGTCAACACCGTGAACGAATTGCGGTAAATACAGCTTCCGGCGTCGCCGGAGAAGACAGGAAAACTTCGCCGCTGTCCCCGAAAGATGCAATCGCGTCTCGTATTGCTTCGCGCACGAAGATCGCCAGCATAAAGGGAGGTTCGCCTACAGCCTTACTGCCGTGGATTGTGTTGTCCTGTGCGGAAGGCGACGTTGAATTCGGGGGGCACGTCGCCGACAGCGGGGATCTTGTACGTGTCGGGAGATTGGGTGAGAAGGACGCCGTGGGCTGCGTCCAATACATGCGTGCTAAGTTTGCGGCTCATGCACCGCGTCCTCCAGACGCGACCGTTCCGTATCCTCCATATTGGCGGGAGCTGACGCCGCATATTGCCGGAGACGCCATGGGAACGCTTCCAGCGATATCGAATTTATCCCGGTTCATTGCATTAATTGCTCGAAGTTCGTACGGCACGACGGATTCCGGGGTGCTGCCATCGGAGGTCAATGTGTCTGTCATTGCCGAACGCCCGGCTGTGAATACAATGACGGTCCCATTGAACGCTGCTTCGCGATATATTCTTGTGATCCGCCGATTTCTATTACGTGTTTCTGCCATTGCTACGTTTTTCGTTGCCTTCCCCGCGATTGCTGCGGGTCCTGACATCGCTGCGATTCAATCCAAGTTGAAAGACATGGGCCTTTATTATGCTAAGAGCGATGGGAGCTGGGGGGATGAAACTTCAGCCGCAGTGACGCGATACCAAATTCGTCAGGGGCTGGAAATCAATGGTCGGTTGACCGGTGAAACTCTTCAATCTCTGGGGATGGGGGAGGATGGGGCGCCGCCGCCTGATGAGCAGCCTCGCGGCGACGCGTGGAGGATTCTTCGAGAGGAGGATACGACCGTAAATGAAGATCTGCCGCCAGATTCCGAATCGGGAATGGCACGTGAAGAACCCGCGGAAGGGCATACCATTGTGAGTGTTCCGTCGCCCGTCGCTAAACCTTCTCCAATCTTACAAGACACCAAACATGTTCGCCAGGCGGAAGCGACTCCTCCCACAGCTTCAGAGACGCCTTCCCCTGCGGCCGCGATGCCTTCCCCCGCAGGAGAGGCTCCCGCACGGGCTGTAACGGTACCACCCCGAGCGGTTGCTGTCCCCCCGCGGGCGGTGGCAGTAACGCAACCGCAGCAATCGGTAAGGGCTGTCACACAGGACCGGTTGCGGGATTACATAGCCGCTTATGTGCTTGCCGGGTTGGCTCCGTCCGTGGAACCGGAACTGGAATTTTTCGCCGATAGGGTGAATTACTTCGGCGACAGTGGGGTGAGTAAAGAGGTTATTCGTCGCGATCTGGAACAATACAATGCCCAGTATCCGCAGCGGCATTTCTGGCTTGCGGGGGATCCTCAAATTCAGAGTGAGACGGATGAGGCAATCAGAGTGAATTTTCCGCTGCGTTTCGAGGTGAGCGGCGCGAGCGGTAGCAAATCAGGCAAACTTCTTAAGACCGTTGAGCTTCGCAAAACCGGTCGTTCGCTTGAAATTATCGCGGTTGACGAGACGCGTATGAATTGAAAGAGGCGCGAGAGCACGCCAAATTGTTTGCCGGATTCGGCTAAGGGCTTGGTGATAGCCACGTTTGTGGTGTCGATTTTGGAACCCGATACTGCCTGCGAAATCCATGACGTGAGAACGTCCCTTTCGGGCTTTAGATTGGCATGATCCTCGCCTGGGAGTAAGACCACAATGGTTTCCGCACAAGCCGGTTAATAGTTTAACGCGCCGAAGCGCGTAGGGAAGATCTCCGGCGCTCTTGCTCGCTTTGCATAGCAAGGCATTTCATGGTATGCGACCGGAGATGATTTCGGCGACCGCTCTGAACGAGGGTGAATTGCACTTTCGTCAATTCCTGGAAAAGCTGCCGGCCGGCGCCTATACCTGCGATGCGGAGGGGTTGATTACCTATTACAACCAGCAGGCTGTCAATCTATGGGGTCGCACGCCGAAGCTCCGCGATGCAGAGGACCGATTTTGCGGATCGTTTAGGCTGTTCCTGTCCGATGGTTCGCCCCTTTCTCACGATGCTTGTTGGATGGCTCTGGCTTTGAAGGAAGAGCGGGAATATAACGGATACGAGGCTGTTATCGAACGCCCCAATGGAGAGCGGGTCACGATTCTTGCCCAAGCAAACCCCATTCGGGACGAATCGGGCAAAGTGTGCGGTGCGCTGAACGTCATGGTGGACATTTCCGAACGGAAGCGGGCTGAGGATCTTCTACGGGAGGCGGATCGCCGAAAGAGCGAATTTCTGGCGATGCTTGCGCACGAATTGCGCAATCCTCTGGCGGCTATTCGCAATGCGCTGGAGGTGACGAAGCTAGCGGAAGGCGATGAAGGGGATGTGGAGTGGGCCAAAGGGGTTGTGGATCGCCAGAGTTCACATCTGGCGCGGCTCGTCGATGATCTTTTGGATGTGTCCCGCCTGACTCTCGGTAAGGTTCGGTTGGAGCGCCGAAATCTCAATGCTGCGCTTATTTTAGACCGTGCCGTCGAGGAAGTGCGATCGTTGATTTCCGAGCGAAAGCACGAGCTAACTACCGCCTATGAAGGAGATTTGACAGTTTATGCCGATCCGGCGCGCTTGGAGCAGATCGTGGCGAATCTTCTTACGAATGCTGCGAAGTATACCCCGACCGGGGGGCGAATCTGGTTGAACGCACTTCGGGTTGATACGGAGGTAAAGATATCGGTGAAAGATACGGGGATCGGAATATCAAGAACGAAACTTCCCGCGATGTTCGAGCTCTTTGTGCAGGGTGAACGGTCACTGGATCGGAATGAAGGCGGTTTGGGACTTGGATTGACCATCGTTCGCAATCTTACCGAAATGCATGGCGGCACCGTGGTGGCGCAGAGCGACGGCATTGGAAAGGGTAGCAAATTTACCGTGAGCCTGCCTGCGGTGGACTCGGCCTTGGCCGCGGTGCTCGAGCGTTTGAAGGTGGCCGACCGTTCATCCAATCAAAGCCTTCGAATTCTAATTGTGGACGACAATCGAGAAACTGCTGATGGAATGGCGCGCCTTTGATCTTCATCTCGCCGGCTCATCCTGATTTCCTGTGGATCAGCCTTTTCCCGCACGGTGCTGCGAGGCGATCTCCGCGGAAGCAAACGCCAATCGGGCGCCGGATGGAATGAACTGCACCGGGGCCAGCTGAGATGGTTTTAGTAACGGCCCTCGGCGCGTTAAAGAGCGTCAAGGGCTTTCAAAGAGGCGACGGAAATAGTCACTATAGAACCGGTCGTCGGGATCCATCTTTCGCCGGTAGGACTGAAATACGGTGAGCTCCTTGCCGAAAGCTTTCAGCGCCTGATGCCCGGTCAACGATCCAGTCTGATTGAACAGTGGCGTTCCGTTTCGCTCGCTGCAAAACTGGTTGTAGGCGATCAGAAACCCTTCCCAACCTGGGAGGCCAGTGGCCACCGGATCGAGCGTCAGGACCGGTCCGCGGCGCGTGTAAGGGCTCGTAAGGAAGTAACTGTCACATGTTGAGCTGTTGCTGGAACGGCGAAATTGTGTAGTTCCATTCTCCGTGGAAGCTCTCTCTGGTCAGGTTGACTTGCTTCATTTGCTCATCGCTGATTTTGCGACCGGGCGGATAGATATTACGGTCGATCTCTGCATCGACTCGCAATCCTTTTGCCGTCCGGGTTGCCTTGATGAGATTGACGATGACTTCGTGACTGACCAGAGGCTGACCGCTCCAATTCATGCTGATGAAAGAAAACAGCCGATGCTCGATTTTGTTCCACTTGCTGGTCGCCGGAGGCAGATGACAAACCTGAATCGGAAAGCCTAATTCCTCGGCCAACGCCTGGAGTTCCAATTTCCACAGCCGCACTCGTGACCCGTTGCTGCCGCCACCATCAGCCATGATCTGCAAGCGCTGCGCCTTTGGGTAAAGGGCCGCACCCATTGACTTCCACCAGCGCCGGATGGTCTCCACCGCGAAGCTCGCCGTGTCATGATCGGTGCCAACGCTGACCCAGCCCAGATTATGCGTCACGTCATAGACGCCGTAGGGATTCGCACGGCCCAGCTCTGGAATGAGAAAGTCATGCACGCGCACCTTCTGCGGGTCGCCCTTGGGCCGGTTGGTGCGCCCGGGATTCTTGAAATCGCCTACCAGTTCCTTCTTCTTGGTGTCTACCGAAATGACTGGATTACCCTCCGCCAATTCGCGTTCGGTGCGCGCATTGATGAACTCGAATTGGGCGTTGCGATCGGGATGCGCGGCGCCTTCCATGGTCTTCTGATTGGCGTGCAGGCTGTAGCCCATCTCTTGCAAAAGCTCACCTACCGTGGTGTGACTGACGCGGTGGCCCAGCGCCGCGAGTTGCGCGGCGAGTTGGCGCAAACTCCGGCAGGTCCAGCGCAAAGCCGACTGCGGATCGCCTCGGGTGAGCGGTTCGATGAGCCCCTCCAGATCCCTTTGCAAAGTGGCATCGGCCACGACTGCTTTCTTGCGCCCGCCGCCCGGCCGGCGAATGCGTGTCGGCGACTGCGGCACCTCTCCGGCTGTCCCGCATTCAAGTTCAACAAGGCCCGCGGTGATCGCACGGCGCGATACCCCCGTGGCCCGGGAGACCAGCGAAACGCCGCCATAACCAAGCACTTCAGCCTCATTGGCAGCGAACAGCCGGCGCATCCTCTCATCCAGCACCCCGGAGATTCTCGTGAAGCGTTGTTTGACTGCCTCGAAATCGTCCACGCAGCCATACTGCCACAAACTCACAACTTGTCACGTTTATTTGCTTACATAGCCTTAGAGAAGAGCGACTGGCGGTCCTGGACGATATGGTAGCCGACGTTCACAAGGTCGCAGCGGTAGTTGTTTTCCTTCCGATACTGTTTGCAAAAGGCAAAATAATCCCGGAGGGCCTGAGGGTAGTCCTCGCGCGGAATGGCCCAGATCGAGAATGTATAAGAGGCAAAGCCTGCGGTCGGAGCGTAGCGGATGATCTGATCAGCCGGACTCGAATTATTGTTGCTGAGAAGGTTTGTGAGAAACCAGACAACCGCGCGGTTAAAGAGGTTTATCAGGGCGAAGCGCAGTGGCCGGATCGGCACGACATAGCCGAGCAGCATCGAATAGCCAGGCCCGAATGTCTTCCACACATAGTTCCGCACCCGCCATTGCCAGGACCCCGGCCTGACCTCGCCCTGCGCGTCCGAGCGGTATTCATTCGACGACGACCTTATCGAGAAAAGGGAAAAGATAGAGCATCAATGAGCGCTCGCCGGAGATCAGCGACTCGAGTTGATCGGCAAACTGGTCGACGTGATAGGCCTTGTGTTCGACCTTCATGGCGACGATCGGTTTGACCCTGTAGGGTGACCTCATAGATCACGCCGAGCGTGCCGTAGGAGGAGCGCATCGCGGCCATCAACTCAGGGTCGCCATCCTCGGTAACTTCAAGAAATGTGCCGTCGGGTTGCACAGTTTTGACTCCGATGTAAAGGATGCGACCTGGCCGAACTCCCAGCCTTCGGCTTTGGAAAAGTACGAAGCATCCTTGGTGCCGCCGCATGCGCCCGAGACGACCGTCAGGTTGCCGATCTCGACGTTGACGTAAAACTGTAAGTCGTTTCGATCCAGTTCCTTTGCGGCGCCGATATACAAGACATCAGCTTGCATCGTGAGTTGGCACTTCTCTTTATCAATGCTCAGGATTCTGTTGAAACCCGACACGTCGAGGACGGTGCCGCCTTCGGCAACGACACAGCGCGTCGTGGAATGGTGCGATTCTTTGACGCGGACAGGCGACGGATAGCGCGTCGGGTCCTTCACGATCCGCCGGATGTCCTCATCGCTGCCGATTGCTTCGACCGAGTGCGCGTGGTAGGTTATTGCGCGCTTCCAATTCTGGACTTCGACCATATTCAGTGGATCTCCTCGTTGTTTTTGTTCAAGTTCCGTCGGTCTCCACAGTTCGCATCCGCGTCCATCCATTCTGGCTTCCTGCATGACAAACCAGATTGGATCATTCAACAAACTCGGCGTCGACACCGGCCCACAGTCCGATCATGCGGATCGAGCCACCGGGTGAAAAGGCGAACCCTCCCGGTCGACCTCGCTCGGCCGAGATCGCAACGGATATCGGCGCCGCAATCTCGCCTTGGCGAGCGCCAAAATCGCGAGCAACGCGACCCCCCTCATTCCTTTTTTGGACATTCTCTAATAGCTTCGGGGCAGGGAAGTGTCCAGGAGGAGGAAGGGATTTTTCCCTTTTTTCAGCCGAACCTCTTGCGAACCGGGGTCCCCATGCCGCATCCAAACCTCAGGTGCAGGCCAGCTACTTTCCGCAAACTCGAGAAGACTCTACGAACCACCGTCCCAGTTACGCATCTTTCTAGACTTCCGAAACGCGATCTTCACCAAAGGCGCGACACCTTTCGGCAGGCTACTGCCAGTTCAAGGTCATTCACCGCTATCTTTTCAGGCTTCTGGACGTCTCCCTCGGCACGTTCGATTACACGCCCTCTGTCCACGTTCTCCTCCTGGGCATGGACCATGTAAACGAGCGGGCATCCGGCCAGCACAGCAGCCGTAAGACGAGCTCTCGCAATGATGATGCGGAGATTTTTTCGAAAAGCTGTGAACTTCTTTAGGCCGCTTGAAAGACATCGCGGAAATGCAGAGCAAGCTGCACGCCAGACGATTATTCAAATGCCCGCTGCTCGACGGCGTAAGGTCGTCCTCGATCTGCTTGCCAGGCCGTCACACGGCTTAACGTCCAAAGCGTATTTCTTGTCCAACCTTCTGCTAATGGTTATCTTAAATTAAGCTCATTCTCCTCCTTGTCGTTTCCATTCCGTCAGTGTTCATATTCAAGTCGATGTCTCTGACGCGCATGCAAATACTGCTGCCGTTTGAGATTTTCCTCGAACGAGCGGACGTCTCGCGGATCGTGGCCGAAACGTCTGCAGGATTTTGTGGAATTCTTCCACAACGACTGGATTGTGTGGCAACCTCAGTTCCCGGGATCCTTACCTATGAGTCGGAGCGCGACGGCGAGCGATATCTTGCGACAGATGAAGGAGTACTGGTCAAGACAGGACCGGATGTCGTCATCGCTGCCTGGAATGCAATCGCCGGCGTAGGGATCACGCCGTTGGTAGGCGAGATCGCACTGCAAGTTTCCCGACTGGTCGAGGGTCGGAATCGCGACGAACTGTTCGTGTTTTGGAACCGGCCAACCGCCAGAACCGGCTATGAATCTACCGTCCAGCGGCTGCTGCCCCTGGATCAAGAGTGGGAGTCCCGGGTGCGCGCCCTCCCATGGCCGACGAGCATGATTCCGGAAACGCTTGGGCCGATGGAGCCGACCTTGGCCAAGCTCATACAGGAGCATCTCTTCGTGTCGCTTTTCCGGGCATGTGCCGAATCGCTCGCTGCTGAAAATGCAAGCCGCCTCGCCACGATGCAGCGGGCTGAACACAACATTGGCGAGATGCTCGAAAGGTTGCGTCTTGATTTCAATCAGCGCAGACAAACTTCGATTGACGAAGAGCTGTTCGACGTAACCAGTGGATTTGAGGCGCTGGCACAAGGCGCATTGGGCGAAAACGGGGAGCTGAGGAAATGTGCTCGGATTTAGATCAAGCGTCTCAGAAGTTATCGCTTATTTCATAATTATTATTTAATTGGAGAATATTCTTCACGAAGAAAGGAACCTCAAAGGGAGCACCATTCTCGAGGACGCCGTCGCTGCGGTTTGTTTGGCACTCCTCTTCGGAGGTCTCTTCGCCTCAGCAGGGCAATCGGCCAAAAATACTTCAATCCAGCCTGCAACAGGCCGCCGCCACGTTTTGCCTTGAGCAGCGGGTAGAAGAGTCGAGGTTAGGTCGACAGTTTCGACTCCAGCGATCCGACGAAATCGACGAACAGTTCTATAATGAGACGAAACGCCAATCCAATGCGACATCGGCGTGCTCAACAGCACGGACCCGGATTTCGGGGAGACGTACGTCTATGGTGATCTGGAATACACCGGACCGGTCCCTGTAAATACCATCAATGTCCAGGGCACAATCACTGCGCCCTTTGAGGAAAGAATCGAGCCGGTTTACGCGCCGACCTGGTCGACGTTTAACGCCTCTCCGACAGTGATCAAGAGCACCATGGCGCACACTGGTCAGCCCTGCCGGAGCCCCTGCGCGCTACAATGTCAGCGAACTCACAATCAGTGCCGGAAAGTTCCTCAACCTGCAGCCGCGGCCGCTGGAGAGGAAAGCTATGTTGAGGTATGGGTTACCGGGAAATTGACCGTCTCCGGCAGCGGATACATCGAGCAGCTGGAAGGCGTTCATGTCACATACTATGTCGAGGAGGACATCACGGTTTCCGGTTCTGCGTTTTACAATCGATCCAATATTACGGCGATTCTTGAGCTAAATGGCGTTACGCCTGAACAAGCTGACTGTGTCCGGAAGCGGAACCTTCATTGGCATGGTTAAGGCGCCTGATTATGACATTACCATATCCGGCGATGGTAATATGAGCGGTGACTTCATTGCGAATACAGCCAAAATCAGTGGCGGCGCGAATGCGCATCACGACGAGGCGCTCAGCCGGTTGGGCGGAAGCGGCGTGGGAGAGCTTACCGTCGTGAGTTGGGCGGAGGACGTTCGCTGACGCGCCGGACGGAAGGCTCGTTTCGCGTGGCGCATTCCTTGGAGCGTCAGGAGGTTTGTCGGCAGGTACTCTGCAAATGAATTTTTCAGATTCTTGAGGTGCCACAACACCACTTCGCACCCGGCATCAACGAGCCCGAGTCCTTCACTAATGACCTACAGGATCTTTCGTGTATCAGCAGCAACGAAGGAGGATCACGCTCATGAATTTTGCGATAGCATACTCCCCGTTCTTCTCCGCAGATAGCGCTTCAGCCGTTGCCCGAGGCGCCTAGAATTCGCCGTCGCCGTTACGCTGTCTGACTTTTTTGAGCACGGCGCGCGTGCGGTCCATTGGTTCGCGAAGGCTGGGCGATGACCGGTGGCCATTCTGAGTGGTCGTTTCAGCACTGGCCGGTTGCGTTACAGCATCGGCCTCTTTCATGGCCTCATCTACCGAGTTAGCGGGGTTCCAGCGCACCGAAACGACATAAATGATAGCGACTACGATGATCAGCGCAGCGAATCTCATGGCGACTTTAAAGCAGAGGGTGCGCCAAAGGATCGTGATAGGAAAGGAACCCGGAAAGATGGGAAGAGGAAGCTTCGCATAGACCCGGCAACCCTTGCTGATTTGACCTGCTTCGCAAAAGGAACTTACGACGGGAGAATGAACTGAAATTGGTGCGGGAATACACACCCCGAAGCGTCGCTACGCGACTTTCTGCCCCTCTCGCAGAGGGGATCTGGTATGGCGTTTTGCGCGCTGTCTTTTAAATAACGCTTTGGTGGATATGTTTATCCCGAATGTGGCCGGTGCTGAAGCGCTGATCAATATTGTGGTATTGGGCAAGAAAGTGAGTTTTGACGCTCATTTTTACAGCAAGAAGGTCAAGACACTACCGCGGCCTAATGGGGCGAAATAAGACCCGGATGGAAGGCGGAAAGGATGGCAAGCGAAATGGCAGGCTTCATCGCGAAATTCGAGGAGAAAGCTGCATTTGCAGAAAGGATGGTCAGGACAACAGCCCGCATCCCGATGATGCACAATGTACTTTTGATCTACAAGAATGAGAAGCAGGATCTGATGCAGATGCGCTGTGCGAAGGGAGTGAGCGTGTGTTTCTGCGGTTCGCCGGCATGGAAAAATGCTTGATACAAATCGAGATCAACTGTTCTATCGAAAGTGGTGTGAATTCGAACGTTAGTCGGCCCATGCCACCAGCCAATACTGGCTCGGCGGTGAAAAACTGGATTTCCAATACCTTTTTCCGGCTTTTGCAGTTGGAGCGGCGTGTGGACCCATGGATCAGGACATTATTTGAAGCGACGCTTCGTGATCCGGTTGCGCAGTTCACCACGGACCTCATTAATCTGGGGCGGGAAGATGAGGGGCTGAAAATTGCGGAGGAAAAGCCACTTCCGGGAGAGGAAGAGTATCTCGATTCGATCATCGAAACATTCACAAATCAGATGCGCGGTCTATGGAAGTCAGGCGGATTTGAGCGTGGCGGAAATACGAAGACGCACGGAATCGTGCGCGGCGAATTCATTATTCACGACAATCTTCCGACGCAATTCCGGCATGGAATTTACGCAAAGCCGCAAACGTTTCGGGCGTGGGTGCGGTTTTCGGGGCCGGGACCCTACATTACGCCGGATATCGATGACGTGGGATTCATGAGCATCAGCATCAAGCTGTTGGGCGTACCCGGGGAAAAACTGATTGATGAGGAGAAGCACACGCTGGATATGTTTGGGGTGTCGACTCCGACATTTGTTACACCCGATATGAAGGCGAATGCACAGTTACAAAAAGAGAGCCTCAAGAATGCTCAGGTCTACTATTTTCTAAACTTCCAGCGGCCGCATATCCTGGATATGATCATGCAGGGATTATGGACCAAAACGCAGAGCAGCCCATTTGAAGCTCCGTATTTCAGTTGCGTGCCTTACCTTCTGGGAGAGGGGCAGGCCATGCAGTACTCCGTGTGGCCAAAGTCCGATAAGAAAACGCCGATTCCGCGGTTGCCGCTACGTCCGCCGGATGATTACTTGCGTGAAGCGATGGTGGCTGCGCTGGACGCGGGCGACGTCGAGCTCGACATCCGGTTGCAATTGCAAACTGATCCGCATCTGATGCCGATCGAAAATAATGCCGTTCTCTGGCCTGAGAGACTGTCTCCACGGGTCTCGGTGGCGACTTTGCGTTTGCCGAAGCAGAAGTTCGATTCGCCTGCACAAATGGAATTTGCAAAACAACTTTCCTACAATCCGTGGCACACGATTGCCGAGCACCGGCCGCTGGGAAACCAGAGCCGCGCCCGTGGGCGCATGTATCTGGAGTTGTCCAAGCTCCGTCACGATATGAACAGGGTGCCTCATTACGAACCGAACGGCGACGAAGTGTTCGAGTGACCCGGTTATGACTCCCCAGTCGAGCTTCATGGTTCTGGCCGTCGTTGATCCGGCCAAAGAATCGGGGCTTCGTCGGTTGCTTGAGTCGATGAACGAGGCGCCGGGTCGCGTGAATCCGGACAACTCGCTGATTCCATTTGGCGACATGGATACTCTCCATTTCGCGCGGTTGTTGATCCTGGACGACCAGACGACTGGCGATGTGCGTTTTCATGGGCTCAAGCCAAGGACCTATCCGCTTTATCTGGCTTTTCTGGGGGATATCGACGGGGCAGACGATGCTTTTCTACATGATCTGGCAAATCGCTACGCGGATGGGCTGAAGGCAATTTTCGGCTGTTGCAAGGGATTCGACTCCCGCATGAATCTTTTCACGTGGATGAAGCAGCACCGAAGCCCATCCATTGCGAACTATGTGAACACCCGTGGCCGTACCGTCCGGCAGGTAAAGGAGGAAGTGGAGTTGAAGGATGCGGTGGAGCGTTATCTCGTTCAGCATGCGTCTTCACTTCCGAGAATGTCGGTTCGAGAAATTTATTCCGCCGTCAGGGAGTACGTCGAAGGTGAAACTTCTGCCGGACGCCTGACGCTTTCCGATGAGTCCCGAACTCCGGTGGGATGGTGGATCATGAACAAGGTCCATCTCATTGGAATGCCGCTGCTGGGGTTGCTGGTATCGCCGCTCCTGATTTTTGTTGCGCCATTTTATCTGATCATTTTGCGATACAGGGAGAAGAACGACCCGGAAGTGTGTCCAACCGTGGACCAGAGTCATGCCGATGCACTCTCGGCTTTGGAAGATCACACGGTGACGAATCAGTTCAGCGCAATGGGAAGTCTGAAGCCGGGCGTGTTTCGCCTTATTACAACGATTGGTGTGCTCAGCATTGTGGATTACGCGGCCAGGCATGTCGTAAGGCCAGGCAGGCTCGGGAGGATCCGCACAATCCATTTTGCCCGTTGGGTTTTTGTAGCGGGTACGGAGCGCATGATCTTCTGCAGTAATTATGACGGTAGTGTAGAAAGTTACATGGACGACTTTATCAACAAGACGGGCTTCGGCCTCAATGCGTCCTTCAGCAATGCGATTGGTTATCCGCGAACGAATTGGCTGATCCTTGACGGGTGTTCCGATGAACGGAAATACAAGGAATACCTCCGACGTCATACGCTCCCGACGCAGGTGTGGTATAAGGCTTACCCAGGCCAGACTGCCATTGACTTGGATAGAAACACCCGCATCCGCAAAGGATTGGAGTCTGATTCGATGAGCGACGAGGAGGTCCGGGAGTGGTTGGCGCTATTATGAAAGAGAGGGATATCGATTTTGCCGATGTGCAGGGCTTAGTCCGGTTCGGTTACAAAACCATGACCAAAGCTCGTTATGAGCTGTTGAGAATCAAGGACGCCGCAGCCGCCCGGGCATGGCTGCGCTCCGCCCCGGTGACAAACGCGGTTTACGTGAAGCCACCGCCGAAGACCGCGCTGCACGTCGCCTTTACTGTGGCAGGGCTCGAAGCGCTCGGCGTCCCCGAGTCTGTAATCGAAGAGTTTTCGCACGAGTTTCGCACGGGGATGGCTGCGGAATATCGTGCACGGCAACTCGGGGATGTGGGACATAATTCGCGCGAATACTGGGATTGGGGAAACGTCGAACGCATGCCGCACGTGTTGGTGATGTTCTTCGCCGAGCCGGATCAATTCGACACGCTTGTTCAGTCTGCGAGCGCTGCTCCATGGAACGAAGCATTCGAAGTCATGAGCTCGCTCGGCACAGCGGACCAGGACGGATTCGAACCTTTTGGATTCGCCGATGGAATCAGTCAGCCGGAGGTAGATTGGGGGCGGCAGCGGAGAACGCCGACGACGCAGTACCAGTATAGCAATGTCGTGGCATTGGGGGAATTCCTTCTTGGTTATCCAAACGAGTATGGAAAGCTGACTGAACGCCCGTTGTTGAAAGGCGATTCCAGAAGCGCCATCTTGCCAAATGCGATTGATCAACCTCAGAAGAAAGATCTTGGGCGCAACGGAAGCTATCTGGTAATGCGTCAGTTGAGTCAGGACGTGAGGAAGTTCTGGCAGTTCAACTATCAACAATCAGGCGGCGACCTGGAAGAAACGAAGAGACTGGCCGCTGCCATGGTCGGGCGAAAAAGGAATGGCGATCCACTGGTGCCAATTCAGAATGAACCCATTCTCAGAATAGATCAGAACGACTCCGATCAGGTCAGGCTTAATCGCTTCACCTTTGACAAGGATTTATCTGGCAGTCAATGCCCCTTCGGTGCGCATGTGAGAAGAGCAAATCCGCGGAATGCGGATTTTCCCGAAAGCCCCCCGGGTCTGTTGAAAAAGTTGTTGACGATATTTGGGCTCGATTCGAGGCGTTTCCGTGACGATGTAATTTCCTCAGTGCGGTTTCATCGAATTCTGCGGCGCGGTCGTGAGTATGGAGAGGAACTGAAGCTGGAGGATGCGCTTTCGCCGGCGCCCGAGGACGAACCGGAACGCGGATTGCATTTCATTTGTTTGACCGCGAACATTGCTCGTCAGTTTGAATTCATTCAGAACGCATGGATCGCCAGCTCGAAGTTCTCGGCTTTGACCGGAGAAACCGATCCATTGCTTGGCGATCGCGAACCAATCCCGGGCTGTCCGGTGACGAGCGACTTTAATCTCCCGCAGGAGGATGGCCTGCGACGGCGCATTTCAGACGTTCCGCAATTTGTGACGGTTCGCGGCGGCGCATACTTCTTCCTGCCGGGACTAAGTGCGCTCCAGTATCTTGCGCAAGAGTAGCCGCAATTTCACGATCGTTTTCCTGTGATCCACGGGAATCGACATCAGTCGACTCTGTCCGGTTTCACGCTGGATTGCGTTCGCCATCAATCCATCACTCCGTCCGATCCGACGATAGATTCTCCATCGGCGATAAATGAAGCGATCGCCCTGTATACGATTCGGGTTTGCGGCGGAGATTGGCCAATTTGACCGTGACTGACTGGCTGATTATGCTGAGGACGTCCTGCCTGGAACCTCCGGGATGGGTTATTGAGAATGATTGAATCCAGTAGCGGAATGATTGAATCCAGTAGTGCCGTCGGCGCTCAAGCGCCGTCCAATCTGCTTTTTCGGGGCGTTGTACTCTCTCCGTTGGGCTGGCCGCGGGCAGGGCGTGTCTTTACAGGGATATTTTGGATAGTGACTATGGCGCTGCGCCTGTCGAAGAAGCGGCCGTTGGCAATGAGCTTGCCCGGCTGCAGCAAGCTATGGCGAAAGTCCAGGAGGATCTCGCGGAGTCCGCCGAAATGATCGACGGGAAGACTGGAGGCGATATTGGAGGGATTCTTCAAGCCCATGAAATGATCCTCTCGGATCCCGGCTTGCAACAGGAGTTGGAGACCCGGATAATGCAGGAATCCGTCCGCGCCGAAGCTGTTGTGCACAGTGTATTTCGGAAACGGCAACAACGCTTCTTGAAACTGCCCAATCCAATCTTGCGCCAGCGCGCGGACGACGTATTGGACCTTGCGCGTCGTATCCTGCGCGAGCTCGCAGGCATCCGGGAGCATTCGCTGGAGCGGTTTCCTGCCGGGGCTGTCCTCGTAGCCAGGCAACTTTATGTGTCGGAGATGGTCTATCTAGCGCGAAACCGACCTCAGGCGATCGTCACCGAAATTGGTTCGCCCACTTCCCACGTAGCAATTCTCGCGCAAGCGATGTCGATTCCTGCCATCGCTCAGGTGAAGGGGCTGATTGGAAAAGTGGCAGATGGCGGTCTCCTTGCCGTGGATGCGCTTCGCGGAACGATCGTTCTGAATCCCGATGCCGAAACGAATGCGGAATTTGAACGGCAGTGCGATGCGTTCCGTCGCCGGATCAAGGGGGCGAGGGAGCGCACCAGAGAGCCGGCACGGACGCGGGATGGGAAGGAGATCCCCGTCATGGCAAACGTAAACTTGCAAGGAGACGCCGACAGAGCAGTCAAGAACGGAGCAGATGGCATAGGGTTGTACCGGCTGGAGGGGCTCTATTTAGAGCATGGAAATCTGCCAACCGAAGATGAGCTCGTCGCGGAGATCGGAGCGACCATCGCTCCCTTTGCCGGTCGGATCGTTTGTCTTCGCCTCCTGGACATCGGTGGAGACAAGCTTTTACCCTATTTCGATCTTCCTGCGGAAACGAATCCCTCGCTGGGCAGACGAGGGATTCGCCTGCTCTTTAATCACCCGCAGTTGCTCCAAACTCAGCTTCGGGCATTTCTCAGGCTCTCGCGTGAGCACGACATCCGCATCCTGGTCCCAATGATTACAACCTCGGAGGACATGCGGAAGGTTTGGGTTCAGGTGGAACAAGAGGCAGCGGAGCTTGGCATCACGGATATCCCAATGCTTGGTGCAATGATCGAGACTCCCGCCGCCGCGCTTTGCGTGTCGGAGATCGTACGATACGCGGATTTTCTGAGTATCGGCACGAACGACCTGTCCCAGTACGTGATGGCGGCCGATCGAGACAACTCGCTCGTCGCTGGTTACCTGCACGATGATCATCCAGCTGTCCTCCGATTGATCCGCATAATTACTGCGGAGTCGGGCGGGAAGCTGGTTGCCGTGTGCGGTAGGCTGGCAGGAAAGGAGAAGGCCGTGCCGATGCTTATCGAGGCGGGCGTGAAACTTTTGAGCGTCGCAGCACCCGTCATTCCGATCATCAAGGAAGCGATTCGGAATTCCGGGACGAGGTCACCCGGCGATGAATTTCAAGCGGGATGATTATGCGCCGCCAGCCGGAGGGAAGGAACGGAGGAGTATTTCGAAGCGTAGGAATTCCGTGTTGAGGAACACGCGTTGGAGAAGAGGATCTTCATGGCCCAACGGCAACGCGGCGCTTTTCGAGCCAATGGCAAGCCCGATCTGTTTCCCACGCCCATGCTTCTGAAAAAGATGCATTGACCGAAGCTGAACCTCACGAAGGGAGCGAAACGCTCACCGATGCGGGGTTTTCATCCATGGTTCGCAGTTCGTAAACCGCTTCCACGATTCCGTACCCAATTTCCCGCTCAAACGTTTGACTTCCAATTTCTGCCATGATTTTCCGTATCGCGCAGTTGTCTGCAAACTGAGAAATCCGCCCGCGAATGCTCCACGAACACCAGTGACGCCAAAGATCTCTCGGCCATAAGCGATCTTCGTCCCGAAGGCCAAACCATGTCGAATTTAACGCGCTCTGCTCGCGGCCGCCAGGCTGTTTCAGCGCGCCGGTCGATCAGTTGATTCAACCAGAAGCGGCCCGCGGAGACACGATGATGAAGGAGTGTCTATGTCTCACCCTTGTCCGCTCATGCGTTCACTCTATTTGTTACCTGCAACACCCGATACATTCTCGCATTGTCAAGATTCACACCCTCAACCATGACCTGACGACGAAATTCAACGAGGAAGCCATGTTTCAGGAAAAACGACTCTGCGCTCCGACTGACATTTGAAAACATGCAGGGAATGTTGTTTGCCTTGGCAGTTTCTTCGAGTGCCTGCATGAGCCTTGCGCCAACTCCTTTACCAGTCATTTTTCCTGAAACAAAAAAATGGTCGATGTAGCCATTTGGCTGGATGTCCGCAAATCCAACAATCATGCCCTCAAGTTCGGCGATGAAGGGGCGATTCTGAAGTATCCGCGACGCCCATGCGTCTCTTGGATATTCAGCCGGTGCCCAGGCATCAAGTTGTTCCTGATTGTAATGGGATTTGGCAATCTCATGGACCGAAGAGTGAAATACACTCCACAGAACATGCTCTTCTCCTGCAGCGACACGACGGATTGTGATCAATGTGCAAGGGAAATGATGGGATTACTCATAGACTGCCTCTAACATCTTATCGACGACCCCACCTGTGAATCGATCAATTGCTACGTGCACCCAATATCGTTTCTCGCCTTCAACAGTGAACCTCGTGAGATCAGATTGACCCGGGCCATATCTGCCGCTTTGTGCAATCACGTCGATCATGAGATTCCATGTGCGCGTAGTTCCCACCTCGGATAGCGCGCGCAGGGCCGCTTCGCCACTCTTTTTGTCTCGGTCACTACCTTTCAGAAGTGAGGCAGCTTTGGTGACGAGTTCGCTTCGATTCAAGAAAGGATTCGTGCCGGTGGTGAACGCTACAAGTTTGTCGGCGATGATTTGAGCATTCCCCGCGCTCACTGTTGAAGAGTGAGTCTCGGCCACCATTGCTCCTGCGATGATCGCCTGCAGGATCGGTTTCTGGCGCGTATTCAAATTGATCCGTCCGGCAACCAAAGCGTTCTCGTTGGTTGTCGCCTGAACGCAGAAGATGTCGAGCAGACCCGCATCCGCGCTTTCATTTGTAAAGAAATCGATGTTCTTCCAAGACATACCGCGGAAAACATATCCCAGCTCACCGACATTACGGAAAGGACGATTTAGAATGATTGGCTGGCGATCGACGTTCCCGTTGAATAAAGACGGACCGTCTAAGCTGTCGGTACGAGGGTCAGTGTCGTTGGCTTCCGGTTTCCCTCCATTCAGCTTCTTAATGCAGTGATACTCCCGGTATTTACCGGGGGTGCCAGGTATTCGAGAAACATGTCGCGATTCTCGATGTCCTTCGCAACGACTGTGCGGTTTCGGAAAGTTGCGCTCGGGCTGACCTCAAATGGAAATCCAGATTCTTCCGATTCAGTCGCGGTGCGAATTCTGAACTTAGTCGGAGTCTTGGCGAAGGCACCCAAGGGCTGATGCGGATTCCACGCAAAGACTTTAATCGTACCATCCTCGGACTGGAGGAAAGAATAGGGGAGATCTTCCACGCCATAAACGATATTTGCATTGCCAAAATTAATCTGCGTGGGATAGCTGTCTGCATCGTATTGGTCAATGATGTTGGCGCCGATATGAATGATCTGGAGATCAGGTGGGTTGCCCAGAATTCCAGCCTTAAGCAGTTCGAAGAAGTTTGGCTCGCGATTGCCGATTTCGCTGATTTTTGCAATCGAACTCTGGCCAACGTGGTCGGTTGGCCCGCAGTAATCCCAATGATCGGCGTTCCATACAAGCCCAAAGTCACGCTGGGCTTTCGTCGCCAATGCCTGAGAAGCCGTTCCATTGACCAAGGTGCGATTCCCGATTGTTGCCAGCCGGGCGAGGGAAAAACGCCGCTTCAATAAAGGTTCTCCGACTCGCGCCGCTGTTCCGTCGGATCTCGCGAATTCTTGCCTGACACGAACCTTGACCAAATCGGGATTCGTGGGTGTCGGAGTTGATGGACTCCACGTGGGTGCGTGAACGTCCCGGGAAAACGTGCCGAAGTATTGAAGATTATTTACAGCATGGCCCCATTGAGCTTCTAATGAATAATCGATCAATTGCTGGCGGCTCAGGAATGCTTGATCAGTCCGGCCATTCCACGTCATTGCATTCACGCGCAGAAAGCCATTAGTGTTATTGACCACGGAATCAAAAAAATCTTTCGCTGCAGCCTTGCCGAACGTGAAATCCTTGAAGGAGCCGTTTGGTTTGGCGGTGGCATAGTTTCGCCATCCCACCAAACCGTTTATCGCGGTGTTGGACAATCCATCGGGGCCGAGTGCGGTGAGGTCCGCATAAGCTAGTGCCGGCTTTTTTCCGTATTGGTTCACTTTCGCATTCGTTGGATAACCAGCGACATTCACGTCCAACAACTCGCCCTCATCGAAGATTGCATAGGCGTAGCGACCGACAACTCTGCCAGGATCTGAAGGATTCCCAATTGGACCCTCATCGCTGGTTACCATGACCCAGTCCGGTGGGGAGAACTCGGGAACCGGTTCTGTATCCGTCGGCTCGGCCCTGGAAGGACGCGGGATCAAATAGTGGCTGTTCCATCGCGCCGCACTGATAAAGCGACCGTTCAACGATTCATTGGCGGAACTTACAGAAGAGGCGCGGCTGTGAACAGCCGGGGGTGGAGGATCATCCCCGCTTCGTCGGACCAGGTTGGGAATTGCATCTGGAGCCTTTCGTGCCGGGAGCATATTCACAGGCCTTCTGGGCCTGTAAATCGTTGCTCTTGGTGCTACGGAAGTCGCTATTGAGCCATTGACGATTTCCTGTTTTAGATCACCGATAACGATTTCTGTGGCACTCAACGCGAGTTGCTCGGCCTCAGTCCGATTCAGGCTGCTGTTGGACAGGTGATTGCTGACCATGGCGCGACTCAGGAAGGCCACGATGACTCCAGATACAAG
This sequence comes from uncultured Verrucomicrobiae bacterium, assembly GCA_963805815.1. GTDB lineage: Bacteria > Verrucomicrobiota > Verrucomicrobiia > Chthoniobacterales > Chthoniobacteraceae > CAWDWA01. The sequence continues at coordinate 104,104 of CAWDWA010000033.1, forward strand.
TACGACAAAGGCCAGCACGATTACAAGCGCGGCGCCTTGTCGATTGCGTCGTTCCATCAGGGAAATCCGATCCATCTAATTAGAGCGGATACACTCGGCGGTAAATGCGCATGCAAGATTTGGCCGGGAGGGGAAGTGCGCAACTTTCGATCGTGTTTTGCCACGCGCTCTCGAGTTCGCCCGGTTTCTGCCCGCCGGCCAAATCAGTCAAATTCTCGGCCAATGCAGCCAGGAGGTCATTGACAAGCTCGCGGCTCTTTGGATCGATCACCGCGATGTAGACAATGATGGCTGCGACGTCGCGTAGCCCGTCGACCGAGGTGTGCGCCACTTCGGGGCGTGTATCCCAGGGCGTGTCGCTCGTTACCGAGGGCAGCGTGCTTCCATCCGCAAGCTTCCTGCCTTTCAGAAGGTAACCATATTCGAAGCGGAATACCTCCGGCCCTAAAACTTCGTAATCGGAGTCATGTTTCTGGTTCGTTGCGACAGGCCACGTATCCTTAATCGTAATTGGAAGATAAACCATGGGGCTTCCGCCGGACGCGACGCCATTCCACGCCAAGCTCTTGCCCATTCGTTCAAGTTGAACTTTGGTTGCATTTAATCGATAGCTGACAATCGACAAGGGGCTTGGCGAAATGTTGGACGGATAGTAGCCAGGTACTTCGCTGTAGAAAGCGATCTGGTCGTTACCGGCCCTGCCATTATCGCCGGTTCGAGGCTGCGCCTTCGACTTGAGATAGTAATCTAGGTCCGGACGTTTTACCATCCGGGAGAAATCGATAGCCATGCGGTCGAGCACCGAATTTGCATGGGAGTCGGCATCTATTCGTTTTTCGCCGAGTGTCGTGAGGGCTGCGGCGCTGCTGATGAGCTGTGCGACGAGAAGAATCAAAAGCGTCAGCACCGCTGTCGCGACGAGAAGCTCCAAGAGCGTGAAGCCGTGGGGCCGCGGGAAAATTTTTACGATGCCGGTCTTCATCAATGTCTGTTGATGGCACAGAATACTTTCACGGTGCCCTGAGCATCCTCGGGCTTGGCCGCCGCGGGCCAGGTCATTTGAAGCAGTGCATGGGCAGGTGCCTGCGTGTGGTCGGCCAGCAGGAATTTGATTTCGAGTCGATAACGGGAGTCTGACTGAGGATTTGTGGCCGCTTTGCCCTCGGCATTGAAATAGAGGATCGTGCCAGTGCGAAATGCCGCCGCCGGATCGGTCGGAATGGCAATTCCGAATTGGTCGCTGGAGTTCGCATCCGGTTGAGTAGCCCTAAGGTCCGAGATGACCGCAGAGATGATGCCGTTGGCGGCGGTTTGCCCTATTGCAGCTCGAGCGGAGTCGAGACCGACGGGCAGCAATCCGAAAATGGCAACGAGCGTGAATGCGGCCACGCTCAAAGCAACGGTGACCTCTGCGAGCGAAAATGCGCCGGTGTTCGAGAACCGAAGCATCATGGCCGATAGATTGTCACATTTCCTGCGATACCCGTCAGCTGGACTGCCGCCTTGTTGGAGGCACTTTCTGATAGTGCATTTCCCCGCGCTGACGCCAGGCCGAACTCCGCAACCGGTTTTATGCTGCTATTATTTACGCGCGCTTCACCCCGGGGACTGAACTGCACGGCTTTTGTAAACGTGTATCTCACGGGTCCGTCACTTAAAGGATAGTGGAACGGCGTCTGCGAGGAGGCGGGGGCAGTCGTGTTTCCTATTCTTGCAGCATCGTTGCTGGCGGGGGGGCGATTGGCGAAATTCGAGCTTTCTTCTGCGTTATTGTCGAAAGTCGCCAGATGCACGCCTCCGATCTTCAGCAATTTCCCAAGCTGAATCAGGCTTTCGGAATTCATTGCGCTCAAGTCATTCGGATCGTATGGCAGCGTACCGTTCTTTGACGCGACAATGGATACTACCAAATTTCCAATGCCCGGCTTCGCGGGTGTCGTTGAATGGGCGGAAGCATCCTCCTCGAAAAAGCCAACCCACGTGTAGGTGTTGTTCGCGATCGCATAGGTTCGCGCGGTTTCGAGTGCGCCCGCGATCCCGTAAGCAGCCGATTCGACCCCGCGGTGCTGAGTCATCGCGTCAATTGCCGGCGCAATCATTGACATGATTCCCACGATCACGGCGACGACGAACAGTATTTCGATCAGCGTAAAGCCGTTGCACCCATTTGCACCGTTCTTCGGTTGAAACGGGCAGGAGCAAAGTTTACCAGCTCTGCGGGGGCTGAGGAGAGGAAGATACACGGCGAACTGACCATGAAGTCCTCAAAATATAATGTCAATTTACGTCGAATTGACTGCCCGAAAGCGACGTTTCGTTGCGCGGTGAGCTTTTTTGGAAATATTCCACGGGTAGGTCGCGAGTTCGTGCGGCGGAACGCGGAGACATGCGACAGCCAAAGCCCTTCGCGAAGGAAGAAGCTTGAAGCGCAGCATGTTCCGGAGAGTCACAAACAGCGTATGCGGGACCGATTCTTATCTTATCGTTGGTTTCGACGGCTTATTTTGATCCTCATCGATCGGGATTCAAAAATACCGGCGGTCGGGCTCGAACCGACACTCCCTTGCGAGAACTGGATTTTGAGTCCAGCGCGTCTGCCAATTCCGCCACGCCGGCTTACAAAGAAGAGTTAAAAAGTAGGGGGAGCCTTGCTGCTTTGCAAGTGCTTGGCAGGGAAATCATGCGAGTCCAGGAAGATCCGAGTGAGGGCGGAAACTTCGTGGTGGCCCAATGATCTCGTGCATCAGAAACGCAGTGCGAAACCCATTTTCTGATTTCAGGACTTCTCGCAAGGCGACGGCGGGAACGGAGGCCGCACGATCTGCAGCGGTCCTGATTTTGTAGGCGTCGGGAGCGATCGTTTCGTAGACCTTTTGGGCTTCCGGGAACGGTGCGTGGGCCGGTTCCGCCGAAGGAAACGCTGTAGTGGGCTGTGCGACAGCCGGTGAGGGTTTCGGTTTTTTCCGGGGGCTCGGAGCTTCACGACGGAGGGATGGAGGAGCTGCTTGCGCCGGTTTTGGCTCGGGCCGTTGGGGCGTGGGCGGGCGTACTTCCCTGCGGAGCTGGCGGGGCAATTTGTCCTTTGGAATTCCAAGCGCCTCCATGAACTCCCGGAGACGTTCCTCCTCCGGCCTTTTAGCGACTGGCGGTGTGGCCTGCCGGCTCGGGTAGGAGACCGTAGGAACTGATCCTTCATCCTGCTTTTCACGCTCCGCCTGCTCCCTGGCTTCCCTCGCGTCTGCAGACTTCTTCATCAGCCAGTTGAACAAGCTGATCGCAACCATGATTAGCAGAATGACAAATGTTTCCATGACTCAGGAAGCGATAGAAAGCGCGAAAAGATGTTCCTAGCTGCTCGGTGGGGTTTGCGTCTCCGGCTTTCCGATCGACTCGCGCATCCTGGTATCGGATTCGACGTTCTTGAGCTTTACGTAGTCCATGATGCCGATATTGCCGGCGCGAAAGGCTTCGGCCATAGCCAATGGCACTTCGGCTTCCGCTTCAACGACCTTGGCGCGCATCTCCTGGGTCTTGGCGCGCATCTCCTGTTCGACGGCGACGGCGGCGGCGCGACGCACTTCAGCCTTGGCTTGCGCGACACGTTTGTCCGCATCGGCCTGCTCGGCTTGCAATTTGGCGCCGATGTTCTCCCCGATATCGACGTCCGCAATATCGATCGAGAGAATTTCGAAGGCAGTGCCGCTATCCAGGCCCTTTGAGAGGACGGTCTTGGAGATCCGATCGGGATTTTCCAGCACTTCTTTGTAAGAGTCGGCCGATCCGATCGAACTCACGATGCCCTCGCCGACACGAGCGATGATGGTTTCTTCCATCGCGCCACCGACGAAGCGATCGAGGTTGGATCGAACGGTGACGCGGGCTTTGGCTCGAACGCCAATACCGTCGCGAGCCACGCCGTCAATGGTGCTTTTTCCCATGCTCGGATGAGGGCAATCAATGACTTTCGGGTTGATGCTCGTCTGGACGGCCTCGACCACGCTCTTGTTCGTGCCTTTCGTCGCGAGGTCGATGGCGCAGGCGCGGTTGAAATCCAGTGCGATTCCCGCCTTGTCTGCGGCGATGAGTGCAAGAATGACCTGATCGACCTTTCCACCTGCGAGATAGTGAGCCTCCAACGGATCGGTCTCAATTGTGATTCCGGCTTTCAACGCGGTAATGCGGCTGTCGACGATGAGCCCGACGGGCACGCGGCGCAGCCGCATCGCCACCATCGTGATAAGGCCGACCGGGGCATTTGCGATTCGGGCGCGAATCCAGATTCCGAGGAAGTTGAAGAGGACGATAATGACGATCAGGCCAATCAGGCCGACGATTGCCATCAGGACGAAGGAGATGATTCCGGACATGGGCATGGAAGTTAGGAGTGAAACGTTTACAGGAAGAGAGGAAACACTGGGAAGCGTTTTAGATCAAATTGAGGAAGTAATTCTGCGAACCACCACGCGCAGCCCTTCGACTTTACGGACAACGACGGGTTCGTCTGCAGGAATGTAACCGGACTCGGCCACGACATCGACGCGCTGATTCTCGATCCGGGCGGTGCCGGCGGGGCGCAGGTCTGTGAGTGCCACGCCCTGCTTGCCGAGAAGACTGGAATGGTCCGGGTATTCATGCGGCCCGTCAATGGCGGCATTCAGCATGAGTCGTTTCCCAATAAAGGTGCGGGGAAATAAGTAGAGCCAGAGCATGAACCCGGAAAATGTCACGATTGTGATCCCGATCAGCATGAACATGCCAACCTCAGGCCCGTACTCCTTGAACGAGAAAACGATTGCGACCAGAAGCAATACGAGACCGATCGCCCCGGCGATGAAGCCGGGAAGAAGAACTTCGGCCGCAAGCAGTGCAAGACCTGCAAGGGTGAGCCCAACGATCAGCCAGAGCATAGTTTTAGCCGATCAATTTAGCGGGAGACGAAACTCATCGATCTTCGTCGTCCAGGGTGCTCCTTCCGGTAAAGAATCGCTGTACCGCCGCGCCATCGCGCATAAAGTGCCGCTTTACCCGCTGGCCGAAATTTCCAACCGAATCAATTACTTTTCCCGCGCCCGATTTTTCCTGCGTTTCTTCCCCTACATCCTGCACATATTCCCGGTCGTTGCCAGTAGGCACGTTCGCAAACCACTGTTCATTTAGGACAGCGCCTTCTTTGGCTGCGATCTGCACGGAACCGACTTCTCTTCCTTCGATGTCGTAAAGGGTGACAAACCACACAGGCGTTCCTCCGGGTGCATCCAGGCGCAACGAGTAGTCCACTTTGTCGAAGCCAACACGCTGATTGACAGCCGATTTCTCGACGACGGAAAATGCCCCGGATGAATCCAGATTCAAGTCATCAAGCCGGATTAGAGAAGAAGCTCCCTCGGAAAGGTATCCGCTCACCGGAGTGCGTTCGCCAACAATCTTGTTCCCTTTCACTTCCATGACGCGGACCCCACCACGGGCCAGCGGGTCATCCAGAACGACGTGCCAGACCTCCGGTTGTGGAGCGCCTCCCTGGCCGCGCACTTCGACAACCCGCTCGAGAATGGCGTCTCCGGTTGAAGCCTGTACGGTGCGGATTGCCTGGTAGGCCGTATCCGCGAACAGGGCGGACTGGACCACGAAAAACGAAACAACTAATGCGGCGGTTCGCATGGTTGAACCAATAGACAGAACAGTCATGTTTGCCAGCGGATTCTTGATAAAAACATCTACAAAAGGAGTAAGTTTATCGTACCCGTGAAATTTGCTTGGACGGGAGCGCACGCCTTGGAGAAATATCCTACATTCCATGCTGTGTGAGATAGAGAAACTCGAACGTTCCCTGCGAATCTACAAGGGCCTCGTCGAAGTCAGCGCGCTCATTACCGCGATCACGGACTTCCGGGAGCTGCTTTCGGCAATTCTCGACGTTTCGCGCCGCGTCATGAACGCCGAGGCGAGTTCTCTGTTTCTGGTAAATGAGGCGGGAGACCTACAACTCGTAATCGGCCGCGGGAAAGAGACGGACATTGTCGTGCCGCGAGGCAAGGGGATTGCCGGGTGGGTGCTTGAGCATCGGAAGGGTCAACTTGTCAAAGATGCGTATCAGGATTCGCGATTTTACCGCGAGGCGGACAAGAAGAGCGGTTTTCGGACCCGTTCGATACTTTGTGTTCCGCTGATTCACGGCGACCGCGAGGTGGGCGTCGTGCAGGTGTTGAATCCGCTGGATCGCGAGGCGTTCGATGAGACCGATCTGGAGGCGTTCGAAGCCTATGGCAACCTTGCGGGCACTGCGCTGGAGCGCCTGCGGACCCTCGAGCAACAGGCCGAACAGGCAAGAGTTGAGCGTGAGTTGAGTCTTGCACGTGATATCCAGAACAGCTTTCTTCCTCAGACGCTTCCGAAGCCCGAGGGGCTTCGCTTTGCGGCGAGCTATCGCTCTGCAAACAATATTGGCGGGGATTTTTACGACGTCATCGAAGTGAGCCCCGATGAAGTCTACTTCGTGATCGGTGACGTTTCAGGAAAGGGTATTCCGGCCGCGTTATTGATGGCGCAGTCATTAAGCATTCTGCGGCTGATTATCCGGCCCGGCATTTCACCGGCGGATGCTCTGGAACGTTGGAACCGGCGGCTTTGCGGAACTACAATTCGCGGCATGTTCATTACGACGATTGTCGGCCGAATTGCAGTGTCGACGCGGACGATCGAATATGCGAGTGCAGGACATTGTCCCCCTATGCACGTTTCGGCGAAAGGTGTGGTGTCGGACGTTGTTCCGACAAACGGACCACCGATTGGCATTCTCGAAGGTCTGAAATATACGCTTTGCTCCACTACGGTGGGATTGGGTGAAATTTTTGTGTGCTTTACGGACGGACTGGTCGAGTCATTCGATGTGAACGAGCAGTGCATGGATCGCGCGAAGATACACGAAATCATCAGTCGGAATTGCGAAACTCCGAAAACTGTGGTGAGGTCCCTTGTCGAAGGTGAGCGGCAACACCGCGGAACAGCCGATGTTCACGATGATATGACCATCCTCGTATTGGGGTTCAAATGAAGCACCTGGAGTTCGCAAGCCATCCCGCGAACCTCACTCTCGTGCGCCAGTTTGTGCGGGAGTATGTGTCCGAATTCGCGCTTTCCTCGAGGGAGATCGACCTGATTGTCCTGGGTGTTGACGAGGCGTGCACAAATATTATCCGGCACGCCTACAATCACGAAGAAACACAACTCATCACGCTCTCCTGTGAATCGGGAAAGAACTGTTTTCGCCTTCGATTGCGGGATTTCGGCAATCATAGTGATCCGGCGCGAATGCGGGGGCGTCCGATCGAGCTGGTTGAGCCGGGGGGGCTTGGCTTACATATGATGCGAGCCGCCTTCGACGCCATAGATTTCAATATCAAAAAACAGGGTACGGAACTCGTGCTGATGAAACGGCTCTCGCTGGATCGGCGGGATAAGAACGGGAACGCCTGACGCCACTTTAACTAACCGAGATAACCACAGGACGACCATGCTGAAACTGGACGACGAATTCTTTGCCAATTACGATGCGGTGCTTTTCGACTTGGACGGGGTGATTACCGATACGGCGCGTGTGCACGCCAATGCCTGGAAACAAATGTTTGACGCCTACCTCGCGAGTAGAGCCGTTGATCAGGGGAAGGTGCGGCTATTTGATTCGGATTCTGATTACCGGGAATATGTAGACGGGAAGCCCCGCTATGACGGAGTGCGGTCATTCCTCGAATCAAGAGGAATCCATTTACCGTGGGGAGATGCGTCCGATTCTCCCGAGATCGAGACAATTTGTGGGCTGGGTAACCGGAAGAATCAACTGGTCAACAAGATTCTCGAGACGGACGGCGTATTTGTGTTTCCCGGATCGGTAGCGATGTTGAAGCGCCTGCGCGAGCGCGAAATCAAGTTGGCCATCGTCTCCTCGAGCAAGAACTGTGAGACTGTGCTGAGAATTGCTGGTCTCATGGATTATTTCGATGCCAGCGTGGATGGCCGGGTGGCGGCGGAACGGAAGTTGCCCGGCAAGCCGGCGCCGGATACGTTTTTGGAGGCGTCTCGGGAACTCGGCGTCGATCCAAAGCGTGCGGTCGTAATCGAGGATGCCCTGTCGGGCGTTGAGGCGGGGCGTGCGGGTGGATTCGGGCTCGTGATTGGCGTCTCCCGCCACGGGGAAGCGGATAGTCTCAAGGCTGCCGGCGCCGATATCGTAGTGGCGGATCTTGAAGCGTTTCTGGATGATTAACCTCGAAGATCGATGCTGAGAAGAAAAATCGAACCCATGCCCAGGCACGTGTATCCGCCGGATGAGTGGTGTCTGGTGGAAACGAAATTTTACCCGCGACTGCTTGCGCAGACGGAGACGCTTTTTGCCTCGGCAAACGGGTTTCTGGGCATGCGTGGCGGATTCGAAGAGGGATCGCCAACTTATTTCAACGGCACTTTTGTAAACGGCTTTCACGAGACGTGGCCGATCATTCATGCAGAGGATGCCTTTGGGTTTGCGCGGACGGGGCAGACAATCGTGAACGTCCCGGATGCGAAGATCATCCGTCTTTATATCGACGACGAACCATTCGACCTTGTGCGCGCTACGTTGCTTTCTTACCGCCGGGCGCTCGACATGCGCGAAGGGTGTCTCGAGCGGGAAGTGGTTTGGGAGAAGCACTCCGGGAAACAGATCCGGATAAAATCGAAGCGCCTTGTTTCATTTGTGCATCGCCACATCGCGGCCATCGATTACGAAGTCACGCTGCTGAACAGTGACGCACCAATCGTTATTTCGTCGGAATTGAATCACGTTCTCGGCAGCCAGGCGGCCGTCGGCGATCCCCGTGGCACGCGAGCGTTCAAGGAGCGAGTGCTCCTGCCGGAGCATCACTCTGCGGAAGATCAACGGGTGTTGATGGCTCACGTCACGCGGAGTAGTCGCATGCGTCTGGCATGTGGAATTGATCACACTCTTGAGACCGAACTTGCGGTGAGGGTAGAGGCCGAAAGCGGCGACGATGCCGGGCGCGTGATTTATTCGATTGAAGGGGAAAAGGGGAAGCCTGTGCGGCTTTCGAAGTTCATGACGTATCACAACTCACGTTCCGCGAAGCACAAAGAACTCGTGGAAAGAGCCGATCGCGCGTTGGATCGTGCGAAGCGCCATGGATTCACCTCTTTGGCAAATGATCAGCGCGATTATCTGGCTGATTTTTGGAGCAGAGCAGACGTCGAGGTTCGCGGGGATGTCGCGACTCAGCAGGTCATTCGATTCAATCTCTTTCACATTGCCCAGGCGAGCGCACGCACTCAGAATGTCGGCATTCCGGCTAAGGGGCTTACCGGGGATGGCTACGAGGGCCAGTATTTCTGGGATGCGGAAATCTACGTTCTGCCTTTCCTTAATTTCACCGAACCGCGGCTCGCGAAGAACTTGTTGCGATTTCGATACAGCATGCTGGAAATCGCGCGAAGCCGCGCGCGTGAGGTAAATCAGAAAGGTGCTCTTTTTCCCTGGCGTACCATCAACGGAGAGGAAGCCTCTGCCTATTATGCCGCCGGTACGGCGCAGTATCACATCAATGCGGACATCATTTACGCGCTGAAAAAGTATGTGGAAGTGTCGGGGGATATGGATTTTCTCCACGGAGAGGGCGCCGAGATGCTGGTGGAGACGGCGCGTCTCTGGGCTGACCTTGGGTTCTTTTCAGGTGCGAAGGGCGGAAAGTTCTGTATCAATGGGGTCACCGGACCCGACGAATACAACACGGTGGTGAACAACAATGCCTACACGAACTTGATGGCGCGGGAGAACCTCTGGTATGCCGCAGAAACAATCGAGTGGCTGCGATTCAATAATTCCGAGCGCTACGCGGTGCTCGCACATGAAACAAAACTGGAGGAATCTGAAATCGCGGAGTGGCGACGGGCTGGTGACAACATGTATGTGCCGTATGACGAAGGCATGGGAATTCATCTGCAGGATGGAGACTTTCTTGAACGGGAGGAATGGGATTTTGAGGGTATCCCTGCGGAGAAATACCCCCTGCTGCTGCATTTCCATCCGCTCGTGATCTATCGCCACCAGGTGATTAAACAGGCGGATGTGGTTCTGGCCATGGTTCTGCTTGGCGATCAGTTTGCAGAAGACCAGAAACGAAGAAATTTCGACTTCTACGACCCCCTCACCACCGGCGATTCCTCGCTCTCGGTCTCCGTGCAGAGCATTCTGGCATTCGAGTTGGGACGCATGGAGAAAGCGAGGAATTATCTGCACTGCGCGCTCATGATGGACCTTGCTGACGTGGGCGCAAATGTGCAGCATGGTTGTCACATTGCTTCCATGGGCGGTACCTGGATGGCTCTGATTTATGGCGCTGCCGGGATGCGGGATTACGGTGGAAAGATTTCGTTCAATCCGGCGCCGGGCAAGCAAATGAAGGGGCTTAAGTTTTCCCTGCTCGTACGGGGATGTCGTCTGAAGGTGGACCTCGATCGCGAAGCCCGCTCAGCCACCTATATTCTAGCTGAAGGCGAGGAGCTGGAAATTACGCATGAGGGGCGAAAGCTTCGTCTAACGAAGGGAAAACCGGAGACCGTTTCGATTACCGCTCCACCAGTTCCGCGCGAGACGGTGGAGTTCATTTATTGAGAGCGGCTGGATGTTCGGATCGTATCCTCAAGGGAGGGGTGCAAACCTGTTCCTGCACACCAGAAAACGTAGACGAAAGCTGAGAAGGCGCTGAGACGGTCTCTTACATTCGCCCGCGATCTTTGTAGAAATTGTAGCGTTGCTCGATTGTCTCAATGTATCTCTTTGTGCTCGGAAACGCGATCTGTCCCCTGAGATCGCGGGCTTCAGCTCTGTTACCCATGTTTGAATTGCCGATCCACTGATGGACGCGCGATCTTCCTGCGTTGTACTCGGCCAGGGCAAATGGCAGCGGATCCTCCTTTTCTTTCCAGCGCCCCAATGCTCGGGAGAGATACCACACGCCTACATTCAAATTTGTTTTTGGATCGAAAAGATCGGTCGGGCGAAAATCTTCAATTTTCTCCGCATTTACCCAGTCCTCGGCTGCGCCTTCGGTAACCTGCATCAAACCACGTTCGCCGTTTTGGCCGACCATGTCCGGCTGGAATTTGCTCTCGCGCCATACGACTGCTTTCACGAGCATCGGGTCGACGCCGCGTTCGCGTGCGATGGTTTGGATGATAGCGTCGAAAGCGGCGTACCGTTTGAAGAAGATCAGTTCCTCTGCGGTGTAGCGTGGATCAGCGGAAAAATACAGGGTGATAGCGCCTCCTGCGAGCGCGGCTAGAATGAGAGTGGTAATGAGATTCCTGAAAAAACGGAGCACCTAGGTTCACGTAAGCCGGACTCAAAGAAATTTCTACAAAAAACCCTGCCCGCGTCGCATTGTCCCAGGCCATGCCGAAGTACGCGCGAGTTCTGGTCGACCACTCCGGGAGCCGTACGTTCGATTACGAGATTCCGCTCCAAATTTCCGACGAAGTGGCCGTCGGCTCTCGTGTACGGGTGCCGGTCAAGACACGCCTGCTGCTTGCGACCGTAGTAGAATTGACGGATCACTCCGATGCGACGCATCTGCGCCCTGTCGCAAAGGTCGTTGGAAACCGACCGATCATGAATCCGATCCTGTTGCAATTGGCGAACTGGATCTCCGATTACTATTGTTGTTCGATTGATGCCGCACTTCGCGCCGTGCTACCTGAGGTAATTCGTAAGGCGGAAGTCACGCACAAAACACTCCTTTTTGCCCGTTTGGCACGCGAGATTAGCATGGATGAGTTCTCCGTTATCGCGAAGCGAGCCCCAAATCAGGCATCCGTTGTACAGGTGCTTCAAGCTGCCACCGAGCCCATCCCGGTTGTGCAGTTGCTATCGGAGGCAGGGGCGGATCGGCAAACCATCAAAAGCCTCGTGAGAAAAGGCTTGGTGCTGATCGGTGAGGGGGTTGTGGAACGGGATCCGCTCGGGGACGTGACGTTTCTTCCTTCTGCAAGTCTTGAGTTGAACGAGGAGCAATGCGCTGCCTTCAAACAAGTGTTGGCTGCGATGAATGCACCGGATGCTGCGCGACCCATGTTGCTGCACGGCGTTACCGGCAGTGGCAAGACTGAGATTTATCTGCAGGCCATTCATCAGGCGTTGGAGCGTGGAAAATCGGCAATCATGCTCGTTCCCGAGATTGCGCTAACTCCGCAGACCGTCGAACGATTTAAAAGCCGATTTGCTGAAACGAATGCCGGCGTGGCCGTGTTGCACAGTCATCTTTCTCGGGGGGAACGTCACGATGAATGGCATAAGATCAACGAAGGATTCGCGCGTATCGTGATCGGCGCTCGCAGCGCGATTTTCGCGCCTCTTGCTAATCTTGGCCTGATCGTGGTCGATGAAGAGCACGAAAGCACCTACAAACAGGAAGAAGTGCCAGGGTATCACGCGCGGGACATAGCCGTTCTGCGCGCTCGTATGGAGCCTTGCGCCATCGTTCTCGGCAGCGCAACCCCGTCGTTGGAGAGTTATCACAACACGAAGACAGGCAAATACGAACTGCTAAATCTCGGACGTCGCGTCGATGACCGCCGCATGCCCTTGATCCGGATCGTTGATCTGCGGCAGGAACGCATCCGGCAAAAAGGTCCGGCTATCCTTTCCGACCGTCTTTGTAAAGCCATCGAAGAACGTTTGGAAAAGAAGGAACAGTCGATCCTCTTCCTGAATCGACGTGGATTTTCGACATCGTTGCAATGCAGTGTCTGCGGGTACGTCGCCCACTGCCCGAACTGCAGCGTTTCGTTAACGTATCATCGGAAAGAGTCTCGGATCGTCTGCCATATCTGCGGTCATGTTGCTAAGATTCCGGCGAAATGTCCAGAATGTGGCGATCCGGGTATTCGCTATTCGGGAACGGGAACAGAGAAGGTCGAGGACGCGGTTGCGCGGATTTTCCCTAGAGCGGTGGTTAGGCGTATGGATGCGGACACAATGACGCGAAAGGGAGCCTTTCGTGAGGTCTTACACGACTTCCGTATCGGAAAAACGGACATTCTCGTTGGGACGCAGATGATTGCCAAAGGACTTCATTTTCCAAATGTGACGCTTGTGGGAATCATTAATGCGGATCTCGCGCTGCACCTGCCTGATTTTCGCGCCGGTGAACGCACGTTCCAGCTTCTTACGCAGGTCGCCGGACGCGCTGGGCGAGGCGATGTCGAGGGTGAAGTGATCGTGCAGAGTTTCACTCCGTTCAGCCCGTCGATCCAATTTGCCCGGCACCACGATTTCGAAGGGTTCTCGGAGCAGGAGATTGAGTTTCGAGAAAAATGGGGATACCCGCCTTTCACCCGCATGGTGTTGATTACCGTTCGATCGCCGCATCAGCGGAAAGCTGAGTTTTCCGCCGAGACTTTGGCTAGGCGACTGAAGGAATTTTTGCCGGCCGGTGTTCAGCTGAGCAAACCTGCACCCGCACCCCTGGAAAAGTCGCGGGGCCAATATCGATTTCATTTATCGCTCCGCACGGTCGCGATCGCGCGGTTGAGCCGGCTTCTGAAGACGGTGCTCTATAAGCTCACCTTTCCCGAAGATGTTGTCGTAACAGTCGACGTTGATCCCTACCACCTTCTGTAGGAGCAGCTGTTCAAAGGATAAGGCTTTGCGCAGAAAAGATTGAACGAGGGATCTCCCGGCCATAGATTCTACCTCTGATCCACGCATTGCGGAGCGGCGTGTATCGGTGAAGCGTGGTTACAAGCGTGGTTACTCCAGAACAAGCCGGCGCTCGCGCGCGTCCACGGTCACCCTGAAGCGGGAAAGGAACCCATTTCCAAGCAAACCGTCCTCACCCCTGAAGAGCTCATTTCTGTGGAGACCGGCTCGGACAACTCCGAGTTCTTTTCCCGCCCATTGGACGGAAACATCGCGAAACGAGACTCTTCCGGGTTTGAGAGCCACCGTCGTATTTCGGCTGGCACGAGCGCGCTGGGCTGATTTTCCCGCCCAGTGCAGAGCCGCGCTGCAGCCCGTGTCGATACGAAGCCACTGCGACCGGACATTGTTGAGGTCCAATTTCGCGCAAAGTATCGAATTGCGGCTTCGAAGTGAAATCACGGTGGCTCCAACTTTAGGTGTGTAACGGTCGAAAACTCGTGCTCGCCCAGCGCGGTAATCCAGTTGCACAGCGTGCTTGTTGAAAAAATCGATTCCAATCAGTCCATCGACGCGCTTTCCCAGTGTGCGCCCGACGACGCTGAGATTGACGACGAGAGCCGATCCTGGCAGGGGAAAATCCCCTACGTAGAGATTCAAATCTCGCACCTTCCATGCTTTTGTGCGGCCTGCGACACTCTGAACGGTTTCCTGTCGACCCAGCTTGACATTCAGTTGGCGGGCGCATCCTGAATCTATAAAAGTCGCTCCCGCTCCCGAATCGAGCAGAAAATGGAACGTTTTTCCAGTCGTTTTGGAATGGACATCGACCCAAACAAGATCATCGACGAATCGAAATGGGAATTCGTTGTCGCTCGCATTGGAAAGCGGGCAGGTCAGAAGAAATAAAAAAGCAACCAGCGAGGTGCGAAAACACACGCCCCCCGCGGAGCAAGATCTATGCTCGGAGGTTTTACCCTTTAAAATACCTTCGGTGGTTGGCGAGATTTGGTCGCACTGATCAAAAAGCTACTACATTGTGTAAAAAAAACCTCAAACCAACACGGTGGAACGGTTAGTCGATTGCGCGAGAAGCGTAGTTGTAACCGCTTCGCCCACGAGATCCGGTATTTGAACCAATCTGTCGGTCGGCGATGGTAACGACAACCTCCACGTTCTTTCCCTTTGGATAGACAGCCATGGTCGTCGGTTCCTTCATCACCGTCCGCTGAGCGTGATATCCACTGCGACCGTCGTTTTTGTAAACGACACTGCTTTCCCCGGCGACTGCGATTCTATCCACCGCGGCGATAATGACCGCAATATAAACAAACGTAATGAGTGTTTTCATTCGTATAATTGCTCCTTCTTGCTAAATAGAATCGGCCGGCGTTTCGCAATCGGTGGCAAAAAACATTGTCTCAGTCGCTAGGATGCTTGGGCGAGCTGATTACGGTCCGACGTGCGCCGTTTCAACTTTTCGGCTCTAAGAACTTACGGATGAGACCGTTCCAGGCGCCACTTCAGTTGAATTGTCGGTCTCTCTAGAATTCGAGAATTTTCCTGACCTTTACTGTTCGCGTGAGCGAGGCTCGCGTTCTTTGGTCGATTTTTCGGTCGGGATCGTTACGAAGGGTCCGCCTGCGAGGGGAGCGGGATTGGTAAATGCAACGTCTTCGACGTTGCTTGATTTTCCGGCGAGCGGGAATTCTTTGCGCAATGGAAAATACGGGTAGCCTTCCCACATGAGAATACGGCGGAGGTCGGGGTGACCGGAAAACCTGATACCCATCATGTCCCAGATTTCACGCTCGTGCCAATTGGCGGTCTTCCAGACGCCGGTGACGGTAGGCACCTCGCAGTCGTCTTCGGGGACGGTTAATTTGAGGCGGAGGTGATCGCCCTCACGGAAACGGTAGAGTTCGTAGACGACCACAAAGCGCGGGTCGGTGCCGGAGTTGTCGACACTCGTGATGTCGATGAGGTAGTCGAAGCCAAGATCTTTTTTACAGAAGGACGCCAGGTCGGTAATTTGGTCGCGTTCAACAAGGAGAGTCGTCTCGCCACGGAATTCGGACGTTCCGTGGACGGTGTAGTTTTTTTTAATTGCTTCAATTGTATCGGCGAATGTCATTACTTAAAGCTGCTTAGGAGTTCCTGCTTCTGTTCTTTGAGGAAGGGTTCTTTTTGGATTTTCGCCTGGAGTTTCATTAGGCCATCGATGAGAGCTTCGGGGCGAGGGGGACATCCTGAAATGTAAACGTCGACCGGGATAAGCCGATCAATCCCCTGCAAAACAGCGTAACTGCGATACATACCCCCGCTAGACGCGCAGGCTCCCATCGCGATGCACCATTTCGGCTCCGGCATTTGATCCCAGATGCGTTTGACAGCGAGCGCCATTTTGTAGGTGACCGTGCCGGCCACAATCATGACGTCGGATTGGCGGGGCGAGAAACGCATTACTTCGGCGCCGAAGCGCGAGATATCGAATCGGGAAGCAGCTGTGGCCATGAGTTCAATAGCGCAGCAGGCGAGTCCCATGGGCATCGGCCACAGCGAATTCTTGCGCATCCAGTTCATGGCGGCATCAACTTGGGTGAAAATCACGTTTCCCTCGATCTTGGAGTCGTAGGCGACCGGCGCGGTATCGGGCATTCTCCGAATTTAAGAACCGCGGCACCTATCGCAAGCTTTAAAGTTGTCTTCTCCTGTGCAGACCATGACTTCGCCGTGCGAATTCAAATGAGTTGCTTAGCTGCCGTTCGAAAGCAGAGACGACCGGTCAAACGGGGCATTGCGTCGGGCGCGGATTGTGAGCTTTATGCTTGTTTTTTAACCCACAAACTTGACTCGATTGGCAATGCGTTACTCTGCAATCGATCCTCGCCTTTTCAGGCGCAATCGGGCCAGGTTGGTTGAGAAACTTCTCCCGAACTCGCTTGTCATTCTGAATTCCAACGATATCCCGTTGACGAACGGGGACGGGACCCTCCCGATCACGCAGAACGCCGATCTTTTTTACCTTAGCGGGGTTGATCAAGAGGAGACCATCCTCCTGCTTTATCCCGATGCCCTGGAGAATAAGAATCGGGAAATCCTGTTCGTCCGGGAAACGAGCGAAGAGCTCGAGACGTGGGAGGGACACAAATTGACGAAGACTGAGGCGACCCGCATGTCCGGTATTACGAGGGTCGAATGGTTATCGAGTTTTCCGACGCTTTTCCACCGTTTCATGTGCGAATGCGATCACATATACCTCAATTCGAACGAACATCCGCGAGCGGTGGTCGAGGTGGAGACCCGGGACGCTCGATTCATTCACAAGGTGCAGACGCAATATCCCTTGCACGGATATCGGCGACTGGCGCCGTTGATGGCGGAACTTCGACTTGTGAAGTCCGAGGACGAAATCAGGCTCATGCGCAAAGCATGCGCGATCACGGAGGCGGGATTTCGACGCGCGGCAAAATTTCTGGAGCCGGGCGCGAACGAAATGGAAGTGGAAGCTGAGTTTGCACACGAGTTCATTCGGAGTGGGGCGAGCTTCGCTTATTCGCCGATTGTGGCGTCGGGCGCGAATTCTTGTGTGTTACATTACCTGCAGAATAATCAGGTGTCTCAAAACGGGGACCTTCTTCTTCTGGATGTGGGTGCGAGCTACGCGAATTACAAGTCGGACCTTTCGAGGACACTGCCGGTAAGTGGCAAGTTCAGTCGGCGACAGAGAGAGGTCTACGAAGCGGTTCTGCGAGTGTTGCGCGGCGCGATTAAAGGAATGAAACCTGGGCGGGTCATGCGCCATGTCCACCGCGAAACGCAGGAGGCGATGACGGAGGAACTGGTCGATCTCAAATTGCTCACGTTGGCAGAAGTGAAGGAACAGGATCCTGACCAACCCGCGTGCTTAAAGTATTTCATGCATGGCACGGGGCACTCGCTGGGGCTGGATACCCATGATCTTGGAGACATGACGAAACCAATGGCGCCCGGTTGGGTGCTGACGTGTGAGCCGGGGATCTACATTCCCGCCGAAAAAATCGGGATCCGGCTCGAAAACAATATTCTCATCACGCAGACCGGCAATGTGGATCTGTTCGCCGACGTGCCGGTGGAGGCAGAGGAGATCGAGGCACTGATGGCCGGGTAGGCTAGATCACTGGGGTCCGAACAACGGCGGTTTTTTCGGCGTCGAAGAGTCTTTTTCGACGGGAGCTTTGACTGTGGGATCAGGACTCTTCTCGAGAAGTCTCAGATAGTCCGCCCCACTGGAGAGAACAAGGGAGGTCGTGCCCGGAAGCGTGATTTTATAGGACTCAAGGGTTCGCCAGAAGAGGAAGAACGAAGGGTTGCGCTTGTAGGCGTCGACGTATGTTTTAAGGGCCTGGGCGTCGCCCTCTCCTTTCAATTCCTCGGCTTCCTTTTCCGCTTGGGCGATTGTGATCCTTACCTTTCGATCGGTCTCCGCGCGAATCCTCTGTGCTTCCTGCATGCCCTCGGCACGGTATTTTTCTGCAATCTGCTGACGCTCGGAAATCATTCTCTGATACACGGCCTGCTGATTGGTGTCGGGAAGATCCGCGCGCTTGATCCGCACATCGATAATCTGCATTCCGAAATCGGATACCTGCTTATTCGCAAGTTTCTGAACGTCGGACAGGAATTCTCGCCTCAGGATGTCGGCGAAGCTTTTTTGTCCCAGGACGTCGCGAAGCAATGAATACACAATGTCGTCAAGGCGCTGTTCTGCGTTGCTGCGCATTCCGCGCATTGTTTCGACGAAGCGCCCCGCATCCCTGATGCGCCACAGTGTATAGCTGTCCACGGTGAGACGTTGTTTGTCCACGGTGATCACCGGTGCGGGTTTGATGTCCGTGCTGAGGAGGCGGCGGTCGAGGAAGATCGCGTGTTGAATAGCCGGTTTTTTAAAATGAAGTCCGGGTTTGTCGAGTACCTTGACGATTTGTCCGAACTGCAGAATGACTCCGGTCTCGGTTTCATCCACCTGCACGGTGAACGTCCGATAGACGAAGATCAACGCGACGGCGGCGATGAAGATTACGATCAGACTTTTCATTGTCCTGCCTCCCCTTTTTCTTTGGCCTGTGGATTCAGAAGTTCGTTGAGGCCGAGCAGCTTCAACGTGCTCGCCCCCTCTACGGGAACGACAATTTTCCGGATCTGCGGCAACACTTCCTCCATTGTCTCGATGTACATGCGCTCAAGCGTAACAGAATCGCCGGGAGGATAACTTTCGAGCACCGCAACGAATCGCGCAACGTCGCCTTCAGCCTTCAAAATGCGGCTCTGTTTGTAGGATTGTGCTTCGTTGTTGACTTTCTGCGCAAGGCCGAGTGCCCGGGGGAGCTGTTCGTTGGTGTATCGCCGCGCTTCGAATATGAGACGCTCCTTATCCTGCACACCACTGTTCACGTCGTCGAACGCCTCAGCTACCGCCTGCGTGGGCGGCGTCACTTCCTGGAGGCGTACGTTGATTATCCGGATACCTGTCTGATAGCCGTCCATCATGGACTGGAGTTCCCTGTGGATGTTTGCCGCGATTTCCTCGCGTTTTTCTGTGAGCGCTTCATCCACGGAACGCACTGCAACGCGTTCGCGAATCACCGCTTGTGCAGCCTCACGAAGCACGTTACGCGGGTTTTCCACGTTGAATGCAAACCTCTCTGATTCCTTCACGTCGTATTGCACCACGGTTTCGACCTTGATCACGTTGAAGTCCCCGGTGAGCATCAGGGCTTCTTCATCCCGGCTGACAAATTCGTTGCTTGGCACGCCTTCGCGGCTGCGAAATCCGATCTCTTCTGTCCGAACTGACCGCTGATCGACCTTCGTGACGGAACCGATGGGACGGGGAAGGTGATAATGAAATCCGGGTTCCGTTTGGTGGGTGAATTTTCCGAATCGCTTTACAAGGCCGACCTCGGAAGGATCGACAGTGTAAGCTCCACTGGCAAGCCATACACAAAGGATGACGATAATGACAATCCAGCCGATGCCTCCCACGACGCGTCTGGACCATTTTTCTGGGATCTTAAACTCTGAACTCATCGGGTTGATTGACTGCCACCATGCATAGATTGCTTTGTTGGAGGCAACGTTTCTTTTGCACATGAGGCCTTGACCAGGCCGGAGACTGCATCTCTAAAGTCATTTGCTCAATGTCGGCTATCACCTGTAAGAAATGCGAGGCGGTTTTAGGGGCCGCTTCTGTTAAATGCCCCTTCTGCGGGGAGTTTACCCGACTTGGGATCTTCCGGCATCGACTGCTGCGAGCGCGTTGGTATGCGCTTCTGGTCGTTGTCCTGGGATTTGTCGTGCTGTCAATTGCACGTGGGGAGCCCGGAAGGTTCCTCGGCCTTCTCTCGATGCTGGGCGGATGCGCGGTTTACGTGAGTGCGCGGTTTGTGGATGAAAAAATTCGCGGATAGCCGATTCAGATTTGCTATGACGAGAATCGTCAACTTTCTCGATAACGAGTCGGTTGGTCAGGGCGTAGCGCCGGAGCGAGGAAAGGCGTTTCGCGGATACTTTGGAATATCCGAGCGACTGCAGTTTGCAGCTCTTGTGAAGTCGATTTAGAAAGTCCAAAGGTGTCTGAGCAAATTGGGCCGTATCGCAGGGCGATTTGAGCGCAATACTTCCACGCATCCGTCTCCTGAAAGCGAACTGATCGCCCAACCCGCCCTCCGAGATTGCTGCGGATATCAGCGCTGCATTCTTGCATCCCTCAGCGCCGACACAGACATTGACGCGCGCACCTTTCAATGGCGAGCTTGAAAACGCGCACATTAACCGGCTGATAAAGATGTTGTGCTCAAAGGCTTGAAAACCGGATAGTGAAAATATAAGAGTCTCTTTCGCGAGGAGGATTTCAGGTTTCTTAACGTGTAGCAGAATTAATGTAGTAGAGCTTTTCTTTTGATGTCGAATATGTCAAATATTCTTATCTTGTCATGATTCCAGAAGCGGCAGGCGGCGGTAGGAGTGAGGAACGGTCCGAAGTCATACGTCGTTTGTTTGGCAGATCGGGTGAAAATCAGAAAACGGTGACAATGGCGTCAATCGCTCGCGCGACTGGCGTTTCGCAGGGCGCGATTTCCTCTCTTCTGAATGACCGCGACTACGGAATTCGTGTAAGCCAATCCACGCGAGATCGTGTTTTTCGGATCTGCAGGGAGTTGGAATATGTGCCCAACGATCTACGGGCGGTTGTGAGGATGTATCCGGAAGTCGGTGACGTGTGTGTGTTGTTGCCCGCTGTGACTTCGAGCAGGGAACCGGCGCACTCATTCAACTTTCACGTCGTTGAAGCTGTCCGAAAAATTTTTTCAGAAAAAGCGGCATCGTTCGTGGTGGCGGACTACCGATTGGCATTTGACTATCAAAAGAACCCCGACAGCCTGCCTCATCCCATCTGGGTCGGGACTACGACGAAGGTCTTGATTGTCGGTCCTGGAAACGCGTCACTTGTTCGAGAGCTCGCCGAGCGTCAGATTGCTGTGGTGACGATTGGGAGTTTCGCTCCGACAGAACATGCTGCGTCCCTGATGCCTGACTTTTTTACCGCTGGAAAGTCAGCCATCAATTACTTGAATTCTCTGGGGCATAAAGACATTGCCGTAGTCTCGGGACCATTCGGTTCGGGGGATCCGGGGCTTGAAGCTCTCAACAAGGGGGTCAGTTCGGGTTATCGGGATGCCGGCGTTTCTCCCGTTGACCAGAACATTATTTACGGAGAACAGACCGTCGGGAATGGGGCGAATGCTCTCGACGTTCTTTGGGAGCGCGAACGCCCGACCGCGATATTCTGTTCAGACGACTCAACAGCGGCTGGCGTACTCGTTCGGGCTCGCGATAAGGGAATTCTGGTGCCGGACGTATTAAGTGTTATAGGGTTGGGTGATGAACCGATGGCTGCGGTTCTCTGCCCTGCACTCACGACTTTTCATGTGCCGTTCGACTTGATGGCGCGGCAGGCGGTCGAAGAACTCAATCACCGTGTTATGAATAGCGAGATGCAATCAGAAAAACCCGTTACGCTTCCTTTAACCATGGTGGAACGGAAGTCGGCCGGGAGGCGAAAAAAAGGTCTCAGGAAACGACCTTGATGGTAAAGTTATAGCGAATTCCATGATGAAGTCGCTCTTAGGCGCGTTTACTGTAGATCTTGATCTGGCGTGACATCTCCTGCATTCCGTCCAGTGTTTTGATCGTCGCATTTTGCCGATCGATCAATGCATCGTTGTTTGCCTTCATTTGCTGCAAAATGTTTGCGGGCGACTGTAGATTTTGACTCGGAAATTGCGATTTTACGCTGCAGATGCTGAAAGCGAGAACCGCGGTAAGGATTAGAACGGTCGATTTCATTATTTGGAACCTCCTGCTCGTGAAACGAAGATTCGCGCGACCCGCAGATTTTCGTCGATTGCTGCGAGCTTCTCATCGATGATCGCCTGATTGTTTGCAATGGTGATCTGTTGCTGACCAACCTCCTGCAGCAGGAGATCGATCTGATTGCCTTGTGCCTCCGATTGACCGTGTGTGCGCAGGGGGGAGACAAAGAGCGTCAAGACCGTGCCAACCGTCATGAGTGCAAAAAGCACGCAATTCTTTTTCATGGCGAAAAGTTTAAGCAAAAGATATTCCTCGGTTGTGTCGAAAAGAGATTGTTGCGGCTTACTCTGAAAATTACTGGAATGGCGTGGAAAATGCTTGCTCATTTGCGAGAAACTTGATAGCGTCTGTCTAATATGGCTAGCGGCATGCATCAGGTACAGAATCTCTCAATGCAGCAGGTGCTTGCGCCGCAACTGCAGCAAAGCCTCCAGATTCTCCAGGCGCCGATGCTCGAATTACGCAATCTCGTGCAGCAGGAGATCCAGACCAATCCGACGCTTGAGGAGGAGCTCACGGAGCCAACGATTGAGGACCATCAGGCTGAGCGTGATGCGTTCCAGGAGGAATTTGAACGGTTGGCCAAGCTCGATGATGAATGGCGGGATTACATGGCACAGAACAGCAGCTACTCCGGTCGCTCACAAGAGGAGGAGGAGCGGCGCCAGTTTTTTTTTGACTCCATTGTTGCCAGCGAAACGCTCCAGCAGCACCTGATGGAACAGGTATCCAGCGGGGATTTCAGTGCTGACGACCGCAAAATTGCGGAGTTGATTATAGGAAACATTGATGACGTCGGATTCCTCCAGACTTCCACCGAGGAAATGGCGCAGAACTCGGGCATGGATCAGGAGAGCCTCGAGCGCGTTCTGGCGATCATCCAGACGTTTCACCCTGTCGGTGTCGCGTCACGAAATCTCCGCGAGTGTCTCCTGATCCAGCTATCTCGTCTCGGAAAAGAGGGAAGCCTCGAACATCGGATCGTCGATCGTCACCTGGATGATCTCGGTAAACGTCGGTTTCCAGAGATTGCCAGGCGTCTTGGCACGACGACCGAACAAATCCAGCGCGCTGCAAATTTTATTGCGACACTGGACCCGAAGCCCGGGCAGATCTTTGCGCCCGATCCCAATAATTACGTTTTGCCCGACGTGATGGTGGAAAAAATAGGCGATGATTACGCGATCTCACTGAATGGGGATCAAATTCCTCATTTGCGAATCAGCAATACCTACAAGGATCTGATGGCGCAGGAACGAAACGGGAACGAGGTGAAGGATTATATCCGCGACAAGATTCGGAGCGGAAAGTTCCTGATAAAGAGCATCCATCAGCGGCAGCAGACCATTTCGAATATTGCGCACGAAATTGTCGATCGGCAGCAGGAGTTCCTCGAAAAAGGTTCATCTGCTCTTAAACCCATGACGATGGTGCAAATTGCGGATGCTGTAGGTGTACACGAAACTACGGTCAGTCGCGCGATCTCCGGCAAATATATGGCGACGCCTCAGGGGGTCTACGAGATGAAATACTTCTTCACGCCCGGATATCAGACCGCGGGCGGAGAGGCAATGAGCAACACCAGCGTGAAAGAAGCGATCGCGGATCTCGTGAAGAACGAGGATGCGAAGAACCCGTTGAGTGATAAGGAGATCGTGGAAATTCTGAGCGAGCGTGGTATCCCGATCGCCCGGCGTACCGTTGCAAAATATCGGGGCGAGCTCAACATTCTCCCCAGCAATATGCGCAAGCGCTATTGATCGAAGTAAAGTAGCCGAGTTTCGTCCTGGCCCGCATTCACGCGAATAGCTGAAGTGCCTCCTGCTCGGCACGTTAAAACACATTTTCTTCAGGAATCAGGACCGAATCTCCCTTCGAGATGACGTGACTGCCGGGTAGATGACTGGCAAGCCGAAAAAGGCCATCAAGAAACTGGCGAAAATGGCGCGAGAAACGAATCGCTTTCTCATAGGCAGAATCCCCGTGTTTTTCGATCCTGACACCGGGCACAGCGAACTTCTTCAAGACCTGCGTGCACCCCGATGACCCGGCTCAGTCATTGCAGGCCGCTCAACTGTTTGGCACTGGGGCGGGGAATATGCTCGTAGAAGCTCTCCGCAAGGACGCACCTCGGGCGGTTCTTGGCTATTTCTGCAACCGTTCCCTCCCTACCCAAAACCACGGGAAGCCGAACCCCAAAATCTCAAAAGAAGGATCGATGCATGAGTCGGTCGTTAGTATGGGAATTCTCCGAAAGAAGTCGGAGCCTACAGGGAAAACACAAGGGAGCCTCGCAATGGCAATATTCAACTCGCCGATCGAAGATTATCTCCGCGGACTTTACGAAACCATAAAGTCGAATACGGCTGGCAGGCTTGCAGACTATATTCCGGAACTGACGAAGGTGGATCCCGAATGGTTGGGGATCGCGCTGGTGACAGCGGATGGACATATCTACGAAGTAGGCGATTCGAGGCAGACATTTACCATTCAGTCGATTTCAAAGCCCTTCCTTACGGTCTTGCGTTGGAGGATCAGACGTGAAAGGAA
The DNA here is from genome assembly GCA_963805815.1 of uncultured Verrucomicrobiae bacterium. Lineage (GTDB taxonomy): Bacteria > Verrucomicrobiota > Verrucomicrobiia > Chthoniobacterales > Chthoniobacteraceae > CAWDWA01. The sequence continues at coordinate 128,750 of CAWDWA010000033.1, forward strand.
GTGTTGACGAAAATTGGGGTAGAGCCGTCGGGGGAAGCCTCCAATTCCATCAGTCTGGATCCAGTCAGCGGAAGGCCAATGAATCCGATGATCAACGCCGGAGCTATCGCAACGACCGGGCTCATTCAGGGAGGCAATGATACACATAAATTCGAGCGCATCCTTCAGATGTTCGAGCTATACGCCGGCCGAAGCCTCACCATCGATGAAGCTGTTTACGCCTCGGAGAGTGCGACGGGACATCGGAATCGCGCGATCGGATACATGTTGCGCAACTTCAATATCTTGGAAGAGGATCCCAATCCGATACTCGAGCGCTATTTTCGGCAATGTTCGATTAACGTTTCATGCCGTGATCTCGCTGTCATGGGTGCGACGCTCGCAAATGGCGGCGTCAATCCGCTCACTTGGTGAGCGAGCTATACGGGGGGAGTACGTGGAGAGTGTGCTTGGCGTGATGTGTTCATGCGGCATGTACGATTTTGCCGGAGAGTGGATCTACACGGTCGGTATGCCTGCTAAGAACGGAGTCTCGGGAGGAATCGTAGCGGTCCTGCCAGGACAACTCGGGATCGGCGTTTTTTCGCCCCGACTAGACGAGCATGGAAATAGTGTTCGTGGAATCCAATGCTGTAACGCGCTCTCGATGAGCTTTAATCTGCACCTCTTCAACGTCGTCCAATCGCCGGTTGCAATTGTGCGGCTCGAATATGACGGATCAGAGGTCGCTTCGAATCGGCAGCGTAGTTCGCGCGAATTTTCCGCGCTGCGCGAACGGGCAAGGTCTGTCCGGGTCTACGAACTGCAGGGGGAGCTCGTGTTTGCGACCGCGGAGGCGGTCGTCCGGCGGCTCACGGAATCGGCAGCTCAGACGCGGTTCGCTATTATTGACCTGAAACGCGTCTTGAAAATCGACGAGGCCGCCTGCCGCCTGTTGTCGGAAAGCGCCATGCGGGAGACCGGCCGAACTCTGGTGTTTTCTCACATCAGGCCGCATCGCGCCCTGCGCCGCTCGATAAAAAAGGCACGCGCCCATCTCAGACGGAGATTCAATGTTTTTCGACGACACTAATCTTGCTCTGGAATTCTGCGAAGGGGTCCTCTTATCGGAAGTAACGGAATTCGAGAACTTTGTACCTTTTGCCGACGTTGAGCTTCTTAATGGCCTGGCTCGGAGTGAAATCGATTATGTCGAAAAACTGACGACAGAGAGACAGTATAGGTCAGGCGTGCAGATTTTTCTGATGGGAGAAATCGCCGATTCGCTTTTCATCCTGCTGAGTGGCGATGTCTCGGTGCGTTTGCCGTTGGAGAATGGAGACCACAAACGGCTTGCGTCTTTCTCTGCGGGAATGGTTTTCGGGGAAATGGCTTTCATCGATCGGGCTTCACGGTCTGCGATGGTCTATGCTGATACGGATGTCTCGGTGCGGGAATTGACAATCAATGCTTTCCAGCAGATCGGGCGGGAGCGTCCCCAAGTGAAGATTCAGATGCTTGAAAACCTGATGCGCGTCTTCTCCCGAAACATTCGGAAGGCCAATCGAGAGATCAGCATTCTGAATCAGTGATTTGCCTCTCGCGGATCTTGTCCCTCCGGCAAGCGACCCGAGTTACTTGATTGGTTGCATCAACTCGAAATTACAAAGACGCACTTCGGGTAGTCCATCCCGGTTCATAATCAGACTCTTATCGTGGCGTTGCGACAAGAGGAGGTGGGAAGCCAAGAACGAAAGATCACGATATCCTGCCTCTTCCAAAAGCTTCCTGGTGTTTTCGACTAGTGTGATTGCGAGGCTGTCCTCGATGATCCAGAGTGTGCAAGCGCGAGCAAGGTCGATCGGGCGGAGGTGTTTTTCCTCCAGCTCCTCTTCCATTTCGGCAACGCCGTCCCAGTATCCCCAGATTGTAAGGTAGTTATGATTGGCGAGGAACAGGCGATCGCCTTTTTCGGTCACAACCCCTTCCAGAGCTCGGAAGCGCCGCTCGTCAACGATGTAGAGACTGGCTCGAGAAGATTCGAGCCCCGACATGTAGATAGCTCGCGGATAGGTAACGGAAATCCCTTTTCGCGCAAGATCCAAAGCGATGGAGAACTCCTCAAACGGGCTGTTGAACCCGTGGGAAAGGAGCACCGCTGCATCCTGCTCTTTCGAGGTCGGTTCCGGCTGCTCACCCACTCGGGAAAGCTTCCAGACGAGATTAATGTTATCCTTAGTGCGCGTATAATGCGTTTCGCTCGTTTGGGATAGCCGCTTGCCCGGTGTATGGCGCCACCGTTCCGGTAAAAAATAGTCGAAGAGTGCCGGATCGTGACCGACCACCCACAAACGCCCCTGCGTGCTTTCTGCATGGCCGAATACATAGTCCACGCCAAGTATCGTCGTGGGCTTCAAATGTTCCGGGAATATCTCAGGTTTGACGGGGATGCGAAAGCGCTCGCGCTGGCGCTTCAGATAAACGGCACGCCGCGACGCTTCGAAGTCGTGCTGATAATCAGGTGTCCGGCTCAGGAGTTCAAAATCCACCAACGCATATGCGTACTTTCCATCGCGAGTGCGTAGAATCGATCCGTCCTTACGCGGGCGGACGATGACATGGGTTGGCTTGTGATCCATGACCTCATATCCATGTTGCTCCAGATCGATGCGGGCCCGCTCCGTAAGCTCTTTAATGATCCGTTGCCGCACCCTTTCCGGGAAATCGTGAAACGCTTCGTCCGCGGCGACACCTTTAACCCATTCGTAAATCAGCACGTATTGCCGAAAGATGTCGAGCTCGACGTCAATGTAGCGAGCTTTCTTTCTTGCGATCTTGGACTCGTCACGGCCGGTTTGCCACAAAGCGAGCCGTTTTGCGGGCACGTAGATGCCGAGAGGACGGTGCGTCAATAGTCTTAGGCCACGGCGTCGGCTTCGCAGGTCTATCACGCGCGAGAATTCTTCGTAGGGGCTATTGAATTCCGCGTGCGCAAACTGGCGAAAAATGATGGGATCCATCGGGACGTCCTCGCCCACGCGACAGTATTTCACGACGAGATCCACGCTGTAGCCATTCACCCGCTTCGTCGTCAGCTTGTAGACTGTGCCCGTGCCTGGAAGGCGCGTGCGATTGGCTTGAAACCATTCGCGCTCATACCAGTTCTCGATATGCAGGTGCTCGATCAGGTGAATTCCATGCCACGTGATGTAGAGATCACCGCCATCCGGTGTGGGCACGTGTGCGTAGTCCACACCGAGCAATCGCAAGGGTGTGGCATGCTCTGGTAGGTGCCGCCGGTCCAGATAGCCTGCGATCTCTTGCTCCATGGCGAAGTTTAAATCAGTAAGACGCGGATACTGAGCCTTCTATGTCGGGCTCATTTCATTGAGGAACTGTGATTTGATGAATGGTTTTCGCGATAAGCGGCGCGACGGATGCGATCCGGAGCCTTGGCCATTCCGACTTGATTGCGATGGTGTTTGTTACAAGCACTTCTCGAACGGCTTCGTGGGCGAGTCTTTCCCGCGCGCCTTCCAGGAGCAGTCCGTGCGTGGCAGTGATCAGAAACTCCGGGCGGGCTCCCGCCTTAAGCAGCGCATCGATGGCGACCGCGATGGTGCCTCCGGTCGAAATCATGTCATCGATAATCAGGCAGGCTTTCCCGCGAATGTCGCCGACGACTTTCACGACACGTGTTTCAGCTCCACTTACGCGCTCTTTGTGCAGTACGCCGAGTGGTATTCCAAGCAGGCGTGCGTAGGAAGTGGCCGTCTTCACGCGCCCCTCGTCTGGCGAGATGACGACAGTTTCCGGCGGCAATCGTCCGCGCAATTCCTCGCACAGGACCGTAACGGCACTTAGTGAATCGACTGGGATGTGGAAAAACCCCTCAATCTGTGCGGAGTGAAGGTCGACCGTGACAAGGTGGTCCACTCCAACACATTCCAGCATTTTTGCTACGGCGCTGGCCATTATTGGTTCGCACGTATGGTGGCGTTTATCGGAGCGGGCGTACCCAAAATATGGCACCACCGCAATGATGCGCGCTGCCGAAGCTCTACGGCAGGCATCTGTGAGCGCGACAAGTTCCATGACGTTCTCATCCACGGGAGGTGCGCCGGGCTGGAAAATGAAGACTTCGCGTCCACGCACCGGCTCCCGGAGCGACACTGAAACTTCTCCGTCAGGGAAACGCTCGACGTCGCACAAACCCAACGTTGCGCCGAGCGTTTGCGCTACTGAACTGGCCAGTTCCGGGTTCGCGGTGCCGGCGATAATCGTGAGGTTGTCCCGCGAAAGTTGGTTCATGTGTGGCTCAGGAAGACGGCCCGACTCGCTCCACTATGGTCTTCCATTTCATGCGCTTTCCTTTACTCGGCCGAATCGAGATTTAGCCGCGCGCGTTCCAGAAGTTCGGTCACTTCCTTATCGCTTGTCTGATCGAAATCACGATACCAGGCACCGACGGCATAAAATGGCTCGGGTGTTGCCAGCGCAACGAATTCATCCACTGCCGGGCGCAACTCCCGGTAGGTGGAGCCGGCGGCTGTCGGCACCGCCACGATGAGGCGGGCCGGTTCTTGAGCTTTCAATGCGCGAATCGCCGCTCGCATCGTCGAGCCGGTCGCAACGCCATCATCGATCAGGATCACCGTTTTTCCGCGTACCTCGGGTTCGGAGTAGCTTCCCCGGTAAGCGAATTCGCGTCGCTTGAGTTCCTGCTGTTCGTCTACAGTGGCCCGGTCGATCACATCTGAAGAGATACGGAGCCCTTGCACGACTTCTTCATTCAATACTCGAACGCCTCCGGTTGCGATTGCACCCATCGCCAGTTCACGTTGTCCCGGCGTTCCGAGCTTCCGCACCACGAACACATCGAGCGGCGCGCGTAATGCCTTGGCAACTTCGAACGCCACCGGCACGCCACCGCGAGGCAATCCGAGCACGATGATGCCCGGTTCGTTTGCATAGTGCATCAGTTTCCCGGCAAGAAGTTGGCCGGCTTCAGTCCGATCCTGGAAAATATCGCTCATAATTCGTTGCTGCGTCAGGTTTGTGGGAAGAGCTATCCACTCTCTGCCCGATATCCGTGCAGGTGGTCGCGAAACCAATCGGCCGCCAGATTCGCAACAGTCTCGAGCGTACCCGGTTCTTCAAAAAGGTGCGTTGCGCCCGGGACAATCATCAACTCCTTCTCGCAGCGTAGTTCGGCAAGGGCTTCTTCATTCAGTTGAATGACGGCATGATCGTGTCCACCCACGATAAGCAGTGTCGGCGACTGCACCTCAGGCAAAGCATTACCCGCGAGATCAGGACGTCCGCCGCGCGAAACCACCGCACCGATGCGCTTTCCAACCTCGGCCGCCGCGACCAGCGCGGCACCACCTCCGGTACTTGATCCAAAATAGCCGATGCCGAGATCGCGGAATTCGGGTTTCGATTGGAGCCATTGGGTTACTTCCACAAGCCGACTTGCCAGCAAACCGATGTCGAAACGCAGCCGACGAGTGATGTTGTCTTCGCGTTCTTCGTCAGTTGTCAGCAAATCGAACAACAGGGTGCCATTGCCCGACTGGCGAATAACGCGTGCAACGAATTGATTGCGCGGACTATGCCGGCTGCTTCCACTGCCGTGCGCAAATACCACCACCCCGCCGGCCCCCGGCGGTATCGCCAGCTCTCCGTCAAGCGTCGCGTCACTGCATGAGATACGCACCTCAACGGGCGCCGAGCCAAATTCGTTTTCCGGGGGGAACATGAAACTTTCTTGTGTAATACTCGAAGCAGATTCAGCCCGAATCGTGAGTCATGAGCGGAGCGTCGCGCCGCCACGACACCATCCCAGTCGAGCCCGGTCTTACTGCGCCGGCTACCACGCTCGACTCTTCCTCGCAGTTTTCGCGAAAAATGGTTCAATGACCGCTTCCAAGTCTTCGCTTTGGCATTTTGGACAATGAACTTTCATCGTCTCGTGCTCCTTAATCGTCAGCACTTCTCCAAACTGATGCCGGCATTTCCGACATATGTACTCATATACTGGCATACCTTTTTTTCGTTCTTGTTTTTTTGATTATTTCGACGGCTAAACCGTTGTTTCAACGGCTGCCGCCCTACAAATTATTCATCATAAACATAGAGTGTGCGCTCTGATCCTTGGTGAATTGTTTGCAAATTTTGCTAATAATCTACTCCCTTGCTCGTGAGCTGATTGAGCGATCCTTTGATAACTGGGTAGTTTGCCTTGAGTAGTTTTCGCGAATTGCTGCGCTGTGCAGCAGTGCGCAGCCTCGCCGGAGCTGTAATATTGTTTTCAGGCGGCCCGGCGCAGATGTCTTGCGAATATGGCAATGTGAAATTTTTATAATGAACGGTTGAAATTATGCCCAATTCTAAACAGGCTGCCGGACCGGCGCCGGCACCGACTGCGCCGATCTTTGAGGTGCGCGGTCTGACGAAGGTCTATCGGATGGGTGAGATCGAAGTCCATGCGTTGCGCGGAGTCGATCTTGATATCAGAGAACGCGAAATGATCGTGATTCTGGGGCCTTCGGGCAGCGGAAAGTCAACGCTACTCAACATCCTTGGCGGGCTTGATGTCCCTTCAAGCGGAACGATCACCTACAAGGGAGATGAATTGACCGCTTACACTGACGCGCATCTTACACAATACCGCCGGGATCACGTCGGTTTCGTCTTTCAGTTTTATAATCTGATCCCGAGTCTGACGGCGCGCGAGAACGTCGGGCTGGTCACGGAAATCTCCTCAGATCCGATGGACCCGGTTGATTCCCTTGCACTTGTGGGACTTTCTCACCGGCTTGACAATTTCCCGTCTCAGCTTTCCGGAGGGGAGCAGCAGCGCGTCGCCATCGCCCGCGCTGTGGCGAAGCAGCCCGACGTGCTGCTGTGCGATGAACCGACCGGTGCGCTTGATGCCCATACCGGAGTGGTCGTGCTTGAGGCGCTCGAACGTGTGAACCGGGAAGTGGGCACCACAATCGCGGTAATCACGCACAACGCGGTGATCGGACTGATGGCCGACCGCGTGATTCACCTTTCAGATGGGCATATTGCGGAGATCGACACACATACTCAGCGAACTCCTGCCCGCGAATTCGAATGGTAAGGCTGAGTTGAAGTATCAGCGTTCCAGCTTTCTCTGATCAATGGTTTCATGACTTCTCTCGATCGCAAGCTATTGCGCGACCTGTTCCAGATGAAGGGGCAGATGCTTGCGATCTGCATGGTGCTCGCCTGTGGGCTCGCGACGTTCATCATGTCGGTGAGCGTGCTCGATTCGCTCCAGTCCAGCCGCGACCGCTATTACGCGCAATATGGGCTGGCGGGCGTCTTCGTAAGCCTGAAGCGTGCGCCTGAAACGGTGGCCACTCGGTTGACGGAAATTCCCGGGGTTGCGGCTGTGGAGACACGGGTGACCGTTGGTGTGAATCTCGATATTCAGGGATTGAAGGAGCCCGGTGTGGGAGTCATCATCTCGCTTCCTGATTACCGCGAGCCGACATTGAACCGCGTGCACCTCCGCGCGGGGCGGATGCCGGAACCGGGGCGTGAGGGCGAGGTGTTGGCAAATGAAGCGTTTGCAGAAGCGCACGGGTACGAACCGGGAGCGAAAGTCGCCGCAATCATCAACGGTCGGCGGGAAACGCTCACGATTGTCGGCATCGCGCTGTCGCCGGAGTTCGTTTACACATTGCCTCCCGGCAGCCTGTTTCCTGACGACATGCGTTACGGGATCTTCTGGATGCGATACGCTCAGCTTGCGGCGGCGTATGATATGGAGGGTGCGTTCAATGACGCTACGTTCTCGCTCTCGCGAGACGCCATGCCCGCGGAAGTGATTCGGCGCGTGGATCGCGTACTCGATCCATTCGGTGGACTTGGAGCCTACGCACGCGAGGATCAGCTTTCTAACCGGTTCCTGTCGAGTGAGATCCAGGGTCTCGAGAGCACCGGAATGATTATTCCTCTGATCTTCCTGTCGGTCGCCGCGTTTCTTCTAAACGTTGTTCTCAATCGGCTGATTAATACGCAGCGCGAACAGATCGCCGTGCTGAAGGCTTTCGGTTATACCCACCGGGAAATTGGGATTCATTACCTACGCATGGTGACGTTGGTCGTGGTGGTCGGCATCGCGCTCGGTACCGGTTTTGGTGCCTGGCTGGGCAGCGGATTGTTGCGGATGTATGCGGAGTTCTACCGGTTCCCCGTTTTTGATTTTAACGTGCCGGCGCGCACGCTTGTAATTGCCTCTGCTGTGGCGCTGCTCTCAGCGTTCCTCGGCGTGTTTGGCGCAATCCGTCGCGCAGTGCGCCTTCCGCCCGCTGAGGCGATGCGGCCTCCCCCGCCACCCTCCTACCGGGCCAGTTTTATCGAACGGATCGGTCTCCAAAAACTGCTTTCGCAGGCAAGTCGGATGATTTTTCGCAACATCGAGCGGCATCCCGTCAAGGCGGGGCTCTCTGTGTTCGCCGTTGCGCTGGCGACCGCGATTCTGGTGGTGGGCAACTTCATGGCGGACTCGATCGATTACATGATGGATTTCCAGTTCCAGCTCGTGGAACGGCAGGACCTGACGATCACATTCATCGAGCCGCGGGGCGACCGCGCACTCCGGGAGGTCCGGCATCTACCGGGCGTCATTTACGCCGAGCCTTTTCGCACAGTGAGCGCGCGCTTCCGGGTCGGGCCCCGCGAGGAACTGACCGCGATCACTGGGCTGCCTTCGAGTCATCGCCTCATTCGTCCCGTCGACGCGAGCGAACGCCCGATTGCACTGCCGCCACACGGCCTGGTTCTTTCCGAAAAACTGGCTGAACTGCTAGGCATCAAGGTAGGCGACACCGTCACTGTGGAAACGCTCGAGCAAACGCGTCCGGTGCTCCGGATTCGCGTTGCCCGCCTGCTGCGCGATTATGCCGGCACGGCGGCCTATATGCGCCTGGACGAGTTGAACCGTCTCATGCAACAGAGCCCGATGATCTCCGGTGTCCAGGTTGTCGCGGACTCCAGCCGGCTTGACGATCTGTACGTCGAACTTAAGGAAATCCCGCTCATTTCGGGCGTCACGGTCAAACAGGCGGCGATTCGGAGCTTCTATGAAACGTTCGCGCAGAATCTTCTTACGATGAAAACATTTAATGTCATCTTCGCATGCGTGATCGCAATCGGAGTGGTTTACAACAACGCGCGGATCGCGTTCTCCGAACGAAGCCGTGAGCTGGCGACCTTGCGCGTTCTCGGATTCACCCGCGCGGAGATTTCGGCGATTCTCCTCGGCGAACTGGCCGCGCTTACGCTTGTCGCCGTACCGTTTGGTCTGCTGGCCGGATATAGCCTTGCTCGGCTCGTGGTGATTGCCTCCGATACGGAGCTTTACCGTATTCCCATGGTTATCGCGCCCGCCACCTACGGATTTGCCGCATGCGTGATCCTTGCGGCGGCTCTCGCTTCCGGCCTGATCGTCCGCCGTAGACTCGACCATCTCGACCTCGTCGCCGTCCTCAAACAACGGGAATGACCGTGAAGTTTTCCAGGAAAAGGATACCGACTCTGCTTGTGATGGCCACCGTGGTCGGGCTGATCGTTTACAGCTTCCTGCCGCGACCGTTGCCCGTCGATATCGGCGAGGTGAAGCGCGGCTCCCTTATCGTAACCGTTAACGAAGACGGCAGAACGCGCGTGAAGGAGCGCTATGTGATCTCAGCGCCACTGTCGGGCCGGATGCAGCGAATTCCGCTCAAGGCGGGTGCTCCGGTGAAGGCGCACGATACAAGGATTACGGTGATTGAGCCGACCGATCCCGAACTGCTTGATCCGCGGGCGCGGGCCGAAATCGAAGCGCGTGTCCAGTCGGCGACTGCTGCTGAGAAGCGCGCCGAGGCGAATGTGGCAGCGGCGGAGGCGGACCTTAAATTCGCCCGTACGGAATTTGAGCGCGCAAAGACTCTGCAAGAGAAAGGCGTGAACTCCGCGCGCGAACTGGACAACGCCGAGCACGGGCGCAGTGTTGCCTCCGAAGCACTGGACGCCGCACGGTTTGCTCTGCAAACGGCGCGCTATGAGCGCGAGCAGGCGGAGGCGGCGTTTGTCCGCTCTGCAGCGGGATCGCCCGCCGACTCCAACTGGCTTTACGAGGTCGTTTCTCCAATTGAAGGAAAGGTCCTGCGAGTCATGCAGGAGAGCGCCGACGTTGTCGTGCCCGGCACGGAACTCATTGAGGTGGGTGACCCGACAAAACTCGAAGTGGCGGTGGACGTGTTATCCAGCGATGCCGTCCGGATTCAACCCGGTGCGCACGTAATTCTCGAAGGCTGGGGCGGCGATTACCCGCTAAATGCCCGGGTGCGCGTCGTGGAGCCCTCTGCCTTTACAAAAATATCCGCACTCGGCGTCGAGGAACAACGCGTATGGATTATTGCGGATTTCACTGACCCGGTCGACCGCCGACCAACACTTCTCGACCAATACCGCGTCGATGCACGCATCGTCACGTGGAGTGGGGACGATGTTCTCAAACTTCCAGCTGGGGCTCTTTTTCGTTCAAGCGACTCGTGGGCGGTATTCGTTTTTAAGGGAGGTCGCGCGAAGCTGCGTCCGATCCGGATCGCCCACAACAACGGCCTCGAAGCGGAGGTGCTGGACGGGCTCGCCGAAGGGGACGCCGTGATTCTGCATCCCGGCGATAGAATTAGTGACGGTTCACGGGTCGAAGTGCGTCGTATGCGAGGGAACCCGGAATAGCGTCGAACCAGCGCAGAGTTGGGCTTCCTCTTCTGTCACGCGGCGCTCGTTGGTGTTCCAACAGTTCTTGACCGCGGCCATAATTCGCAGGCGAGGGATCGTGAATAGGTCTCTGGGACGCGCAATTGACTGGGGAACAGCAGCAACTGACATGGCAGCCTCTCCAATGCCTTTCGGCTTAGTACGTCTCTGGGACTACAACAAGGATCGAAAGGCTCTTCTGGAGTCTATGGGTCTCCAATGCCTTTCGGCTTAGGACGTCTCTGGGACCGCAAGAAGGCGGCAAATAGGGCGGCGACGCTTAAAGTCTCCAATGCCTTTCGGCTTAGTACGTCTCTGGGACCACTCCACGGCAAGATCACAATTGAACCCTTGAGCCTGGTCTCCAATGCCTTTCGGCTTAGGACGTCTCTGGGACTTCCTCGATCTTCGATACAATGGATTAGACGCAGATCCGGGTCTCCAATGCCTTTCGGCTTAGTACGTCTCTGGGACCTCACGGCAACGTGGTCCGCACCCAGCTCCGCGAAGTCTCCAATGCCTTTCGGCTTAGTACGTCTCTGGGACGACAAGGTGAAGGGTGGACTCAAGGCCAAGAAGTCTTGGGGTCTCCAATGCCTTTCGGCTTAGTACGTCTCTGGGACACCCGTTCTGTGCGTTGAAGCGACAGCCGTCGGCAATCGTCTCCAATGCCTTTCGGCTTAGTACGTCTCTGGGACTCCTTCTTTGTATCTCGTTGAGGGGCAGAGGGCTAATGCGAGTTCAGAACGGCAGGCGCCATTTTGGGTGAGCATGGATCGTGCTTCACGCGCCGGAAAGCGATGGCTTTTCATTGGTAGGAAGCAGAGCACAGGATTGTCACGCGGTCGGCAGACCCGTGATTTTGTCATGAATCGGCTGCCGCCCTGGCGCGATACTTTCAATGAGGGCGAGGGCACCGCAGTTTCGAATATTCGCCAGGTTCGAGGCCTCGGATTTCGAATTTTCCCAATTCTTTTAGAATACATAGGCGACGACTTTCTCCTGATGAGTTTGAATACCGGCGTCCCGGACGTCCTTTGCGCAGGCAGTGCAGACTTTGTAGGCTACGATGCGATCGGTTTCCGGGTCAATGGTGGCGAGCAGATCCGCCCAGAACCGATCAAATCGGTCTGCCTCCAGCCGGCACTCAAATACGGAGTATTGCACACGGACCCCGTAGTCCTCGCAGATCTTGGCGATCTTTCGCAGTCGGCGGTTCTCGGTGATATCGTAGGCAACTATAGTCAGCATGTGTTTTTCTCCGCAACGATGTCCCCGCCGTTCGCTGGGTGTGGCGTGATTCGCAAACGCCTCCTCCCACCAGCCCTCGGGGATCTTCGATCGCGATGTAGGGTGCTCGTTTGGCTCATCCGGCTCAGGCGCTGTCTTGTCGGGCACAATGGCGATGCCCTGCTGTGGAAAGAAATCGCCGAGTCTTTGGCGCAAAGGACCGGACTTGTGCTTTGTCTCCCACGGGCGGTCGTGTGCGTTGCGATGTCTTTCCTGTCTGCGATTCCTTTCACGCCGTGACATGGTCAGTTCATGAGGAACGGTTCGAACGGTTCCCCTTCGACGATTGCCCGCTTCACGTGCTGGCATTGCCGGTGAAGTTCGCGCCGGAGGCTGGTCCGGGAGCCGTGCTGTTCGCTGGTGAATTCGCGCTCCATTCGCCGTTCGTAGGCGACGAAGAATCGGCGCCGGCCCTCGACGTTAAGGTAAACGCCGCCGTTCCTGGGTTCGAAGTGGCTGCGCGCGTTGAGGATGGAGTGACTGAAGAGATCGAGCGCCATGGCGTCCGCTACGGGGGATCGGAAGGGCTCGATGAGATCCAGCGCGAGAGCTGGACGACGATTTTCGGGCTGGTGAAAGAATCCGATCGCCGGATCGAGGCCGATGCCGTGTAAATGCGCTTCAGTCTCCGCGACGAGCAGGGTGTAGGCGTACGAAAGAACGGCATTGGCGCATTGTGCGGTGGGCGGCGACTCCTCCGCTCGAATGGAGTGTCGTCGGGAAAGAAACTGCCGTAACACTCGAAGTAGCGGCCCGCAGCAGTGCCTTCGTAGCCGCGAAGGGTGTCAAGGGAGCCAACGGTCCGGCAGACTTTTACGAGCTGACCGAAGGCGAGGAGATGCGGAGTGACTTCTGCGTCTTCGCGGTTGGCGGCAAGCCGCTGCAGTACACGCCGGCTGTTGAGAATTTTTGCTTCCACCCAGTTGATCGCAAGGGCGAGGGCGAACTCAGGGTCCTGCGCACGCCGGTATTGTTCCATGCGGGCGGTCGAATTCGGCGCGGGCGGCAGACAGAGACCGAGAACGCGGTCTGTGTGCGAAGTGAGGACCGATGGGAATCTCCCGACGACATAGTTCGGCGACGGCTGCGATGGTGAGGTGGGCTCTCTCACTGACGACAACCTGCTCAATGTCGACAAGCGGGATGTCGCGGACAACGGGTTCGCTGTCGCCGTTGTTTGGGGGCGCCTCGATGTGAAGCCGCTCGCTGACCAGTGAACCGCGGGTGCCGGGAGTGGTGATGAACAGTGATGGCATAAATTTCGATTTCCTAAATTCGATTCTCGATCTCAGGGGAGGCGCTGCTGCCGTCAGTCGAGCTCTGTTCTTCCAATCGGATGGATCCAACGAAGCTCGCCGCGCTCGCGCGCCTCATGCTGCTGGACCCGCTGGCATTTGATGAGAGCGGGTGCACTGGCTGACTTGAAACAGAAGATGTTACAAAGGGAGCGGCATTCGAAAGTATCCAGAAGCCGGTCCTGCGAGGCGTCTTTCACCGGTGCGGCAGTCATGCGGTCAATTTAGGATTTGCGGTAATGTATTGCCCGTCTCGGGACGTCCGGGCACGTCCGGCGGGCAGCTCATCGGTCCTCTATTGAACCAAAGATATCTTGCAGGGTGAGACATTTACCGTCCGACCGAAGCTGGAAACCCGGGCGAGAAAACGCAGGGGCACCGACAGCAGGCTCAAGTATCCAGAGGAATCAGGATGCGCCAATAAGCTGAACATCAAGCGCAGATGATTGCGCAGCGCTGGTGCTGGTGCCCATGCGGTGGCAGTTCTTGTCCTTCAGCCGTAAAGATGCACCAGGAGTTCTGAGGCTCAGCCTTTCGCGCCCTCCGTCGGTTAGCCAGAAGCCCTTAACGCGCTGGATGTTCCGAAGGGCTCGGGGGATTGCTCGCAGAAACCCCTCGCCCCACCGTCTGCAAGCTCCGCGAGGTGCGGGACCTCGGGGACGATTCGTCAGGCGACGATTTCAACATTCCCGGCGGGGAGATCGAGTGTGACGCGCCCTTTCTCCGGCAGGAGTTTTGCGAGTGCGGTGGGAGGACCGCCCTTTTTGGAAAGCTTTCGGCGGAGACTGCTGAACAGTTTGCGGATGTGGTCGGCGCTGGTTTCCTGGATGGGCTCCCGTAGGCTTTCGTGATGACGCCAGTCGGAGAAGTCGCCCTTCGGAGCCTCGCGGATCAGCGCCTTTCGGAATTCGTTCACGGCATCCTCCACATCGACGAAATGTTCCCACGGGCTGGAGCCGACCGCGTTCTCAGCAAGGAAGAGCATCATCAGCTGTTCGCGCGGGCTGGTGCGAATTGGAATTCCGTTCACCGCGATCTCGGCGCGGCTCCGGCGGACGACGAGCTCGATCTTCTCCTTCATCCGCTGGCGGATGTCCTCCCGGCAGTGGTCTACGAGACCGAGGAAGGATCCGGGTTTGCGGGCAAATTCTTTCTCGAAGAGATTTCTCAAAGGAACGAACGGGACGTCGGCCAGCATGATGCGCGCGTCCGCCGCGGCAACCGCCTTGCCGTCGGGCGTCACCATGGCGTTGGCGGGCTGGCCGGGAAAGTAAAACTTCGGCTGGAGCCGCGGGTCGTCGAAGGGTTCATCGACAAGGACGTGGGTGAGATGGTCGGTCTCGCGCCCGAGCAAGTTCATGCAGGCATAGAGCAGGGTACCCATGGTCTTGCGTCCGCCGGCGATGGAGGCGACGAGCCGGGTATCGGGATTCTCGACAATGGAACGCACGACCTCGAGGATGGAGTCGGCCACGGCGTCGTTGTCCTGGCGGGTCCGAATGTCGTGCAGTGGCGTTCGCCGACGAATGGTTTCGTCCCAAAGGGTAAACACTCGCACATCGTCGCTCGTAGGATCGAAGCGGAGCCGATCGGCTGTGTTGTGTCCTCGAGCGGCAAGGGCGTCGCGGAGGGAATCCCAGACGCATTGGCCACTGAAGGCGCTTGCGGGGGAAAAGAGCTGGTTCTCGATCTCCTTCTTGCCCGCAACGGTGGTGAGGACAAGGACTTCGTCAGGGACGGTGGGAGCCGATTCGTCATCCGCGAGCGCCCAGACTGTTTCTGTGAGGACGGCCGGGGACATGCCGGTGACAGCGAGGAGGATGGTCCCGGCTCTGCGGGACGCCCTCAGGGGGAGGGGCTGGCTTCTTTTGAGTCTCATGATGGTGATGGCTAAGACTAAGGGCGGGCGAATTCCGGCTCGCCTACGATCAAGCGGGAGCGTGTTGCCCGGCAGGCATCCTCGAAAATGCGTCTTTTACCCGAATTTCCACCGGTGAGATTGACGACGGCCCCTGGCCAGAGCGACAGCGCCTCCCCCACTTTTTTCCGGGTGCGATCCAGGTCTGGCGAAGCTTCATCGATTACGACTTCAAAAAACTCTGGTGAGAGGTCGCAATAATTCGGCGTCCGGCCGATGATGGAAAGGGCTGACTTCAAATTCTCGGCCGCCTGGTGAAAGCGGTCATCCCTGCTACGCACCTGAACGACGGTGCGTGGCTTAAGCGCCAGAAGCGGCAGGAGATTTTGCATGGTTTGCTCGCTGACGAGCTGGACGAGGGTAAGGGGGCGGGTGGTCACGGAAGGATGAGTCGGGACTGGTAGTTGGCACGGAGCCGTTTCCGCTGTTCCGGCGGGACGAAGCGATGGCCAGGGCGTTTGCTTGCAGCCGGAGCAGGTCCATCCGCGGGAGACCGGGGCAGAGCCGCGCAGCGTAGACAAGGTTGTCGGTGAGGCTGCCGGCCGAAATGCCGATGTTGTCGGTGTTCACTGTGACCGCGACGCCCTTATTCAGAAACTCCCTCAGCGGATACTTCCCGCATCGGGCGTGATGGATTCCACCGGGTTCGTCGACGCAACCGGGCCGAATCTGGTAGTTGGCGTAGGGGCACATCTCCACTCCGATCCCGCGATCGGATACGGATCCGAGGAGATCGGGCGACTCCGCGAGGTGGAGGGCATGGCCGAGCCGGCGTGCGTTCAGGTCGAAGACGGCGCGCCAGATGCCTTCGGCGTCGTCGTTCTCTCCGGCGTGGACGGTGAGCGCCAGCCCGCATCGGTGGATTGCCGTGAATTCCTCGCGAAAATACTGGGCGCGCGTGCTCACATCCTCGAACCCGGCGAGATCGACTCCCACTACGCTGCACCGGCTGTCGTCTTTCCAATGTTCCGCTGCCGTCACCGCAAGCGCCAGGTGTCGTGAGATGGCGGCGCGGTAATCTCCGCTGCCGCTCGGCCGCCGGGTTGCAATGAGTAGAAGATTGACGTGTGTGACAGCAGGCCTCCGGCGTGGCTGATCCGTGGAGGCTGGCGTCCCGCCTGCCTCGCCTGGAACCCCCAATGCCGCGACCACCACACCAACGCCGCAACCACTTCGAAACCCGCTCCGAATCCCGGCCTTCTCCGGATTGGACGTAATATAACGTCGCACTCGATCGAGTTGCTCCGCGCTTCGCAGCAAGTGATCAAACGATTCATGATCCCAAAGCTGTCCGGATGTTCCCAACGCGGCATTGATCTCTTTTGCCGTAAACGATTTCCATGAATGCAGGATTGAATCGAGCGTATGCCCCTCCAGGGGCTTGATGAGAACGTGCACGTGGTTCGGCATGATCACCCACGCATCGAGGATGTAGCGATCGCCATCGAAATAGTGCAGCGCGCCTTCGACGATCTGTGCAATCGCGGGATTCCCAAGCACACATGCCCCGTGCGCTTCATCCAGCCATGCCTCGAGTTGTTCGGGAAAACGACGCCGATAAGTCATCCAGGTCGCTTCGTTCCATGGTTTCGGATTCTGGGCCAGGAAGGTTTGGAGATCGCGATGCCACTGTTGTATGCGCTCCTTTGGCAGGGAATCGGCAAGTCGAAACGTGACATAAACCGTGGCGCCGGCTTGGTGACGATGCGGGAGATCACGCCACGTCTGGCGATAGGACGCGTCTCTATCGAACGGACGGAACTCGCGGCGGGGGTCGAGGATGTCTGGAGCGGCAACCGGGACGGTTGCCGTCACATCGGCTGACATGCAGCGGTCGAAGGTCTCCTTGATCTCCTGCAGGACCGTCCATGGGGAACGTCCGGCCGATGCATAATTCGCCGGAGAACAGCGAATCTCGGCGTAAACCACATTCTGCTCGACGAGATGCTCGTAAAGCAGCTCGCACTGGCGGCGCAGACAGCCCGGATCGGACAAGAGCGCGCGGCCGTTCGCGTCTCCAAGCCGCATGTAGTCTTCGAGGGAAACGGGCTGGGACTCGAGGGGCCAGCCCGACGGAAGTGGTGGCACGGACTTTTCCTCGAGGCCGCCTGGTGAATCGGCTGCCGCGCAGATCTGCTGCAGCGGTTCACCGTGCGTAGCAAACCCGCCAAGGTGACAGTGCAACTCGACCTTCGGGAGGCCGGCCACCCAGGCACGGTCCCCTTCCGGATCGACCGGATGCGCGAGCCAATCGAGGTCCGCAGCGGACCATGTGGCAAGAATCTGGAACGGAAGGGAGGTGAGAGCATCCCAATTCCGAGCGATCTGATGCGAACGAGCGACGATCTGGGCAAGGCGTTGCCGGAAGGCGTGATCGGGTGCGGCAACCCATGCCACAGAGCCTTCGCGCGTCACGCATTCCAGCGGAAACGACGGAGCCACGTCTTCGCGGAACTGCGGCCAGCCCGTTTCCGCACCCAGTTTGATCCAACGCAGATGGCCACCTTCGAAAGCGGCTTCAATTTCATCGGCCGTCTTCGGTTGTTGCGGTTGAGGCAGATCGCAGAGCACATGAAACACCTCCGCCGCACCCAGCACCGCCGCCGCCTTCTGCATCGCAGCGGACATGGTCTTGAACCCGCCCGAAAGACAGACGAACGGTGGCTGGGAACCGCGTTTCGCGATCATCCAGCGGTACAAGACCTCCTCGAACCTGAAATGGTCCTCTTCTGATTTGAAATCCTTGAAGTCTGCAACGCGGGTAATCGTAAGAATCACGTCGCGCGCATTGCTGGCGAACCATTCCTCCACGAACGAAACATTCGTGGAATCCGTCGTCAGCACATGTACGTCGGAAAACTCGATTTCCGGGAGCAGAAACGCTTCCGGCACAATCGCGGGAGACGTGCCGAGGGAGATGAAGAGGGTGGCCATCCGGGAAAGACTATCGAAGCCGATGAGAATCTCACGAACGAAGACGTCCCCGGACATCCCGATTCACACTGGAACGAGCGTTCCGGCCAGGGCAAAGAAAGCGCGAGGTCCGGAACAGGCGGCCTTCGCCGGACCGCTCAGCGACAGCCTCACGCCAGGCGCGGGGGAATTCGCCCTGGCCAATGGCTTCGTGATTCATGACCACTCCGAAGTCTACCAGAGCGTTTCGAGGTTCGGATACTGCGGGACGATGCGGTCGTTCGTAACGAGGCAGAGTGACTGGGAATACGCAAGAGCGACCAGAACGCGGTCGAATGGATCTCTGTGCAGACCCGGCAGGGCGGCGGCTTCGCACGCCTGCCCATGGTCGAGCGGAATCTCCAGAATGTGATGACGTTCCAGCACCGACTCGAACCACACGGCCGCGGGGTGCTGGAGCGTCAACTTTCCAGATGCGGCCTTGATCGCGATCTCCCATGCGGACACGGAAGACACGAACACTTCGGGCGTCGAACGAACCGCACGCGCGGCACGTGCAGACAGGGTGCCGTTGGCGACTGCCAAAAGGGCGCAGGTGTCCAGAAGAAGATTCATCGCAGTTCGTTCGGCCATTCGTGGTCGGCCAGGGGCTCCGCGGGGTCGTATCCCTTTGCAAGAGTAACGCGGAGCGCAGGGTCCGGCTTGAGATTGCGGGCCGGTCGTCGCGGGCTCCGCTTGCGAATCTCGGCGACCGGTTCGCCCCCCCGGCAGATGACCACGGTCTCGTTGCCGGTCTCGACGGCCCTGACGAGTTCGGACAGCCGGGTTTTGGCCTCGTGCATGTTGACGGAGATCATGTGGACTAGATTAGCTAAGTTCGGGCGAGTTTGCAAATACCACGAACGACGCGGTGCAGGTGCATCGACACTCGCCTGTCTTTTTCCCAACCGAACAAATCGTCCCGAATTAGAATCTGCGTTTTGATCATATTGACAGATCGCCATCATGGCAGACAGGGATAACCCCGCCGCAGCAGGGGTCAGCCAACGACGGGCCGGACTGGAGTGTCAGAAGGCAACAGTGCCCTGAGCAGATTGCGAACTCGCTTCGCCGCGGATTGGCTTTCGGCCTCGGTCACAGCGCGAAGCTGGTGCATAAGGTCGTTGCGGACGCGGATCAGTTTCCGAAGTTCCCGGTCCGTGAAAAAGTCATCGCCCATATCGTGTCCAAGCTGCTGTAGAATCATCGCCACGGTGTGCAAATTGAGAACCGTACGCTGCCCATCGTCGGAAATCTGGCGGCAGCGCTCTTTGATGTTTTCATCGATATTCAGGGCACAGAGTCTCGAGAGCGAATAAGGTTCATTCAGCCCGGTCTTCTCAAAAAGTGCCCGACGCAAGCCCATTTCCAGCGAGCGGCAGGCGAGAACCAGCGCTGAATCGAAATTCCGACGTCGATGTTGGAGTTCGGCGGTATCAAGGAGGTCGGCGATGATTCGTGGCTGAGGTTCGAGAGTACGCGCATCCCTGGCCAACTTCTCCAGATGCGAACGCAGTGGAACAAGCGCGGGTGAGTGGCTGGCTGCGGCCAGCCGCCGAGCCTCCTCGTAGCTCTGCCTTTCCCACTCGTGCAGGCAGCGGACGACATCCGCTTCGGCGGCCAGCGACGCATGGCGGCTCAGCACCTCCGCGGCGGCGCCCCAGGCCCCGGCGCGGCCCAGAGAGCGGGCGAGTTCGCGATCACGCTCCGCGAAGTAAACCGAGGCATCGAACGTCTCGATAATCTCCGTGCCGGTCTTAACCACGCCATCGGCTCGTTCCCCGATCGTAAAGACAAGTTCTCCAATCCCTTCATCAAGAGCTGCTAACGCGGCACCGACGCTCATTTGTTTGGTGCCGGAGGTCGGATTGACAAGCAGCCGGGTGCCGCGGGGTATCTGGCTTTGAGCCCGCGCGATCACTTCACGCACCGTGCGACGGCAATCTTCCAAGGAGTCCGGCCGGGCGATGGCCCGATACGCCTCTGTCTCCGACCAAGCCTGGAATTCCGGCAGTCCCTCCCGCACCAGATCGGCAGTAAGTTTTGACACCTCGTCCACACTTGGCACCAGCCAGAATCCCTCGGGAGATAATAATTCCAGTGTCCGCCGAAGCCCCGCCGCCAGATTCGAGTGCCGTCCCGCCGTGCCGGTGCCGACGGTGAGGATCAGATGGTTGGGCATGGGGTCAGAGTGAATGCCACGCGACTCGTCCGAGCGGCTTAGAAGGCCCTAATGCGTTCCGTGCGGCGCGCATGTCGCTCGTACTCAAACCCGTAAGTAAAAGTCGATGGGTATCCCCGAGCCGGATGACCTTCATTTTCAGAGGAGAAGGCCTGCGAGGGCTGATGCTACCGAAGAATTTGGCAACACTCACGGTATTGGATGCTTCTTTGCGTAGATTCTGAGGAGTGTTCCCCGGCGAAACATCAGCCAACTGGACGAGGTGCTTGTATCCGAGATCTTTCAAGGTCTGGTTGAGTTCCGCTTCGCTCTGTGGCACCCATGAATCCAATGCCCACACGCTGCCGGCGGCACGATTGACGCGCAGCCCGAGCCCGCCCAGAAGAAGCCAGAGTTTAACGGCGCTTTGTGCGGTAGCCCATTCGGCGCCGGTGCAGCGGACAAGGCGTCTGAGGGTAAGGGTGAATTCCTGGTCTTGGCTTAAGGCCTTTCGACAATTGGCACCGCCTTTGTGTGGAAGGATCGCCGCATCGATCTGATTGGGTTGCTTTCGTGCTTCGAGGGAGAGAGAGACTTTGCTGGCCACTGGTGTTGCCTCAGTGCAACCCCAGACGGTATTGCAGTTCGGATTCAATGCCGCTTGACGATGCCACCGGCGGATCTGCCCCCGAATGGATGCAATACGCATTTCGGCGCTCGCTGACTTTCCTTTAGCACCGCCAATCATCGCGGGAGTGAGGAGCGTAAATGTGTAGGTTTGCTCGGAGAGTTTCATTGCGGCAGCCATTCTCTGGGAAACCAGTCTTTCTCTTTGAGCTTTTTGCGAAAATTCTTCATCTCTTTTCCTTTAAGAGCCTCTGTCAGTTTGGATCTCCACGGTTCGTTTTCAGGCTTTTTGAGTTTATCGATTTCCTGCTGAAGCTTTTGAAGCGAACCAGGGTTGAGGTGTTTGAGGACCATATTGCTGAAGATCGTCTCGTTGGCATAGTCGCCGATTCGCTCCTCCTGCATAGTTTTGAGCCTTGCCTTCTGTTCTCTCTGCTCTTTCTCGTTTTCGGCGAGAGCTTTTTGTTCACCTGCGCTCAGTGTCGCTTTGTTCCACGATTGAACTGATAAGAATCGACCATAGCCTGACGCGGTTTTGGCGCCGATGCCGAACTGTTCGAAAGCTTCCATCAGCCATGTCTGCAAGCGATCGAGAATCACTTTGGGATCGGCGCCGGAACGCGGTTTCGCGAGAAAAGCGAAACTCCAGGCGGTGCCAGGAGCGATGGCAAGGAATGGATTCGGGATAGGGTTCTGGTCGTTACCGGACGCGTTGGTATGGGGAGTAACGATATCCAGTTCCAGCACAGGTGGTTTTGCTGGAAAGGCTCCGAGGAAAACGATTTCTCCCGCGCTCGTGGAACCGACTGCGGAGTTGTCACCGAATATTTGCGAGGCGAGTTTGGATTCGCTGCCGGTGAAGTTTTTGCGTTGGATGCTGGAATCTGTGAAATCGCGGAATGAGCCGTCCGCTTCATTGAAATGCTCTGCCCAACATGCCCACGTGCTGAGCACGCCCTTCACGGCACTGCCGGGAATGATGGGTAGGCCCGTGATACGGTCGGCGTAGAGTCCGACATTTTCCAATATACTTGCGCGACCGAGGTGCAGGAGCAGTCGGGAAGAATTGATCAGGCTTACACGAAGAAAGTGTTCGCCGTGTTGCTTTTCGAGCGAATCCAACCACGCAGTTTTCGCCTGGATGGCGGACTGCCAATGGCCTGCAACACGCTGGGATTGCGTTGCCGGTTCCAGAGCAAGGATCTTCTTTCCGACTAGCGTGGGCAAGTTTCCGCCCTGGAGCGGAAGCTTGTCGAGAACTAGCTGCCACGCCGGGCTGGATCTGGCGGCACTTAGTTTAATAGAAAGCATGGACATGGCGAATTACGCGACGAATCGCTTTAGATAGTTCAAAAACGCCAGAGCTTCGGCCGTTGCGCGACGGAGAAGAACGTCAGTGTCGGAACTGGCGAGTTCATCGAGCAGCGCATCAGCATCGGACGACTCACAGACACAGATGCGGTCGTGACTTAGATGTTCAGTGATTGCTGTGGCGACCGTGTATTCGCCAGGATGCTTGCGGGTTCCAGCACGTTGATCCTTCCATTCACATGCGAATGCCAATGCGCCCAGCAGACCATTCGTAAGCACGAGCATCGGAAAGCCACTGATTGCATCGCCACCGCCCTGGGAATTGGCGATTTGATCCTTGTGTAACAAGGCGTTGTGGGCACGGATTTGATCGAGATTAATCATGGCGATGTCAGACGTTGCGTACGGAGAGGTCGTGGGACTTGAGTTCGCAGAAGCCGTGTCCAGTCGTTTCGTCACCGCCAATCTGGATATTGCGATTGGCCTGGAGCAATGCAACTAGGTGACCTTTGACTTCGCCATCGAAGCCGCTGCGGCGTGGACTGAGCACGGTGAGAACGCTGTAGAAAAGCGTCTCACAGGGAATGTTCTCCTGATTGAAGAGGTTGGTGTTCGTGCGCGTCGCGGGATTGATGACGATGCGGGCAACGACCTCTGTGCACGTGGAGACGAAGTGCTGAAAGTCTTCGTCGTGCAGGATAACGAGACGTTTTTGGAGTTTGTCTTTCCAGAGAGGATCGTCGAGGAGCTTGACGAGTTCGGCGGAGATTTCTTTATGTCTGTCGGCGTCGTTTTGTGTATCGAGTGCGTATTCTTCCAATACTACACGGTCTTCGCCCGAGAGGTACAACTTCAGAATGTTGGCCGGTCACGGCCTTGTCCTTTTCGGCTTCCGGGATATCAAATGACGCACCGACGTCTCGCTTGTAACGGTGAAGGATGGCGGGGCAGGTAAGCCAGGCGAAGCAGCCAGCCAACGAACGAACGGGAAAGGCAAGCAGTTTGGCTTCCATGATCTGAATGCAGCCAGCATGGATCTTTTCCTTCCCTCCCGCGTCCGTCTGCACGTCATCCTTGTTGCCGAAGAGGACATCGTTTACGGCGAGCGTGTAACCGTTGGTTCCCTCAAAATCCCGACCTGCTTGACGGAAAACGCCTTTGAGGCTGGTGCTGGGGATGACTGGGAAATTCGTGATACGTTCGCGCATCAAGGGAAGGTCCACGACATCGACGCTGGTGCCGCAGCCGACGTGGAGCGGTGTGTGGGTGTAGAGGGTGATTAAGAATTGGCTCATGGTTCAGATGATGGAGGTTGGCGTTAAAAGAGGGTGTCGGCGAGTTTCCGGACGTCCGGGGACGTCGGGTGCGAGCAGGCGAATCCGTAGCCAAAGCCTTTTTCGCCATAGAAATCCGAGCGCGGTCGCCAGTGGAGAAGGGCGGAAAGTTCGCGGGCGGCCGTGGCATTCTCGCACAGGAAGTAATAGACGGAACCCGCATGGACGGCGAGGCGAGTGGGTTTGGATTGTTGTTCCACTACGTCCCATCCGGCGAAGGCGAATGGTTTGCCGAGACATGCGGAGATGAGGCAAGCTGGGATCGCTTCTTTGGTGTTGTGATTCTCCAAACAAACTTTCCCGTCGGGCCATCCTCGATTCCTGGAATCTCTGCACCAGCCTGGCAGCCACCCGTGGGAGAAGACGGCGGAAGTGGCGAGTGTCCATTTCAGGACCTGCGGACCCTCGGCATCCGGAATGGTTGGGGCTGTCGGATGAGAAAAGGCCGATGGCTCGCGGCGAATGCGCGCCATGCGGTGTTCACCTCCAAGGAGCAGGAAATCGAGAGTCTCCAGCTTGTTGGCTTCGTCGTGGACGGGATTCTTCAGCCCGGCCCAGGCAGCAATGCGGAAGCGTTCGGTGGGACGGGCGTGGGTGGCGGAGTATAGCTGGCCGCTGACTGCGCTGTTGGTCTCGGGGAAAATTTCCACGCCGATTCGAAATTCCGCATCGAAGATTCTTTCCACGGCAGCACATCGTTGGGCGTGATTTGGTCCAACGCTCCTGCCAGGTACGCCGCCATGGCCTTGGCAGAAAGGAATCCTGAAGGCTGGTCTTTCTTTGCGGGGAACGGGGAAACGGTGAGAGCGGGGAGAAGAGCGGAATGGCGTGCAGGCGCTTCGCATCGCAGCCTGAGAGTGCAGGCTTTGTCATCCGAATCGAAGACGAGATCGAGCGGCAGCGGGAAGAAGAGGCCCGTTGGCGCACCGGGGCTCTTTTCATCCGGTTCCAACCACGGAAAAGGGCCGGTGATCTGGAGGGATTGGAAGTCCTTCGAGCCTTTAGAAACTGCGGACTTTGCTTGGCCCAGCCAGCCACCTCTGCGCGGCGCGTCTTTCGGGCGAAAAGCAGCCTTCTGGTCGCTGCGCCCATGTTTCTCCAGCAACGAGGCGCGGAAGGCTTCGTGCAAGGTGCTGGGCAGGGGTAAGCGCGCACCCGCGCCGCGCCCCTGACCGGCGCTCATAGGAATGGAGTCGCGAAAGAAGAAGGTATCTACGGGTTCGATGAGGACGGGATGCATGTCGGATCAGGACTTGGATTTTTGCTCTTCGAGGCGGTTGAGGAAGGCACGGGCCATCCAGAAATGGAGGAAATTCTCCGGGCTGAGAATCTTCAGGGCATCCATCCAGAATCTTGCGCGGTCTCTCGCTTCGGACCTATCGAAGCGGGATTGTTGTTCCAACGAGTGGCGAAGTTCCTCCGTGGCGATTTCGGCGAGGTCAATCGCATCGGGATGCCATTCGGGTTCCCATGAAGCGCGGCCTTCGACAACTTTCGTCAGCACGGGTTTGAGCTTCTGAAGAAACCGATGGATTAAGCGGCTGCTGAGTTTCTCTCGATATTCGCCGAGTTCGGACCATAAGCCGATGACGCCGGAATCGAAGCGGGCGGCGAACTCGACGGATTCGCCGCTGCGTTTGAGCACGCGAAGGGCGAGCGCGCCCTTTTCATTCACAGACTTGGCGTCGTGTTCGGCGTCACGGGCGGCTTGGATGATATCCTGCATGGGGCTGCGGACGTGTCCGATGGCGATACCGACGGAAGCGGTGGCGGCCGGACCCGGAACCATGAGCGGCCAGTTTGGGCGGCAGTGGTCGCGGTTCCCGATGCCTTCGAGGCAGCGGACGAAGCCCGGCGCGGGAAACTCGAACCGTTTCACTAATATTTTCTGAACGGCTCTGGATGCACGGCTTTCCGGATTGATGCCGCGAAACACCAGTTGCAGGGCATCGGCGCAATCGAGTGCGCGATCCGAGGGGAGCATGGCGAGCACGTCGTCGCCTCCCGCGTAGATAAGCTGGCCGTGGAAAGCTTCGACAATCTGTCCAGCGCAATAGAGGGAGAAGTTTCCGAGCGCTTCGGACAGCGCGGCATGGAAGGAAGGGGTCAATGGAGCGCGGACGGCATCCCACCCCTCGCCCCAATGTTCTTTGAAATAACCGAGAGGAGTTCTCGGATCAGCATCCGTACCGCTGAGGACGTCATTCCAGAATGGAGTCTTATTGCCGCCAACCCATTTACCCATGTCATCTCCATCCATGCAGAGGATTGCGTAGTATTCTGGCCCAGAAGCGCTCTCATTGTCGGAATCGATGGCTTTGGAGATTGACGCGATTTCCGGGACGGATTCGAATCTGGGAGCCTTACTGTCGAGTTTGTCAAATAGCCAGACAAACGGATAGAGTCGCTTGATGGTAGTCAGCGCGCCGAATTCCTGTTTGCCCTTGAAGACCTGGCCGTACGCGTGCTCGCCCCAGTCTGCCTCCCGCATGGCCTTCCAGAACGCGTCGTGCCTTCGCGCGCCGAGAACTTCGTTGCGGCCGTCGAGGTGATCTTTTTCAACGCCAGCGTCGCTGTCCCATTGGTCGAAGGAACGGGCGCATTTGGCGGCGGCAAACTTCCATTCCGTGGCGGCGTAGTGCATCGCCCAAACGAAGCCTTCGTTCTCGATGACGGGCGACTGACCTTCGGAAAGGGATCTTCCTTCCGCGTTGAGGAGCTGAGTTTTCCAAGCGCCGTTTTCCATCCACGAATTGTGTTTATAACAGCGCGCGTCGAGATGTTCTGGATCGATCTTGCGCGTGGCCCATTCAATGGCGTCGCGGATCGGATGTTTCTCCCAGCCATCGTGAAGCGGAGGCATGCCGTTCTTGGCTTCCGCAAGCACGGTCGCAGTGTCCAGCCAGTCGTGGATGTAGTAGTCCACCACAGGGAAACGCGCCGTTTGGGCGTTCCAGAACCGGTCCCAGCCTGGAACAACACCGCCAAGGCGAGAGTCAATAGCGGTGTGGACGGAGTCGGCAATTTCTCTCCACGCCGTGTCCACAGCGTCCGTTGCGATTTGAGCAATGGACTTTCCCGATTCGCTGTGCCAGTCCTTTGGGAAGAGCGCCAAGAATCGATTGGGAAGATTCGGGGTGAGAAGCTCTTCGCGAACACCTTCGTTTTTGTAGGTCGCGCGCTTTTCACCGCTCCAGAATTGTCCATGGCCACAATACCCGAACCAATCGATTAGTGGAACGCCGCGCAGCTGCGGATAGATGATGCTTTCCGGACCCACTGCCTTGGCGACGGCGTATATGGCTCTGGAGATCAGATAACTCAGAAGGTAGCTGCCCGCCCAGAGATCGCGGGTGGTGCGGGCCTGTTTGATGAAGTCCTGCACTGGCCCAATCTGAAAGAGCAGGAACGAGCAGCCCTGGTCGCAGGTACTCAGGGCGCTGACGAGACCGTTGTGCTGCCATAGAGTATGGTGCGGCACGCGGGTGTCCGCTACGAGATAGGCAAAGTGGTCATGCTTTCGTGCGCACAGTTCCGGCCACTCGCGCCAGAGCCGCCACCACCGCTGCTCGTCTGGCAAAGCATCGGTAATGCCCACACCCTGGAGAGCTCCTGTGACCATTTCCTCCGCAGCATCTGCAGTCCGGGGAAATTCACTCGGGACAAGCCGCCCTCCGCCCAATGGATGATGGAACGCGCAGTCTGCGTCGGATTTCCAATCAGTCCGCACCCCTGAGGTTCTCGGATCAGGAAAGATCATCCGGTCAGCTGCGGCAGCAATATGATCGTCCGGCCGATGAACAAGGCGGAAGAACTCGTCTTTGTTTAGATGTGCTTCACGCCAGAATGATTCACGGGCGTCCTCATGACCGGCGATACGGTAGGGCTTTTGTGGCGGATCATGCAGAAACGCGGCAAGTTTTCGTTTCCAGAAGTCAGTCATGACACAGAGAAAATAGGGCAGAATGTGAGCAAAATTGCGGATTGATCGTGAAAGAAGCCTCGTATCTTTATGTTCACGGCGTGTTCACGGCGCACGTCCGCGGACGTCCGGGGACGTCTGCGGGAGATATCGGAAAATCTCTCGGATTGACTGGCGCGCTGGATGTTGATCCGGCCCGAATGCAACAGCACCTCCGGCGCATTGTGCAGCGGCGGCGCGGGCGTCCGATCTCGGTTTACGGGACACAATCCGATGTCGATCCACACCAACAACCCAACCGATTGCCTCGTTTTTTGCCTTAATGAAGCTTAACTGTTCCATCGTATGGGCGGCTACCGTTCAACGCGTCCTGTCCGAGTGCATACCACTGTGGCTGCCGGAAAGGCGACGCATTTTTCTCGTGAGGAACGCATTACGCATACAACGTGATTCAATTGCCAAAAAAGGTTTGGTCACATTTGCCTCGTTGTGCCCCTGCGCGAAAGCGGGATTGCAATTTACACACCCGACATCGTCCCACACGTCTTCCATCTGCATGGCTTAAGCCGCAGCCAAACAAAGTTCAAAAGTGCGCTCTTCGTCTTCGATCCAATCATTCTTATTCCTGCGATAGCATTTGGTGCGCCCTCAACCGGCAGGGAAAGAACCTCCCGGAGCTCATGGGAAAATTGGGCTCGAGATGGGCATGTGAGCGACGGACAAAGAATGGGGACAACCCATTCACGTCATTTCCAGAAGGACCAGATTTTCGATTTCGGCCGCCAAGTTGAGGCGAGTGTCGGAGCAGGCAAAACGGAGACGATCCACGCCGGCTCCCGCGACGGTGAGTGCCGCCGCAAGTTGCAGGGCGTCTGCAGCCCGCAAGGGGTGGGTGCGAAGCAGGCGGATGGCGATCTGGCGCAACTCGGGAGAAGAAGGCACTTCATACCAGGAAGCGGCCATGAACTCGAGCCGTTTACGAGCTTGCGAGACAGACTCCATGTTCAGTGCCTTTTCACGCAGCCGCCGCTGCAGGCCCGACTCGCACTCCACCAGTGTGCCCCACCAAACTGCCATGTCCGGGTCGCCGAGCAGCTGGGCACGGCGTAGCGGCGTTTGCTTCTCGGTGACGAGCATCGACACTAGCGCCGAGGTATCCCAGAAGATCACCAGCCTTCCTCCCTTTCCTCGAGGACCGCTTTCGAAAGCGCCTTTTTCTCTGACTCCTTGGGAAGTGGAAGCGAGAAGAGTTTTTCCACATCCAGCGCTGGCCCTTCGGCCGGAAGCACCACCCCTTCAGCGATCAGCCGGGACAGGATCTCGTTCGTCTCGCGAACCGGGGTCAACTGGGCGACCGGTTTGTTGCGATCCGTAATCAGGATGGACTCGCCACGCTTAACCTGTTGAATGAGTCGACTAAACTGGTTTTTTGCGGTAGCAATGTTGGCTTTCTTCATATGGCTAAGCTAGCCATAAACGCAATATCGGTCAATGTGCTCTCGTGCGGCCCCTCCCTACTTCTTGGACAGTCCCTAAGCCGTCTCTTTGCAAATCCCCACGGTTACTTCGCGTTTTGGGATCTCGAGATTTGGTATTGCTCGTGCGTCAGGCAGAGATTTATGAACGGCCAGTTCACTGCTGGTCAAGTGGAGCCGTTACACGGGCTGAACCGCTGCCTGCACGTTGGTGCCGGGTTGCCGTTGTGATTGCGCCGCCCTGAACGGAGCGTGCCCCGCGCGGGCAGCAGCACTTGCTGGCGA
The DNA here is from genome assembly GCA_963805815.1 of uncultured Verrucomicrobiae bacterium. Taxonomy (GTDB): domain Bacteria; phylum Verrucomicrobiota; class Verrucomicrobiia; order Chthoniobacterales; family Chthoniobacteraceae; genus CAWDWA01. The sequence goes on from CAWDWA010000033.1 coordinate 158,084, forward strand.
GACCCGCGAACGGAGCACCGTTTATTCAGCTTTCCAGCAGGTCGATTTTTCGAATACTCCTCCGGGCCTCGGTTTTCTTCGGAATGGTCACTTTCAGGACATCCTTCCTGAATTTTGCCTTCACGTGATCCCCGTCAATGCCCGGAGGCACTTCGATCGTGCGCTGGAAGCACCCGTAACTGCGTTCGCTGTGCCAGTAATCGCCCTTTTCCTCCTCCTATTCCTCCTTTTTCTCGCCTTTGATGGTAAGCAGAGAGCCGCTCAGGGTCACCTCGACATTCTTCTCATCGAGGCCCGGCAACTCCGCTGTGACACGGATCTCCTTGCCGGACTCACTGACATCTACCCGAGGCTCGAAATCTTTGCCGAATCGTTCCAAAAGTTGCGAAGATGAACGATTGAAAAATTCGTCGAAAGGCTGTTCATAGGACAAAAAAGCGGGACGCGTGTTCAAACGGTAATCCGGGCAACGATAGGCATCCAAGTTGCCGCGTCTGAGGTCGCAAAACGCGCGCTGGCAGCGCGCGAAGTCTAAATCCAATCCCAAGCTCCGCCGCAGACGCGCAACACGATATGCGCGAAGCGGTTCGGGATGCCATACCGTTCCAAAGGAACGCGAATTTGCGCGTAGTCATGGACCCCGCCCGGCAGATCAAATGCAAGAGGAATCTCGCCAAACAGCGCCCCCCTGCCGTCGCAACTCCGGCAGACATGGCCACGTGCACTCCCGCGGCCGCCGCATTCGGGACACACGGTCTGAACGGGCAGCCTGACGTGCACCGTTCCACCGAACCGCGCTTTTTTGGGGCTGATTGCCACTTCAATCGTCAGGTCCTGGGAAGGTCGAGGCTCAAAGGGACACGGCATCTCCAACCCGCCCCAAAAGCGCGTGAGAAACTCTGCGAACAAGCCCTCCTGGAAAGCGCCGACGCGCCCGATCGATTCAAGCGGCTCAGCTCTGCCAGATCTGTCTGCCGACCGTGCCGGTATTCTCTGGTGCACGGGCCTTCCGAAGATTTCATCGTCGTATCTTCGACGCTGCTCGGGATCGCTAAGGATGGCGTAGGCTTCCTGAACTTCCAGAAAAGGTCCACTCTCCAAGCCTGACTGGTCCGGATGCAGCTCCTTGGCACGACGACGAAAAGCCACCTTCACTTCTTCGGCGGTCGCACTCGCCGTAATGCCAAGAACCCTGTAGAAATTCTTTCGCACCGCTAAATTCAAATCTCGTTTTTGCACTATAATACCAGCAACCGTGTCCAAATCCAGCAGTGGAGGGCATTCTCCTCTCCACGTTTACGATGGGGCGAAAGGCGTTCTTTTGGAGTGCCGATGGGAATCAACCGGTGGAGCCTAATCCAAGAGCATTGTATACCGGCGGACAGCCCAAAAGAATTGCCTTTAATTGGCGACGCCTTGCAGAGACTTGGCTTTGCCGGCTCGAAAGGGCCCGTTTACCCCTGGTCGAGATCGGCCGGCGGGCTGTTCGCGAAGGTTGGGGGCTGCATGGCAAGCTGCATGAAAATCTGCTGAGCTTCGCGGCTTTGCTCGCCGGCCGCCGGCTGCTTACGAACGTAATTCCCATCGGGTTGCATGTCCCAGGCGGCGGTGTTGTCGCTTTCGTATACGTCGAGGATGCGTTCCAGTTCCGTCTGGATGCTGGGATCGGTGACCGGCGCCACGGTTTCCATGCGCCGGTTGAAGCTCCGGCGCATCCAGTCCGCCGAACCAAGGTAGAATTCGGGATGTCCCGCGTTCTCAAAGCGGTAAATGCGACTGTGTTCAAGAAACCGGCCCACAATACTGAAAACCCGGATAGTCTGAGAGAGCCCGGGCACACCTGCCCGCAAGCAACATAAGCCGCGGACGCAGAGCGAGATTGGAACGCCCGCCCGACTCGCTTCGTACAATTCTCGAATGATTTCCGGGTCCTGGAGTTGATTCAATTTGATGCGGATGCCGCTGGACCGACCCTCACGCTGGTGCGTCGCCTCCCTGCGGATCAGCCCGGTGAAACGCTCACGCATGTTATGCGGAGCCACGAGCAGCGGGCCGTAATTCTTGAGAGGAATTGCCCCGGTTAGTTCATTGAAAACAGTGGCCACGCTCGAGGCCAGGGCCGGATCGCAACTGAGAATGCCAAGATCCTCGTAAAGGCGTGCCGTCACATTGTGATAATTTCCAGTGGACACATGGACGTATTGCCTCAATCCGTCCGACTCCTCCCGTACGACAAGCCCGAGTTTCACGTGGGTTTTCAGGCGTTCCATTCCGTATTCCACATGCGCTCCTGCTTTTTCGAGCTGCTCCCCCCAAGCGATATTGGGCGCCTCGTCGAAGCGCGCCGTGATCTCTACCAGGACGACGACCTGTTTGCCGCGGCGGGCCGCCTCGGTGAGTGCTTGAATGATGGGCGAGCGTTCGCTGGTGCGATAAATTGTCAGCTTGATAGCAAGCACCTGCGGATCACGGGCAGCGGATTCCAGAAAGCGAAGTACGGACGTGTCAAAATTGTGGTAGGGATGGTGGAGCAGAATGTCGCCCTCGCGGATCTCCTCGAAGATGGCGATGGTATCGTGCGATTCCAGTCCTTGGAGGCGCGGGTGATCGACGGGACGGTAAACCCAATCCCGGAGGTGTTCGAAACCCTCGGGTTGAAGCTTGACCAGATCAGTCAGGGCGAGGGGACAGTTCATGGGAATGATTTCAGCAGGACTTGCCTCGAGGTTTTCGACCAACCACGATTGACGCTTTTTCGGCATATCTCCGCTGACTTCGACCCTGACGATGCCTGCGAATTTGCGTGCGGTGAGTTCGGCGCTGACCATTCCAATGATGCTGCCGGGTTCAAGGTCGAGCTCCGTTTCACCCAGAGCCAGGCGATCCCACGGATCGTCCTTGGCACCGCGGGTGACGCGAAAATAATAGGAATCCCAACGAATGCCCTCCGGGAACATTAGGTCTAAATGTTGGGCGATTACCTGTTCCAGGGGAACGAATCCGCCACGGGGGAGGGAAACCCACCGTGGCCGGTTGGCCGGCACTTTGATCCGAATGAACCGGGGGTGGGATTCCCCGGGTGGATAAAGCCACACTGCCAGGCTAAGTCCAAGGTTACTTATGAACGGAAATGGATGCCCGATGTCCACCGCCAGGGGGGTGAGGATGGGTTGCACTGAATTTCGGAAATAGGTTTCCAGCCAGCCTTGCTCCTCCGGGTTCAGTTGATCGTAGTTCTTCAGTGGGACACCGGCTTCAGCCAGTGCCGGGCGGATTTCTCTTTCGACGATATTGCATAGTTTCCTCGTCTGGCGCTCTAATTCCTCGCGGCAGAGTTCTAGCTCCTCGCGCGCCGTTCGTCCGTCTGGCGAAAGCCGGGTGCTCCTGCGTTCGATCCTCCGACGCAAGCCTCCGATTCGTTTCATTGCGAACTCGTCGTACAACATTCCCATGATACCGGCGAATTTGACTCGCTCGAGCAACGGGACGGTTCGGTCTTCGGCCAGAGCCATGACGCGCCGGGCGAAATGAAGCCAGCTTAGTTCGCGATTGATATAGGCTTCCCTCGACTCCGGTGTTACCGGTGACGCTCGAGCGTTTCGGCGTGCGCTTTTGGTGTTCAAGAAAAGCCCGTCCGTTTCAGGTCGTTGATCCATGTGGAAGAGAGTCTTTCCCGGTCAGCGTCGCCATTCTCCCACGATGATGACCAGTGTGCCAATTTCTACCCATTCGTAGAATTTTTTCGCCGGGTTCCCGTTATTCAGGGGAAGCCGGATACAGCCGTGGGAAGCAGGATAATTGGGGACAAATCCGAAACCGTGAATGAAGTAGTGCCCGCGCAGGTGAACACTGTATGGCATCGGAGCATTATCATATCGTCGGGAATAGTGCATCCGCTCCTTTCCCTGGACGTAAAATCGGCCACTTGGAGTGGATCTCCCTCTACCTGTGCTGACATGGCTTTTGAATACGAGCTTACTACCCTCGTAGGCTCGAAGCATTTGATGGGTTTTGTCGATCACAACGTGTTTGCGGGGCCGCGGTACAGTATGCCCCACACTATCCCGTGCTTTCACCTGTCCGATACCCGTTTTCAGCGGAAGTCCCGCGTACACAGCGAACGCACAGGTGATGAAGATTATTGCGAAAACTCGTTTCCGTGGGGAGTTCACGGGCGGCGCCGGGATACTAATGCAAAACGCGTTGCGCGGTAGGTGTGCCTCTCGACGCACCCGGTTCTTTGGTTCGTATAGTCAATGCCTTGGGGATGGAGAATTTTTTTCAAGCGAGAGACCCACTCCGGAGGCTGCACCAGTTGAGACGTAGAGACGAATGCGGATCGCCTTGCTGAAAGCATTCACTCGAACACCCACCCTCTGTTCCATTCTCTCGCAGAACCACTTGCGGCTTCTTTCACCGACCTTATCAATCCGCTAGGTATTTGCGGGTTCCCTATCGCTTGCGACGTTCTTGAGATCCGTCAGTAAGTTTCGTGCACGCATCATCTCGGGTCGTTTCGTTCATCTGCGGAAGCCATGTTCGCATATTTGCGTCACGGCCCGGCTTAGTTCTCCGGCATTCACCGGTTTGGCGAGAACATCCGCCGCCCCATTGATTAGGGCCAGTGCCTGAAAAGACTCAGCGCCAGGTTCAGTCACCGCGATCCATGGCAATTGCTCACGGAAATCTTCCATTGCATTCACCATGGCGAAACCGTTTCCTTCTCTGCCCACATCGACGACAGCAACATCTCCTGCTTGCAGATTATCCTGGAGAAAAGCAATCGCCCCTCCGATGCTCCCGGTGCCGAAGGCTTCGCACCCCAGTTTGCTTACAACATCTGCTACGGTTGCGAGAACGCTACAATCCACGCTCAGCAGAAAAATTCGCGGTTTCATTGGCCCAACTCCCTTCTCTTGAGAATCCTCCACGGTTCGCCAGCCCGCGATGCATAAATTGGCAATATCTTTTCCGAACTTGCTTCTCGCCGTTTGTGGACAGGCTTTCCCCGGACGGACTCTGGTTTGTGCAGAACGGTAGCAGCTGACAAGAAACTGCTGGTATTTGACAATGGATGCCTATTGCAACGTCTCTCGGGAAGGCGACAGTTAGAAGGTTACCCCTACCCATGCAGACGCCCGTCGAAAAAGCGTCCCCGGCCGCTGGTTCCCGCCAGCATCCGTATCCCTCCAGGCTCCTGGCCCGAAGGAAGCTCACGCTGCCGGGTTCGGAGAAAGAAACCTACCACTACGAACTCGATATTGGCGATATCGAATACGACCCCGGCGATTCGCTCGGAGTGTTTCCTCTGAACTCGCCGGATCTTGTCAGGCGATTGCTTCGCCAGTTAAGGGCCTCAGGTCGTGAGGTCGTGAAGGGTAAGGATGGTGGAGCCCATCCAGTCTATGAGGTTCTTGTCAGGCAACTGACGATTACGAGGCTTTCCAGGAAATTCGTTCAGGCGCTTTCGGAGCGGGTGGGGAGCGCTCGATTTCTCGATGCGCGGGGCATGGCAGATCGCCATGCAAGCTTGGAGGAATTCCAGAATGGCCGCGATCTACGGGATGTTTTTGTTGAGTTTCCCGAGGCACGCGGGAAGTTCAGCCCACAGGATTTGGTAGACTTCTTACCAAAGCTTCAGCCGCGCCTTTACTCAATAGCATCCGGCCGCAACGTTTGCGGTGACATTGCGCATCTGCTCGTAACCAGCGTGAGCTATCCGGCGCGGGGGCGTCTTCGGCATGGCGTCTGCACCAGCTATCTTGCCGAGAGAGCCTCTGGATTTGAACCTATATCTGTGTTCGTTCACCGGTCGAAGCATTTTCACCTCCCCGATGATCCGGATGTGCCGCTGATCATGGTCGGAGTCGGCTGTGGCGTTGCTCCTTACCGAGGTTTTCTGCAGGAACGAGACTTCCGCGGGGCGCATGGAAAGACGTGGCTCTTCTTTGGAGAGCAGCACGAACAAACGGATTTTTATTATAGGGAAGAGTGGGAAGATTATCTGCGCCGGGGAGTTCTGAGCCGCATGGACGTGGCTTTTTCTCGTGATCAGAGCCACAAGATCTATGTGCAGCATCGGATGTTGGAACATGGTCGGGATCTTTGGTCATGGATCGAAAAGGGCGCCTGGTTTTACGTCTGTGGAGACGCTGACCGAATGGCGCCAGACGTTGATGCGGCTCTCCACGAAATTGTCGAACGCGAGGGCGGTCTCGATCGCGAGAAGGCCCGCGAGTATGTGGCAGGGCTTCGAGAAGAGAAGCGATACCGCAGGGATGTCTATTGACCCAAACCGGGCATCGTGGAATCCATGCCGTGTGGTGGATCCGCGGTGAGAAGCCCTGAACGTTTCTCATACTTAACCGGCGTGCTGCTAGGACAAAAAGTGGTAAGGGAACGATAAATTACGGGTATAGGTTGAAAAAATCGCGTCTTAGCGTAGCCGAGGTTCTATGACACCGAGGATCCCCGATCAATTGATGGAGGCGTTGCACGCCTCGCTCCCCAATCCTGGTGATCATGGTATTTTCAAACTTCGACTCGGCCATGACGGAGTCGTTTACGGTATCGAGATTGGGCATGACGGCGTGATACGACGCGTCGGAGATCGTGTCGTGCTTGGTACTTCCGACATCCATTTTTCACCGGCAAACATCACACACCTGGAACGATATCATTGAAGACGATTGGTTATGACGCATTTGATCTCAATCAGTGAAAACATTTCACCCCCGCAGCGGATCGGCGACCGGGGTGAAGTGTTTGCGACGGCTGAGGCCAGTTTCGACCGCAAGTCGTCGCGCCTGCAGGTGAAACTGGAAAGTTTTGCGTGGCGACCTGGATTTGATGTCGATGGAAATCAACCGCCTGTAGATTGGCTGCCGCAACCTAAGACGCTAACGAAGTCGGTTTCCCAGGAGGAAGCAACGCACGTCGCGAAGGAAATATTCAACAAATGGGCCCGCGAGGTGCGGAAAAAGGTCGAGGAGCCGCCGGAGAAAACCTTCGATGAAGGGGCAGCGTCGCTCGGGGATGGGTCGAGATCCCGCGAGGTCGAGTTCAGCACCGGTCGGAATTTTGAATAAATCACATGGCCGTTGCGCAGCGTGATTATCACGAAGTGCTCGGTGTGCCGCGTGACGCGGACGAAAAAACGATAAAGGATGCTTTTCGCAAGCTTGTGCTGCGCTACCATCCCGATCGGAATAAGTCGCCGGACGCTGAGGACGATTCACCGGAGGCGATCGGGGAAGCATTAATGTAAGGATCAATGTCCATGTGCCAGAGCAACTATCCCCCGAAGAACGGCAGCTCTACGAGCGCCTCATTGCCTGCAGATCAGTTAATTGAACATCTGCAGACGGTCGTCTGAAGTGTTTGCGAGTTGCGAGAGTGTGCCGTGTGCGCTCTTTTCCTACCTGTGATAGCACCTCCGAAACTTGAAAACGAAGAGGCTCGTTTGCGGGCAGTTTATGATTTGCGGCTGCTCGATGTTCCCGGCGAAGAGCGATTTGACCGCTTGAGCCGGATTGCCGCGCAAGTTTTCGGCACGTCTCACGCTTTCGTCTCCTTGATCGATCGCGACCGCCAGTTCTTTCTTTCGCGCGTCGGTCTAGATCTCTGTGAAACGCCGCGCGAAATCTCATTCTGCGCTCACGCTATCCCAAACAAAGGAATGCTCGTCATTCCCGACGCGAAGCGCGACGAGCGATTCGTGGACAATCCGCTGGTCGCCGGTGAGCCGTTTCTCCGTTTCTACGCCGGTCAGCCGTTGCGCGCGAAGGGTGGCGAGAAGGTGGGCACGTTTTGCATAGCCGACGGCAGGCCGCGGGAGTTTTCGCCAGATCAACAGGAGCTGTTGCGTGAGCTGGCCGCACTGGTTGAGAAAGAGCTGCAAATGGAATCAACCATCGCTCTGCAGGATCGTCTCATAAAATCTCAGCGCGAGTTACTCCGTGTCCAGGAACGCACGGCGCGCGAATTGCGTGAGGCCGCGCGTTATGTGGAGGCATCCCTGCCGGTCGTCATCGACGAGCCGGTCGCAATTCAATGGGTCTACATTCCCTCCGGTACGCTGGGTGGCGATGGTTTCGGATACGGCGAAGTAGCGCCCGGCAAGTTCGCTATCTATCTTTTGGATGTTTGCGGACATGGAGTCCCTTCGGCTCTTCTCACGGTTGTAATTCTGAATGTGCTGCGGACACTCGGTCTCCAAAGCGTTGACTTTTCCAAACCAGCAGAGGTTCTATGCGCGCTCAACAACGCTTTTCCCATGAGCAGCCACGCCAATCGGTTTTTCACCATGTGGTATGGCGTCCTCGACACAACTACCGGCCGGCTTTCCTATGCGAGTGGAGGTCACCCTCCAGCGCTGGCTGTCGATGCGGCCACAGGCGCCGTCACGCGACTGTCGTCGGAGGGAATCATTATCGGTTGTGTCCGCGATGCTCAATTCGAGGAGCGGACGCACCAACTCCACCCGGGCGATACGCTTTACGTTTTCAGTGATGGTGCGCTCGAGGTTCGCAATTCGACGGGCGATTTCTATTCTTCGACGCGAATGGAGGAAATGTTGTCTCGGACCGGAGAGCTCGGTATGTCGCTGAAAACTCTGGTGTCCGCGTTGAAGAACTTCGGTGCCACAGATTCTTTCAGGGACGATGTGGCGATTGTCGCCGCCCGATGGCCGGGACAAGCGGTCTCGAGCAAAAGTAATCTCAGCTAGCCGCAGCTAGCCGATGATTCGTGACTTCCTCGTTATGGCAGGTGTTTGTATGGCGCTTTCCCTGGCATTTGCCGCGCGAACGAGGTTGCCGAGCCGATTCAGCGGTATAGAGCAGTTCTCGAACAAATCTTCCGAAAAGCCGACTGTCATAGACCGCCGCGAGAGGCGGCGAGTGGCGCTATGCGAGCGCCGAAACGGAAACAACTTTTGAGAGATGCTCTAGTCGAAAATTGAAACTGTCTTAGGCGAATTGTTTGAGGTGTTTTTGAGTCTCGGCCTTTCTCGCCGAAAGCGAAAAGAAGCTATGACGGGGCGATGAATGCGGCCGAATCCCAGCCAGGAGACTCACCGCAACGCGCGATCCTGGAATTCCTCCTCGATCCTCGCTCTTACCCGCATCATCCTGAACGGGTGCGTATGCTTCAGACGCACTCATCCTGGGTCTTCATCGCGGGAGGGTTCGTTTACAAGGTGAAAAAGCCTGTGAACTTTGGTTTCCTGGATTTCTCCACCCTAGAAAGACGCAACTACTTTTGCGAGCGGGAAGTCGAACTCAACTGCCGGCTTTGTTCCAACGTCTATCTCGGCGTCGTGCCCATTTCATGGAAAGCTGGCCGCATTGTCTTTGGACACGGAGATGAGATCGCCGAGTACGCCGTTCAAATGCGCACACTTCCTGAGCGTTACTTCATGCTCCGACTCCTGGAACGCGGTGAGGTAGGCCCCGTCGAAATCGATCGCATCGTTTCGACCCTTGGGAGGTTCTACAAAGCGCAGCGACCCGGTGCGAAGATGGCTGCTTGGGGGCGGGTCGCAAAGCTGAAGATCAGCACCGATGAGAACTTTCGGCAGACCGCTGATTTCCTCGGCCAGACCATCTCGCGTCCGGCTTTTGAAGCGATTCGCTCTTACACCCGCGGTTTTTATCGCAAGTACGCGCCGCTCTTTGCCGACCGGGTTCGCCAGCGCCGTATCCTTGATTGCCATGGCGACCTGCACATGGACCATATCCACATCGAGCCGGAGCGGCTGACAATTTACGATTGCATTGAGTTTAATGATCGTTTTCGGCACATCGACGTAGCCAGTGACGTGGCGTTCCTGGCGATGGATTTCGACTTCAATCGGCGTCCGGATCTTTCGCGCTATTTTTCGACGGAGATGGCTGTCGCACTCGACGATCCCGACGTGTTGAGACTGCTGGATTTTTATAAGTGTTATCGTGCCTACGTCCGGGGGAAAGTGGAGAGCTTTCAACAGGCTGCTCCCGGATTGCCGGATGCGGAACGACGAAAAATTCGTGCGCTCGCCAGGCGCTACTTTCGCCTGGCGTTGCAATACGCGGTCTCCGGATCGAGACCCATGGTAATCGCGGTCATGGGGCGGGTTGCTTCGGGCAAGAGCACGCTGGCCCGATCGCTAAGCGAGGAGCTGGGTTGGAAGTTTTTCTCTTCCGATCGGATTCGGAAAGAGCTGGCGGGCGTGTCGCTTTACGCACGGGGTGACGAGATGGAGCGGCGTCGACTGTATACGAAATCTATGACCAACAAGACCTACGAGGCGCTGGAGCGGCATGCGACCGATCAGCTTGGGCAGCAGCTTGGCGTGATCCTCGATGCGACATTCGGCAACCGCCGTCGCCGTGACGAATTCTGCAAAGTGCTCGAGGGCCTGGATGTCGATTATTGCTTCATTGAAAGTCGGGCGAGTGTTACAACGATGAAGCGGCGCCTCGCGGCGCGCGCACGATCATCCCGAGAAATCTCCGATGCGCGGCTCGAGGATTACGCAAGGCTGGATCGCGGATATGAGCCGCCCGTCGAGATTACGCGGCAGCATTGTATCGTGGTGAAAACCGCGCGCACGACTGAGGCGGTGCTCGCGACCGCCCTGAAAGCGCTGGCGCAACGCCGAGTCCGCAACCCACAGCATTCGTGAGCCGTGGCGGCGCGGAAAACGTTGGGTAAGCTGTCGCCGAATCGAGGTTCTCCCGGTAGTTGGTCAGTGATGAGCCTATTTATGTCTGGGAAAATCCACTCGCCTGACAGGAAAGACTTTTCCAGTAAGTCGATTTCTGTTTGTTAACAGGCGGTGTGGAGTTTCTTGAGCACGTTAGTTTGGCCATTGGGATTATCGGAGTCGCCGTCATTCTTTGGGGTGTTGGCGTCGCCCTGGTGGCGCTGATAAAAGTCGAAGGCCGGGGTCTTCGGGGTGACGATGCGCTCGATGACCGCGAAATGCTTCGTCATCGACTTGGCTACTATCTTTTGCTCGGACTCGAGTTTCTTGTTGCCGCTGATATAGTCCATACAATCCTCACGCCGGAATTGAAAGAATTGGCGATTCTCGGAGCAATCGTCGCTATTCGAACCGTGATCAGTTTCTCCATCAACCTGGAACTGCAGCACTCCCATCCCACACCGAAAAAGTAGGTGGTCTGTCGAAACGTGTCTGACATCTGGTTTGCGTCAAAGACGCACCGGGAGCTACGGAAGGTGCCGATAAGGCGGTGAAATGGTGTCGGGCTTTGCGAAAGTCCGCTTACCAGCCCTGCGGATTCCGCCTGGCCTACGTCGTTGCAGGTGCGGATACCGCCTGAATGTAGAGTGCCCTTTCGAATGCACCGGGGTCCGGGCAGTGTTGCTGGCTCATGCTGCCCTTGAGTTGCTCGACGGATTCATACTCGTGTTCTTCCATCCATTCGACCATCTGCTGCTCAACGACCCGGATGTGATCAATTCCACGCCGAATCAGAGCGGAGCACAGCATGGTGACGTCCGCGCCCACCATTAGCATCTTCAGCGCGTCGGTGCCGCGATGGATTCCACTGGTCGCGGCGAGGTTTGCACCAATGCGACCCCGGAGAATTGCGATCCAGCGGAGCGGCAACCGCATCGCCATCGGAGTACTTAGCAGGATGTTTGGTACCACCTCAAGAGTTTCGAGTTCGACGTCAGGCTGATAAAATCGATTGAAGAGCACGAGCCCGTTTGCGCCGGTCTCGTCGAGTTGTTTGGCGAATCGCGCGAAATTCGTAAAAAACGGGCTCAGTTTTACGGCGACGGGAATTTTCACCTGTGCCTTCACCGAGGTGACGATCGTAAGGCAATTTGTCTCGATCTCATGCGACGAGAGTTCCGTATTGGTCGGTATTGAGTAAAGATTGAGCTCGAGGGCGTCGGCACCCGCCTCCTGGATTTGTTGCGCGATTGTCGTCCATCCGCCGAAGGTCGTCCCGTTCAGGCTCGCGATAATCGGAATGCCGACCATTTCCTTTGCCTTCGCGATGTGCTCGACATATGCCTCTGGCCCGATGCGGAACTCCGTTGGCTCCGGGAAATAGGTGAGAGATTCTGCAAAGCTCTCCGTGCCGGCGGTAAGGTAGCCGTGCAACGCGTGCCTGTCGGCGCGAATCTGCTCCTCGAACAATGAGTGAAAAACTACAGCCGATGCGCCGGCGTCCTCCATGCGCTTTACATTGTCGAGGTTCTGGGAGAGCGGTGAGGCAGAAGGCACGAGCGGCGTGCGAAGCTTCATGCCGAGGTAGGTGGTGGACAGGTTCATGGATTCTCCGATTCAGGTGCTCGAGATTCCTTGTTGCCTTCGCTATTCCCGAAATGCCGCGCCGCCAAATACTGGTAGAGCTGCCAACGCCGGTTCACGTCCTTCTGCGCTTCGGTGAACAACCGTTTCGCCGCCTGCGGATTGGTTTGCGCAAGCATTCGGAACCGGTTCTCGAGATTCAAATAGCGTTCCACCGGAACGCGTGGCTGCGCCGAGTCCAAATGGAGCGGGTTTTCCCCTGCGGCCGCGCGCTCCGGGTTGTATCGATAGAGCAGCCATTGGCCGGTCTGGACGGCGCTCTTCTGGTTCTGCATCGCGGTCGTCATATTGATGCCGTGCGCAATGCAATGGCTGTACGCGATGATCAGCGCGGGACCGTTATAAGCCTCGGCTTCGAGGAAGGTCTTCAGGGTGTGCTCGTCCTTCGCCCCCATGGCTACGGACGCGACGTAGATGGTGCCGTAGGTCATCGCGATGAGACCGAGGTCCTTCTTCGCCGTCGGTTTTCCTCCAGCAGAAAATTTGGCCACGGCGCCACGCGGCGTGGCCTTCGAACATTGGCCTCCGGTATTTGAGTAAACTTCCGTGTCGAGAAGCAGCACCTTTACGTTATGACCGCTCGCCAGCACGTGATCGAGGCCGCCGTATCCAATGTCGTAACCCCAACCGTCGCCACCCACGATCCAGACGCTCTTGCGCACCAGGGTGTCGGCAACGGCAAGCAGGTGCCTTGCGTCAGCGGAGTCCAATGATTCCAGCTTGTGCTTTAGCTCGCGCACGCGCTCTCGCTGGTCGAAGATATCGGCTTCATCCTTCTGTGCCGCCTGCAGGATTTCGTTTGCCAAATTTTCTCCAATTTGCGGGGCGAGGCGTGACACGAGTTCGGTTGCATACTGGCCTTGCTTGTCCAAAGAGACACGGAAACCCAGTCCGAACTCGGCATTGTCTTCGAAAAGCGAATTGCTCCATGCAGGTCCACGGCCCTCGAGGTTCTGCGCCCATGGCGTCGTCGGAAGATTTCCGCCGTAGATCGACGAGCAGCCTGTGGCGTTGGCAATGATCAGCCGGTCTCCGAAAAGCTGGGATAGCAGTTTAAGATAGGGCGTCTCACCACAACCGGCACAGGCTCCCGAAAACTCGAACAGCGGCTGTTGCACCTGCTGCGCACGGATGTGATCGAGTCCGACGCGTCGCCGGTCGAGCTCGGGAATGGAGAGGAAGAAATTCCAGTTGTCGCGGCCCACCTCCCGGATCGGCGGCTGCGGCCGCATGTTGATCGCCTTGAGACGGGCTTCTGATTTATTGCGTGCGGGGCAGACATCGACGCAGATGCCGCAGCCCGTACAATCTTCGACCGCGATCTGGAGAGTGTACTTCAGCCCATTCCAATCGGGCAGCCGCGCGTCGCGTGCCTTGAAGGTTTCGGGGGCGCCGTCGAGCGCCGCCGGTTCGAAGACCTTGCTCCGGATAACCGCGTGCGGGCATACGATCACGCATTTGTTGCACTGGATGCAGACATCCGGATCCCACTGGGGGACTTCGAGCGCGAGGTTGCGCTTCTCCCAGCGCGAGGTCGCGGTCGGGAACGTGCCGTCGCAGGGGAGCGCGCTCACCGGCACGCGATCGCCGCGCCCGGCAATCATCGGGCCGATGACATCGCGAACGAACTCGGGCGCCTCGTCCGGCACCGGCTTTCGGATTTCCACAGTACTTCCGACCCGGCCGGGGATCTCCACTTCGAAAAGGTGCGCCATTGTATTGTCAACGGCGGTGAGGTTCATCTGGACGATTTCCTCGCCCTTTTTGCCGTAGGTCTTGCGGATCGAGTTCTTGATGGCCTCAATGGCTTCGTCGCGCGGAAGCACGCCGGAGATCGAGAAGAAACAGGTCTGCATCACGGTGTTGATCCGACCCCTCATGCCGCACTCACGTGCCACTTTGTGCGCATCGACCACGAAAAAGCGGATGCGCCGCTCGATGGCTCGACGTTGAGTCGCCTCAGGAAGATGATCCCATGCATGGTCCGGCCCGAACGGGGTGTTTAGAAGAAACACACCGCCCGGCGCGATATGTTCGAGCACTTCGAACCGCTCGAGAAAAAGCGGTTGATGACAGCCTACGAATTGGGCGTCGCTGATCAAATAGCTGGCGCGGATCGGACGCGAACCGAAACGCAGATGTGACACCGTGACCGCGCCGGCCTTCTTTGAATCATAGACGAAATATCCCTGCGCGAAATGGTTGGTGTTTTCACCAATGATCTTGATGGAATCCTTGTTGGCGCCCACGGTGCCGTCGGATCCGAGGCCGAAGAAAATGGCGCGGAATACGTCATCGCTCTCGACGGAAAAGCTCTCGTCGAAATCGAGGCTCGATCCGGTGAGATCGTCGCGAATGCCAACGGTAAAATGGTTCTTCGGTTCCTTGGCGGCAAGATTGTCGAACACCGCCCTGATCATCGCCGGCGTAAACTCCTTTGACGACAGACCGTAGCGTCCGCCGCAGATGCGCACATCACTGCGCCCGGTTTCGCGGAGCGCGTTGCCGCAATCCAGATACATCGGTTCGCCTGCACCGCCCGGCTCCTTGGTGCGGTCGAGCACGCCGATGACTTTCACAGTCGCGGGAAGCGCCTCGGCAAAACGACGCGCATCGAATGGCCGGAACAGCCGCACCTTGAGCACGCCGACCTTCTCGCCGCCCGCAGCGAGATGTTCGACCGTCTCGTGCGCCGCTTCGCAGCCGGACCCCATGAGCACGATTACACGCTCAGCGTCGGGCGCACCGACGTAGTCGAACAACCGGTAGTTCCGTCCGGTCAGCTCTGCGAAACGATCCATTGCCCGTTGCACAATGTCCGGGCAATTCGCGTAAAACGGATTCACCGTTTCGCGCGCCTGGAAAAATACATCCGGATTTTGCGCCGTCCCCCGTAGGACGGGATGATCCGGCGAGAGAGCGCGGCCGCGATGCTCGCGAATGCGCTCGTCTTCAATCATCGCGAGCAGGTCATCGTCTTCCACCATCTGGATCTTCGCGATTTCGTGCGAAGTCCGGAATCCATCGAAGAAATGGAGAAAAGGGATTCGCGACTCGAGTGTGGCTGAGTGCGCCACCAGCGCCAGATCCTGCGCCTCTTGCACGCTGGCCGAGGAGAGCATGGCCCAACCGGTTGAGCGGGCCGCCATGACGTCACTGTGATCGCCAAAGATCGAAAGCGCCTGCGTCGCGATCGAGCGCGCGGCGATATGAAAGACCGCCGGCGTCAACTCGCCCGCAATCTTGTACATGTTCGGAATCATCAGGAGCAGTCCCTGGGACCCCGTGAACGTCGTCGCCAGCGCCCCTGTTTGGAGCGCGCCGTGAATTGCTCCGGCCGCTCCGCCTTCACTCTGCATTTCGATCACCGTCGGCACTGTGCCCCACACGTTCTTGCTATCGGCCGCCGACCACGCGTCCGCCCATTCGCCCATCGGTGTCGCCGGCGTGATTGGGTAAATCGCGATCACCTCGTTGAGCGCGTACGCAACGCGTGCAACGGCCTCATTTGCGTCGAGAGTCTGGAATCGGGGGACATCCATCTTACATTAATCTCGTCACCATAGGCCCCGCATACTTTCCGGAAATTGTTCGGTTCTTTGCGGTTCTTGGCTTGACTTAATTACAATCGTTGGTTCAAACGAAGCCGGATGCTGCTTTCTCCGTAGGTCTCGAAATGGCCGCTCGTAATTTCGAATAGCACGAAGTCGCCCCTGTCGAGAAGATGACCGGCGGCGATTGTAGCGGTCTGCCGGAGACGGCTGCGCAGCCAGTCATAACTGATTCCCGAGCATGGACTTGGAATAGCATGTCAGCAGCGTCGTCTGCCTAAGGAGAACGCACCGCACAAAAGACCGGAGCATGATAAAGACAAGTCAGCCATTCGAGCTCGAATGCGGGGCGGAGGGGCTACGCAGCGCTGTCAAGAATGATCGCCTGACCCTTATTTTATTCCGCAAAGTCTTTCGAGCCCGACAGTGACCGGGGTCTTTCGAGTGCGCGGCTTCCCCACGGCGCTTTCTTCGCACACTCGATCTTCCTCCGATCCTGTCGCCTCCGATGCATCTCGTCGAAGGCGGCGATCAACTTCCTTAAACACTTCGCTTCCGGGAGTGCGATCCAGGATCTTCGACGCCTATATCAGCGTGCATCCACCATCAGTTTCCGGTCCGCACTTCGACGATGTCGTGCAGGGAAGACTCGCGCTGGCCGGCGGGTGTTACCCGGACGAAGCGCGCTTTTTGACGGAGTTCGGCGAGAGTCCGTGCTCCAAGGTATCCCATGCCCGACTGGATGCCGCCCGAGAGCTGGCCGATTACGATATCGAGAGCGGGTGAGAGTTCCTTGAGTGCCTCGACGCCTTCCGGGACGACTTTCCGATTACGATCGTCCGCGCCGTGGCCGTAACGGGCGGCAGATCCTGCCTGCATAGCGGCTGCGCTGCCCATACCGCGGTACTGTTTGTACATTTTCCCATTGATATCCATGATCTGGCCGGGGGCCTCCGGACAACCGGCCAGCATGCTCCCGCAGATGACCGCGTCGGCGATGGTGAGCGCTTTGACGATATCACCTGATTTTGAAATGCCGCCGTCGGCGATAATCCGCACCCCGCGTTTTCTCGCAGCGAGGGATGCCGTGTAGAGAGCCGTGAGCTGCGGAATACCGACGCCGGCAACTACGCGCGTAGTGCAGATGGAGCCGGGCCCTTGTCCGATTTTGATGGCGTCGGCGCCTGCATCCGCGAGGAACTCTACACCGGCGCCGCTTGTGACATTGCCGGCAAGGATCGTGATATCTTTGTGGGCGCTTCGGATAAGGCCGACCGTTTCGCCGACGCCCTTACTGTGGCCGTGGGCTGTAGAGACAGCGATGACGTCCACTCCGCGTTCCACGAGTCCGTCCACATGTCTCAGGATCCTTTGCTGGTCGAGTTCGCCGGTTGATTGCCGGGTCGCCGAAACGGCAGCGCCACAGAGTAAACGGAAATTGGCGTCGCGTGCGGGCTTGCTCTCGGTGCGCGATTCCTGAGTGATGCGTTCGATGTCGCTGATGGTAAACAGGCCGCGAAGGTTATCGCGGTCGTCGACGACCAGCAGCTTGTTGATACCGATGTGTTCGTTAAAAAATTTGTCGGCCTTCCCGATCGGATCCACCTCGATGTCTTTGTGCTGAACGGCATGCACATTCGCCCGGCCCGTCATGGCGTTGCAAACTTTGTGCGCTGCGTAGCGCGGCTTTACGACCTGACCGGGCAGGAGGCCCATGAGTTTTCCGTTTTCGTCGACGACAGGGAAGGTGCGGAATGCAAACCGCTTCTGCTCGATCAATTCCAGCACGTCGCCGATGAGCTGATCGGGAGCGGCTTTAATGGGTTCCTGGATCAGGCCGTGGATGTTATTTTTTACGCGGCTGACCTCCGAGAGTTGCTGCTTCTCGGTCATGTTGTAATGAATCAGTCCCAGTCCCCCGTTGAGCGCCATTGAGATCGCCATGCGCGACTCGGTGACGGTGTCCATGTCTGCGGAAATAATAGGGGTCGGCAGCTCCAGTCCATCCGCGAGCATTGTCTGGATCTGCGTTTCGCGGGGCAGAATCTCGGAATAGAGCGTAGCGAGCGAAACGTCGTCGTAGGTGAGGGCGACGCTGCATTGCTCACGGAAAAAGTCGACGACCGGCTTATAAAAATGTTCGTCCATGAGTCGGGAAAACGTGAACGATCTGCCCTATGCACGCGGCAGGCAACTCCCAATTCGGGATTGGGGTGCGATGCGGATAGTTAGAGAAGTATTGTCGGGAATTCTGCTCCGAACCTCGGTGCACTTCTGTTCAGCCGCTTTCGATGAAATCGTTCGTCGAGATCCCACGGTCGAAAGGAGCCGGATTACGTCGATGTGGAGGATGAAGTTCTGTGTTTAACGAAAATAAAATCAAAACTCCCGATATCGAAATCGTTCATTGAGGCTCCCGCAGCGCGGGCATCGAGGGAGTTCCTCGCTGGAAGCATCCTCGAATGAGAGGCCGCACATGCCGCAGCGGAGGCGGTTCCGCAGCGCAAGTTTATCACGTCGCTGCTTCTTCCATTCATAGCTGAGCCATGCAAAAAACACAGTTATCAGAAACGTGAAGAGATAGATAAATACCAGGTCGGCAAGATTGGCGCGGATCATGACGCGTTTTCGGGTAATTTGGGAGCGGCGAAGATTTCTGGGCCCCAGTAGAATGTGACGAACCCCCATTCGAGTTTCCCGCGGGAAAACGGCAGCCTGTGGATATAGCTTTCGGCTTCTTGATCGAGTGTCTCATCTCCGGAACTCGTCTGCAGAAACACCAGTGGTTTTTCCCCTATCGAGGGCGTCCCGACGAGGAACGTGGCGGGCATCAATGTCTCCGCCATCGTCTGTTTGAATTTCGGCTTGGGTAATTTTCCCGAAAATCGTTTCTCAATAGCAGGATCATAGTCGACGTTTGTCGGGGGGATTGGGGTGACAGGTGGAGCGGTCGATCGGCCCGGCTTTTCCTTTCGCATCGACAGCGTGATACCATCAATGGCCGGAGGAAATGTCACTCGACGGCGGGTGTTGAACAGTCCTGAAATGATTGGTTCATTGGTACGCGTCGCGAATGAAGGTTCAAACGTGGACAAGTCCTGCAGCGGAGGATCCGCCATCGGCGACTGCGCGAAAATCACTGGGTCGGACGCATCGATCCACTGCAGCAATGCACGGTTTTCCGGCTTGTCGGGCCAGAGCATCACAGCCCGGGCCGGAGGTGGAGTGATGGTGACACTCGGGGGATATTCGACGCGAAAAAGGTAGAACATCACGAGATGAATGAAGAACGAAAGCAGCAGAAATCCGACAAGGACGTAGGGAATTCTCGCCCGCTGCGAGAGGGTAAAAATCCACGAGAGAGGGTTCACTGCGCCGTTTCCTGCGAAGCTGCGAGTACCTACCGAGAATCCACGTTCGAGCCCAAGGTTGATGATGCGCATCACCACATCGTAAGCTGCGGAACGGTCGGCTCTTATGACGAGTGTGCGATCGGCGAGTCCCGGTTTGTCAAGGTTTGCGGCGAGCTGATCCACGGTCATTCTCTGGTCGCGAAAATAGATGGTGGTCGCGGGAGCTGAGACGACGCTGACAATTTGCGGGTGTTTTTGGGGTCCCAGAAGGAAAGACGATGCTGGTGGAACGATTGAGATGCCCGGCTGAAAGACAAAAGACGAGCTGAGGATGAAAAATAGAAGCACGAGAACGAGCACATTGATCAGCGGCACGATTGTGAAAAGCGCCGGGTTCAACTCCATGGTTCGCGTGAGTTTCATTTTTCGTGGAGGGAATGAAGCGGATCAGCGTTTCTTCAACCCTCGGCGGAGTTGCGTGGCGAATCGAAACTGATGATCTCGGCGCCCTTATCCTGTCGCCGCGAATCGATGATGAGATTTACCACTTCGATCCCGCCACGCTCCATGTCGTGCATGAGGGAGCTAACGCGGGAGGATAGATATCGGTAGGCGACGAAGGACGGGATAGCAACCACGAGGCCGGCTGCTGTAGTGAGGAGGCTGACGTAAATGCCACTGGAAATGTCCGTCGAAGTGGCGAGACCGCTCTGAGAGGAGATTTTTACGAATGCCTCGATGAGACCGGTGACGGTGCCGAGAAGTCCGATTAGAGGCGTGACGAAGGCGATTGTGGCGAGAATGGCAAGCCTGCGTTCGAGTTTCGGTACTTCGAGCTGGCCTGCCTCCTGCACAATGTCGCGAAGCTCCGCGCGCGGCGCTTGATGGTGAATGATGGCAGCATGGATCACGCGCGCGACTGGGCCCGGCGCGCTCGCACATTCGTGCATGGCTTCCGCGAAATTACCCCGCCGGATGATGTTTGCGAGTCCGCGTAGAAACTCTCTGACGCGGATAGTGGCCCGGTGAAAATAGGTGAGGCGCTCAAGGAAAACCCCGACGGAAACAATGCTGCAGAAGAGGATGAGCCACATCAGTGGCCCGCCTTTTTGCATGTAATCGAGCATGCTCTTCATATAGGGGAGCACATCTGGCAATGCAAGGCGCGGCAGTCAGGTTGCCGGGGGCAGGGAGGTTCGTTTTCGACTGGCGCGAAGCGGGTTCAACGCTCATCGTTTCCACCCCGATGTCTTCGTTTCGCACCGCATCCATTCGTCTCGGCTCGCCCTCCGGAGTGAGCTGGGCCACGTACATGCTCGGCTTTTTGCTTCTCTCGGAAGCGTTACTCCTTGGTTTCGCGATTCCTTATTCCAATCTGGCGGGGATCGGCAATCCCGTGCGATTCGTGGCTTTGCTCCTGGGGGCTGGTCTTGCGTATCTCGTGGCATTGCCGGTTTACGACCGCGTCCCTTCGCGGTATCGACCGGCGTTTTTCTGGGTGGCGTCGATCGTTTTTCGGCTGGTCGCGCTGCCAATGGCGCCGGGAGACGATATCTGGCGTTATTTCTGGGAAGCGAGAATCTGGCGGGAAGGGTTTAATCCTTACCTGGTGAGTCCGGGCTCGCCGCTTCTGGTTCCGTTGCAGGACATTAATTGGGCGCAGATCAATCATCCTGGATACGCCGCAATCTATCCGCCGGGGGCGCAGCTCATTATGGCGGGAATGGCTTCGATTTCAGCGACGCCCCTTTTCTTTAAATGCGTTTTTGTGGTCGCGGACCTCCTGATTCTTTATTTTCTTCTTCGGATCAATACGGGTTCGAAGCGGTATCGCACTACCGCGTGGTATGCATGGAGCCCTGCGGTGGTCTATGCCTTTGCCGGGGCCGGGCATTTCGACTGTCTGATGCTGCTCCCTCTTGTGGGGGCGATATGGGGGTTATACCGGTCGGACCCGCTCGATCGTCAGCCGCCGGAGTGGATGTGGTCCATTATCAGCGCGGTGCTGCTTGGGCTCAGCATTTCCATCAAGATTATCCCCATATTTCTGTTGCCGGTCTGGGGCTTTATGCTTCGGCGCCGGTGTATTGTACTGCTTCTGTCGCTGATCATTCCATTTTCGCTGACATTCCTTTTTGGCGGCCCGGAAACGGTGCTGTACTCGCTCCGGAACTTCACGGAAGTCACGCGTTTCAATGACCTTTTCTGGTGGCTATTTGAGGGAGTACGCGGGCAGCAGGAAGGAAACAATCGTCTTTACGCAACCGTCCTCGGAATCGCTGTGATCGTCTGCTCGCTTGTCTTTCGGCGGTATTGGCGGCGAGGCTCACTCTGGGTGCTCGGTGCGACGCTCATTCTGAGTCCGGCACTGCACCCGTGGTATGTGACCTGGATTCTGCCGATTGCATGTTGGCGGCAAGCTTATCCCTGGTTCATTCTGGCACTCTCGAGTCTCAACGCGTTGCTCGTATGGGAGGCCGGCCCGTTCTGGCAGCCATGGATGATGACATGGCAGTTGCGGCTGCTCGTGATTCTGCCGCCGATTATCGCCGCAGTCTACTGGTATGGAGTTTATCCGCGTTTCCTCAAGGAAACTCAGGCGGCTGCCGATGAGTCTGGGAACTAGCGAATTCGATTACAAGCTTCCGGAACGACTCATCGCGAGACATCCCGCCGCCCGGCGCGACGACGCGCGGATGATGGTGATCCACCGAGACTCCGGGAAGCTTGTTCACCGGGGGTTCCGGGATTTTCCGGAATATGTGCGGAGTGAAGACTTGATCGTCCTGAATGACACCCGGGTGATCCCGGCGCGCGCATTTTCCGTGGATCGCAAGGTCGAGCTGCTTTTCCTCGAAGCGGTGGGTGGAACTTCCTGGAAATGCATGGTGAAGCCCGGAAGAAAGATGCGGACCGGTCACACGGTGCAGCTCGTAGGCTGCTCAGGTGTCGTGCGGGAAATTTTGCCGGACGGTGAGCGGATTATCGAGTTCGATTCGCTGCCCAATCTGGATTCGATCGGGCAGATCCCGCTTCCGCCGTATCTTGAACGTGAGCCCGTGGCGGATGATCTGGAGCGCTACCAGACAGTGTATGCGAGCACAGCCGGGGCTGTGGCGGCACCAACTGCGGGTTTGCATTTTACCCGGGAAATGCTCGCGGGGCTGCATCACACGTTCGTGACTTTGCACGTCGGCGTAGGCACCTTTAAGCCGGTGCAGGCGAAGCGGATCGAGGAGCATCGCATGCACGCAGAGCGCTTTTCTGTCTCACGGGAGGCCGCCGACTGCATTACTGAGGCAAAATGCGTCACGGCGATCGGAACTACGACGGTGCGCGTCCTTGAATCGCTGGCGCGCGATCAGGGAGCGGTGGTGGCAGGGGAGGGGAGCACAGACATTTTCATTTATCCGCCCTTTCAATTTCGGATCGTCGATCGCCTGCTGACCAATTTTCATTTACCACGGTCGACTCTGCTCATGCTCGTATCGGCCTTGGCCGGACGCGAGCTCATCATGGAAGCGTATGCAGAGGCTGTAAGGGAAAAGTATCGTTTCTACAGCTACGGGGATTGCATGCTGATCCTTTGATGTGCGTGAGATCCGTATCGATTTCGGCGACTTTTTCGAAGGCCGGGCCGAACGAAGAAGGGCGTAATAGTTCTCCGACGACTGAAAACATGGGCCATGAGAGGGTATGGACTTTCGACAGGAGATCATCTTCTCCAGGAATATTTTCACCGCTCGGTCGTCATGCGGCGGAGACTACTGAAAAATGATGAAGTGCTTTCTGCTGATCAGTCTTTGCTGTGCGCTCGGTTCACCGGGCCTCGCCGGGCCGCTCAAAATCAATGGGTCTACGACGGTGAATCTTCCCGCCGCCGAGGTAGCGGAGGAACTTCGCGCCAGGAGGGGCATGGAAATACAAATCGATACGCAGGGAGGAAGTTCCGGCGGCATCTCTGCGCTGGGCTATGGACGGGTTCAGATCGGCATGAGCTCAAGGCCGCTCTCGGACGACGATCTTGCCAATTATCCGGACGTCGACTTTGGGGCTATCCAAGTGGGCGAGGACGCCGTCGCCATGGTCGTGTCGAGCGATGTTTGGGAGGGAGGAGTTCGCGTTATTTCTATGGAGCAGATGCGGGGAATCTACGAGGGAAAAATTCGTAACTGGAAGGAAGCGGTTGGACCTGATCAGCGGATCGCTTTCTTCAATAAGGAACCCGGTCGTGGAACCTGGGAGGTGTTTGCAAAGTGGGCCTATGGGGATCCCAAGAAAGCACCGAATGTGAGCTTCCCCGAGGTTGGAGGCAATGAAGAGGCGCGCAATAAAGTGGCATCGACGCGTGGAGCGGCCTTGTCCCAGCTTTCTTCTTCCTGGGCGGACAACCAGCGCGTCTATGCACTCGCGGTGGAACTTCCGGACGGCACGGTGATCGAACCGACTCCTGCCAACATCGCAACACGAAAGTATCCTCTCAGTCGGCCCCTGTTCTTGATCACGAATGGTGAGCCTTCCGGAGACGTAAAGGCGTTTGTCGAGTACATGCTCAGCGCTCGCGGACAGGATATCGTTCGCAGGCATGGCTATCTTGGTCTTGCTGATCTGGAAAAATAGCGGACCCGCATTGGCTGGATGAAGATGGAGTTTACGCGAATCTGGAGTATTGGCTGCGCCCTGCTGGTGGTGGCTTTCCTGGTAGCAATGTGCATCCTGTTCGGCTGGCAGAGCCTGCCTCTATGGCAACACGAGGGGCTCAGCTACCTGACAGGGAAGGAGTGGTTCTATCGTTCTGGGATCTTCGGAATCCTGCCGATGCTCTATGGCTCCGTCGTTGTCTCGATTATCGCACTCGCATTTGCGGGACCGATTGGGGTCGGAGCGGCGCTTTTCAATGCGGAATATGCTCCGGCAAGAATTCGCCTACTCCTGAAGATGCTAATTGAACTGCTGGCCGGTGTGCCCTCGGTGATTTACGGGATGCTTGGCATCCTTTTCCTCCGAAACTGGATCTATGATTTCTTGGAGCCGTTTGATCCGCTGAGTGGCGACACGCTGCTTACGGGGGGAATTCTGCTTGCCGTGATGATTCTGCCCACGGTCATGACGTTGAGTGACGACGCCCTGCGCGGAGTGCCTGCCGCACAGCGGGCTGCAGCCCGCGGTTTGGGTCTCACGCAAGCGGAGTCGATCTTATCGGTGTCGCTTCCAAAGGCACGTATGGGAATTCTTGCCGCGTTACTGCTCGCGCTGGGACGCGCGCTGGGCGAAACAATCGCAGTTTTTCTCGTAGTTGGTCGGCAGGATAATCAGTGCCCGCAAAACCTGATCTCTCCTCGTGCGTGGATCGAATCGGGTCAGACACTCACGAGCAAACTCGCCGGCTCGGAAACAAACATCGCGTATGGGCAACCCCTGCATTGGGCCGCAATTGTGGGCCTCGGCCTCGTTCTCATGGCCTTGGTGGCAGGAGTCACGATCGCGGGAGCGCATTTTGGTCGGGGGAAGGAGGCGGATGCGTAAATTCCTCGATCGAGTATTGCCGTATTTTGCAGGACTCTGCGTTGTGCTGGCCTGTGGTGTCTTTGTGCTCATTGTCTATGCGATCCTAATCCGAGGCCTGCCCGTGATAGTGTGGAATTTTCTCACGGATCAAATCCGCCTTGTCGGTGCGGCCGGCGGAATCTTTTTCAATCTCCTCGGAACGCTGATCCTCATCGGGACCGCATTGCTCGTGAGTGCACCGCTCGCCACGGGAATCGCGCTGGTGCATGGCGTGTGTCTGAGGAACAGTCCTTCGAAACGGCATATCACCGTTTTTCTGCAGACTCTCAACGGGGTGCCGTCCATCCTCTTCGGTTTGTTTGGCCTCATCGTCTTCGTGAACTTTTTCGAACTCGGCAAATCATGGCTTACCGGCGGAATTCTTCTCGGTGTGATGATGTTGCCGACCGTCTCTGTGTCGCTCGCGGATCGGGTCGGGAGTATTCCGGATCGTTATCTGGAGGCGGCCGCCAGCCTCGGACTGAGGCAGTCGCAGGTGATCTGGTCCGTCGTGATGCCTCAGGCGCGGGCGGGGTTACTCACCGGGGCGCTACTCGGTCTCGCCCGTGCGGCTGGAGAGACAGCGCCAATCATGTTTACAGCAACAATTTTCGCCGGAGCCACATGGCCTTCCGGCATACGGGATAGTCCGGTCCTATCGCTTCCGTATCACATTTTCGTGCTTGCGCAGGATTCGTTCGATCCTGAGGTCGGGTCACGGCTGTGGGGTGCGGCTGCGGTGTTGCTGGGACTCGTATTTCTGCTAAGTCTGGTCGCGCTTCCCGCCCGGTTGCGGGTTCACGAAGAAGCCAATGGTTGAAGATCCGATTATATCCGTCTCGAATCTTTCTGTAACGGCCGGGCGTCGGACGATCCTGCGATCGGCGAGTTTCACTGTCGAACGCCACGCAGTTTTCGGACTCATCGGACCTTCCGGCGCGGGAAAGAGCACGCTGCTCCGCTGTCTGAATCGTCTAATCGATCTGACGCCCAAACTGGAAGTCGGCGGCGATGTCGTGCTCGATGGTCGCTCTATTTACGCGCCGGGCGTGGACGTAAATGCCTTGCGAGAGCGTGTCGGGATGATATTCCAGCAACCGGTCGTTTTCCCGAGCAGCATTCTCGCAAACGTGCTTTTTGGTGCCCAACGGCTCGGGAAAGCCCCACGTGCTCGTCGCATGGAAATCGCAGAGCGGGCGCTTCGCGAAGCGTCGCTCTGGGACGAAGTGAAGGATCGACTTCAAGATCCGGCCAAATCACTTTCCGTCGGTCAACAGCAACGGCTCTGCCTGGCGCGCACGCTGGCAGTTTCGCCGGGAGTCATTCTCATGGACGAACCGACGAGTGCTTTGGATCCTCGTTCCACGCGCGCCATCGAGGATCTGATTCTCGAACTCAGGAAAACTCGCACGGTCGTGCTCGTGACTCACAACGTCGAGCAGGCGCGCCGGGTTACTGATTGGCTGGCATGCGTTTGCGTGCGCGATGGGGCGGGCGAGATCGTCGAGTCGGCGTGTTGTGACGCGCTTCTGGGCAATCCGCGATGCCGCGAAGTGATCGACTATCTAAGTGAAGGCGCATTCGCTGGATGGAATAAGACGCAAAACTGCTCACTCACGTAGGCAAACGCATCGTGAACTTTCCCACACTTCCGATTAATTCACTCGATTCGCTCTGGTTCCAGGTCGCCGGCACGCTCTGCAATCTCCGTTGCCATCACTGTTTCATCTCCTGCTCTCCGGAAAATCACACGCTTGGGCTGCTGAGATTCGAACAGTTCAAGCCCTACCTCGACGAATCCGTAAAATACGGAGTGAAGGAGTATTACTTCACCGGTGGCGAGCCCTTCATCAATCCCGATATCTTCGAGATTCTCGAAGCCACGATGGATGTTGGTCCGGCTACGGTCACTGACGAATGCGACCCGCTTCACGCCCGAGAAAGTGAAAAGGCTGGCGGACATCCGCGACGGTTCGATTTATTCGCTCGAACTCCGGGTGAGCATCGACGGCTTTGATCCGGCATCGAACGATCCGATCCGCGGCGAGGGCACTTTTGACAAAGCCATGGCGGGGGTGAAATTGCTCGTGGAGCGAGGTTTTCTGCCAATTATCACTTCCATGCGCTCATGGCCTGTTCAGGAAGACGAATTTTTCCTTTCAGAATTTAAGAACCGCCTTAAGGCGATTGGGTACCGTCATCCCCGAATGAAATTGCTTCCTTCGCTCAAGATCGGGCAGGAGGCGCTGCGGCATCGCGGATATGGAAAATTCGAGTTTGTGACGGAGGAAATGATGCAGGGATACGACGTCGACCAGTTGCTCTGCCATAACAGCCGCATCGTGAGTGACAAGGGGGTGCACATCTGCCCGATTCTGGTGGACCGTCTCGACGCACGACTTGGATCGACGCTGGAGGACGCCATGCAGAGCTACAAACTACGTCATCACGCGTGTTCGACCTGCTATACCTTCGGAGCGCTTTGTTCGAATGCGACTTCGATTGGAAAAGAGACTGCTCCGACGGACGCGGGCAGTTGGGACGAGCACGTGGAGAAATGGCAGATGGGAGCCGTGAAATGAGCCGGAAGCTAGCAGTTCTCGGAGCTGGACCGATTGGGGTGGAAGCGGCCGTAGCCGCTGTGGAGCGCGGGTACGATGTGCGGGTTTTTGAGCGGGGAGCCATTGGCGACTCGATGAGAAAATGGTCGCATGTGCACATGTTTTCTCCGTTCGAAATGAATGCCTCGGAACTTGGACGCAAAAAAGTGCACGCCGAGATCGGAACATTGCCGAATGATATGGCGCTCCTAACCGGTGGTGAGTACGCGACGCAATACCTCGAACCGCTGGCAAAAACCCTCGGTATTCGTGTTCAAACGTGCTCTGAAGCGCTCGGCGTTGCCAAAACCGGCGTGTTGAAAGGGGAATTGATCGGTGATCCGAAGCGGATGAATTATCCGTTTCGCCTGCTGATGCGCAGGGAAAAGGAAGAATGGAATGAAGTGGCGGATCTGATCTTCGACTGCACCGGCACCTTCTGCACGCCAAATCCGCTCGGCGATGGCGGGCTGTCCGTCCCCGGAGAGAAACTTTGCGCCGATCGCATCGAATACGGGATCCCGGATGTCGATAATGGCGCCTATATCCGGAAACGCGTGATGGTCGTTGGTTGCGGGCACTCCGCGGCGACAGTCATTCGGAATCTGGTCGGCCTGGCCGACACCCGCGTAATTTGGTTGAAGCGTCAGTTCGCAGAGAAACCGTGCGCGACGATTGAAAACGATGCGCTTCCCGCGCGCAGTGAATTGATCGATTGCGTGAACGAACTCGTGGCTTCCGAATTGATGGATTTTCGCCCGGGCTGCCGTGTGCTGTCCCTCGCGCGTGTCCGTGGAGGTGTGGAAGTGCGTCTCGCGACGCCAGAGGGTGAAACGATCGAACGCGTGGATCGGATCATCGGCGCGACGGGATTCCGGCCGGATCTCGAGCTCGCCCGCGAGTTGCAGGCAAAGACCTGCTATGCCACGGAAGGAACGTTCAACCTGGCCGCAGCGTTGCTGGGTGAGAAGGGTGGCGACTGTTTGTCGGTCGGAGGATTTGGTCCGGAAACCCTCGAACATCCGGAGCCTGGTTACTTTGTTCTCGGGATGAAAAGCTATGGGCGCACAACGGATTTTCTGATTCGCACCGGGCTCGAGCAGATCGAAACGGTCCTGGATCTGCTGGAGGCGACCAGGTGAATCGCGTTGCGCTTTTCGGAGGCGTTTACAGCAATCACATCGCGCTCGCGGCGCTGATCGACGATGCGAAGAATAGGGGAGCCGAGGCGATCTTCTGCCTGGGCGATCTCGGCGCGTTCGGACCGAATCCGGACAAAGTATTTCCGCTGCTTCGCGGTAATCACATCTGGGTGGTGCAGGGAAATTACGACAACTCGATCGGGAACGACTTCGCCGATTGCCAGTGCGGCTACACCGATCCCAAGGACAATTTCTTCGCGAAAATTTCGTACGACTACACCTATCGAAATACCGCGAAGGAAAACAAACGCTGGATGCGTGATCTGCCATCCGAAATTCGGCTGAAGATGGGGAACAAGAAGATCCTGCTCTGTCACGGTTCCCCTCGGAAGACCAACGAGTTCATCTGGGAGACAACGAGCTCCACCGCTTTCCTGGAGCGGCTCTGCGACGGGCACGACGTCGACGTGATCGTGACGACCCACACTGGTCTGCACTGGCATCGCGCGCTGAGCGGCGATCGGCATTTTCTCAACTGCGGCGTGATCGGCCGGCCGGCCAACGACGGTCGTTTGAACGTTTGGTACGCGCTACTGGAGATCCGTGGCGACGCTGTGCAAATCGAACTTGTGCCGCTCGAATACGACTGGCGTTCGCTGGCCGCTGAAATGCGCGAGGAGTGCCTCCCGGAAGAGTTTGTCCAGACAATCGAGACGGGCTATTGGACGACATGCCTCGAGATCCTTCCAATGAAAGAGCGGGCGAGGGGAATCTACTGAACCCGCCGATTCTGTAACGGAATGAGATGGAGGGCACCGCGCCGTCGGTGCCGGGCGAGTGGAACCGACAACGCGGTTCCCTCCACGTCATTATCGACCCTTTCCTGGATCCGGGTGGAAGGAAAAGAGCGGAGCCGACCGGGCGAAGAACACATGGAGTAGCCTGAACTTCGAGGGATAGAATGAGCGCGGGGGTTGATAGACACAGGTTTTGCGGGGATTTGGCGCTTCAGGCTACTGGCTACGGTTCTGGAGAGTTTCGAGAAGGGCTAGGATTTTCTTCTGCTGCGCGGTAGGCTCGGTCTCCTGTTGCCAGCTCGGGGCACCGGGCAGGTCGGGCACGATGGTGTTGCGGGTAAGGGTGGCCAGGTCGGCAAGCAGTGTCTGGAAGCTGTGGACGGGAATGCCCTCGGAGGTCCGTTTGGTGCGCGCTTTGGCTTTCGCCGAGGTCGAGGGTCGCTTGGGTGCCACGGGGTCGGGCCGCGAGGCGCGCGCGCCCTCCGGGTCGTCCTCGTCGAAGAGCAAGGGCTTGAGAGCGGCGCGCATGTGCCACTCGACGTAATAGGCCAACATGCAAAGCAGCAGGTGGCAGCGTACCCGGTCGGCGTTGCGGTGGTGGATGGGACGCACTTTGAGGTCGACGGTTTTCAAAGAACGGAAGGCATTCTCGAGCAAACTGAGGTCCTTGTAGCGCTCGACGAGACTGGCCGGGTCGAGGGCGGGGTCCTGGCTGCTGGTGCGGACGACGTAGATGCCGTCCAGGGCGGCTTCGGCGGCGATCTTCTCTTGCCGGCGTGCAAAAGAGAAGGCCGTGTCGGTGATGGTTAGCGAGAAGTGTTTGGCCATCTTGTATTTGTTGATCACCCGACCGGCGCGCAGGCCAAGCGAGGCGCGACCGCGTTGCGGACGTTTGGGGCGGGTGGCGGCCTGGGCGATTTTTGCCAGTTCGGCCTCGGTGGCGCGTAGCAACTCCTCGCGTTTGCGGGCGCGCGAGAGGGCCAAAAACGGATTGCGGCAGATCACCAGACGCTCGCCGGGAAAGTCGGGGCTGCGGATTTCAGCGAGGTTTTTGTCATCGAAGAGGGAGTCTTCGATGAGGCCCGCGCGAGCCAGGGTGGCAATCTGGCCCGAACGCAGAGCGCTGATCCAATCCAGACCGTCGACGCCACGCAATTCCTGATCGATGCGGGCTTGGGTGATCATGCCGCGATCGCCGACGAGCACCACACGGCGCAGTCCGAAGCGGGCGCGCACTTTCTCGATCTGGGAAGCCAGGGTGGAGGGATCGGCGGTATTGCCCTCGAAGACCTCGACGGCCACTGGAACCCCTTGGCCGTTGCAGAGCAGGCCGTAGACGATTTGCAGTTTTGCCCTTTTTGCCATCGCGCGAGTGCCCGAGCTGGCCCAGCGGGCAGCTCTTGCCCTCGAAGTAGCTCGAGCTCAAGTCGTAGAGTACGAGCGAACCCTCGCCCAGATGGCGGGCGGCCAGGGCCTTCTCAATGCGTGCCTGCCGGGGCAGCAGCCAGTCCATGGCAGCGTAAAGCTCGTTTTCGTGCGGGTCCTCGGGCACGGAGCACTCCTGGGCCAAGGTGGAATTGAGCGTGCGGTTACCCAGGGCGCGAGAGGTTGCCAGCTTGGAGCCAGGGAAGAGAATGCGGGCGGCGATCATCGCCACGCACAGGGAACGCTGGGGGCTGTTTTTGGAGCCCAACAGGCGGGGCATGTCCAGCTTCTTCATGGTGCTCAGGACGGCGGCGACATGGCCGTGGGGAAGAGAGCGGACGATCTTGAAGGGGCCGGGCCCTCCCGGAGCGGGCAATTCGGAGTGCTCGCGCCTGAGCTCAAGCAGCGAGCGGAGTCCTTCGAGAAGGTCGTCGGGCCACTTGGTAAGGTTCGCCAGGGTGCGGTGGCGGACTTTTCCGGCGTCGCGAAAGGTCTCCCGCAGGAGGATGCAGGGCGGGGAAAAGCGGTTGGGGACCTTTTCGATAAACATGGCTACTAAATTTCGCGAAAATCTGAGTATCTTTCGAGCATAAATATTGACATTTGGCGCCATGACATGGCTACTTTTTGCAGCCAAAAAAAGCCGCAAACCTTTTATCCATGCGACTCAATGGTCTTTTAAGCCCTCGAAGTTCAGAGTAGCGGCAATTCAGTTCGCCGAAGACCGGTTGACGAGTATTACTTACATTTCGATGAGCTTTCAGTTCGCCCGTGCCGCACTGGAAAACGCCGCCAATCGCTTCTCGGCCTCTTCGTAATCACCCAGGTGCGCCCGCATCAGGCTTTTTCAGAGCTTGCCGTGATTTGGGACGAAGAAATGCAGGAGTTCATGGACGATAACATAATCCCAGAGCTCCCGGTCCAGAGTGAGTCCCCCATTTTCTTCAAATACCTGGGGGTTGGAAAACCCCCGCTCCCATAGAACAAATTGGCCCTCCCGCAGCTTCGCCTTTACCGGGTTCTCCCGGATATACTCAGCGACCTTTAAGAAATGGCGTTCGTTGCGAATCAACCGATCCCAATACTCTTCCTGCCAAAGCGCGCCCGTCGTCCCCAATCGCCTGTTGATCGCCCGGGCAGTGAACCCTTTCCACGACTTCAAGATCTCCGCCAACGTGTTCTCCTTACGAGGACGAAACAACACATGCACATGATTCGGCATCACCACGAAGGACGCGAGCTCGTAGCGTTCTTCGTTGAAGTGGTGCAGGGCGTTCGCCACGACCTTCGCATTTGCAGTATCCTTCAACGCACACGAAACGCTCCCCTGGTCCAGCCAATCATCGATCTGCCGGGAAAAACGTTCGTGATACTCCGATTCGGTCTTCTCATCCCATGGTTCGGGGTGGTGCGAGAGCCAAATCTCACGCTCTACCTTCCACCGCTCCAGCTTCTCCTTCGGTAACGAGTCGCGCAGCCTCCAGGACACAAACACCCACGCTTCGCCTTGCTGCCAATGCGGCAGGCGGTTCCTGGTAACATCAATCTCCTCGTAAGGATTGAAAAAGGAGTGGGGGTTTTCCAACCCCCTTTTGTTTGAAAATGGGGGACAGGAATATCCCCCCTCCAGTTTCCAATTAAAGATATTTCGGCGGACTGTGTTCCAGCTCACCCCGTAGGAAAAGCCGATGGCGTCGGTGGCGGTGAAAAGCTGCTGCGACACGAACAGCTCGGATGTCTCGCGGTGGTAACGGCGGATCTGGTCGACCCCCAGGGCAATCGCCTCGTCCTTGTTGGCGTTCTTGCACTCGATCACCAGCACCGGGATGCCGTTGATGAGAAAGACGACATCCTCCCGCGTGCCGTAGTGGCCGTTGTGAAAGGCCCACTCCTCGGTGACTTCGTAAACGTTGTTCGCCGGGTCCTTGTAGTCGATCAGGAGCAGGTCGCGCTCGCGCTTCTCCTCGTGGTCGAAGAATTTGCCGCGGTTGCGCAGGTGCTCGACGAATTCCCGGTTGCCGTAGATGTCGGTGTGGAGATGGCGGAACTGCCCGAGCAACGCGCCCTCGGCCTCGGAGTAGCACGGGTTGAATTCCCGCACCTTGGCGTCGAGTAGGTCGTCGAAGAAAAGGGAGCGGTTCTTGGCGCGGTTGGCAGGCAGTACGTCCGGATCAAACCAGCGCCGCTGCTCGGCTTCCTCGTGGGACACAATCGTCCAACCGATCGCCTCGGCGTATTCGAGGATCCGGGCTTGGACGGTTTTGTGTTCTCCGGGGGTGGGCATGGGCTAAAAATCCTCGTCGGGGTCGTTTTCTTCTCCGTCCGCGTCGGCTGGTTCGGGTCCCGTCCCAACTCCGCTCCAATCGTCCGCCACTGCCTTCCAATTTGGCCTCTGCACCACTGGATTGCCGTCCGAGTCTTTTCCCGTCCAGACGTCCCAGTAATCGGGATCTGCCGATTGGGGCTGCTTGTCTTTCGGCAAGTCATTCATCCGCACCATCACCGGCAGTTCGGAAGCCCAGCCGAGAAGAATGGCGTTCTGAGATGGGAGAGAAGGCAGCTCCCGTAGAAGCCCCTTCAAATTGTCAGGAACGAGTTTGTGGACCAGTTCTTGGTCTCGATCATTGCTGATTCGATGCAGTAAGAACGTGTTGCACTGCGAGAGAACAGTCGGTGACAACTCAGATGGCCGTTGCGATGAAAGAACAAGTCCCAACCCAAATTTCCGTCCTTCTCGAGCGATCCTCTCGAACACCTGACAGCAGATCGCAGACACATTGGGATCTTCTGAGTCCTCCCGATACCGTTTCACGAACGTATGCGCCTCCTCCATGACGAGCACGGTTGGCAAAGTCTTCGTGTGGAGTTTTCGGTAGCGTTGAAGGAACTCGAAGCACATCCGTGCGATAACGGATGTGACCAGGTGCATGATCTCGGCAGGGACTAGTGAGAGATCAATGACAGTGACGCACTTCTCGTCCTCCGGGGTTCTTCCAATGTAATCTCCGAGCCATTGCTCCAGCGTGATCTCGTCATCGTCTCCAATAACCGAACTCATTCGGGTGTCAGCCAGCATTGTGCGGATACGGGCAAGGAGGAATTCGACGTATTGTTCGTTTCCCGTCTCTTGCGCGAGTCCCTCAAGGAAGTCGACAAAGACCTCGCCGGAGAATTTTACGGGGACATCCTCGTTCTTCGGGAGGAAATCGCTTGGGCTCCCGCCCATCGCAGCATAAGCGGAGCGCATTTCATCAAGGAGACCATCAACTTCAGAAACTGTATAGATTGGGTAATCAACGAAGCCCCGGTTACCGGTGATTTTTTGATTGGCGACAAGGCTCTCCAACAATTGATGCAAGGAGCTCAGGTCTATGTCGATCTGCGTGTCATATTCCCCGATGCTCGTTGCCCATATTGAAAGACGTTCCGTAAAGTTTTTTGAGTGAGGGAAGGCACGGTAAGGATCACCTGCATTTTTTCCGACAATCGTGGCCTGCAGGATGATTCCAAGGAACCTGCGTGCAGCAATTTCGACATCATCACTGACCTCAAATTGCTCGTTGCGCACGTGCGCTGGCTTGGGTGAAGGCGCACCACTCCGCGCTATTCCAAAACCAAAGCGGCACTTTTAGTGGATTCACCTCGGCATTTACCTGAAACACTCTTGCAGAGCTGCCAAACGCATGGGCGTATTCGCCGTTGGGGTCGAGCACGACAAAGCGGGCATTCGGAGTGGACCCGCTGGCAGCCCTGGCCTGATCAAGAGACCAATGAATTAGACCTGCGACCGAGCAGGATTTCCCGCTTCCCGTATTTCCCAAGACAGCGAGATGGCGGCCGAAGATTCGATCTGGATCAACCCGGACTTCTGCGTATGCCGCCAAGGGGCTGTTGCCGATTTTTACGCGCCGCCGGTCTCCAGATTCTACGATCGAATGAAGTTGCTTCTCAGTCGGTAGGAGCACTCCGGTCCCGATCGAAGGGAGTGAGTCTGCGCCACGTCGGAATCCATATTCCGACGTTGAACTCGGCTTCTTTCGAAGAGTTCCAAGCGGGTTCAGACTCATTCTTCGAAGGGGATAAGGCAGATCAATCAACCCGAAATTCTGCATTCCTCGACGTTTCGGAAAGGAAGACCGCTCGACGGTCAGCCATTCGATTTGGCCGACAAGGTAGCCGTCATCCACCGGAATAAGCACGTAACCGTTTACCCGAGGAAACGGGCGGGGAGAACCCGCATTCAACGCGACAGAATCCGGGGCCTCAATATCCAGCAGGACTTTGATTTCGTCAGGAAAGACAAAATCAACAGTCCCAATGCGAAGACTTCCGGCGTGCTCAAAAGGCGTTTCACTCATCGGCAGAATCCGGTTCGGGTGTTTGGGGAGCAGATTCGGCGTGAGAAGTGCCCCACCGCGATTTGAGCAGTTCGGACATCTTGAATGTGGTCCGATCAATCGCGGGTTTCGGCATGTAGTTATCGACGAGTCTTTGCAGGTCGCCTAGATGCGGGCCGATAAGCAGGGTGATTTGGGCATGGCGGCCAAGCTTTTCGTAGGTCTGCATGATTCGCCCCAACGGGTCGCCATGCGCAATGACGACAACGTGTGAGGACGGGATCGTGAGCATGTCTTCGATTACACGGTTGATGTGCTCGTCGCCGAGGCTGTAACCAAACGAAATCAGAGTGCTGTTTGGGCGACAGACCGAAGCGGCAAAGTCACGAAAGGGTTCAACATAGGGGTAAGCCGCGGTCTCCCGATCCTTCGCTGCATTAGGGTAGATCATCAGGTTCAACGCTTCACCATCACTCAATCCGGGGGCCTTCAGGTAGGGCTCAATTTCCTCACTGCCGAATGGCAACCCAATCTTCCGAATCTGCCCCTCCGTGCTTATCCAATCCAAGGAACCATGTAACTTTGTGAAGCGTGCGACTCCTTCGAGATAGCGAGGTTCGCCACGGATCCCTGGCGGGTTGTAATGCATGTCGATGTCCAACCGAGACGACCGGAACACGGGCGCGAGGGAACCAACGAAACGATCAATGAGATGAAGCCCTGCGGCATCTGCTCCTGCCTCTATAAAGCGGTCGTAATTGGTCGTGAATACCTGCAGGCGATCTCTGGTTCCCGTTCTGCTGGCGAAACTCATGAGGAAACTCACGAGATAGTTGAATGCTTCCTCGCGCTTTTCTGGAGCAGCGGTGATCAAGCCGTTCTCTCCCTTGAGCACCGAGTTCGCAAAATTCCCGAGGACGGTCTTCAGTTCGGAACGCAGAGACTTTAGCGGCTCCTCGAGGTCGGGATCGTGTGACGAAAGGATTTCAATGCCCCGGATCAATTCGTTCACAATGCGAATCTGATCTTCAATATTTCCTTCCTCTCTCCCTGCGAATTTCGCCGACTCTTTTGCTTTGTCCGAAATCTCGGCGTTGTAGTTAATGAACGTGGCCTCGCTCATTCCTGGAAGGAGATTGCCAGTCGCCAAGTAGTGGACAGCGTGGGAGAGACCGGAACCTGCCAAGAGCGCCAAGTGCTCTGACTGGAAAAGCGCCGTTAACCATGGCTCGATTCGCGGGCGAAGTTTATCGGGTCCGAATTCAGAATCAGCGGTGATCCACGAGCACTCCGCCCCCTCGACAAGTTTGAAGTTATCCTCGTCACCGCTGTCCACAAATTCGACGGGGGCCTTGTCGTCTCGTGTTTTGAGGATGTGTAGAGCGTTCCCGGGGCGTTGCCCCGGGCTGGGACGGGGAGCCCCGTTGGGGCTGGAGATCGGGCGGTTGGATGTGGTTGTGTTTTTTGAGGTGGAGCGATTGTGAGAAAGTTTCTTTGATTCGGGGCGCGATGCTCAAAGTTCGTTGGAGGGACTGCGGGCGTGTCCGGCGGCGTGACTCGGTAATCGGGTAAGAGAAGCGGCGTTATTGGGCGCCCCTTCAGGGCTTGGATATTTGATGGGGAGCGTTCCCGGGGCGTTGCCCCGGGCTGGGATGGGGAGCCCCGTTGGGGCTGGAGATCGGGTGGTTGGATGTGGTTGTGTTTTTTGAGGTGGAGCGATTGTGAGAAAATTTCTTTGATTCGGGGCGCGATGCTCAAAGTTCGTTGGAGGGACTGCGGGCGTGTCCGGCGGCGTGACTCGGTAATCGGGTAAGAAAAGCGGCGTTTTTGGGCGCCCCTTCAGGGCTTGGATATTTGATGGGGAGCATTCCCGGGGCGTTGCCCCGGGCTGGGATGGGGAGCCCCGTTGGGGCTAGGATCAGATGGTTGGAGGTGGTCGTGTTTTTTGAGGGGGAGCGAATGTGGGTTTTCTTCGATTCGGGGTGGGATTTCCTGGTTTCTCGCAATGGAACCGCAGTCTCGACCGGCGCTGCCATAGGGAAGCCCCTTGTTGTCGGTTGGCCTCTTTTGGGTAGCTCTCGCAAGGTTTGCGTATTATCCGCCTATCGTCGCGGCAAAAGGCGAGTTCACACAAAGATAGATTCGGCTATTTGACGGGGAATCCCGATGGATGACTATTGGGGAGATGTTCCAAAGCTCATCTCGAAACTGATTGCCGGATCACGTTTAACGTCCCATTGGGGCAATTCATTGCAGCCCGGGGCAACGCCCCGGGGACTCGTTCGCAAATCAAATTGAGCCCTGAAGGGGCGAATCAATCCCAGAGATAACGTTCGTCGTAGGCAATGCGATGTTTGTGCAAAAACGCCCGGTATTCGTCCTGTAAACTGACCCGGCGGTGGTGTTCCGTTTGATTGCGGATGTAGGCGGTGACGGTTTCGAGGTTCGATTGGCTGACGGAAAAGGCGCCATAACCGTTCTGCCACGCGAACTTGCCAAGGTCGGGCGATTGTTGTTTGAGCCATTTGGATGAGGTTTTCTTCACTTCCTCGACGATCTTGGCGAGAGCTATGGTTCGCGCCAAATCGAAGAGAATGTGGGCGTGATCCGGTACAGAATTTATGAGGAGGGCGGGCGAGTCGAGATTGACCAGGACGGTGGCCATGTAGGCGTGCAGGTGAGGACGTACAGAGTCCGTGAGGAAGGGATACCGCTCCTTGGTACTGAAAATGAGGTGAATGTGGAGGTTGGCGAGAGATTGCGGCATCTTGGGGCGCCCCTTCAGGGCTTGGATGTTTTATTGGCCGGATTCCCGGGGCGTTGCCCCGGGCTGTGATAGGGAGCCCCGTTGGGGCTGGGGATCAGATATTTTCAGACGGTTTTCTTTTTTTGTATCTGTGGGAAAAATCACGTTCAGTGTGAGGGGTGGGGAAGAGGCGCGTTTTCTTGGCGGCTTAGCGACTAAAGCAGTCCGCATTCCGTAAGCAGCTTTCGAGGGCACTGGCGAAAATCCATGCAACGTCCGTATTTTGGAATTTGAGCTAGGCGCCGCTTCGAGTCTTTGGAGGACTCCTGACTCTTTCCAAGGAGAGATGATATGTGTGGCTTTCGTTTGATGATTCCGCTGAAAGTCGTGAGGAAACGTAAACCACCGGAGACACCGGAGGAATGCCACGCGCTTGCCGTGAAGCAGTTTCGTGCGGCGGTCGCCATGTCGCCTTATCCCCATCCGCGCGGTTTTGTCTTCAAAGCTCGCACCTAGGAAGAATGGGAGCGGTGGCGGCACGAGCATCCAAACCCGTGGTTCTGGTAAATCCCCTTTTCCGTGCCCGAACTCAGTCCTGTTCCCGAAGCTTGTTCGCTGCTCAATTGTCACAAGGTGCACGAAAACCATGCTCGCATCATAGCCGCGCTTTCGGAGCTTGAAGACCATGCCGTAGCGGAACTCACGCCAAAGAATCTTTTTGAGAATGTCGTCGTAAAGATTGCCGATGAAGTCGATGTGGACGTCAGCACACGAGCCTGCAAAGTTTCATTCGATGAAGGCAGCTCCAACCGCACAGCGTGTCACCATCGAGGAAGTGGAGATCCCGTTTGCGGCGTTGCCAGTGCTTATCGCGCCAAAAGAGACATATCGGGATCAGGATCAGGTGGAGGTGCGCCGGTTGCGCAAACTTCTTGAGCGGCAAAGGAAGTCTTGAAGAGGAGAAACCGGAGAAGTGATTCTCAGGCGATCTTCGGTGCGCTTGTTCTCGGGCAGAGCGTTACGACGAGTGTTCGACCACCCGGAGATGACCCTGCCGCGGTTGCACGATGGCTCGGGAAGCATAAAAGTAGACGTCTCATGCGAAGCGGCGGTTTCTTTCTCGTTTTTACTCTGATGCTCTCCTGCCTCTCCCCCCTGGTGGCATCTGCGCTGCCGCCGGATGTGCGCCAGTTGGTCGTTTCCGTTGCACCGCATTGGGGCGCACCGAAGGGGAAACTGCAGCTCTTCGAACGTGATGGTCGAGGATGGCGGGCAGTGTCCCCGGTGGTTCCGGCGCTCTATGGGCGCGCCGGTCTGGCATGGGGTCGTGGCGTGCTGGGTACAAACGAGGAAGGTCGGAAAAAGGTAGAGCGTGATAAACGCGCGCCGGCGGGCGTCTTCAGGATTGGTATGGTTTACGGATACGACGAGCAGCTGCCGCCGGGCAGCGACTATCCATATCATCAGGTCACGGAAGCGGATGCCTGGATCGATGATCCGAAACTGCCTCACTACAACCAGCATGTGACCGTGGACCTGAACAACACTCCCGCATGGTTCAAGAAGCAGAAGATGCGACACGGGGATTTTGCGTATCATTGGCTGGTGGAGATCCGGCATAATGCTGACCCGCCGGTGCCATTTGCGGGCAGCGCGATCTTTTTCCACATTCGCCGAGGAGTGAACCGGCCAACAGCGGGGTGCACGACCATGGAAAGAGGAAACCTGGAGAACATGATCCGCTGGCTCCGCGCTGACGGGAATCCGCATTACGCGCTGCTACCGTGGAGCGAGTATCAGAAAAAATGGAAGGCATGGGGGTTACCTTCGCCCGATGTCGCTGCGGGTCTTGCTCCGTGAATCAGATTTGAGCGGAATCTGTGCAGTTTGCGCGTGAGGCGCTGAGTCTAAGCGGAGGATTACCCTTTTGAATCGCAAGCTTCGCGTACCGAATTATTCGACAATCGATTCGGTTTGAAATAAATTTGATTGATTAACGCGACGTTTCGTCATTATGCCCCCTCACCGCCACCGGATCATCCAGTTCAATACCCGCTGGTCCGAAAGTCGACTTCCGCTTGTAACGGTCCTGATCGCCATCAACGTGGCGGCATTCATTCTTCAGATTTTTCTGGATAATTTTCTGTTTCCGAGGCCTCCGTTTTCTGGCCAAACGTTTAGCACAGAGTATTTCGGTCTCAGTCGAGAAGGGATCTCGAAAGGCTTCTATTGGCAATTCCTGACCTACATGTTCCTGCACGGGAATCTGTTGCATATCCTTGCGAATATGTTGGGTCTCTATTTCGCCGGGCGCCAGATCGAGGTGATCCTAGGACGTCTCCATCTGCTCGGGATTTATTTGCTCGGAGGACTGATTGGGGGGCTACTTGAACTGGCTTTCAATTCCGGCGTTCTTATCGGCGCATCGGCCGGGGTAATGGCCGTTGTCCTCGCTTTTACGACGATTTTGCCGGAATTGGAGATTACAGCGCTCATTTTCTTCATTATCCCGGTCACCCTGCGCGCGAAGTTTCTCGGATGGGGATTGGCTGGATCCTCGGCGGCGTTTCTCCTGCTGAATTTCTTTGGTATTCCAATCTTTGCTGGTTGGGGGCATGCCGCGCATTTTGGCGGGTGCGTGCTCGGCTGGGCTTACATCAAGCAGCTGGGTTATGGAAATCCTCTACGAGTGCAGCGATATGTCTTCGAGAGGCGGCAGCGCGACGCCCGCCACGAGAGGATGCCTCCTGGGCAGTTTATCAGTGAGGAGATTGACCCGATTCTCGAGAAGATTTCACGGGAAGGAATTCACAGTCTCACCCGGCGCGAGAAGAAAATCCTCGAACGCGGACGCGACAAAATCGCTCAGCGAACGTTCAGAGGTCCGAGCTGAGATTGGCTTTCCGGTAGTTTGCTGCGCGTTATTCCTGAGTAGCCAGCACTGCGGCTGGGAAGTCATTTAAGAGATCGCTGATCGAAGTGCTCTCCATTTCCTTGCCTGTAAATAAATCAACATACTTTTGATCTCCCACGGATGTCCATTCCAGAGCTGTATCTTCCCAGACGTAGCCAACAGGGGGAGTGCCGACATGTGAGCTGAGTCTCGGCACAACGATAAGGATGCTGCCGCTTGCGTGCTCACGACAGAAGGCAACAACGTTATCGGAGTGGGCGCCCTTTGCTGCGATGGGAATGTATGCCCCCGCCCTGAAGATATTCGGATTTTCTCGGCGAAAACGCAGCAGACGGGAGGTTATAAGCAGCTTGATCCGACCGTCTTGCCAATTTTTAAACAGCTCCGCGGGGTCAGCTCCTTTGTCGAGTTGTTTAAGCATCTTCTTGCGTGCTTGATAATCAATTTGTCGGCGATTGTCGGGATCTACGAGGCTGTCATCCCAGATTTCACAGCCCTGGTAGATATCCGGCACACCTGGTACGGTAAGTTTCAGCACGTTCTGTGTAATGGAATTGATCGTGCCGATTGATGCGATCTTGTCTGCCACGGGGACGAATTCTTTAAGGAACCGCGCACCCTTCCGGGGATCGAGCATGGAAGCAATGAAATGATGGGAGGCCTCCTCCCATTCCTCATTGGGCTGAATCCACGAGCTGTTGACCTTTGCTTCCTTAATCGCCTTGGTCATGTAGTTCTGGAGACGCTTCACATACGTCGCCCGCGTTTCCGGAGTAGGCCCGCCAACGGGCCATGTGCCCAGCAGGATCTGATAAAGAAGGAACTCTTCGTTCGAATTGGGTGCTTCCTCACCTTGCAGTTCTGTTTTGAATCGCTTCGTTGAGGTTCGCCATTTATTGACGGCACCGCGCCAGACGGCAGGCATTTCCGAGATCGCCGCGATCCGGGCACGAACGTCTTCACTACGTTTTGTGTCGTGTGTGGAACTTGTCAGCATCGAATCAGGGTGAGAGGCGAGGCGGTGCACATTCTCCTCGTGAAATGCCTCGGGCGAAGATCCGAAAACCTGCGGTTCTCCGCCGACTTCGTTCAGCGCGACAAGACGATTGTAGATATAAAAGGCGGTGTCCTCCAGACCCTTTGCCATGATCGGTCCGGTGCACTGCTGAAACTTCATGACGAAATCCGCGTGGGCGGCCAGATCCTTTTCGTCGATGTCCTCCGGAAACTTCATCAGAAGAATGTCATGAAGTAGCTGGAACGTCGTTCGTTCCACGGCAGGATTGCGACGGCGGGCTGCGTTCACGGCACGTTGAAGTACTGCACGATCCTCGTCGGACACCTCGTGACCGGCGACGAGGTAAGTGCGATACACGGGGAATGAGGCGATCACTTCGCGCACTACCGTTTTTAATGAATTTAACGTGAAATCGCGATAGAGACGGTTCTTTTCCGACAGGCGGTCGAGCGTGTAGGCGAGGACGTTGATCTCGCTCGCCAGCGATAGTTCCATCGTTTCCTTTTTCTTTTCGTAAACGAGCTGATCGAAGCGTATTGCGCCCCCGATGAATTTATCGTAAATGCCCGACATCGCTCGCTTTGCGCTGGGGTCAACCAGCAGCCGGGTCACCGCGTTGTTGAATTCGTACCCCGTGGTGCCATGCACGGGCCAGTCACTGGGAAGCTGTTCGTTTCCGGCGAGAATCTTTTCCACCAGGAGATACAGAACGTTTCCGCCGTCCGGCAGATTTAAAACTTCGCGGCTTCGTTCCTGAAGCTTCCAGAGATAACCACTCGGATCCCAGAGCCCATCTACATGATCAATCCGTAGACCGGTGATGGCACCGCAGCCCAGGAGTTCGAACACCAGCTCATGCGCCGCTTCGAAGACTTCCGGGCGCTCGACGCGGATCGCGGCAAGTTCGTTTACGTCGAAAAATCTGCGATAGTTGATTTCCTCCGACGCCACACGCCAGTATGCGAGGCGATAGGGTTGTAGTTCGATCAATTCGTCGAGCGCGTCGAAGCTGCGCGGATCTCCGACCTTGCCCTCGAGCGTCCGCATGGCTCCCTTAACGGCCTCCTTTACCTCCGGACACTCCGTGGTTAGCCGGTCTAATCGCCGTTTTACAATTTCCTTTTCCCGCGCCCGCTCTTCGATCTTGCGTAGTTCCTGAGACGTTCGCACCGGCAGATGCCCGATCGACGTCATGATGCTCTGCAACTCGATATAGAAATCCTGTTCGTAAAATTTTTCCAGACGATCGAGCGCTACCTTCAGAATCTTTTCATACGAGCGTGGATTAAGCGGCAGCTTG
This sequence comes from uncultured Verrucomicrobiae bacterium, assembly GCA_963805815.1. Lineage (GTDB taxonomy): Bacteria > Verrucomicrobiota > Verrucomicrobiia > Chthoniobacterales > Chthoniobacteraceae > CAWDWA01. Next base: position 201,145 of record CAWDWA010000033.1, read on the forward strand.
TGGTCGTAGTAATAAAGGAAGAAAGCTCCGCTTTCGTAATCCAGCCGGAATTCGCCCCGCTCGAGAATTCGGCCATACTGATCACCAAGGATCGGAAGAAGCACTTTGTTCTCCAACTCCTCTTTCAATGGGTCGAAATCGATATCGAAAAATGTCGCATACAGGGAGCTTGGTCCGTTCTCCAGCACGTCCATCCATCGATAATTCAGTGTTTCCCCGATACCCATGTGGTTTGGTACGAAATCCAGGATCTGGTTCATTCCATGCGCATGCAGCGCCCTCACGAATTCGTCATAGTCGTCACGCGTGCCAATCGCTTCGTTCAGCCGCGAATGATCGACGATATCGTAGCCGTGGGTGCTCTCGGCCCGCGCCTGGAAATAGGGGGACGAATAAACGTGACTGATTCCGAGTTCGTAAAGGTAGGGAACAATTTCCGTTGCCTTCCGGAATGTGAAGTCGTGATTAAACTGAAGGCGATAGGTTGCTGTGGGAATATTCGGAAATTCGGACTTCATGGGAGGCTGTTTTCCCATTGAATACGCAACTCGGCAAGCTCACAGGGGTGCTGGCGCCGCAGATGCCGACGGTGCTCGATCGCCAAAACTAGCAATTTTCCGTTACCCTTGATCATTCGCCAGGCGATGAACTTGATCAGTTCGCATCCGCGATTGTGACGAAATTGAACTCCTCGAGGGTAACTTCCACAGGTTCATCTCCGAAAGGCTGGAGGGCAAATGGGATCTTGCAGGGAGCGGTTGGAAATCCGTCAAAATCGATCAGTCCATTTTCCCGCTCGAAACTGCAATTCGTTCAAAGGTTCCGTTGCCGTTCACCTTCAGGTTCTCGACGAGAACACGCATCGCGCTGCCTTCCGGGTCCAGCATGAATAGGACTCCGCTTTTTCCTGCGGCGAATTCGCCAAAGGTTTCAAAGTAAAACGTATCGCGATCCCAGTGCTTCAGGGGTAAAAGGTGGGCCTGATCTGGTCCAAGCCCGATGGCGAGTCCACCGTCCCGCTCGATAATCTCAATCTTACCGAAGAATTCGTTGGTATAGGCTCCGACGTAGGCCGCATTACCCGCGGAAGGATGCGGAGGCTCGGGCGGCGTCGAGAAATCAGAGAGCCTGGATTTCTGGGCGTCTGTCATCTTCTTGAAAACGCTTCTGAAGAGCGGTAGCCAGTCCTTCCGGGGCTTTCCGTAAAGAACGGTATCGAGGAACGTGTTGCCGATTGCTTCCGGCACACCGATGGGCGATGCATTTGTGAGAACGACGATTCCCAGCTTTTCCGCGGGAATGAGCCCCACGAACGTCGCGGCGCCCATATCAAATGCGCCGGAATGAGAAAGGCGAAGCAGGCCTTTGCTGTTGTAGGAAACACCCCAGCCCAGACCATAAAATTCGGGGAGACCATCAAGAGGGCTGAAACCGGTCAGGATTTGTGGATGGTGTGTTTCACCCAAAGCGTCTTTGCCGACGACACGTTTTCCCTCGAAGCTTCCTTCGCCGAGCTGCAGCCGCATCCACTTTGTTAGATCGTTTACCGAGGAGCTTACGCCACCAGCCGGGGATTGCGCGTCCGGTTGTCGTTGTGTTTCGTGAACCCATTTCCCGTTTTTCATCACATGGCCAAGTGCTCGATTGCCGCGACTTTCGAAGTCGGGGAAACGGGAGCTGGTGGATCGCATTCCCAGGGGGGTGTAGAGTTTTTCCTCCGAAAGCGTCTCCCAGTCGTGACCGGCCGCCTTTGCAGCCGCCACGGCCGCTTCGGTGAGCCCGAAGTTGGTGTAAGCGTAACCGGAGCGGAAACTGGTGTCGGGATGTTGAAACCGAAGCCGATACAGAATGGCTTCGCGGGTATATCCGAGGTCTTCCAGCAGATCGCCGGCATGTTCGGGGAGCCCGCTGCGGTGAGAATAAAGGTCTCGAATCGTGATCTCACGCGTGACCCAGGGTTCGAACATTTCAAAACCCGGATCGAGATCGCTGATCCTCGAATCCCAGCGTAATTTGCCTTCACCGACGAGTGCTGCCACCACGGTTGAGCCGATCGGCTTCGAGACGGAAGCCAACTGAAACACCGTGTCGGCATCGACGGAGGCATCCTCTCCAACCTTCCTGTTGCCGAAGCCCTTCGCCAAAATCACTTCGTCATTGAAGACAACCCCGACGGCAATACCCGGCACGGCTCCTGCCGCCACCTGCTGTTCCGCGAGTTCTTCCACGTGCTTTGCCGCTGCCACCACAGATTCACGAGTGATATTTTGCGCGAGTACAGCGATTGGAAAGAAAAACGCGAACGATAAGATCCGGGATAATAATGAATTCATAGGTGATCCGTGGTGGCATCAAATTCTGCCAAATTCACCTGCATATGTCCCCTGATTACAGCGAATGAGAGAGCGAATGCAGGCGATCGGAGAGCGAGTATGGGAAGTGAAGGCGTTGCGCGAGCAGCCTTTTCGGCGACCATCGGAGGCGATATTATTGAACGTGTGGCAGCGTCCCACGGCCTGAAGGCAGAGCAGTTGACTGCACCGCGTGCACGGTGTGAAGCGGTCGGAGCGGCGATGACACTGGTGAGGGAGTGTTGCGGCTTGAGTCTGAAGGAGATTGGGAGGGTTTTCGGAGAAGCCGATTACGCGGCGGTGGTCAGCGTACCGGCTTTCCCGCCCGAGGGCATGGCAGAATCCGTCCAACCGCGCTCGGGTAATGGTGATATCCCGGCCACCGGTAATACAGGCGAATTTCTCTTGTCCCAGTGAGAGTATATGCTCCGCATCGATCTGACGGCCATTGCAGTTGTCCGTCGCCACCCCGGGCAGAACCTTCCTGTCGAATTGATAGGAATTTGCTTTTCCACGCTCGGCTTCAAAGGCCGAGGACGGCCGGGTTGGAGGAGGTTCAAAGTTACTTGTTTACATCCACGATAAGACGCCCGCGAATCTTACCAGCCAGAATATCCGATCCCGCCTGAATGGCTTCAGCGAGGCTGATTTCATTGCCGATTGCATCCAGGGATGAGGCGTCCAGATCCCTGGCCAGACGTTCCCAGGCCTTCAGGCGTAAAGCCTTAGGCGCCATTACACTGTCAATGCCCAGCAGTGAGACACCGCGGAGGATGAACGGCATAACGGTAGCGGAGAAATCAGGACCCTGAGCAAGACCACAGGCAGCAACAGCACCACCGTAACGGGTTTGAGCACAGGCGTTAACAAGAGTGAAGCTGCCAACGGAGTCAACAACGCCTGCCCAACGCTCTTTTTGCAGCGGTTTGCCTTTCTCGGAAAGTTCGGCGCGATCGATTATGGCAGAAGCACCCAGACCTTTCAGGTATTCTTCTTCTGAAGCCTTACCAGTTGCAGCAACAACATTAAAACCTGCCTTGGCCAACAGGGTAACGGCAAAGCTGCCCACCCCACCGGTAGCACCGGTTACCAGAACTTCGCCCTGCTCAGGCATCACACCAAAATCAATCAGTGCGTTCACACACAGTGCTGCAGTGTAACCCGCGGTTCCAATTGCCATTGCCTGTTTTGGGGTCAATGCGCTGGGCAAAGGCACCAGCCAGTCACCGTTCAGGCGAGCTTTTTGCGCCAGGCCACCCCAATGAACTTCACCCACACCCCAACCATTGAGAACAACGGTGTCACCTGCCTTCCAATCACTGTGAGTGCTTTCGCTGACCACTCCGACCAGGTCAGTACCCGCCACCATGGGAAACTTGCGAACAACCGGAGCATTTCCGGTAATCGCCAGTCCGTCCTTGTAGTTAATTGTCGAATACTGAACGTCGATAGTTACATCGCCTTCGGGGAGTTGAGATTCGTCGATCTGAGTGACTTCGACTGTTTGACCTTCGTCGGTCTTGTTGATCAGGATTCCGGAGAACATAAGCACCTTCTTTATTTTGTGATTGGATTAGGGGATTTTTTCGCTATGTGCAGCTAAAAGAAGCACATGCATTAGCAGGTTTGCCATTATAATTGATAGGAATTTGCTTTTTCACGCTCGGCGTCGATCCGCCAAGGACGGCCGGTTTGGAGGGGCTTCAGGGGGAGGAAGGGGTTTCATGGTGGCTGTTTTCTGATGCCTGCGCGAACTGGAGCTGATTCCTGGAGACCGTGGAGGCGCAGGAAGAAGTCGACTTTTTCAGGTCGCAGACTGGCGAAATCGATCCATGCCGCGGTTCCAGTCCGGCAAATTCGTATCGATGCGATCGGTTACCGCGCGCAAACCCGGTAAAGGTTCAAATCTCCGTAATGAATCTGATTCGGGCACGGGTCGATCAAACGCCCTTGGGCCTGAGCGGGCGACCTATCTGGTGGTTGCCGAATTGCGATGTGTTTTCCTGATTCGTCGCACTCGTCGTAGTCCGGCTGGGTTCGCCATCGTGGCCGAAGGAGATCTTCCGGTTCTATTTCAGTTCTGAACGCGTGAAGAACGACACCACCTCGTGACCGAGATTCTCGATGTTCTGGCGGCCGCCTTCCTCGCGATCCACGAGTGCGATGACGAAGGCGATCTTTCCACCGGTTTCCTCGACGGCCCGAATGGCTTTGATTGTGGATCCGCCCGTGGTGATGACGTCGTCCACAATTACGACGGGAGCGTTTTCCGGGAAATTACCCTCGATAAGCTTGTTGCGGCCATAGGCCTTCGGAGATTTTCTTACGGCGAACATTTGCATCGCATTGTCTCCGTCGGATTTCGCCGAATACATGGCTATGGCCAGCGCGATCGGATCCGCACCCATAGTGAGACCACCGATTCCTTCAGGCCTCACATTGAGTCGCCTGGCCGTCTCCCTTACGATCTGCAGGCCGACTTCGCCGATGAGATTTGCTCCGCGTGGGTCGAACGTCGTGAGTTTTGAATCGACGTAAAAGTCACTCTTTGCTCCGGAAACGAGTGTGAACTCGCCCCAGCAGACGGACTGTTCAATGAGGAGGTTACGAAGGCGGTCTTTGGCTTTCGTCATCGTTCGATTGAGAGTTGAACGGTGTTTGGATAGCTCCCGAGGATTTTCACGAAGGCACAATGCTTCTCGAGATCCGCCAGCGCGCGGACGAGAGCCGGATCTTCCTGATGCCCGTTGACATCGACGAAGAAGAAATATTCCCACGCTTTCCGCTTCGATGGGCGGCTTTCGATCTTGCTCATGTTGATCCTGAGACGCTTGAACGGTTTCAGCGCGTTGAATAAAGCGCCGGCTTTGTCATTCACGCTGAACATCAGTGACGTCTTGTCGTCACCGGTCGGCGGGCAGGATTTGTCGCTGATCACAAGAAATCGGGTGGTGTTATAGGGACTGTCCTGGATGGAGGACTCGAGAATGGTGAGACCGTAGATCTCCGCGGCCATCCTTCCCGCAATCGCTCCCGATTCCGGTTCGCGCGCAGCCAGGGAGGCCGCCTTCGAGTTGCTTGAGACTTCGATCAGTTCGACGTCACCAAGATTGTGCCGAAGCCAGTTCCGGCATTGGCCGAAGACCTGCGGGTGCGAATACACCTTGCGAACCTGTTCGCGCGGAATCTTTGCCATGAGATTGTTCTCGATCTTCAGCAGCACCTGTGCACAGATTTTGAGAGGCGAATCCACGAATACGTCGAGCGTATGATTTACGACGCCCTCGGTGGAATTCTCGATCGGAACGACTCCGTAATCGGCCTTCCCTCGACTGACAGCATTGAAAACATCGGTGATATTCGATTCGGGCAGGTAATCAACGCTTGCTCCGAATTTCTTGCGTGCCGCCTCGTGTGTGTAGGTCCCTTCCGGTCCGAAGTAAGCAATAGTGAGTCCTTTTTCCAGGGCCAGCGACGCCGACATGATTTCCCGGTAAATCGCACGGATTGCGGGCTCGGGCAGACGGCCCTTGCTCCTCTGCACAAGTGATCGCAGCAGCTGCTCTTCTCGCTCCGGGACGTAGATGGCGAGTCCATCCCGTTTCTTAACTTCGCCGACTTCGTGCACGAGATCGGCACGCTCGTTGAGAAGCTCGATCAGCTTCGAGTCGATAGCATCGATTTTATTGCGAATGTCATTCAGAGGCACGGTCGGGATCCTCCGTATCAGGTTCGTCGGGTTGCCGCGATATCTCACTCAGGTCCACTTCCTCTTCGATCATCTCTCCGTCGTCCGCGATTTGGTGTGATTCGTCTGTGTCGATGAGTTGCTGATTCCCGGGCTTGAAATCGGGCTCGGGAGATTCGTTGGAAGCACGATGATCTATTGGTTGCGATGGCTCATCCTTCGGTGACGCTTCGGCATGAGCAGGTTCCTCTTTTTTGGCCGTGGGCAAATTGATGCGTCTCAATTCCGCTGTGTTTGGAAGTTCATCCAGAGATTTGAGACCAAAATGCTCGAGGAAATACTCGCTGGTCGCGTAGAGAAGAGGGCGTCCCGGCACCTCGGCCCTTCCATGAATCTTGATCAGACTTCGCTCGAGTAGTGCCTGCACCACACCATCCACTGCGACGCCGCGCACTGCTTCAATATCCGCTTTCGTGATGGGCTGCCGGTAAGCGATAATCGCCAGTGTCTCGAGCGCCGGACCACTGAGTCGCGCCGGTTTGCTTTCTGGGTAGAGATGTCGCACCCACTTTGCCGTATTCGGCTTTGTTACAACGTACCAACCGTTGACTTGTTCGACGAGCTGGAATGCGCGGTCGAGCTGCTCGTACTCTTTTTGAAGTTCCTCGAGAACCTCGACGATTTGCGCTTCTCTGGTCTTTGCGAAGGCAGCGGCCCCGGGATCATCCTCCGACGTCGCGGTGCTTCGGAGGACCGTTGCAACTTCCTTTGGCATCAACGGCTTATGCGACGCGAAAATGAGCGCCTCGATAATCTGCTTGAGAGTCGCGGCCACGGGTCAGGCTGGAATGCGATTGATTTCAATTTCGGAGAAAGGTTCCATCTGCAAGACGCGTAGTTGCTTCAAACGAATCAATTCCAACAGCGCCAAAAACGTTACCACAATCTCCTGACGCAAGGCGGCGTGGGCGAAAAGCTCGGAGAACTTCATTCCCGTGCCGGATGCCGTCATCTTCATGATCAGGTCGATCTTGTCGGAAACGCTGAAATTTTCCTCGAAAATTTCGCGAAGATCCTCGTGTTTGCTTGCGCGTTTGATTACTCCTTGAAAAGCGTTGATCAGGTCGAAAATGCTAACCTCTGCAAGGGGGCGTTCCTCCGCAAATTCCGGCTTCTCTGGCAGGCGACCGAACAAATTTTCCTGATGCGCTTCACGCACCTGCAGGTCGGAAGCAGCATCTTTGAACTTCTTGTATTCGATCAACTGCCGAACCAGTTCCCAGCGCGGGTCCTCTTCTTCCGGCTCGTCTTCGGCTGGTTGCTGATTCACCGGGAGGAGGCTGCGGCTCTTGATGTATATGAGATTGGCCGCCATCACGATGAACTCGCCCGCGATATCCACGTCCAGTATCTTAAACACCTGGAGATACTCGAGGTACTGATTGGTGATCCTCTCGATGGGAATGTCGTAGATGTCGATTTCGTCTTTCCGAATGAGGTACAGCAGCAGATCGAGTGGGCCTTCGAAAATCTCCAGTTTTACTTTGTAATCTTTCTCCATCGGGGTGAGGCGGAGTGTAAGCAGAGGCATTTCGATTGGAAAGTGCAGTTTGTTCAGGCGGGAGTAATGCTTCGGCAGTTTTGGCACAGGGTGTGACATTTTTTGGCTAGTCCCAGCGATTCATCGTGTTTAACTGGATTGTCATGAAAGATCCCCTTCACGTTGCAGTCACTGGTGCCGCCGGGCAAATCGGCTATTCGCTTCTCTTCCGAATTGCGTCCGGCGCAATGTTTGGTCCCGATCAACCCGTAGTCCTCCACCTCATCGAGATCCCTCCGGCACTTCCAGCTCTCCAAGGAGTCGTAATGGAACTCGACGACTGCGCTTTCCCGCTTCTAAAAGGGATGGTGCAAACCGCGGACCTCGACGAGGGATTCCGCGGGGTAAACTGGGCGCTTCTCGTGGGCAGTGTCCCGCGCAAACAGGGCATGGAGCGTGGCGACCTGCTCGGCATCAACGGGAAGATTTTCACCGGCCAGGGCAAGGCAATCGCAGGAAACGCCGCTTCTGATGTCCGAGTCGTCGTCGTTGGCAATCCCTGCAACACGAACTGTCTTATCGCCATGAACAATGCGAAAGACATTCCTTCGAATCGCTGGTTTGCCATGACTCGTCTCGACGAGAACCGTGCAAAGGCACAGCTCGCTGGTAAGGCCGGCGTGGACGTCACGAAAGTCACGAACATGACGATCTGGGGCAATCACTCAGCCACTCAGTATCCTGACTTCTACAATGCGCTCATCGACGGAAAAAGTGCGGCAGAAGTCATTGCAGACGAGGCTTGGCTGAAGGAGACGTTCATTCCCACGGTCCAGCAGCGAGGCGCGGCGATCATCAAAGCACGAGGAGCTTCTTCCGCCGCTTCGGCCGCAAATGGCGTTGTGGATACGGTTCGCTCACTTACCACGCCGACTCCGGAGGGTGACTGGACCAGCATCGCCGTCTGCTCTGACGGCTCGTATGGTGCGGATGCCGGACTTATGTCGTCGTTTCCTATCCGTTCGGATGGTTCAACCTGGGAAATCGTGCAGGGAGTTTCCGTGAACGAGTTCAGCCGCGAGCGCATCGATAAATCGATCGCTGAACTCCGCGAAGAAAAGGGGATGGTCGCGGACCTTCTCTAATTTCGAAAAAAAGGCCCCGCGCCAGAGTCGGTGCGGGGCCCATTTTCGATTCATTAAAACAGAAGTCATGTTCGACGGACCTTACACGTTTTGGAATGCCGTGATCGGCGGTTGCCTTATTGGGCTCGCGAGTTTTATCGCTACTGCCGCCACTGGCAAGATTCTGGGAATTTCCGGAGTGTTGGCTCGGCTTTTTGTAACGGGGCAAAATGATCGACCCTGGCGTCTGGTGTTTTTGATCGGCCTCATTTCCGGCGCTGCCATCTGTTTCCAGCTTTTCGAATCGGCGGACATTTTCCGGCCGATGCGATCGTTTGAAATGGTGGGGTTGGCAGGCTTTCTCGTCGGCCTCGGTACACGTCTCGGCGGTGGCTGCACGAGCGGTCATGGCGTCTGTGGAGTAGGATTGGGAGCGAGAGATTCCGTGGTAGCTACGTTGGTTTTCATGCTTGTCGCAATCATTACAGTATTCTTTTTGCGAATCATTTCTGGTGGAGCCGCATGAGTATATTCCGTTATATCGTCATCTTTCTCGGGGGTCTGCTCTTCGGTTCGGGATTGGCCTTTTCCGGAATGACCGATCCCGCTCGGGTAATCGGGTTTCTCGATATTTTCGGTGATTGGGATCCTGCCCTGCTTTTTGTGATGGGAGGTGCAGTTGCTACCTACGCGGCACTCATGTTTATCTTCCGCAAGTGGTTTCAGGGCCGAAAATTCTTCGGGACGACGCTTCCGGCGGCGGATCCTGGTCCCATCAATTGGCGTCTTCTTGTTGGCGCCACCATCTTTGGAGTTGGTTGGGGCATTGGAGGTTTTTGTCCCGGGCCGGCTTTGGCAAATCTGGGGGCACTCAGAATCGAAGCGGTTAATTTCGTGCTGTTGATGGTGATCGGTATGCTGCTGGCGCAGGAGCTGTTTGGAGCCGACCGCTAAATCCTGGATAGTGCCCTCCACAGCCATCACGAAACCGGGTTGCGATCGTTCGGTAGTGATCGAACTAACGAACCAGCGCCGGACACCGACGACATTTTGAGTCAGGCCTCTCCGGACCTGCGGGATCGGAACACCGGTTTCCATTCCGAAATGCGGCGGAGATTGATCTTCCTTGGCGTCGTCACGTCCATTTTTCTAACGGCGACGTGGATTGCCACAGCGACCTGGTGCGTGTTCACGGGTGCTTCTTCACTCGCGTGGCATCTGGTTCCGCAGGTTCTCACGCTTGGTTTTGTCGCTGCAACGCTTCTCGGCGCGAAATACGAAGGTCGCGCGATCCGGTACGTGTATTGCGTTTCCGCGATTTTCCTGAGCTATCTGAATTTTGCCCTCGTCGCTTCAGTGCTCTGCTGGATTGTTTGGGCTGCGGCGTGTCTGTTCCATTGGCCGTTCGATTATCGCATCTTCGCGTTCTGGATCTTTGGGATCGCGGGAATCATTACCCTTTACGGCGTTTTCAATGCAGGAAGGCTGCGGGTGACCGATTTCGCAGTGAAACTTCCCAACCTCCCGGATGCATGGAATCAGCGGGTGGGGGTGCTCGTGAGCGACGTTCATCTCGGAAACATCCGCGGACGGCGTTTCGTGGATCGCCTGGTTCGGCAAATTTCCGCGCTGAATCCAGACATCGTTTTCGTCAGCGGAGATATGTTCGACGGGTGCCGGATGGATCTGGCAAAAGTGACCGAGCCATGGTCGCGCCTTTCCGTGCCTCATGGCGTGTATTTCGTCTCGGGAAATCACGACGAGTTTCTCGATCTACGTTCTCAACTGAATGCACTGGAGCGCGCCGGAATGCGGCTGCTGAATGGGGAGTCCGTGACGATCGATGGCATGGCGATTGCCGGGGTTAACGATGGCGAGTCGGACGACCCGGAGGTGCTGAAGCGACACCTCGCGCATGCCGGCGTCGAACGCGGAGTTCCGACCATCCTGCTTGCGCACCGGCCGCGCAATCTTTCCGTGGCGGAAGAAGCGGGCGTCGATCTGCAACTCTCAGGGCATACCCACAATGGTCAGTTCTGGCCGTGGACCCTGTTCATCACGCGCGTTCATTCCATCTACGCATACGGGCTGCACCGGCTCGGCGCTATGCAGGTGCTCACCACGAGCGGTGTCGGCACGTGGGGTCCGCCCATGCGCATCGGCACCCGCTCGGAAATTGTGCGAATCACGTTCGAATGAGACGGCGAAGATGAGAGGAAGAGCGCTACGGGGACACAGCGCATTCCAAGAGAAGTTGTGCCTCAAAGGCTATGTCGCATCTCGTGGGCACCAGCGCATCTTCCCACCAAGCCTCAGCCGTTCCTCCACAGGCAGGTATCCTGGACTTCGACATCCGGATCGCCCATGCCAATCGGTCGGGTGTAGATCACCCCACGACTACGTCGGGAACCGCTGTTTGATGAAAGTGTTCATCTCGCTCGGAGGCAAGGCCACAGAGGATGCGCCAGCGCGGATGAAGAACTCCTCGTTCTTCCCCTCTTTCAGGTAAACCGGTGTCCCGCTTGGTTTGCAGTCGATGACCAGGACTCGTTTGCCGGTGAAATTCTCAAAATGCGGCTTGATATGCAGCATCGAAACAGCGCCCAGCTTCGTTTTGAGCAGGTTCACGAGGTGAAGATTCATCTTGTCTTCGTTAGGGAACTTGTCCGTCTCGATCCCGAGCGCTTCTCCCGCATCGCTTACCCCGATCACCAGGGTCCCGCCTTCGTGTGAGTTCAGGAAGGCCGCGATGGTCTTCAGCGCCGCGTGTTCCATCTTCGAATCCGGTTCCTTGGTGTGTAGATTCACCCGAAGCGTGGACTTGAATTCGGTCGTGTTGCTCTCTCCCCCGGCGACGATCTCCTCGATACTCTTGCGCCCCGCGTCCGCATTGATGGAGGCGAAGATTTCCCGCGCCAGGATCGGGAAAGCCGCACCCTGGAACGCGTTGTCGTCCATGTAGCGGGTCACGATATCGTCGTTATCCGCCATCCGCTGGATCATCAGTTCCTCGATCAGCTTCTTCACGCCGAGTTGGAACTTGTCGAGCGGATTGGAGAGCGCGGTATCGATCACTTTCTGGCTTTTCACGGCCTTTTCCTTGATCTGCTCGAAGAAAAGCCGGTCTTCCTCGGTGAATTCGGTTCCGAACCGGTCATTCAAAACCTCGATGATTTCGGAGAGTGGCGCCTTTTTCTCCGGCGCCTTGCCCGTGCCGACATCGGTCGGGCTCTTCACGCCTTCCGGCTCGCCTTCGTGAAGGTTGATCGCGCCATGCGCCACTTGCTGCAGGCGGTAGTAGTGAAGTAAGACGTCATTCCCCAGTTTCACCGGATCACCTCGATCGATCGGCAGATGCGGGAGTAAAAACTTCCCGAAGCTCGCCAGCATTTCCAGTTCGCGATCCGCGAACGGAATGATCTGGCTGAGGAACGCATAGACGTTCACGAAGCCGAGAAGCCGGGTGCGAAAGCTGTCGCGTTCCTCTTCGTCCTCGATCGCGTTGAAGCGATCCACGGCCGGTTGCAGGTGACGCTGCATATGCGCGTGGTCCGCTGCCGTCTGCTTGTCGAGCGGCTTGTAAAAGATCTTCGCGAAGGCTTCGACTTCACTCCAGTGGTAAATCTGCGTTAGATTCAGCTCGTGTTTGAGCTGCTCGAGCTTGGACGGATCGGATGACTCCTGCAGACTTGTCGAGTCGAAGTAGGGCTTGAACGCTTTGTAGATATTTTCCCGCTCGTTCACGAAATCGAGCACGAACGGGTCTTCCTTGCCCGGGATCTTCCGGTTCAAGCGCGAGAGCGTTTGCACGGCCTGCACGCCGTCGAGCCGTTTATCGACATACATGGCGCAGAGCAGTGGCTGGTCGAAGCCGGTCTGGTATTTGTTGGCCACCAGCAGCACCTGGTAATCCGGCGATCCAAAGCGATCGGGGAGCTGGCTCTCGCCAATCGGTTTGCCCGTCACCACGTCGATGTTCATCCCGGGTTCCGTGTATTCCAAATCGGTCTCCGGGTCTTTCACGGTACCGCTGAATGCTACCAATGGGCGCACATCGGTATAGCCGTTGTCCTTCAGGTAACGCTCGAAAGCCAGTTTGTAGCGAACGGCATGCAGGCGGGACGAAGTCACCACCATGGCCTTGGCGCGCCCGCCGAGCTGCTTCATCACATATTCACGGAAGTGTTCGATGATGACTTCCGTGCGCTGGCCGATGTTCGTTGCATGCAGGGACATGAACTTCGCCAGCGCTCGCGATGCCTTCTTGACCGGCAGCTCCGGATCGTTCTGTGCCCGCTTCTGTAGTTTATAATAGGTCGCGTATGACGTGTATCGCTGCAGCACATCGAGGATGAACCCCTCTTCGATCGCCTGACGCATGCTGTAGGTATGGATAGCCTCCGGTGTGTCCTTGCCAGGACGCTTCCGGCCGAACAGCTCCAGCGTCTTGCCCTTCGGTGTGGCGGTGAAGGCGAAAAAGCTGAGATTCGACTGCGGCCCGCGCGACTCCATCACCGTGTTCAGGCGGTCCTCCCAGTCCTCGTCCTCCTCGTTCGCGCTGCTGGCGCCGAGGATCTCCTTCATCTCGCGCGAAGCGTCGCCCGTCTGGCTCGAGTGCGCCTCGTCCACGATTACGGCATACTTGCGTGCGGCGATGCTCGCGCTCCATTCCTTTGCGCGCTTTCTTCTGATCCTCGGTAGCTTTCTCCTCGGGTCTCCGCCCCGGCGGCATGCAGCAAACCACGCAACACGAAAGGGAACTTCTGTAGCGTCGTGATGACGATCTTCGTGCCATCGATCAATGCCGCGGCGAGCTGCTTCGAGTCTTCGTCGATCGCTTTCACCACACCTTGCGCATGTTCGATCTGGTAAATGGCGTCCTGCAGTTGCCGGTCGAGCACCCGGCGATCCGTCACCACGATCACGCAATCGAACACCTTGGCATCCTTGCTGTCGTGCAGACTGGCGAGGCGATGCGAGAGCCATGAAATGCTGTTTGTCTTTCCGCTGCCGGCGGAATGCTGGATCAGATAGTTCCTGCCCACGCCCTCCTGGCGGGTCGTGTTCACCAGCTTGCGGGTTGCATCGAGCTGATGATAGCGCGGGAAGATCATCGTCTCCCTCTTCACCAGTTTCTTGCCGCCCTTTCCGTCGTCCACCTTCTCCTCCTTCGTCTCGACAAACATGAAGTGCCCGATGATATCGAGAAAGGTGTCGAACTGGAGCACGTCCTGCCAGAAGTAAGCCGTGCGGTAGCCGGAGGGATGCTGCGGATTGCCCGCTCCGCATTTGATGCTGCCCGGATCACTGCCGCGGTTGAAGGGCAGAAAGTAGGTCTTCTCGCCCGCGAGCCTCGTGGTCATGTGCACCTCGTCCGGATCGACCGCGAAATGCACCAGGGCCCGCTGCTTGAACTTGAAGAGCGGCGCGTGCTCGTCGCGATCCTCCCGGTATTGCTGCGCCGCGTGCCGCCACGTTTGACCAGTGCCGGGATTCTTCAGCTCGATCGTGGCCACCGGCAGGCCATTGATCGCGAGCAGCATATCCACCGCATCACTTTTCGCCGGATGACATGGCACCTGCCGCGTCACCGTGAGCTCATTTTTCGCGTACAGCTCCAGCACCTCGTAGTTCAGACCGTGCGCCGGTTTGAAATAGGCGAGTCGAAAGGTCTTCCCGTAGAACTTGAAGCCGTGCCGCAGAACGTGCAGCGTCCCCTTGATAGCCAGCTCCTTCACGAGCGTATCGATGAGCATCGGCTCGAGCCCGGCTCCGTGCTGCGTCTCCATCTGCTTCCAGAGTTTCTCCTGCGTCGTCTTCAGAAAGCTGATCACCCGCGCCGGAAACAACGCCCGCGCCTTGTCCCATTCCGACAACACGCCTGGGTTCCACCCGCTCTGAGTAAGGAGAATCTCCTGCACCGCAGCTTCAAAGTGGGTCTCAGTAGTCTGACTCATGCGAGGATGAAGCGAGCGCCCTCGCGCCGAAGCATTTCAAAAGGATTGAGCACATCAATGCCGAGTCCCGAACAGATGTTTGGAATTTTGATCTTCGAGGGCGTTGCCGCTTCACGTTCATGAGTCACGACCGTCTGTGAATGCGCCAGAGCGTGCGCCACCAGAAAGTAGTCCGCCTTCTGTAAAAACTCTCCGACCGCACGTGCGGTATAGGTCTGATTCGCTGCCCACTGCGCGACAGTCCCAAATGCCGCCTGCGTGGCACCATCCACCGGTGCGAAGAAGCTTTTCGGCTGGTTTGCCGCCCATGTGACGAGCGGATCGTTTCCATCGCCGATCTCGTCCTTCACCTTTTCCACGCTCAAGACCTTACCTTCAATATGCCTCCGCTGGATCCAATCCCAGAACCCAGGGCAAATCTCAAATGAGTAGTAGCGCTTTCTTCCCTCCATGAGCACATCCGAATCTAGCAAGTAGGCCATTAGATCGAAAACTTCAGCTCTTTCGCCAATTGGTTGAACGTCTCCGACTTCGAGATCCCCAGAAGTCGAAACGCTTCCCGATAAAGGGTTTTGCCTTCGAGCGTGCTCACCATCAGCGCCTTTGGAAAACGGCGTCCCAGCCGGCTCGTTTGCGTCTTATAGAAGTCACCGCCACTCCCACTCGAACTGAAGCGCGCCAACCTCGCTGCTTCGTCTTTGAAAACCCTTCTAAATTCGTCAGCCGGTAGAAATCCCGCATCGAATGCCCGGCGAATAATCACGAGCGTGCTCACTCGGAATAACTTGGCGCAGCGCCGAAACTCCGCCGCATGGTCAGCAGATTTCCGCCACTCGGCACGGAACCGATCCATCGACACCAGCGCCTCCGCAGCGACCTTATTGCAAAAGACCTCCTGTGAGGATCCTTCGCGGACCAGCGTTTCATCGAGGTTGGAAATTCCGGATGCGCCCAGCCAGAGATGGGCCAGTTCATGGGCGAGCGTGAACACCTGCGCCGCTTTCGAATCAGCAGCGTTGACGAAAACCAGAGGCGCATACGGATCACTCAGGGCGAAGCCTCGAAACTCCTCCACGAGCAGCGGCTGCCTCGTGTTGTTTCCCACTACGCCATTGCGCATAACTAGGATTCCGGCCTCTTCCACCTCTTGGCACATCAGCCGCATAGCCGTCTCGGCATCGGGTGCTTTTGCCCGGTGGTCGGCGGACAGACCCACTACTGCGCGAATCGATTCCGCAACGGATCCCACTCCGTCTCGGATGTGACTACCACCGATAAAGGGCAGCGGTTCCAGGCCCACCGTGATCGCATAGTCGCGATACCAATCCTGACGGCGCTGGCAGGCATAGATCGTTTCCAGAAGGCGAGCGCTGGGGCGCCGTGGTGCCTGTCCCGCCAACGTCCGGAAATCGGGAATTGGCAGTTTTTCTTCCGGGGGCTCTGGAAGAAAGAAATAACCGAAAGGCGTGAGCGTGGCTTTAGCGAGATCTTCCAGTTGCTTCAGCGTGGGCCGTGCCTCGCCACTTTCCCATTCTTCATATTTGGGAAAACGCCTCGTCAAAGCAGCCGCATCCAGCCGGGCACGCTCTCGCGCCCAGCGGAACAACTCTGGCTTTACGGTCACCCGGCTCATGCGGAAACCTTACTCTCGATGTCCAGTGGCTGCGAATTGCCGGGCGGGCAGATTCCGCACGTCGATTTTGCCGGTGACGGCGGCGGTGATGAGGGCGGTGCGGTATTCCGCCAGCTTCTCGAGGGCGGCTTCCACCTTTTCGATCATCCGGTCGATCTTCGCCGTCTCCCGGTCGAGGTAGTCGGCGATGGCGGTTTGTTCGGGGAGTGGTGGAAAAATGAACTGCGAACCGCATTCTTGAAGCTTCATCCGCATTGCAAATGCGGCCTGCATCGCGCGGATCCGGGCCAACAGTGGACTTGCGCGTTAAAGCCATGTAGCGGGAATAGAAAGACCCAAGCAACGAAGCGCGACTCCGGGTTGCGCACCTAAGAAACAATCATGTTGAGTTAACGATCTTGCGGCAGGCGTACTCGGAACGACTGCCGAGTCATCGGCCGAGCGCCGCACCCATTATACATATGCAGCTCGTCAAGCTTTCACGCTGCGTTTAGCCATCTCTCGTCGGTTCATCGCGATGAAGGTGACATCACGCAGCTTAATAGCTTCATCGTAAACGATCTAGCTCCACGAAGCATCACACCGTCGGTGGCTCGGTAACAAGTCGGCAGTCCCTCATCTATACTCTGGCGGCTCTCCGCTAGCCGATAATGGATATAGCCGAATGTTCTCAACGCGAGAATCACGTCCCAATGCTCCGGGATGTCGCCGAGCCAGTCGATGCCGGAGGGTTTGAGTTTGGGGTGGGTGGGGAGGCCGGCCTGGGCGGCGGCTTCGGCGGGTAAACCTTTGGTGACGGTGCGGGAGATGAGGGCGCTGCGCTTCTCCTTGAGCTTCTCGATCAAGGCCCGCTTCTTCTCCGCCAACGCGTCCAGCTTCCCCGTCCGCTCGTCCAGAAAGTCGGCGATGGCGCGCTGCTCGGCGATGGAGGGAGAGGGCATCCAGGATCGCCGATCGAGATCTCCAAGCCGTAGCAGCTGCATGAACAGCTGCTGCTGGTTCCTGCTGCACAATTCAGAATCATCTGAGGTGATGATTCCCATAAAGCTGCATAGCGACTGAGCGACTTTCCAGCGTCGAGCTAATGAATCCAGCAGCCATTGGTTGCGATCGACTCCTGTTCGCGCATCGACAGGCTACGTTGCCCAATGCAGCTCGAGTCGATAAGCAGACATTGAGCTTGCCTCGGAAAGCGCGACTACAGCTCGCAAATCGCCTCGATTTGTTATTTGGCGATCGGCTTTCCTCAGTAAAGTCGTACGCGTTTCGACCAAGGTCTGTGCAGGCGTAAACCACGATACGTCACCTGTCCTCAGAAATGATCTTCTGAACTTGCCGGTGTTCCGCCGTTTGACGATTCGAAAACATTTCTTCAGCCTATCACCTTCCCAATGCTCCGGCACGTCGCCGAGCCATTCGACGCCGCTGGGTTTGTATTTGGGATATGGCGGGAGGTTCATCTACAGAACAATATCATCCGCAGATGACGCAGATTTTCGCAGATGATCGGCGGGAAGATTTCTCTGCTCATCTGCGTTCTTCTGCGCTATCTGCGGATGATTCCAGACGAGGCGTTTATGCTCCAGACGACTGCTGCCGAAGTTCAGGAGGAGGGCACGCTGGAGACCGGACGCCTTGAGGTAATTCAACACCTGAGACTCTTCAATCGTCGTAAGCCGCTGCAACGCCTTCAGCTCCACGATGACGCTGCCGAAGCACACAAAATCGGCGCGGTAGGAGGTATTCAGCGGCAGGCCACGATACACGATCGGAAACGGCCGCTCTCGCTCATAGGGAATCTGACGAAACACGAGTTCACGTTCGAACGCTTCTTGATACACCGGTTCCAGAAACCCGTGTCCCAGCTCTCGATGAACAGCCATCGCGGCGCCAATGATCGCGTAAGTCTGTTCGTCCCGCTTTCCCTCATCTGCGTCCATCTGCGTCATCTGCGGATCATGCCGTGACTTCCTTGAGCAGAGCGAGGATTTCGCCTTCGAGCTTCTTGATGTCGGTCTCGATGGCTGCCAGCGGGCGCGGCGGTTCGTAGCGGTAGAAGTGGCGGTTGAGCGGGATCTCGTAGCCGACTTTCGTTTTGCTCTCGTCGATCCAGGCATCGGGGACGTGCGGGAGGACTTCGCGCTGGAAGTATTCCTGAATGCTCTCCTTCAGCGGGACGCTCTCGGTGTCGCGCAGGTCGGTGTCGGGCTCGGGATTGCCTTTGGAGTCGCGGCAGATTTCCGCAGTTTCATCCCGCTCACTCAATGCGGACAGGATGGCTTTCAGCTCGGAGGCGGACAGGCGGATATCCGCAGATTTCGCAGATTGACGCAGATTCTGCAGGAACTGGTCGCGATTCCTGAAAACCCTACCGTTCGTTTTTGTGCCGAGGTTCGCGAGGAATTTGCGGATCTCGGTCTGCCGCGCCTCGCCGGCGGCGATTTCCTGCAGACGGATCTTTTCGTTCTTCTTGTTGCTGGTGGCCAGATTCTTGAACGCGCTCTCCTCCTCAAGCCGGGCGATGCGTTCGGCGCTGGCCTGGAAATTCAGCTTCAGCGGGCGCTCGACGGTGATCTTGTAAAAGCCGAAATCATCGTTGTCGAACACCTTGCTGACGACGAGTTCCTTAGGCACCGACGACGCGTTGCCCTCCACGAGGGTGAAGGTGCGTGTCTCCCCGTCGCGGAAATTGCTGAAGAGGCGGGTGAGATCGCCGATGTGATCGGGATCGCGCGCGTCCTCGGGCCGGCCGGTGTTCGGGTCGCCGATCTTGCGCCGCTTGTTGCCGAGGCTCTTCTTCATCGGCACCCAGAAGTTGCGGCCATCGATGAGCTGGATCTTGCCTTTGCGCGAAACCGCCCCTCCGGCACCGGAGTCTTTGCGGTTCGTGAGAATCCAGAGGTAGGTGGAGATGCCGGTATTGTAGAAGAGCTGCTCGGGCAGGGCGACGATCGCCTCCAGCCAGTCGTTCTCGATGATCCAGCGGCGGATCTCCGATTCGCCCGAGCCGGCGTCGCCGGTGAAGAGCGGCGAGCCATTGAAGATGATGCCGATGCGGCTGCCGCCTTCGCCGGGCGGGCGCATCTTGGCCAGCATGTGCTGGAGAAAGAGGAGCGAGCCGTCATTCACGCGCGGCAGCCCGGCGCCGAACCGGCCTTCGTAGCCGAGCTTGTCGGCTTCGTCCTTGATGAATTTCTCCTGCTGCTTCCAGGTCACGCCGAAGGGCGGATTGGCCAGCATGTAATCGAAGGTGTAGCGGTTGCCTTCCGCGTCGCGGTCGAAGGCGTCGCCGCTGAAGGAATCGCCGAGCCGGATGTTCTCCGCGTTCTCGCCCTTGATCAGCATGTCGCTTTTGCAGACGGCCCAGGCCTCGTCGTTCCAATCCTGCCCGTAGAGGTGCGGGTCGGCGTCTTTGTTGAGCTGCTTGATGTAGTTCTCCGCGACCGAGAGCATGCCGCCCGTGCCGCACGCCGGATCGTAGATCGTCTTCACGACGTGGCTCTTGCCGAGATCCTGCTCGGGCGAAAGGAGCAGATTCACCATGAGTCGGATGACTTCGCGCGGCGTGAAATGTTCTCCGGCCTCTTCGTTCGACTGCTCCGCCCCGATCCGGATGAGCTCCTCGAAGACGTAGCCCATCTGCGTGTTGTCCACGCGCTCGGCGGAGAGATCGATCTTCGGATCGACGAAGGCCTTGATGACCTGGAAGAGGATGTTCTTCTCGGCCATGGTGGCGATCTGCTCGCCGAACTTGAAGCGGTCGATGATGGCTTGGACGTTCGGCGAGAAGTCGTTGATGTACCTGTGGAGGTTTGGCGCAAGCTGGTTGGGATCGTCGAGGAGCCGCGGCAGATCGAGCCGCGAGAGATTGTAGAACTGGCGCTTCGTGATCGCGGTGAGCTTCGCGCGGATGATCGTCTCGGGCTTCGTCTTGATCTTTTCGTGCTCGGCGAGGACCGCAGCCTTTGTCGGCGCGAGGATGCAGTCGAACCTCCGCAGGACGGTAAGCGGCAGGATGACCTTGCGGTATTCGTTCCGTTTGTAGGGGCCGCGCAGGAGATTGCAGATGCTCCAGATGAAGCTGGCGATCTGGGAGTGGGATTCGGTCGACATGAAATCGTCTATTTAAGACCGCCAGGATCTAAATCTGCAGACAGGCATGGTTTGAAATATTGGCACTTACGAAAATGCTTTAATGGGTGACAATAAAACCCGCAAGCGGGTTCGTGCGGCCGACGAGATCGATGAAGCGCCGCGCTGGAGAGAATCGCGATGCCGATTCCCTGGCACCGACGGCGGGGGCGAAGAACGCGTCGACTTTTCCGACCATTTCCCGGCGCCGGGCACTAGGCAGGGAATGTCTTTGACATCATGATGCAGCAAGATGATGCGTTTGTGTATGAGGACGACTGTTTCAATCGAAGATCATTTGCTTGACCAGGCAAAGCAGGCTGCGTTGGAGCAGAAGTGTTCGTTGGGCGAGTTGATCGAGGATTCCCTGCGGCTCGCCATGGCGGCGAAGGTCAAGCGCAAGCAGGCCGGATCTTCCAGGCCGCTCAAGACATTTTGCGGCACAGGAGTCCAGCCAGGGGTTGATCTGTCTTCGTCTGCGGCACTTTTGGAAACGATGGAAGGACGATGATTCTCCTTGATGTAAACATTCTGGTGCAGGCACACCGGGATGATGCGGATTGACATGCGGAAGTGAAAGCCTGGCTGGCAGCGAGGTTGAGCGCCACATGTGGAGAGGGGCTGTTTGCGGAAGGATGGCGTGGAGAATTCAGTCTTTTCAACCATCCGTCGCGCACGATAGGCGCGATAGTAGAAGGAGAGCGGGCATTCTGCCCACGGGTGTTGCTACGAAGCGGGCGGGACTCCCGCGCGTCCTTCTATTTGCCCCGTCCGCGGCGGCTGACGGATTGCTCCTTCAGCCACTTCAGAGCTTTCGGATGAGCGTTCCACGCCATCTGCAGCGTGTCGGCGAAGCAGGCGGCTTCGTCCTTGCTGCCAGGGGCGTAGGCCTCGGGTAGATGCCGGGGCGGGCGTTTATGGCCCTTCACATACGCTTCCATGTAGCCATTCTGTTTTCTTGCGACAGTGAGGGCCTGCTTCGCGCCTTCGGTATCCCGGTTCACAAATCGCTCCAGTACGCGGCCCCAGGCG
Source organism: uncultured Verrucomicrobiae bacterium (assembly GCA_963805815.1). Taxonomy (GTDB): domain Bacteria; phylum Verrucomicrobiota; class Verrucomicrobiia; order Chthoniobacterales; family Chthoniobacteraceae; genus CAWDWA01. The sequence continues at coordinate 222,601 of CAWDWA010000033.1, forward strand.
AAGACTGTATTGAACTCGCATTCGTCGTACTGCGAGAACAACCGTGCCGCGCCTTCCATCTGATTCGCCTGCAGATAGAACGTCATCAGGGAATACCGCAGGCCCTGATTGTCATTCGGATTCAACTCGAGCATCGCTTCGAATTCTGCGATGGCTTCATCGAGCCGCCCGGCCATGGCCAGCAGATCCGCATACGCCTGCCGTGCGCGCATGTAAGGCCGGGTCTCGATGAAACCCCAGAAGTGTCCGGCGTATTCCTTGAAGGCTTTCGGTCCCAGCCGTTGCTCCGCCAGCGCCACGATCTTATCCAGCAGCTCGATCTCGTCCTCGAGCGGCAGGGCCATGTGTCGGAGAATCGCCAGCAAGACGTCCACGTTGCCGGGGTCGAGCTTCAGCGCCCGCTGAAGCAATGCCATTTCGGCCTCCTCCGAGTCCGCCTCCATCGCGTCGTAAAAAAACTCCTGAGCTTCCCCGAGGGACCCGCCTTGACCCGAAGCAAGTTGTCGTTCCAGGGAACGCATCAGCGCCAGCGCGCCGAAGCCCGGTAGCTGCGTGTCGCCTGTATTTTCGTTGGGTCCGATCATTGATTCGAGTCTTTCTATTTTCCGAGCGCTGGAAACCAGATATTTGCACCTGACAATTTATTTCAACCGTGGCGGTAGTGTCCCCGAATAGCACGGCTCGAGTGAGAGCGGCCCGCCGTGAGAAATTGCCATCTCCGGAATCAACCCATTCGCCTACCGTGACACCGATGCGCCTGCGTAGCCTGACTTTTCGTATTCGGCCATCATTTGCGGCATCCACGCTTCAAGCTGCTGGATCCGCGTCCCGTGTGATGGGTGAGTCGAGGCGAACTCCGGCGGTTGCTGTCCCTGGCTTGCTTCAGCCATTCGCTTCCAGAGTTCGATTGCCTCGCGGGGGTCATATCCGGCGCGCGCCATGTAGATCGTGCCCATGTAGTCCGCTTCCGTCTCGTGGTCTCGGGAGAAGGGAAGAATTATTCCGAATTGGGCCCCGGCTCCCAGTAGTGCGATGATCGTCCGTTGCTGCTCGTAGTTCATGTCCGAGATCGAGCCCTGCACTCCCAAAAGAGCCACTTGTGTCATCTGTTGCTGAAGAATTCTCTGAGAACCATGCCGTGCTATTGCATGCGCCATCTCGTGGCCCATCACCGCGGCGAGCCCGGACTCCGTTCTCGCGACGGGTAATATGCCCGTGTAAACGCAGATCTTTCCCCCAGGTAGACAGAAGGCGTTTACCTGCGGACTGTCCAGCACGCTGACTTCCCACTCGAAATCCGCTCCATCATTGCCGATCGCCGTCGCCAGCCGGCGTGCAATCTCTGTGACCGTTTCCACTTCCGGCCCTGATTGGACCACTCTCTCCTGTGCGAGGATCTGTTGATAACTTTGAAGGCCTAAGGCTGCCTCCTGCTGTTCAGTCATCCCTACACGATGCGATTCGCCTGTGATGGGATTCGTGAACTTTTCAGAGGAGAGGAACTGAAAAAGAATGAAGAGTCCTGCGAGGACGACCGGAAGCAGCTTGAAACGTTTGCGGACGCGCCCGCGCGAGTTGCGGATTTGCATTTTGGTAAATCAATTTAAACTGATTCGGTTGGCGATTGAACTGCGGGCGTGCCCCGGTGGATCGGAAAGGTAAGACCGTTCCGCGCATTCACCATGACTGTATCGGTGCGGAAAAGTTCCTGCCCCGTTTTCGAGTTTTCCCCACGCACCGCCACAGTCACCGAAGTGTGTCCCGCCTTCAGGACTCGAGCTGCTATGGTGATGATGTCGCCTTCGGAAGCACCCGCCAGGAAGTTGAACTCGTGAAACACCTTCGTCACGAACGTGCAGTGTGGATACGTCAGCGTCGCAGCAATGAACGCCAGCTCGTCCGACCACGCCATGATCGTTCCACCAAAAAGCGTGCCGGCGTGATTCAAATCCTGCGGACGGACGAGGAGGGTCTTTGTAAATTGAGGGCAGGGGGGAGTGTCAGGACTTTTCATGCTGGGATCGATGTTTCGCTGAAACGTCCAAAAGCCGCCGGCCCGGGCCCCTTTGGATTGACTGCACAGGGGGACCGCCCGCGTGCCGTATGTCAGCGTCAGCGACTGGTTGCTGCCGCTTTCGCAATGCCGGATGACTCGTTCTTTCCGATGATGGAGTCCTTTGTGCAAGTGGCGCTGGTTGGATAGAAAGCTGCCAGAAGAAAAGCACTCATATGGATCAGGCAGTGGCCTCGAGAGGTTCTTCGACGATCAGGTGATCCATGATGTAGCTGCGACGCTGGGGTGTATTCTTGCCCATGTAGAACTGCAAGACGTGCGGAATCGAATGGGGATCATCGACGTCAATCCGGGTCAACTTCATTTTCGGCCCGATGAAATCGCGGAACTCGCCGGGTGAAATCTCGCCGAGGCCCTTGAATCGCGTGATCTCGTGTCCGGAAATCTTCGCCATGGCCTGGTCACGCTCCTGCTCATTGTAACAATACGTCGTGACTTTCTTGTTGCGCACCCTGAACAGCGGGGTTTCGAGGATAAACGCGTGTCCTCGCGTGATCACGTCGGGAAAGAAACGCAGGAAGAAGGTAATCAACAGATTCCGGATATGGAGTCCGTCAACGTCTGCGTCCGTTGCAAGGATGACCTTCCCATAGCGCAAACCCTCGATTCCGTCCTCGACATTCAAGGTGCGCATCAGATTGAAAATCTCGTCGTTCTTGTAAACGATTGTGCGCTGAAGGTCGTGCACGTTGAGGGGTTTTCCTTTCAGCGTGAAGACCGCCTGCTTCATCGGGTCACGGCAACTCGTGATTGACCCGGCTGCGGATTGCCCCTCGCAGATAAAAATCTGTGATTCCCCCCCGGTTTGTTTCTTCAGGTTGAGATGCACCTTGCAGTCCTTGAGCTGGGGGATTCGCAGCGAAATCGCGTTGGAACGTTCCCTGGCGAGTTTCCTGACATCCTGAAGTTCCTTCCTCAGGCGCTGCGTGTCGCTCACCTTGGCGATCATGCGTTCCGCAGCTTCGGAATTTCGATGGAGCATGGCGAGAACGATCTCGCGCGTTTTTGACACGATCTCGCTCCGGATTTCCGTGTTTCCGAGCTTATTCTTGGTTTGAGATTCAAAGACGGGATCTTTCAAGCGAATGGCGACCGCGCCGACCAGACCTTCGCGGACGTCGTCTCCGTCGAACTTTTTCTTCACGGCGAAATCATTTACTGCCTTAAGCATCCCCTCGCGAAATGCGCTCAGATGCGTGCCGCCGTCGGCCGTGTATTGTCCGTTCACAAAGGAGTAATGATCTTCGCTGAGCTGATTCGTATGGGTGAAGGCAAGCTCTATCATCTTTTCCTGGTGGTGAAAAATCTCGTAGAGCGCGTCTTCTCCAACCTCTTCCTCAAGCAGATCTTTCAATCCGGCTTGCGCCTGATATACCGTGCCATTGTAGCGAATCTTCAACCCGGAGTTTAGATACGTGTACATCCGGACGCGACGCGTCAGGTGCTCCTCGCGGAACCGGTAGTTCTTGAAGATCAACCGGTCTGGTTCGAACGCGATCTCGGTGCCGTTCTGCTCTTCCGATTTCCCGCTCTCCTCTTTCTTTAGCAGGCCACGCTCGAATCGTGCCCGGAAATACTCTCCATCGCGGTGGCTCGTGACCGAGAAGGATGACGAAAGTGCGTTTACCGCCTTGGTGCCGACACCGTTCAGACCAACGCTGAACTGAAACACGTCGTCATTGTATTTTGCTCCTGTGTTGATGCGGGAAACACAGTCGATGACCTTCCCGAGAGGAATTCCGCGACCGTGGTCGCGAACGCGTACCAAATCTTCCTTAATCTCGACTTCGACCTGCTTCCCAAAACCCATGATGAACTCGTCGATTGCATTGTCGATGACCTCCTTGGCGAGCACGTAAATGCCGTCGTCGTAATGCGCGCCATCACCAAGGCGGCCGATATACATGCCCGTCCGCATCCGGATATGCTCCAGCGAGGACAGTGTCTTGATTTTGCTCTCGTCGTAGTCGTGCGTTTGCTTCAAAGGATGAATTTGCGACGGGAATTCGTTGCCGCGTCTATATAGCCAGGGGCGGAGTAAAGGCGACGCTATTTCGAGTCGCCTTCGGGGGGCAGATCGATTTGCTTTCCCTTCGCATAGTAGGCGAATACATCATCATGCCGGTCGAGAACCGTCTCCACAACGGCTGCATCATCCGCATACCCGATGCCAGGAATAAAATCCGGAATGATGTCGATTTCGCGGTGAAAATAGACGAGAGCGAATGCCGCCTCGGATACCGCTTCGAAGGGGATATCTTTTTCGAGTCCAGCCTCGAAGTCTTCGAGGAGTCGCGCCAGGAAATCGAGCTGATCCGCAAGATTCGGGAACGCCTGGTGATCTACCTGGGAGGTCCATTCGGCACGAAGCGTGGGGATCGCACGTACGACTTCCTCGACTTCGCGGGGAGTGATCTTCGACGCTCCATGCGTTACGAATTGGGTCATGTCCTCATCCATCATATTTCGACTTTGAAATAGCTCAGCCTAGCATCTGCGTTGTTTGTGCCAAACGAATTTCGTCCCTTTTGTCTTTCGTCCGGGGCGTGTTACGAGCGGATTACGGGCTGTAACCCACGCGAAGATGTTCCCATGGCTTTCCCTGCTCCTTCAATGAGGCAATCGAGCGTTTGTCGGGAGCGTGAAACTACGTAAACCGAATGGTGCGTGCAGCTCCAATGATGGTTTTCCCGCCGAAAAGGAGCGCATGGAGAAGGGTGCCCCTTCTGAGGGTCTAGATTTGAATTTGTCCGTTGTCACATGTCCTCCTCAGTGAAACGCATTGAAGGCTTGCGTTTTTTCAGCGGTCTGAACATTCGTTTGGAAGATGCTGCTCAACCCCCAAAAGAAAATTGCCGGGATACTCGCTCCGTTATTCGCGCTTAGTTCGGAACAAGATCTCGGCGTAGGCGACTTAGGAGCGCTCAGAGATCTGATCGATTGGGCTGCAGACACTAAGCTCCGACTTGTACAGCTTTTGCCTATCAATGAGTCCGGAAACGACAACAGCCCTTACAATGCGATCAGCTCGGTTGCAATTGAACCGACCACTCTAGAATTAACCCCTGCGGCTTTGCCTGATCTTGACGAGAAAAGTTTTCGGAAGATTCTCGAAAAACATGATCTAAATGAAATGCGGGCCGGGGCGGTGAAATACTCGGAAGTCAAAAAGCTCAAGCACGCGCTTTTGCAACAAGCTTTCGAGAATTTCTGCGTGGAACACTGGCGCCGCAATACGAAGCGGGCTCGATTGTTCCGCGAATTCGTCAAGAGTGAAGAGGCGTGGCTGAAGGGGTATGCGCTGTTTCGACTCCTGATGAGATTGAATGGCGTCGGCGAGGTGTGGGATCAGTGGTCGGAGGAGCATCGTTCAATCGGTAGCGCTTGGAACTGGCTTGCTTCGCAGAGGGTCAAATCCCGGCGCGATCTCGAAACGCGAATGCGTTACTTTATGTATGTGCAGTGGATCGCCTTTCAGCAATGGCGGGAAATGCACAACTACTGCGCCGCCAGGAACGTCGCGCTGATGGGGGACGTGCCTTTCGGGGTCAGCTATTACAGTGCCGACGTGTTTACGCGACCGGATCTCTTCACGTTGGACTGGAGCGGCGGCGCGCCTCCTGAGCCCTATTTTAAAGATGACGAATTTACCCAGAAGTGGGGGCAGAATTGGGGGGTGCCGCTTTACAGCTGGGACGTCATGGAAAGGGAAGATTATGCATGGTGGCGGCAGCGCGTCAGGATGGTGCGTGAAATTTTTCACTTATTTCGAATTGATCACATCCTCGGATTCTACAGGATTTATGGTTTTCCCTGGCGGCCCCAGGAGAATGCGGTTTACCTTCCGCTGACAGAAGCGGAGGCGGGAGAGAAGACTGGTGGTGAACTGCCGCACTTTTTCGACTACCCTGATGATACATGGGAGCATTGTGAGGCGAACCGTACGGCTGGGGAAAAGCGCCTTCGGGTTTTGCTGGAGGAGGTTGGGGAATTCCGGTTGATTGGTGAGGACCTCGGAACAGTGCCGAATTATGTAAGGCCGAATCTCACTTCCCTTGGGATCGCCGGCTTCAAGATCCCCTTGTGGGAACGTAAGCAAGATGATTGGCTCATTGATGGGCCGCACTATCAGCGGTTGTCGGTGGTCAGCTATGCGACTCACGATCACGAACCGCTCCGGGCACTTTGGGACCGGCTTTATGCGACCGCGTGCGACTCCTCGGATCCCGCCGCTGCTAGCGAGGCGCGCGAAGAACAGCGCAAATTAGCCGGCTTCGCCGGGCGCGCGATCGAGCCCCCGCTTGAGTGGAGCGACGACCTGCACGAGGCCTTCCTTGCCTCCCTCTTCGGATCTAATTCGTGGTTGGCTATCTGTATGGTTACCGATTTTTTCGGCACGACGGATCGTTTCAACGTCCCCGGAGCGGTCGCTGAGTCAAACTGGAGTCGCCGAATCGCACTTCCGATCAGGAAATGGCCTGGCGACCCGCCGACCGAGTCAGTTCGGAAAAAGGTCGAACGGCTCCTTGTTGAGACGGGGCGGAGCTGAACGTCCTTCACCGAAGTTCGATTTCCGCAGGTTTTTTCAGCACGGCGCGTCGGGGGGCAGGTAGATCAGGCCTGAGTCTGCTTCTCCACGAGCGCGTAAGCGTTGTGATTGTGGATGGACTCAAAATTTTCCGCCTCCACCCGATACCAAACGATATTTGGCTCTGCGTCCGACCGGCTCGCGACGTTTCTCACGAGGTCTTCTACGAACACCGGATTTTCAAACGCGCGTTCGGTCACAGCCTTTTCATCGGGACGTTTGAGCAGACTATAGAGTTCCGAACTGGCACAACGTTCGACCAGCAAGATCAGATCCTCGATCCAGATGGGTTTTCGAAAGCGGACCGAGTAAGTCACCTGGCTTCGTTGGTTGTGAGCGCCGAACTGACTGATCGCTTTGGAGCACGGGCAAAGCGTTGTCACCGGGACGATGACGGTGAGCAGGAAATCGAACTTGTCGCTTTCCAACGTCGCCTCAAACCGGACGCCGTAATCTAGCATTCCGACGGCACCGGTTACCGGAGCTTTCTTTTCGAGGAAGAAGGGGAACTCAATATCGACATGGGCTTTCTCGGATTCGAGGCGATCGATAAGCTTCTCTAGAATCTGGCGAATATTGTCCACATGCAACGTCGGTCCGTGGGCGTTAAGCACCTCAACGAACCGGCTCATGTGCGTTCCCTTGTAATGATGAGGAAGGTCCACTGTTAGCGCAATGGTAGCGACCGTGCTCTGAATCGAGTGCGCTTTGTCGCGGATCTGGATCGGGTATCGCAAATTTTTTACCCCCACGCGGTCGATGGCGATACGCCGGTAATCGCGTTCGGACTGCGTGTCTATCAGGGAGACGATGGTCTGAGGTTCCATGTGGGTATTGGTTCAATTTCGAATAGCCTCCTCCGTTTCCAAGGGCTGGCATGCATCGTCAGCAATTCGATTAGGGAATTGTCGTAGAAAAGTTGCAGGTTCAAACCCCAAAAACGTTTGACTCGCGATAACCGGCGCCCAACCAGATCTCACCCGGACAATCATCCATCCACCTGGGAAGTGAAAATCGATATGCCAATGATTATGGGACATAGTATTTTCTACATCATCGGGGTCATTGTGGTTGTCGTGATCATCCTCAAGCTGCTTGGTCTGTGGTAATAGTTGCACCCCGAAACGGTGTCGCAACCAGGAAAGCTTGCTTCCGGCACGAGTCGTTTGAGGCTCGTGCCGGTTTAATTTTGGAAGGGAAACGACACGCGCGCCCGTTTAATTCGCAAAAAACACTTTTCTGAACTTCTCAAGGCCGACGGCACTGCTAAAACCGCCGGATGCGATTATTCGTCACAGGCGGATGCGGCTTTATCGGCAGCAACTTCGTGCGTCACGTGCTCCAACACTATCACTCTGCTTCATTAACGAATGTGGATGTGATGACTCGTTCCGGCAATCCTCAGAACACAGCGGATCTTCCGGAGAAGTTCGGAGAGCGCTATGAGTTCTGCATAGCCGACATCGCAAATTCTGAAAGGATCCACTCCCTGATGGCGCAACATCAGTTTTACGCGGTCGTGAATTTTGCGTCTGAGGCTCAAGTTGATCAAAGCGTCAACTCGCCGCAGAATTTCGTGCATACCAATGTCGTGGGCCCGTCCGTATTGCTCGAGTGCGCCCGTGCACATGGCGTTCGGCGTTTTGTGCAAGTTTCTGCAGACGAAGTTTACGGGTCGCTCGGGCGCGAGGGGAAATTCAGCGAAATGTCTCCGCTCAATCCCAGTTTGCCCCATGGGGCCAGCAAGGCAGGGGCTGATTTGCTGGCACTGAGCTACTACAAGACATACGGCATGGAGGTGGTTGTTACGCGTTGTTCCAACAATTACGGTCCGTATCAGTCCCCAGGCAAGTTGATTCCCCGAATGATCATCAGGGCCCTTGCCGAAAAGAAATTACCCATTTTGGGAGACGGTCTCCAAGTGCGCGACTGGATACACGTCGAAGATCTCTGCACCGCGGTGGTCGCTGCCATGCTTGAAGGCCGACCAGGGGAGGTTTACAATATCGGCGCCAATGAAGAGCGAAAGAACATCGAGGTAGTCGAGGCGATCTTAAAACAGCTCAAAAAACCGCACAGCCTGATTCATTACATAGCTGACCGGCTCGGGCATGACCGGCGGCACGCGATTGATTCCACAAAAGCGCGCAATGAACTGAAGTGGAAACCGCTTCACAAATTTGCCACGGGGTTGCCTGAAACCGTCTCCTGGTATGTCAATCACCGGGCGTGGTGGGAACCTCTTTTGAAACGATATGAATAAGGCAAGAATTGTCGTCACAGGAGCCGGTGGGCGCCTCGGTAAGGCACTTTGCCGCGCATATGCCGACGAGTTCGACGTGATGGCTCTCGATCGCACGCGTCTCGACCTTGCATCATTCGCTTCCGTACAGAACGTATTTTCAGACCTCAAATTCAATATTGTTATCAACTGTGCGGCGCTCACGAATGTCGATTACTGCGAGACAAACGAGACGGAGGCTAACCGGATCAATGGCGAGGCCCCGGGCCAGATTGCCGAAATTGTGGACTCAATGGGGGCCAAGATGATCCAGATCAGCACCGATTATGTTTTTCGCGGCGACAAGACGACGCCTTACACGGAGGACGATCCCGCGGAGGCCATCAGCATTTATGGTAAGAGCAAACAACTGGGCGAAGAGAATGTCTTGAGGGTTTCTGACAAAAACCTCGTTGTCCGAGTTGCATGGGTATTCGGTCCAGATCGCCCCAGCTTCATCGATGCGATTTTGAAGCGGGCGTTGAATGAAGAGAAGGTTGAGGCGATCGGCGACAAGTATTCGGCGCCGTCCTACACTGTCGATACATCGGAGTATTTGCGTCCGTTCCTGCGAGATCTCGGTTTCGGTGGGCTGTTGCACGTATGCAACTCGGGCGCATGTACCTGGCGCGAGTACGGCGAATACGCGATTAACGTTGCGGCCGATGCGGGAATGCCCGTGAAGACCCGGAATGTGGGGATGCTAAGGCTCGCCGACATGAAGAATTTTGTCGCTCAACGGCCCGTGTATACGGTGATGGCCACGGATCGGTTAGCCTCGCTAATTGGGCGACGACCAAGAACATGGCAGGAGGCCGTAGAAGATTACGTGACAAAATGGGTCGCGAAATCCATGTAAAGGATGCTTTTTGGAATTGCCATGGATGAAGCTGTTGATACGCACCGCAAGGCACTAAAGATCAATTTGGATCCGCGATGGTACGGAACCTTTGCCGAAATCGGCGCCGGACAGGAAGTTGTGCGCTGGTTTTTCCGGGTGGGTGGCGGAGCGGGCACTATATCCAAGAGCATCTCGGCTTACGATATGCAGGTCAGTGACGCGATCTATGGGCAGACGAAACGCTACGTCTGCCGGGAGCGTCTCCAGGCGATGCTCGACTACGAGCATCATTTGAATCTGGAGCGGCTCCGGGAGGCACGCGGTGATACAACTCAGTTCTTTGCGTTTGCCGATACGGTTACCGCGCGAAGTTATCGCGGAGGGAACCAATGCCACGGTTGGATGGGTGTGAAATTTCAAGCGCGCCCGCGCGATGAGGACAGCCAGATAACGCTTCATGTGCGGATGCTTGACAATGATGCGGAACTACAACAGGAGGCGCTTGGAATAGTCGGGGTTAACCTCCTATATGGGGCGTTTTTTCTGCATCACGATCCTGAATTACTTATTGAATCGCTTTTGCACATCCTGTCGCCGAATCGAATCGAGATCGATCTCATTGAGTTCTCAGGGATTGAGTTCCGGCACATCGACAATCGTCTAATGAGCATGAAGCTCGTCGAGGTGGAACTCAGTAACGCTGCAATGTTTTCTGCGAACGGCGCCGTGCTCCAGCCCTCCGAAGTTCTGCATAAGAAGCCGATTCTGGTGGAGCGCGGAAGTTTCCGCCCAGTGTGTCACGTGAACGTTGATATGTTCAAGTGCGCGCACGATAAATTTTGTGCCGAGAACGGCTTTCGCAATGGCGAGGTGATCCAACTCATGGAGCTCACTATGCGCAATCTAAAGGTCGAAGGAGAGGTAGACCGTCGGGATTTTCTGGCTCGTGCGGAGGTGATGGCTTCCCTGGGTATGACGGTGTTGATTTCTAATTACTTTCGATACTATCGCCTTGCGGCATACCTTGCGGAATTTACGAAGAACAAGATCGCTTTGGTGATGGGTGCATCGAGCCTTATGGAGCTCTTCGACGAGAGTTATTACACCTCGCTCGAAGGCGGAATTCTCGAGTCGTTCGGGCGGCTTTTTAAGAACGACCTGAAGATTTACGTGTATCCCTTGAGGAACAGGGAGACCGGTGACTTGATGACCGCCGAGAGTATGGAGGTCGCGCCCCCCCTGCGGAATCTTTATGAATACCTTTTGAATCGTCATTGCATCGCCGGTCTCGACAATTTCGATGAGAAGTATCTTGGGATCTTCTCCCGGGATGTTCTTAAGAAGATCAAGGAAGGGGACACGGCCTGGGAGCAGATGGTGCCCGACGCCGTCGCGGAAGTGATCAAGCGTCGGAGATTCTTCGAATATCAACCGGCGTGAATCTCTGGGCAAAAGGACGTTTAGGGGCGCAAAACAAATAGTGAGAATTCTTCCTGTGGATTTTGCAGCGGAATCGTGCCGGCAGGGACTCTCCAAACGCTCGCTTGCCATCCTCGTGCTGCATTGGAGTTTTTCTTTTGGAGGTGGGCTTCATCGAGCATCCCCAAAATTCATTTTCGGTGGGGCGCTCAATCGAATTTGATCTTTCGAGTATGCGCGATGGTGTTGTGTGAGTCCATGCGAAGGGGCGAGCCGGCTTCTCGCTTCCTCAAACGCTCGGTTCCCCTGTGTTGAAGGCCTCGCACGAACGGACAAAACCTTGCAATCGAGAGCAGAATGGGCATTGTGCTGCGGTAGCTCATGCGACTGACAATGCTGAAACTGAGCATTGCTCGATGGTGAAAGGATTCCTCTTCTCGACATTTGGTCTGGCGCTCTCATCGATTCAATGCGGAAACAAAAGGCATGCCCGTCGCTTGGATGCAATTTTGATCTATCCGGCCTCGAACCAAACATTCACCCGTGACTAACTACGATATCCTCACACATCCGTTTACGCTGGGCTTAGGCCTCGGCATTCTTTTTATGATCCTCGCGCTTTATCAGCTGATCAAAACGAAAGGAGAGCTTAAGCGCTACAAACGACATCTCAGCGACAAGTTGGAGATCGAGGCTGATGCGATGAAAAAAGTGAAGAAGGAACGGGAGTCCCTCCTGAAAGAAAACGAGCATTTGCGCGTGAAGATCGCTTCAATGAACGATCTCCCCGAACGCAATCTTCAGAGAAGTCTCGAAGTCTACGCCCGTGCGGAGCGCCGGATGCTTGTGGCTGTTCCGGGATTCGCGCCCGCGTGGGAGACGGCGAAATCAGAAGTCGCGGGGGAACTCGAGGCGGAAGAAGCTGGACGCAGTCTTCCCAAGCGGGTGTTCACCCGCTTCTTTGGCGGACAAAAGGAGGATGTAGACAGAATGCATGACTCAACGGGCTCATCCCAGCATTCTCTTCCTGCCGGAGCAGCTGCCAATTCGGATGGCGGTGAACGCCGATAAAGTCCGATAGGCATCGAATGTGAAGGCTTGACTTAATAAAAAACTAAAAAACCTTTCATAAAAAGAGCGGCAGGAAGACCTGCCGCTCTTTTTTATCGTTGAGTATTAACTATCATTCGGCTTGCGGTTCATCTTTCACGATTTCGAGCAACTCGACTTCGAAGATCAGTGTTTCGTTCGGGCCGATTGTTCCGCCGGCTCCGTTCTCGCCGTAAGCAAGCTCTGAAGGAATGTAGAGCTCATATTTGGAGCCGACTGGCATTAACTGAAGCGCTTCGGTCCAGCCTGGAATTACCTGATCGACAGGGAAAGTCGCTGGCTCACCCCGCTTGTAAGAACTATCGAATTCCGTGCCGTCAATCAATGTTCCGCGGTAGTTAACCTTCACCGTATCGGAAATCTTGGGCTTAGCGCCTCCCCCTGTCTCGATGGCTTTGTAAAGTAGTCCGCTATCCGTCCCCTTGACCCCTTCTTCCCCTTTCTTTTTCGTCAGAAACTTACTGCCTGATTTAGCCGCCTTTTCTCCAGCGTCCTTTGCTGCCGCAGCCGCTTTGCTCATCATCTCTTTCTGGAAAGCCATCATGGTCGTCCGCATTTCTTCGTTGTCGAGCTTAAGCTCCGCACCCGACAGCGCGTCCTTGATCGCGCCCGTAAGAATGTCTGCATCCACCTCAATGCCCTGCGACTTCAATGTCCGTCCGATATCTACGCCAATAGCGTAGCTCACTTTTTGCCCCTGCGTCTTGAGGGATTCCTGCTCCGCGGCGAAGGTGGGAAGGGAGATCGAGGCTATGAACCCGACAATAGGGACAAACGTCTGTAATTTCATTATTTTGGTTTTGAAGAATTGAACTGCAGCCTAGGACGGCGCAATACTCCGTCAAGCTCCGCACTTTGAGTTTTCGCATCGCGTTGAATTTGACACGTCTTTCTGCACACGACACCACCCTAAGCCTTCGATTTAAATCATTGATGAAGATACTCCCGATTTTCTGCATTGCCGTTCTTATTGCCACCGCATTTCCCGTCGTTGTTTCCGCGGCGCCGGAGGTTTACGAGATCGATCCGGTCCATTCGACGGTCTCGTTCAAGGTCCGTCACTTTTTTACGGAGGTGCCCGGGCGCTTCAAGGATTTCTCAGGCACGATCACGGTTGATCTGGAAGATCTGGAGCAATCGAGCGCCGAGGCGACGATCAATGCGGCAAGCATCGATACCGCCAATGAAAAACGAGACAAGCATCTGCGCAGCGCGGACTTCTTCGACGTGGAAAAATATCCGGAGATCGTCTTCAAGACAAAAGGAGTCGAGCCAACGGGGGAAGAAGCCGCGAAAGTCAAAGGCCAGCTTACGATTCATGGCGTGACGAAGGAGGTCGAACTCGACGCCAAACTTCTTGGTAAAGGAAAAGGGATGCAGGGCGAAACGAAGACCGGTTGGAAGGCGACGACGAAAATCAATCGCAAGGATTTCGGGCTCAACTGGGGGCAGTTAATCGAGGGCACGGCAGTTGTGGCGGACGAAGTTGAGATCGAGCTCAATATTGAAGCTAATCTCAAGTAACCAGTTGTCGGGGATCGACGACTGGTCGTTCTGGGAAGATCGCCCGTTCGGACTTTCAGATACGCTCGCTGTAATTATCAGCGCGACTGGCTCCGGCTGATGGAAAGGCGCGGATGATTGATGATCTATGAATGCCTTCCATCTTCTTTCCCGGAGGCTTATAACGGCCGCTTCAATTCAGGGCTTCCGGGTTGATGACCGGAAGCGAACACGTAAAGTTCTCGCATCGATAAATCGCGGGTTTTCCGTCGACTGGTCCGATAACTCCAAGGTGGGGATTGCGCTTGATCAACCACGGTTCTCCGGCTTTCAAAACAATCTTGTGAGGACGGAATTTGCGGTGGATTGCCTGTAAAAGGGCCGAAAACGATGGATCTGTTTGGTCACCCGCGATAACGAACTGCGCTGGTGGGTGTTGTAACCAATGAGTTGCGACGAGCATCTGCGGCATTGCGCCGGGTAATTGGGTGAGCTGGGAGGCGAACGCTTGAATTGTTTTCTCCGCGAGTTGGCGAAACTCAGCTCTGCCGGTCATTTCTCCCAGCCGCATCAGGTTCAGGACGGCAATCGAATTCGGCGAAGGTTCCGCCCCGTCATAATGTTCCTTCATTCGGAGTAGAATTGTCGGATCGTTCCCCGCCGCGCTATAGAATCCGCCGTCTGGCGCGGCGAAAATTCGATTCTGAGTCTCCTGCAATACTTCGGCCCATTTGAGGTCGGTTATGTCAAATTCGGTTTCGTAAAGGTCGAGCAGGCCCTGAATCAGAAATGCATAGTCGTCGGCAAAACCAGGAATCGACGCGGGTCCAATTCTGAAACTGCGCTTCAAAGATTTCGTCTGTGCTTCGTAGAGGTGTTCCCGGAGAAATGTTGCAGCTGCCCGTGCAGACTCAAGATATCGGGAATGCCCCAGCACTTGCGCTGCGCGGGCGAAAGCCGAGATCATTAGCCCGTTCCACGCGGTGATAATCTTGTCGTCGAGCTGCGGTCTTGGTCGCCGCAGGCGAACTTGCATCAGCGTTGATCGACTGGATGCCAGGACTTTCTCAAGTTGCTCTCGAGGCATCGAAAAAGCTTCCGCTGCTTCCTCATCGGTCATCTTCCGGATCAGAGTGTTTCGTCCGACGAACTCTCCGTGTGGATCACTTCCCGACGGGGCGTTGCCACCCGACTCGACGCCGTATACCGCATTGAAAATCCGCGCCCTTTCCGCACCGAGGACGTCGTCGATTTCGGACTTTCTCCAGACGTAGAATGCTCCCTCTCCGTGTTTCGAACTGCCATGCTCGAGGAGGCTGTCTGCGTCCTCCGCGGAATAGAACCCTCCGTGAAGGCTGGTCATTTCTCGCAGGACATAGTTGAGAATATCATGGGCCGTATCGGCGAACGTTGCCTCCCCCGTGATCTGGAACGCTTCAAGATAGCTGATTGCCAATTGCGCTTGATCATACAGCATCTTTTCGAAGTGCGGAATGTGCCAGTAGCGGTCGACCGAATAGCGATGGAAACCACCGCCAAGATGATCGTGCATGCCGCCTTTAGCCATTTCCCTCAGCGTGTGCAGCGCCATCAACCGGGCATTTTCTTCCTCAGAATAGCGCATCAGGAAATTCAGGACTACCGGTCGCGGAAACTTCGGTGCATCGGAGAATCCGCCATACTCCGCCTCGTAGGATGCTGAGATTTGCTGGAACCCGTGCCGCAAGGTTTCGGCGGGAACGATGACCGCGCCCTCAGGCGGCGAAGCGGTGAAGTCACGAAGCGACTGGAAGACTTTCTCACTTTGCGTAATCACGGCATTCCGTTCCGATTTCCAGGTGTCGGAGATTCTTTGGAGCACAGTCTTGAAACCCGGACGTCCGTAACGGTCCTCCGGTGGGAAATACGTGCCTCCGACAAACGGTTTCAGATCGGGCGTGAGCCATACGCTCATCGGCCATCCTCCGCTTCCTGTCGTTGCCTGTACGAACGTCATGTAAACGCGATCCACGTCTGGACGTTCCTCGCGGTCCACCTTTATCGACACGAAGTCCCGGTTGAGCAAATCGCCAGTCTCCGCGTCCTCGAAAGATTCATGCGCCATCACGTGACACCAGTGGCAAGTGGAGTAACCGACAGAAAGAAAGATTGGTTTATCCTCGATTCGCGCCTTCTCGAACGCCTCTCTGCTCCACGGATACCAATCGACTGCGTTCCGGACGTGCTGGAGCAGGTAAGGGGACTTTTCGCCAGCCAGATGATTCTCGGCGTCCATCCGATCAGCATGCAGCTGCGAGGCGGGTGTCGCAAGCGCTGTGGTCGGACTTTTTCGTGACTTTCCTGCGGACTTCTTCAATTCTGGGTGCGCGCTACTTGCCTGAATTGCTGCATTCGACAGCCTCATGAGATTTCTTCTGCACTTTCTGCAATTCTTACTGCTGGTTTTGAGTCTTTCTTTCACGGGCTGTTCGGGAGTCCGTGATACGAGTCGAACCTTTGAAACTGTCGTAATTGATGCAGGCCATGGAGGGTATGACAGCGGAGCTCGGGCGCGAGCGGGCTATCGGGAAAAAGCTTTCGCGCTGGACGTTGCGCAACGGCTCGATGCGCGCTTGCGAGAGACGGGTTTCCGCACGGTGATGACGCGCCAGGGCGATGTTTTCGTGCCTCTCGGGAGACGCACCCGAATCTCAAATTCTCAGAGTAATGCCATTTTTGTGAGTGTGCATTTCAACCACGCGAAAAATCGAAGTGTCCGGGGAATGGAAACTTATTACAAATCCCGAGTTGCGAGGGAGACGGCGCGGAGGATTGAGCGCTCGCTTGACTCGATTCCGGGCCTTGGTTCGAGGGGAATCAAGACAGCAAATTTCTACGTTCTTCGGAAAGCCCGTTATCCTGCGGTGTTGGTGGAATGCGGTTTCCTTAGCAACGCTGCAGAAGCCCGACTTTGTGCCTCGCCGGAGTTTCGGGAACTGTTGGCAATAAAGATTGCTGAGGGTCTAGTTTTGCAGCGGTTTGGTAACAGCGTCGCGGCCAAATCAAAAATTGCCGCAATGCATGGACAATCCGTCTTCGATGCGACCGAATCGTGATGATCCGGAGAAGAGGTGAGGCCTCAACGGAATTGAAACAGACAAGGTGCAAGTCTCAGCAACTCACAATCGCTTCATCGATAGTGCCGGGAACTTGTGGATTTAAATCCGTTTGCGATTTCCCAGGCCGGTTCGCTGGCATTCGAATGATTCCCCGATAAATCGATATCGCGCGGTAGGACAGCCAACGCGAGCGATTGTAGCGATGCGTGTAGCGAATCCAGGGCATCAATCATTTTATCTGTCGCCTCAGCCATGTTTTTGAAGCTTTCGCAGTTCTCCTCGTGCGCATGAATCTGTGCCATGTGGGAAAGCCGCGATGCACTCAACGAATGTTGGAGTGCCTCAAGGACCGTGTCACAAACCACAGGAATTCTCGGCGATGCCGGTTTGCATTTCATTTCATGCAACATAGTTACTTTAATGTGTCCTTTAAAGGTGCCATTGGGGTCAAACCGCGAGATATTTCTCGTATAGCATCGAGAAATAAAATTATCTACGCCTTGAGACACACCGTTTTGACGTTCACGAATTCTCGAATCCCGAATTCTGAGAGTTCGCGGCCATATCCGGAGTCTTTAATCCCGCCAAAGGGCAAACGTGGATCGGAGCGAACGAAGGTGTTGACGAAACAGGAGCCCGCTTCGAGTCGTTCGCTCGCTATTTTCTCATCCCGCGCGACGTCCCGAGTACCCTCGATGCAACTTTGACCATTGTTGATGAGGCGCGCAGTCGTGCAAGCTTTGGAAGCACCGTTCAGATCGGCATCTTCGAGAATCCCATACGTGTCGCTACCCCCCAACTCGAGAACCGTTTTCTTGAGAGCTCGACCCGCTCTGGCGGCAATCGCTCTCCCTGCCACCACACTTCCAGTAAGTGTGACTGCCGTGATCCTGCGATCATCGATTAGATCTCCGGCGCGCGCTGAGTCTATAAGAAGGGAAGTGAACATTCCCGGCGGATGACCGGCGTCCCGAAATATTTCTTCAATGGCGATTGCGCACCCTGGGACATTTGAGGCGTGCTTTAGTATTACCGGATTGCCGTGCCGCACAGCGGAAAACCTGCCAGAATGGGAAGTTCCAAGGCATTATCGCAAGAAGCGGCCCAAGCGGAAGGAACGAAACGTAGCTACGTTCCGCGTCGGTTTCGACGAACTCAGGTGCGAGAAATCGCTCTGCGTTCTCAGCGTAGAATTTGCAGGCGCAGGTGCACTTTCCGCTTCGGCGACGCCCTGGGCTAGCGGTTTGCCCATCGCTAGCGCCATCATCCGGCCATATTCGTACTTGCGCTCATCGAGTATTGCTGCGGCGCTCCGCAAATAGTTTGAACGCTCGACGAATGGAACGCGCTTCCATGCTGCGAAAGCGCTGTGGGCTTTCTTGAGCGCCTGCTCGATGTCTGCCTCGGGTGTAGTCTGACAGGACGCAATCCGTTCGCCCGTCGCCGGATTGATGGAGACCATGAATTCGGCCATCATATTCATGGTTTCGCTTTGCTCGCTCAACGAGGTTGGCTACTTCTGATTTTAGCTCGTGGGACTGTGGAGCGCGAGTCGGATTTGATGAAGAAGCCGCTGTTGGGTGTAAGGTTTCGGCACGAAGCCTCGAAGGCCGCTCGAGAGCATCCAGCGCAATTTTTCCTGCTCTGTAAATCCGCTGCTCAATACGACCGCGACATCTGGATCGAGCAACCGGAGTTCATTAAAAACTTCTGAGCCATCCATCACCGGCATTGTAAAGTCCAGGATCACGAGATCAATTGCATCGCCAAACTTGCGATAGACGTCAAGAGCTGCAAATCCGTCTGCTACCGCAATCACCCGGTATCCCTCATCGGTTAGGATGCGCTCCGCAAGCAGTGTCACGAACTGCTCGTCATCGACGATCAGAATCAATTCTTTCGCACCAAATTCGTTGGAAATCCGGATATTTTCGTCAGAAGCAGGTCGAGAATACCGTGATTTCTCGATGGGTTCGGCTTCCGGATCATTTCCGTTCGCCCGTTCCTGCATTCGCTCCGTCACCGTCACTGCCCGCTCGACACTCTTGCGAATAATCTCGAAATAGCGAATCGTCTCGGGCGTTTTCGGGCTGCCCTGCTGGAGCAATCGCGAGGACTCGAGGATTCCCTGAAAGAGATTGTTCAGCTCGTTAGTGGCGCCTTTTATCCATTCGTTATCTTTTGGTTCCGACATGACTCTGGTTTCCAGGTAGAAAGACTACTCGGTGTTGTCCACGTCGTTCTTGGACGCCCACCACACACTGCCGAGAACAGCAGTCGTCATTAGGAAAAACATTCCGAAAGTCAGCATAAGAAGGGGCGGATTAGTGAACTATTGGCTGCAGGTGGTCAATCTCGGATAGCAGCTTTCAGGCGCACCCTGAAAAAGTTTTCGAAAACCGCAGCGTAAACCTCCCTTTTCATAGGGGGAAGCCAGGAGAGTTTGAAAGATTCCGGAGCTATCCAACAAACGCGAGAGAATTCCTGATGGGCAACTTCAACATCGATATCGGAATCGTCTCCCACGAAATCCAGTAAGAAATACTCTTGTACCTGGCCATGGAACCCCTTTTTCTTCTTTCCGCCACCAATTACATATCGATAAGGCCCCTTTCTTTCAACAATGCGATAGCGCCCGGGTTTCAGTGAAATCTCTTCCTCCAATTCACGAGCCAGTGCCTGCTCGTGAGTTTCACCCGCAGACACACCCCCCTGTGGAAACTGCCAGGCACCTTCGACATCGGAACGCTCGCATATCAGAATTTTACCGTCGCGTCGGCGCAGAATGGCCGCGACATTAGGACGGAAACGCAGTTTCGAATCAGGCACGGCTTCGGCGAATTGAATGCTGAGGATCGCATGCTTGCTCTCTCGATCAAGCTTCCAACCTTAATTCCCGCGATTGTAACCACAAGCTTGGTGCCGGCTTTATCTCGTGGATGGCTCCGGGATCCCGATCTACGGCTCCGCAAGCATCCGATAAACCTGATTTCGGTGGCTGGAGATTAAGTCCCCGGGCTGAGGACAAAAAAAGCCTAAAGGTTCATTGTGGCAAGGATGAGAAAAATCACGACGAGAAAAACGGCCAGAGCAAGCGCGATCACGACGGGAGTGAGGGACGTCCGCGATTGCCTGTGGAATTCCTGCATGATGAACTCGTCATATTCGAAATCCTCAATTCTCTCGGAGCCGTCGGCATGCATATGAGCAAGGCTGCCGTTGGATTCGCGGGTCGGATATTCAAAGTCGATATCATGCTGTTCGCGGGTGGTGCAGGTTTGGCAGCCGTCACTTCCGACCTGAACCTTGGCGCCACATGTGGGGCAGAAATACCAATCCTCTGTAAGGGGAGCACCCATAGAACAAATTCATCACTTTTTAGGTAAAAGCCAGCACTGGATTGTCTTTTTTTCGAAAGACTCTGCCAAGAAATGATGATCTTCTCTTGATGAACATCTCCTGGACGAAGCAATCTTCTTCCATGGCCATCGATTACCTTCGTGAGTTTGGGCCGATGATCGAACGTCTCGCTTCGGAGAGCGGCGAGATCATCATTCCTTTTTTCAATGGTAAAGACATCGGTTTGGAAAGAAAGTCAGATGCTTCACCCGTAACACTGGCGGATCGGAAAGCGGAGGAGCGGATGCGCGCAATAATCACTTCTGAACTCCCTGCTCATGGGATAATTGGGGAAGAGTTCGGAAACGAAAACGAGGATGCCGAATTTGTGTGGGTATTCGATCCGATCGATGGAACGATATCATTCGTGAGCGGATGTCCACTCTTTGGGACGCTTATCGGTTTGTTGCACCGTGGTCAACCTGTCCTGGGAGCAATCCATCAGCCAATTGTCGGAAAGTTGTGCGTAGGAGACAACACGACGACCACACTGAATGGACTCCCCGTGCGAGTGGAATCTAAAAAGCGAATTGAAGAAGCGGCATTGCTCACGACGGACCTCCTAAACGTCGAGCGATACCAGAATTATGAGATCTTCGATGGACTGCGGCGCCGTGCGCGTTTTTTCAGAACGTGGGGGGACTGCTACGGGTATCTGCTAGTGGCCTCAGGTGGCGCGGACGTGATGATGGACCCGGTGATGAACCCCTGGGATCTTCTGCCGCTTATTCCTGTAATTCGCGGTGCGGGCGGAACGATTACCGCATGGGATGGCAGTGATCCCGTGACTGCGGATTCCTGCGTTGCAGCAAATCCGGCACTGCACGCTCTTGTGATTGCAACGTTGTTGGAAGAGTGAGCAGACTCTCAGGCAGCTGGCAGCTCGGTGTTGGGGCCGGAGGGCGTGCTCAATGGTGGCGTAGGTGCCGACATTTTAAAACGCGCTTTTCGATAACGTCCGAACGGTTCTTCAATGTAATTCACCATCAGATGCGCAAGAGCGAACGTCATGGGAATCAGAATTACAAACCGGAAATTGGTGTCGAGGATTTCAGCTACACCGGGAATCGGCGGAATGAGCAGCACAGTGAAATTATGGGTTAAGAAAGCCGCATAGCTTGCTCTCCCGGCTGCGGCCAACCAGGGGACTTGAAGAATCGCACCCAGTCGCCCGTTGATTCCGCGCAGTGAACGATCCGTCAGCCATGCAAAAAAAATGCAGGCAACGATCGAGATGTACATCGGGAGGTAGGGCGGTTGATAACCAAAGCCTTTCATCAACACGATCACGGCAAGCAAAGGGCCGCAGATCGCAATGCCGGTGAACCGAATCTTCTTCAAGAGAGATTGATCGGTTGGGTTGTGACGTGCAAAGGCAAGTAGCACGCCGCACCCAAGCTGATCAAAGGAGCCGATTGGCGTCAACGTCCAGATAAATGGTCCCGCGGAAAATGCGAGGGAAACAAGTCGGAATACAAACGCTGAAGCAATCATGCCCACGATCACCTTCAAGAAATTCCGCTGCGGCGTGAGAAGCACCGTTAGCGGGAAGAAAAGGTAGAATTGTTCAAGCACCGCGAGGGACCAAAGCGGAGAGAATCGCCCGAACCATTCGTTATTCGCAATCATCCCCCAATTGGAAGTAAACGTGATATTCCAGAAAAACTTCGATCGTGCATAAGGAATATCCGCAAGGAACGTTGCGCCGAGAACGAGAAGATGTACCGGGAGTATCCGAAAATAACGCCGGCCATAGAATAGCCTAAGGGCTCCCTTGCGGTTGAGCCTCCCATGCAAAATTTCATCGCGCATTGCGAGCAAGGAGCGAGCTCCAAAATAACCGCTGAGCGTGAAGAACATCATCACACCGAATCCCGCCAATGGCATTTGAACTGAGAGGTAGTGGTGAAGCATGACGATGGTAATTGCCAGCGCCCGCAATGAATCCAGCTCAGGCTTGTAGTTCGGTGTACGCATGATCCCGATGAAAATTAGACGGCACGCATTGCTACCGCTTCGTGCCAGGTAATCCAAGAGCGTGTTGATCTGTCGAAGCGACGCTATTGTTTAATAAAAGCAGCTTCCAAATCCCACCGGCGAGTCTGTGGAAGGCCCTGTGAATTTCTCCCAAAGAACTTGAGAGAATCTCCCGAGTCTAATCACCCGCATCAAGCGATTCAATCTTCTCGAGTTCGGCCCACACCGAGCCAACGAAAACGCCGGCATCGATTTTCAACAAATTGCGAGCAGCGTCATCCGAGACCCATGCGGTTGCATCTTTGAATTTTGCATGCGGTTTAAGCGATAGGTCCTCTTCGATTTTCCAGAGCTCGATTCTCGCTTTTATGGCATCGAACGTTCCTGCAGGGACCTTGACTTTTTCGCGTTTTAGTACCGTTACTCTGGCGAGATAGGGTTTCGAAGCTGGATATACCGTGACACTTTCGACGTCGCCAGTCTTCAGAGGGAGGCTGCGCAGAAAAAGGAATGCTCCGGCCATGTCCAGGAGATTCGCCATCCTCGTCGTTCTTTTTTTTGTGCGGCTCTTTTCAGCGGGGCTTTCAAAACGCCGTTCAATCACGCGGTCCGCCGTAAACTCCAGACGGAAGTATTTCTCCTTGGACGGATATTTCTCGTGTTGCCGCGTTTCAATGCTGCGCAAGCTCGAAGCGCGGACGCTCGAATTCATGGTAGCGTCGAGTGCCCACAGGGCGCGCACGAATCCGGTGGTGCTCGCCTTCGCCTCGAGCATCAGAGCGTTTTTCTCCAGATCGCTCGTGAATACGAATTCCGCGGTGGCGGCGCGCAACCCCCCCCATCCAAATCCGTAAATGGCCCTGTGCGGTTTCGGAGGAGGAATGGGACCAGGGACAAGGGGGGTAAGATTCCTCTGCCATGATGCCTCGCCTGCGGAAACGGACGCGACGGCGATGAAAAGAAATACCGCCGCGCGAATAGACATTATGACCGTGTAGGATGAACGGCAGCGATGCCGACCGTAGGCACCCATGCTCGCGTTCCGTTTGGGAGCTCGCAGAAAGTCCACTGGCCACGTGTCGCCAGCATTTGGATCTCGCTGGCGGCGGGAAGGCGTTCGGCGAGTCGCGCCGTCGCGGTTGGCGCGAGTCGAGCTTCAGTTTCGCTGGCGACGACAACCCCAAGGTCGCGGCGGCTGCGCTGCAGCCAGAGGCCGGCTAAGGCGTAGACGCAAAGAAGAACACTGCATCCTGCTCCGAACCAGAGCGAGGCGCGACGGCGAGCAAAAATCAAGGAAACGAAAAAGAACAGCGACGCCCACCCAAAAACCGAAACAACCATTGTCCACCTCGATTCGGAAAGCACAGGAAAAAATTTTGCGAAAGTAGGTGGTGCCACGATTTTCGCATGAGCAGCGTCACGCACAAACTCCAGGTTTGCCTTTGCTTCCGCATGGTGAGGTTCCAACTCGATGGCGCGGCGGAAATTCAAGGCCGCTTTCCCGACGTCGCCCAGCCGAAAATTCGTATTACCAAGGTTGTAAAAAAGGTCCGCGCTATAATCCCCGGAGCTGACGATTTGTTCGTAGTGCGCTCGTGCTGCTTCGAATTTGCCTTCCTCATAAAGCTTGTTTGCCTTGGCAAACTGCGTTGGCGCAGCAGCCTCTGCAGAGAAGGAATGCAAACCGACATAGAGGATCAAGAGGTTAAAATTAAACCAATTCGCTGTTTTCATAGGATCGAATGTCTCTGAGGCAAGCTGCTCGGTCTTCGGCGCTCAGCTCATCCTTTGCGAAGGCCCCGCCTGCGTAGCTCAGTTCGGAAAGTTTCTCAAAGAGTGCGCGGAGAGAACTCGCTGTCAAGGCATCTACTTTTCGCGCGCCAAGCACCTCGTCGATTCCCAGGCTGGATGGTGTGCAGTCAAGTATGATCGCGGCATCGGTTTGAATCGCCCGTACAGCGATTTTGTAAAATTCCTGGATTGAGAGTCCGGGTTGTTTGAGTTTTTCAACGGCAGTCTGATGTTCCCGCTTCAGGGCAGCGATCCTTCGCGCATCTGTGTCGAGTCCTCGAGAACGACGAATTTGAAAAAATGCAAAGGTCAACAGGCCGAGCAGGGGAACCGACTGGGCCGCCCAGAAACCAGTTCGAGTATAAAGCGGTGCAAACGAGCGATTCCACTGCGTCCCCCCACGGGCGATTTCGTGAAGGTCCCTGTTTTCTTCTGTGCTGCCACTTTGATTTTCCTCTGGCGTGACGACCTTCGTGGTAACTGGCTTCGGAGTCACCGCCTCGTTTGCGGAGCCCTCGACCTGAATAGCGATTGGCGGGGACCCAAGGCTCTTGTATTTTCCATCCGTTGGATCAAAAAAGCTGAACTCTGCACCCGGAGTCGAATCCGCGGGTCGCTCCGGGACAACCGCAAATTCAAATGTTTTTGTTCCTGTAATCCCGAGATTGTCCAGTGCATCGAACGAGTCGGACGGGGGATAGCTCCTCCAACCTTCGTCCCCGACAAGCTTAGGGGCGCCAATCCTCGAGAAATTACCTTTTCCCGCGATTCGAATTGTCAAACTAACCGGCTCGCCGACCTGGACTTTTTCGTTTTTTGCCTCGGATGCCAAAGTGAACTGCCCAATCGCACCGGAAAAACTACGGGGTTGTCCCTCGAGTGGGAGCGGTTCGACGTTGAGTTTCGGCGTGTCACTCTCAACGACTAACGTTTTGTTTGTCGCAAAGGCTCCGAAGGGGTCGCTGAAGAAATCGTCGTTAAAAAAGTCGTCCACATGTGGGAACCGCGGACTGCGGCGCGGAATCGAAATAGTGCATTGCATCCGGGCTGGTCCTACTTCAACCTCGCCGGCTTTCACGGGAGTCATAACCGTCTCGAAGCTAAGAACATCATAAATTCGCCCGTTTTTCTCCACGCGACTTTGCTTTGGATCCGAAAATTTCTCGATCGTGAAACCTTCGCTTTCAATTTTCGGCATCTCTTCAACGCGGATTCGGGCGTCGGCATTGAAATACATTCGAAGTTCAACGGGAATCGCCTGCCCGACATATGCGGTTTCTGAAGGGATGATCAATTCGCCAAAGGCGACTTCTGATTCGGAAATCGGTTCTGCACCTCTTGCGGGAGCTGCGCCCCCGCCGCTGCCGGGTGAGGAACCCACGATCCCGGATCTCCCCGGCGTAATTGTAAGTTTCATTTCCGGTGTTTTGACCCGTCGGCCATCCACAACGAATACCTGCGAGGGAATTTTGAACTCTCCCTCGCGTTGCCCAACGACCTGATAGCTGAGCACCGTCGATGTGGTCATGTCGAAATTTGAAATGCTCACCTGAGAGGATCTTCCGGCGAAGCGAATGTCGAGTCCATTGACGCTGATGTCCGGCGGTTGCACGCGAGACGATTCAACGGTGATCTGAAGCAACAGAGGTTGACCAACCGGTGCGGAGTTCGAGGCGAGAACGGCCTCAGCCGGGGCGGCTTGCGAGCGGCATATCGCCAAAGCGAAAAGAACCATCGATATCCATGGGACCATAAACAGTCGAATTTTGGGAACCTGTGGTGTCAGAGCCGGGGTTAAGCCACTTTTGATATTCCAATATCTCATCAAACGGATAGTTCGTTTTACTACAGTGGTGGATGTGAGCCGTTTTACTAATGAAGTTTCCTCCATTTGGGCATTCACCAGTCCTTGAGGACCGGCATGTTCTGGTGACGCTGCAACAGCGGCACTTGCACGTCTTCGTCCTGGAGTGAACGGAGCAGCGCCGCCGCTTGTTGCTCATTCATCTTTCCGTCTTCGACAGGAATGGCCGCCGGCATTTCCTGCGACTCGTTTTCAATGGGGTCGGTATTAGCTTTCATTTCTCCCGAAAGATCCCGGTCATTGGGCGACGGAGCTGCGATGGGGGAGTTCGAGGTTTGTGATTTTGACTGTTCACCTTGTTGTTGTCCGGGGAGAGGCTGCGAAGGCTGGTTTTGACTGCGTTCCTGATCGTCCGGTTGATGCTGATCGTTCTGCTGACCGGATGAGCCCTTCGGTCTTGAGTTTTCGTCGCGCTCGGATGTGTTGCTTTGGCTGGGCTGCTCCTGTTTCTCACTCTCTTCCACAGAGTCTTTCCGGTTCTCGTCTTGCGACCCACGCTTGCCCTCCTCGTCGTTCTTCTGATCGCTCTGTTTCCTTTTTTCCTTCTTCTCCTGATTTTTGTCGCCCTTGTTGCCCTCCTGCTTCTGCTCGTTTGACTGCGATTGGTCTTCGCGCTGCTGATCCTCCTTCTGCTGTTCTTTCTCCAGATCTTCGATCAGTTTCTTGACGAGGTCGCGATTGTAGCGCGCATCCTCGTTCTCGGAATTCATCGCGAGGGACTGATCGTAATGTTCAATTGCGCCTTTCCACTCTTCGATTTTTTCTTCTCTCGATTCCCGGAACGCGCCGCGTTTGAAAAGCGTGTTGCCTAGATTGTATTCGATGCTCTCACGCAACTGTTCGTCCTTCGAAGTGAGTGCACGGCTAAACGCCGTAAGCGCTTCGTCGTAATTCCCGAGTTTGTAGGCCGCCGTGCCGGCATCATAGTGCAAGGCTGCGGAGTCGGGTCGGCGCTTCAACAATTTCTGGAAATATCGGGATGCGCCTTGAAAATCTTTTTCGTGATACATTTGCACGCCATCGGCGCGCGCTGATGCAGCGTGCGCGACCACGAATAAAGCGGAGACGATGACAGTGGTGGTTCCGAGTGGGGCGGAGGTTGGAGCGTGCTGCAGGCGTTTTCGATCACTGATGAGGATCGAAAGCGCCAAAAGCGCGAGACCCGCGCCCAGCGGCCATTGGTAACGCTCGATCGGACGACGTGCCATCCGCGCATCGATCTGCTGTTCCGTCAGGGATCCGAGGCCTTCGTCGACGATCCGCTTCATGTTCGCCGGGCCATCCAATCGCTCGTAAAATCCACCGCTGGCATCGGCGATATCCTCAAGGCGCTCCTCATCGAGCTTCGAGCGCACGACTTCATTCGCAGCATCCCGAACGAAATCAGTTCCGCCTCCTTCCCTCTGGATCGGAATGATCGAACCTGCTTCGGAGCCGACACCCACGGTAAAAATGGAGAGTTGATCAGCGAATTGCTCGGCGAGCGCAACACCATCAGCGTCAAGTTCCTCCCCGTCGGTAAAGATGACAAGTGCCCGGCTATCGCTTTCGCCTTTGCCGAAAGCTTCAACAGCGGTTTCGATCGCCTGGGCGATGTTCGTCCCGCCCCGTGGGATGATTTCGGTATCGAGTTCCTGCAGTGCATTCAATACGGCGCTGTAGTCCACAGTGAGAGGTGCCTGCAAAAATGCGCTTCCGGCAAAAGCAACGAGCCCGACGCGGTCTCCCTTGAGATTCATGATTAGATCTTGTGCCGCCATCTTTGCCCGCGTCAGACGATTCGGGCGCAGGTCGTTTGCAAGCATGCTCCGCGAGGTGTCGATGGCTATAATTACATCATGTCCTTTGCGCTTCGCTTCCTCGTAGGTGTAGCCCACGCGGGGCCTGGCCATCGCTGCGACGAGCAGCGAGAGTCCGATCAAAAGAAGACTATAACGCAAGCGACGCCGGAAATAACTGACGTTTCCGGCAAGCTGCGGCACAAGGCGCGCCGCAACCACACGGCGGATCATTTCGGCGCTGCGTTTTTCGTTCCAAAGAAACAGGGCAAGAAAGTATGGCAGAGCGATCAGCGCCCAGAGCCAGTTTGGAGAACCAAACGTCATGGAATCTTTCTCCAAAGGGTCTGCCCGAGGATCATCTGCAGCGAGAGGAAGCCGATGCCAGCTCCGATGAACCACGGGAACAAGTCCCGATACTGCCGATATTGTTTCAGTTCGACAGTCGTTTTTTCGAGGCTGTCGATGTCCGCATAGATTTGTTCGAGCGACTTCGTGTCCGTGGCGCGGTAATATCTTCCACCACCGATGTGTGCAATCTGTTTCAACGTCTCTTCATCGATCTCTACCTTGAAATCACGATAGAATGTCCGACCCCAGGCGTCCCTGACCGGGTAGGGAGCCATGCCTCGCGTCCCGGTGCCAATGCTATAAATCTTCATCCCCAAGGCAGCGGCTGCCTCCGCCGCTGTCGCTGGGGTCACCTTGCCGGCATTGTTGTCACCATCGGTGATGACCACGAGTACTTTACTTTTCGCTTCACGATCCTTGAGGCGGTTGGCGCCGGAAGCAAGCGCCGATCCAATAGCCGTGCCGTCTTCCACGAGACCAATCTGAACCCGATCAAGATTCTGAAAAAGCCAGTCGTGATCGAGAGTGAGCGGGCTTACGAGATAAGGACGTCCGGCAAAAGCGATAATACCGATCCGGTCGTTAGGACGATCCTTGATAAATTCTTCGGTAACCTTTTTCACGGCATCCAGGCGATTCGCTCTCCGGCCGCCGATGCTGAAATCTTCCGCCAGCATCGATCGGGAAACGTCCAGCAGGAGCATGATGTCGATTCCGCTAGCCTCCGTGTGCGTGAGAGTTTTCCCCTGTTGCGGGCGAGCAAGCGCGACGATAAGCGAGGCCATTGAGAGAAAAAGCAGGCTCGAAAGAAACGCGCCTGCTTTCGATTCCCGGCGCCGGCCGAGCGCACGAAACGGAGCGGTGGATGAGAAAACAACGGAACTCGAACGCCCTGCTCTGCCTTTCAGCCAGGCCAGCACGGGAATGAGCGCCAATAGAAGCAGCAGCCACGGATAGGCAAAACCCAAGCCCATATCGTTCGCAACGTTCAAATTGGACACATCTAGGTTTAAGACATGGGGGTTTATCGCACGTTCGAAAACGTGACAATCGCGGTCATGGAAAAACGACGCATCACCAGAGGGTAATTGAAATGTCGAAACCGACGACGTTCAACTCTTCCGGGTATGACGATCTCCCTTTAGTCTGACCACTTTTCGACAAAATCGATCAATGTTCGAATACCGAAACCTGTAGCGCCGCGCGAGAGTTCTGGTCGCGGTTTCTCAAGATTTGCCATGTACGCAATATCGAGATGTGCCCAAGGGGTCTCCCCTGTGAATGCCTTCAGAAATGCCGCCGCGGTGCAGGCTCCGGCCAGTTTGCCGCCCACGTTGCGCAGCCTGGCTACGTCGCTCTTTACCGCCTCATCGTATTCGGGGAAGAGTGGCATTGGCCAGAGGGGTTCGCCGCTGAATTCGGAGGAGTTCAGAAGCTGTTCACGGATAGAATTGGAGGTGCTCCAGAGCCCTGCGGCGGCATCTCCGAGTGCGACGCCGCAGGCGCCGGTAAGCGTCGCAAGATCGATGATGGCGCGGGCGTTGAAATCCAGACGCGCATGTGTGATGGCGTCGGCGAGCACGATTCGCCCTTCCGCGTCGGTATTCTGAATTTCCACGTAGGTTTGTCCGTAGGTCGTAATGATGTCTCCGGGGCGAAACGCAGCGCTTCCGGGCATGTTCTCGGCGCACGGGATGATTCCCACGACGTTTTTCGGGATTTTCAGTTGCGCGATTCCATACATGGCGCCAAGGACGGCAATGCCACCACATTTGTCGTAGATCATGTTGTGCATCCCCTCGCGCGATTTAATGCTGATGCCGCCGGTATCAAACGTAATCGCTTTGCCGATGAGGGCGATAGGCGGGTCCTTGCGATTACCGCCGCGATGCTCGAGCGTGATCAAGCGCGGGCCGCGCGCGCTTCCGCTACCCACTGCGAGCATTCCTCCGAACCGGTGTGATTTGAATTCCTTGTCGGTCATTATGGAGACTCGGAGGCGCTCTCCTTTTGCCATGCGGCAAGCCTCGTCCGCCAACGTTTCCGGATAAAGGACGTTACCCGGGAGATTCGCAACACTGCGGGCATAATTGGTCGCATTTGCAACGATCGTTGCTCGCTGCGTGAAATGCTTGATTGTCTCAATCCGGTCTTGCGGCACGGCGAGTCTCAAAACTTCCATGTGTGGCGTAGAAGTATCGAGATAGCGTTCAAATCGATAATCGGCCAGGAGGGCACCTTCGAGCGCGGCGTCGGCGAAATCGGAAAGGGTGGTCAGATCGACGAGGGCTCGCAGCGCACCGATGTTTTTCAAATACGCGACGGAGGCTCCGGCGGCAATGCGGCACCCGCTCCGATCCGCCACGTCGCCGAGACCGGCAATCAGAAAATGTTGATCCCGTAAATAGAGAATCGCTCCGCGCCGGCCGTCGAATTCAGTCTCGGAGACACCATTCGGAGGTCGTTCAGCGGAACGGTAAAACCGAATGTTGACCCATCCGGGATCTGTGGTTGTCGAGCTGACGACCTCGATTTTCACAGGCTGATGACATGCGCAGATCCAATGTCTTTTTCGGCGCGAAGGAGCGCCATGACCTCGCCGCTGGGCTCCGTATCCAGATTGAGCACCGTGAGGGCCTGGCCACCAACCCTATCGCGACTCAGGGCCATACGTGCGATGTTTACGCCGTGCTGGCCGAGGATGCTGCCCAGCAGGCCGACAATGCCTGGACGGTCGCGGTTTTCAAGGATCAGCAAAAACCCCTCAGGCCGGGCCTCGACGTGCCGGCCATTTATGCGGACGATGCGCGCCTCCGCCCCGAAGAAAGTGCCTGCGACGGAGACCTCCTCGCTCTCGCACCCTGCAGTTACCTCGATGAGCTCGGTGAAGTCCCCCGTCGCGCTCTCCCGAGTCTCTGTAACCTTCAAACCGCGGTTTGTTGCTATCGATGCAGCATTTACCTGATTGACCTCGCTTCCCGACGCCAGCAAAAGAAATCCTTTAAGAATCGCGCGAGTGATCGGGATCGTGTCAATCTCCATCAGTTTGCCGCTGTAGTTGACCCGCAGCATTTCACAGCGTTTTGGGGCGATCTGAGAAATGAACCGACCAAGTTTGTCACCGAAGCTCATATAAGGTCCGATCGCGGCCAGAGTGTTTGCGTCGAGATTGGGCGCATTCACTGCATTGCGGATCGTGCCATCGAGCAGGGCAGCTCGTATGGATTGCGCGATCTCGATTCCCACGCTTTCCTGGGCCTCCGCTGTTGACGCTCCCAGGTGCGGGGTCATTACGACGTTGTCGAACTTCAGCAAAATGAAATTCGCGCCCGGGGGTTCGGTTTCGTAGACGTCCAATGCTGCACCAGCTACGTGCCCGCTTTCAAGCGCCTCAGCGAGCGCTGCCTCCTCCACCAGGCCGCCACGCGCACAATTCACGATGCGCACCCCGGGTTTCGTCAGCCTAAGCCGCTCAGAATTGAGAATGTACTTGGTTTCAGCCGTGAGAGGCATGTGTAGTGTGATGAAGTCAGCTTTCGGCAGAACTTCCTCCAGCGATTCAGAAAGTTCGACCTGCAAACTGCGCGCGCGGCTAGCGGACAGATACGGGTCATACGCAATCACACGCATGCCGAATGCGATAGCGCGGCGCGCAAATTCTGTCCCAATCCGCCCCATGCCAAGTATGGCGATCGTTTTGTTGTGAAGTTCCACGCCCTCAAACTTTTTCCGATCCCACCGGCCGGCTTTGATTGTGCTGTGGGCCTGCGGAATATTTCGGGCGAGAGACACTAGCAGCGAAAAAGCATGCTCCGCGGTCGAAATCGTATTTCCGCCTGGAGTATTCATCACAATAATGCCACGGCGGGTCGCCGCCTCGACATCAACGTTGTCTACGCCAACACCGGCGCGGCCGATGACTTTCAGGTTTTTGGCGGCTTCAAGGACGCGCGCTGTGGCCTTCGTCTGGCTGCGAACGACAAGTCCGGCGTAATGGGGGATCACTGCAATCAATTCGTCCTCTTTCAGGCCGGTTTGTACGGTGACGTCGAGAGCACCACCAGATTTCAGTTCGGCGACTCCACGCTCGGATACGGGATCAGCTACGAGAACTTTGGGCGCTTGCATTAGAAAAGGTGCGCAGCTTGCGACCGATCGCAGGGGGTGTCAAGGAGGGGTCTGCTTGTAGCCCGGGAAAGCAGGAAGTTCCCTGCAAACGGCTTCAGGGCACGGTAATTTCGCGAACGTAAATATTCGTCAGCCCGTCCGCGCCCTCGCGGACATCCGTGACTTCGAACGGCCGGCTGTCGTTACGCACGACGGAACTTCCCTCCGCAGGTGGGCGGCTGCCGCTCGGGAAAGAGACAATCACCCGTGCCGCGCGCGTGGCACTGCGGGCGCGCAACACAGCCCGGTTGTCTCCGGATGCAGTGACGACGAAGTCACCCTTAAGATAGACTCGTTCGCCCGGGGAGGCATACGCGCCTGACCGCACCTTCTGGACATCGACAACGCGACCGGACGGAACCGCGCCCGGCGGATAGACTCGCCAGGAACCGGCACCCAGAGTCCGCGGTGATGGGGTGTGAGTTGTGGTGATGAACGGCTGCAGGGGAACGCCCTCCGGTGATGCTGCTTGGGGAGCAGCGGTCGGTGTGGGCGCAGGAGGTTGATTCATCGCGACTTGCGTCGGAGTCGGGGTAAATGTCGGCAAAGGCGTATCGACTGGAACAGCCCGCGCTACCGGGATATCCTCGAGGGTGGGCTCAGGCGTCACCTGCGCGACAACGGGCTCTGGAGTCGGCATGGTCTCGATTCGGACAAGTTCTGGTTGATCTTGCGTTGGCTCAACGGCCGCTTGCTGCTCGGTCGAAGCCACGCGCCCCTTCAGCTGCCGTCGGTAATCGGCAAAAGCGCGGAATCCCTCCTGCAAGATTTCACTTTCGAGAACCGGCGCGCCGGCTGCGAGGTTGATATCCGTCGGAGGCTCGAGCGAAAATCCGCCAGTGCCCTGTTTGGGAGCATAACTGCCGTAGAGAAGGGGCATCACCGTGAACAGGAGACGGCCGTCATAGATCTTCTCGATGTGGATCACAGCGGAAAGATCGAGGCTCTTCTGAAGTTCGAGATCAGCACCCGTTACCAAATTTGCTCGGGCCGCGCTAATGTTGCCCCCCGTCGCAGGAAAAATATGCTCGATCAGAATGTTCGGAAAATCGGTAGGTTGCGCTAGCGCGACGACGCCATTCTCAATCAGGTCAGTGTCCTGCAATTCAAAGGAATCTAACACTTCGAATTTACCGATCACGTACGGCACGAGCTTTTTTGTTTCGCCGTAATTACGGAGATAATTTCGCAACAGTTGATCGTTTTCCCGTTGCAGCTCGAGGTTCGAATAGGTCGCGTAGCGATCGTAGAGTTTTTTTGGCGATAGAAACTCACCGGGGGGCGCTTTGGTGAGCTCGAAACGCTTCGGAGGATCAATTTTTCCCAGTTTTTTCAGAATCGCGTAACTCCGCGGATTCTCCGGATGACCAAAAATGTGAAAACTTCCCAGCCAGCAAGCGAATGCTAAACCTATGAGCAGTAGGATGAAAATCGTCCAGCCGAATAGATTGTCGGTGCCGCCTGAGGCGTCATCTCGACTGTAGTCGTCGTCCAGGGAATAGGCCATGTCGCGGCAGTTGCTGATTCTGATGGTGAAGCCCTGAACGTCAGCGGGGTCCGGTGCTGTGCGCGGGAGCTGCCTCGAAGGACGTTCCGCAGCCGCAGCTTCGTTGGGCGTTCGGATTTACAATCCTGAAACCCGTGCCTGTGAGTGAATCGGTGTAGTCAATCGTAGATCCCTTGAGAAAGGGCATGCTCTCACTGTCGATGAATACCTGCATTCCGTCGCGCTCGAAAATGTCGTCGCCTTCCATTGGTGAATCGAGTTTCATGCCATATTGCATCCCTGCACAGCCGCCCCTTTCCACGAAAATCCGAAGGCCGGTATGGGTATCGTCCGCCTCGTTCCGAAGTAGATCTTGAAGATATTTGACGGCGCTGTCGGTAACCTCAATCATTTTGCGTTTTGCACGCTTGCAAACACGATGTGTCGAGTCAAACGAGCCACTTTGAGCATACTACGGAAATGAGCCGAATCAAGCTTCTGCCTGAGGAAGTGGCGAGCCAGGTTGCGGCGGGAGAGGTGATCGAACGCCCGGCATCGGTCGTTAAGGAGCTGGTCGAGAACAGTCTGGACGCGCACGCCGAAAGAATCGAGGTAATGGTTCATCGGGGGGGGCGTTCGTTGATCCGCGTGGTTGATAACGGGATCGGTATGAATCGCGATGATGCACTCTTATGTCTGGAGCGGCATGCCACGAGTAAAATTCGTACGGGTGCTGATCTTGCCTCGATTTCGACTTTGGGTTTTCGCGGAGAAGCGCTGCCGAGCATTGCCAGTGTGTCGAGATTCCGGCTGGCAACGCGGGAATCGGGTGCCATAGCGGGAACGGAGGTTTTGGTATCGGGTGGAAAGTTGGAAACAGTAAGGGACGGTGGAGATGCCCCGGGGACACAGATCGAGGTTCGCCAGCTGTTCTTCAATCTCCCGGCGCGACGCAAGTTTCTGCGCTCAGAGAATACTGAGTCCAGCCACGTCGAACACCAGATACATCTCCAGGCAATCGGACATCCTGAAGTCGGGTTCGTGTTTGTGAATAACGGAAGGCTTGCATTCCAGCTTCCGCCTGCGAGCTCATTGCGTGAACGAATTCGTGATCTAACCGGCGAGAGACTTGCAGGTCAGCTCATCGAGGTCGAATCGGAAACGGTTCCCGGGCTACGGATTAGCGGTTTGATCGGGAAGGCCGGAGTGAGTCGCAGCAACCGCGCCCAGCAGATAATATTCCTCAACGGTAGGGTTGTTGAAAACGCAACTCTGACTCATGCGTTACGTGAGGGTTATCATACCGCTCTCATGAAGGGCCAGTTCCCGGTGACCTTTCTCTCGGTCCAGATGAATCCCGCGGCCGTTGATGTGAATGTGCACCCCGCAAAGCGCGAAGTGCGTTTTCGTGATCCCGTCGAAGTTCGCGAGGCAGTCGTGGAGGCAATCCGGCGGGCTATCGAGTCGGATCGTCGGAATTGGAGTCGTCAATTTGAGTCCTCTGCCACCGGCTCGGTCGAGACCGAATCGAGAGCCTCCCGAACGGATCCTCTTCCGGAACGTCGTGAATGTTCCTTTTCGAACGCAGCCGCGAAGGAGTTGATTCCGCACCGGGAACAGATCGAACTGCGAAAAGATTGGTCGTTGCTTTCTTCAGAGACGATTGCTCCATCGGAAGCCACGTCGGAAAAATCGTTGAACTCCGAGACTACGGCAGCAGCAAGTACAGCTCGCGAAGAGGAATTTCGCATTCTTGGAGTGCTGGGTCGCCTGTATGTGCTAATGGAAAATCAATCAGGGCTCGTGCTCGTCGATCAGCATGCCGCGCATGAACGTATTCTTTTTGAAGAACTGCGACGCCGGATGGAAGATCAGGGGGTGCCTTCGCAACGTCTCCTGATGCCTCTCACGATCAGGCTCACTCCACGAGACAGTGACTGGATCCGCCAGAACCTCGCGACTCTTCACAGGATGGGTATCTGCATCGAATCTTTCGGTTCCGATACTTTCAAGGTCGATGCGCTGCCGCAGTTTCTTTCCAGGGGGGACCCTCTTCAGTTGATTCGAGACGTGATTGACGAATTGACCGAGACGAGTTCGAGTTCTTCAAAGGTCCGACTCGGAGAGGATGTCATCGCGACTACTGTGTGTCGGCATGCGGTCAAGGCAAACGATTCCCTTCACGAACCGGAGTTGGTTCGCCTGATAAAGGACCTGCTCCGATGCGAATTACCGTACTGCTGCCCTCACGGTAGACCCACGATGATTCAGATCTCTTATGGAGAACTTGAGAGGAAATTCGGAAGAAGGGTCTAACTTATCAACACGGCAACAAGTCACCGTGTTGCATCGCTGATCTGCACGAACAGTGTGAAAGTTGTACCGTTTTCGGATGAAGTTTCCATTACGAGAGCTGCGTTGGCAGCCTCGGCAAGACGCCGGATGATCGACAGTCCGATTCCCGTGCCCTCTTCAGCGCTCTTGGTGCTGAATCGCTCCTGAAACATCTTGGCGACGAGTTCCGGCGAAATTCCTGGACCGTCATCGCTGACAGTGATCGCGGCAAACGGGGGAATGGCGTCCAGTCCTGCCAGATTGATTGCGCGGCTGCGGTCGGAGTTTGTGAAACGTTTCGCATCCGGAACTTCTGAGAGAATTGCGCAGGAAACTTCGACACGATGGGGAAGTTCGGTGCTTTGAAAAGCGTTGATCGTCAGATTGAGAAGAATCTGCAAGAGATCCGTTCCATTAATCTGGCCGACGAGATTGTTGCCAGATGTCTTGACCACCAACTCATGTCCCCGGGCACTGGGGTGACGGATCAGCAGTTCGCGAAGATCGCATAGGATCTGAGTAATGCTGACTCTCGGCACTTCATTTGCGTTTCCGCGCAAGAAGCTCAAGTAGCGTCGGGAGATCTCGAAACAACGCGACACCTGTTGCGTGAGCTTTTGCAGATCGACGCGTACGGACTCGAGGCGTTCTCCCTCGAGACTGGCAACGTCCTCGATGGAGTGGTTGATCATCTCGACGAAGCCCGAAATTACAGTGAGCGGGCTATTGATATCATGAAGCACACTGGCATAAATCTCTCCCTGACCTCTTATTACCTTCTCCTGTAATCTCTGGTCATGGATTTCCCTCTGCAACCGCTGCAACTTTTGATTGGTGCGGCTCAGATTGACTGAGAGTCGATGCTTTGCTGTCGCTCTAGCGACAGCCGCACGCATCGTGGGAATGTCGAACGGCTTGTTGAGATAGTCGCAGGCTCCGTAGCGCAAGGCCTGTCTTGCCGTATCAATTGTCTCGTACGCGGTTAGCATGACGACCTCGATCGTTGGATCCATTTGCTTGAGATGCGCCAGTAGCTCCGTGCCGGGCATACCCTCCATCATGATGTCTAAAACGGCGACATCGACCGGGCGCTCACGTGCGATTCCGAGCGCCTCTTCGCCGCTACTGGCAAGATGGATATCGTAGTCATTCCTAAATACGACCTTGAGCGACTGACGAATACCTGCCTCGTCATCCACCACCAGTAGAGCTGGCTTTCGCTCGTCCGCTCTTGCTCTAGAAACTGTATCCGATGGAAACGCTGAAGGCGTGGCTAATGAATTCATACGATCCGTCCGCTGAGGTTCCATTGATTACTGTCCGTTCCGGTCCATAGGTGAATTGATACGCTAAATTCCACTCGAGGTCATTGTATTTCTGGCCGACACCTACGTTGAACACATGGTGATCCGAGTCGGGAACTGCCGGGGTGAAATCTTTCGATGGAACGGAGTTCTCCGCAAAAAAATATCCTGCGCTCAAGTTGAAGCCTCCAGGACAGTAGTACGTGCCCCCGACCTGATAATAAAAACTGGAGCTGAAATTAAACGGGACATGCAGATTTCCACTTGGTTGGGAAAGCGTCACGGTGTTCAGAGAATCCCAGTCCGTCCATTCGACATTGACCTCGAAGTTCCACCTCGGGGTGGGTCGAAAAGAGTAACCGACTACGATGCTTTGCGGAAAATCGATCGAGCCGTTCGCTTCCTCATGAATCGAAACGCCTGGAACGGTAATCGGGCCGAATTCTGTAGGAACGATCATGTCGTTGGTGCGCAGATGGGTGTTTCCACCGTAGTCAACGTGGGTCGGGGCTCGGTAAGTGAGGCCGAACGAATGTTGTTCGTACGGTTGCCACAAAACGCCGACTGTCGCACCAACGGCCATACCTGACCCCTTGAACTTGAAAAAGTCGCCAGGTGTTAAGATGCCACGTTCGAGCTTTGACTCGGAATAGTCGAAGGCAGGGCCTGCGGCGACCGAGAGCGATTTTGTCAGTTGCACCGCGATTACGGGATTGACCCGAACATAAATGATGCCTCCCTTTACGATGAGATCGCGAAATGGCGTTTCGTCCGGATATTCGATTTGAAAACCAAATGGCATATTGATGCCCAGTCCGAGCGAAACTGGTCCCCCTTGAATCTGCGTTGTTGCATAAAAATTAGGGACCGACAGAAAGTCGTCGGAATTCTCATAGTTGCGAGTGCTTCCAGTCGGCGTGAATTTTGAAAGGGGCGCAACAAAGTAGCTTCCAATTCGAAAATTTGTACCGTCCAGTTGAGTGATGCCGGCAGGATTGTAGTAGACGGCGGAAGGGTTGTCTGCGGTTGCCGTAAATGCGTCACCACGGGAAGTTGCAAAGCCATCGTGATCCGCGACGGCGAAGCCCAGGGCGAAGGCATTTTCGGGTGGCGCGAGAATAAGACCGGCAGCTAGAGCAAAGAGGGTAGCGGGGCGAATCATTTGTCTTGCGGGGTTAAGCAGTTTTGGCGCCACGGTGCGTCGATTCTCAAGTATGGGAGTCATTGTTTTTTCTTGAGATGCAAGAAAAAAGAATTCTTTTGGGTCCCGCGCTCGGACTGCGACACCGGGACTAATTCGCCAGCGGAAGAGAGACTCTGACGACTCCGGGGCCGCTTTCGCTTTGGGAAATTTCGATTTTTCCCTGGTGATCTTCAATGATCTTTCGGGAAACCGTAAGTCCAAGTCCCAAGCCAATATTGCGTGTTGAGAAGAATGGTGAGGGAGCCACATCCGCGGTTCCGGGTTTGAATCCGCCTCCCGAATCCTGAAATTCCACTCTGAGCAGTGGATTCTCAATATCCTTTTCGTCTGACGCCAGCCGGACCGAAACGTTGGGATCTTTCGGGTTCGCCTGCAATGCATTGAGCATGATCTCGAGGAATGCGTGACGCAACGCTTTCTGATCTCCGCTTACGATATACCCTTCATCTTGCTGGTTGAAGCGGAGTTGAGTTTTCGGGACTCCGTAATAATTGTCGGCGTCTTTAAATGCTTCCGCGACGAGCTGCGAGACTCGCACAGTATCGGAAAAGGCCGTTTTTTCCCGGGCGAGGAACATCATCTGACTCACAAGCCGTGAAATTCGCTTTACGCCATCGCCGAGAGCATCTTGGAGTGACTCCCGGAACCCTTCGTCCTCGAAGTTATCCGCAAGGAGTTGCTGATGGGTGGATATCGGAACCAACGAGTTTCCAATCTCGTGAGCGAGGTGTTCGGCCATGCTCTTCACGAGACGTAGATTGGAGGCTTCGATTTCGAGGCGCTGGCTTTTCTGATGTTCAGTGCGATCTTCAATCAGCAAAAGAGCGGCGTTGGCCGTGACGGCATTCTTTGTTTTGAATGAGGAGATGGTGACCTCGAAGGAGCGATCCGGACGTTGGGAAAATTGAAACTGGAACGCCGGCGAGTTCTGTCCGGTTTTCATTACCGCGAAAATGCGACTGCCAAGTTCCTGGGGCAGGTTGGAAAATTCGAGTTGCTGCTTCTCCGGCGCTCCGGGAAGAAAGAGATTTTTCGCAGCCACATTGGCGTGCAGGACTGCCATGTTTGCACCGACGACAACGCAGCCGCTGCCGAGCTGGCTGAGGATGTCTACGATCATCTCGTGATTCGCGACGAGCTGATTGTGTAACCAACTGTTTTTGAGGGCCATACCAACTTCTTCCAGCATGTGGAAAATGAGTCCTAATTCCTCGTTCGAATAGGTGCCGCCCGTGAGTCGCTCGTCGAATACGGCGACGCCTATCAATGATTCGCGGTCCAAAATTGGAATGGCGACCTGTGCCCCTAATAATTGAAATTCCTTTTCAATTTCCCGATCTTGCTGAGCAACTGCCCCCTGACTCCTGAGAATGCGGCCCTGACGGTACAGGCGGCCGCCGATGCCCGTGCTCAGCGAGAGCGCGAAATGGTCGAGGAGGCCGTGTTCGAGCCCGATGGCGCAGGCGCATCGCATCCACCGGTCATCCTGTGCATGGGGTGTCTGGCTTAGTGGCCCCCCCGGCTTTCGCAGGAAAATCATAGCCCGATTTACACCGATAATTTCTCTAAGCAGCAGAAGAAACTCTTTTAAAAGGGAATCGGGCTGCAGCGTGTGGGTGAGAACTCCAGAGAAATCACGAAGAGCCTCGAGGCCTCGCACGTGATCGGACAGGGAATGATTCGGGCGAAGATCTACCTGCTGCTTCGGACGATGCTCCTGAATCGAAGGCTTATCTTTTGTGTTGCTGAGCAAACGGTCCAGTAGCGTGTTTAGCAGGCGCCCCCGCACCGGCTTTTTCAAGATATGCTCCACGCCGAGCATATAAGCATCCTCTTCCCATTCCCATTGGCTGGATCCGGTGTAGAGGAGGATGGGACAGGTAGGTGCCGCAGTTTTCAGTTCTTCCAAAAGCCGCACCGAGCGCACATCCGTCAGCTCAACATCGACAATCGACACGTCAATCGCACCGCGACCGAGCAATGACTCCGCCTCCCAGATGTCATCTTTCATGATGATCTGATATTTTTTTTCGTCCAGTACGGATTGAATAGCAGTGGCGAGGGAAACTTGCCTGGTTAGGATTAGCAAGGTGATCATCAAAACTTCCTTACAGCTGGAACCGGTCGCGCAATCTGCCGGCTGGGCAGATCAATCTGGACGGTCGTCCCCTGCCCGTGCTGGCTAGCGACGTGAAGCGTTCCGCCATGTAGGTGCACGATTTTCAGGCAGATTGCGAGGCCGAGTCCAAATCCGCGCGACCCGTCGCCGCGATTTTTTGTTGTATAATACGGGGTCAATACACGTGCGATGTCCTGCTTAGCAATTCCCTTGCCGAAATCGATTACCCGAATGCGAAACCAACCACGTCCGCGCTCGGTTTCCGCGAGTCGCCGGATTTCGACCTGAACGGTGTTTCCCGGTCCGGACGCGTCAATGGCGTTGGCCAGAACGTTTGAAAGCAGGCGCTGGATAAGCACCTCGTCCATTTCGACGAGGACTTCGCCCACCTCCTGCAACGAGATTTCTACACCGCTGCCGCTCCGGCTGTCGAGCGCGAGGTCTGCGGCACGCCGGGCAAGGATATCGAGACGGCCAAGTTGAAAGTCCGGTCTCAGGTTCTCTGAGAAGAAAAGTGCTTCTTTTATATAGGATCGTATCGTTGCAACATTTCGAGAAACAACGGGAAGCAGTTCATCATTCAGGCTCTCTAACGGTACTCCTTCGTTCGAAAGTTGGAAAAATGTCGAGATGGGAGTTAGCAGATTATTCAGATCGTGCGCCATCCCGCGGGACATGCGTCCGAGTAGTTCCAACTCCTGTTGACGAAATATCTGTTCGTGGAGCTGGATCTGATTCACGATCAAGCTCAAACGTGCAGCGAGGCCAGTCAACAAATTGATGTCCGTGGGAGTGAAAACCTCGTTGTTCCGCTTTGGGCCAATGAGCAGAAGGCCAAAGGGTTCTTCTTGTGTGAAAAAGGGAAAGCAAAACTCCGGGTCGAAAGTCGCGAGAAACTCTCGTGCGCTGTTGGAGGGCCTTCCCGCCGCGGTGTTTAGCCCGCCGTGGTTGAATGCGAGAAATCGAGACTGCGTCCGTTTGAAGTGCTCGAAAATTGCCGAATCATCCTGCAGTTCGGGGACTTCGGAGCGTGAATCCGGCGGGTGCGCCAGCACGATTGCGAAACTGCGCGTTAATTCGTCGCGGAGAATTAAATGAAATCGCGTAATTTCCGCCGTATTAACGAGTAATTCCTTCAGAGCATCAAGCAACGTGTTGATGTCGCTGTAGTAATGCATCGACTCCATGAAGCCCCTGATCCGATCATGATATTCAAATCGGTCACCTAGAATTCGCTGCTCCAATACCTCCAAACCGTTTCCGAACATTCGGGGAAAGAATGTCGATGCAATCGCGCCTGAAAGCAGAATTACGCCAAGCGAAAGGAAAAATGAAGTGGTGTTGAAAGCGATCGGAGCAATCAATGTGGCTGTCAACATCAACACGATGCCGATAAGCACGAAGAACAGAAAGCGTACGATTTGCGCAGCGTATCGGCTAAGTGAGACCTGGACGTTTAGAAGATGATGCTGCAGTACGCTGTATCCTACTATCAGACCGTAGAAAATTGCTGCGACACTGCCGTAGGGAAATACGTTGGTATCCGTGAACGGATAGGTGTCGATTCCCATGATGGGAAGGAGGTCGTTGAGTCCTGATCCGAGTAAAAGTCCCTGAGCGATGATCAGGGCATCCAACCGTGTTTTGTGCAACTTCGGGAGCTTTCGGCGTCGTCGCAGCAGAATCGCGATCGAAACAACGAGCAAGGCCGTGAAAACAGGAAAAAAAGAAAAAAACGCCGGTCCCGCGATCGCGTACCAGCCCGCGGTGTCCAGCCATCGGACATTCGATACGAACAAGGGCGTGAGATTCAATCCCACGAAGAGCGCGCAAAGCGCGTAGATGAACCCGAAATAACGATGGATCCTAACTCCGGCAATATGTAGCGAGAGGTGGAGTAGAATGAACGGACCGGAGATCACGCAAATCCACAAAAAACGAGTCCAGGATAAAGCAATGGCGGCATTGGTGGCTGTGAAATTGAAATACTGCCCGAGATTCCATCCGGCGATTGTAAGACCGAGCGCGAAGTACAGCCGGTTTGCGGTCGCTTTTG
Organism: uncultured Verrucomicrobiae bacterium; assembly: GCA_963805815.1. Classification (GTDB taxonomy): domain Bacteria; phylum Verrucomicrobiota; class Verrucomicrobiia; order Chthoniobacterales; family Chthoniobacteraceae; genus CAWDWA01. The sequence goes on from CAWDWA010000033.1 coordinate 265,345, forward strand.
CATTGCTCAGGAGGACGAAAACAGCGAGACCGAAATTGCAGAAGAAACCGAGGAGCGGAATGAACGGCGCGAATTTCATGATCCGCCTGATCTGGGAGGATAGCGCCGCAGGAGTAGACTGGAAGTCTTGCCGCCGAACCCGCTATTCAAGCTGAGGGCCGTTTGAAGAGGATAGGGCCGCGACCGATCACGCACATAGTCGAGGTCGCAGTCTTCGGCCGGATTTTTCAGGTTCAGCGTGATCGGGATTTCTTCGTTGGCAAGAGCCAATGCGCAGATGATGGTTTCGAATGCTCCGGCAGCTGCCAATGGGTGACCCGTCACAGGCTTTGTGGAGTTCACTGCGAGTCGATAGGCATGGTCCCCGAAGAAATGTTTGAGCGCTCGTGATTCCGCTACATCGTTCGCAGAATTTGCCGACCCGTGTACGTTAACATAATCGATTTCTGTTGGTTCTACTGCCGCCTTTCTTAGACACTTCTCGATCGCCCGCTGAACCCCGAGACCTTCAGGATGCGGGGCCATTGGAGAGTAGGCCTCACAACTTCTGCCGTGTCCCAGGACCTCGGCATAAATTCGGGCATTACGGCTTAGAGCGTGAGTGAGTTCCTCCATTACAACGTAAGCTCCACCTTCACCCATGATGAATCCGTCGGCATTCTTATCGAAGGGTTTCATCGCTTCGTGTGGCGGACCGGCCCAACGCGTCATCGCGCGAGCCTGTGCAAAACCAACCCAGACGGTGTCGATCAATGGTGCCTCGGCGCCACCCGCGATCATTACGTCTACATCCTCATGCTGAATCATGCTGAGGGCATAGCCCATGACATCGTTGCCCGAGGCGCTGCTGGAGCTGCAAGTGATAGCGTGACCTTTCAGGCCAAGGCTGTTCGCAATTTCCGCGCTGCCACTGCCGACATAGCCATTGATCATTGCCCAGGGGCCAATCGCGCGATAGCCCCTGCGAGCGTAAGCATCCTTGCCTCGATAGGCAGCTTCCACGTTGCTCAGTGAAGTAGCCTCGACGATCCCACATCGGTCCGCATCCACCTTCGCGACATCGAGCCCGCTATCCGCAGCGGCAAGACGGGCGGCTGCGAGGCCATACTGTTGCGAGCGCTCGAGACGTTTCGCCGCCTTGGAGTCCATGTAAACCTCCGCGCGAAAATTCTTGATCTCCGCCGCAACATGGCACGGGAGACCGGCTGTCTCGAAACGCGTGACGATATCTGCGGCACTGATGCCCATCCGCACAGTATTCCAGAAGATCTGGAGGTCCTTCCCATTTGGGGCGATCACACCCATCCCGGTGATCACAACCCGTCTTTCTTTCTGTGTGAGGCTACTCATGCTGCATGGCGATATAGGCTTTCCATGCAATCCAACATTAGACAGTGCGATGCATCTGAAGTGCCAAATTTTTGTCCTGATCCAAATTCAAGTCGCGAGTTAGAGAGCGGGAGAGACGGCCATTACTAACCTGGAGGCCAGGCGAACACTCGCCCTCCGAGAAGGTGAATGTGCAGGTGAGGAACACTCTCTCCCGCGTCGGGGCCGTGATTTATTACGAGTCGGTAGCCGCTCTCAAAAACGCCGGCATCCTTCGCAATCTGCTTCGATGCGACAAGCATACGTCCGAGTAAATCCGCATCCGCTTCCTCTGCGTCGCCAATCCGCGCGATGCAGCGTTTCGGAATGATCAAAATATGGACCGGCGCCTTCGGATCAATGTCTCGGAACGCCACAAATTCTTCAGTTTCGTAAACGATGTCGGCATGGATCTCGCGGTTGGCGATCTTTTCGAAGATTGTCATACGGATTAAATTAATCTCGGGTTCAAGTAATCTTGATCAGGATGTCGCGCGCCGGTTGTAAAACTTCAATTCTTTCCCGGATAAACGAGACGATTTCCTCGCGAAGCGTGGCACAACTTCGACACCAGATTTTCTTCGCTCGCAGGGCTTTCACGCAATGAGAAAGCCCGTTCAACTCGATAAAAGTTCTCTGATTGCAAAACACTTCGTCGAGTTCTGTCGCGAGCAGAATGAAAAAAGCCAGTTCGTAGCCGCTGCCGGCCCGTGCCGCAACGATCGGAAGATCGATTTGTCCAATTGGCGGCTCCGGAACAAAGTGCGTCGCTACTTCGCTGTATCCTATGGCCTCCAACGCAGATCGCACGGCATTTTCCAGCCCTTCAAGCGGCAATACGATTTCTCTAAAATTGTGGCGGAGAAAACAGGTAATGCTCTCTACGACGTGTTCCGCCAGCCACCATCGTTCGTATCCTGCCCGGCGGGCTGCAATCGCCAGCGATCGCAGCAGCCAGTCGCTACGAAAAGCTTTCACCTCACCATTGGCGTAGCGAACAAGCGGAAGATCATGCTTAAGGGCAATCATCGTGATTTGATAGACTCCGGTTTGAAGAGCTCCGGCTGTAAAACGTTGGGCTTTATGCGCCGTTCCAGTGATTGGATCTCGTCAATAAACTCACCAATGTCCTGAAAATGACGGTAAACGGACGCGTAGCGCACATACGCCACCTCGTCGAGTTCATGGAGTTTCTCCATCACCTTCGCGCCAATAACTTGAGAATTGATTTCGCGAGGATAGTTCGCTTCCAGATCCTGAATGATCTCCTCCATACCCTTCTCGACCGTGGCAATGCTCATGGGCCGCTTTTCACACGCTTTCATCACGCCCGTTAGAAGTTTGTGACGATCGAACGGTTCTCCGCGTCCATCACGCTTTAAAACGCGGATATCGGCCCGCTCGATCTGCTCATACGTCGTAAAGCGATATTCGCATACCACACACTCACGCCGTCGACGAATGCTCTCGCCGTCCTTGGACAGGCGAGAGTCGATGACTTTGTCTTCGAGTCCTCCACATTTGGGACAGCGCATACTGAGAATTTTTTCGCCAGTGACCTTTTACTACTACATCTTGTGGAGTCAAAATATTATTACCCCTTCTGATACGTAAAGATCAGGAATCTTGTGCTGTAAAAAAAAACCAAATTCTGGTCGAAGTTCAGAAAGAGTCCTTCGGCTGCAGTGAGCTCATCGATTATGTTTGGTGTGTTCTTTTCTGGTGCATCTGGATGTCACGGCCGATCGATGAACCCAGTGGATCCTGGGCCGGTATCACCCGAAACGGAATTTCGGGCGGCCTTTCAACCGCGCTCCAGGCTTTTCATGATTTGAGGTTCGAAAGGGAATTCCAGAAATGTGCAAAGCATATTTTGCGACATTGGCGGTCCATCGATGACGCAGGGTTTCTTCTGGACGGTCGCTCCCCGACTGCGCGGTTTTGGGGGGCGCTCTCATAAGAAAATCGCAGGCAACAGGATACCTTGAAGGCTTTGCCGGACGAAATCAGTTGCGAAAGCGCTGGCTCACTGGAAATCTCGGGCATGCAGTTGCGCCTTCTGGCCCTACTTTTAATTGTTCCGCTTTTTGCCGGTTGTTCTGTTCCGCCAAAGTACCCCTACATTGACTGCAATTCTGAATTCTCGCGGATCGTTTCGACAGACTTCGAAGGCAATATCATTTCCGTATGGATAGGCGCGGGAAACGTGAGTTACGAACGCGATGATCACAGTTACAATTTTCTCGCGGTCGAAAAGACGAGATACGGTCGATTCCCGGTGAAGCGACGGTACATCACCGGCCGGCCGGTGAAGGTAATTGCGCCAAATGTGGACGTTTATCCAATCCAGGCGCCGGATTGGATCTGCTGGAACGGGGGCACGACCGGTTACGCTAAATAGCTGTCTTGGCGGGCCTGCTTCCGAAGATCGAGGTGCCAATTCTGACCATCGTCGCACCCTCTTCAATCGCGACTTCAAAGTCCCCGCTCATACCCATCGATAACGTCGGAAGTCCGATCTGTTCGGAATCTTCGATTGAATCGCGCAGATCTCGAAGAGCCGCAAAGTAGCGGCGTGAGTCCTCTGGATCAGTAGAGTACGGAGCAATCGTCATGAGCCCTTCGATTTGGACCCGCTCTAGAGACGTCAGTTGCCCTAGAGTCTCGCGCAACGAATCCGTCGAGAAGCCATACTTGGAAGCCTCCCCGGCGACGTTGATCTCAAGAAGAACTCGAGGATGAAGTCCCAACTTTCCCGCAGCCCCATCTATGGATTCCGCAAGTTCAAGTGAATCCACGCTGTGAACGAGTTCGAAAAGAGGCAGTGCATTTCGAATTTTGTTTTTTTGTAAGTGACCAATGAAATGCCATCGCGCATTTGATGGCAGTAGAGGAATTTTTGCTCTGGCTTCCTGAACGCGACTCTCGCCGAAGATGAGATGGCCGGCGTGCATCACTTCACGGACAGCTTCGGCCGGATGCGTTTTGGACACAGCTATGAGCGTGACATCGCGCGCGTCGCGGCCTGCCTTCTCGAGTGCCCGCTCGATGTTCGTGCGAACCTGCTTCAGATTTTCTTCGATATCCGTCATATAAGAGCAATGATGCGTCCAAGTAATAGACAACCAGCGAAGGATTTGTAACACTTACTAATGCAGATCGGAACCTTCAAAATCTTTTGCGATCTTGCCGAGACGGGCAGTTTTTCCAAGGCTGCTACCCTGAGCGGCATAACGCAAAGCGCGGTTAGCCAGCAGATTCGGGCGCTTGAAGATCGTTATCGGGTAACGCTGGTTGAGCGCGGCCGCAGGAATTTTGCGCTTACGCCGGAGGGTTTAGCATTTCTCGAAGCGAGTCGCGAGATTTTGGATATTTACGACCATCTTGATGATCGTTTGCAGGAAATGCGCAACGTGGTTGCCGGCGATTTGAAGATCGCATCGATTTATAGCGTGGGGTTGCATGATCTCCCTGCATTGCTGAAAGAATTTCGGATGCTTTTCCCAGAAGTTGAAGTCCATGTGGAATTTCGGCGTTCACCGGAAGTTTACATTTCCGTTGCGAATGGAGAGGTGGATCTCGGACTGGTGGCATTTCCAAGCAAGAAGAAAGGGCTCCAGATTGAGGATTTCTGCAAAGATAGGCTGATCGCGATCTGTCATCCCACCCATCGGTTGGCGGATCGAAAGCAGATCACACTGAATGACCTGAATGCTGAAAAATTTATCTCGTTTGCGGTCGATCAGCCGACCAGGAAAGTGCTGGATCGTAAGTTTCGCGAGTATCATGTGGAAGTGGACCAGGTGATGGAGTTCGACAACATCGAAACCGTTAAGCGAGCGGTAGAAATCGAGACCGGAGTTTCGGTTGTTCCATCGAGAACCGTAGCGGACGAAGTTCGATCGGGTTCTCTTGTGGCTTTGAGCCTCGCAGAGCCGGAACTCTGGCGTCCGTTGGGAATTCTGACGCGTCGGAACCGCTCCCGTTCACCCGCGCTCAAGGAATTTATCAAAGTTCTCCAGGGAGCTTATGCGTCTCCCGGTGATTCTGTTTCTCAAGTCGAAGATCATTTGGGCAACGAGGCGGACGGAAAACCTTCCTGTGCCGTCGAGGCGGATTGAGTTGCAAATCGATTTTGCGCTACCAGAGTTCGGAGTGTTCCAATAATTATTGATCGATGGAAAGCGACGAACCGGCCATTGGCGTAATCGGAGGCAGTGGTCTCTATCAAATCGACGGACTGGAGAGTCCCACCGAGCACTCGATTGCGACCCCGTTTGGCCAACCATCGGATGTCATATTCGGTGGAAGAATGTCGGATCGCCAAGTTTACTTTCTCCCCCGTCATGGGCGGGGGCACCGGATTCTGCCAACCGAACTGAATCATCGCGCGAATGTGTTCGCGCTTCGGACATTGAATGTCCGCTGGATCATCTGTGTCACTGCCGTCGGAAGTCTTCAGTCCCAATATGAACCGCGTCATATTGTTCTCCCCTCGCAGTTTTATGACCGCTCTTCGCAACGAGCTTCGCAGACGTTCTTTGGCGACGGCATCGTAGCTCACGTGGGATTTGCAGAGCCGACTTCTCATGCGCTGCGCAAAATAATTTACGATGCGGCGGCGTCGGAGAATATCCCGGTACATGAGGGTGGCACTTATGTAAACATGGATGGTCCTGCGTTCTCGACTCGGGCGGAGTCTGAGACTCACCGCAGACTCGGCTTTGATGTCATTGGTATGACGAACCTCGGGGAAGCCAAACTCGCTCGCGAGGCAGAGATTGCTCTCGCTACGATGGCGATGATCACCGATTATGACTGCTGGAGGGTGGAAGAGGCACCAGTCAGCGCAAAAACGGTAATCGAGAATCTGATCGCGAATGCGCAGACCGCAAGAACGCTGGTTGCGAAAGTGATTCCACAAATTCCGCTGCAGGCCGACTGGCCGGAGCATTCCGCGCTCGACACTGCTCTCGTGACCAATAAATCACTTTGGCCAGCCGAGACCGTCGAGAAACTGCGGCCCATTCTGCAGCGGTTCCTCTGACGTCTCTGCAATTAGTATTGTTCGAAACCGGACGCACTTGTCCCGTTCGAGGTTTGATAACACACTGGGTCGTTTTGCGACTCTTGAGGCCAATCTCTGTGTTATCTTAAAACTCCATCGTGCGATTTCGTGTCGCGAGAACATTCGCCCCGCCAATCAAACGGTTAACTTCCTGGATGCGCAAACAGTGGGCGGGTAAGTGTCGGGCGCTGCAAATTGACTTATCGATCGACACATCCAAGGAAGATCTCTAGAAAGACCCCACATTTCGCATCTTGCTGCATACTGACTTTCCTATGCCCAAATATAACTATGTTGCGCTCGATGCTCGCGGACAGGAATCCTCGGGTGTGATTGAAGCCACATCTTCCAATGAAGCCGCAGGACAGTTGCGCCGGTCGGGTTATTTTCCGACCAGTGTGAAGGAGAAAGGTAAGCGTCCTATATTAAAGACCATAAAGAAGGTTGCCGCGCCTGCTTCGAAGGCTTCTCCAACAACAGGGAAGGGAATTGTTCTTTTTCAGCGGAAGACTGTTAAAGCAAAGAGTCTCATGATCTTTACCCGCCAACTAGCAACGCTGATCGATGCTGGGCTGCCGTTACTTCGCGGTCTCACCGTGCTTGCTAAGCAGGAAAAAGATGTCGTCTTGAAAACCACCATCACAAATCTTGCTGACGCAGTACAGGGTGGAAGCACTTTCTCTGAGAGCCTCGCGCAGCATCCCAGGATCTTCAACAAACTCTACACCAACATGGTGAAAGCTGGTGAGCTCGGCGGTGTGCTGGATTTGGTGCTGAACCGCCTCGCCGAGTTCCAGGAGAAAGCGCAGAAGATCAAGAACAAGGTCGTTTCCGCCATGTTCTATCCGGTGATTGTCCTTTGCATCGCAATCATCATCATGGGGTTTCTGCTCGTATTCATCGTCCCAAAGTTCGAACAGATCTTTGACGAAATGCTCGGCGGCAAACCGCTACCTGCACTCACCCGGTTTGTCATTGCCGCTAGCAACACGGTGAAACAGGCGTTCTGGCCGCCCTCGAACCTGTTGATTACCTTTGCGATTCTCGGCTTGATCATTGTTGGTTACGTGATGATTTCGCGTTCTCGAGGGGGGCGCACGATCCTTGACAATATCAAACTTAGAGTGCCGCTATTCGGCGATTTGTTACGCAAAGGTGCGATCTCGCGTTTTAGCCGCACGCTCGGTACGCTTGTGACTAGTGGTGTGCCCATACTTCAGGCTCTCAACATTACAAAGGAGACCGCCGGCAACCAGGTAGTCGCCGAGGCAATCTCGAAGGTGCATGAAAGTGTCAAAGAGGGTGATTCCATCGTTCAGCCGCTTGAAGCGAGCGATGTGTTTCCGCCCATGGTGATATCGATGATCGACGTCGGTGAAGAAACTGGTAGACTACCAGAGATGCTGTTGAAGATCGCGGAAATATATGACGACGAGGTGGACAACGCCGTTGCTGGTCTGACTTCGCTCCTGGAGCCAATCATGATCGTTTTCCTGGCGGTCATCGTTGGAACGATCGTGATCGCACTTTTCCTTCCACTCATCAGTATCATTCAAGAAATGCAGGGTGTGTGACGCGGCGTGGCTGCTGTCGCTCGTGCAGTTGAAGTTGGATCTTGCCACTTCGGGAGGTCGTAGATGAAACGTTTTCCCCTTTCTTTCAACGCATTTACGCTGATTGAATTGCTCACGGTAATGGCGGTCATCGCCGTCCTTGCCGGAATGATTCTGGGTATGGCCGGGTATGTGCAGAGGAAGGCGGCGCGGGATCGTGCGCGTTCCGAGATTGCCGCTATGGAAGCGGCTCTGGAGAGCTACAGGGTCGACAATGGTAGCTATCCTGCAAATCCGCTCATGAGATCGTCTTCGGCGACGAGTCCGCCAACTTCCGGCGGCGCAGATATTTTGTACCAGGCTCTCACTGGAGACGGAACCGACAAATTGATGGATGGAGGAGTGGCTTCCCGGGGCAACAAGAAATATGGTGAGACCGGTCAGACATACTGGGAGCCGAAGGATAACCAGCTCAATGCGGAGAGAAACCAGATCTGCGATCCATTTGGACGACCCTACAACTACGTGTCACCTGGCTATTTCAATACCGCCACTTTCGACCTCTGGTCAGGAACCGCACGTGATATGAAGAATCTCGAAGCATGGGAGAATCAAAGAGTCGACGCAAAAAACTGGTAGTACAAGATCGCAAAGGAATATCCATCAAACTTTCGCCACCGGTCGAACAATTCTTCTTGTCAACAGGTTCAGGACAGGCGGCAAATTGCGAAGGGAAGTCAGTAGCAAGTTGCCGGCGCGAGGGTGTGTTACGACCCAATGCGCCAGTCGATTTACCCAGAGCCGCCCCCGGTAGAGGGCCGAATGGGCGCGAGCGTACCGAATCCGGTTTCCCTCCGATGATTGACCGTGCCGCGAGTTCCCCTGAGGCGATTGCATAGTAGATCCCTTCGCCAGTAAAAGGTTCCACGACGCGTGCGGCGTCTCCGGTGAAAAGGAGATGGCCCAAAACCGGGTTGATTGAACGGCGGGAAAGGGGAGCGATTGTTCGCCAATTGTGTGGATCTGCGATGTCGAATTCGTTCTGTGCCCACTCTTTCAAAGAAGCGATGTCCCTGGGGCGCGAGACGAGGCAGACATTCAGCATTTGATTGTCAATCGACGAGATGCCGCAATAACCGAACGGCAGAAGCCGCAGGCTGACTGCGGAATCGGACTCGCCTGTTCTCGCAGCGTGCGTTTGAAGTCCGATGCGGTTCTTTGAGGCGAGTGGCATCAAGCCAAGCATTCTCGCCACCGTCGAGTTCCTGCCATCGGCAGCGATAAGATATTTTGCTCTGAATTGCCCGAGGTCAGTCTCGATCCGCCAGGGTAATGGGCCGCGGCTTACCGCCTTTACGGGGGTGTTTTCGAGAACCTCTGCTCCGGCTTCGCGCGCGCGATCGAGCAAGATGGCGTCAAAGATCAAACGCCGGATTGCGATCTCACCGCGGCGCGGTGTGCGGAAAGGGACAAATGTCGCGCGTCCATCCACCGCGATGAAGCGCACCCCGTTGAGTTTCGTGTGGGACGCGCCGAGGATGGCTTTAGAAACGCCCAGCCGATCAAGCACAGGCCAACAAGCTGGATTGATGCAGTCCCCGCAAACCTTGTCACGGGGAAACCTCGATTTCTCTAGAATGAGTGTCCGGAGTCCTCCTTGTGCACATACCGTTCCGCATGATGCACCCGCCGGCCCGCCACCCGCGATAACGACGTCATAGGTTTCCTTCACCGAGACATATGCGCTGCTTCTGGCGCCGTGATATCCGGATCTTTCGGGTGCGACCTTGCTGCTGCTGCGTTTGGCTGTTCGCTAAGCACTGTCCTCCAAAGCTCCATCTCAAACAAATGCCTCCGCAACGGAATCCGCAAGGAGCTTGCCGCGCCGCGTGAGCACAACGCGATCTACCACATTCTCGAGAAACCCCAGTGACAAAAGCTCGTCGAACTCTTTTGCCCATGGTTCCAGTAGCTTTTGGGGAACGCCTCGATCGGTTCGAAGCGCAAATGCGATGCGCTCGCTGTCTTTCGTTCTACGATCGAGCGATTCCTCGAAGGTTACTGCAGATTGGTTTGCGAGGATGCGAGTTGAGTATTCCTCCGCGCTGGCGACGTTCTGCCACCTTCGATCGTCGACGGTCGAGAAAGCACTTGGCCCAATTCCAAGATAATCTGCGCCGTTCCAGTAGGCCAGGTTGTGAACGCATTCTCGCGCGGGCTTCGCGTAATTGGAAATCTCGTATTGTTCGTATCCGCCGGCCTCGAGCATGTCCATTGTCATCTCAAACAAATCGGCATCCCAATCATCGTCTATGCTAAACTCGCCTGCCTGGAACTTCGCGAAGAATTCCGTATCCTCCTCGTACGTTAGGCAGTATGCGGAGATATGCTCCGGGGAGAGTGAGATGGTTGTTTGCAATGTTTGCGCCCATTGATTTCGCGTCTGAGTGGGGACCGCAAACATCAAGTCGAGATTCACGTTGTCGAAGCGGGCTTCACGCAGGATTTCGTAGGATCGCTCCGCCTGCAGTCTGCTGTGCACTCGACCGAGCACTTTGAGCAGGTTCGGGTCCCACGACTGTACTCCCATGCTGATCCGATTGACCCCCAGGGCACGAAGCAACGTTGCTTTTTCCAGCGAAACCGTCGCCGGATTCATTTCAAGCGTCCATTCTCGCAGAGTCGAAAGTTCAAGACGTTTTCGCAATCCGGAAAGGAGATATTCGAGTTGGGACGTGGAGAGTGCGCTGGGTGTCCCGCCACCGAAGAATATCGTCTCCGGTTGCAATGGAATGATCTCCTTCTGACGATCGAGTTCCAGCAATATCGCGTCGAGAAACCGGCGCGTTTTGTTCCGATCTGACACCTCGCTGTAAAAACTGCAGTAGGGGCAAAGCTTCGGGCAGAATGGGATGTGAATGTAGAGGTGCCGGACCACGTTTGTGAAACTAGAATCCGAATCTGGAATCTGAAACAGGAATTTTACGGACTCCGGCCCCGATGAACGCGCGGCTGCTCTATGCACGTGGGACGCGGATGTTTGCCACGAGCTCCCGGATGTCCTGCGGCGGTGGCGGAGAAACGTGGCAGACGAACAATGCCACTGCGAAATTTAATAGCATGCCGATAGTCCCAATTCCTTCGGGCGAGATGCCGAATAGCCAGTGTTCGGCATTGTTCATTTCTTTGTTGAGGAAGACGAAATACACGATGTAACCAGCCGTGAAAATGATGCCCGTAAGCATGCCGGCAATGGCCGCTTCCTTGTTCATGCGCGTATAAAAAACGCCAAGGATGATCGCCGGAAAAAACGATGCAGCGGCGAGACCGAACGCAAAAGCTACGACTTGTCCGACGAATCCGGGAGGATTCACTCCGAAGTATCCGGCAATGATCACTGCTCCGCCGGCTGCGACCCTGGCGTAAAACAACTCCTGCTTTTCGCGAATTCCCGGCAAAAGGCAACGCTTCAGAAGATCGTGCGCGATTGAAGTCGAAATCACGAGCAACAAACCCGCGGCGGTGGAGAGTGCGGCTGCCAGTCCGCCGGCGGCGACCAGACCGACCACCCAATTTGGAAGTCCGGCAATCTCCGGGTTTGCCAGGACCATTATGTCCTTGTCGAACTTCACGATCTCGTTCGTCGCCGGATCACCTGTGTAGGCGATTCGGCCGTCGTTATTCTTGTCGGTATACTCGATCAGCCCGATCTTTTCGTAGGTCTTAAACCAGTTGGGGGCAGATTTGTATTCGACATTTTGAATTGTGAAGAACATATTCACCCGCGCGAATGCCGCGACCGCGGGAGCCGTCGTGTAAAGAATGGCGATAAACAGCAGCGCGTAGCCTACAGATTTCCGGGCATCGGCAACTCTCGGAACCGTGAAGAAGCGCACGATCACATGGGGAAGACCGGCCGTGCCGCACATTAGCGCAGCTGTGATGCAGAGAAGGTCAATCTTACTGAGTCTACCTTCCGTATACTTCTGAAAGCCAAACTCAGTGAGCACGGAATCCAGCTTTTGGATCAGATGCGTGCCAGGCTCTGCCGTCAGTTCGGATCCGAATCCGAGCTGAGGGATGGGATTATTCGTTAACATGAACGAGATAAAAAATGCCGGCACCATGAACGCAAAAATCAGCACGCAATACTGGGCTACCTGTGTGTAGGTAATTCCCTTCATTCCCCCGAGCACTGCGTAGAGAAACACGATCATCATGCCAATGATGACGCCTGTGCTGATGTCTACTTCGAGGAAGCGCGAGAAGACAACACCGACACCTCGCATTTGACCGGCAATGTAGGTGAATGAAACGAAAATGGCGCAGAGCAGCGCAACGACACGCGCCGTGTTGGAGTAATAACGGTCCCCGATGAAATCCGGGACCGTGAATTTCCCAAACTTTCGCAGATAAGGTGCGAGCAAAAGGGCAAGCAGGACATAGCCACCGGTCCAGCCCAGCAGATATCGCGAACCATCGCGACCGGAAAAGGCAATGAGTCCTGCCATGGACAGGAAAGACGCGGCCGACATCCAGTCGGCGGCCGTCGCAAGTCCGTTTGCGACCGGGGAGACGCCGGTGCCGGCGACATAGAAATCCTTCGTCGAGTGTACGCGTGACCAGATAGCGATTCCGATGTATAGCGCAAACGAAAGCCCTACCAGGATGTAGGTCCAGATTAGAATGCTCATCAGTTATTCCTCATGAACGTCGAATTCCCGGTCGAGCCGATTCATCAACCAGGCGTAAACGAATATCTCCACTACGAAGATGTAGATCGCGCCCTGTTGAGCCATCCAGAATCCGAGTCCGAAACCTCCCAACTGAATTTTGTCAAGTTTATCCACAAAGACCACCGAGCATCCGAACGACACGACAAACCATATGGATAATAGGATGACGAGGTAGGTGAGATTTCGCCGCCAGTATGCGGATTTTTCTGGGGAAGATTTCATTCTCAATTGGGTCTGATACCCCGAAGCTTGCTTCGTCCAATACTCATATTTCTGTTGTTAATGCCTCGGAGCTTGCTCCGGGGATTCTTTACGTTGGTTCTGCGTGTATCAGGTGCAGGATGCTACGGCAAGATTCGGTTGGAATTGGGCAAATCGAGCGTCAGGCTCACTCAGCGCTGAAGGGGCTCAACGTCTGTGTCGGAAGCAGTTGGAGACGAAATCCGACGGGCTATCAAGTCTGGCTTTCAGGGTAAGCGCAGATCGTACGTAAATAGTTGTGGATCAAGTTTCTGGCAGGCACGCCCGGAGTGCGTTCCCGCTTCATTTGCGGGAATTGCCTCGAACTGGCGTCGCTTATCTCCGAGGCGGAAGTGCATCGTCTTTCGAGGCGCCTTGATTGTGACGATAAGTGGCATCTGTGGCGGAATACCCGGATGCAGCGAAGGATGCAGCGCGGTTCTTCGATACCGCAGCCCCGCCCCGATATATTCGCCGCAGAAGGGATTGAATTTCAATTCGCGGCCCTGGACGTAGATGCGGTGTTTTTTCGCGAAGTGCTCACGCGTCAGGAATTCCAGCCTCTCGATCGATGTATCGACGAAACGGCTTGTGTTTCCACCTTCCAAGGGCGTTTCGCACAGGAGAGGCCAGCCTTCATGGGCTTTGCGTACCACGAGGCGGCTACCGCCGGACTCGAAGTCTAACATTTTCGGAAACCGCCAGTTCCAGATCTCCCGGTAGACTCCGACCGGGAGCGCATAGCCAGCTCGCTTTAGATCCGCCAGCACAGCTTCAAAATCTTCCCAGAGCAGCGTCGGGAGAAAATATCGGTCGTGCAGCTTCTTCCCATACTGGATAAGGTCTTTCGTGAATCGCCTGCGGTAAAGGCGCGCTGCCAACGCCAGCCACAATAAGGCGACGGCGTTTGTCCATTCCGCACGAGGCAAAGTTTCGATCGCCCGGAATTCGATCAGACCGCGACATCCGCCGGGCCAGCCGACACTCCAGAATTTGTCAAAACTGATTTCGCTTCTATGCGTGTTCCCGCTGCCATCCGTGTGAAGATGACGGAGCGTTTCGCTGATGATGTACCGATGATCCCCGGGTTCCAGAGACTCCAGGAAACGATAAGCCATTTCGAGGTCATACAGTTCACGTGAAGACTCGTCTGGACGGGGAGCCTGAGACGCAGAGCCCACATATTGGCCGGTGAAAAGGTAGGAAAGAGACGGGTGATGCTGCCAGAATCGCAGGATGGAAGTGACCCATCCGGGATTCTTGAAGAATGCATTCGTCTCGGGATCCGGCCCGCCGAAGAGAATGTGATTGCCTCCGCCGCTCCCGTATTCCTCCTCATCCGATGTGCGTTTGTAAGGACGCAGTCCGACTTCCTCGGCTGCTCCATCGAGATCTTGAATCCACTGCTGATATTCGTCCCAGTTAGAACAGGCTGGTAGATTGATCTCGAGCACGCCGGGATCGGGAGCGATCGCGAGCCTGTACCAGCAGTCCTTGTCGTCCGGAGGGACGTACCCGTGAAACTGGAAGCTGCCGATTTTCGCGGCGTCAATACCGGACAGCACGGCACTGAGAAGCTCGCCGTAGGGTTTCTGCAGCAGCGGGGGGAAGAAGATCCCTAGATGATCTTCGAGCATCTCCAGGACGATTGCGCGGCGGATGGAATTCTCCGGCAGCAGATGAAGCGGAAGCCGCAATCCGGCCGCCCCAATAGCTCCCGTGAGAGGAATCGCTTCTTTAATCGGCCAACGTTCGGTAATCCACTTCTTGCCGTTGTGATCGATTGGCAGCACAAATACGTCGCGCCGCTCGCCGTCCGGTTCCACTGCCGGCACCCAATGGCCTCGCAATTTCAACTTTTCGAGGATCCGCTTTTTCAGTGTGCCAAGCGCACGTTTCGAAGGCAAAGCGCCCGGCCTGGGCTCATAAGGGTTGACCGGTTTGCCGTCTTTACGCGACAAGATGTGAATCACCCAGCGCGGATTGGTCTCTCCTGGATAAATTTTCCCCGGCGACAGAATTGCCAAACTTCCGGGAGCCCTGCGTTTGGTTACCGCTTCGGTCAACTTCCAGCCGTATCCGAGCTTTGTCGGGCCGACGGCGGTAAAATTCCACTCCGGCGAAGAGGCATCATACGGAACGTAGGTGGGTTCTCCGCCAAGCGTGAGCTCGATTCCCGCCTCAGCGAAATGCTGATCGATCTTCGTCGCTACGCGTTTCAGGATTTCGGAGTAGTCTGGTCGTCGCATTGTATAATTTCCAAACAGGCATCCATGTGCGAAGGCACAGTTCGATCACCATAGTAGCTGCCTCGGACTGGAGCCACGTCCTCCGGTGTCAAACCAACCGCTGTCGTGATATGGTTGTGGTTACAGAAAGCTCCGTTGGTCGGGTCTAGTCCAACCCACCCGGCGCCGGGAAGAAACACTTCGCTCCAGGCGTGAAGCGCGCCCTGTGCGGTGCGATCTTTTTCTGCAATCTCGAATTCGCAGAGAAATCCACTCGCCAGTCGTGATGCTAAGCCCAGGCCACGCAGAGCCGCAGCAAGAAGTACATTAAAATCCCGGCACGAAGCGCGCCCCAGTCTAAGCGTTTCCTCCGGCGGCCGCGCGGCACCTTCATCACGCCTCTCGTATTCGAGATTCTGGAAAATGGCATCATTCATGTCGACCAGAGTGGCCACTGTCGGAGCACTTGTTTCCGGCAGTTTGAAGAATGGCAAATCGATCGATTCCGCATGCAGATAAGGGGCGAGAAAATGGGCGGCTCTCGCAGAATAGTGAAAAGGAACCTCCAAAGCCTCGCTCTCGAGCAGAAAATCGAATGCATTCCGTTCCCGAACCTGGACTTCCAGCTGCACGTCGGTATGAAGCGTGTCGCTCGGGTCCGGGTAAAAGCAATGCGTGATCGGATTGTCAAAAAGATCGCGCCGATGCCGGACCGTTGCTGTCGCATTCGTCTCAAAGATCGAGCTGCGGACATTGAGGAAGCTGTCCGCCTTCGGAAACAGCCGGAACAGATGCGGTGAGAAACTCACGGGCTCGTCGTAAACGTAATCAGTGCGGTTGCGGATCAGGACTCTCATGCTCGTGCTTGCTGTCTCTTCATGAAGACCTTCACTTTCATCGTCTGTCCACCGGAACCCTTGAATGTTCCACGCAAAGGTGTCGCGTCCCGGAAATCACGGCCATATGATACCGCGACATAGCGTTCATCGACCCATTTCCGGTTCGTCGGATCGAACCCGATCCAGTATCTTCCCGGCACGAGTGCCTCGATCCAGGCATGTGTTGCCATGGCGCCCGTCAAGGCACGCGAGTGTTTGGATCCTTTCGAGGGCGCCGCAGCCTCGATATACCCGCACACATAGCGGCATGGTATCCCGGCCGTTCGCATAATACTCAGGCCGATGTGCGCGAAATCCTGGCAAACTCCTCGCTTTTCCTTCCAGACTGTCGAGAGCGCCGTCGAATTGTCGGTCGAACCCGACTTGTATTCGAACTCGTCGTGGATCGCTTCACAGAGGGATTTGAGTGCTGTTCCAAGCTGGCAGTTCCCACGTAGAAATCGCTTCACCCAGGAGATCGCCTCTTGGCCCAGCTCTACGCGCTCCGTTGGCTGCAGATACTCGAAAATGTCTGTCAGCGACGAAGTGAAGATCTGCTTAGTCTCCCCGATGGTCGTCTCCAGGGCATGGGTTGGCAGCTCTTGCTCCCTTGTCTTTACCACGGCGCGATTGGTGATCGTCAGCTTTTTGTGACGGTAAGGCAGAGAGAAAAAGTGTACCTTGTTTCCCAGAAAATCAATGTAGCTAGAAGTCTTCGTGTCCGGATCGAGCGTGAGCGAATGGGAAATGACCTGCTGCGTTGGCAGATCCGGCGGTGTCAAGCGCGCCTCCCCATAGGCTTCAGCTGCTGGGTGACCGTATGTGTAATGGGTAATGTGCGTGATCTCGAACTGCATGAGGAATTTTTCCGTTCTCGAATAGACGAATCTGCCGAAAATTAAAAACAGGAAAGCGTCTCTGTGTGATGGAGGAGACGCTTTCCTTTAGTTGCAAAGGCCCTTTCACCCGGCCTTCAAATTCACCCACGGCGGTTGCTTCTGCCGAAGGACGGGTCAATCACCGCGTCTTTCCTTCCGATCCTGCTCTTCAACCAGTTCAGAGAGGCTTTGCAGATTCACTCGCCGGTCGTCCCTGGTAGAGATCTTTCCCAGAATTCTCCTCGCTGCGCTCGCTTTTTTTGAGATGGAGGCGCTCGAAGATTTCGTGCCGATGAAATCCCCGAAATAATTCGCGGCATTTTTCGACGGGATACTCATCTGCGCGGCCGTGGCGATTGCGTCCTGATTCGCCCCCAGGAAAAGAAACAACCAGTTGTATTTTTCCGTTTGGCGGCGGATGCGCCTCGAAACATTCTTCCAGGTATGGTACCTTGATGCATTCTCCAGACCATCGGTGAGGATAGCTACAATCACCTGGCCTGGACGATTTCTTTCCGGTAGTGCTGCCACTCGCTTCCCGAGATCGTCAATTGTGCGTCCGATCGCATCGAGCAACGCGGTTGTGCCGCGTGGGACGTAAGTGAATTCATTCAACGTTGTGGCCTCCTGCACCGGGATGGAGCGGATTGGGACTTCGTAGCGGTCGTCGAAGAGCACGAGCGTTATTTTAGCATGTCCCTCCGTTTGCTGCTGTTCGCGCAGGAAGGTGTTGAATCCTTCAATCGCGGCGTGTTTCACGGGCTCCATCGAGCCAGACCGGTCGAGAATGAATGCGATTTCTGAGTAGGCTTTGTTCATGCCCCGAATAATATGGCCAGGGGTGAGACATTGGTGGGCCTATCCCTGAAATAATTTTCAATCGTATGTGGTCGCGATTTGGGTGGCTTGTTTCCGCACTCGTTCCACGAGTGCGGCGGGCTCAAACACCTTGACATGCGCACCCCAGCTCATTACCCAGCGTTCAATTTCTTCCAGGCTGCCAAGTTCCATAGTGATTTCGACCGAGCCATCACGGTGAGGTTTCAACTTCTGCGATGGATGCCATGTCCGCTCGCTCACCAGTCGACCGGCAAAAGGGTCAAAACGAAGACGGACCCTGTATTTTCCCTCGCCTCGGAAGACACCAAAGCTGTCGCCCAGATGCTCAGCAATGGAAAAATTCGTCGGTCGGGCAAACTTCAGTCCTGTATTCACCGCGTTGCGGATGCGAGGCAGGGCGAACGTGCGCATTTGTTTCCGTGCGAGGTCAATGGCAAAGAGATACCACTGATTTTCCACGCACCCGAGGTGGATCGGTTGCACTTTGCGCAAGTGATACCGCTTCGCGGTGAGTTTCCTATAGTGGAACTTGAGCTCCTGGCTTTTCAATAAGGCCCCGCTGATCGTCTCAAACGTCTCAACATCGGAAACGCTTGCCCCGATCCCGCGAAACGAGATGGTGCCATCAAGCTCCTGCCATCGGAAAGTGATCCGTTCGTCCAATCCGCTCGTGATCTTCTTGAACGCTGTCTCCAAAGGTTTCTCGAACGACGTTCCCTTGTACTGCAGGAGCGCGCTCTGCGCGACGAATAGCGCGATCATTTCGCCTTCCGTCACCTCGATGCTTGGAAAACTCGTGACCGGTTGAGAATAGAAAAACCCGAACTGAAGTTGGTCGGTACTCGATCGGAAGGCCGAGTCGGTCCCGCATAAATTCGATATCCCGCTGGACTGTCTTGCGCGAAACCTCCAGTTCCTTCGCGACCTTGTTGCAGTTTGGGAATCTGTTGGATTTCAGCTGCTCGTGAAGTCGCAGCATGCGGGCGAGGGGAGGCCGGGAATGGAGTGCTGCACCCCGTCCCCGATTGGCTCGCGGCATTTTCACCGGGGACGCCACACGGCGGGTCATTCCCCGATGTATCAACTACGATGTTTTCATGAACAAGAAAATTTATCCAGGGCAGGACGGCGTTTGTCCGGCCTTCTTGGTTGGCTGTGCGTTTGCTGATAAGCGAGCCGGTCCGCGCCAAGAGGAAAAACGAAATATGTGTCTCGGTGAGGGCCGCGCCGGTTATTCCGCTTGTCTCCGACCATTGGGAAAAAGGCTAGGGCGTGTTTATAAAATACATTCTGCCAATCTCGCGGTACTTTTTGCGCTGGCCTTCGTTGTGCCTCGCGCCGTTATTTCCTCAATAGCGACGCTCGTTGCGCCTCGTCCAGCGCCGAAAATCCCTCGCGATCTTTAACGAAAGCCATTCCACAAACACGCCCCGGTATATTAATGAATCAGGCGACGTGCTCTCAATCTGCGTCCCAAAAAAAAGCAACACGGCTGCTCTTGACGTTGCCTTTCCGAGAGCCCGTTACACCACCGTGTGAAACGTATCATCCGCTGTAATCGAACGGACAAATCCGACGACAAGTCTGACTGCGGTCTCGACGTCCGACATGTCGATCAGTTCCGTCGGTGAATGCATATAACGGAGCGGTAGTGAAACTAGTGCGCTCGGGATGCCCTGCCGCGTGACAAACACAGCATCTGTATCCGTGCGCGTCGAACTCGAAATCGCCTCGTGCTGGAGATCCAGGTTTGCCTTTTTCGCAACTTCCATAAGTCGCTTCACCACGAGTGGATGGTTGGCGGCGCCGTGAGCAACCGTCGGCCCCTTGCCAAGTTCAACTTTACCCTGTGCTTTCTGATCCATTCCGGGCGTATCAGTCGCGTGGGTGACGTCAAACACGAGCGCGACGTTCGGGTTCAGGCGGTGGCTAACCATGCGGGCGCCGAAGCTTCCGATTTCCTCCTGAACAGCGTTGACCGCCATGGTAGTCGCATAGGGCCGTGCGGAATCTTTTGCGAGTTCTGCTACTACACGGCTTAGGAGATACCCGCTCACGCGATTATCGATCGCGCGGCCGACAATGCGTCCTTTTGGCAGTTCTTCAGCTTCATCCCGGTAGATGGCCGCATGCCCCGGCCGAATTCCGAGATCCGCGACTTCCTCCGCCGAAGCAGCGCCGACGTCGGCATAATGATCTTTCCATTCAAGCACCTTGTCCTTGTCCGTGTCCCGCAGATGAATTGCGGTATTCCCGATTAAGCCGTGAACTTCGCCTTGGTCACCAAAAATCCGGATCCTGCGTGCAGCCGCAATCGCACGGTCTGAACCACCGATCGGTGCGAGCGTCAGGAAACCCTTTTCATCGATGTGCTTTACGATGAACCCGATTTCGTCGGCGTGCGCCTCGAGCATCACATTAAAATTCTCTCCGGCGGTGCCTCGCAGTATGGCCCACGCGTTGCCGTAGGCATCGCTTGCGACGGAATCGGCGACGCCGCGCATGCGTTCGGTCCAGACACGCTGGCCAGCGGCTTCCCAGCCCGTGGGGCTTGGTGTGCCGAGGAGGTCGAGGAGGAAGTTTCGGTCTTCTTCTTTCATTACCAACGTGTAACGCTATCGCAACGGATGTCCAAGCGGAGACCGGATTTCTCCCGATACGGAATTGCTTGTTTTCCCTGCCGAGTCGTTTCGATGAAGCTGACGGTTTCCCGGCAATTTATTGAGCCCTTCGGCTTTGTTTCCTAGTAGGGAAAGACGCCGATTCATTCGTTGTATGGCATTGCCCCCGGAATACAAACCGTCCTTAAATTCACCATGTATTATCGTCGATTTGGGCGGACTGAACTTCAAATGCCTGTGTTCACATGTGGTGGCATGCGTTTCCAATACAAATGGCAAGATTGTGAAGCCATCCCTGCAGAGTCTCAGCAAAACCTTGAGAGAACCGTCCGCCGCGCATTCGAGGTGGGGATCAATCACTTCGAAACTGCCCGCGGTTACGGCACGTCCGAACAGCAACTTGGCGAAATTCTTCCGCAACTACCGCGCGACGGAATCATCGTGCAGACGAAGATCGGAATTTCGGAGAATAACGGTGATTTCGAGAGGGACTTCGAAAAGTCCATGCGGCTCTTGAAGTTGGACTACGTGGATCTGCTTAGCCTGCACGGGCTCAACAACTCCGATTTGTTGCGAACTGCTCTTCAACCGGGAAACGCTCTCGATGCGGCGAAGAAAGTTCAAGCCGGGGGACGTGCGCTGCACATCGGTTTCTCCACACACGCTCCGACGCACACCATTCTCGACGCAATCCAAACGGATGCGTTCGAATACGTCAACCTGCACTGGTATTTCGTGAACGAATTCAACTGGTCAGCCGTGCTTGAGGCGACGTGCCGCGATATGGGTGTTTTCATTATCAGTCCCAACGACAAAGGAGGAAAACTCTACGAACCGCCCGAAAAACTCGTGCGACTCTGCAATCCTTTCTCCCCTATGGTTTTTAACGATCTCTTCTGCCTGGCGCGGCCCGAGGTGCACACCCTCAGCATTGGTGCGGCGCGTCCCGAAGATTTCGATGAGCATCTGAAGGCGCTTGGGTTCTACAAGCAGGCGCCGGAACTTGCCGCAACGGTCGAGGACCGGCTGCGCGAGGCAATGGGCGAGGTCCTGGGAGAGGACTGGGCACGTGGATGGTGGAAAGGACTGCCGGAATACGAGGACACCCCCAATCAGATCAATCTTCTCGAAATTCTTCGCCTTTGGTCGCTCGCCAAGTCGCTGGATCTTGTGGAGTTCGGAAAGATGCGCTACAACCTCCTTGGTAACGGCGGCCATTGGTTTCCTGGCACAAATACCGCCGGTTTCGATGCGGCAAAGATCCGCGAGGTGGTAAAGGGAAGTCCGTTTGCCGAAAGAATTCCTGCGATCCTCGAAGAAGCTCACGAACTTCTGAAGGGCGAAGAAATGAAGCGGCTCAGCGAAAGCTGATCGATCCGCGGGGTAAGCACTTCAAGCGCATCCCGCCGGAGTCGCCAGAATAAAACGCTGATCTTGCGCCAAGCGTTCATGCAATGCTGTCTCGAGAGGGGGATATAAGGACTCGAGGGGCGCCTCAGAGTGTGTGATAGACGGAGAGCGCATTTATCCTGAATAGCTTGAAACGCGCTTCAAAAAACATTCGCACTCCATCCCCATCCGCTCCGCGTCGACCCTCCGAAACCTCAGTGGCCTTTCGATGAAGACATTCACCACCCTTTTATCGCTAACCGTTGCATTCTCCCTGGTTGTCCCAATTATCCATGCGGAGGGCATCCGTCTCGAAAACTACGACTACCCATTCCCGGTCGAGATTTTCGAATTCGAGAGCCAGCGGCAACCGCTCGAAATGGTTTATATGGACGTGAAACACGAGGGAGAGATGAGGGGGACAATCGTTCTCTTCCATGGCAAGAATTTCTCGGGCGCTTATTGGGGGGAGACGGCGAAGGCTCTTTCAAAGTCAGGCTACCGCGTCGTAATGCCCGATCAAATCGGCTTTGGAAAGTCGACCAAACCGGCGCACTACCAGTTTTCATTTCAACAGCTCGCGACCAATACGAACTCCCTGCTGAAGAAGCTCGGTATCAAGAAGGCGTTCATCCTCGGGCATTCGATGGGCGGGATGGTCGCCACCCGCTATGCGCTGATGTTTTCCGAGGCAACGATCGCCCTGATACTCGAAAATCCCATCGGTCTCGAGGACTGGCTCGCGAAAGGCGTGTCATATTCGACGATCGACGAAGTCTATGAAGCTGAGCTGGCGAAGACCCCTGAAAAAATTCGCCAGTATCAGCTCGAAAGTTACTACGACGGCCATTGGAATGCGGCATACGATCCCTGGGTGGAGATGCTGGCCGATTTTATAGAGAGTCCCGATAACCCTCGCATGGCATGGGATCAGGCTCTCGCATACGATATGATCGTTACCCAGCCTGTTTGCTACGAATTTGGCGACATCTCAGTTCCCACGCTTCTTATCATCGGCCAACGTGACCGCACTGCTATCGGGAGAAACGCTGCGCCACGGGAAGTCGCAGAGAAACTCGGTAATTACCCTGAATTGGGAAGTGAAACGAACGCCGCGATTCCCGATTCGAGACTCGTCGAACTCGACGGCATCGGCCACCTCCCACACATCGAAGCGTTCCCGCGATTCATCAAGCCGTTGAAGGAGTTTCTGTCGCAGCACGCGGGGCGCTGATGCAAACGCACGAAATAATTTCGTGATGGTTTTTTCCGAAAGGCCACTACAATCGCAGGCATAATGATGGGTTCGGAAGATTTGACAATTCGTTGCGGGCTTGAATTTGCTTACGAAGCCGTCGATCCCACGCACATCCTGCTGATGATTCAGCCACGGTTGGAGAGGAATCAGCGGATGGAGTGCGAGCAACTCAGCTTTTCGCCCAACGTTTACGTCAACGAATTTGCCGACGTGCATTTAAATATCGTCCGGCGTTTCGACCTGCCGCCGGGCCGCACGACCATCCGACATGATGCGTTCGTCTCAGTTCCTTCGCTGCCGGAAAACCATGACGCGAGCGATCCCCCGCTGCCGGTGCGGAAGATGTCACCGGAGCTGCTTCGCTACACGCTCCCGAGCCGCTATTGTGATTCCGACCGCCTCATGGATTTTGCGTTCCAGCAGTTCGGCCAGGTGCCGCATGGGCTCCAGCGCGTTCAGGCGATCTGCGACTGGGTACATCGGAACATCGAGTATCGCTGGGGCTCCGGTAGCCCGCATATCACGGCGAGTCAGACGCTTGACCAGGGGTTCGGTATCTGCCGCGATTTCGCGCATCTCGCTGTCGCGCTGTGCCGTTGTTTCAATCTTCCCGCCCGTTACGTCACGGGTCATCTCCCCGATGTTGCGTTTCAGGATCCGGGAACGCCGATGGATTTCCACGCTTACATGCAGGTGTACGCAGGGAGTCGCTGGCACACCTACGATGCGCGTTTCAATGTCCCTCGCATAGGCCGCATCGACATCGCCTGCGGATTCGACGCGGTGGAGTGTGCGTTTTCCACGCTTTACGGGGCAGCCAGGCTCGTCTGGTTCGATGTCTGGGCGTATCAGGTTGACCGCGCCGAGGTGAACCTTGGTGACCCGGTGGATCTGACGAAGCGCTTGGATGGAACACCCCAACTGCGCTTTGCCCAGAACCGCATGGGTTGAAACGAATCGATTCGCATCACCGCGCATTGAACCCTTAGGTGGACCGCGCTTGGGAGTGTGGTTCGATTCACCTCTTTTGTACGCTCAAGACCCACAAGACATTTTCAATTTATCTGGCGACTCCGGAATGCCGGAGTGAAGAAACGCATCCCCTTCCTGATCAATTGCAAGATCCTCGCCGATCAGACGAAAACGACTTCAAATCGTTCGGTAAGGCGATGACGCGAGGCGAGCGCCCTCGTTCTTGTCGAAAAGCTTCTGCAAGGCCGGGCAACGCATCTTCGGAGAGAAGGACGGTGTGACCAGCCATCTGTAAATTTGGAAGGAGGACCTCTGGCTATGTGGCCTATCGCAGCAACCGCATCAACAGTCGTCCTGAATACGTTTAACGTGTGCTCGGTAGGCGAGATTGAAACGATCGTCTCTTTGAGGCAGCGACAGGCGAAATGCGCCGCATGAGTTACAGCGAAACAAAACTTCTAGTTGAAATACGTATTTGAACTTGTAATCTCCGCCGCATGCGATCCCGCCGTGATGGAGAGGAGACCCGCTGCCGAATTCTAGACGCTGCTTGTTACGTGTTTGCGGACAAGGGTTTTCGCGAAACTACGATTGCGGAGATCTGCAGGTCTGCGGGGGCAAATATCGCGGCGGTGAACTATCATTTTGGGGACAAAGATTCTTTGTATCGAGCTGTCTGGCGGTCGGCGATGGAGAGTGCCACGCAGCGATATCCGATCTCCGGGGGGGTGGGGGAGAATGCATCTCTCGATGAGCGATTTCGCGGAACGATTACGGCGCTTCTTCTGCGAATGGGCGATACAAAGGACGGCGGGAACATTCATCAGCTCAAGTTGCGTGAGCTGGCGACGCCCACGGGGCTTGTCGATGAGATCATGCGCGAATTTCGGGAGCCGGTTCGCGAGCGATTGCTCGGCATTCTTAAAGAGTATTTGGGTGATGGGGCGACAAATGAGCAGCTGGAGGATTTCGAGCGCAGCGTGGTGGGGCAATGCATCGCGGCCCGCAACGACGCCCTTTGCGGACCGGGTCACGGGCGCGTGGGCACGCTGGCGCCGGTGGAGTTGAAACGACGTGCAGAGCATATTGTTCAATTCTCGATTCCCGGCTTGCGCGCCTTCCAGGACAAAAGCGTTATGTCGCTGGCCTGATGAAATGCTGCTCTCATCCCATCTTTTTGTTTGCGGCTGCCCTGTTTGGTTGTGCAGCGCCGGACAAGCCGGTCGTTCCGCCTGTCGCGACCGGGGGAGGATTCACGCAGTCAGGTGCCGTCCCATTGCCGGATCAATGGTGGCGGAGCTTCGACGACCCTACCTTGAATGCACTCATCGAGCGCGCGCTGGCGGAAAATTTTGACCTGAAGACTGCATGGGATCGTCTGGCCCAGGCGCGCGCTACGGCACGGGCGGAAGCGGCGGAGCTCTTTCCGAATGTTGAAGGCTCGGGTGGAGTGACGCGTTCGCGCCGAGAGGAATCTGCCGGCGCCGTCACAAATTTCAGCGAAATACCTAACGGATCCGGTACAACGCTCGAGACAAATTACAGCCTCGGGCTTCAAGCGGGTTACGAGTTGGATCTCTTCGGCCGGATTCGTTCTTCGCGTGATGCCGCGGTGTTCGACCTGAAGGCTTCGGGCGAAGACGTCATGACGGCTGCCCTCACGCTTTCGGCTTCGGTCGCGGACACCTGGTATCAGCTTGTTGAGCAATATGCGCAGATCGATCTCCTGATGGCGCAGCTCGAACTGAACAAGAAAGTGACGACGCTAGTTACGACCCGATTTCGGCAGGGGCAGATTGGATCGCTGGACGTGTTCCAGCAGAGGCAGCTTGAAGAATCGAGACGAGGCGATCTGGCGCTGGCTGAAGCGCAGGCTGCGATTCTCGAGCATCAGCTTGCTATTCTGACTGGTCAGCCACCCACCCGGAAAGTCGCCAGGCGCATTTCCGAACTGCGCTTGCCGAAGAGTCTTCCTGCCACAGGACTGCCGGCGGAGCTGGTCCAGCGGCGCCCTGATATCCGGAAGGCTTATTTCTTCATTCTTGCCGCAGATCGTCGGGTCTCTGCTGCGATCGCGGATCGATTTCCGCGGATCACTCTATCTGCTGGCATTGAAGGAGAGGCAGATGCTGTTCGTGATCTTCTGGACAACTATCTCGCATCGATGGCGGCCAATTTCATTGCGCCGCTCATCGATGGTGGGGCGCGCGCCGCCGAAGTGCGGCGGACGGAGGCCGTCCTTTCCGAACGGATTGACAGTTACGGGCAGACTATTCTCGACGCCTTTGGAGAGGTTGAGGACGCGCTCGTTCAGGAGCGGAAACAACGCGAGTATCTCAAGAGCCTGGAAAAACAGCTCGAACTTTCTGGCGTGGCGCTTCGCCGAATACGGCAGGGTTACCTGCAGGGCACAAACGATTATTTGCGTGTTCTTGATGCCATTTCGACCGATCAGGAACTGCAGCGCACGTATCTGGCGGCGCGTCGTGCGCTTATCCAGCAGCGTATCCTCCTATGCCGCGCGCTTGGTGGAGGATGGGGAATGAAAGTGCCACCGCTTGCGAAACTCGTTGTTGCAAGCAATTGGTGAAGAAATCCATGCACGACGCGGCCAAACCTGAATCACAATTTGGCGAGAGCCGCGTTGGGCTTTGGTTCCGGCGATTATTACCGATTCTCGTCCTCGCCGGAGCGATTGTGTTCGGCATTATTCTTATCAAGACTCCGCCGCGCGCTGCCTCGAGGCCTCAACAACAACGGCAGGCTACGCTAGTCGAGGTGCAGTCAATAACGTTCATGACGCAGCCGGTCAGAATTGAGGCTATGGGCACCGTGACCCCCGCGAAACGTATTGAACTCATGCCGCGGGTCGGTGGTGAAGTGCAGTGGGTGAGTGAAGATCTTGTTCCGGGTGGAGTGTTTGAAAAGGACGCGAAGATTCTGCAGATCGATCCGGTAGATTACGAGATCGCCAAACGCGCGGCGGAAAAATCGGTAACCGAGGCGCGGACGAACTTGAGGATCGAGCAAGGGGCGCAGGCGGTAGCCCGTCAGGACTATGAGCTGCTTGGTGAAGTCATCGGAGAAGGCGACCGCGATCTTGTGTTGCGCAAGCCGCAGTTGGAGATGGCCGAGGCTACCGTCTCGGCAGCAGAGGCGGAGCTGGAACGTGCGCAGATTGATCTTTCCCGTACAAACGTCAAGGCTCCCTTCAACGCCATTGTGGAAGGAGACACCGTCAATATGGGAGCTCGGGTAACATCCACGACTTCTTTGACAACGCTGATCGGAACCGATTATTACTGGATCGAAGCGGCGGTCCCTGTCGGACAGATCAAGTGGATTAAAATCCCCGGTCGCAATTCCGAAATAGGGTCCGCGGTGCGAATCTACGACGAAGCAGCGTGGGGCAAAGGTCAGTTCAGGATCGGCACCGTAAAGCAACTGGCTGCAAGTCTTGAGGAGCAAGGTCGGATGGCCCGGATCATTGTCGCAGTGGAGGACCCGCTCGGTCTGAAAGGCGAATCGAAATCGCGACTTCTAATCGGATCATTCATTCGCGTCGAGTTCGAGGGACGCGAAGTCGAGAATGCGTTGCGCCTTCCGCAGAGCTTGATTCACGAGAACGACAAGGTCTGGGTGTTTGCCGCCGAAGGTACCCTCGATATCCGCCCGGTGGAAATTGCGGTGCGGGCGCGGGATTACGTAGTCGTGACGGGGGGATTGAATCGCGGCGATCGAATTATCACGACGGAAATCTCCGCACCCGTTCAGGGTATGGCGCTCAGAATCGAGGATGAAGCGCCTGCTGCCGCCGCCGAAGCGGCTCCCACGTTATGAGCGGTGAACTACTCAGTACGCATAAGGGCTTAATCGCCTGGATGGTCGAGAATCGCGTCACGCCGAATCTGATGATGCTGTTTTTCATGATCGGCGGATTCTTCATGACCTCGCAGATCAAAAAGGAGGTTTTCCCAGAGTTCGAACGGGACACCGTCACGGTGAGCGTGGCATTGCCGGGGGGAAGTCCAGCCGAAGTGGAACAGGGCGTGATTCTGGTCGTTGAAGAGGCGATTCGAGGAATCGATGGGGTGAAAGAAATCTCGGCGAGCGCCTCTGAGGGTTCCGGCTCTGTGACTGCGGAAATGTTGCGGGGAGCAGATCGGCAGCAGGTCTACCAGGATATCCAGCAGGCCATCGACCGGATCACGACGTTTCCGGAGGAGGCCGAGCGCCCGAATGTTTCGCTGAGCGCGTATCGCCATGACGTGATTGACATGGAGGTCTATGGAGACGTGTCCGAGCGGGTCCTGCGCGAAATCGTCGAACACATTCGGGACCGGCTTCTGCAAAGCCCGGGAATCACGCAAGTGGAGATCGACGATGCCCGATCGCCTGAGGTGGTTGTGGAGGTTTCAGAAGCGACCCTCCGGCGATACCGGATGTCACTGAGCGACATTGCACAGAAGATCAATCAGGCCTCTGTGGAAACGGGAGGCGGAAAGCTCGAGACGAGCGCAGGCGAGATCCTGCTCCGCGTTGATGACCGGCGGGAATGGGCGAAGGAATACGCCGATGTTCCCATTGTCACGACGCCCGAGGGCACAGTGATCACATTGGGCCAGATTGCAACGGTGAGGGAAGGATTCGAAGAAGTGAATCGCTTTGCGAGCTTCAATGGAAAGCGCAGCATGGGTCTCGACGTCTATCGGGTGGGAGATGAGACGCCGATCAGTGTTTCGGACGCTGTAAAAGAGGCAATGTTAGAAATTGAGCAGAGTCTGCCTCCAGGAGTGCATGCGGCCATTCGCATTGACGATTCCAATACCTATCGCCAGCGCCTGTCACTGCTACTCAAGAACGCATCTTTCGGGTTCATTTTCGTGCTTTGTCTCTTGGGGCTTTTCCTGGAGTTCAAACTGGCCTTTTGGGTCACGATAGGAATTCCGACGTCTTTTCTGGGTGGCATGCTATTCCTTCCGTGGATGGGCGTCTCGATAAACATGATCTCGATGTTCGCGTTCATCATTGCTCTGGGCATCGTTGTGGATGATGCAATCGTCGCGGGCGAAAATATCTACGAGGCGCGCGAAAGGGGGATGAGTAATTTCGACGCCGCCGTCATCGGCGCGCGAGGCGTGTCTCTGCCCATCGCTTTCAGTATCCTCACGAACGTCGTGGCCTTCCTGCCGATTTTGTTTGTCCCCGGTGTATTCGGCAAAATCTGGGCGGTGATTCCCGCTGTGGTCATCACGGTCTTTCTGATCTCATGGATAGAGTCCCTCCTGATTCTGCCATCCCATCTTGCCCATACGCGGAGCCGGCCGAGAAGCCCTATCACTGCACGAATGCACGGTTGGCAGCAGGCGTTTTCACAGAAGGTGCGAGCTTTCATTGAAGCGAAGTACGGGCCGTCTCTGGAGCAAACGCTGCACTATCGCGGGCTCACTGTCGCTATCGGAGTCAGCATTCTTATTCTTGTGCTCTGTTACATTGAGAGCGGACGGATCGGAATGATTTTCATGCCGCGTGTCGAGGCTGACCAGGCGGTAGTGACCGCCCGGCTGCCGCTCGGCAGCCCGCTCTCCCGGGTGCGGGAAGTGGAGAGACGTCTCATCGATGCGGCGGAGAAAGTGATCGGGGAAAACGGCGGCGACCAACTCGGCATCGGCGTCGCATCCTCGATCGACGAAAACGAAATAGACGTGCGGGCTTATCTCCGGGAACCCGGGGTCCGCCCTATCAGCACCGCGCGGGTTTCGGAGCTATGGCGCGAAGCAACGGGCACCATTCCAGGGGTGGAGTCAATTAGGTTCGAATCGGACCGCGGCGGACCGGGATCCGGTGCGGGCTTGACGATCGAGTTGAGTCACCGTGATATCGGCGTCCTGGATCGGGCCGCCGCCGCCCTCGCTTTGCGCCTCGAGCGATTCCCAAATATCAACGATGTCGACAGCGGGTATTCTCCCGGAAAACGACAGTATGAATTCAAGATCAATCCGGCCGGGGAAGCACTGGGGCTTAGCTCTCGGGAGATCGCTCGCCAGGTGCGCAACTCGTTCTACGGAGCGGAGGCGCTCCGCCAGCAGCGAGGTCGCAGCGAGGTCAAGGTGATGGTGCGGCGTCCGGAAACAGAGCGCGCAACCGAATTCGACATTGAGAATCTGTTGATTTCAACACCGGAAGGCACTTTTGTACCGTTATCCCAGGTGGCAGAGGTCTCGCAGGGACGATCCTATCGCACCATCAATCGGCGCGAGGGACGCAGAACGATCACGGTCTCCGGCGACGTCGATCCGATTGGTGAAACCAGTGTTGTGATGGACGAACTGGACCGCACGGTATTGCCTCAGCTTGAGCGTGATTTTCCAGGGCTCACCTACGGTTATGAAGGCCGGCAGGCAGACCAGCGCGACAGCATGAAAAGTCTGGCCGCCGGGTTCTGGCTGGCGCTCATGGCGATCTATTTCCTGCTGGCGGTTCCGTTTCGCAGCTACACCCAGCCATTCATTGTGATGCTCAGCATCCCTTTTGGAATCGTCGGGGCAGTGATCGGACACATGATCATGGGCTATAACATCAGCCTGATCAGCGTCATGGGGATCGTCGCGCTCGCCGGGGTTGTCGTGAACGATTCGTTGGTGCTCATTAACTTTGCGAATCAACTGCGGCGGGAAGGAATGACGCCATGGGAAGCGATCTACAGTGCAGGAAAACGTCGCTTTCGGCCGATAGTGCTAACCACGCTTACGACATTTGGAGGACTTGCTCCCATGATTTTCGAAACTTCGCGTCAGGCGCGTTTCATTATCCCGATGGCTATTTCTCTGGGATTCGGCATTCTCTTTGCCACGTTGATTACTCTGGTCCTCGTGCCCAGTCTGTATCTCATCGTCGAAGACATCACCAACTTGGTGCGCCGCGGGGAAGATAAAGAAATCACCCGGCCCGAACCGGCTCCAGTTCAGCCATAAGCAGCTCAAGGGAAAGAGAACTCTTCAGTCCTCAAACGCCTTCACGACGAGCGTGGCGTTGTGCCCGCCGAATCCAAAGGAGTTGTTCATCGCAACTCGCACCTTCCGCTCCTTTGCCTTGTGCGGCGTATAATCGAGATCGCAGCCGTCCTCAGGATGGTCGAGATTGATGGTCGGCGGAATAATGCTTTCTCGAATCGCCATAATACAGGCAACAGTCTCAACGGCGCCGGCTGCACCCAGGAGGTGACCGGTCATCGATTTTGTCGAGCTCACGGAGAGACCATTGTGAGCATAGTCGCCAAAAACGGCTTTGATCGCCCTTGTTTCGCAAACATCACCAAGTCCTGTGGAGGTGCCATGCGCGTTGATGTAATCGACCTCGTCCTTATTGATTTGCGCTTTATCCAATGCCATCTGCATACAGCGGGTTGCGCCCTCTCCCCCCGGCAGCGGCGAGGTAATGTGATAAGCGTCTGCAGACAGACCGTATCCGGCGATTTCGCAGTAAATAGTGGCTCCGCGTTTGCGGGCGTGTTCGAGTTCCTCGAGCACGAGAACGCCGGCTCCTTCACCCATGACGAAACCGTCGCGCTCCCGATCCCAAGGGCGTGAAGCTGCTTTCGGATCGTCATTGCGCAGGCTGAGCGCCTTCATTGCTGCAAAGCCGGCAATTCCGAGAGGAATCACGGCGGCTTCGGATCCACCCGCGAGAAAGGCGTCAGCTTCATCATAAACAATCATCCGCCACGCCTCACCAATCGCATGACAAGCGGTCGCGCAGGCAGACACCGTCGCGAAGTTTGGTCCTCGCAGACCGTATTCCATTGAAACAAGTCCGCTCGCCATATTGCTGATCATCATGGGAATCATGAACGGCGAAACGCGATCAGGCCCCTTGTTCATCAGCAAGGAATGCTGATCTTCAAGCGTCTTCAGACCACCGATGCCACTGCCGAGAATTACTCCGAAACGTACGGTATCGATACCGTCGAGCGTGAGGCCCGCATCTTCGTACGCCATTTTCGACGACGCCATGGCGAGCTGCGTGTAGCGGTCCGTACGGCGAACTTCCTTGGGGTTCTTGAAATACTTGGCGGGTGCGAAGTCGCGTATTTCAGCGGCAATTTTGCAGCTGTAGTCTGTTGTGTCGAAAGCAGTAATCCTGTCGACGCCGCTGACGCCTTGTTTGAGATTGTTCCAGAGGGTGGTGATATTGTTACCTAGCGGCGTTGTGACCCCCATGCCGGTCACAACCACTCGTCGTTCGTTTGTCATAGCTGTATTTTCGTAATTGTTAAGAAGACACTGAGATTCGGGGGGTGTGCAATCTGAAACTTCAGTGCGTCGAGGACGCCGTCAAGCTCATCAGTTTTCCATAGGAAATTTTAATCCGTTTGCAGGGCGCACTTGGCGAGGGGTAAAAGGAGTGATTAACTCCAGCGTGTGATGACCTACGAGTTCCACAAACCGTTTCTTTTCGTTTGTATCGCCATTCTGCTGTGTTCCGCCTGCAATCGGAAGGTGGCGCGTTCGGAAAACGAAGCCGGTCCGGCAGAAGAACAGGTGCAGATCACGGAAACGATGGAAGCGCGCGACGACTCCGTGCTCGAATCCGTGAGCACGGAGGCAATGCCGAGCACCGGTACGCCGCTCAATGATGTGAATGCAGCGGAAACTGACCTTCCGGAGACGTCGGATCCAAATCTCCTCGCGACAACACCGGCTCCCGATATGCCGGTTGATATGCCTGTGGAGGATCCCTCCGTTGCGGATAGCATGGTGATGAGTGACGAGGAAATGTTGAATGTCGCGCCAGCGGAACCGGTGGGTTCAATGTCGACGCCGCCTTCTACTTCAGAGGCAGAAGCGGATGACCAGGAATACGAAGCCTGGTTCTCGCGGCATGGCCTCGATCTAAACCAGGAGGGAATGCTGAACGAGGATTCCGATGGTGACGGCTATTCCAACAGGGATGAGTTTCTTGCGGATACGGACCCCAATGACGCGTCGTCTCGTCCGGGGTTTCACCCGGATATAAGGTTGAAACAGATGAATGTCGTCGAAGCTCCCGTTATGCTGGAATCTGTCGATGGCGCAGTGAGCAACGGTCCGGAATACGCAAACGGGCGAGTCTGTGAGAGTCTCCACCGGTGACGCGGTTCCCGGGACCAGCTTAAAGGTGGCAAAGATCCGACGCCGTGTGCAAACCGACAAGTTTGGCATGGAGGACGATGTTTCCCAGCTTACCGTTGTAAATGAATCAACGGGTGAGGAGACAACACTGGTTCGCAACTTGCCGGCTCGCACGGGATCGACGACCGCCGTCCTCGTTTCGGAAACGGACCCCTCCCAGATTGTAACGGTTCGCCAGGGCCAGGAGTTCGAGTTTCCCGGGGAGCCGGGGAAGACCTACCTGGTGATCGATATGCGCGAAACGCAGATCATCGTGCGGGATGTGGATACCGGGGAGACATGGACGATTCCCAAACGCTGAATAATCAGGACGCTCGAAAGTCACCAACAACGCGAAACCATTAGTATGGAAAACACCGCTGCAGAATCAACTGAAATGAAAACAGAGCCAACCAACTTCGATTTCGAGAATATCCAGGCTAAGGCTGAGGACTACGTTCGGGAAAGCCCGTCCAAAGCCGCTTCGATTGCGTTTCTCGCGGGCTTTGTGGTTGCAATGCTCCCGATTGGAGGAATTATCGGAGCGCTGGTTCGCCTGATGCTGTTTCTCCTGCGCCCGGCACTGATGATTGTGGGTGTGGTAAAGGTCTACGAAGAAATCCAGCGAGCGATGGATCAGTAGACGATTGGGACGATCGGGAATTTAACCGAACCTCCGGGACGGCGGTAGTCCCGGAGGCGGTAATTTCCGGTCGACTCAGAGCGAGCTGATCTTGTCGAGAAGATTCTGTTTGCTCGTAAGTCCGACGATTGTTTCGCGCACTTCGCCGTCCTTGAACAGAAGCAAGGTCGGGATCGAGCGGATGCCAAAGCGTCCGGCGAGCCCGGAGTTGTCGTCCACATTGACTTTTGCAATGCGCAGGCCTTCTGCTTTCTCCTTTGCAATCTCGTCGAGGACAGGAGCGATCATTTTGCAAGGGCCGCACCAGGGGGCCCAGAAATCGACGATTACGGGGACGGGGGACTTCGTAACCGCGAAGTCGAATGAGTTTTCGTTGATGTTGATGGGTTCGCCGTTGTTCATATTTGTTTAATGCGGATTTTAGAAGGCAGCCGTGGAAGTTGGCACCGATCTTGAATTCCGCAAAATGAAAGTCCTGTTGCGAATGGGGGAACCTTTGCGAAACGTTCGGGAAAAGTGGCTTCGATTTGATTCTGACAATGGAACTGGGACAACGCTCGCTGGCCATTCGATCATTCGCTGGCCAGTGCAATGATTGCCAGGGAGTTGAGAGCCGCTTTCGATACGAAGGACGAAATTTTCATGTATTCTGGAACCTTGGAGCCGTCCCCGCTGCGTTCCGAGCAGTGCGCATTGTCGCCCACGGGCCCGAGCCCATCGATCGTGGGAACAACGTCCCATAGATAATTGCCGTCACTCAATCCGCCGCGATGTTCCTCCTCCAGCATGATGCCGATCTCATTGGCGACCCTTTTCCATACGGCGAAGAGTTTTTCCGTTCCTGCGTTCTGTGGCCAGGGAGAGGTTTCCTCGCAAATCTCTACGGCTACGGTGGATTTCAGGCCGTCGACCGGGCTTGTGACGACGGAGTCACCGTTCAGCGCGAGGATACTCTGCTTGCCGGCATTGTACGCTTCGACCGTGAATGCCCTCATCTCCACTTCTGCTTCTGCGTAATGCGGCACGCGATTAACGACTGTGCCGCCACCTACTGAGCCAACATTGAAAGTGAGCGCGTCATCGTAATTAGTGAGCGCTGCGATCTTGCAAATGGTGTCCGCGATCTGAACAACGGCATTAACTCCGGATTGGTGCTTGCTGCCGGCGTGCGCTCCGCGCCCTTCAGCGACCACGCGATACATTGCGCGACCTTTTCTTGCTGTGACAAGCCTGAAACAGTCCTGATCCTGGGCACCTCCCTCAAAGACGAGACAGGCCAACGTGTCGGAGGAAAGTAATCTTCGCGTTGTTTCGCTGAAATTTGGCGCGAGATCTTCCTCGGCCGCATTCAAGACGATGTGCCATGTGATTTCTTCGAATGTCTCGGGCATCACCGCCTGAATTGCTGACAGGGTCGCATGAATCATTACTGTCCCCCCTTTGATATCGACCGTTCCCGGGCCATAAACACGGTCATTTTCCATCTGCCAATGAAAATTGTTGGACTGCTCTTCCTCGGGCGGAAAGACGGTATCGAGATGGGACACAAGCACGATCGACCTGGGTGTCCGTCCCATGCGAGTGAGAAAAAGATGATCGCCGTAGGTCCGTGTGCGTGATGGAATGAACTCCGGTTCGAAGTCCAGCGGCTGGAATGCGGCGGCAGTGATTCGACCCAGTTCGTTTACTCCGGCTCCGTTTGCCGTGAAACTGTTAATATCTACCATCAGTTTGAGGAGATCGAGCGACGAGTGAAGATGCGCTTCGAGATGGTTCGTGAGCTGCTTGTGCAGTTTCTGAGTCGCGGTCATGTCGGAAAGCGCAGACTGTGTGCAATATGAGCTCCGGTGTCTAATCCGGCGTGCGTATCCGGCGCGAAATTTTGGAATTATGAAATGATCCTGTTGAAGTTCGCCGCGAGATGTGGATTTTTTGCTGCCATGGTTGCACACCACCTCTTGTTCGTTGTGATGGTTGCCGCGATGTTTGCCGGTCAATCGACTTTTTTGCTGGCCCGCTCTTTGCCGTTCGACACGGTTTTCGTTGGAGAGCGCAAATTTGATCAGCTCCTGGAACGGGCACGCCGGGAGAACTGGGCCGAGCTTCCCATCACGGCCCGCACTGCACGTGTCGGATACGCTCTTCGCGGCACCCCTTACAAATCCTACACGCTCGAAATCGATGACTCTGTCGAGGCGCCATCCGTCAACTTTAACGGCGTGGACTGCTGGACGTTTTTCGAGATCTCCCTGGCATTTGCGCGGATGCTCGACGAAGAGCCTCATCAGCAGAATCCACAAACGATGCTTGAATACATCGAGCTCGATCGGTATCGCGGTGGAGATTGCGATGGCGGCTATCTCTCTCGCCTGCATTACCTTGAAGACTGGCTCTACGATAACGATCGTCGCGGCCTCGTCGATGATCTTACCCGTAAGTTAGGCGGAATTCCGGCGCCGCATGCGGCAAGGGAAATGACCGCCGGTTGGAAACATTACAGGTACCTGCGGAATAACCGTGACTTGCTTGCCCCTCTTGGAAGAATGGAGCGGCAGGTCACCGAACGGGGTATGTATCACATCCCGAAGTCCCGCGTGCCCGCGATCGAATCGAAACTTCGCAGCGGGGATATCATTGGTATCACGTCCCACGATGGGCGCTATATCGGAACATCCCATGTTGGACTCGCCTATCGGACCCGCGATGGAGTGCTGCGATTCATGCACGCCTCGTCGCCCCGCAACTATGGTAAAGTCGTGGTCGACTCCCAGCTCTCTGTTTACCTGAAACGCTTTAGTTCCAACGCCGGAATCCTCGTCGCACGTCCCTTACGGTAGTTGCCGTGGTGGCAGGGAGAATGACCCGGCCGCGCACGCCGCAGATTCGCGTTATTTTCTTGCGCGTGCAGGTAAAACGTCGAAATTAGTTGGGCGCTGCAGGTTACCTGGAGTTTTTCTGTCGGGAACGGCGATAACCATAAACGTAGATCTGGAGAGGTGGCTGAGTGGTCGAAAGCAGCGCTTTGCTAAAGCGCCGTACCTCAAAAGGGTACCGGGGGTTCGAATCCCCCCCTCTCCGCCACATGCTTGCCAAGTCAGTTGAAGATGAGGTAAGTAGCTCGTTAGCAATGAGCTATGATGACAAATTGGGACACAACGGTGGGACACAAACCGCACCGAGCGAAGTGCCCAACCATCCATACCTCCTACGCCGAAATGGTGTTTATTATTTCCGTTTTCGAATACCGGCTGACCTTTCAAAAGCCGGAGTTTTCGGCAAGAAGAAGGAAATCAAGGAATCCCTGAAGACGAGCGATCCGCAGGCAGGCCGCTCGTCTCGCCGCAACACAAAAAGTTTACTGGGAAGAACAATTCGAGCGGCGAGCGGCGGGAGCTGAAATCGCCGTAGTTGCGCGGCGTAATCGGATGCGGCCAAGGAAAGTTGCAATCGTTGCAATTTTTCAAGGCGATTTGAAGCCGCTATCCGCTCTCTCAAAGCATGAGCGCATAGATATTGTCATCCGACACTTCATCATGATGGAGAAGGATGAAGCGGAGACAAGGATCACCCCCGTCACCGACCCAGATTTCGACGAGATAGTCGAAAACGTCGGAACTGATCTTGCCATATACGAGGGGAAGTCGCCTCATTACGTTCCAATTGATTGGGAGAGGGTGCTCCGAGAGAAACTATTTGAGATTGGATACTGGGTCGATGAAGGCTCTGAGGCCGCGTTCAATGAGATGGTAGGACTTTACAGGAGAGCGAATATCGAGAGCATGTGGCGCACTTACGAGGCTCTCATGGGTCATCCATTCGCGTTTCGGGATCCCCTACTGAAACAGTTTACCGCCGACGATGAAATCTCAGGCGGACAAGAGATCACCGGAAAAACGCTTGGCGAACTGTGTGAAGAATACAAAAGGCACAAGACCGAGGCAAGGAGGGCCGCCAAGACGCTTTCGAGCTACTCCATGCCGTTCATGCTCCTCAAACAACTGGTCGGCTTTGAACGTCCGTTATCATCCGTTGACATTCCAAGACGGCGAGCGTGTCGTAAGCTTCTTGAAGCGCCTCCCAGCGAATGCGACGAAACATTATCGCGGGGCAGAAGCTTGAGCGTGCTGCCTCGCTTGAGGCCAGGAAGGAGCATCCCGCCCTTCTCAGCCCAAAACGCCAAAGGGATATTTTCGAAGCGATTAGTGCGATTCTCGCTTTCGGAGTCGGGCGGGAATGGATGGAGAAGAACCCGTTCGGCAATCGCCAACTTCTCGAACTACTTCCAAAGGGCGAAACTCACAAGCCGAAGCAG
>CAWDWA010000034.1:0-282066 GCA_963805815.1 uncultured Verrucomicrobiae bacterium
TTTGGGGGGACGTTTCCGGATTTCGGGCCATTCATCGTTCACGGTTGTCGAGCACCAAACCCTTCAAGACTCGTGAGTCTGCCAGCGCGGAGACCGTTTTCAGTACTTCCGGACATTGAAAATCAAGGCGAACGGCGGAGTCGCGCGATCCGAGGCGGAGACCTGGAGAATACCTTGTCCCTCCCCAAGACTTACGGAGAAATCCCGGGCTTTGCAGGAGCTCTCGACCCATTGAGCGAGGGAGTCGATCGGATCGGGAAATTAGCGCTTCTTGAGACATCTGCGCGGATACCGGAATCATAGGAGACTGTTCAAATAGGAGGGAGGGAGTCGCGTTGCCGTCGATTTTGGCGCCAAGCAAGCCGCGACCGGAACGCGGATATCCGCAGCGATCTCGGTCAAGCGAGCAACGTCGGCCATCCACAAAAGCGACACAACCCAAAGGGCAAGAGCACATTGAAGTGCCTGGCGACGTTTTTGGGCCGCCCGGGTTGTCCGGCAGCGGCAGCTGCCGGACAAAGAGAACGCTCCCCCGCGTCAGCGTGAGGCCCTCAGCAGCCTGTTCCACGCTGCCCGCTCCCTTTCGGAAATCTCATTCCTCACCGCTCGAAGTTAGTAATCAAGTTCAGCGTCGTTCCGAAGAGACCGAAGATAAGCACGCTGTCCGCTGCCACGGGTCACGCTGACGTCCCCGCCAGAAGTCTGCCCCGGGCTCGGGTAGAAAGCGACGGAGTGATCCAGGGCATTCGCGTACATTGCACGGTTTAAGTCAACAGCCGCATAGCGCACCGATTGTCGAGCAGCATCTGACGACTGCCCGCTCCCGCTCGCCGGGTTTGGCATCACGGATAGATTTTGAAGAGACCGCAGAAGGGCGCGTTGCCCGCTGCCACGATTCGGACTTTCTTCCGCTCTGGCAAACTGCTTCGGCTCCGAAGACATCGCACTAGACTGATCCGGGGTGTTCGTGTGCTTTGCCCTGATAGTGGCATTAGCAGTGAAACGCACCGATTGTCGCACACCCCCCAATAACTGGGCACTCCGGGGCGCTGAATCCGCTGTCACGGGAGACTGCTTATTTCCGTTCTTGCCAGGGAAAGGGCTCGCCGCCTTTGCCTTTACGGTTCCGATGGGAAAGGCAATCGCGCCGACCGCCAGAATTGTCAGTAGTGTATTGATCATGTGGTGTTTGGTTACAAGAGGTTCCTCGCCGTTGTTATTGAGTAAATGCGTCGTAATCATTGAAGATTGTTTCTTTCAGAGGCGACGATCCCCTGTCCCGCTCTTGCAAAAAAAAATGGGCTTTCCCGCTGTTCTTGCGAGGAGAATCGCCGGGATCCAGGAATGCCCGGCCGCTTTGACACGTAGCATCCTTCGTTCCATTGCCTCCAGCCCATGAAATGCTTCAAAGCCGGAAGACTCAATCTCAACATTTCTTCCCGACTTGCCACCCGTTCATTTTGCCTCGAAAAAGGGCTTCCGGAGCTGCCAGGCTCACGAAGTCTCCTCGGAACAGCCGGGGGCTTAACTTAGATCCACTAGTGCGCTATCTAGAGGGAAGCGACTTGATCCAGCCTCCCAACATGCGCTCGATTTCATCGATTTTCCCAATGACAGATTCTGCGGGGTTCTCTTCCTCGTGGGACCAAAGTATCTCTCAGAATTCATCCCGTTTCGGCGCTAAGGGTACGTCGACAGCGCCGAAGGCGCGGAATTCCATAGCCCAGCTCAACGGGCTGGGATTTCGATCAAAAAAGAATCCGGCCTGTAGGGCCGGCATTGCTGTCACACCACATCCGTCATCCGCAAGCGCGCCTCGGGCGATTCCTAATCCCAAACATACCGTTCATCGTAGGCAATCTGATAGCGCTCAAGAAAGCGGCGGTATTCCTCCTGAAAAGAGACTCCCCTGTGATGCTCTGCCTGATTTCCGATGTAGGCGATGACAGCTTCCCAATCAGATTGACTCACTGAGAACGCCCCATATCCCGATTGCCAATGGAACCCGGCGAATGCCTGATATCGCAGCCCTTCAGGCCGCAGAATTCGATCGATTGTAATCCCAGCCCGTTGGGCTGGGCTGGGGTATTCCGCACCTTCGGCGCTCAAAGACGGCCAAACTCCGATCGGCGCTCTCACAGCGCCGTTACGGCGCCCCGCCACATTCCGGGCCGCCGCGTGATTCCAAATCTCAAATGGCCAAACCCCAGAGCGCCGTTACGGCGCCTGTAGCGGCGGCAACCTTCGCCATTTCGGAGGGTTCTTTTTTGAACTGCCCTTTCCCCTCGGATCCTTGGTGCCACCAAGCGGCGGTTCGAGGCGAAGCGCTATTCGCTTCACCGGGAGGAGAAAATTCGAGACCTGACACGCGTCGTTTTCTACTGGTATCAATTCAGCCGCGAAGCAAACATTGAAGGGCTGCGCCGGGCGTATTCCCGGTGGCCGCTCGATTCACGGCTGAAGCGGACGTGTCTTCCGGCAACCCGGTCGCGCGTGATGGCGTCCGTGATTTCGCAAATCAGTTGTCCATAAGAACCCATCCTCTCGCCGTGAAATGGCGGCATCATCAGTTGCCGCATATGCCGATGGTATTCTCCACTCAGGCCGAAGATAGACTGAGTCCCAAAAAACAGCTCGAGCATCGCGTTGAGCTCACCGGGTGCATCGAACAGTCCAATCATCGTCGGTCAGGATCGTCTGCAATGCTGTCGGATCGCTAACAAATACGATCGAGGGTAGTCGCGGACTCAGATTCACTGAGAAGCAGTCGCCATAGCGCTGCCTGCAAGTGCGCATGATGAGAATGGCTTCGCGAGCCACTGGAAACTCTGCCAGATCTCAGGAGTTTTCGGTCCTTTTGGCATCGACATAAGAGTTCAATCGGGCGTTCGCGCAAACTAACTTCCAGGTTACTAATCAGGCAGGACGCACCGGTTCGGCCGCCAGCTGGCCGCGCATCTCGGCTGCGTATTGGTCGGCATTGATACCGGCCAGCAGATGCACGACGTTTTCTGGCAGCTTTACCAATCCTGAGATTCCCGCGGCTTGCAATTGAGTCTCATCCAGACGCGCCTGATCCCTCACTACGATGCGCAGGCGCCTAATTGCGCATGCGTCGACACGATCGATGTTTTCGCGTCCGCCGAGCGCGGCGACGATTGCCGCTGCTTTTCGCGCCGCGTCGGGATCGCGAATTTTAGAAACAGCCGCCTCGGCGGGTGCGGTTTCGGCCGGGAAGGGTTCCTCCCCCAAATCCACCTCGTCCGCCTCCGGTCCTGCAACCTTGAGGTATTCCTCGACATCGGTCTTGTAGTTTTCAGCGCGCGTTCCAAAGATCACCTGAACCCCGTCACCGACCGTCACGACACCGGCTGCACCGAGCGCTCTCAACTTATCGGCGTTGACCTTGGAAACATCGTGCAACTTCACACGCAACCGCGTGATACAGGCATCCAGAGCGGCAATGTTGTTGCGCCCGCCGAGCGCGCGAACGAGCTGCAGTGCAAAATTCTGTGCAACTGCGTCTTTCGCCTCGGACTTAGTCAACTTCTCGACTTCACGACCGGGAGTCTTGAGGTCAAACGTCGTGATAGCCACGCGAAAAACGACATAGTACATGCACCCCCAAAGTGGCCCCAGCACCAGCAACCAAAGCGCATGATGGGAGTTTGGGTAGAGCACGATAAAATCGATCAGACCGTGGGAAAAAGTCATCCCGTGCTTGATGCCAAGCAAGATGCAAACGCAATAGGCAACGCCGGCAAGGACGGCGTGGATGAAATACAGCAGTGGCGCCAGGAACAGAAACGCAAACTCAATCGGCTCGGTAATTCCGGTAAGAAACGACGTCAGCGCCGCCGAAACCATGATGCCCCCTATTTTGGCACGGTTCTCCGGGCGCGCGGTATGCCACATCGCCAGCGCCGCCGCCGGAAGTC
This sequence comes from uncultured Verrucomicrobiae bacterium, assembly GCA_963805815.1. GTDB lineage: Bacteria > Verrucomicrobiota > Verrucomicrobiia > Chthoniobacterales > Chthoniobacteraceae > CAWDWA01. Next base: position 3,939 of record CAWDWA010000034.1, read on the forward strand.
CCCACATCTTGAAAAGGTATCCCCCGGTCATGTTGCCCGCGGTCGGATCGCCGGCAATAAAGCGGTTGATCTCTCCACGCGCGACCTGACCGGTGATGGGATCGACGTATTCACCCACCTCAAAGAAGAACGGAACATTCCAAACGTGATGCAATCCCAGCGGGATCAACATTCTTTCGACAAACCCGTATATTGTAAATGCGACCACCGTCTGCCCTTCAGCAGCCCAATGCGAGAATCGCTGAATCAGTGCGCCGATCGGCGGCCACACTACTGAAAGCACAATTCCAAGCCCGATTGCGGCAAAGGCGGTGATGATAGGAACCGACCGCTTGCCTGCAAAGAATCCGAGATAAGGAGGCAACTGCAGCCGATAAAATCGGTTGAAAACCCAGCCGGTGATCAATCCGATGAGAATACCTCCGAACACACCGGTCTCGATTGTTGCCATCCCCATGATGGACTTGAGCTCCGAGCCACCTACCACGATCTTCTGCTGCGCGACCGCGGCGCCCAGCGCCTGGCGGATCTGCCCTATCAAATCCGGCGCCAACGTCACGCCTTCGATCGATGGGGAGGCTCCGCTCCTGAGGGCGATAAATGCCGTTGCGACGCCCATCGTAGCGAGAAGGACCAGATAGCCCACCGTCGAAGCGACAGCCGCCACACCATCGTTTTCGGTCATGCCGACTGCGACTGCGATCGCGAAGAGTAGCGGGAGATATCCGAAAATTGCGCCTCCCGCCTGCGCCATAATCAAGGACACAATCGGCGGCATCCACTCGAAATTGGCACTGCCGACGCCGAGCAGGATACCGGCAACGGGAAGCACGGAAACCGGCAGCATCATTGCCTTGCCGATCTTCTGCATCAGGGAAAAAGCACTACTTGCTAGGTTCATCGCGTTCTATCTGGGGGGACTTCATTGATCTGGATATTCACCCGGATTGCGCCGTTAGATCGGCCACGAGAGCGCGCACCTCAGCCGCGGTGTCGCAATTGAGCGCTTCCTCTGCGAGCCGGCGGCAGGTCGCGAGTTCGAGGGAGCGAATCTGCGCTTTGACCATCGGAATGACCGGCATCGAAAGACTCAGTTCGTCCACGCCAAGTCCAATGAGGATCGGCACGGCATCGGCGTCAGTTGCAACAGCTCCACAAACACCTACCCAGCGATCCCACGAGTGCGCTCCGGCGACGCTGTCCGCAATGAGTTGGAGCACCGCCGGGTTCAGACTATCCACATAGGGCGCATATTTCGGATGACCGCGATCCATCGCGAGCGTGTATTGCGTAAGGTCATTTGTACCAATCGAGAAGAAGTCCGCCTCCTTTGCGAACTGCGTCGCCATGAGCGCTGCGGATGGGATTTCGATCATGATGCCTGCCGGCACCGACGCAATACCGAGACGCTCCGCTTCTTCCTTGAGAATCGTTTTTGCATCCCGCAATTCTTCCAGAGTGCCGATCATCGGAAACAGGACCAGAATCTGGCCATAGGCCGATGCGCGCAGCACGGCGCGAAGTTGGATCCGCAGAATGTCGGGCTGATCAAGGCCAACGCGGATGCCGCGTTCGCCGAGAAACGGGTTTTCCTCCCGTGGGATTGCAAGGTACGCAAGCGATTTGCCGCCACCGGCGTCAAGGGTGCGGATGACCAGCGGCCGTTCCGGCCCAACAGTCTGCGCGACCTTTTTATAGACTTTGAACTGCTCATCTTCAGAAGGTGCGGAACTCCGCTCCAGGAAAAGAAATTCAGAGCGCAATAGACCGACCCCTTCGCCGCCCAACTCTTCAACTTGTTCCGCCTCACGCACACCGCCGATGTTCGCCGCGACTCTAATTCGATGACCGTCACGAGTAATCGCCGGTTCGTGGGCACGCACGAGAGCCTCTCGCCGTCCGGCTTCTGCGGCATTCTGTCGAACGCGGATCTGCTCGATCTCCACCTTGGAAGGGCTCATTCGCAAGAAACCGCGGCTTCCATCGAGGACAACGGGAGTTCCGTTCGGGATTTCGAGCACCCGTGGCTCCGCCCCCGCGAGCGCCGGAATCCGGAGCGAACGGGCGAGGATTGACACAGGCGAGGTCGCGCCTCCGCGGACGGTACATAAGCCAATGATCTTCGCCCCGTCTAGTTCAGCGGTATCCGAAGGCGTAAGGTCTTCGGCAATCAAGATTGCCTCAGCGGGATACACGCGTTCTTTCTTCTCGACGCCAGCGATCAACTCAAGCACGCGCACGCCAACGTCGCGCATGTCATTGGCTCGCTGGGCGAGAAGTTGATTTTTCATTCCAGCAAGCCGTTCAGCAAGCGTTGTGTACGCAGATTTCCACGCAAACGCGGCACTCTTCCCTTTTGCAATCGCCGAAGTGGCGATTTCCACAACGTCGGGATCTTCCATTAGCTCGCCATGCGTAGCGAAAATGGCAGCCTTCGCAGGATCGCCGGCTGCGCGGAGCTGCGACTGAAGCGCCGCAAGTTGCCCTTCGGCCTTTTCGAACGCCGAATGGAGAAGTTCACGCTCGTGATCGGGATCATCGGCGCTTTCTGTCACCGAAACTTCCTCAGGTCGCACCTGGAAAACTGTGCCGGCACCGACGCCCGGCGATGCCGCAACCCCCGGAATCAGATTTGGGTCCTCGGACTTCGAGAGCATTTCGCCCGCGGCTTCCCCGGTTTTTTTGATGCTGGCGAGAGCAAACGCCGGCTTCCCGCCTTCGTATCCGAGCCCCTGCTCGATCAGCACGGTGAGGCGCGAGATCGCTTCTCTGGCGTCCGGCCCTTCGGCGACCAGAACGACCTTCGCGCCTTTCCGAACATCAAGTGCCATGATCGCCGTGACGCTTTTTGCATTCGCGTTTCTGTCCCCCACGTAAAGTCGAATGTTGCTTTGGAAAGTCTTGGCAACGTTTGCCAGCACTGCCGCAGGTCTGGCATGCAACCCCGCCGCGTTGGGAATCAGGATCGCATCGGAGCTCGCTCTCAGTCCACCAACTTCCGGCGACGGTCCGGTGCCATCCTTCAGATCGAGGATGAAAATCGGATCCCTGCCGCCGGAGACGAGACCCGAAGCCTTATCGGCGAGAGACGCTTTTTCCATGGTGGTAACGACCACGAGCGTGAGCACGCTCTTCGCGTGCCTCGCGATAAAGTCGAGATCGAATTCTATGAGCACTGAGCCCACGGAAACCTGATCACCAACCTTCGCTCTGGGCGTGAATCCCCTCCCCTTGAGATGCACGGTATCCAGACCGATGTGAATGAAGACTTCAATCCCGTCGCCCGTTCGGACAGTGATCGCGTGGGCGCCGGAATGAAGTTGCGTAATTTCTCCGCTGCACGGCGAACGCAGAACGGAATCGAGAGGATCAATCCCAACGCCATCCCCGACCATCCTGTTTGAGAATACGGGATCCGGGACGCGTTCAATCGGCACGATCTCACCGGATAGCGGAGCAATGATTTCGATCCGCGCACAGGTGCTGCGAGTTTCCCCGCGATCAAGTAATCGATCGCCAATCATTGCCACGAAACGACATCGTCCGAGCCCTCTAGCCTTCCGTCGCCTCCGGTTCCCCAATTACCGTCCTTGCCGAGCGAGACAGCGGCGACTCCGCTGCGAAGCGAGTGATCTCCGCCCGAGTAGAATAGACCCAGTATCTTATCGAGAGAATGGTCGTAATCGCCATCCACGAAAACAACGTACTCGTTTCCCCACGGGTCAAAAAACGCTCCGCCCTTCGCGACTCCACTTTTGGGACGACTGGAGTTCCTGGCCGGGGGCACTTCCAAAAAGACAATTCGTCGAGGGTTTAGCTGATCTTCTTCAGAAACCGCGCGCAGAATATTGCACAAGTCAGCATTCGAATTTTTGCCACCGGAGTAAACAATGTCCTGAATGGCTTCCCCGGCAGGCAATGGATATTTTCCATATTCCGTGTAGTAGGCCCTGGTCGCATTCACGAGTTGGACAATGTCGCTTTTTGCCTTGGCTTTGCGGGCAGCGTCCTTAACGGCGGCCGCGGCTGGAAACAGGAGCCCTATCAGGACAGCAATAACCGCAATCACCGTGAGAAGTTCGATCAGTGTGAAGCCCTCGGATCCGGGAGGCTTCGGCTCTGGAGAGAACATATGGTCTTTAATAAGCCGCTCGCCGGAGCGGTTGTCAAAACTACCGAAATCTTCGCCAGAATATTTGCACAAAAAATCCAGGCACACTGAACGATTCACCGCCAGACGCAATCGCAGACACGCTCATCCTTCAAGCAAAGACAGCGTTCACGGTATTTCGCCGGTATCAGTCCCGTTGCGTCGATTGCGTCCTCGTCGCTTTGCCACCTTCGTCATGGAAGGAAGCAGCGGAGCGTGAGCGAATAAGCACGTCGTCATGTTGCGCTCAGAATTCGTCCTCCCCGAAACCGGTGTCGGAAAAGGAAACACCGGTGATCTCGGCCCGTGCGCAGACGTTTAGAACATCCACGATGCGCTGGTGAATGGACTGGTCCGCAGCGGCGATGGTAACGAGCGCCTCGCTCCGGTTCGCTTTCGCCGCTTCCTTAAAGCGCTTCAGCGTGGCAAACAACTGCGGCATTTCCTTGTCACCCGGTTCTGCTAATCTCAGGTCATTGAGTACTACGGAGCCTTCGGCGGTAATCTCGATCTGTTGTTCGTCAGGGATATCTACCGATTCCTCCTGCGAAACAGTGCCCGGCAGCGACATGCCGACGTCAGCCTCGGGTTTGACGGGTTTAGCCGTAACCATGAAAAACACCAGAAGCAGGAACACCATGTCGATCATGGGCCCCATCTGCATTTCCACATCGTCATAGCGCCGCCTGGAAACACGCATTGATTACTCCTTCTGGTAGCTGCCAAAGATCATATCGATGGCCCCTGCTTCCGCAGCCAGACGCATTAGTTCCTTAATTTTCTTGCCGGGCGTATTGCGATCCGCACGAACGTAGAGCCGGAGTGGAGGGTAATCTTCAAAGCGTTGTCTCAAATATCTGGACAGCTCTTGTTTTGTGACAGCGGTGCTCTTAAGGAAGTAAGTTCCGTCTCCACCGATGTTGATAATATCGCGATTGGCAAGGTCGTCGGGCAGGACAGCGTTGGCCGCGATTGGCAGCCTGATATCCAGCTTGATCTGTTCCTTGCTGATCCTGGTGGTGACCATGAAAAAAATCAGCAGAAGGAAGGTCATGTCGATCATCGGCGCCAGCATGAAGCCGGGCTGGATCGTGTGACGTCGTTCGACCTTCATCACTCAGGCAGGAGTCTCCTCGACAGCCACATACCCTCCTCCAGCGATGTCAGCGGGCGGATTTTCGGCGACGCCCTCAAGCTTGAGTTCGCCAGAGAGGACGTCGATGAGGAAGGTCACCGATTTCTGGATGTTGGTGATAACGATCATCAATTTGTTCCGGAAATAGAAGTAAAGAAACATCGCCGGGATGCCGACGATGAGGCCGCCGGCGGTCGTGAGCATCGCTTGACCGATGCCTCCGGCGAGGTCCTGAGGCTCGGAGCGTCCGGCAGCGAGCTGGTCGAAGCTTTGGATCATGCCGGTCACCGTGCCAAGTAGGCCGAGCATGGGCGCGATGGTAGCAAAGACATTGAGGTAATTGACCCAGATCATGTTTCGCGTTTCCTCCTCGGCCAGGGTCTCGGCGGCCGCCTGTTCCATGGAAACCTTGTTGGCAAGTTCGCGCTCGAAATTCACCTTGATCAGCGCGGCAGCGGCGACGTTCGTGTAGCTGTTGGGGTTGCTCCGGCAGAGCTCGTAAGCCGCACCGGGATCCTGATAGCGCATATAATGAACGAGCGCATCGACCTGTGCTCTGGGCTGCATTTTGTTCGCGTTAATCTGCAGGAAACAGTAAACGCCGACAGCGATGGTGCCGATCGAGCACAGGAGGATCGGGTGCATAAGCATCCCCCCTTGTTTGTAGAGATCGAGCAGTGATTTCTCCTCGACCTCTGGACGAGGCAACGCGACCTCTTCCTGAGCAAACAGAGGTGCCAGCCCTGAGAGAAGGAGCCAAATCGCGGTGGCAGTCGCGAAAGTGTGGATGCGAACGCGGTTCATCTTATTCATCGGATGTGCGGAGTCTCTGAACAGGTATTTAACGACGAGATTTGGAAGCATTTGTCGAACTACCTGCATGATTCTCTGGATACGTTCTTGTAACCAATTTACTATCAGTCTCTTGCAATGTGCCACTGATGCAATTCCTCTCGAAGCTGCCGCCAACTTCGCAACTGTGAGAATCGTTGCGCCAGAGTCATCAAACTCAGCATTGCGGCGAAAAGCGCTGAGGTCGATTCCACAGCGCGGCTTCTTCTCTACACCTAGATCCGGAACCATTCGCGACCCATTGGTTGCCTGAGAACGTGCAGGCTTCACCGTTTCTCCACACCAGTCTCATTTTGCTAATCGCCATGATTTAAGCCTTGCAGTGACTATTGTCTCCAGATACCAAGTTTGGGGTCCCCATGAGCACCGAACTTGTCATTCTAGCGCCAATTTCAGGCACCATCTATCCCATCGAGCGTGTCCCCGATCCCGTTTTTTCACAGAAGCTGGTTGGCGACGGGATCTCGATCGATCCCGTCGACAATATCCTGCGAGCACCATGTGCGGGGGAAGTCGTTCAGCGGCACGCGGCCGGTCACGCGGTAACCCTGAAGACGACCGGCGATATCGAGGTGCTTTTGCATGTGGGCATTGATACGGTTTCACTAAAAGGCGAGGGATTCACGCCGAAGGTAGACGTGGGACAAAAGGTGGATATCGGAGCGCCGCTCATCGAGTTCGATCTTGACTACATCGCGACGAATGCAAAAAGCCTGCTGACAGAAGTTATCATTTCGAACGGCGAAGGAGTCTCGAATACCGTTTACGGATCGGGCACGGCCAAAGTCGGCGAGACGCCGGTCCTGACACTTACTCTCAATGGCGCGGTGGCAGCAGTTGCCGCAGAAGAGGGTCCGACGGCGACTTCCGAGGCCATCATTCTTCCCAACCCGAACGGTCTCCACGCCCGGCCTGCGGCAGTATTGAGCAGCACGGCCAAGTCGTTCAAGAGCCAGATCAAACTACAGCTCGGCGATCGCTCTGCCAATGCTCGCAGCGTCACCTCCTTGATGGCCTTGGAGACCAAACTGGGCGACAAAGTCATTCTTATTGCGAAAGGTTCAGACGCCGAGGAGGCGGTGAAGAGAATCGCCCCAATGATCGAGGAAGGTCTTGGCGACGAGGGCTGTCTACCTCAAGCGGCGCTCGCAGCGATGACCGAGGCGACCATCGCTGCCCCGGCCCCGAGGAAGAATGTGAATCCGAACTTGATCACGGGGGTTACAGCATCGTCCGGGCTCGCGGTTGGGGAGATCTATCAGGTCCGCCACAAAGAGATCGAGGTGTCGGAGAAAGCAGAAGATTCGCCCGACAAAGAGCGGCGTCGGCTCGACAATGCCCTGGATAAGGCGTCCGGCCAAATTGAGGCGTTGCGCGCTCAGCTTCATGGGAATAGAGAACAGACGAAGGCCGCTATTTTCGCGGCACACGCCGAGCTCCTTGAGGATCCGGATCTCCTTGATATTGCCACTTCTGCAATTGCCAAGGGAAAGAGCGCTGCCTTCTCGTGGAAAAAGGCCGTGAAGACCCACGCTGACCGGCTTGCTGCTTTGCGCAACGAACTCCTCGCGCAACGTGCCAATGATCTTCGCGATGTGGGCGAACGGGTGCTGGAGATCCTCACAGGAATAAAAAGGGAAAAGCCGTCGTATCCCGATAATGCGGTGCTCATCGCAGAGGATCTCAATCCTTCCGACACTGCTGCGATGGAACACGGCAAGGTAATGGGTTTCGCGACGGTGCGGGGTGGAGCGACCTCACACGTAGCCATCCTCGCGCGCTCACTGGGAATCCCTGCTTTGGCCGGCATTGAAGCGCGCGCATTGGAACTTGCCAATGGCACGCGTGTGATTCTGGATGCCGGCAAGGGCACCCTTCGGCTGAATCCCTCCCTCGAGGAAATAAGAAAGCTGCGCGAGGCACAAAAACGCCACGAAGAGCAGCGGAAGGAAGATCTCGCCCATGCTCTCGAGCCGGCGACGACCACCGACGAGCACCATGTCGAGGTTGCCGCGAATATCGGAGGCCTCAATGATGCGAAGCAGATCCAGGATTTGGGCGGTGATGGAGTGGGCCTGCTGCGCTCGGAGTTCCTGTTCATGGAACGTGCCACGGCTCCATCTGAAGATGAGCAGTTCGAACAATATAAAGCCATTGCCCAAGCCGTCGGCGCAGATAAACCGTTGATTATCCGAACCCTCGACGTAGGGGGAGATAAGCCGCTGGCTTACCTTCCGATCCCGAAGGAAGACAACCCGTTCCTCGGCGAACGCGGCATTCGCATCTGCCTCGACCGACCGGAGATTCTCCGAACACAGCTTCGTGCTCTTCTGCGCGCTTCTGAGCATGGAAATTTGCGCATCATGTTTCCAATGATCTCAACGATGGCGGAACTGGTTGATGCGAAGGCCATTTTGGCTGAGGAAGCCGATTCGCTCGGGATCGCTCCGATGCCGTGTGGCATCATGGTCGAAATTCCCGCGGTCGCCGTGATGGCGGAAGTATTTGCTGAAGAAGCGGATTTCTTCTCGATTGGCACGAACGATCTCACTCAATACGCCCTCGCCATGGATCGCGGCCACCCCAGCCTCGCTTCGAAAGTTGATGACCTCAATCCGGGCCTGCTTCGCCTCATCGCACTGACTGTTGAAGGGGCGCGAAAACATAAACGTTTTGTCGGCGTTTGCGGAGGCATTGCCGGCGATGCGCAAGCAGTGCCCATTCTCGTGGGACTGGGGGTCCAGGAACTGAGCGTCAGCCTCCCGTCGATTCCCACGATTAAAGCCCAGGTGCGGCGTCTCTCATACAAGGACTGTCAGGAACTCGCGCAGCGTGCTCTCAAATGCCGCACCGGTGCCGACGTCCGTAAACTCCTTCCCGAAGAATAACCCCCAACTTTTTTCAATACCATGTCCATGTTCTCCGGTGCGTTCTCCTACCTTCAAAGGATCGGCAAATGCTTGATGTTGCCCGTCTCGGTGCTTCCCGTTGCGGGTATTCTGCTGGGTGTCGGCAGCGCGAATTTCTCGTGGCTGCCAGAAGCCCTCTCCCAGATCATGGCGCAGTCCGGCGGCGCGATTTTTGCCAATCTGCCGCTGCTCTTCGCCATTGGTGTGGCGATCGGCCTCACCGACAACGATGGCGTGGCTGCGCTGGCGAGCACAGTAGGGTTTGCAGTCTTTCTCGCTGCAATGGGAGTGATTGCGAAGATTCGTGGGGTCGAAACGTCGACCGCCATGGGAATTCCCACCATCGACACCGGCGTCTTTGGCGGCATCATCGTCGGCCTCATCGCAGCAACAGTTTTCGCCCGATTTTATAAGATCCAGCTTCCAGCATATCTTGGCTTCTTTTCCGGAAAACGCTCGGTGCCCATCATCACAGCTTTCGCTGTCATCCTCGCAGCGTTGATCTTGAGCTTCATCTGGCCCCCAATTGGCGCAGGAATCGCGGCCTTCTCGGAGTGGGCGGTGCACGGGCAACCGGCCCTTGCATTCACCATATACGGTATTGTGGAACGCGCGCTCATCCCCTTCGGCTTGCACCATGCCTGGAACGTCCCATTCTTTTTCCAGGCGGGCGATTTCCTCGACCCCAGCTCCGGCCAGGAAGTGCATGGGGAAATCGCACGCTTCATCGCTGGCGATCCGACAGCCGGCAATATGACCGGCGGCTACCTCTTCAAAATGTGGGGACTGCCCGCCGCGGCTGCTGCCATCACCCTCGCCGCCCGTCCGGAAAATCGGGCAAAAGTCGGCGGTGTCATGATTTCCGCCGCGCTCGCGGCCTTCTTAACCGGAATCACCGAGCCGATCGAGTTCGCGTTTCTGTTTGTCGCGCCGATCCTTTACGGCATTCACGCACTGCTAGCGGGCGTTGCCTATTTCGTCTGTATCGTGCTCGGCATTAAGCACGGGTTCACGTTTTCGCACGGATTAATCGATTACGTCGTGCTTTTCTCGAAATCGACCCACGCGCTCTGGCTTTTCGTTATCGGTCCGATCTGGGCCGCTGGGTATTTCGTCATTTTTAGCGTTGTAATCCGGAAGTTCGATTTGAAGACGCCGGGCCGCGAAAGTATGGAAGCAGAAGCCGGGGTAGTGCACACGACGAGCGGCGATGAGTTCGCCCTGCAAGTCGTCCGCGCGCTTGGCGGGCGCGGCAATATTCTAAACCTCGACGCATGCATCACGCGACTTCGCGTGAAACTCAAAGATCCGGGCAGGGTCAGCGCAGGTAAGCTGAAGGCGTTGGGTGCGGCGGGAGTGGTGATGGTCGGCGATGGTATTCAGGCAATATTCGGCACCCGCTCGGACGTGCTGAAAACCGAAATCGCAGACTACCTAAAGATTGCGGGTCCGGAAGCCGACGAGATGGAAGAACCGTCTCCGGTCAAAGCTCCTCCCCAGGCCGGCATTCAGCCGAAGCTTCGTGATCCTCTCGCTGCCGAGAAAGCCAAGGCATTCATCGCCGCGCTCGGCGGAAAGACCAACATCCAGCGCGTCGACTCATGTGCGGAGACGCGGCTCCGTGTCGTTACCACGAACGGAGCTCTCAATGAAGCCGAACTTAAGAAGGCAGGCGTGGAGGCGGTCTTGAAACTACCGGATCGTGTATTGCACCTGCTCGTCGGTCTCAATGCAGACCAGTATGCCGCCGAGATGCGCGGCCAGCTCGTGAGCTGAGATCCGCACCTCCCGCAGGCATGTCCCCGGTTTACAGGCCTCCTGATCCGCATTGGATCAGGAGGCCTGAGCTTTTTCATTCCTTTTCTTGGATATAAATGCTTTCTGAAAAGGCGAATGACCTGTTCTCCTGCCCCTGTTTGCGGCAAGACGCGCACTACGCCGTCATGCGCAAGCCGTAAGTGATCAGCTCCAGAACGCCCCGACGGGGTATCATGCGATACAGGCATCGTATCCTTGCCAATGCACGACCTCATGACCAACTGCCAAAGCGCCTCCTGAGTGAGGAGCCGTTGCTGTATCTGGTTGAATCTGGTCGCGAGCAACAGCTGGTTCAGATCGGCTCGCAACACCGCACCCAAATTTGCCCTCGCAAATTCCGCTTCTCTGCCTCGGGCACATGCGCGGGGGCCGGAAGGCCAGCTGCGATTTTCCAGTCGGGTTATTCAAGTCATTCTTGGCCACAAGCGCTTTCGCCGCGCTCTCTACGCCACTTCGCGAAGGGTCGATCGGGAGCACGCAGATGACACGGCATTCCTGCGCGCCATCCACGGCAAGAGCAAACCCAAAAGTGAGCGCCGTAACTGTCCCAAAGCTCACCTGGGTCGCTGTAAAGCACGCAGTTACGCGCTACGGCCACTCAATTTGGGCCCCTGTCAATCAAAGGTCCTTGCCCTTTCTCATTTCGGAAACAAAAACAATACTATGCTCCTCCAAGCGAACGACTGACAATATCCTGCGCCTGGTCAACGATCTCCTTAAGATGCTCAGCACTCTTCAGGCTCTCGGCGTAAAGCTTGTAGATGTTTTCTGTGCCTGACGGACGTGCAGCAAACCAGCCGCTCGCGGAAAGAACCTTCAGCCCGCCAATCGGCGCATCGTTCCCCGGGGCACGCGTGAGTTTTCCGGTAATCGGTTCGCCGGCGAGTTCGGTGGCGGTAACAGCTTCGGGCGAAAGTTTCTTGAGCTGGTTCTTTTGCTCGGGCGTGGCAGCGGCGTCGATGCGAGTGTAGAACGCTGTTCCGAACTCCTCCGTTAGTTCCTTATAATGCACTCCCGGGTCTTTTCCGGTGCGCGCCGTAATTTCCGCGGAGAGCAGGGAGAGGATGAGACCGTCTTTATCAGTGCTCCATACTGTGCCATCGCGCCGGAGGAAACTGGCGCCGGCGCTTTCTTCACCTCCGAAGCAACACGTGCCGTCGAAAAGGCGCGGGGTAAACCACTTAAAGCCCACCGGCACCTCCCAAAGTTTGCGATTGAGACTGGCGACAACGCGATCGATAAGGCAGCTACTTACAAGAGTCTTTCCAACAACTGCGTCTGTTGACCAATTCGGCCGATTTTCCAACAGGTAACGAATAGCAACGGCCAGGTAATGATTCGGATTCATTAGTCCGACAGAAGGAGTGACGATGCCATGCCGGTCGGCGTCAGGATCATTGCCGAACGCAATATCGAAACGGTCCTTGAGCTCTACCAGGCTCGCCATGGCGAACGGGCTCGAGCAATCCATGCGGATTTTCCCATCATGATCCACTGTCATGAATGCGAATGTCGCGTCCAAATCGGGATTCACGACTGTGATGTCGAGGCCGTAGCGCTCTGCCAGCGGCTTCCAATAACCCAGGGAAGCGCCTCCCAGCGGATCAACGCCGATTTTTACACCCGCAGAACGAATGGCTTCCAGATCGATGACGTTCGCCAAGTCCTCAACGTAGGGCATGACAAAGTCTTCCGCGTGGGTTGTAGGTGCCTTGAGAGCATCATCAAAACCCACCCGGAGAACATCTTTGTTTCCGGAGCGCAGAAGCTCATTTGCCCGCTTCTGAATGGCGTCCGTCACATCGGTGTCGGCTGGTCCTCCGTTTGGCAGGTTATATTTAAAGCCTCCATCTGTCGGCGGATTGTGCGATGGCGTGATGACGATCCCGTCCGCAATGCCCTTCGAGGAATCCTGGTTATGTATAAGGATGGCGCGCGAAATCACTGGCGTCGGCGCAAAGCCGTCATCGCTTTGGATGAAGGTTTCCACCCCATTCGCAGCCAGCACTTCGAGCGCAACGCGTTCAGCAGGGCGTGAGAGAGCATGGGTGTCTTTCCCCATGAACAGCGGCCCCGTTGTGCCCTTGCTGCGCCGATATTCGCAGATTGCCTGAGTGATGGCGAGGATGTGCGCTTCGGTGAACGTTGCATCTGAGCTTGTGCCGCGATGGCCGCTGGTACCGAAGCTGACGAGCTGATTGGGGTTTTCTGGATCGGGCGTCGCCGTAAAGAACGCGTTATCAAGTTGCGCTACGTCGATTAAGAGGTCTTTTGGTGCTGGTTTGCCAGCGAGAGGATGTGTGCTCATGGGGTAGAAGTGAATTCAGCTTCCTACTGTGACAGAAAAGATCTGGGTTAGTCGATAGTCAACGTTCGCAGATCTGCCCTGCAGCAGTTTTCACGACCGCAGCAAGATCCACCGCAGACCATTCAATTCGAAGCGCTTGAGGGCCCGATCACAAAAATCGCGTTCGATGTTTGCGGTGATGGCGAAGGCGGCGGGCGGAAACGGAGACTTGACGGAACGTTCGGTGAGCAACACCCCGGATGCATCACCTCCGCGTTTGACGACTGCAACAGTCGGTTCGTGAAAATTCTCAAACGAGGAAGCGAGCAAACTAAAGAATCCGTTGTCCGCCCTGGTGACTCGCTTCATGTCCAAACCCGCACGGGAGCTCACGGCGACACGTTGAACCGGCAATTTTGTAATGGCCTTCTTCAAGACCTCATCGATTTTCGCCTTTAGCGACCCGTTTGTTTTTCGCTTCCTGGAATTCTTCGTCAAACGATGCAGGCGTTTGTTAAGTTCTCCGCAGACCCTTCGCGCGATTGATGAACACGAAATACTTTGAACCTCTTAATGGCATTACCGCCTTCCGGCAAACGGACCGCGGGATGGAACTGGAGCTTGACCCGCAGCATCGCGAACTGCTTCGCGTCGATGTGATTCGCAACGATATCCTTCGCCTGAAAATCTCGCGGAACCGTCGCTTCGACGAAATGCCGACCTTTGCCGTGTGCGCCGATCTCGAAGCAGAGATTCCCGAATTCACAGTGGAGGAGAATGACGAAATCGCGCGATTGCGCACTGACGAAATGACCGTGACCATCTACAAAAACCCGTTTCGGATCGAGGCACATCGCGCCGATGGCAGCACGATTCTGAGCACTGCTCGCGACGAAAATGGGCACGGTTGGGCCTACGCCACATTGAACGACGAGTTTGTAGTGCGCCGAAAATGCTTGCGCGAGGACGCCTTTTTCGGTCTCGGCGAGAAAACGGGTCGATTCAACCGGCGGGGACGCAACTACACGCTCTGGAATTCCGACGTGCTGGATCCAAACGTGAGCGGCGGGGTCACCGAGAGTACGGATGGATCTCTACCTACCGATCCCACGAGTACGGAGTTCGACCCCTACTACATGTCGATCCCCTTTTTTTATCACATGCCGAACTACGGAGCTGAGATGGCAGGCTTCTTTTTTGATAATGGGTATCGTAGCCGTTTCGATTTTTTCAGCCCGGAGGAATACCTGATTCATTTCGAGGGCGGTCAATACACGGAGCATGTCTTCGCCGGTCCTTCGATGCGGAAGATCCTGGCTGCTTACACATGGCTGACCGGAAGAATGGCTCCTCCGCCCATCTGGGCGCTCGGCTACCATCAATGTCGGTGGTTTGCGTACACTCAATCAAAGGTCGAAGAACTTGCTCGGAAACTCCGTAAACGAGCGATTCCGTGCGACGGGATCTGGCTGGATATCGACCACATGGATGGCTACCGCGTTTTCACCTGGGACCGTGAGCGCTTTCCCGATCCGAAGCGATTGCTTGCCAGACTGAACGCCGAGGGCTTCCGGGTAGTGACGATCGTCGATCCGGGTGTCAAACATGAGTATGGCTACCCGGTATTCGACCAAGCGCTGCAGCGCGACGTGTTGTGCAAGACCGAAAGCGGCGCGATCTACCAGGGCCAGGTGTGGCCCGGCAGGACCGCTTTTCCAGATTTCGCGACCGTCGAGGCCCGTCTATGGTGGGGCGAACTCAATGCCGCACATGTGCGCACCGGTCTGGCGGGGATCTGGAACGATATGAATGAGCCGGCAACCGGCGACATTCCGGCCGACTCGATGCGGTTCGGACGAGGCGAGTTTCCTCATGAGCGGTACCACAATCAATACGCAATGCTCATGGCGATGGGCACCGTAGAGGGATTGCTGGACGCCATGCCGGACAAACGCACCTTTGTGCTTTCGCGCGCAGGTTTCGCCGGCATCCAGCGCTATGCGGCGAACTGGCTCGGCGACAACATGTCTCGCTGGGAGCATCTCTGGATGGGAATTCCTATGTCGTTGGGACTTGGAATTTCAGGTCAGCCATTCGTGGGTGCAGACGTCGGCGGGTTCATGGGCGATTCCAGCGCAGAGCTATTAGTGCGCTGGTTCCAATATGGAGCCCTCACGCCTTTCTGCCGGAACCACAACAGCGCCAACCAGAAAGATCAGTATCCGTGGGTCTACGGGGATACGGTCGAGGAACTCTGCCGCAGTGCCGTGCAATTGCGCTACCGGCTGTTGCCATACATCTACTCCAGCTTCTTCAAGGCATCCGAGACCGGCGAACCCGTGCAGAAACCACTGATTTTTGAATACCAGAGCGATCCGACGACGCGTGAGATCGACGACGAGTACCTTTTTGGCGATCACCTCCTCGTGGCGCCGATCTACACTGAGGGTTGCACTGCCCGTCAGGTCTATCTGCCCACTGGCACCTGGTATCATTGGCACACGGGCGAAAAGTTCTCCGGTAGACGATTCGTTGTGGCACCTGCTCCCATGGACCATATCCCGCTTTATGTTCGCGGAGGCGCAGTGATTCCCACCTGGTCGCAGCCTCCCGATTCGACGATGAATCACTACCCCGACACCGTCGAATTGCACGTATTCATTCCCGATGCGGATGGAGAGACGCTCTCCATCTTGCAGGAAGACGACGGCCTGACTTTCGCGTTTCGCGACGGCGCGTTTTATCGGACTGAATTCGCTGTGAGAAAAGAGGCTTCGCAGGTTAGGGTCAAGGCATCCGTTTCCGGCAATGGCTATCCCGAATTTGCCCGAAACAGGTTTCTGATTCGGATTCATGGGGCTGTCACGAAGGAAGTCACAGTCGACGGCGAGCAGGTGCCGAACGTCGAGGGCGAGGTCACTCTGCAAAACACCGCCAGCGGCTTCGAATTAGAGATAGAGCTCGAATGATACCGGTCGGTTGCCGTTTCGGTAGGAGGCGATCTTGCGCACCCATCGTTAGATCGCGGAATGCTTCTCGCGCATCAACGCTAAGCGCGAATCCGGCGCACCGGCTCCCAGCTCGGAATTTATTATGCCAATCAATCTCCGGCGACCAGCGAAGGCATTACCAGGCGAAGCAGCGGGACTTCGGTTTCGTTTGGCCCGAGCCCGTTGTGAAATTGGTCCGCCTCCAACCGCAATGAAATCGGTCATCCGAAATCGCCGTCGATGTCTCGAAAGCACTGCGGGTTCAAAAAATTCTTAATCGAGATTGATGATACAAATGCTGATCATCGTGAAGCCCACCGGATACAGTTTTCCGCGGTTCGCCGACGGCGCAGGGCATGAGAGCTCCCCCTACAAAACGGCACAGAACACGAAGCAGCATCCCCGGGCGGACTTTGTCGTGGAGAGGGGCGAAAACGCGTCGACTCGCCTCAGGCAACTTTGGCAGAATCGTCCTTCGATTCGATCGAACACCTACCATTTCGCCGAGGATGAGAATATGACGCGCATGTTTCTCGAGCAGGTTCGATTGCCTGGCGTGATGAGCCTCGACGTCCCGACAGAATTGCTCCATGAGCGCCCGATCGTTCGAGAATGGCACTCCCATGATCCGATAAACCTTGGTCATATAACTCAAATGAAGACGCCGATCTTCGATCGACACGTCTCTCGACCGATGCTCGACCGCTTCGAGAAGTTGGAAACCAAAAATAACTCATCATCCAGAGCGGGATTTGAAGACGCTCATGGCGGTTCATGATCGATTTCAACTTCTGCCGTACTTTCTCGTTGGAGATACCTCCGGTCGATAAGCGACCTGAATCCGTCACCTCGCGGACGAAAATGTCGGTCCGATAGAACGAGCGCGCCATCAACCTCGACCCGAAGCGCGGCGGACGAGCCTCGTCATGCGTCTCGATAGAATCCTTGAGGCGAAAGAAATTCAGGCACGCAGAAATTCCCGGGGCATATCCGGATTGCACCCACAATCGGCTGGTCACAGCCAGCTCTTCAGGAAATCCATCACCGAGCACCGTATTATCGAAATGCTCGTAAGGAGCGTCGAATTGCTCAAAAAGCGTCTTATAGATCGCCATTTCGACGATCACTATCCGGAACCTGTCGTCTTTCCACAACCTAACCTCGAGAGGGTTTGATCAACCGGCGTTTCCAGAGATTGGAAATCGAAGACTCGCGGCTACTACTCAAAGGCGAATTTCAAGAAACGTGCCCTTGGGCATGCAACCCCTGGAGCGCGGCTTGGACGCCTCTGGAAAAAGCAGTTCCATGTAATCCGGGAGGGCTCATCATCTTGGCAGCTTTGCGAGCGCTTTCGCGTCCGTGATCCATGGCGACGGATCGTCCCGCCCACATCAGGAGTTCTACGTCATTGTTTCCGTCACCAAAGGCAAGGACGTCATTACTTTCGATTCCCAATACTTTTGCAACGGCTTTCGCGCCAATCGCTTTGTTTTCTTTTCATATGAAAAATGCTCGTTCGAGGGAATGAATTCCTCCAATAGCAATTTTTCCTTTCAGTGATAACCCTTTGTTATGGATATGCGCGAACTAGGTTCGTTTGTGCTGCTTGGACAGCTTGCGTTTTGGCAGGACAGTCCGGCTTTTGAATTTGAGCAGCCGGCACTCACCAAATAGATCCGGCGGGTCGAAGATGATCTGGGATGTTCACTCTTTGAAAGGGGAAAGCATGGGACGAGGCTGACAATCGCCGGGAAGCAATTCCTCGAAGAGGCGAAGCCGATTGTGAGTGGATTTGACCGGCTCGTCGAAGCTGGTCGCCGCCTTGCCCAAGGCGACATTGGTTGATTGAGAATTGGATTTGGTTTTCATGCTTCCAAGCTGCTCCCGCGTCTAATTGCCCAACTCAGACAGCTCGCTCCCGTCGTGGAAATAGGTCTGCGTGACATGTCCACCACCGAGCAAACAGGGGGATTGCAAACCGGCCGAATCGACATGGGATTCGTGCGCACACCAGCCCCGCGGGAGTTTGAGTTAGAAACGTTGTCACCTCGTTTGAATCGATGCCGGTCATCAACGATCGGTTGATACTTGTGTCCTCCACAGATTCCCGTTTGCCCGAAAATGGAACGATACGAGACTGCGCCGAGGAGCCGTTTATTTTGATACCCAACGAGCGAGCTCCAACATTTCGGCGCCATGCCATCGCCCTCTGCGCGAAGTTTGGTTCTTATCCACGTACTATTCAGGACACAAACGAGGTGACAACGTTTCTAACTCTCGTGCGCGCCAAACTTGGAGTAACGCTTATTCCTCAATCGTTTCGAACGTATTATATCGAAGGCGTCCGCATGCACGAATTGAAAGATCCCGCGGCTTCCTGTGCTGTAAGCGCGGCGTGGCGCAGGAACGATACGAACCCGGTGTTGAAGCGTTTTATTGATCTCCTGCGGCAGGAGTTAACCACCGCTCCAACCCGTGCGAATCGCTCCACTTCAATTCACGCGTCGAGGCGGGAGATTCCTCGCAACTAATTACGGAAGATCAACCGGATTTCTAGTCTACAGAAATCATGGCTGAGCCGTATTTGTATTACAATCTCATTCGGCCCGGAAAGCTTATCGCAGGGTTTGGCAACGTCGGGTATCGCGAAACCGATCTCGCAAATCTGCAATCGCGGGCACAAACTTCATCTCCTAAGGCACCTGAATTCTACAATCACGCACCGCGCGATTTTTCCATTTTTCTCGAATAGGGAGACGCGAACTGCGTCTGATTTATGAAGCTTGAAATCCCAGCATAAAATGCTATCAGCCGCAGACAACTACAACCAATCCAAGGAAAGACCTTTACAATGAAAAAAATGCTTTTTGTCCTTGCCGCCATTTGCGGGCTTGCGTTTTTCGCTCCTGAAGCCGCCCAGGCCGGAGGTCCGCACGTCTCCGTTTCTTTCGGTGTTCCAGTTCCGGTCGTCGTGTATCCGTCACGCGGATATTACTGTGACCCGGCGGCCGTGTACTATTATGATCGCGCACCGCGGCGTTACTACCGACGCCCAGTTCGTGCCGTGTATCGCGACGAACCCCGCAGGCACTATCGCACGGGATACCGCAGTTACTATCGCGGCAGGCGTTACTGCGATTAACAAGATCGCAATCCGGACTCTGCGAATCTGCCCCGCTCTGCGAAAATCGCGGAGCGGGCTTTTTTTGTGCGCCCGGCAGGGCGCACCCACTTGGAGGTTCGAGTCCCCTGCACGCTTGATAAGAGAAATTACTTGCCGGACGGCAAGGACGTGCGCCGCGAGGCGGAGTCAGAAGGAAGCCGCAGGCAATACGTTATCTAGTTGAACATGAACCACATACGAGGCATGGCGATGGAGACGAGGCGGCGAATATCGTCGAAGTCCAATGCTTATCCGGAGAGTCGTTGTGTACACGACGCGCGGATGAACGCGGAGGTGGGTGCGCATTACTCGGGGAGATCTCATCCCTTGCGGTTGGCTGCCGCCGCCGAGAGGTGGCGGGAAGATTGGCGACGCTCCGAAGGCCCGGAACGAGAAATGAGGCGGACCCGCCGTCATGTCGATGAGCACTGGAGACACAGAGAAGAAGGCTGAAATGCCGGAACTCGACTTGTGGAGTAGTGGGCGGAACCCGCGAGGATATGGAGCAAAGAGTGCGTCGAGGACGACGGCCGCGACAGGCAGGGAGAACGCAGCAGGCGAGGTGACGATGGAAGCCGTCGTCGGCCGAGAGAACATGCTGCTTGCCTGAACACCATCACTTCATTCCATCCACCGCCATACGGAACCTTCGGTGGTTTGGGGGGGACGGTGGGGGTAACGCTGCCCCTCACCCGATCAAGTGAGCGTGTCTTCTGTTGACTTAAACTTAAATGCTCATGAGATCACCTTCCCGCCGCGATGGATCATCGCCCCATTCTCCCGTTCCGCACTAAGCGCTTGATGACATCGTGATGCACAGTGCGTCTACCTGTAATCAGGTCTTTCAAATCGCTTCCCACCCACTGCTCGCCATATCCGGCTTTACGCTCGCCTATTCCAGCCACCGAACCGATAGACCTTTCGTAAACTGCCCAGGCTGCCGATGGCTGATCGCAAAGAAATCAATAGGCGGTTTTCGGTGGCCTGAGGAGCTGGTAGGCCGTCTTGACGATAATATACCAGTCCAGAATAATCGACCAATTCTCGAGATAATAGAGATCGGATTGAATTCGATCCAACAAATCCTTCTCTCGCCGCGCTTCGCCTCGCAACCCTCGCACCTGGGCGAGACCGGTAATCCCCGGTTTAATGAAGCTTCGCAAACGGTAGTAGCGAGCAATCTCCCCAAACAGAATGTCGTGGTCGATGAAATGCGGTCGCGGACCGACGATACTCATTTCCCCACTCAGAACGTTGAGAAACTGCGGAAACTCATCGATGCTGAGTTTCCTGAGAAGGCGACCTACTGGATAGATTCGACTGTCACCCGCGGTAGCCTGACGCGCCTCATCGATGTTATTCACATGCATCGTCCGAAATTTAAGTATTCCAAATTCACTGCCGTGCATGCCGCTTCGTTGCTGCCTAAAGAACAGAGGACCGGGTGACTGAACCCGCTGAGCAAGCCATACGCCGAAACTGACAGGTGGTAGAACAAAAATCACCACCGGCAAGGCGATCGCAATGTCGACGGCTCGCTTCACCATTCGATTGACAGGAGACTCGAGAGGCTCCGCCCGCAGACTCATGAAGCTGAAACCCTCATCTTGAACGAAGGAAATCGAGCGACTCAACCTTTCTTCCATGTCGTTGACAATCAGCAACCTGACACCGAGGCGATCACAAATATCACTGAGCAGGGCCACGCGATTCAGAGAATCCGGCATCTCAAGGACGACCAACTGCGCAGCCCGGCTTTCTTTCAGTATTCGCTCAATTTCGCCGAAGTCTCCCAAGATTGGCAGTGTATCGATGCTATCGCAGCGAACTTTTTCGTCGGTAATGAGACCAACAGTCTGAAGTCCGTAATATTCCTTCCGACGAAGCCAATCACTTATTCGAGACGAATTTCGGCGCGAACCCAGAAGCACGGTTCGGTATCGTCGCCCACCGTCAAATATAACTTTTGCCAACAGCCGCGGGACATACCGATTGCTAAAATACAGGTAACCGTAAAGAACGGGCGCAAATGAAAAAAGGAACGTTCGCGACATCGCTTCGTCCCTTGCAGCAAACAAGAAAACAAGCAATGTCCCCAGAATTGTCACCGTCTGAGTAAAACTAAGCCTATGATTGCTTAGGACAGAAAGCTGCAAAAGGTTAGCGCTCCCAACCTTTGTTCTGACGAGATTGAGCGCAAATCCGAGACTGAAAACGACAGAATAGACGATATACCGATGAAAATGATGCACATACGACTCATCGTGTATCCCGAACATGAGCGTGAGAAGCCAGCCCCAGAAGAGGATCAATCCGCCTGCGCACTGCCAGACGTAATGCAAAAGAGTTAATCCCCTAACGCGATGAGCGATCATTTAATCGACCTTACGTTAGAGTTTACGACTCAGATTCACCATAAATGGCTCTTCGGCTGCCAGGATGTCGGAGAATTCGCGTTCAGAGGATCGTTCGGGCACTGCTCAAAACCGTATGTCCCACGGCACAAATTGACAACCAGCCCGTTTCTGATTGTATTGTAGGCAAAAAGGAACCCCTTTTGTCAGATTTCGGACTACGACGCTTTCGGATGACAGAAATTAAAACAGCAGACTTCAGATCGAACAAGTTAACAGAGTTCTTTCAGGCTGTCATGTTGCTTGAGCGCAAACCGGCGAAAGAGGGCCTACTTGATGCGCATGAACTCTTCGGCCTCTTTGACGATGCGCTTGTTGGTATTTTCTTTTCAACTGAAGAAGGAGACCTGCTTTCGGTCAGTCCATACTGCGCAAAGCTCTTCGGCTACTCTTCTCCTGAAGAGCTGCTCAGAGAGGAGTGCAACGTTTTTTCCTGGATCCACCGCGATCCCAGCACTTTCAAAGATTTCCATCAGCAACTGAAATCGAAGGGATGGGTAAGTGGGTTCGACACACAAGTCTCGCGGAGGGACGGAAAAACCCGGTTTGTGAGTCTCAGTGCACGCGTTATCGCGACAGAAAACGAGAGATCATACGTAGCGGGAACAGTTTCGGACATCAGTAAACGCGTTTTCGCGGAGGAGGCTCTGCGCCATTCGGAACAGAAATGGCGATCACTGGCACAGAACTCGGGTGACTTCATTATCATCGTAGACTGCTACGGGACTATCACTTTTACTAATCGTCTTGCCTCAGAGCCAGGGCATGTAAGGGTGGGAAACTCGGTCTTCGATCATATGCCGAAGGAAAGTGCAGAAGGGCTCAAATGCATCATCTCGAGTGTCTTTCGAACGGGAGAGATTAACGCCTTCGATCTAAACGAGTCGACCCCGGGAGGATTCTCCGGCTGGTATCGGGCCCGTGCCGTGCCGATTTGGGCCGAAGGCGTTGTGACGGGCGTTATCCTCGTGTGCACAGAGATCACGAACCAGAAAAGAACGGAAGACAAACTTCGGACGAGCCAGCGTTTTATCGAGCGGGTGGCCGACACGTCACCGGACATTCTTTACGTGTACGATTTGATCGATCGCACGTATGTTTACGCGAACCATCAGGTTTGGCGTATTCTGGGAATTACGGTGGAAGAATTGCGCGAGATGGGACCGACCTTTCTGCAGAACTATGCTCATCCAGACGATTTGCACCTCCTGGAGGAACGCCTGAAGATTCTTGAAAATGCCAGCGATAGTGACGTTTTCGAATGTGAGTATCGTGTAGGTCACAAGAAGGGCGAGTGGCGCTGGCTAAACTGCCGCGACACGATTTTCACCCGCACTCCGGACGGTCGTCCTCACCAGATCCTCGGGTACTGCACGCGATATTACCGAGCGAAAGCAGACGCGCGACGCACTGCGAGAGAGCGAGGATCGCTTCCGAGTGCTTGTAGAAACTACAAGCGTCGTTCCGTGGGAGGCGGATTTTGAGAGCAACCAGTACCTTTATGTGGGCCCGCAAGTAGGACCACTTCTCGGCTGCGAGCCCTCGGAATGGTATGCCCCGGGCTTTTGGGCAGCGCATGTGCATCCCGACGATCGGGCGTGGACTACTTCTTTCCGGCGCAAATCAGCAACGGAACTGCGCGGGTTCGAACTCGAGTATCGAATGATTGCGAAAAGCGGCAAAATACTATGGGTGAAAGAAATCGTTCATCCGCGTGTGGACTCGGGAGCCGCAAGTCGGATTGGAGGTTTCATCCTCGACATTACAAATCGCCGAAAGGTGGAAGAAGAACTACAGAAGTCGCACGAGCAATTGCGAGCCCTGGCAGCGCGAGGACAGAAAGTAAGAGAGGCAGAGCGGATCCGAATCGCTCGTGAGATACATGATGAACTTGGACAGAGTCTCACAGCACTGAAGATCGATCTTTGCTGGCTGGAGGCTCAGGAACGAACCGACAGTGAAGCATTCAAGCGAAAGGTCGTTGAAATGTCCGGGACGATCGACGGGACAATCGAGGCGGTGCGTCGCATCGCCACCGAATTGCGCCCGCCAGTCCTCGATCATCTCGGACTTCCAGAAGCGGTGGAATGGCAAGCCCAAGAGTTCGAAAAACGTTTTGGGCACACCGTTTCTCTCGACGTCGATGAAAATATCGCCATCGAAAATTCTGAGTTGGCAACATCCATTTTTCGTATCTTTCAAGAGATCCTTACGAACATCGTTCGTCATGCGCAGGCAAAAACGGTGAACGTCTCTCTGCGTCTTGATTCGGGACATCTCGTTCTCGAAGTCATGGATGACGGAAAGGGAATCTCAGAAAACGACAAGCGCGCGTCGCTGGGGTTGCTCGGCATGAAAGAACGGGCGCACATGTTCGGCGGTGTAGTCAACTTCAGCAGTGCACAGAGGCAAGGGACAAGAGTAACCGTTACGATTCCGAAGTGCTCTCGTGAGAATGCAAGCAACCGTCGTCCACATGCCAACAGAAGCAGTTGATATTAAAGGCGTTCCTGCGACTCGTTGCTTCCCTCAACGAATCGGGACGAAAGTTTCCAATTGCTAATCCATTCATGCTCAAGATATTAATTGTAGACGATCATCCGGTTGTTCGGAGCGGACTCGCTCAAGTGCTTTCCGTTGGTTTTCCAACTGCCTCTGTTCGAGAGTCAAGCAATGCCGCCGAAGCGCTTGAACGGATTTGGAACGAACGCTGGGACGTGGTTATTATCGACATCAGTCTTCCCGGGAAGAGCGGATTAGACCTTTTGAGAGAAATCAAAATGGAATGCCCCAACCTTCCCGTGTTAATTCTGAGCATGCATACAGAGGATCAATTCGCAGTTCGAGCTCTGCGAAATGGGGCAGCCGGTTATCTTACTAAAGAAACAGCCTCTCAGGAATTACTGATGGCGGTGCAAAAAGTGCTCGACGGTGGAAAGTATATTCGACCCTCCTTGGCGGAGAAACTCGTCTCGCATCTGGGCCTTGATAGCACAAAGTCGCCTCATGAAACTCTGTCCGACCGTGAATTTCAAGTGTTGCGCCTTATCGCGTCCGGACGCACTTCCAAAGAAATCGCGTCGGAGCTTTGTCTGAGCATTAAGACAATTAGCACGTATCGAAGCCGCATCCTTGATAAGATGCAGATGAGGAATAATTCCGAACTCATGCGGTATGCGATGCAGAACCATTTGTTGACAGAACCCGCGACAATCAAGCCGAACTCATCTTCACCCCTTTCGTCCTAGAGTCCTTGAACCGATAAAGTCGGTGTGATTGAGTCAAGTTTTTCAGGCAGCTTTAAGTGCGACATAGGTATCGACTTGGGACTGAAGGTTATGGAAGGCACGGGCCAGTGATGGGTTGTGGGTGTTGGCTGAGAGTTGAAGGATAGATAGCCCCGGGCGGATGATTCTTGCATAGGTGCGCTGGTAGAACATTATTGTGCGCAGGCCGACGGGCGTTAGAGTCCTTGAACGGTAGCGGTGGGTCTTCTCGATGCGTGCGATCAGTCCACGCAAGCGCAGGCGTCGCAGTTCGTAACTGACTCTGCCGACCTTGATGGCGCTCTCCTCCAACCCGAGCATCTGCGCAAGCAATGGACGCAGTTGCCGGTTGCGGAAGCCTTCCAGTTGCAGACAGAGCAGGAGAAGAACGGCGAAGAGCGCCTGGACCCTCCCATCGCAAAAGCGCAGGGCCGCAACACGCTGCTCGTCCACGGTGGCGGGAGTCTGCAGCTCCTCGAAGCTCTGCGCGCCGGCACGGCAATCGTGGCTGGCTTTCTCTACCTCGAACATGCGTCGATTGGCCGCAAAGCCGATGCGCCGCAACGCGGACAGATTATGTAACAAACGTCCGACCCCGAAGTCGTAGCTGTTGTTGATGGTCGTTTCCGTGCGCAAGCCCGCGCCGGGCCCGCACGCTTTGTGATACTGCTTGAGGTGCGTGTTCTTGTAATAGACGTGCAGCGAAGGGATGACTCCCTAAGTGAAGATGCGCGTCCTGCATCGGCCGTCGGTCGCAGTCTTTCTCTGCATCCTGCGTGCAAAGATCAACTGCACCGTTTCAGGTCGGCCCAAATCGATGTTCTCGCGGATGACCTCCTCAAAGGACTCCCTTCCATGGCGTGGGCGATCCCACACCTGGGTAAGCGAAAACTCGCCCTGCAATACCGAGAGCCGGTGACAGTAACCGGCTTTGCGGTCTTCCGGTGCAAAGGGCAGCGCTTTGAGCCACTTGCGGAAAAATCGCTCGATCTTCTTTTCGTCCAACCCCTCCGCCAGACGCTGAGCTGCCGCCGGATTGGCGCAGCGCAGAAGCCCGCTGTCGAGCGCTTCAAATTCGATGTCGCGCCGGGTCAGTTGCCGCTTGAGATACTCGTGCCCGTTGATGCAGAGCTTGCCCGTGTAGGGAAAATACGAGCAGAACTTGAGGAAGAATGGCCCGAAGTCTCTGTCCACACAGTAGAAGTAGTAGTGGTTGACCATCGCGCTCGTGTAGTCGATCCGCGGAATCGTGCCTCCGCCCTCCCCGAAGCGCTTGCGGATGGGGCGCGGTACGTTTGCCTTTTCCTGGGCAATGCCGATAAAGACGATGCACTCGGAGGCCCTGAACTTGCGCAGCCGTTTCTGCATCACGTCATCCTTGCGCATCCCTTTCTGGAAACGGACGATCTCAATGTCGTGGCGCTCAGCAAAGTCGAACACCTGGCGGCGAAACCCCTCGCTCAGGGCCACGGCGTCTTTGGCACGAGGCAAACCGGTGGCCCTTTAGCCGCGAAAACAGACAGCCACGCCTCCGGCGCTGATTAACTGGGGCACATAAATATTGAGATACATCCGCTCGATGCAATCCAACTCGAGGACGACGTTTTCATGCTGGAGTTCGGCGACGTTCTTTGGCGCAATCATGGCGGTGTCCGGTTGGGCATTTGTTACTCTCCATCCTCGACGCGGCGAGCCGCTTTAACGGCTCAATCCGGCGTCCCTCGTGAATGCCGCTGTGCTGCACCGGCCGGACACCACGCTTTGCCAGAGCCCAAAGAAGCCGCAAGAACGAGAAGCCAGAATTTTCTAACGAGACAGGGCCTAAGGTTCCAATTTCAAGCAACGCTCCCAATCAAACGCTACATCTTGCCTGGTCTGAGGCCCCGCCTCGTTAGTTTTGAAGTAAGATTTACTCTCGCATGCAAAAGGTGCAGCGCGGATCCATCTTCCCGAGCAGGGTCTTCAGGACTATATAAATTGGACAGGTAATCGACTTGTCTACCTGTCTCACGAACATGTTTGCAAAGGGCCGGCGACCGGACATGCTACGGTGACCTGCCCATATCATCCGGACCTGGGAGATTAACCTGAAATGACGGGATGCGCGTGTAGAACGGACGGTAATCATCTGTAATCGCGAAATATGCGCCTTCGGCAACGCTATCGCTGGCAACGACGAAATAGCTGTTATAGGAAAACGACTGACCGGGCTCAAGCCGAGGAAATTTTCCGACAACGCCATCGCCTTCAACAACTGTGCGCCAACCGTCCGAATCGGTGAGCACCCATTTGCGCCCTTTAATTGTAACCGTTTCCTCCGATTGATTCTCTATCGTGATGAAATAGATGAACGGGAACGGACGGTCTTCCGGCGCCTCAAGCTGTGGGGCGTAAACAACGTCGTCAATACGCACGTTCAGGCCGGCAAGTTCTTTGAAGTCACAGGACATACTCATTTCTAACTTACCGAGAGCTCGCAGCTTTACCAGTGAGGGAAATGCCCTTATTCACGAGCAATGTCCGTTAGTTCACCGCCGCCAATCGCTCTCAGCATCGCCGGCTCCGACAACAGTGCCGGAGCCGGCATTCAAGCCGACCTGAAAACCTTTACCGCTTGTGGCATCTACGGGTTGACGGCAGTAACATGCGTAGTGGCCGAGGCGCCAGGAAAAGTGGACTTGATCCAGGCCATAAACCCGGAGATCGTCGCAGCCCAGGTGAGGCTTTCTTTCGAGGCA
Source organism: uncultured Verrucomicrobiae bacterium (assembly GCA_963805815.1). Lineage (GTDB taxonomy): Bacteria > Verrucomicrobiota > Verrucomicrobiia > Chthoniobacterales > Chthoniobacteraceae > CAWDWA01. The sequence continues at coordinate 31,661 of CAWDWA010000034.1, forward strand.
TTTCCAATAGCGGCGGTAAAGACCGGAATGCTTTTCTCTCCTGAAATAATCATGGCAGTTGCTGAGCAACTGAAAGAGTATCCAGAGATATTTATCACCGTGGACCCCGTAATGGTCGCGAGCAGCGGGGATCTCCTGATCAAACCGGAAGCAGTTTCACTCTACAAGGAATACCTCTTTCCGATGGCCGGACTCATCACGCCTAATCTCGATGAAATTGCTACACTTGTGGGCCGACCCATCTACAGTCTTGACGCCATGCGCGACGCTGGAAGAGAGCTGACTGCGAGCTTTAAGACTTCCTTCCTTTTAAAGGGGGGCCATTTACGCCGGCCCGTCGCGACAGATCTTCTTCTCACAAACGGTGAGATCATCGAATTCGAAGCGCCTTACGTAAAGGGAATGTCAACACACGGCACGGGTTGCACATATTCAGCAGCGATCACGGCGGGAATAGCTCGTGGACTGTCCCTGCCGACAGCGGTGCGCGAAGCGAAATCCTTTGTTACGCGTGCAATTACACTACACCATCGTTGGCACGACGGAAACACGGTGACCGACGCCTTGAATAGTTCCTTCCAGGAATGATTAGACCGCAACCGGTCTGCTCATCCGATCAATGCTTCCGGGCCCGCCGACGCAGCGTTATTCGCTTGATTCTGGCTTCATCGGAGGGACTGATTGACTCAACGTCCGGATCGTCCTTGAACGCGTTGTGAACAATCCGACGGTCATACGAATTCATCGGATCGAGGTGATAGGGACGGCCCGTCTGCCGGACCAGATTGCCGATATCCTTCACTCGCGCTAACAGACTGTCGTCGCGCATCTGCCTGAAATGCTCAATATCTAAGTAGACTTTGGTAGCCCTCTTGTTCTGCGCCTGAAGAATCCGATTCAGGAGAAACTGAATATCTTCCAGCGTTTCCCCGTGGCGGCCGATCAGCTTTTCGCTTTCCGGGGTATAGACCTGAATCCAAAGTCCTTTTTCGTTCTCCGACACCTTGTATTCGCAGAAAAACCCGAGATATCCAAGCATGGTGTCCAGGATCTCTACAGGGTTTTGTTTCATAGGGTGACGGATGTTGGGGGACTATCTCTTTTTCTTCTTCGTCTTCGGGCTCGACGATCCACCACCAGACGGAGTCACTTTCGTAAGGGCGGGCAGCTCCTTGTTCCGCGTGAGATAGAGCTGTACGACCGAGAAAATGTTCTGAGCCGTCCAGTAAAGCGCCAGAGCGGAAGCGAAATTATAGCAGAAGACGACGAAGATCAACGGTACAAACTTGAAGACGCGCTGCTGCATTTGATCACCGGACTTTGGCATCAGAACCTGCTGCCAAAGCATGGTCGCGGCCATCAGAAGAGGCAGAACGTTGATGGGCCAACCGAGCCCGGGAATCAAGGCGACTGTATCCGGTTGGGAAAGATCCTTCACCCATAGAAAATGCTCGTTGCGAAGTTCCGCGGCGGTGCCGAGCATCCGGTAAAATCCAAAGAAGATCGGAATCTGAACAACCATTGGTAGGCAGCCTCCGAACGGATTGATCCCGTAATCCTTATACATCTTCATCAACTCCGTATTCATCCGCTGCGGGTCGTCCTTGTACTTCTCGCGCAATTCCTGCATTTTCGGCTGAAGGGCTTGCATTCGCTTCATGGAGTTGGTCGCCTTGTTCTGAAGCGGCCAAAGCGCGGATTTGATTACAAGAGTCAGCACCAGAATCGCCACGCCGTAGTCACGCACGACCGCGTGAATGCCCTTCATCATTTTCAAGAGAAAAATGCTTACAATCTTGAAAATGCCGAAGTCCATTGCTTCGGACACGCCATTCCCCAATCCTTTCAGACGTGAGTATTCCTTGGGTCCGAAGTAGAGTTCAAATTTATTCGTCACACTTCCGCCCGGCGGCACGGTAAAAGCACCCACGCCAAGTGATCCTCGAATTGCCTTGGTTGATTCCTCAGTGAGAAAAGAAGATGCCCACACGCGATCGCCCAACCCATCGGGATCGATGGCGAGTATAGTAAAGTATTGGTCTTTAACCCCTGCCCACGTAATATCCGGATGCTGCTCGAGCATTTCGGTGCGCGCAGGGCGCGTCTCAATACCAATCAGCGGAAGTCTCGAAGCCCGGAACCAGTTCACGTCGATACCCTCGTGACTACCCTTCGTGAACCAGTCAAATTTCGTATAGGTCTCCCAGTCGCTCTTGTGCAAGGGCGCCGCCGCGCCGAGCTGGAAGTAGTAGCCCTGGAACGTAACAGGCGCGCTACCAGTGTTCGTAAAATCGATTTGGACGTTTACCGTGTAGGGGTCTTGGCCTTCCCCGACTTTCGGCATGGAGAATGTCTTAACCGCATTGATTCCCGAAACAATCTCCCGTTCGAACGTGATTGATCGATCCGTCTGATCCCGAATCGCCCAAGCCTGAAACTTCGAACCACCCGGTAGTGTTGACACTCCTCCAACAGGTGTATCTCCGAATTCATTAAGCAAAACGTTCTCGCCGTTTTCGCCTCGGTGCCGCAGGAGTTCGGCAACAAGAATACCCCCACTGCGGTTGGTGAATTCATACCGATTTACAGGCTTCCCTTCGGCATCTTCAGAGTTGAGCGTTACAATCCGCTCCTCAAACGACTCTGGAACTACTGGTGTCGGCTCAGGCTCCGGTGCGACCGTCGGAGGCGGGCTCGCTGTTGCCATCGGACTTGGGGAGGCAACGTCGGCCGATGATACAGCATCCTCGCCGACTTCAGCAGGACGCTCGGGCGCCGGATATTTGTATCCGATATAGAGTTGCCAGCCAACCATCACGGCGACCGCCAGCACGATTGCGATAATTCCTTTCTTATCCATCAATCAAAGCAAACTTTGAGATATCATTAACGGCTGGAGGTTCTTGGAGGCACTGGGTCGAGTCCGGCTCCCCCCCACGGATGGCACCGACATAGACGCTTTAACCCAATCCAGCTCCCGCGCCAGAATCCGTGAATCTCGATAGCGTCGGCGCAGTATTCCGAACAAGTCGGTTGAAACCGACACCCTCCCACGGGACCAGCCAGTGCAGCGATCAACGGAGAGAGGGTGAACTTGTAAATTCGTAGTAGGAGACGCGGGAGACTCATTGGGCGGCCAAGATAGAAGCCCGATCAGCAAGGAGCAACCATTCACATTCAATCGCCTTGAATGAAGCAAAGGCTGCTTTGCGACGAGCGACCATCACAAGCCACGTTCCAGGCCGGATCTCATGCTGATGCAACCGGAATATTTCTCGAAATCGGCGTCGAACTTGGTTTCGCTGTACTGCCCCGCCGACACGTCGACTGGTGATAAATCCCACACGCGGAGTTCGCTCCGCAATTTCACTTCGAAGAACGCCGAGCACAAGAAACCGACCAGCGTAGCTTTTTCCCCTTGTGCGTACAGCCCGAAATTCCAATGCCCGGGTAAGCCGCGACGAATGCGGAAACCAAAATCGCAAAAGCGGGATTATGCCTGAGTATGACGCGCGTAGGGAATCTCGACACCTTTCGGCAGAAGACGCTTACGACCACGCTGGCGGCGACGTGCGAGAATGGCGCGACCCGACTTAGTCTTCATGCGAGCGCGGAACCCGAACTGACGCCGACGTGTGCGCTTCGAAGGCTGATAAGTGCGTTTCATAGAAAAATCATGATAAGGGCAGAAATCGTCCAGTGAAAAGAGCGAGAACCATAGTCGCCCCGAATTTAAAGTCAATAGCGGTATAGGATGCCTGAATTGATACCGTTTACATTCAATTCTCTAGTTCTCCTCGAAGTAGAAAGATTACAAAAAGCGTCACCTTTCAAAGAACAGAATAGAACCTCGCAAGCCAGAGCGCCAGGGGTTGTTCGACGTGGACCATTATCAGGTCGATTCCCTTTGCGAAACAGCGACTTTGCACTGATGATTTCAGCGTATTCTCTCGATGAGCACTCCTTCAAAAGCTTCGCCTCGGAGCGGCACCTCCCGCCGCGACTTTCTCAAAACCTCATTTGCTGCTCCGCTTGCGGTCGCGGCCGGATCGACGATTCTCGGATCTTCCAGTTCGGCTGTTGAAGCCGCCGTTGCATCCGCAGGCAAGGGCGAGCTACCAAAACGCAAACTTGGAAGGAATGGCCCAGAAGTAACGACCATCGGCCTGGGCGGAACGATGAGCGCCCACAATCCTCAGTATCTGGACATCGCCTGGGCAATGGGCATCCGCTATTTCGATACGGCCGACTGCTACAAGGGCGGCCAATCTGAACGGGACATCAGCAGGTGGCTAAAGAAATATCCGAACCGCCGTGAGGATCTGTTTCTGGTTACTAAAGATCATCCCACCAACGGGCCCCGGGAACTCATCAGCCAGCTCGACCGCAGACTCGAAAGGCTGCAAACAGACTACGTAGATCTATTCTTCATCCACGGGATTGGTCCGAGGAGTTACGGGAGGGACTCCCTTCGCTGGCCCGAAGGCGGCGAGTTTAAAGAAGTCGTTCAGGAAATCAAACGGTCTGGCAAGGCCAGGATGCTAGGGTTCTCGTGCCACGATGGACGGCTAATCGATTACTTGAACTCAGCAGCCAGGGGAAGGTTTGTTGACGCAATCATGCTGAAGTATGACACCTTCCACAAAGAGGACGACGCTTTGGATCTGGCATTGAGCAAATGCTACGACGCCGGAATCGGACTGATCGCGATGAAGGAAATGCGTATGGCAAAGTATGCGCCAAAACGCATTCCGGAATTTGACAAGCTGGGGCTCACAACGCATCAGGCGATCGTCCAATCAGTGCTCAGCGACAAACGAATTTCTGCAATTTGTTCCGCAATGGACAATGTCAGCCAGATGGAGGAGAACACCATCGCCGCGCGGAATTACAAAAGCCCGATCAAGACAGGCCATCGAGACCTGCTGCGCGACACGCTTATTCGAAACGCTCGCATCACAATGTGTCCCGGTTGTCCAAGCTGTGATGCCGCAGACGCAGCGCTCGGCGGCACCCTGCTCGATGTGTCGCGCTACGTCACCTATTATGAACAGGATGGTCTGCTCGAAGCGCGAGATTATTATCGCGACCTGAGGTCTTTCATCCGGACGGCATCGGAACCTGATCTCGTCGCGGCGCAGGCCGCCTGTAAATACGGGGTTGATTACCTTGAAATCATACGCCGGGCCGAACGGTACTTCGCCTGAGTCCGATGACCTCCGCCAAGGCGGCCAGTAGTACTGCGGGGAAAAAGAAAGGGTTCGTGCGGACAAATATCCCGCTTCGTGAGCGCGTCGCGGGCTGGGTCGTTCTGGCGATCCTTATAGCTATCGGAGTTGCCATTATCTGGAAGGGCAATCACTACGACCCAGGAAAGTTTGCGCTCCGCCCGGAAGCACTTTCGTCCACCGCGGAGGAAGTCACCGGCAAGGCGTCGACAATCCGCGAGGCCATGGTGGAGCAATCCGGCCGGGCGGATGACGCCGAGTATGAACAGAGCATCAACGAACCGCATTCCGGTTCCTCATCCGTTAGTTGTGGCGAATCGCTCAACGTGGATGTAGCCGGGGTCGACCCCATATCGGACACGGAGTTCTACACTGCAGAAACGTTATTCGAGAAGATCAATGGACGCGCTCCGGCCTACTTTGAGTTTGAGTTCCAGAGCCTGCGGGCACGTTCATTCGGAATCAGCGGAAACGAGGGGAGTTTCATCGACGTGCTCGAATTCGAGATGAGTTCCCCTGTCACCGCGTTCGGTATTTTTTCTGCGGAGCGTGATGAGAACGGAGAGGCACTCGATTTCGCAGACGACGGTTATAAGAGCGAAATGGGATACTTCCTTCGTCAGGGCCCTCGCTACGTACAAATCATCGCCTCCGATCAGAATCCCGAAACACTCCGGCTAGCGGAAGCCGTCGCCCGTGACCGCGCCCTCAATCTGTCTTCGAGCAATGAAGGTCTTGCAGCGATGCAGCAACTTCCTAAAGAAGGGATGATCAAAGGGTCGATGGAATTCGTTCAGTCCAATGCATTCGGTCAGGCCGCGCTTCACGGCGTATACCAGGCGCGCTACGTTTTTGAGGGAACAGAGATTAACTTCTTCGTCATGCTCTCCTCTCCCTCCGAAGCAAGGGCAGCGTGGCAGGAATATAGGGATTTTGCCGGCAAATACGGGGAAGTCCATGAAGACTCTCTCGAAGCGAACGGCGCCTTGATTTTCATCGCGGAGTCGTTTGGAAACTGGCTTGCAATTTACTTCTGGGACGATCAGATCGGCGGCGTTGTGGAAGCTCCGTCGAAGGAAGCGGCACAAGGCTTTGTCATGACTTTCCTCAAAGGGAACTAAAATCGTATTTACCGTCGCAGACAGCCACACACCGAAGGGCTTCCGTGGACTGTTGGGCTAGGCTAGGATGGGGCGGGGGGCGATGTTCGCTTCTTCGTGGTCAGCTTGTCTACAAGCAAGTTCGTCGATTTTTCGAGAAGCATTCCCCACGCGCTGAGAATAATCATGAGCGTCACCACGAGAAGTAGGAACACCCATACCGGCTGTTCCTTGATCCGAACTCCAACCCAGATCACGTAGGGCTGATGGATTAAGTATAAACCGTATGAGAACATCCCAACCAGCGCAATTAACCTGCCGATTCGATCCGCGCGGCAAATCAAGCCGGCCACACCTACGATAAGAAGGAAGCAACACGCTCCGGTGGCAAAGTCTACGAAAACGTAAGTACGCAGATTTGAGTATAATTTCAGCGCCAAAGGATAGAGAAGCACAGCTGTTGCCAACCCGGGACCGTCGAGAAGGAACCGCTCAGCACGCGCCTGGTTGCGTAGATGCCAGCCACCGAGCACCATCCCAAGAGCAAACTCCGGCAAACGACATAAAGCAAATCCGCCATCCACCCACATGCCATTCTGTGGGAACACAACCAGCATCATGTAGCGAGCAAAAAATCCTGCGAGGCACGCTACGATCAGAAACGGCCATCCGCCAAGTTTCCGGAGACCATAGTACAGTATCGGAAAAGCGAAATAGAACTGGATGAGCATCGAAAAGTACCACCAAGCGGGGTTGAGGTACATGAAATTCATCGAGATATCGATGAATCGAAGCCCAAGGAGACTCAGGATGATGCGTCCGTCCACCGACTCCGGTCGCGCTTCAAAGGGCGACACGAGATAGACCAGGTGCGCAACCCAATACATCGGATACAGCCTGATGAATCGCGACCAATACCACTTTCTCCATTCAATCGGTCCTTTCAATGCTCGGCGCTCTGTCGCTTGAAAAACCGCCCACCCGCTAAGGACCAGGAAAGCTCCCACCGCGTGAAATCCAAGTTGGGAAATGCCGATTCCTGCGATCTTCCCAAGAGTGGTTATGGTTACTCCAAGACCGTCCCATCCATCAGGTCCCGCAACCTTGGAAATGAAACTCTTACCTATTGGGGACGGAACACTTGTGTAAGTCGTGAAAAAATGGAAGTAGACGACCCAGAGGATCGCCAGGCCTTTCGAGATATCAAGCCAGATCAGGCGTTTCACTTTTTCCTGACCCTCCAGTTCTGGGCATTACAACAATCGGCGCCAGGTTCAAATACAACGCAATCGTTGCGGCTTCGGCTCCCGGATAAACGAGACTTCACTATTCGCCCTGTCTCCATTCTTGGAATTGATAGCAAACAACGTCGAATCCGTCACTTCCGGAAATTCTTTCCTGATAAATTCCTATAAATTCCCGGATTCTATTGAAGTCCAAACAGCGTGTTTAAGAAGCCGAGCCTTGATCGTTGCGTGGGATGAACGAATGTGGATGCTGTCATGAGCACCCCGGATCCTCAGCGTCCGCTCACTGAAGTCGAGAAGGAACACATCAGTCGCCGCGACTTTCTCAAGCGGGCGGGAGGTACTGTTGCGATGATCGTCGGCGCATCCCTTGGAGGATACGCGCTCTGGCAGCCGAAGCACTTCGTACCAGGCTTCGAGGACCGAGAGGGCCTTTCTCTTCCGAGCTTTGCCGTAGAACCGAGCAAAGTCCTGCCCACACTCTCCGTGGCGCATGGGCACGACTACGAAAAAACGATCCGGGCCGCCATTGACGGCTTGGGAGGCATTGGACGCTTCATTCAGCGCGGCGATATCGTCGTGATAAAGCCAAATGTTGCGTTCGACCGTCCCCCTGCCCTCGCCGCAACGACGCACCCCGAAACGCTCCGGGCGGTCGCGCGACTGATGCGCGAAGCAGGCGCGGATAAGATTCTTCTCGCGGACAATCCGATCAATTCCCCGGCTGGCTGCTTTTTGAAGAGCGGCCTTCGCGCGGTAGCCGGGGAACTCGATCTCGAACTCATCTATCCCGAGACGAACAACTTCGCTCCGTTGGAAATGGACGGAGAGGTGCTTAAGCATTGGACATTCTTCAACGAGCCCTTCAAGCACGCGACCAAGGTAGTTGGTGTCGCGCCGTGCAAGGATCACAATCTCTGCCACGCTTCGATGACGATGAAGAACTGGTATGGGCTGCTCGGAGGACGCCGCAACCAGTTTCATCAGCACATCCACAGCATAGTTTCAGATTTCGCACTGATGATGAAGCCGACGTTCGTACTGCTCGACGGCATGCACGTGCTCATGAAAAACGGTCCGACGGGCGGACGTCTTTCGGACGTGAAAAAGGTGGGCACAGTTGTGGCCGGCACAGACATGGTAGCGGTAGACAGCTATGGCTACACGAACCTTCTTGGTCGTGATGTGGCCGAACTGACCTACTTGCATAAGGCGCACGCACGTGCGCTCGGCAACATGAACTGGAAAGAGACGCGCTGGAAGGAGGTCAATGCCGCATGAAGATCACGACCGTCCGGAGAATTTCGCAGACGTTTTTTTTCCTTCTTTTTGTCTTTCTCGTCGTCGTAGCCGATCTGCGATATTGGAAGGGCTATCCGGTCTCCCTCTTTCTTGAGCTCGATCCGCTCGTGGGATTCGCCACGGCCATCTCAACAGGCACCCTTTACAAAGGGCTGCTGTGGTCTCTTGCGCTGCTGATCCCGACACTGCTTCTGGGCCGGTTTTTCTGCAACTGGATCTGCCCCTATGGCACGTTACATCAGGTCACGGGGTGGCTCTTTGGCAAAGGACGGGCAGAAGAGCGCGCCAGGATCGAGGCGAACCGTTACCACCCTCTGTTCCAGTTCAAATATGTACTTCTAATCGCATTCATCGTCGCAGCGTTTTTCGGCAGTCTGCAAATTGGGTTGCTAGATCCAATTTGCCTGTTGCACCGGTCCTTCACGACCGCGGTTTTCCCGGCGGTCAACATGGTCCGGCCCGGCACATTCTACGTCCAACAATATTACCATGTCGGCGCCTGGGTTATCGGTTTTATGCTGTTCTTTCTGGTCGCGATGAATCTCGTGATTCCGCGATTTTTCTGTCGAGTGCTGTGCCCGCTCGGTGCTTTTCTTGGTGCCGCGTCAAAGTTCGCGCTTTGGCGTATCGATCGAGACCCGCAGAAATGCATCGACTGCGACCTCTGCTTGAAAAATTGCGAGGGTGCGTCCGATCCGCATACACAGCTGCGCAAGAGCGAATGTTTCGTGTGCTTCAACTGCATCGATGAATGCCCGACGGACGCCATATCTTTCAATTTCCTGCCTGATGTGAAGCGCGAGATTTCCGCGCCGGCCGTTCCTGCGCGACGGGCCATTTTGGGCGGGTTGCTCGGCGGCGCTTTCTTCTCCTTCGGGCGAGCTTCGGGCGCTTCAGACGAAAACTACAGCCCATCCGTGATTCGTCCGCCGGGTTCAGTTGAGGAAAAGGAATTTCTGGAACGATGCATTAAATGCGACCAATGCATCCGCGTCTGCCCTACGAACACCCTCCAACCCGCGCTTTTCGAGACTGGAATCGAAGGGATGTGGACACCGATCCACAATATGCGCACGGGATATTGTGAGCTGAATTGCACACTTTGCGGCCAGGCCTGCCCTACTGGAGCGATTCAAAGAGTCACAATAGAGGAAAAGACGGGTGTTGGCGATTTTGCCGAGCAGGGACCTATCCGAATCGGCACCGCTTTTTACGATCATGGTCGGTGTCTGCCCTGGAGCATGGACACCCCTTGTGTTGTCTGCGAGGAGGTCTGCCCCGTCTCTCCCAAGGCGATCTATTCCCGAGAAGTAACTATCACCGGCAGGGACGGCAGACCGATGACGCTTCGTCGCCCTTATGTAGACCCGTCGCTTTGTATTGGCTGCGGCATCTGCGAACATGAATGCCCCGTCACCGATCTCCCGGCGATTCGGGTATCAGCCATCGGGGAAACCCGTTCGACCAATCGACGCCTGTTGCTTGACGGCGGGGAAACGAGTGCGCTGAATGAGCTGTCAACTTTGGAGCGGTGAACGGAGATGCCGAAACTTCAACCGGAAACAAGGATTCGGATCTGTCTCGCTTGCGGAACGCAATACGATTACCCAATTAAGGAAAAACGAGCCAGCCGTCACCACTGCGAAATGTGCATCGATCTTCCACCACAAGTTCGCAAGGTCATGGAACGGCTCTCATCCCGCATTCAGAAGCTGGAAAAAACGGTCGCGAAGCTCGAAAGATGCTGAGCGCAGCCGGTGTCGGCGGGTTCGGATAAATCCTATTCTTCTTTTGCCGGCGCTGCAGTATCTGTCTCGCCGTCTGCCTCTTCCATCGCCGTCTTAACTCTGGATTGGATCTTCGGCATGATCTCCTTCATCAGCGCCTGCATCCGTTTCATGGTAGCAACTTGCAGCTGAGGTTGTTTTTCCACAAATTTCTGCCCGATTGGGCTTTCGTAGAAATTGGTTAGTTGCTCGAGTTCCTCCTTTGTGAAGACCTCGGCATAAACATCGACAAACATCGGGCCAATCTTGTCCCAGGAAAACTCCTCTTCCGTTGATCGCATGGCTGCTTTCATCGCGGTTTCGGCTTTTGCTTTTTCCTCCGGCGACTTCGCATCCCGAGCAATCATCTGTTCCTGCATTCTCTCCATCTGCCGAAAGGCCATCTTCATGTTCTCATCAATATTCAAAGTGCGAAGCAGTTTGTCAGCGGCCGCTTTGTGTTCCGGATCGACAGCGCCGGCGTCATCTTGCGCATGCAGATTCGCGTAGGAGAAGAGGGCTGCGCCGATCAGAAAGGAGAAAATGTACGATTTCATTGAGGAACAATTACAAAGCTTCCCCTGAAGAAGTCCAAACAAACTGCACCTTGCCTTAACTTGTTTGAAAGTCGCCAACTAAGCGGGGTGTTAGACAAAATGCGAAGCTTGCTTTGACCTTTCCAAAGTGAGATCCTTTCCTCAAATGAGACCTCTGCTGCTGCTCTTTGGCGCCGCATTATTACCCTCCCTCGCCTTTGCTCAGGAAAAAGACGCCGGCACTCCGGCTACTGTGGGTGACATCACCCTGATCAGGCAGATCCTCGAGCAGCAATCTAAACAGATCGAAACACTTACGGAGCAGGTAGCCATACTGACTCATATGCTCAAAGAGCGACAGGGAATGGCAACTGGATCGCTACCGAGTCCCGCAGCCATGGACATGCCACCCGAAAGCTCGAGCCCAGGTGGCCCCCTTGCCGAAAGGAGAATGCCTGTACGGCCCGCAGCGCCGGCACGGCAGTCTCACACCGTAATCAAGGGAGAATCGTTTTCTTCGATCGCCGAAAAATACGGCATCAGCGTGAATGAACTGCTTAAGCTCAACCCGATGAGCGACCCCCGTAAGTTGCAGATTGGTCAAACGCTCCGGCTCCCGATCATGGAGAAACAGTTGACGCCCACACCTTCTTCCGACGCCATCGTGACGCCTCCCGCGGACATCAACGCCCCTCCGTCTCAAACAACCCCACAGCCCAACCCTTGATCAGACTGGTCAATGGAAGAGTGAGGGTTCCGGGGCAGAAGGACCTTTTGCCTTAGATCGGCAGCAGCAAATCTTTAAAGAGGCGCGACTCAAGGATTGCGTGATACAGACTCTTTTCAAGGAGGCGCGGACGAGACTTCGGTGTTGATCGGAGCTTTAGTTAGGTCATTCGTCAGCGGGGGCAATTTCTGTTCCGGCCTGAACCTCGGGCGTCGGTCCAGGCGCCGTTGAGACCATTTCTTCATCGGGAACTTCGCCAAGATGAAATTCGCCCGCATCGAACGTCATCATATTCGCCATCCGGTTCGCAACATATTCCTCAATAACCGCTCCATCGCTCTGGAAAATTCGAATCCCTTCGCCTTCAGGGTCCCTCCCGAGCACAGCCCACCGCAAGAAGGACGTTTCAGTAACATACCGTAACGGAAGTCCATCCTTCAGCACGATTTCGCTTCCGTTTTCGTCGCAAACAATTTTTAACTCGACCGATTCCGAAACATCGTGCTCAAGCGGATTCGGTCGCAACTTCACTTTCACTGAATCTGCGGGTGTGAACGGTTTCCCATTGGCAGTATTCAGATTCTGCCCTTCGACGGAATCTGAATACTGAATCGACCGAGAGATCGTTTCCATCCACACCGACGTCGCTTCCGCACCGGTATCGCCTTCTTCTGCGAGCTCTGTAGAAATCAGCGCCAGGCAGCGGACCCTCTGGGTGACTTCATTCTCCTCCAGGAGATACACTTCTCGCTCGTCGTCTGAAACCGAGACTTTCACCGGTATTGGCGCATCGGGCGCCACTTTCAAGCGACGTTCGAACTCGCCGTCGCTATTAAATTGCTTTACTTCGATCTCAGCGGACCCGCGATCGATCACCCAGATCTTCCGCTCCGGAGTCAGAGAAATGGCCACCGCCTCACTGAGGGAAGGCTGATCAAGGGGCACCCACTTAGAATCTTCGGTGAGATAAACGCGTCCATCCTGCACGGAGGCAAGCATTTCCCCACTTATTGCCAGATCTGTGATCGGCTCTTCCGAATCCACACTCATCAAGATCGCCTGGTTTTCAACGCGATATACGCGGGTCTTCGTGCCCGAAGCGACTGCCAGGATGCTCTCCCCGGCAGCGAGCGCCGTGACAACCGATTCCACATCAATCGATTCCGAACGAGCGGAGATCTGGTCAAACCGAACCACACGCGCGCCATCCGCCACGAACTGATCCCGTTCATTCACAGCAATTGCGACAGGTTTGAAGTCTTCCGGAAGTCTTTGGTTCCAAACGATTGTTCCCCCACTGTCAGATCGGACAAGCGCCAGATTCCCGGAAGCATTTTCAACCAGCATCAACAACCAGCCGTTCGGCATTGTGCAGATGCTGCGGATTCGCCGGATGCGTGGCGAAGAGTCGTCGGTAATCCAGTCGTTCCCGTGGTATGCCACGCCCTCGACCCCAAGATCGCCAACCACCAGACCACGCGCGACATATTTTCCGTCGGGAGCCTTTTTCCCGCCATCGGTTTTTCCGTCCCATTCGGTAACCAATCCATCCAGTCCGATCCCGAATTCCGACTCGTCGGCCTCCCTGTGCAAAACTCGGACCAGCTTTCCATCCGAGTCATATATACCAAGACTGATCGTCCCTTCCATTGGCGGAGGAACAAAGACAATTTTTGTTGCCTCAGCAGAGAAAAGTCTTGATCCCGTTAAACCAAACGCGCAAGCGAACACAAGTTGCAGAAACGAAACTCTGCCGGCGCGGGATAACAGGGTCATATGTAATATTTCCAATCGAGATTAGGGAAAATATTGTCCCGCCATTCACAATTGGCCAGGAACTCTTCTTCTATATTCTCACAGCGAATCTGGTCGTAAAGCCGCGTAAACCGGAGCACATGATCTTTGGTGCGTTTCGAGGCATATTCCTTCGCCGTTCCCGTTTTCATGAGGAATGCCCAGTCGCTGGACTGTGCAAGCAAAAGCTCTCGGGCGAGTTGGCGCAGACCACGGTCTATCTTCGGATCGGTCGTATCTTTAAATTTCCTGGCCAGCTCCGTCATCCGCCGCGCCGCAGCGTGTAAATGCGGATATATCCACGAGTTACAGTCGTCGAGCCAAACTTCCCAGTAGCCTTTGTGCCCCCAGCTCGAAGCGCCGGGGGCAACTACCTGCGCTGTCGGGTGGTCCACGAGGTATTGCCCGGGAGTCGTGAGACTGTATGTCTGCTGGTCGTAAACAGATTTGCGAATAAAAAGGTCGAGAAACTCCGGCCCTTCGAACCACCAGTGACCGAACAACTCGGCGTCGTAGGGACTGACGACGATCGGGTCAATGTTCGTATGCTCGACAAGGTTTTGAATCTGCTGCTGGCGGTTCCACATGAAATTCCCCGCATGAGCATCCGCCGCCCCCATCGCCCAGCCGCGATTATAGAGGTCCTTGTCGTGAGTGCGGCCCGTAATGCGATGATACTTGATTCCGGTAAATTTGCGCATCCCGTCCGCTCCAAGGAATGGGCGAAGATAGTCGAGCGATAGATCGAAACCCAAATCGCGATAGAAATCGCGGTAGGCAGGATCACCCGGGTATCCTTCTTCTGAACTCCAAACCTGACGACTGGATTCACGATCCCGCGCAAATACAGCGGGGCCTTCCGCGGTGAAACAGGGCGCAAAGATAGCGTATCTCGGCAGCGGATGACCAAACATCAGACCGTGGGAATCCACAACGAACCAACGAATGTTCGCCTCTTGAAGCGTCTTTTCCACGCCCCTGACATATCCGCACTCCGGCAGCCAGATGCCGGACGGGTCCAAACCGAAACATTCCCGATGGTAATCTCTCGCGATAAAAATCTGCGCACGCACCGCCTCCGGAAATTGCTCCATAAGCGGCAGAAAACCATGCGTTGCCCCACAGGTGATAATTTCGAGATGCCCGGACTGCTGAAGGTCGGCAAAGACGGGCACAAGATCACGCTTCCAAGTGTCCGCGTAAAGATTCCGACAGTTCGCGAACCGCTCAAGATAGAATCGCGCGAGTTCATTTAATCGCGAGTCGAACCGGGTGCGATCAAGCTCTGACTTTGCCAGATCGACCGCACGCTCGATGTAACGCACACAACGCTCCTGCAGAAGCGGGTCACGCAGCATCGAGCATAGCGGCGGAGTGAGCGACATGGTGACTTTGAAGTCGACCCCTTCGGACCGAAGTCGAAGGAAACGTTCCAACAGGGGGATGTAGGTTTCTGTGATCGCCTCGTAAAGCCAGTCCTCCTCAAGAAATTCCTGAAATTCCGGGTGCCGCACATACGGCAGGTGAGCGTGTAAAATGAGCGCGAGGTATCCTTTAGACATTAGTGAAATTTTCTAGGGGGTAGCGTTGGCAAGTAGCCAAAGGCCACTTCGCAAGCTCGTAATTGTCCGACGAATATGCTCGGGGAGCGAGCACAAAAAAAGGGAATGTAACGGTGCGAGGTGAAAAAGTTTTACTGCCCTGGCAGTACAGCCGTGCTGGCTCCATTAGCATGCGTTTATTGATTGGAAAGATCTCAGCTGCTTACTCTATCGATAAGAGCTTCCCATTTCTCCACGTGTGCCAGCCATGTGAGAGGCAGCATCCGCTCTCGGCCTTTGCGGCCCATCGCCTCCCGCTGTTCCGGAGAGAGTCTTATTGCCTCATTCACGACGCTGTACAGTTCTGCAACATCCCCCGGATCTCGAAGGACGAATCCACTGGCTCCATGGGAAACGAACTCAGACGCCCCATCAGCAGAAGAAATAATGGATGGCAAGGCGCTGGCCATCGCCTGCAGCGAGGAGTTTGCACAGGCGTCGTAAAGAGAAGGATGTATATAGAAATCCGCCAACCGGTAATAAGGAGCGGCATCCGAGACCCGACCGTAGCAATGTATGCGTGATTCGAGTTCGCGTTCACGAATTAGCCGCCGGTAATGCCTTTCAAGGGGCGCGCCAAGGATCCAGATGTCGGCGTTCACTTTCGGCCAGACTTCGAGAATCTGGTCGAGACCCTTCCGCTTATGGCCAAGCGAGACGAAGAGGAATGCCGGGCGCCCATTTTCAGCACGTCGGATAACCCGGCGCTCATCGAGAGTCTCGGCGGGTCGAAACCGGCCGGTATCAACTGCCGTGTGAATTACCGTAATCCGGTCTTCCTCCACTCCATACTCCTCGCGGATCTGCCGGAAGACGTTCTGCGAATTTACGACGAAGTGCTTCGTTAGTCCGCTGGTATAGAGTTGCTTCTCCAGGCTGAGTTCCAGCTGGTTTTTCAGCCTGAGTCGCTTGTAGGCGGGTAGAAGGCGCGAGTATACCTTATGACAACCGCCTCCCGCTCGATGCAGGTCCTGCACGGTCGTTCTGCCAAAGCCGATCCTGGCGTCCGCTTTAAGCATTGGCACCAATGCGCCTGCATCCCGGTTGAAACTCCAGACGCGCAGCGTGGACGACCATGGTGGGGATTTGATCGCACGTACGGAAGCGCCGAGTTTTCCTGCCTCTGGAGAAAATTGCGCTCCCACAAGTTCCACTTGGTGACCCCGGTCGAGTAACTGTCTCGTAAACTCGAAAAGGTAACTCTCCAACCCGCCACGCCTCACGAATTGGTGGTAAATCAGGCTGAGTTTCACGAAGGCGAGTTCATCCCTGTCCGCAATTTCTCGTGCTCATAAAGTCGGCTGTAACGCACAAAAGCCGCAAAGGCGGTCGCAACCGCGATCCATAACCCCGGGAAACCATCCATAAACCCGCGCCGGATTATATATGCTCGAAAGAACCTCCAGAACGGACGCAACAGATTTTCCAGCACACTCCATTTTTTTTTCTGCTCTATCGAAGCCGCCAGATGGCCGTCCGCGTAGCGATTGATCTTGTCGATATACGAACGGATGTCGGGATAGGAATTGTGGAGAATATCCCCAGGCAAAAAACAAACACTCCCATCCACCCCGAAAGCATCATGAGTCGCATCCCCTATCAACCGCCCGCAATCACGCCGGAAAAGTCTCAATTTTCTATCGGGATACCAATCGCCGTGCGTGATCCATCGCCCCAGAAAACGCACTTTGCGGTTGAAGCTTACACCATTCAGCCGCTCTTGCATCCCGTCGAAGAAATGAAGGATGGACTGTCGCATTTCCGGCGACACCGCCTCATCCGAATCGAGGCTCAGAACCCAAGGTTGCGAACATCTTTCCAGAGCAAAAGCTTTCTGATCGCGAAACCCGAGCCATTTCTGATGGATCACCCTTGCGCCGAATCCGCCCGCGATCTCCGGCGTACCGTCCGTTGATCCGCTATCCACCACAATTATCTCTGCTGCTAGACCTTCAACGCTCCCGAGACAAACGCGGATATTCTCGGCTTCGTTCTTGGTAACGACGAATATCGACATTGGTAGCAACTTCTCCATTGTTAATCTTGCGATGCTGGCTGGATTCGCTTCGGCGTGCAAGCATGCCGCGAAGATTGCAAGCGCTCCTCCGTTCGTCTCTACTCGGCGACTGCCATGGACGAAGATTCTTCGAAATTGCTGCGTTACCGCTTCGAGTGGGCGGGGCTGGCGATATTGGCCCGCCTCATCCCCCTTCTACCGCGAATGCTTTGCGTGCGACTTGCGAACGCCATTGGTAAGTTGGCATTCCGCCTCGACCGACCAGGACGAGCCGTAGCCCTGGCAAACATCGAATGCGCCTTCGGCGACCGATTCACGCCGGCGCAACGTCTCTTTATTGCGAGAAAATCTTACCAGAATTTCGCGCGCACCATGTTTGACCTTTTCTGGGCCCCGAGACTGATGCCTGAGAATTCCGGGCGCTACATTATTCTCGAGAACGAGCATCCAGTGCGGGAATGCCTCGAAGCAAGGCGCGGAATCGTGGCCTTCACCTCTCACCATGGAAATTTCGAGTGGGGAAGCCTCGGATTGGGTTTCTCCGGACTGCGAGGCTCGATCGTCGCAGAGGACTTCAAAAATCCCCTGCTGACCGACATTTTTAACAAATTGCGCGAAAGTTCCGGTCAAAAAATCATTCCCCAGGAATCTTCTCTCCTCCGCATGCTGAAGGCGGTAAAGCGCGGCCAGTCCGTGGGTCTATTGATCGACCTGAATGTTCCTCCCAGCCAGGCGAGCCTTGCCATCAATGCGTTCGGTCTGAAAATGTGCGTCACTGGACTGCACACTGCGATTGCCGAGCGAACGGGCGCTCCGGTCTTCCCGTTTTCGACCGATCCACGACCCGACGGCACATGCCGGGTAATTATCCATCCTCAGATGGAATTTCCCACGAATGCCTCGATCCTGGAGATGACCCAGCTGTGCTGGAATTTCATCGAGAACATCATAACCCACGATCCTTCGCGATGGATGTGGTCCTACAAGCATTTTCGTTACAAGCCAAAGAACGGTGGGGCAAGCTATCCATTCTACGCGAACATGTCTGGCAATTTCGAAAAGGTGCTCAGGCGGCAGGGCGAAGCCTGAAACAGAACATGAATGAAGGAGTCCTCGGAATCCAACCGATCCATATTCGAAAAATCAGCCAATGCACCAAAGGAATTTGACAAACCCGCTTCCATGAGCTTTGGCATGGAGACCTTTCTCATGAAAACCTTCCGCATCTTGTTTCCGTTACTTTCCGTCGTCGGCGTGATGCTCCTTGCGAGCTGCACCACCGCCACAACCAATTTGGGGAGTAAAAAATACACCGTCAGGGCCTTTAAGCCGCACAATCCGAATAACGTGTCTGTACGCGTCTCGACTTCGACTCAGAATATTTACGTGATGGAAGGCAACCGTCTCCTCATGGCAGTTCAGGGATGTGTCGGTACGGCAGCTACGCCAACTCCAAAAGGCAACTTTACGATCTACCGCAAGCTCAAAGACAAGCGGCGCATCAGCCAACCGGGCGCCGGCTACCCGATGGCCTACTGGTGTGAGTTTTTACCGGCCTATGGCTTTCACGAAGGTTTCGTGCATCCCCGTCCCCGCACGCACGGATGCATTCGCATGCACAAGGAAGCTGCGGCGCGTTTTTATGCTTTGGTAAAGATTGGCACCCCGGTTTACGTTGCGACCAGCCAGCCTCAGGACAGTGAATTTGGTCACTTCGTCACTCCGCTGGACCAAAGCAAGGATCCCGATCCGCCTATGTCCGTGATGATGTCCCCGTCGTGGTTTCAGGATCCCAAAGGTCCACTCCTTATCGACGGCTGATAATTGGTCGGGCACCAACGTTTTTCGATTTGTTATGAACAGTACGGTCTCCTCGGTCGGTAAACCGAAGCGAATCAACCTACGGACACCGGACGTGATGGCGGCGGTGCAGGCGCAGGTGGAGTCCCACTACCGAAGCGAGATCGTAGAAAAGATTCGCCACACAGGGAGTTCCATCTCGGTTGAGAACGTCACCGTGAAACTCGCGAAGCAGTTTGGTTTCTGTTACGGAGTTGAACGCGCTATCGACCTTGCGTACGCTGCGGGGCGTGTCTTCACCGACAGACGTCTGTTTATTCTTGGCGAGATCATCCACAACCCCGAGGTAAATGATCAAATAAGGGGGATGGGAATCCGCAACCTGATCGGAGAAAATCCTGAAGCGAGTGTTGAAGAATTGACGGCCGAAGATGTCGTCATTGTTCCGGCATTCGGCACGGATGTGAAGACTCTCGCCGCCATCAAAGAACGCGGCTGCCAGATCGTGGACACGACGTGCGGTGACGTCATGAGCGTTTGGAAAAGGGTTCGGCAGTACGGTCGAGACGATGTAACATCGATCATCCACGGAAAAGCTTTCCACGAAGAAACCAAAGCGACCAGTTCCCGCGCAATCGTCGATGGCAAGGGACACTATCTCGTTGTACTGACGCTCGCTGAGACGGATTACGTTTGTGACTACATTCGGCATCGGGGTGACCGTGCGGAGTTTCTAAGGAAATTCGAGGGCGCCTACTCGGAAGGTTTCGATCCGGACCTGCATCTCCAAACCGTGGGAGTAGCGAATCAGACCACAATGTTGCGCGGGGAGACGGAGGAAGTTCAGCGAAGGATTGCAGCAGCCATTCGTGACCGCGATGCCTCAAGAGCTGAAACCGCAGGCAATCGGAAATTGAACTTCCGTTTTTTTGACACGATCTGCGGAGCCACCCAGGAACGGCAGGACGCACTGCGCTCTATGCTGGAAGACCCTATGGATCTGCTTCTTGTCGTGGGTGGCTACAATAGCTCCAACACTTCACATCTTGCGGAGATGGGCGAAGAAGTGCTGCCGACATATTTCATTCGCAACGCCGCACGGATGAAATCTCGCGAGCGAATTATCCACTTCGATTTGCATCGGAAACAGGAGGTATCCAGCGAAGACTGGCTGCCTCTGGCTCCCATTACCGTTGGTGTCACCGCCGGTGCCTCGTGCCCGAACAACTTGATTGAAGACACGATCATTCGTCTTTTCGAACTCTGCGACATTACGCGGGACCAACTCATCGCTGCCTGAATTCATGTCTACCGACGTCTTCGGCTGCTGGCATCGCAGACCGAGCCCCACTACGCGTCACTGCAATTGACGCCGCGACCGCTTTCTTGTGCTACTGCTTCGCTAATCGGTCTTCCTTGAGCAATTCCAACGGTCAACCATGCACTGAAACAGTCTCCGGCCACGACGGTATCCACGGGAACAACCTGCGGGCTCGGCGTGCGCTGAGCTCCTTCTTCCGTGACCAGGAGTGCGCCTTCCGGGCCCAGTGTAATCACGACGTTAGTCACACCCCTGCTTCGAAGAAACGCGGCCGCCAGCTCAATGTCCGCGCGTCCAGACAAAATTTTCGCCTCCACTTCATTCGAGGTCAGGGCATAAACCACTCGCAGCAGAGTTGACGGCAGCTCCCGAGCAGGAGCTGGATTGAGGATCAAAGGGATCTCGTATTTCGCCGCCAATTCCGCGACCGCCTCAACGGTGGCCAGAGGCACCTCGAGCTGAGTGAGAACCGCATCGGCACCCTGAAATACCGATTCTGAGGCTTTAACAAGATCGGGCGAGAGCTGATTGTTTGCCGATTGGGCGACAGCAATGATGTTTTCCCTGCTTTCTCCGCCCAGGATAATCAATGCCACTCCGCTCGCCGTGTTCGGCAGATAGTAGAAAAAAGACACGGCGATGCCCTCGCGTTCCAATCCGGATTTAGCTTGAGCACCAAACTCATCCGGCCCATGTGCTCCGACGAACACGATCTCACGCGCCAGCCCGTGCCGCGCCAACCGCCTGATTCGCCCCTTTGCCACCAGCATTTCTCGCAAACCTGCCCCCAACGCATCGTTTCACCTGCGGCTGGCAACCGCGGGCACTCAACCAACAGATCCGTGTTCGAACTTCCCACCACGATAACCCGCGGGCGATGTACGATTGGTTCGGATTTTGTCCCTCTCACCTTCGCTGAAATTCGCTATTGCGTGTCATCAGCCGCAGTCGTTTCAGACCGCGACATTACTTCAGATGCCGCCTCCGTTACCTGCGATATTGGCGCGGTCGGCGACGGTGTCGGAGTGGAAACTACTTCCATAGCGATCAGGTCGGACATCGTCGCAAACTCGAATCCTTTCGCCCGAAGCTGATCGAGCGTACCTGGCATCGCATCGATCGTCGATTCGTGAATGTCATGCGCCAGAATAATCGCGCCGGGCGATGCTCCATCTACAATTCGGCGGGTAACGACGGAAACTCCCGGGCGCTTCCAATCAAGAGGGTCCACGGTCCAGAGCACTTCCGGGTAGCCAAAGTCCTTAAAGATCCACGCTCGCTGACGCTTCCTTAGCGCGCCGTATGGAGGACGAAACAGGACAGGCTTCACCCCTGCGCAGTTTTCGATGACGTCCGACGTTTTTTGAAGCTGTCTCCTGACTGAGGAATCCGAAAGCCTGGTAAGCCACGGGTGCGACCACGTGTGGTTCGCGATTTCGTGCCCTTCGTCGACGATACGCTTCGCAATCTCGGGATACTCCGCAACGTTGCGTCCCACGACAAAAAATGTCGCCTTGATGCCGCGTTCCTTCAGAATGTCGAGCAACCGTGGGGTTAGAGTTTTGTGCGGTCCATCGTCGAACGTCATCGCGACGACCCTGCGACTGGTGTTTACAACGGTGTAATAGGAATCGATCTTTTTCAGCCCGCCCGGTGGCGTCGCAACAGAACTTGATGGTGCGCCCAAATTCATCGAAACCGGAGCGGATGTCTGAGTAACTCCTGTGCTACAGGCAATCAATTGGAGGGACACGATTATAAGAAGAGCTGGACAGATGAAATTCTTCATTCGGATGCGAAGTTTGCGAAATGTGCCCCTTAAACAGCGAAAGCGCGAGCGGTAATCCCGCCTCGCTATACCCCAATCTGCAACAATGAACCCCAAACGGCGAAAGACACAAGATGAAGAAACCAGGGAACAGACGAACGCCATTAAACCAAACGCGCCAAGACTCATCAAAGAATCACATACCTCCCATCAATGGCTCGGCCGCTCGACAATCTGGAACCAGTATTTTCCCAGAGTCTGCAAGATATCAACCAGCGCCTCAAAAGTTACCGGTTTAACGATATACGAATTCGCGCCGAGGTCGTAACTCTTCACGATGTCTTCGTCGGCCTTCGAAGTCGTAAGCACGACGACAGGAATATTCGGCAAATCGCTGTCCGACTTCATTATCGAAAGTGCCTCCCGTCCATCCATCCGCGGCATGTTCAGATCGAGCAGGATGATCCCCGGCTTCGGGGCGTTGGCACCTCCAGCGTATTTCCCCTTATGCCGCAGATAATCCAACAACTCCTGGCCGTCCGGAACAAAACGAATATCATTAGCAAGCCGGCCTTCTTCCAGAGCTTCGCGGGTCAGACGGCAGTCATCGGCATCGTCATCGACCATTAAAATCGTTATCGGGATATCTGAGCTCATGAGCGTTCAAGAGTTGAGGTCTGCCGAACCGGCAGCGTAACGATGAAAGTCGCTCCAAAATCTTTACCGCTTTTCGCCGTAATGCTGCCTCCATGACGCTCTGCAATTTTGCGACAAACCGCAAGACCGATTCCAGATCCCTCATATTCCGTTCGAGGGTGAAGGCGATGAAATCCCGTGAAAATTCTCTGAGCATACTTGTCCTCGAATCCAATCCCATTGTCCTCAACCACGATTCGGCAAACTTCATCGCCGGGCTCAGAATGCCCCAGGCTGCGTTCGGTAACCTCCAGCATTCGAGAGGAAACAAAAACAATCGGTTTCGAACCCGACCGCTGAAACTTCAAGGCATTCGATATCAGGTTCTGAAATAGCTGCCTCATCTGAAGAGAATCTGCTTCTAGAACGGGAAGTCGCCCAACCTCAATCTCAGCGCACGACTGCTCAATCTGGATTTCAAGATCCGCCAACACTCCCATGACGACCTCCTTGAGGTCAACCGGCTTGAAATCTTTCGCCTTGCTAGTAACCCGGGAGAGCGTGAGAAGGTCGGTGATCAGCTTCTGCATCCGATCCGCAGCATTCTGCATCCGATCAAGATAATCCCTACCTTCCTCGCCGAGGGCATATTCGCATTTTGCCGCCAACCGATCGCCAAATGCACGAATTTTGCGCAACGGTTCCTGCAGGTCGTGAGAAGCGATGGAAGCAAAATCCGTAAGATATTGGTTACTTTGACGGAGTTGTTCCGCGACATTTAGCGCCCGATCTTCGCTCGCCTTTCGTTGGGTGACATCTTCACTGACACCGACCAGACCGATAATCAGCCCTGTCGAATCTCTTAAAGCCACTTTGTTTAATGAAAACCACCGCGTCTTTCCATTACCAACTTCGACAGGAACTTCCTGTCCAATAACTGCGCGTCCGGACTCGAGCACCTCAGAATCGCGAATACTGTAGAGATCGGCAGTATCCTTTGGAAAATAGTCAGCCATCGTCTTGCCCTCCACCGGTCCGAGCTTGATTTTTTGAAGGAATGTTACGAGTGCCTGATTTGCGAGCATAAAACGGCCATGGAGATCCCTTACATGCACGTGGTTCGGAATTGCATCGATCAGGCCGCGCAAAAGGTTTCGCTCATTGGCGAGTTCCTTTTCTGCCGCTTGCAGCGCCGAGGTATCTCGAAAAACTAAAAGGGCAGCAAATCCGAGAAGAAACAGTGTTGTCCCTACCATAATGAGCGCTCCCACCACAATCGACCGTGAAATCCTTTGTGCGTCATGCAAATGACCACTCAAGGCTTTCTCATGCAATTCATCTACGTCTTCAAAGAGGCTCGCAGTGATGGAGAACAGCCCAAACGCCCCGGACTGGCCGAACTCCGAGCCACGCTCGACGACGAGATCGAGCCGCGAAAGTTCCGCGGCAACCTGGGCTCTCACCTTCTCCAGCGATTCCATCTCCCAATCGTTCAATTCGAATCCTCTGCTTAGTGCTTCGAGTTCCTCCATTACCTTCCGCTTTGCCATTCGATACCGCCCCAGAGACTCTGACTTTCCTGTCACGATGTAATCCTGAACCGAATCAATTGCTTCGGTGACATCACGCAGAATAGCTCCTTCCTTATGAACAATTTGATGAGATTGCTCGAGCGATTTTGAAGTTACCGAGATTCGGCGAATTCCAATAATAGAAATCACCGCAATAATCGTCATCAGCAGCATTACGGAGATAGCGAAGCCCACCACAACGCTCGTCCGTTTGCTGGCAATAGACGTTCTGGAGTTAAAAAACTGCATCGACGATGCGTCCTCGGGGATGAAAAGTGACGATAAGCTTGCTCGCTGTGAAATTTACACGTGGCAGCCACTTCAACGTCTTATGAAGCAAGATAATCATCCACGCAATCCGCAAAAGTAGCGCCCATACTGGATTCTTGAAGTGACATTCATGGAAGATTTGTTAATATGACGGGCGTGGCAGACCAGTTCAAACGCCGTCAACAGCAGAGCATCTGGCATACGCTGAATCGGTTGGTCGTTGCGCTTATCGCATTCGCGTTGATTACAGCGATACTTTGCGCTTTTTTGCCTACGTTGCGCGCGCGTTCAAAGCAGGTGGAGCGCGTTGAAGCGCTTCGAGCTGAAATTGCCAGTCAGCGGGTGGCACTCAATCGGCGCCTCCGCGAAGTCGAATTGCTTCGTAATGATCCTTCATATGTTGAAATCGTAGCTCGTGACAGGCTCGACATGATGAAGGAGGGGGAGACCATTTTCCGCCTCGACGCTCCGCCGCATGACACATCGGGCTTCGTCCTCCGGGCCCAGTAACAAAACTCTGGATTCCTGCTTCCAATCGGGATGCTCTTTTTCTCTATCTTGCTTCACCATGCCCATCGATCTCCAAGCTATTAATACAGAAGAACTTAAGAGCCGCGTAGGCGAACTTCGGAGGTATCTTTGACGTTGCAAGCCTGAAATCCCGTCTCGAGGAACTCGAGGGGCTGATGTCCGAGCCTGACTTCTGGAATAATAAGGAAAAGGCTCATTCGCGAGTCGAGGAAGTTTCGAATCTGCGCGGAAAGCTGAACCCGTTGGCGGAAATTGAGCAGCGTGTCGAAGACCTTGAGGTTCTCAAAGAGCTGGCAGAAGAAGAGACCGATGCTGGTTCCAAGGCTAGTGCAGAAGGCGAAGTTGAAATTGAATACACATCACTGATAAAGCGCGTCGAGGAATTTGAGCTGCTTCAGTTTCTCAGCGGAGCCCACGATCGAAATAACGCCTTCCTCACTATCCACTCCGGCGCGGGGGGCACAGAATCCTGCGATTGGGCGGATATGCTGCTTCGAATGTACCAGCGCTGGATCGAGCGCAGCGGCCATTCGAGCGAAATCGTTGACATTCAGGAGGGTGACGAGGTGGGTATCAAAAGCGCCACACTTCGAGTGGTAGGAGAAAACGCCTACGGATTCCTTGCCACGGAACGAGGGGTACATCGGCTGGTGCGCATCTCACCATTCGATGCAAACAAACGACGGCACACATCTTTTGCGAGTGTCGACTGCGTCCCAGAACTTCCAGATTCCGAGCCCATCGAAATCGACGAGCGTGACGTTAAGATTGATACGTTCCGAAGCGGAGGAAAAGGCGGCCAGAACGTAAACAAGGTCGAAACGGCGGTGCGGCTGACCCATATTCCCACAGGGATCATCGCGGCCTGCCAGAACGAGCGGAGTCAGCTTAAGAACCGGCAAATGGCGATGAAGATGTTGGCGGCGAAACTGCAGCAAATTGAGGAGGACAAGAAGCGCGCCGATATCGATCGGCAGTATGGCGAAAAAGGCGAAATTGCCTGGGGGAGTCAGATTCGCTCGTACGTCTTTCAACCCTACCAGATGGTGAAAGATCATCGGACCGGCGTGCAGACAAGCAACGTACAAGGAGTGATGGATGGTGAAATCGATGAGTTCATCCATGGAAAACTTCGAGGACTCATCTACAGGGGAAATGAGTCGGATCCTGAAGAATAAGCCTGTCGCTTAGCTATCTTTTCGCAGAACGGAGGAAGAACATAGCGCCTCTCAATCGTGGCCTCACGCAAGGATCTCCGGCGCCATGATCCGGTTTGGTTCTGAATAGTGACGGCTTAGAGATTTTCCAACTCTTCAACTCTGCGAAGATACTCAACAATGAGGGGCGTCTTCCCACTATGTTCAAGAAAAGCGCCGGCGAGTGCCCGGTAATACCAAAGTCGCCCTTCGCGTCCGCCCTCGTAAGCATCCCACACCGCGGGACCATCCACACGATAGAAGCGCAGCAACTCTTCAACATTGCTGAACTTGTCCGCCGCGGAAATAA
Organism: uncultured Verrucomicrobiae bacterium; assembly: GCA_963805815.1. GTDB lineage: Bacteria > Verrucomicrobiota > Verrucomicrobiia > Chthoniobacterales > Chthoniobacteraceae > CAWDWA01. Next base: position 58,382 of record CAWDWA010000034.1, read on the forward strand.
ACACCGCAGACGCTGAAACTTCCGGCAAACGAGCAAGGTAAGCCTGTTTGCGTTTGCGCCAAGGTCGGGGGGATCCTCGTAGTCATCCGTGCAACCATCGACGATTTCGGCAACCACATCACCGAATATGTTTCGAATATCGACCAGCCGCTGACGTCCTCCACAGTCTTCCACAGCATCATGCAGCAGCGCCGCGATCGCTTCGTCTTCATTGGCCCCGAATACGAGAGCGAGCGATGCGACGCCCATCAGGTGCGCAATCATCGGATAACCTCGTCGCTTCTGTCCAGCGTGCGCTTCCTGCGCGTAAGTAAATGCTGCTGTGAGCATTCCGTTCACTGCTTCAACTCCGGTGCGACATTCAGTGAGACCTGATCCGGCTCATCGCTAAATCGAACATCAACAAAATGAAACTCGTCGTCCTTCCATCCTCGATCCAGGAGAAGCCAGGTCTTCACGAATTCCTTGACCGTTTTACGAGCCTCGTCGCGCACGAGCGCAAGGTGCAGCGGATCGCTGGCCATTCGACTGGCCGTCGGCGTAATCGCGCGCTCCAATTTCTCGAGCTGACTCTTTCCGTCGAATCGTCCCCAACCCCGTTCATTTCGCTTTTCCATCTGATGGGTATGCAAAGACGGAGGAAGACTCGGTTCGAGAAGCGGCGCAACGACTCGGCAGATCTGCCCTGAAATCTGAATATCCCATTCACCCGCCAGTTTTATGTGATACCGATAGGTCACGGGCGCCCGAATTTCAGACAGGTTCTCCCCGAGAGAAAGCCAACCCCATGCTGTGTAACGCTCATCGGATTGGATGAATGCCTCCGGCACGGTAGCGGTAGCGACTTCCAGGAGCCCTCCTTTCGAACGTGTGACTTCAGGAATCGAGGATAAAAATTTCGACGTCACGTTGACGGTCGTCATCGCCGAAGGACTGATCTGTCTCAGCCCCAGGAACATGCCGCATGAAACAATCAGGAGCACCACAATGATCGTGATCGGCCAACGATATGCCACAATCGCGCTTTTCGGAGGCGGGGAAGTCCGATCATTCTCCACAGTTTCTCGATAGGAAGGATTAGCGGCTTCGTCAACTGAGAGAGGCAAGAGCGTCGTCCAGCTCAATCCGTTGACGAATTGCTTCATAAAGCACAATCGCCACCGCCGTCGCAAGGTTCAGGCTGCGGGCCTTCTTCGTCATGGGGATCGTAATCAGCTTGTCAGGATTCTCCCATAGTAACGGCTCGGGCAGCCCTTTAGTCTCGCGGCCGAAAACGAGATAGTCTCCTTTCTTGTATCGGACCTCAAAATACGGCCGTTCACCCTTCGTGGTAGCGTAGAAAAAGCGCGCCCCAGGATCCGCAGCCTCCTCAACCGTCTTGAGCGACTCCCAGATTCGGACTTTCACCTGATCCCAGTAATCCAGGCCTGCTCTCTTGAGCGCACGATCATCGAGCGAAAAACCGATGGGTTCGACAAGATGTAATGTCGCCCCGCTCGCCAGGCACAATCGCGCAATATTGCCAGTGTTCGGGGGAATCTCCGGCGCGACAAGAACGACGTGGAACATCGGTAAAGAGAAAGCGCTTCAAATTCAATTGAAGCGCGTTCTCCGAATAGTCTCGCAAGGCTCAGCTCGCAGATTCCGCGATTGGATCGACGTTCACACGGCGCCCCCCGCGATCGAAACGAACCTTGCCGTCAACAAGAGCAAAGATCGTGTAATCGCGGCCGAGTCCGACGTTTTTGCCGGGCTGCCATTTCGTACCACGCTGACGGATAATGATATTGCCCGCGACGACAGACTCGCTACCGAATTTCTTCACGCCAAGTCGCTTGCTGACGCTGTCGCGACCATTCTTGACGGAACCTTGTCCTTTTTTATGAGCCATGAGGTGAAAAGTAAGGGCTTATTGTACGGTGGAATCAGAGGCTGATACCCGTGATCTTGAGATCAGTGAGCTGGCGACGATGTCCCACTTTGCGATGATACCCCTTACGCCGCTTGTATTTGTAGGCGGTAATTTTTTTGTCCTTGCGATGCCTGAGAACGTCCGCCGCAACGCTCGCACCTTTTAATACATCAGCGCTTGCCTTGATGTCCGAGCCATCTGCATAGAAAATCACATCGAAAATCGTTGTCGACTCACCTTCCGGGGTACCGAGCTTTTCGACGGAAATCACGTCGCCCTCTGTCACCTTGTACAGTTTGCCACCGGTTCGGATGATTGCGTAAGCCATGTTTGGTCTCGGGAAAAGGGCGGGAAGTTTCCATACAATCTGTCCCCTGACAAGTGAAAAGCTGGGTGATAATGCGTCAATTCGGTAAAGACCGCAAAAATCGCCGGAAACTCCTGTGCCTCGCAATTCCTACCGAGATTCAATGAACCCCCGAAGCCCCATTCATTTATCGGGTAATGACAACGGGTGTGCCGATCTTCACTGCGTGATAAAACTGGCGAGCCTTCCAGAATGGCATCCGCACACAACCATGGGAAGCAGGATAGCCGGGCAAATTGCCTCCGTGAAATCCATAGCTCGGAGAAAATTCGATATAATACGGCATCGGGGCCCCCTCGAAACGCGAACCCGGCGGGCGCCGGTGTTTACGCGAATCCACGTTCGCTTTTACGACCCACCCATATTCATCGACGTAATCACCATATAAACTGGACCGATGATCGCGGTCCTTCCGGATAACCTTAAATTTTCCCAGCGGGGTGCGATACCCATCGCGCCCGCTCGAAACTCGACTCACTGCTACTTCCTTGCCGCCTTTGTAAAGGTAAGCACGCTGTTCGCCGAGGCGGACGACGATTGATGACCGCCCGATCTCTCCATCCGGAATGTTTGAGGTAACAAAGTCGGTCACGGTGCCGCATCCCGTCACGAAGGCGAACATTCCGATGGATGCAAAAATTCTGAGAAGCGTACTCATTTACTCGGACGACGGCTACGGAGCATGCAATGCGAACCGCCAGTGCGCAAGTCATGTGCAGCGGCTCCAGTTGACGAATGCGCCGCAGGCCTTCGGCGAGCGCTCGACGTCGTGCTCGATTGACTATCTGGCGTCTTCAGCCAGCGCAACGTGTGCGGCACCCAAAAAGTCGGTAGGTTCAGGCTTGCCCTTCTTTTTTGCCTTCTCCAGAGCGATATTGTGATTCATCTCGGCCGGGATAAAGGACACCGGCTTTCCCGCTTTGCGTGCTGCAAGCATCTCGTCCCTTGTGACTTCGCCTCCGCCAATGGCGACAAATGAAGTGCTGCACTGAACCAGCGCTATCGACGTGGGCGAAAGATGATCGGTTCCAGGAACTTTCCCGCCCCAGTGAGCATCCGGAACAAAAAACACATAATCGACGCACTTCGAAAGCGGGACGCGCTCGTCCCGCGCGAGCGTTGACACGATGCCCATCGTCGTGAAGCCCTTGCGCTTGGCAAGTTCGTAGACGGCGCCGATTCCGGCCTCCGTCGCGCCGATGTTGATCAACGTCTTTGCTGGGTCCAGCCCATCGAGAATCCTTAAAGCGTGGTCCAACATCGACTTGGCGTGTTCGTATTGGGCTCCGGAGTAGCCGGCGAAGGTCAATACCTCCATCTGTTTATCACGGACAAATGCCTCGATCGTGTCGACGGAAGCTTCTCGCACCTCGCGCAGGCCGTCACAGGCATGGGCGGCACCCTGGATAACGAACAGCAGACACGTGACCAACACTGCCCGTCTAAAAATGAGAGTGTCGTTAAACATGAACACTCTGCTACGAAAGCGGATCGGGAAGGTCGATTCGAATCGTGTTAATCCTCGGGCTTAATGACTGCCGCTCGATCACTTTGCATACCAGTCCAGATACAGGTCTCGATCAAAAGCCCTCCAAAAGATACCCTCAAAAGAATCGAGGAGTACCTACGAACTGCGGCCGTCAGTCCACGAGACGCGATTGAATCTCCTTTGCGACCTCTTCCAGATATTCGAGGGTGAAATCAATTCGCAACTCCACCCACATCGGCAGGTGATCCGACATCTGATATGTCCTCCATGTTTCGTAGCTTGAATAAAATTCGTCCGAGTCGGGTTTCCGCATGAATGGACGGTAAATCTCCTCTTCGTCTGCTCGACGAGATTCTCTATAATCACGTCTTGCTGCTGGGGAACGCGTTTCCGAACTGGCTCGCGCGTTTTTTTATGCGGCTGATGAAGGGTTGCCGGCTTAGCGAGGAAGACGAGACTTTCGAGACGGTCGCGGATAGCGTTCTCGTAGACAAGGGCGACAAACAGCTCGTCACGTTTCTGGAAAACTTCAGCCACCAGACGCGGATCTACCGTTCGGGTGGCGCAGCGGAATTCGTCGGCGAGTTGCACGATCGATGGATGGCGAAGCGCCGCCCCACACCCCGCCCAACGGGAGACTACGAGCCCGAAGATATGGCACCAGGCTCGATCTTCATCAGCTACGCGCGGGAAGACGGCAGTGCAGCACAGCGGCTGCACGATGGTCTTGCAAAAGCGAATTTCGACGTGTGGTTCGACCGTATCCGACTCAAGCGCGGCGACCCGTTTGCCGGGAAGATTCAACGTCACATCAGAAATTGTGACCTCTTCGTTCCAATTATCTCCAGTCATACCAACTACCGGGGTGAAGGCTTCGTCTTCAAGGAATGGCGCTGGGCGATGGATCGGGCTTCGGGAATTCAGCACGGCAATTTCATCTTCCCGCTCATCGTCGACGACCTGGAGGTTGGCGATATCTTCGGTGTGGCCGAGCGAGGGCTTCCGGCACCTCGACGTCCGGCGGAGCCGGGACGGTCATCTCACCCCGGAATTGCTCGAGCATTTCAGATGGAACTTTCGCGAGATCCAGTTGCGGCGACCCACACGGGCGGCATAGGTCATGTCTGCTGCCGGCAAAAACCCATGGCTCGGGCTCAATCCCTACACGGAGGCGGACGCAGACCATTTCTTCGGGCGCCAACGCGAAGCGGAGCAGCTTCATCGTCTCCTGCGCCGCGAAACGCTCACCTTTCTTTATGGTGTCTCCGGCCTCGGAAAAACCTCGCTAATTCGCGCCGGTCTTTTCCCGCGCCTGCGTGGGGAGGACTTTCTACCGGTCGCAATCAGTCTCGACTACGCGCGCGAATCTCTTCCATCCGGGCAGATTCTCGAGGCGCTTTCCGACGCGGCGAAAGCCGATGGAAGTGAGATCCCGCCTCTCACGGATGACGAGACGCTCTGGGAATACTTCCACCGCGAAGGCAGCGCTTGCTGGAGCAAACGTCAGCGCCTGCTTACCCCCGTGATCATACTCGATCAATTCGAGGAATTCTTCACCCACGCCAAAGAGAATGCCGAGTCCACCCGTGCTGCCGAAACGTTCCTGGGCGAACTCTCCGACCTTGTCGAAAACCGCATTCCCGCCTCCACTCGGGAGCGCATCAAGCGCGGAGAGACCTCTTCATTTGAGTTTGGCCCTGTTCCCTTGAAGGTCGTCATCTCCCTGCGCGAAGACTTCCTGCCGCACCTCTCCGGGCTGCGAGACCATCTGCCCACGGTGCGGTCGAACGAGATGCGCCTGTTGCCCTTCGCTGTCGCTCAGGCGCGCGCAGTCATTGAGCGGCCCGGTTCCGATCTCCTGGCTTCTGGCGCGACGGACGCCATACTTCCCGCCGCAGCCCGCGCACGCCCGATCCGGCGGTCAGGAGGTGATCGAATTGACGCACGACGTGCTCTGTGATCCCGTCGTGAGGTCGCGGGACTCGCGCCAGGAGCGTGAGGCAATCGCACGCTCCGAGCGCGAACGGCGAGAGGAGGAAGCGCGGCGAAGAAAAGCGGAAGAAGAACGGGAAAAAGAGTTGGTTCTTCGTGTGAAGGCCGAAGAGGCTACGAGGATCGCAGAGCTTGCGGAGTCGCGAGCGCGGCGCGCACTTCTGGTCGTTGGCTTCCTCGCAGTAGTGTGCCTGCTCGTTGGCGCTTTTGCGCTGTCACAGCTTCTCAAAGTAAACAAAACCGAAAACCAACTAAAAGCGACTACCGCGAGAGCCGGCTTCGATCTCGCGCTGTTTTACGGGCAGAGTTCCGGGAACGAGCCCCGAACGCTTGCTTATCTTGCGCACGCTCTCAGAATAAAACCCGATACCTCCTTGCCTCGAAGCTACCTTGTTTCCCTGCTTCGTGATAAGCCCTGGATACTCCCAATCTCCGAGCCCATGCAACATCAAGGCTGGGTTTTTTCAGCCAGCTTCAGCAGCGACGGCAAACTCGTTGTCACCGCCTCTTCCGACAATACCGCACGCGTCTGGGACGAGTTTGTCGATATTGAGTCAGAGTTACCCTCGTGGGTCCCGAATTTGGCGGAAGCTCTGGGCAGGCAGCGATTTGACGAGAACGGCTTCCTTGTCCCTGCGCAAAAGGACCTATCAACATTGCGCAAGGAACTTCTCGCGCTCAAAGGCGACGACTTCTGGTCACGCTTCGGCCGTTGGTTCGCCACGCGCGGCCCGGAGAGAACCATCAGTCCCAACTCCACGCTCACCGTCGGAGAGCTGGAACGCCTCAAAGCCGAAGCTGAAACAATGCAAAAATCAGAAGTGCATAGTTCTAACAGTTATTAGCTCCGGCCGTATGAAACGGTCACGGCTCATCCTTTAATCAAGAATCTCCAGAGCATCGGCGCCCGCGATATCCTCCGGTGTAATCTCGAGGGAGTTCCGGCGGTCGTCTTTGAGGAACTCCGAAAAGATGGTAAGCAGGGCTGGCTTCATGAGGGAACCAAACGGTTTAATCCGAAGTCTTTCAAAGAATGCCTCATCAAACCCGCCCCGTGCCAGGACGTCCAACGCAAACATCGGAGCCGTAACGCTCTGGTGCTTCTGCCATGCGATAATCGGACCTCCAATGCAGCCGCGGGTATCGACATGTCTCACCAAATCCGCCTCGTGCGGCTCGCCGATCGTCTCGAACAGACGAATCCATGCGGCCTTCATTGCCGTGAGATAATTCACCGAAGCGACGCCACCCAATGATCTCACTCCGCAATGGAAGTGCGACATGCCGTACACGAGGAACATGCCAGGATAGATCGAGCGGCTCACAATGGCCTCACAAAGGGCGTCGGGTTCGAGCTTCACCCGAATGCCACATTCGCGGTTTACCAAGGCTTCGCCTTCAAGAGTCAAGCGCGCCGCGGCACCATGCGCGTCAATCCCCCAGAAGAAGTCCGTTCCGTGCCCGGCAGCAAGAACCCAGCACCCGGTGATGCCGTCGAAGGTCTTTAACACCTCACGTCGAAGGCTCGCTTCACACAAGATGCGAGTGAACAATTGCGTGGGATCGGCCAGCCATTCAAGCAGCATGCTGTTGGCGACCTCTTCGTGCGCAGCGTAGAACAAAGCGGGCACCCGATCACGAAGCGGCCCCGCAAACAGTTCCGGCCAGAGGTGATAATTAATTCGCGAGACCTGGTCGGCAAAGCTTCTTAAACCGGGATAATCGGCCGCGGACTTTACCAGCCCATGCACACGCCGGGCTGCTTCCGAAAACAGCCGTGACTCCATAGGGGCCTCCGGAAGTTCGATGTCCGGAAACTCCTCAACTTTCGCGGTACCAAACACCACCCGATGACGGTTCTTATTGGTAAAGAGCGGAATCCGATGTCCCTTGAACATGAATCCACGATTGAACATCAGGTTATTGAGCGGCACCCCGGAGTCACTGAGCACGACGATACCGTTCGGCTCGTCTCGACCAATCTGCCGGAGCCCGGCAAGAACGTTCGTCCCAATGAGAAAGGGATAATTGAGCGGAACATGATGGTCGAAAATATTAACCACCCAGCCAGATTCCCAATCGATGCAGCCCGCCTCTATTTCCCGCGGTTCAAAACACATTTCGAGGTGACGGCGAACCGCACGCTTCAACGCCGCCTGGCGTTCGAGATGTGGGGCGGCGGTTTCATATTCGTAAAGCTTTTCGCAATGAACTCCGGCCGGATTGGGCTCCTCGATGTAATCCAGGATCAAGGGTAATTCCTGCCGGACTGCACCAACCACCATTTCCCACTGTTCTTGAATTGAGGCCATTTTTTCTCGCTACGATTTCCCATGCTCACTCAGGCGGGAAATAATGACGTGAGCAGGGTCATACTCTAGAGTGATGCCCTCCAGACGCGACAGGTTCTCGCCCCACCAATCTGCGGGGGAATCCTCCAGGTCCGGGTAGTTTAAGTAACGCCCGCCCGTCAGACGGCCCGTGAGCGCTGTTCGGACCTCCGCCAGGAGTGCATCCTGCCGCCGCTTTGTTTCCGGTGTAAGAGGCAGGTCGTAAAAGATCTCCCATTCGAGAAGGAGATCCGCGTTGCGATGGGGAAACGCGGTTGCGGTCGTGAGGACTGAATGAACCGCTCCGTCGCATGGCTCGAGAAGAATCCCTCCCCCTCGAAACTCCGGATCCGATTGCAGTCGTTCGACAAAACGCGCGATCGCAATTCCGTCCTCGTGATCGAGTTCCCCCCGGTTAAAATCGCTCGCGACCCGAACAGGGCGCAAAGTTTTTGGGGCTGGATCCCGCAGAATGTCGAGAGGCACGAGCTGAAGGACGGCGTCGTGATACGATTCCCGCTGCACCCTCACATTCCGCGCAGCCGGATGCTCCAGCAAAGGGCGGAGAAGATCTCGTGCCTCCTGCTCTCCACCCAAATATTGACCGTCGATGTGGACCAGCGGAATTCCCGGCACGCAGTCCGCGGGTCCTACGCTTGCGACGTCCATAAAACGCTCCCGTCCGGTGGTCCGAAACTTCAGCTTGAGATCCAACTCTGGCGGGCTCTGAACCATCAGATGCGAATGCAAAAACACGGCTTCCGCCGCAGCTTCCCAATTCCAGCCCATCGTCACTCCGGTCACAGACTCCATCGGCACCGTTCGAAAGCGCATGTCCGTTACAACACCCGCGCACCCACCACCGCCCCGGCAAGCCCAGAAGAGATCTGCGTTTTGGCGGGCAGACGCCGTCAACACCGACCCATCCCCACAGACAATGGTTACTTCCTCGAGCGAATCAATTGTCAAACCGAACTTTCGGCTGACATAGCCGAACCCGGCGCCACTGATCAATCCGCCGAGCCCGACCGCGGGACAATCGCCGCACGGCAACGCCCGACCTGTACCCTCGAGTTGCTCCGAAATTCCGAGCACCCTCGCGCCGGGCATCACATGCAGTCGCTGATCCACATCCAGACTCACGCGGTTCAATTGCCGCAGATCCAGCAATAACGCTCCGTCCTGAACCGAGAAGCCGTCGAAACAATGCCCGCCCGAACGCACGGCGAACCGTGATCCCGTTTCGTTCGACCATTGCACGAAGCGTGCAACTTCATCGCGGTGCGCCGGGCTGACCGCAGCAACTGGTTTCTTCAATCTCGAAACAGGCGCGAAAACGTTCCTCGCAAAATCCCATTGCGGCGAACCCGGTTCGCTGACTTTGCCCGGAAGAAGTTCCCGTAGCCGGTTGATCGAACTGGCGTCCATGGAGTGAAGAAAGCCGTCCACACATAGAACGGTCAAGTGAATCAATAGCCCAAACCCTCTCAAATCCGGCCCCACCTCCGTCATTGAACGATGGTTCAAACATGGAATCACTGCGCCACGCCCGTGAAAACAGACGCCGCGCGTTCACGTAAATTTATCTCTGACGATGGCGTTGATCAGCGTTGCGATTCTGCCAATGCTCTCGCCCTACGATATTGGGCGCGGAATCCATCAGAGAGCGTTTTCGCAAGGCGTACATGCTCGATCTTGTCGGCTGATCCCAGTGTTTCCCGAATATTAGCCGACGCAGCCGAATAATCGACTGCGGACATGTCTCCGAAGACAGCCGTGGCGTCCGGAGGAAAGCCCGCCCCTACAAGCGCGCGCCATGCGTCTCGAAGTTCATCGTGGGAATCGATGCACATCGCGCGAATGATGAACCGAATAGCACCGAACAAGAATCCAGTCCATTCGCCGTGATAGGCGAACCCGTCCGCCTCCCGATAGGGATCTACTTCAGGATCAGATCGATCGGCGTTGTATTTTTCCGCGTAGAGTTCCGGTCTCACCGGGAGCCTACGGAGCGCATATTTTACCGGCCCACCCGGTGCGCCCACCTTGAAGTTCCAGAGCTTCTGTCCGTCGAGCGACAGAATGTAGTCAATGAATACCTTTGCGAGATCTCGATGCGGCGCTCCGCGTAGCAGCCCGATCGGATCTGCTCCGACGGACGACCCCCCTTTTGGAGTCACATACATCATCCGTGACGTCCCGTCGGCCTTGCGGACTGCCTCGCTCTGGAAGCGGCCATAGAAATCGATGCACATTCCGATCGCCGCGTCTCCGAGTTCGACGTCCCACGGCACCTTGGTGGCCGAGTCGGAAAAGTAGCGGGCATTGCCGGCTGCCCGTTGAATGATCTGCAACCCGCGAGTCCATCCGGCCGCCACAGCTTCGTCCCCGGCACCCATCTTACGTGCCGCCAGAAGCATCTGCTGCTGGATGAGCATCTCGTAAGCTTTCGCCGCAGAACCACTCAGGGTTGGATCCGCCAACCCAACTTGACCGAGATACTCAGGGTCCGCGAGATCAATCCATCGGGCAGGAGGCGTTTTAACTCTAAGACGCTGAAGCGAATCCACGTTGTAGCAAATGCCGAATGCCGAAAGACAGGTTCCGACCCAGCGTCCCTCTTGATCCCACAGCTCCTCCCCGCCGAGATATTGCGGAATCGAACTCTCACCGAACCAATCCGGATGCCGCTGCAGAATCCCGCAGTCTACGAGCCTCCCGGCATCAGCTTGCACCCCAAAATCATACGCGCCTCCACCAAAGAACAGGTCGATTCCGCATCCTACCTCCGAAGCAAGAAATGCCCGGCGCGCGGCTTCGGCGATCGTGTCGTCCCCAGGAGTCCCGTCTGGTTTGACTCGCTTGTTGTCGAACGCTGCTTCCACTTCCGCGGTCCATCGGCGGCCCAGACCCCGCGTCCAATAGACCTCAAACGACGCCATGTATTCGGATGCAAGGTAGCGAGAAATCTCACTTGTCCCGCCTGGACTTCTCCAATCGAGACTCACGGTGCGACCGGTCTCCCGATGATACCACGCCTGGAATGCTTTGGTGAACTCACTTCTCACCGCCTCGTTGTGAGGAGATACAATTACTAGCGTATCATCGGCAGAGCCTGATTCAGCGCTGTCGGGCCGCAGCATCAACGGAGTCGCAATGATGGCGACGAAGAGTCCGAAGATCCAGAGACTGCGCATCGAGTCAGGTCGCGGGAAGGATTACCGTGTCCTCAATGTCGGCCACAGCAAACAGCTCACGGTCACGCCCGAGATCGATGAATCGCGGGTTCAACTCGCAAATCTTGAGACGCTCTCCACCACATTCGAAGACATACTGCGCCATTTCACCGAGATAGATGGTATCAATGATCCGCCCCTTTACGGAATTGATCGTCGTCGGCCCCGTCTCCAGTCGAAAACCCTCGGGGCGGATCGATACGAGGACTTGCTTCCCTCTGGAGATCTCGAGGTCTTCGCAGCATCGCACGCCGCCGAAGATCCCGATTGCTGTCTTCGCGAACACATTCGGACCCTCTACCGATTCAACGATCCCTTCGAGGATGTTCGTCTCTCCGATGAAATCTGCAACAAATCGTGTATGTGGACGACGGTAGACATCTGAAGGCGATCCAACCTGCCGCACGCTGCCTCCGTCCAGGATCGCCAGGCGGTCCGCAATCGAAAGAGCCTCTTTCTGATCGTGTGTCACGTAAATCGCTGTAAGCCCGGAATCCTTGCAAATCCGTCGGATCTCGATGCGCATTTCGAGACGCAGCTTCGCGTCGAGATTGGAAAGAGGCTCGTCTAGCAGCAGGCATCGAGGACGGATCACGAGGGCCCGGGCGAGTGCCACGCGCTGCTGCTGCCCGCCGGAGAGCTGATGAATGTGGCGTTCCCCGTACTTTTCCATCCGAACCAGAGCCAGTGCCTCTTCGACGCGCTGCCTCGTCTCGAGTTTGGATACTTTTCGCTCCTCGAGCCCGAATGCCACGTTCTTCGCTACATTCATATGAGGCCAGAGCGCGTAGCTTTGAAACATCATTCCGGTGTTTCGACGATGTGGGGGCATCCGCGTAACATCCTCACTTCCAAAGTAAATTATCCCCTCGTCCGGGAAATAGAATCCCGCGATCGAGCGAAGCAGGGTTGTCTTTCCACACCCACTAGGACCGAGCAGAAAAAAAATTTCGCCGGGCTCGACGCGGAGACTGACTCGATTAAGCACTGTAGTGTCGGAGAACCGCTTGACGAGATTTTCTATTCGGACGGAGATCATTCGAGACGACCGATTGGGCGCGGGCCTTATGAAACAGAGGGGACCCGCCCCGCCAAGCAAATTGACGCTGCGTCCGAAGGGCATCGAAAAAATATTGGAATGTTACGCAGCGCGAAATTCTAAGGAGCGAATCTGCTCGAATCGTCCCGCTCAGTCATACAGAATCGCACGCAGCATGATTCAGAGAGATTATCTTATCGTAGGGGCCGGCCTCGCCGGGGCATGCGCGTGCGAGGGCATTCGTAACTACGATCCGAAAGGATCGGTAACCCTTGTCGGATTCGAGCCGTTCCTCCCCTATCATCGCCCCCCACTTTCGAAGGATTTCCTGAGGAACCAGGAAGAGCCGAATCAACCCTCATACCATCCAGAGGGCTGGTATACAGAGAACAATATCGAACTGCGGTTAAACACCATGGTACGAGCGCTAAACATCGAACGCCACCTCGCGGTTCTCGACGACGGTCAGACAATCCAATTCAAGAAAGCCTGTCTCGCGACCGGTTCGCGACCGGCGGTTCCGCAGGTCGCCGGCGCAAGGCTCGGGAACGTGTTTTACCTCCGCGGCATCCGGGATGCGCAGGCGATCCGGGAAATTGCCTCCACGCAAAAGAACATCGTCATCGTGGGCGGCGGCTTTATCGCCATCGAAGCTGCGGCGTCGCTCAAACAGCTGGGGATGAATGTGACGCTCATGAACAGGAACACGCATTTGTGGGAAAAACGAATCGATGCGGAAACCGCCGAGTGGCTGACGAATTGCATGAGAGATTACGGCGTAAGACTCATGATGCGGGAGGATTTGAAGGGCTTCGAAGGGAAGACAGCGCTGAAGAACGTCGCCACGAAAAGCGGACAACGCTTTGCCTGCGGCATGGCTCTCGTGGCCGTGGGCGCGGAACCGAATACTGAACTCGTTCTGAACACGCCACTGCACAGCCCTTATGGAACTCCTGTGAATGAATTCCTCGAAACGGACGAAAAGGGCATTTACGCCGCAGGAGATATTGCACTCTTCCCAGACAAACTATTTGGCGGAGCACGGCGCGTCGAGCACTGGGACAACGCGAAACAACAGGGTCTCATGGTCGGCGCGAACATAACCGGAAAGAAAAGGCAGCGTTACGATTACCTGCCCTACTTTTTCAGCGACGTCTTTGACCTATCATTCGAATTCTACGGTGATTTCAGCAGGAAACCAATCATGGTCAATTTTGAAGGAGATCGGTCGAAAAAGAAATTCATCGCCCGCTACTCTGACAGCGGAAAACTACGCGGCGTGCTTCTATGTAATCAGGAGCCTGAAGTGGGCGAAAAGATTGCCAAAGAAATCCGGGAATCCCGCAAATAACGCGAGTTCGCTGGATATGGTTCGAAAGTAATATGCTCGGCGCTCAAACTACGCGATTTAACGCGAAAACGCCGACAACCCGAAGGGCTGCTATCCAAGCATGAATTGTCCCGAAATCGAATATGGCATCCTGGAGCCCCCAGACGAAACGGTTCAAAGCCGGTCAATCTTGTTAAAGGGTTGGTGTTTCCGGCGCGATAACGGCCCGATCGAAGGCGTAAGGGCTCAAATCGGTAAACGCATTTTCAAAGGACGGCGCAAACAGCGACGTGTCGAGGTGGCTCACCGATTCCCCGAATTTCCAAAGGCGGACCGGAGCGGTTTTTCCATCGAATTGGAACTGCCCCGCGGGCGAAATCGCGTCCGTCTATTTTATCGAAATGAAACGGGCGTATGGATCGAGTTCGCATCGGTATCCTTTCGACGACCATGGCTGCAATTACCTTGGTCGCAATCTGAGGGCGAAGAATACCAAGACTGGATTCGTCGCAATGACACACTCTCGCCAGATGACGTTCGACTCATCAAGGCGCACATTGGCAAATTTCCAGAGCGACCCAAATTCGCCGTCGTAATTTCCGAAGACGGCGAAATTCCGGCATCGACGCAAGCCTCTCTTCGTGCGCAACTCTACCCTAATTGGGAGCTCCAACGTTCGCTTCAGATCAATTCGTCCGAAGCCTTCGTTTTCGTGGAACCGGGTGATACTTTGTCACCGCATGCCCTCTATCTCCTCGCAAACGAAATGATCAGCCATCCTGACTCATGCGTTTTCTACAGCGATTTTGATTATTTCGACTCGAAAGGACTGCGTTTCGCTCCTTTCTTCAAGCCGGACTGGGATCCTGATCTGGAGCGGTCGAGTAATTACATTCGATTTCTGACTGCATATCGGCAATCCGCCATTAAGCCACACAACGCAGCTCACGCCGGAAGTTGGGACCTTGCGCTACACGTCACCGAAACGTTGCGTGAGAATCAAATCCGTCATATTCCCTGGATTCTCTATCACCGCTTCGCCCTGTCTCCTACAGAGTCAATTGAAGTGGGGGTGAGAGCCGTCCAGGATCATCTGGATCGCTTGGGCATTAATGCACACGCGGAATCGACCGACTCGGATGTAGTCCGGGTTCGTTACGCCCTGCCGCATCATCCGCCCCTCGTCTCCCTGATCATTCCGACGCGAAATCGCCGCGAGTTACTGGAGAAATGCGTAACGAGCCTGCTCGATCGCACAGATTACCCGAACTTTGAATTGATTATCGTTGACAACGGGTCCGATGAAGCGGACGCGCAGGAATACCTCGCCAAGTTGAACGAGCGGACCAATGTAAGAGTGCTCCGGTACGAGGGCCGATTCAACTACTCTGCAATTAACAACTTCGCCGTGAAGCAAAGCAAGGGACAGGTCCTTGCCCTCGTGAATAACGATATCGAAGCGCCGACACCGAATTGGCTACGGGAAATGGTCGCGTTGGCCCTTCGTCCGGACGTAGGTGCCGTCGGCACCAAACTGCTCTACCCGGATGGCTCGATTCAACACGCAGGAGTTTACGTCGGTTGTAGGGGAACTGCAGCCCACCTGTTCTGTGGTCTACCCGGTGATCATGGCGGCCCGGGCAATCGGGCAAACGTTTTGCAACGTATGACTGCCGTGACGGCCGCTTGCATGGTTGTGCTGAGAGAACGCTACGAAGAAGTCGGTGGCCTCGATGAATCCGATTTCGAGGTATCTTTCAACGACGTCGATTTCTGCCTGAAACTCTATCGAGCGGGCTATCGCAATATTTTTACTCCATACGCCACAATGATTCATCACGAGTCGGCCAGCAGGGGAAAACATCGTTCCGGTCCAAGCAAGAAGCTTGGAGATCTAGAGGGCGACCGGCTTTACTACAAGTGGCGGCATTTCACGCTGTTTGATCCAGCTTACAATCCGAATCTTACGCTCGAAGAGCAGGATTACTCACCGGCGCTTCATTCTCGCGTGGAGCAGCCGTGGAAAACTTCATGATTTGATTACGGAGAACACCAACCTTTAAAGCGAACCAATCCGACTCTTTATCGGGAGAAATTATCGATCGACATCGCGTTCCGGATCCGAACTCCGCCCGATCTTCCAATTACATTTCCTGTTTTCCCTTTGCTTACCACCTGCGCTTGACGATAACTCTGAATTCTCTGCAACATTCGCATCTACCCCTTTGATAGAGCTCTTCATCATTCCATTGCAGCCTCAAACAATCCTCAAAACACCATGATTAAGGTTTTCCTCGGCTACGACTCCAAAGAGACAATTGCTTACCACGTTGCGTGCCAAAGCATTCACAGCCGAAGCTCCGAACCCGTCACTATCGCCCCCTTAATGCTATCGCAGGTAAAGGAAGTTTTCGATCGTGAACGGAACACCAAGCAATCCACCGAATTTTCGTTCAGTCGATTCCTCGTGCCGTATCTCTGCGGGTTTGAAGGCTGGGCTATATTCGCAGACTGCGACGTCCTCTGCGTCGACGACATTGCCAAACTCTGGGCTCTGCGCGACGACAAATACGCCGTGATGTGTGTCAAGCACGTACACATCCCTAAAGAAACAACGAAATTCCTGGGACAGGAACAAACCGTTTATGAGAAGAAGAACTGGTCGAGCGTCATGCTGATGAATACGTCGAGATGCAAAGCACTGACTGCTGAATACGTAAATACTGCGACCGGCCTCGAACTCCACCGCTTTCACTGGCTGGAGAGCGATGACCTTATTGGTGAGATTCCACGCCGCTGGAACTTCCTCGTCGATTACTACGACGAAGTTCCCGAATCGGAACTTTCGATCCTTCATTACACAGAAGGTGGCCCTTATTTTGAAGATTATCGAAATTGTGGCTATGCAAATCTTTGGATAGATGAGTATAAAAAGACCGTTGCACCGATGCCTTCGGAAATCTGAATAATCGGTTTCCCCCTCCAGAAAAGGCGTCACGGCACGCTCCAACAAGGGTGCCGTGGCGCCATTTTCATACCCCCCCATGGTTTCGACGTCCTCATCCCGATTGAAAAAAGCCAAGTTTCCAATGATGGAGACTGCCTGGAAAAAACCGGCAGAATCCGCTTTTATCGGGTAGAACGCCGGGACTCGCTCAATTACGTCGCCCCACCGGACGTCTGATATTCACAGGTAATGAAACCGGTCGTTCGATAAACTTTCGCACCACTCGTGGGCCGATGCCGGTGAATATCTCCCAGGCAATAGTCTGCGCTTTGCTTGCAACCTCAGCGGCAGAAACCTCTTCGTTATTCTGCTTGCCAAAAAGCACAACTTCATCACCGACCACCACACCACGCAACCGGCTCACGTCCACCATGATTTGATCCATCGTCACGCGGCCAAGCAACGAACACCGCCTTCCATGGATCAATACCTCCGCTCCGCGCCCGGATAGATGCCGAGGATAGCCGTCAGCGTACCCCGCGGCAAGGGTGGCCACCTGAATTGTTTCCCTTGTCACAAACGTTCGACCATAGCTGATTCCACGTCCCGGACCGACCCTCCGCAGCAACGCTACTCGAGTTTTGAGCGTCATAACCGGCTTGAGTTGTGCCTGGAATTCCGGAATCGGCGACACACCGTATAACATTAACCCGGCGCGCACCATTCCGTGCGCGTGTTCACGGAATGCGATCAGACCGGCACTGTTCAATGCATGGACGATTGGAAGTCGAAGATCTTTCTTCGACAGTGCTTTCAGCAGTTGCCCAAAACCAGCGAGTTGGTCTGTTGTAAATCCGGCATCCTCGTCGGCCACAGGCAGGTGCGTGGAGATACCCGCAATGATAAGACCAGGGAGCTCCGCAATCCTGCCAACCGTCGAAACCGCGTTCTGCTCGCACACGCCGACCCGACCCATTCCTGTATCAATGTCGATGTGAATGGAAAACGCCTCATTCGACTCGATTAGATCCATCGCGTTTCCCGCAATGCGAGCATGAATCTCGCTGTAGTGAGCAGCCTCTTCGAAAGTCGAAACCGTCGGCACAAATCCCCGATTAACAATCTCCTCACGCTCAGACGGAAGTGCGGGACTGAATAGAAGAATGCGGCTCGCTGGAACCCATTTTCGCAATTCTATGGCCTCCCCCAGATCTGCAACTCCGAACATTTCGACCTGCCCTTTGAGCGCGTGGACGACTTCTGCAACTCCATGCCCATAGGCATTCGCCTTGACCACGGCGAGCACACGTACATCCGGCCCGACGTGTCGTCGTACGACACTCAGATTGTGGCGCAGTGCATCGAGATCGACTTCAGCCCAGCACCGATGTTCCTGGGAAAACCGGAAAAAAGCCAAACGTCAGCTCACCTCTTGGCCGGACGGTTCCGTTCTCTTTTTCTCAACCATCGCTCGGAGATTTGCGAGACCGCCATCGAAATCATGGCCGATCCACACTTTGAAAATCAGATCGAGGAAGCGGGCATACGGATTTGGGTCGCCAACCCAAGAGCACACCCAGGTAATTCGGGTGAAAGTGCCGACGGGTTCAAGCGAAATTGCTCCATCCATATGGTAGCGCCCGTCGCCCATTTCCAGCTCATATGCCAATCGCGAGGGAGGGTGACTCTGCGTGATCCGCAGGACTCCGTCCATTTTCCCGGTCGTCCAGCGCTGGGTCGCTTCCACCCCCTTTGGCGGCCCACTATAGCTGTAGCTGAGATTCTGCCGGCGGGCCCATTCCGTCCATTCCGGCCACCGGGAAAGGTCTTCAAGAAACGTGAAAATTTGATCGGGAGTTGCCCGCACAAGCGTGCGTCGCACTACACGCCAGCGACGGCGAAGAAAAAAGGGAAGAACGGCGAGGAAGATGCCGACGAGGAGCAATTTGAAGGAGGCTTTCCGCATGATTTTTCTCCGGTCAGAGTTTTTTTTGGCAGGATTCAATTCGATACGGTTCATGATTGCTAGGCGCTCTTCAACGGTGAAAGGGCGTCACCCTGCATTTTCCGATAAATTACCGGAGAATCCACGAAAGACTCCAAGAATTGATGGAACAGAAATTGATACACGTTTTCTCAACCGAATTCGGGCGAAAGGGTCCGCTGACTGGCTTACGCATCTAGTTATGGTATCGACGCATTCAACTCGAATCCGCAAGCTAAACCTTACTGACGTTTTGTTTATGCTTGTCGCGGCGGGACTGCTAGAGTCCCTCGCTTAGTTCTGAGGGGATTCTGAATTGCACCTTCCACTTCCACCACAGTCTTATCTGGTTCCGTTCGGAAAAGCTGAAGTCTACACGTCTGCGGCGCAGGTAGCGCTGCATCTATGGGAGCAGGCATTCGGCCAGCACGCCAAAGATCACCGCTATTACGGCCTACTGGAACACACTCTGACCGATGGATTTTGTTACCATTATCTTCTGCTTCGAGATCTCGATGGCCGTCCGTGCGCTCTACAGCCATTCGCTTTTATGGAGCAGGATCTCGTGGCCGGAATGAGCCGTCCGGTCCGACAGACTATTGCTTCGCTTCGACGATTCGTTCCCGGTTTTCTCAAAATCAAAATGCTGATGGTGGGCTGTGCAGCCGGTGAGGGAGATTTAGGGCTGTTTCCAAATCGGAACGATTCAACCGAGATCACGACAGCCGTCTGCGAAGCGTTCACTCAGATTGCCCGCAGAAACGGCCGTTCTCTCATCACCTTCAAGGATTTCCCGAGTCGTTATCGCAAAGCTTTTTCTGAGGCTTCGCTCGCAGGCTACGCTTCCCTCCCCAGTTTTCCTTCAACCGCGTTGGATCTTAATTTCCCTGATTTTGCAACGTTTATGGAGACGCGACTCAGCAAAACCACGCGAAAAGACCTGCGCAGAAAATTCCGGCGAGTGGCTTCCGGCCCGCCGATCACGATGGAAGTTCGGTCCAATGTCGTTGCGGATGCGGAAGAACTGCACGCCCTATACCGGCAAGTACTCGAACGCAGCGAGTTTCGTTTTGAAGAATTGACGGCGCAATACCTCCGCGAACTCGGTCGTCTGATGCCGGACCGAATGCGGTTCTTTATTTGGAGAATAACCGGTCAACCAGTGGCGTTCAGCCTGTGCATGGTGCACAAGCGTACAATTTACGACATGTATCTGGGCCTCGATTATCGAGTCGCACTCGATCGTCATCTCTATTTCGTTACGCTGCGGGATCTACTTACTTGGGCTATCGAGCGGAATCTAACGACGTACTACAGCACACCGCTCAATTACAATCCCAAGTTGCGGATGCGCTTCCAATTGGCGCCGCTGGATCTGTATGTCAGGCATTCTTCTCCATTGCTGAATCCAATCTTCCGGAGAATCGTCCCTTTTCTGGGACCTACTCAGCACGATCCCATCCTTGCGCAATTCGCCAATTACGGAGAACTCGCGATTCCCCGGTTGGCTCCGTCACGTTCAAGAGAGAACGCAGCGGAACTCGAACCCGCGACTCAGAGCCAAATTCCGTAGAGTTCTTCCCTCCAATCCGCGTCGCGACGCCAAAGGACTGTAACGCTCTCAAAAATAATTGCTGAAGAAAGAATTTTGCCACCAACTCGCATCCTGAGAGCCCCAAGATTTCCTCCGAAACCAGACGCTGGTTTCGGAGCCGCATTTGCACAATTTCCCTAACATTTCTTTTTGCCCCCCTACATCCTGCACCCGAAACTTCGCGAGGGTGTGAAAATACGTTCGGCTTCTCCTCCCGATTCGAGCGGAAAGATGGACATCTTCCATCAAACTGGAGCCTCTGAAATTGGGAAACATTTCAACGAGCACTTACACCCCAGTAGTGTTCGGCAGAGAATCTGCTCAGGTGGGCAGCCGCAGTCGTCACACGAATGAGACGCGGTTGTCACACAAACGTAACTTGTACAATTGTACGGACTCGGATTGACTGAGGGCGTGGCCAGACGCGTCAAGTCCGCTCCGAAGGTATCCGCCGCCGATCTGCACAACTGGAAGCTGCTCGCAGCGTTTCGGGAGCGGATGGAGCCTCTGCTGGCGCAGGCTCCGGTCACTGCCACAGAGGCGGATCCCCGGCGCACGCTTCACATGGGCGACTACTTCGCGATGGTTCTCTTCGCGATGCTCAACCCCGTGATTGCAACCACGCGTTCGCTTTGCGCGTCGAGCAGCTTGGAGCGCATGCAGGCCGAGGTCTGTGGCGGGCCCGTCAGCCTGGGCAGCTTCTCAGAAATGCAGGCCGTGGCGGATCCCGAACTGCTCGCAGGACTGCTGCGCGAGCTTGGCGACATGGCCCTGCCGAGTTTCGGGGAGCGTTGCGAGCGCGAACGGGTCGGCGAACTGATCGCCAACGACGGCACCCTGCTGCCTGCGCTGCCCCGTATGGCGTGGGCGTTGTGGCAGGATTCCCGGCACCGCGCGGGCAAGCTCCATCTGGAGTTTTCCGTATGGCGGCAGGTGCCCGTGGAGTTCACCCTCACCGATGGCAACGCAAGCGAGCGCGCCGTGTGGAGGCAGAAGCTGCGTAAGGGCGTCTGCTATGTGAACGACCGCAACTATGGCCACGACTACCGGCTGATCGGCGAGGTGGAGAAGGCGGGAGCCCGCTTCGTGCTGCGGCTCCACAACAACGCGGTCTTCGAGCGGCTCGAAGCTGCCCGGGAACTGGACGCCGCCGACCGTGCGGCGGGCGTGGTCGAGGACGTGCGTGTGCGTCTGGGCAGGGAACCCGGCGGCCCGCTCGGGCGCTTGGTGCGTGTGGAGGCCGACGGGCACACGTTCCTTCTCTTCACCAACCTCGCCGCGGACATCGAAGCCGGGCTGGTCGGGCTGATCTACCGCTACCGCTGGCAGATCGAACTCTTCTTCAAGTGGATCAAGTGCATACTGGGCTGCCGCCACTGGCTGGCCGAATCCCAGCGGGGCGTCACCATCCAGATCTACTGCGCGCTGATCGCCTCGATTCTGCTGGTCCTCTGGACCGGCGCCCGGCCGACCAAACGGCAGTGGGAGGCCCTCCAACTCTACTGGATGGGATGGGCGAGCCTCGATGAACTCGAGGCCGCGCTGCGCAAAAAAACGAAACGCTGATCCAGCCTGCAGGCATTCGGACCATGCCAGTCGGAGGGCGGAGCGTCGGCGCCTACCACCCTCGGCCTGCATCCGCGATGCGAATCCGGCCTCCTGAAACCTACATCAATGCTTTGCCAGCACCGAAATTCCTATAAAGCAGAATTCCTACCGAACACTACTGACTTACACCCCCAATCTTTCCTTCAAAATCGCGATCGAAGACAGTGCATAGGCGGTCACAAGTTTCACGAAGAAGCTTTACGTTGTCCTCGATGAATCCCACAATCGGAGTTGTAATGCGCAATGCACCTTGATTTCGCTACATGGCTGCACTTGCTTCCGTGGCTTGCTGGTAGCTAACTGGGAATCTCTTGTCAAACGCGGAGAGAAATTCCTTGACCTCGTCATTTCCTGCCGCATCCACGACAACTACCAATTCAGGCAGCCGAGACTGAGCGGCAATTCCTATGAGAGTTTCCTCCAGCAGACCCGGAGACCCCAATGAGGGAATAACAATGCTGAAGCAAAGATCACCTGTTCCGGATTGCCGATGAAAGGCGGACATTGCAACCGCATCTGCCATTTGAACATGTGCACGCCACGACTACTGCTTTCTCCGGAAGACCTCGGACGAGTCCATGACATTCATCACCGCGAGGTCAACCGATAGTTCCGGCGCGCGATGGTGAGCAACCTTAATTTGTTCTTCAATATCACGCACTGCCGAAGAAGCGTAATATTTCACGGCCCCGCCACTTATGTTCGCCTTGAAAACGACGATCAAAAGTCCGTATTCACCAACACTGTTAATCAACAGGCTATGCTGGGCCCCTTCCTGATAAATGCTCGCGAAATCCGCCTCGTTGATCAGACTTGCCATGGCGGCGGTCGCAGCGTATGTGTTAGCAGCCAGCGCGGCAAGTGTCGTCTGATCCAAACAGGCAAGATCTCCCTTTTCGATAATCAGGAATCCAGCGCGATCGGTCACCAACGCAACATCGGCCTCCGTTTGGGAAATAAGTTGATTTAAGACCACATCAAGTGATTCGATGTCGTCCTCAATCAGTTGCGGAAGCGTATCCATACAGGTGAGCAGAAAGCAGACGCTTCAGGAAGCTTTGCGTATACGTTCATTGATGAACTTGTGCAACAACAGCCGTGATATCATATTCAAAGTCTCAAAAACACCGTCGCCTTTCACGGCGGAACTCTCAATGAAAGGAACTTCAACTTCCCCGTTATTGAGAAGATACTGCATGTATTCTACAGGTGCCACGCCATCCAAGTCGCGCTTGTTGTACTGCAGCACATAAGGTATATCCCCGAGCCGCATATTTAACGTCTTCAAATTATCCTCCATATTAGCAAAGCATTCGACGTTTTCCTCCATCTTATCATACTGGGAATCTGCCACAAAAACGATGCCATCGACTCCACGCAATACGAGCTGGCGAGTCGTGTTGTAAATTACCTGACCGGGAACGGTAAACAACTGAAACTTCGTCCGATAGCCTTTGACCGACATCGCTTCCATTGGAAGAAAGTCAAAGAAAAGAGTACGGTCCGAGCTTGTGGCGAGCGAGGTCAGCTTGCCCTTTTCATCAGGCATTTCGGTCTCGACGTCGGAGTGCACACGCTCGAGGTTTGACGTTTTACCGCCTTGAGCCGGACCGTAATAAACGATTTTCAACTGAATCTCCTTTTTCGCCTGATTAATGAGAGCCATGGATTATTGATAATGTGAAGGTTGTACTATTGAGATTCGGTGCAGGATTTCACGAAGCTTTTTTCGGGGAAGTGGGCGACCGGTTTCACCGAGAACGGCAAAAAAAAGATCTCCTGCCTTGCTGAATTGCAGCATTCGACCATTAACCTGCAATACCATCCAATCGGGAACGCCGATTTGAGCTTTGCTCAGATACTCGGCTGTGCGCCCCACCATTTCCGGCAGGAATGCCGCAAGGGCACGGCCGTCTACATAGTCCGGCATTTGCTCAGCAACGACTAAACCATCACGCGAAGCAAAGATCGCACCCTCCACACCGTCGAGAGATGCCGCTTCCTCAATAAAATTTCGAGGATGCCATCCATCCATTTGACTACAGCTGACATCAGCATTCTCTCCTTCCACGCTCGCCGCGCCCCGATTGTATTCCGGATCTGGTACCTTGACAACGTGGAACGGACTTCCGTTACCTCTTCGGAAGACATCCGGGATTTCCTCGTCAGCGATAACCTTCCGGCTTCCGCCTGCTGCAGTGCGATGCGCAGCCATGAAAAGCGGGATAATTTCCTTTAGAGGAAGATTGACCTTCACTGCTCCATGCGTGGTAGGCGGCAATGCGGGTTTAATCCAACCATGCATCTGTGCCCAGGAAAACTCGATTCGCCCGCGGCTCGTTTTTGGAGCGACTTCCGGCAAAGGAATCTCGAACACCGTCTCTATCCCGGCCTGCGAAACTTCCGCTTTAATCTCATCAGGAAATACGTCTACCACGGCCTCCAAAGCGACCTCGATATACTGATCCGTGGCTGTTCCGCCATCGGCCGCAAGTAGTTTCGGATGGGCGTCAGGTTCAGGGGCTGACACCTGCCCATTCTCGAGCTCTGATTCTTTTCCATCCACAGGGTCGCTCAAAGAGAGGGATAACTTGACCCCATGGCCAGCTTCTGAAGCCGCATCGCCAGCTTCTGAAGCCGCATCGCCAACCTCTAATGCCTCATCGCCAACCTCTAATGCCTCATCGCCAGCGTCCGAAGCCACAACTTCAGAATCCGATACGACATCGTTGGATTCCGAATTTGGCGCCTCGAGATCAGAACCATTTGCGTTCGTTGACGTCTCGCAAATTGTATCTTTCGTTGGCGTCACTGTGGGCATTTTTAGAGGTCCACACTCCTCGCTGCCAGAAAGCTCCCGCAAATCCGAAGTGTTGTGCTCGGGCGCCACTTCACTTTGCTCGTCCTCTTCCGACATGTTCAGCTCGGGAGTCACCTCGTCTGCGTTTGTCAGAGTATGTTGCGGAGGCCTAGCCCGGCCATCACACATAAAGAGAGCCGGGATATCGTCCGGCATTTCCACCTTCTTCTGTGCCTGACGCCGCGCCGGCTTGACATGAACTAGAATATCGTGAAGCGGGAGACTTATACGTTTGTTATCAAAATTCGACGAAGAGGAAAATACACCTTTTGGTGAGTTGTTGCGCAATTCGGCAAACGTGATACTCACCGATCCGCGCGGCAGCTGACCGGCAATCAGGGGCAGCGGAATATTTGCATACATCTGCGGATCCGGTGGAGTTTGCACAGCAACCTTCAAATTCTGCGGCAGCGCAGCCACAATATTGCGCAATAATAGCGGCACACTATCGCCATTACTCGAGCCTCCACCATCATTGACAACCCTCAGTTGGGGCATTGAATGACCTGTCGATGCGATCCCTTCACCATCGCGGAGTGATACAGCCCCAGCGGGAACGTCGTTTGACTTCGATTCGTCTGCAGCTCGAACGCCTCGGGAAAAAACATTTTGAAGGAAGCTGAACATGCTTTTCCCGTCATTAAGCAGGATACAGACCATTGACAGACCAAAAGCGCATTCCTGCACGACTGCGTAGGACACGCACTCTCAATCTCAGGAGCCACTTATTCAATGGAAAGACAAATCTGGTCCGAAAATTGCAGCTGCCTTCGAGTAACCACCGTAGACCAGCAAATTTTCCTACCAAATTGTCCCTGCACCAAACGCTGGGAACCCTCAAATCCATGGCAACTGGAATCAGGACGCTAATAGTCGACGACGAACAATACCTGCTTGATATCTATAGAGAATTCTTGAGCGGGCTCCCCAGCGCGCCGGAGGTCCAAACCGCAAACTCTGGCGCTCGGGCAATTGCTTTGCTGGAGTCCGAGCCGTTCTCACTGATGCTAACGGATCTAAATATGCCTAGGATGGATGGCTTCCAACTTCTCACAATTGTCCGACGCAAATTTCCGACGCTAAAGACAGCAGTCATGACGGGTGTCATGGACGAGCAATACCGAATGCGCGCTTACGCGATGGGAGTCGATCTCTATTTGGGAAAGCCGATATCGAAGACGGAAATCGATCTGTTCGTCGCATCTGTCGAGTCCCTCGTTGACAGTGTGGAAAAAGGTGGTTTCCGCGGCGTACAAAACAAGAGCCTTATCGACCTCGTGCAGATGGAGTGCATTTCTGGAAGCTCGTGCAAACTGAAAATAACAAACGGTGAAGTGGAAGGGCGGCTCTGGATTAATGAAGGGGAAGTGATTGATGCCGAAGTGCAAGATTTGAAAGGGGAAGAAGCGTTCAACCACATGATGTGTTGGCGCTCCGGTGGCTTCGCGATACGTCCGCCTGATCCAAACCGCGATCGCACCATTCACACCACTATCGAAGGATTGCTTCTCGACTCTGCTCAGGCCAACGATGAGCGCGTCGCCGAGAGTGAAGCGGAGTCGGTAGAACAGCGCACGAAAAATGGCACACTCTCTACCCCGATGAAGCGCGCCTCTCGATTCAAAGGCGTCGAGTTTCTTTGTTCTGTCGATCAAACGGACGATCGCGATTTCGAAAGCTGGAGCACAGAGGAACCTGAGGATATGGCGCGATGGATCCACGACTGCTCCGCTCGCGTCCGTGCGCTGGGAGATCGACTGCAAGTTGGTCAGATGCGCAGCATGGAGGCCTTTGGTCCGCAGCGCCACGTTGCCATTCGGCCGCGCGGGAAGTGGGACATCGCCGCCGGCCTCCATCGGAATATCCGACAGGAAGAGGTGCACGACATCATGCAGCGAATCGCGAGCAAGTGGCAACAATGAGGCTCTTCCGCCGCGGTCAGAATCACCGATCACCCGACAAACTGCCGACAGGATGTTTTTCTGTCGATCGAAACGGGATAATTCTCGCGTCGACGCTTCCGTATAGCTTCCCCGAGCGCAATTTGGAGGCAATCGCCGAAGTCGTCCTTTCTGTTTTCCGCGGGGCGCCGCAGCATGGATCGCCGCTCTCTGAGCTGAACTTCCACTATGAAGCCCTAGTCATCAAAGCGCTCGAGCTTCGCGGCGGCGCCATCGTCTTTTTAACACCAAGAGAGAACCTTCTATCCTGAATCGATCCAATGACCAACGAATCAATCTCAAACGAGCAGCTCGATGCGCTCATCGCCAAACTCGAAAACTACATCGAGTGTTGGAAACAGTTCAGCCGCTACCTCATCATGGCGCGCAATAAAAAATTCCGACCGGAGGACGAAGAACATTTCCTCGAGATAAAGAGCATGATGACTCAGGAATTGGAGTTGATTCTGTCGCAGATTGAATGCAAAAATCCCACCCGGGAAGACGTGCATAGCCTCGTCGGCAGTACGTCCTCGCTTCGCTTCCTGAGCGATGCGGGGGACGATACCCTCCGAACAACAGAGAATGCGTGGCATAAGATCTATATCGCCTGGCAAGCGATCCTGGGGCAAATGAAAGTGAAACGCCGCGAGAACTCACAGCCACGTTTCAAGTCGTGGTTCGCAAACAAATAGGCTTACACAATCTAAATCTCATTCTTCGGTGGCTCGCGAGATTCAAAACTGAACATAAACTTCGGTCTGATCCTGTTAAGAGCGGATCGTTAACGATGCAGCGCCCTGTCTCGTGAAAGGTCCGTCAGAGGCGACTTGAGTCTATCAACTCATGCAAAAAAGCGGTCGTTGATCAGGGTGAAATTCAGTTGAGGCAAGCACTGTTTTTAGGAACTCGGGAGGACGAGGTTGCGGCAACCATAGCCACCCACAAGTCGGGCATTCGCCGCGGCGAAAGCAGTCGGTTTGTTAATAACTCTGTCGAATTCATTACAAACCACAGGTAGTTGCGTTTTGTTCTGCTTGCGAAGCGGATCTATTCTCGGCTAACGCGCCGTTGCGCCGTTGGTCGTCTGTCTCACTCGCGCGCCCGGAAATCAAGAATGGTGGTCGCGCGATTCTGGTGGAATAGTTTGAGAACAATCCGAAGAGAATCAGAGTCGAGGCGGAAGCCGTAGAGCAGCGTCGCAATATTCGAGTTACTATCAAGAAGAGCCGTCATTCTTGTGCTAACACGAAAAGAAATAGGCCCAACATTCACCGATTCGCGCCATGGTTGATCGTTTGACATTCCTACCGCATCCTGAGATGGAGCCCCTGATAGGGGATTTGGAAACTCGCCTGAAAAATATGGCTGCAATGATATGCCAAAAAAACTACCGGTATTTCCAGGATGAATTGATGGAACAAGTATTGCGCGAGGGATTCGCTCGAGCAAATGCGGCGGAAGGGACTGTATGGCTTTTAGATCAGAAGCGGGAGAATCTGGTGCCTGTTTTCAATACGGGGCCAAACGCAAAGGAGTTCGTCGGCAATTTTCGCCAGACATTGAAAACGGGGATCGTCAGCATGGTGGCAGTAAGTGAGCAGTCTTTCTGCGAGAACCGTGTTTGGGAAAACGCCGATCAAGATAAGACGCTGGATGAGAAATTGAAGGTTCGCACCCATGCGATGGCGGTGGTGCCTCTGTATTACGGTTCTGATTTGCGCGGAGTTGTTTCATGTGTGCAGCTGTTTGTGGAGGGGCAACGCGAGCCCGACGGTTTCACGCGAGATTCGCTGCAGGAATTGGAGTTGGCTGTAGAGGTGTTTTCGAAACTGATTGACTATCGGTTGCTCACCGCTGCGATCGGACTCGAAACTGATCGGACCTGAGAACGCGCTTCTCAATGGACTATTCTCCTCTTACCGCATCCTGGATTACGCCGGAACAGGCCAAAGGATGGATTCGGGAGGGAGACGGCGAAGGAATCAAAATCGCCATCCTGGATTCCGGGGTAGAAACCGCGCACCCGAGACTAGAAGGTATTGAACTGGTGGATGACATTGCAGTGGTGGACGATGGCTTGCGTATCAAGATTGAACGCGGAAACGGCAGGGACCTTTACGGGCACGGTTCCGCGGTCGCCGACGTGATCCGCCGGGTGGCGCCAAAGGCGCAGGTGGGAAGTATTCGCGTTCTGAGCGAGCGATTGAATTCGCGGTCGGCGATCATTCGGGAAGGCGTACGTCAGGCTCTGGACCGTGGCTACGATGTCTTTAATTGCAGCTTTGGCTGCCGGGGAGAAGAACGTTTCGTTCTTCAATACAAAGACTGGGTGGATGAGGCGTATTTGAATGGCAGGCATGTGGTGGCAGCATGTAATAACCAGAATTATCTTACACCCGAGTGGCCGGGTCACTTTTCCTCAGTGATTTCAGTAAAC
Organism: uncultured Verrucomicrobiae bacterium; assembly: GCA_963805815.1. Lineage (GTDB taxonomy): Bacteria > Verrucomicrobiota > Verrucomicrobiia > Chthoniobacterales > Chthoniobacteraceae > CAWDWA01. Next base: position 87,450 of record CAWDWA010000034.1, read on the forward strand.
ATGGTCCGAACTGAGGACGATTACTTTTTCTTTCGTGAAGGGAGTCTTGTGGAATTTGCAGCAATGGGTGAAAGAGTCGAGGTAGCTTGGATGGGCGGGGCCAGAAAGGTGGTTACTGGAAGCAGCTATGCAGCCCCCAGGGTAGCCGCGTGGCTGGCGCGATTGTTGTCTAAGAGCGGTCCTTTGTCACCCCTGGTAGCGAAAGCGGCCATGCAACGTGTGGCAGCGCCCTGGGTGAAGAAAATTAAGGTTCGGAACATTTGACTTCACTTTTTGGGCATGTGCGGCGCAACGGAGTGTCGGGCAAGGCATCCGGGCTTTTGGCGCAACAAGAAGCCCGCGGGCGAAGAGGCGTTACAAGATCTCTGGTTGCTTCAACCTACTGTGATCGTAGGACTTATCTCCACGATGACAGATTCTGCGTTACAACGGATGTTCCATCCAATTCGATAGGAGGATTAGATTCTAAAGTTTCGATTCTGGTAAATTCGTTTTGCAGAAATGGTTAGCCAAAAAAGAGCTATTTAAGCAGCGAGGATCAGTCGGGCGCCGCCAAAAGCTTGTGCTATCGAGTGAATGCTCCACCGCCTAAAGGCGAAGGCGGTGGCTTCGGGTTGCGGCTGGAAGCCGCGCTTTGGCGGCTAAAGCCGCAGTTCACGTTCCACCCTCCACCTTGAAATCGTCGTCCGCATCTTCGATCTGACCGGCAATGTATTCCTTGATCACCTCGTCGGTCACATTTCCGCTGCTGCAGCAGAAGTACCCTCTCGCCCACACATGTGCGCCCCTCGCCGATACTCTTTCATCTCTCCACTCTAACATCCCCGCCCCACCACGCTGAAGCCGTCGCCTGAAGGCGAGGGCTTTAACCCTCCCAAAGGGTGACAGTAAAGATCAGCGGGATCGACGAAGTGGACGTCCGTATCGATGTAAGCGTTGAAGATTTCTCCTGCGTTCTCTACCGAGGATCCCCCACTCCCATTTGGTGCCGATTTCCGCTCTCGATCGCGAGCGGAGAGATGCGAAGGGCGCTACACACCGACCTTCGCAACTGGGAGTCAGAATCCGCTGTTTTCGCAGTGTGATGGCCCGCGAAGCCGCATAAATCCAAGGGACCGACTTCAAAATTCGGTGTAGGGGAGACCCAGCCTCGTTCCAAGGCTGTTTTTGTGCCTACAATCGGCGGGCGTCATGTATTTGAAATGCAATCGACGCATGAAGGATGGCAAGGAGCACCGTTACTGGAGCATCATGGAGAACCGGCGCTGCGCCGGGGAAAAAGTGGTCCGGCGGCCGGTGCTCTACCTGGGTGAACCGAAGCGAAGCGTAGAGGGACTGCCGAAGGCAGCCCCGAAGGGATGGAGCGAAGCGACATCAAATCAACGATAGTCAGCGCGAGGCATGGATTGGTTCCATCGATGTCTTCGATGAGGATCGCGGCCGGCAGGGGCGGTTGGCGCTCTTCAGCGCGGATCGCGAGATTCCGACCTCGGTGGCCGATGGGATCGGCGTGCGCCTCTCGGAGTTCGTGCTCAAAAGGCCGCGGCAATGGGGTGCCACGAAGTGGAAAGATCTCTTCGGCATCAAATACGACGTGCTGCTATACGACCTGACGAGCATCTATTTTGAGAGCGACCCACCCGAGAACGAAAACGACATCCGCCGCTTCGGTTACTCGCGCGACAAGCGTCGTGACTGCGTACAGGTCGTCATCGCATTGATCGTAACCCCGGAAGGCATTCCGCTTGCTTATGAAGTGTTGCCCGGTAACACCGCGGACAAGACCACGCTGCGCGACTTTTTGCACAAGATCCAGGAGCAATACGGCAAAGCCGAACGTATCTGGATCATGGACCGTGGCATTCCCACCGAGGCAGTACTGGCGGAACCGAGCAGCCTTGGAGGTTGCGAGATCGACTGCCCAAAGGGCAGCCCGAGAGGGTGAGTGAGGCGGGAGCCGAGCGAATCAAATGCGCGCCAGCGATCCACCGATTTCTTATCTGGTCGGCACGCCCAAAGGCCGGCTGGGCCGCCTGGAAAAAGAACTGGCAAACGCTCCTGGGAAAGCGTGCGTGAGGGGGGCGAAGTCAAACTCCTGCCGCGGGAAGGTGAGCTTTACGTCCTGGCACAAAGCCGTGATCGAGTCTGCAAAGAACGCGCCATGCGCCGCCGTCAGCTCAAGAAACTCTGGAAGCGGTTGAAGGAACTTCAGGCCATGGAAGTCAAGCGCGACCAACTGCTGATCAAGCTCGGCCAGGCCAAATCTGGCTCTCCCATGGGATGGCGTCTGGTGGAGGTCGAAGTGAGCAGGGAAGGTAAACTCAGCTTCTCGCTACGCAGAAAGAAACTGCGGGAAGCCCGCCATCGTGAAGGCCGCTACCTGCTGCGCAGCAATCTCTGCGACGAAAACCCCGACACGCTCTGGTGCGGCAGCTGCAGGATCACCTTGTGCCACCGTCTACGCCAGCACGCCCCCGGCCTGACTCCGCGAGCCGTTCTCGAAAAGCTCGCCACCATTCAGATGCTCGACGCCTGCTTTCCCACCACCGACGGACGCTGGCTGATCTTCGCTCGCTACACCCAACCCGAAAAAGACCACCGCATGCTCACCAATCTGCTCGACATGCAACTGCCTCCGCAACGCCCCCCGCGCATCACTCATGACCGCAAAAAGATCGACTCGTAGACAACAGCCCCTCGCCTGCGCTGTAAGGGAGACCTTTTAAATGCTTTCGCTGATTATCAGCTAATTACGCAATCCACCCAGCCCGAGTTGCGAAGGTCGGGCTGCGGCCGAGTTGATAATAGTGCAATAGTTATATAAGTGGATTCGCAAGCGATTTCAGACGTAGGTGCCGAGGGCGTCGTGGACATTATCGACGGCCATACTGCCTTCGCCCACGGCGGCAGCGCAGCGTTTTACTGAGCCGCAGCGCACGTCGCCCGCCGCAAACACTCCGGGGCGGCTCGTCTCGAGTGGAAGCGGCGGGCGCGGCGCGTTCTTCCATGCGGGTGCATCGGCAACCGCAGCGCCAGTGAGGATGAAGCCCTTGTCATCACGCGCGATCTCGGGTGGCAGCCAACTTGCGCACGGCTTTGCGCCAATCATCGAGAAGACCGCGGGCGTCATTACAGTACGCCACTCACCGGTAGCGGTGTTTTCGATCTCGACGCTTTCCAGCGTTTTGTCGCCGGTCATTTTGCGAATCTCGGAGTGGTAGAGCACCTCGATGTTTTCCTTTGTCTCGACGCGTCGCCAAAGGTAACTCGACATGCTATTCGAAAGTGTCTCTCCGCGGACGACCAGCAGCACATTTTGCGCGACCTCTGATAGGAACATCGCCGCCTGCCCTGCGGAGTTGCCGGCGCCGACGACGATTACGGTCTGGCCGCGGCAGAGCTGGCTTTCCATTGCCGTGGCCGCGTAATAGACACCGGCATTCTCAAATTCCTCGCGCCGCTCCGCATCGAGCCGGTTGTAATCAGCACCTGTGGAGATGATAACGCATTTGGCCCGCAAGGTGGCGGTGCAGTCTTCGATGCGGAGATAGTGCGGATGCTCACCATCGGCAAGAGCGAGCGAGAGCGCTTGAGCCGGGGTTGTGAACTTCGCGCCGAATCGATAAGCCTGGAGTTGCGCGCGATACGTGAGATCGCCTCCGCTGATTCCGCTTGGAAAGCCGAAGAAGTTCTCGATCAACGACGACGAGCTGGCTTGTCCTCCGGGGGCGTAGGCTTCCAGGACCACGGTGTTCAAACCTTCCGAAGCGGCATTCACCGCTGCGGCAAGGCCGGCCGGCCCCGCCCCGACGATGGCAAGGTCGCACAGGATTTCGTCTTCGCCTTCCCGCGCAAGCTGACGCAACAAACCTGCGACACGGGCGACGTCACGCAATGAGGGATGGCGCAACGGCATGCCACTGGCCGTGATTAGCGCGGGCAAGTCGCGCGACGAGAGATTAAGCCGCGAGGTGAGCGTTCGCCCGTGCTCGCTTCCGGCCTCGATGAGCCGGTGCGGTATGTGGTTCTTGTCGAGAAAGTCATGCAGCAACTGTCCTTCGCCGATGTTGCCCTCCGCGATGATACGCAGCCCGGCATACTCGCGATCGCGCTGCAACCGGTTCCGCCGCATTATGAACGCGCGCACGATCATCTCGCTCAAATCCGGCAGCTCCGCGAGAGCCTGACGCAACCGTGCGCAAGGCACTTCGAGCACTTCAGTCAGCTCCGCTTTTCCCCGCACGGAAACGAGCGCCGCCGTGCCGGTGAGCATCGAGATATCCCCCACGAAATCGCGCGGTCCCGATGCGGCCAGGATCTGCTCTTTGCCGTCGCGCGCTTCGAGCACCTCAAGCTCGCCGCTCAGAATAACCGTCATGCCGAGGTCCCTCTGACCGGTCTTAAATAGAAACTCGCCGCGCTCAACCGTCCGATGATTCCCGAGCGGTTCCAGCATTGCCAGTTGCACGTCATCGATCTTGGGAAAAGCGACGCTTTCGGTGTCGCGGTAAAATTGCTCGTCTTTTTCGTGGTCAGTCATTTCGTTGCTCCGTCATATCCAGGAATACGGAATGCGGCCTCCGCGGGATGCCGTCGCGCAATGGCAGCGACAAACTCACGGGAAACATTAGTAACCAGCGCCATTTCTTTTCGAACGATCGTTACACGATATCACGACCTCCCACTTTCGCAGATCGACAAGCGTGCCGATTGAGACGAATCCTCTGCGCGCGATGGGCGTCTTGATGCGGGCCGCGTCGGACGGCTCATCGCAGAAAGGCTGATCGGCTTGCGCCATGACGCTGCAGGTGCGCCCGAAACGGTTGAACTCATTGACACATTCACGCGATACGGCGGCGCGCCCGGTTCGATTATGTATCTGGCTGCTAAGCCCCTTAAACCTGTGACAACGCCTACTAGTATTCGCGTGGGCGATGGCGGGCGCGTTGTCACCGACGGTCCTTTCGCTGAGACCCGCGAACAACTTGGAGGCTATTTCCTGATTGAAGCGAACGAGCTCGACGAGGCGAACGCCGTCGCTGAACAGATTCCAGGTGCGCGCAAGGGCACATCGAAATCCGATGTCCTTGCGAGATCTTGGGTCTCCCTGAGCAGCGGAACGGGTTAAGCCAACGAGAATCACATTGAAAATTATCGAGATCGCATTTACGGGTTATCCCGTGACGGATTTGAAGCGGGCCTGTAAGTTCTACTCGGAAACGCTCGGGCTGAAGGAGAGCCGCCGCTGGGGCGACGATCAGAAAGCCTGAGTAGAATATGATATCGGCGAGGCCACGCTCGCCATTACCAACATGGCTCATGAATGGAAACCGTCCGCGGATGGCGGCGGAGTGGGGTTGGAAGTGGACGATTTCGAAGCTGGGCGTCGCGCAGTTCAAACAGTACAGTATAAAGTTCCAGATCGAGCCCATGGAAACTCCTGTGTGCCATTTGGCCGTGATTTTCGATCCCGATGGAAATTCGATCACCATTCACAAGCGCAAGGCTGGATAACCGCGGTCTACGTCACTCAAGCAAACCTCCGGCACGTGATTGCACACAACGAATTGCGCAATGAATTAAGAGACGATACCCGCGACTATGCAGGCGGCCGCTATCGACCGATTCGGCAGGCGCGACTTGGAAGTTCCGCCGTATTTTTTTCGCAGCATTGCCGATTTCTTCCGTCCCCAGACGATGAATCATGTATGACAGCTGAATCATGAAATACCTACCCGCCATTGCCGGGGTTTTGCTCGGTCTGCTATTCATCATGTCGTCCGTGACGGTTCTTTTTAACCTCGCGCCCACCCCTGAAGTTCCCGAGGGAACTCCGATGGCGATGTTCCTCGGTGCCTTCGGCCCGACGGGCTACCTGACCTTTGTCAAAGTATGCGAACTTCTCGGAGGAATTTTGGTGGCGATCCCGCGCACGCGGAACTATGGGTTGCTTGTGCTGGGTCCGATCATTCTCAACATCCTTGCGTTCCATGTCTTCATCACCAACGGTGAGGGTATCCTGAATCCGATGATCCTCATGATCGTCCCGCTTGTGCTCTACCTCCTGTGGATAGGGCGCAAGGCATTCGCCGGCCTGATGAACTGACGCCGCAATTTCTTATCGAACCGGCCAGCAATCATTCATCCCCCTATGACCAAGTCCACCATCGTCCAACCGTATCTCTTCTTTAACGGCCGCTGCGAAGAGGCAGTCGAATTCTACCGCGGCGCACTCGGCGCGGAAGTCGAGATGACCATGCTATACAAGGAGAGCCCGGAGCCCCCTCCACCCGGCATGGTTCCCGACGGCTGGGATGACAAAATCATGCACACGTCCTTCAAGATCGGCGATAGCGTCATCATGGCTTCCGACGGTTGCAGTTCCGATCCGGGCTTCCAGGGCTTTTCGCTTTCACTCGCCCTGCCGGATGAGGAAGCCGCCAAACGCGCCTTTGACGCGCTGTCGGAAGGCGGCAAAGTGCAGATGCCGCTGGATAAGGCGTTCTGGTCTCCGTGCTTCGGCATGCTGACCGACCGTTTCGGGCTCGGATGGATGGTTACAGTCGTGGAAGAAACTGCACCCGCAGAATGAGCTCTGTCCGCGTCCTCGTCGGCACCCGGAAAGGTGCGTTCATCCTTACCGCCGATGGCAAGCGTGAGCATTGGGAAATCAGCGGGCCGCATTTCGCGGGCTGGGAGATGTATCATCTCAAAGGCTCGCCGGTGAATCCGGACCGCATTTTCGCGTCGCAGACCAGCGGCTGGTTCGGACAAGTCATCCAGCGATCAGATGACGGCGGGAAAACTTGGAGCACACCTTGCGATGAATCCGAGCCGGTGCCGGGTGAAATGCCCGCGGGCGAGAGTAACAAATTCCTATATGAGGGCGTAGTTGAAACGCACCAGTGGTATGATGGCACGCAGCATCCATGGGAATTCAAGCGGGTCTGGCATCTGGAACCCTCACTGACCGATCCGGATATCGTCTATGCCGGCGTCGAAGACGCGGCACTGTTCAAGTCCGTGGACGGTGGCACGACGTGGCGTGAGTTGCCGGGGTTGCGCCGCGCTAAGGGCAATCTGTGGCAACCCGGCGCCGGAGGGATGTGCCTGCATACCATCCTGCTTGATGCTCTTAATCCACAACGCATATTCGTCGGCATTTCTGCCGCAGGCGCGTTTCGAACCGATGACGGAGGCCAGACCTGGAAGCCGATCAACCGCGGTTTGCAGTCAAAATATGAACTTCCCGATCCGGAAGCGGAGGTGGGGCACTGCGTTCATCGAATCGCCATGCACCCGTCGCGTCCGGGAGTCGTGTTCATGCAGAAACATTGGGACGTTTTGCGCACCGACGACGCCGGTGAGATGTGGACTGAGGTGAGCGGCAACCTGCCATCGGACTTCGGCTTCCCGATCGAGGTCCATGCGCATGAGCCGGAGACAATCTACGTCGTGCCAATCAAAAGCGACTCCGAACACTTCCCGCCGGAGGGAAAACTGCGTGTCTATCGCAGCCGGACGGGCGGTAATGATTGGGAGGCGCTCGCCAGTGGGCTGCCCCAGCAGGATTGCTACGTGAACGTGCTACGCGACGCGATGGCTGTGGACACGCTCGAATCGTGCGGTATTTATTTCGGCACAACCGGCGGACAAGTCTATTGTTCCGTTGATGCCGGCGACTCGTGGCAGCCCATCGTCCGCGACCTGCCCGCCGTTTGTTCTGTCGAAGTCCAGACGCTGCCATGATCCGCATCGTACTTCCGTTTCACCTCCGCAACCTCGCGCGTGTCAGCGACGAGGTGGAAGTGGAAGTCGGATGTCCGGCGACACTTGGCGCGGTGCTCGACGCGATCGAAGCCCGCTATCCCGCGCTGCGCGGCACGATTCGAGACCACGGCACGCTGCGCCGCCGACCATTCATCCGCTTTTTCGCTTGCAAGGAAGACCTTTCGCACGAGCCGCCCGACACTCCCCTGCCCGACGCCATTATTACCGGTGCCGAGCCGCTCATCGTAGTCGGCGCGATGGCCGGTGGATGAGCGGTAAAACACGTGTTGTGTGAAACAGATTTCCCGTCATGTCATAGGCACAGGCGGTAACTCGGACACCAGGCGGCACGGATCGCCCGGTGATCCGCTGGAAGGCGAAAGCCCGGAATAATCGAAAGATCCTGCCCTGACCGAACCGAACAGCACGACCAACAAACCGAAAAGCGACGCTCCAATCCCGATAATCTCTTGCTAGTGAGTCGAGCCATAGTGTGGCTGAGGAGTCTCAACGACACGGTCAGCGCCGGGAGCCAGCCGCTATGGCCTTCAATTTTATTTTGAGCTGAACGGCTGGCTCCCGTGCGCTGCACCGCCTGGTTCTGCATTGTGTAACCAGAAAAATGGCCGAGGCTCAAGCTCCCCGGAAATCATCTTCTCCCCTTCGCGCAGGGCACGCTTACATCGCCAGAGCTCCTCGACCGGGCAGAACACCCTCAGAACTTCATAAACACTCTTGACCGGATGTTCCATCAGAATCAGAACATGCGCTCTCGCTCGTCCGGAACATCCGCTTGACCTCATCCTGCCCAATCCTGAATGCGGACTGAATGAGTAAAAGCAATGCCTCGCTCCGGGAAGATATCGGCTCTATGGATTTGCTGAGCGCCAATGCCTCGCTCAAACTCTTTCTAGCCTCCGTTGTGCAACCCCGTTCCGCTAATGCGGCAATCTCCCAGGTCCGCACCGCCGACTTCTTGTAGTCATCTTCACATTCCCGTGCGGCTTTTGCCGCCTCTGATGCCACTGCAACTGGATCACCGTCAGTGAATCTGGCCACCCCGGACAACGCCTGTGCCTGAAACCAAGGCTCTTCGACTTTGCGCGCCTGAGCGAGTGCCTTCTTGGGATTACTCCTGGCAAGAGAGCTCGCACGGTCTCACTGCAGTGCCTCGCTCACTTGGTTGCGGAACGCCCGGCATCAGCGGCGGCGCGAGGCGTCGTCCGCTGCATGCCGTTGTAGGCAGCTTCTGTTTCAAGCGGTGACCGATTGGGCACGAGTACGATCTTGCCTGTCACGCCACCCATCCCGAGCAACTCCTGCGCCTGTATTGCCTCGGTAAGAGGGAATCGCCGCTCGATGAGCGGCTTGAACTTTTTCTGTTGAAAGAGGTCAAACAGGGCGATCAAGTCCTGTCGAAACAACTCCGGCTTCAGCCGTTTGAGCGTCTGGATGCTGTAGGGGACTACCCATTTCCGGCCCGGGAAAAGCCAGCCGTCGGCGATATATAGAGCCTGTCCGCAAAAAGCGGATTTGGCTAAATGGAAGGTCAAATACTGAGAGAACCTGATCTACTTCGGCATGGGTCCGAAAAAAGGTCCGGACGGCACACTCGCCTTCGCCCTGCCCATGGGCGACAAAAAACTTCCAGGCATTGCGACCGAAAATATCGGCAAATGCGCGTACGGCACCTTAAAGCGAGGCAGCGAGTTTGTGGGTAAGACCGTCGGGATCGCCGGAGAGCATTTAATCGGGGCGGCGATGGCGGCGGCGCTTACCAAGGCGCTGGGACAAGAGATGCGCCATCACGACCTGTCGCCCGAGGCGTACCGGGCTCTTGGTTTTCCGGGGGCCGAGGATCTCGGCAACATGTTCCAATTCAAACGCGATTTCGAACAATATTTTTGCGGTGCGCGCAATTTAGCCCTGGCTCGGACGTTCAACCCCTCGCTGCAGGATTTTGAAAGTGGCTTGCCCGGAATAAGAACCGAATCCCGCTGGAATAGCCCGGCAAGCGATCAGGGACCGCGTGAAAGGATTGCGGTCCGGACGCGCACGGGGTAACATCTGCGAACCAGTCAAGGTATCCTGGATACAAGAAAGGACACCTGTGTCATGCGTTTGCAATGCAGCTTCTTGTCTGAATCGGAAAAGGAACAGGTTCACGACGGCAAGGGACAGAAAGACCGAACGATTCCCCCGCCCAACTGTGTTCTAACAACTGGTTTTTGAGCACCCTACTGCTCTCAGGAACGCATTCCATGAACACCACGACCGCTAATCCAAACGTCTTCTCAGAGTCGGCCGCCTTGCGGATATGGGCCGAGGACGAATGATCTACGTCGAGCTTCCCGGTAGCCGAATCGTCAGATTGCCATGCCAGAGCTGTTGAGTCTATGAGGGCGGCCACAGAGTCTGTCAGTTCGGACCCGCCGGTTTGTCATCCGTCTCTGGTTCGACCACCGTCACTGTCAATTCCTTTCCGTAGAACTCACGGCGGAACTCTTTCCCGAAGTCACGGAACACCAGTTCTTCCAGGTAGACGTAAACAAATATTTTGATGACCGTCAGCAGGCCGAAAATAGCCAGCAGCAACATTAGCAAACTTTTAGTGTCGCGCTCGTAAATAATGAACGCGAGTGCACTACCGATGGCCGCCGGATGCATGCAACCGGCGAGACGCATTAACACAGTTGGCAGGCAGACAGCCAGAAAGCAAAGCAGCGGTAGCGGCAAAGCCTCCTGGTGCTCCAGCGGAGAAAGCACAAAGCAGCCCGCCGCGGAGATCATGTAGGCTCCAAAGATCGAACGGAGGCTGTTGTTCTTTGACAGCGGCGCAAATACAACAGAGGCGGCCGAAGAACCAAGACAGGCAAACAGCAGCAGATCGCCCTCCTGTGAGGTGCTCACCAACCAGGCGATCAGCGCGACTGCGGCGCCGGCAATACTGCCATTGATCGCCGCGGAAAGGAAACGATTCTCGCGTTCAATGCGAAAGAACGCATGTTCGACATCGTTGGCTAGCCGCGTCCACGAGGCGGAAAGGATATGTCGTTTATCCGAATTCATGGAGCACAGCGTGGTTACAAAATCCCGTTGCGGAAACTCCTTTTTAGTTTCTTCCCTGTTTCGAGTTTCTAGAAGGTGACAGGAAGGGATTGGTTGTCGGAAACGCGACCAATCGTCACACTTGAATGCACACAATTGCACCACCGTTGCATCCCCCATACTCAAAATTTGTTGTGGAAGGGCAACTTCTCGCGCACAACCTCACCCCCGAAAGCAGCAATTAAAAGATCCATTCCAAATCCCGCGATGAGCGGAGGGCGTTGGCTTACGAGAGCGTCGAGTGTTTGGCCGCAGCGCCTAAAACAAAGTGAAGCAGTCTTCCTTTGCAGCATTTCAATCCGTCCTCGATCTCGCGCAGCCAGCCACCTGCAAACCGGCAAAAAACCATCCCTACGAGATGATCCCAGACCCTGAATCCCTTCGCTGCTTTCCCAGTCTGGAGTCTGGCCACCAGCGCAGCAAGCCCTTACATCGATTCGAGAAAGAATCTGGCTGAACAGACTCGTGCCCCTTAATTTGATGCCGTGACCTCCGTGGACGTTTATTGGTTGTTTTCATCATCACCCATTTCCCCATAAGCGGAAGTCACCCTCCACCTATTTCAAAACCCTTGTTTTGGACACGTACGCAGTGATTTCTCCATATAAAGCTTATACAAAACATGAAATCCGGCCCAATTTGCCACGTAGCCTTTCTCGCTATTTTGATGGCCGGATGCCATCCGAAACAACCAATTACCGCGGCGACTGAGAGCAATAAAGAAAACGAACCCTACGAGGCAGACAAAGATTCAAGGCCCTCAAGTGAAATACTTTTCAGTTTTGCCTTTGTGGGATGCAACAGAGTGGATAGAGGAGATCGGACAAATACTCAAGCTACCAATGCGACCTCCGCCAATATGGCGGTGCTGACGCGAATTTTTGACGTAACCGTCCACGGGGTAGACAAGCCATGAGCGCGGGAGCGGAACGGGCTCAGGGACCGGCGGGCATGAGCGAGGGTGGCGGCTCGTTGCGAAATGAAGTTTGCACTGCTGCAGTCAGATAGGCGAGCACGTCACGTTTCTGGGCGGCGCACGTGGCCAGCACCGTCCAGATCCGCTCGCAGAACTGGCGGCCGCTCGCGCCCCGGGTGCCCTGGGTGATCAGACGGTCGATGACGATGAAACGGATAGCCTGCTCGGCCGGGTTGTTGGTCGGCTCAATCTCGGGCGTGGTGATGAACTCAAAATAGGACGCTCCGTATTTCTCCAGCCGCGCCGCGAGGTTATACGCAGCCCGAAGTCCCGCGCTGCCGGTGCGCTCCGCGGGAGCCTCCTGGCGCGCCACCTGCAGGATCCGCTCGCGGGCCGCTTCCAGTGGGCCGCGGATCGCTTCGCGCTTCAGCCCTTTGTCCTGCGCTCGCGCAATCAGTGCGAACATCTCCCGGATGGCTTCCAGGAGCTTGTGCCCGTAGGCCGGACCGGGACCCTCGGGCAGCCCGCAGAGGTAGCGGATCTCACGGATCAAATGGGCCAGACAGAACTGCACCCGCACATCGAACTCGCGCATGTATTTGCGGTAGGCACTGAAGAAGTCACAGCCCAGCACACCGTTGAACTCGTCGCCCAGCACGTCGATAAGGACCTGCGAGCTGCGGGTGTCCTCGATCTTGAAAAGCACGTAGAGTTCGGCGCGGAACACCCAGGTCCAGAACCGCTGGCCGTTGTCCTTGTGCCCGGTTTCGTCGACGTGCAGGGCGGGTTCGTTTGCCAGCGCGGCCATGAGCTGCTCGTAGGGATCCTGCAGGGCGCAGCTCACCCTGGCAATGAGCTTCACCAGATAACCGCGTGAGAACTTCAGACCAACCACGTTGCGCAGGAAGCGCCGGATTGCGGAATAGGAGGCATGGAGCGCGCTTTTCATGTATGCAATGAGGGCGGTGAGCTGCGGCCCACACAGGCCAGCTTTCTGCAGGAATGCAGAGGGTTGCGCATAGTAGACTTTTTGGCACCCGGCGCATCGGCAGGCATGATAGCGATGCTCCTCCTTGTAGAGGGGGATCTCCCTGATCTCGACGTGCTGGAGAACCTTCGGCTCCCACTCGGGCTCTGGAATGCCTTCGCCTCCGCAACAGGGACAGGTGGATGCATAGTGCTCGAAAGGCGCTACGCTGAGTTCCTCCTCACAGAAGAGAATTCGCTCGTGGCGCCGGTGGCCGGGCTGCCCGCCGATCTTGCGCCCGGCTTCCTTGCGAGCGCTGGGCCCGGGCTTGACGATATCGCTGGAAGGAGGCTTGGAGGAGTTTCGCGAGTTCTTGCTCAGTGCCGCGATCCGGGCTTCGAGCGAGTCGATCCGTCGCTGGGACACGGCCAGCTCTTCGCGCAACTGCGCCTGGCTGGCGACGAGGATCGTGTTCTCCTCGCGCAGCCGCGCGCAGGACTCGCAAAGCAAAGCGCCGGCGATCATGGCTGAGCTCCGGGCACCCCATCGCCGCGGCTCCGCGGCATCGCCTTGCTCTGGCAAAGGCGCTCCCGGAAGCGCCGACACAGCGGATAAACCAGCACATCGCGCACCGGTTCGGCGTTGCGGTGCGTGCGGTCGTTACGGCCGCGTCCGCGTGTCTCTCCGAGCCGGCGCCAGTTGGCCGCGCGGTAACAGGTGCCTGCAAAACGCTCACGCTCGACGAACGTCTCCGCCAGCACGATAGGCGTGGCATAGTGTGCCATCCAGTCGCGCCGCAGCCGCCGCAGACAATGCCCCAGAAGGAAGGAAGCCAGATGCGGCACCCGAACCCAGGGCAGAATCACAAAGCGGTCGTTGTTGACGACTCCGGGCAGATTGGCTTCACGGACGGCGGGTTCCCAGCCGATAAAAGCGTCCCGGCAGGCCACCTTCCATGCCGCCGCGCCGAAGCCCAGGGCGGCGACAACGCGCTCGCCGCAATAGCAAAGATACTTGAGCGCGGCCCCTGTGGGTTGACGGTATCCCAGATAGTGATAGCGGGCCACCAAACTGTTGTGGAGCCGCTCCCCTGCGTTGCCTTTGACCAGCTCGACACGGACCTGCGGGCGGAGGCGCGAAAGCGGTGCTTCCAGAATCGCGGTGTCCATCGGCGGCAGGGGCGCCACGGTGTTGGTACATCCGGGCCGCCGCGCCGGCTTGCGCATCGCCGGCAGCACGATCAGACCCTTGCGATCGAGCTGCCGCAACAAGTCCCGGCAGGCAATCTCCCGGTAGCTCCCGTTGGCCTGACGCCACTCCCACCGCCGGCACAGAACCCTCGAGACATGCGTACGCCCCTGAGCCCCCTCTCTCGAAATCAGCCCCCGGATGAACGCGACTTCCGCCGCTCCAATCCTGCGTCCGCGAACGATGATCTCCTTGTCCATCGCCCCCACTCGTAAACCCAGCGAAATCGAGACTCCAGCTTTTTCTTCACCATTTTCAAACTACCCCGTGAACGGCTACTTTTTGACGATGTGCTGAAGGAGGAAACAAAGCCCGATATTTTCTTTTTTCCAAAAGATTTGGTATACGGAGAATCGACGACGAAAAGATTGAACAGGCAATTGTCTGCCTGGGTGAAACAATATCAGGATCCGGCATTCAGCGAAATGGTGAATGCCGGAATAGAAATGGTGGCAATTCCAGGTAATCATGAAATGTTATCGTGGGCAGATCACAATGTTACCAGCCATTATGAATGACCACTGAAAGGTGCTACACAGATTTGGATGAAACATATGGACCATTACATGCCAGCTGATAGGGATAGAATAACCGGCCCAAAATCTGAAGTAAATCAAATGACTTTTTCCTCCGTGTGGCACAATGTGGGATTTGCTTGCGTGAACACTGATACTTATAATTCACCAACAAAAGAGAATCTCTGGGGTATAGAAGGAATCATTCCTGCTGATTGGATATTGGCTAAGATTAATGAGTATAAGGAGAACCCTGAGATTCACCATGTATTCGTTTTGGGACACAAACCCTATTACGTGAACGGACAGCCGGAAACGGGTCATGATGGTTTACCTGAAGGACCAGAATAATGGCCCTAATTGAACGACGCCAAAGTAACAGCGATATTGTCTGCGCATGTTCACGACTACCAAAGAATCCAGCCCGGAGGTGAGGGCACGTATCAGATCATATCTGGTAATGGTGGAAGCTCTGGTCCTGCTCCGTTTTTTGTGTATACTACCATTAATATTATGTCAGATGGATCAGTTGAACTCATTGCAAAGGGTTTTGACCAGGGATTACAATATTACAAAGTTCCCGCAGATGCGGAAGCCAAAGTAAGAGATCAAACTAAACTAAGCTGACCTGGGGAAAGAATGCTAATCCATACCCTTAGATGCTGTCCAAAAATAGGAAAGAGTCGTGTGAGAGTGCTTTGGGGATGAGTGGCAAGGCGGATGCGAGAAAGCATCCCATCTGTCTGGTAGCCGCCGGATAAACGAGCGGACAACATCGCCAAGCGACCCAATGTGCTCTCGCCCTTTGGGGGTGTCGATTTTGGCGCTGACCTGCATTGCTCGCCTGGGCTTGCGAACGAGGGCGCAGCCGCTCGTGAGCTACCGCCGGCGAGCAGGATAATCGCGAAGCAGCTTCGCAGATCCTCACCGAAACGCTCGAATTTCCTTCAAATTCAGTAAAACATCGAAAGCCATGTTCGCGGTGGAACTGATATTTCGAGGCGATCTTGAGGACTTCATTTCCCGGCGGCTGCGCGGATCGAAGCCGGTCCAGCGTTGCTTGAAAGAAAAGACAGCCGTCAAAGATGTTATCGAAGCCTGCGGTGTTCCGCATCCGATGGTGGATCTGATCGCTGTGTCGGATAAAAAGGGCCATACGCAATCCGTTGACTTCGCATGGCCTGTGGAGGCGCCGGTGACGATCGAGGTTCATCCGGTGCCCGCGCCGCCGGACCTCCTGCCGGGCACGCCCCGCCTGCAACGCCGGTTCTGCAATCGATTCGTGGCGGACGGCCATCTTGGCAAGCTGGCGCGTCGCCTGCGTCTGCTTGGACTCGACACCGCTTATGAGCGTGATGCCGATGACCGGCGGCTCTTGGAGATCATGGTAATGGAGGACCGGGCTCTGCTCACGCGTGACCGCCGGTTGCTCATGCATTCCATTGTTCGCGACGGTTACTGCCCGCATTCGTCTGATGCAGATGCGCAGACGCGGGAGGTGCTTGACCGCTACGACTTGCGTCTAAGCCGTTTGTCGCGATGGACGCGTTGCCTTCGGTGTAATGGACGTCTCGAATCCGTAAAAAAGACTGAAGTCGCCAAACGACTCGCAGGGGAACCATTGACGCTGCGTTATTTCGACGATTTTCGCCGCTGCACAGAATGTGGAAAGATTTACTGGCAGGGATCACACGTTGAAAGGCTCGACGCCTTGTTGGGCCGATTGGTGCAAGACTGATTCGCAAAAACTGCGCGCATAGTCTTCATTGCCGGAAGCCTGCTGCGGCAGGAATTTCCGCTACACCACCAGTTGCGTTACGCGACCGGAGTGTTGCATGTTGCTTATCCGGCCCGCGACTCATGACTCCTACTATCCTCATTGTCGATGACGAGAAACACACACGCGAAGGATTGCGCAGTTCTCTCGAAGACGAATTTGACGTGTATGTGGCGTCGGGCGTCGACGAGGCACGGCAGATCCTTCAATCGGATCAAGTGGATCTCATGGTCACGGATTTGCGACTGGGAGGCGGTGAGGACGGCATGCAGTTGATCGAACAGGTGCTCAACATGCCGCAGCCCCCGATTTGCATCATGATGACAGCCTACGGAACGGTTGACGTAGCCGTCGAAGCCATGAAACGCGGAGCGTACGACTTCGTGACCAAGCCGATCAACATCGACAAACTGGAGATCCTCATTCGGCGGGCGTTGAAATCCCGCGACATGGAGACCGAAAACCGGGATCTTCGCCAGCAGATCGACACCCGATACGGTCTCGAAAACATCATTGGGAGTTCAGCCTCGATACAAGAGGTCTTCGAGACTATTAAACAAGTAGCACCCACGCGGGCGACCGTGCTCATCGAAGGCGAAAGTGGAACGGGCAAGGAACTGGTGGCTCATGCACTGCACAGCCTCAGCAATCGGCAAAAATCGAAGTTTGTTGTGGTTCACTGCGCAGCTCTTTCCTCACAATTGCTGGAGAGCGAGCTCTTCGGGCACGAACGCGGGGCATTCACCGGGGCGGTCGAACGCCGAATCGGCCGCTTCGAGCAGGCAAATGGCGGCACTCTGTTTCTCGACGAGATCGGCGAGATAGACAACAATACTCAGGTCAAAGTGCTGCGTGTGCTGGGGGAAGATCGCTCCTTCGAGCGGGTCGGCGGCAACACACCCATCAAGGTGGATGTGCGTTTGGTCGCCGCGACGAACAAGAACCTCGAAGCGATGGTCAACGAAGGAAAGTTCCGCGACGATCTGTTCTACCGGCTCAACGTCGTAAGAATCACGATGCCGCCGTTGCGAGATCGAAAAGAAGACATCCCCCTACTCGTGAATGACTTCTTGAAAAATTTCGCGACAGAAAACGGTAAGCCGTTCCGCGAACTAACCAGTGATGCGATGAACGCAGTGATCGGATACAACTGGCCGGGAAATGTGCGCGAGCTGCGAACCACCATCGAACATGGCGTGGTGATGGCAAGCGGTCCAAAAATCACTCAACGCGATCTGCCGGCCAGCATTCGGAAGGAATTATCGGCAGTCGGGGGGCGTGGCCGTGAGCCGGTCACGGCCGGCAATGCGTTGAATTTGCAGGACGCAGAGAATGCACTCATTACAAGAGCGCTTAATGAATCCTTGGGAAACATCACGGAGGCCGCAAAGAAACTCGGCATCAGCCGCAGGACGCTTCATCGGAAGCTGAAGGAGCAGAAGATCTAAGCTAATCCATCCTCCTTCCACCGGGATATCTTTTCCTCGCATCCTGCGGCCGAATCCTACCCGGCTCCCAATTCCATCAAACGACATCCAGGTATAAAATTGTTCGAGGTGGGAGATAGACTCGCTGCTTGCGGAAGGCGTGCAATTGGAAAACAGAACCGGCACAGGGATCCGTGTTCCGACAGAGTTCCTTCGAACCTTTGATTTCTGCCGTGGGCATGCTTAACTGCTCAGCTCGACCCATGGCAGCAAAATCCGAAAAAAACGAGCAATCCGAGGAGACATTCGAGACGGCGATGGAGAACCTCGAGAATCTCGTGGCTGCAATGGAGGAAGAAAAGCTTCCGCTCGATCGGTTACTCACGAGTTACGAGGAGGGCGTCCGCCTCGCAAAATACTGCTCCGAAAAACTTACAGAAGCGGAGAAGCGCATCGAAATCATCACTCGCAAAGCAACAGGCGAGGCGGTGCTCGAGGAATTCAATTCCAAAACGCACCCTAAACCCGAACCTGCCAGTTCGACACCTTCGAAACGACCCGGGAAATCGGCTCCGGAGGACGTTAGTCTTTTTTAGTCAACAGCGTATCCGTTTACCTCGCCATTCACCCATGAGCATCCTCGACAAAATCAACAGCCCGGAAGACGTCAAGAAAGTCGCCGAGAAAGATCTCGTTCAACTTGCCCAGGAAGTTCGCGACGAGCTTGTAAACGCTCTTTCCCGAACGGGCGGACATCTGGGACCAAACCTGGGCGTGGTTGAACTGACCATTGCATTGCACCGTGTTTTCACGACACCGAAAGACAAGCTTGTCTTTGACGTTAGCCACCAGGGATACGTGCACAAGCTCCTCACGGGAAGGCGTGAGCGATTCCACACAATGCGGCAATTCGGGGGCCTAAACGGATTCCTGCTTCGAACCGAAAGTGAGCACGATTGCTATGGCGCAGGTCATGCAGGCACAGCCCTGTCGGCGGCATTAGGCATGGCCGTCGCGAGAGACCGGGCAGGCACGGACGAAAATGTAGTCGTGGTGGCCGGCGATGCCGCCTTCACATGCGGTGTGAGCTTCGAAGCGCTCAACAACGTATCAGACTCCACAAAACGATTCATCGTCGTCCTCAACGACAACGAATGGTCGATCGCGAAAAACGTGGGTGCGATCGCAAATTACTTCAATAGGATCGTTACCAGCCCAACCTACTCTCACCTTCACGAAAAGGCGGAAAAATTCATCAAAACCGTTGGCGGACGTCAGGCTCTCTCGATCGCTCATAAGGTCGAGGAAGGCGTCAAAGGTCTTCTTCTCCCAAGCGTGCTTTTCGAAGATTTAGGGTTGCGATATTACGGTCCGATTGACGGGCACGATATTCCTCTTCTTACTCGCACCTTCGAATTCCTGAAAACCCAGGAAGAGCCGGTCCTTCTCCATATCATCACGCAGAAAGGCAAGGGCTACGCCCCTGCGATCGAAAAGCCGGATAAATTTCACGGGCTTGGCAAATTCCAATCGGATACCGGTGAGACAGCCCCGACGACCCTTCCCACGTATTCCCAGTTGCTCGGAAAGGCGCTCTCGAAGTTCGCCGAGACCAATGCCAAAATCGTCGCGATCACCGCAGCGATGCCGAGCGGAACGGGCATCGCCTACTTCGCAGAGGCGCATCCGGACAAGTATTTCGACGTTGGCATCGCAGAGGAACACGCGGCACTCTTCGCCTGTGGTATGGCGGTTCAGGGTTTCAAACCTTTCTTGACAATCTACTCGACGTTCATGCAGCGCGCCTACGACATGATCATTCACGACATCGCGTTGCAGAATTTGAATGTCGCTCTCTGCATGGACCGCGCCGGACTTTCCGGGGATGACGGCCCAACCCACCATGGATTGTTTGATATCGGGTATCTGCGCCATGTTCCGAACCTTGTGCACATGCAACCGAAAGACGAAGAGGAATTCGTCGATATGCTGTGGACGATGGCGAATTACAACGACGGTCCGATCGCCATTCGCTACCCCCGCGGCGCTGGTGCGGGCGCTCGTCCGAAAGCGACTCCCAAACTATTGGAGATCGGTAAGGCGGAAGTAATCCAGCACGGCAGGAACGTGGCCATCTTCGGTCTCGGCAACATGCTGGAACTTGCCAGCGAGGCCGCAGAAGCACTCGAAAAAGAGGGAATTTCCACAGCCGTGATCAACCCGCGTTGGATCAAACCACTCGATACCGGCACGATCGAATTTTTTGCCCGTAGCGTCGATGTGATCTGCACTATCGAGGATCACGTGCTTCATAACGGTTTCGGCTGCGCGGTGATGGAGCATCTCGGAGACGCACTGATTCCCACGCCGGTCGTGCGAGTAGGATGGCCGGACCAGTTTATCGAGCACGGCAACATTCCCGCCTTGCGGAAGAAAAACGGGCTGACCGTAGAAGCAATTCTCGAGAAGGTGAAACCTCTTGTCACAAAAAAATCGAAGCGTTCCACCGCCGCCTGAAACCTTGGCGTATCGCTGAGGAATCACCGACGAAAGGTAGCTGGCGCGATCGTTCTTAAAGAATCGGTCTGGACCCCGTAGCAGATCTAAGACCGGGTGGCGTTCGCCATCCATATTCTTCCGGAAACGCGTAACGCGTCATCGTTTATTAACTACTCCCAGTCGCGGCTCATTAAAGGATCTCTCAAAAAGCTTGATAAACTCTTTATCTTCAAAATCGATCACCTCAGCACCTGCTTATCGATTATTAACTGAATGCCTCCACCAGAGGTGCCTTACACCTGGAATAAAATGATCAAAATATTCTATTTGCTAATAGCAAAAATCTGGATAGTGTCTACTCGACAGCATGAAAAAAATCCTACTCAGCCTTGCAATTTGTGTTATCGCGACGCCGACTCTGTTCGCTGCCAATACGAACTCGAAGTCCAAGTCCAACGATTCCGAGGTTGTTTCGACCTCCACCGGAATGGCTTCGTGGTATGGTGGTCGCTGGGTCGGCCGGAAAACCGCCAACGGTGAAATTTATCAGGCCGGGGACATGACGGCGGCCCACAAGACCCTCCCCTTTGGCACTCGCGTTCGAGTGATCGACCAGAAAACCGGCGAAAGCACGGTGGTTCGAATCAACAATCGTGGCCCCTTCGTCAAGGGTCGCGTGATCGATCTTAGTGAAGCGGCTGCATCGGACCTCGGCATGAAGCGTCGTGGTGTGGCGCGAGTGAAACTGGAAATTCTCTCTAAAGAGAAGCCCGCAAACAAAAAGGGCTGAAACAGGTAGTTCCGGTTTTCGAATGCTCGTTCAGGCGCAACCGGACGAGGAATCAAAGCATCAATTTGGCTGAAAGCGTCGGCGGGACATTGAACCCACCGACGCTTCTCTGCATCGAGCTGACGCTTGCCACGCATGCGAGCGCATTAAATCAATCAGGGTCGGTCTTCAATGACGTCGAAACTTTCGGTTGCTCCGCACAGAGGCGCGAAGTCCAAAGAAGCAGGGAGCAACTTCAAACATAATAATTTCCCCGGCCACGTTTACAGTCCGGGGTAGTCAAGGCTCAATCGTCGCTTGCATTCAGCAGCAGGGCGGCACCGACACAAGTCACCAGCGCCCCGCCGACCAGATAGCCGAGATCTCCGGCGATCATTCCCCACCCCACATCTCCTAAATTCACCAGGCGGAAAGCGTGACAGAAATGCGTGAGCGGAAAAATCTGAGCGAGCCCCTGGATGAACGTTGGCAATTGCTGGAGAGGAGCAAACGCGCCGGAAAGTGGAAATACGGGCAATAGAAACAGCACGGCTATTTGGATTGCCTGCGTTTGTGACTCGGAGATGGCGGAGATCACGAGCCCCAGTCCAAGCGAACACAGCAGGAATAGGAGACAGATTACCGCCAGCATAAATGGATTGCGAAATTCCACGTTGAAGTGAAACGCTGCCACCGCAACGATCACGAGAATGAGCACCGCCGAAAGCAGAAGGTAGGGCAGGACCTTTCCGATCACGATCTCGCCGCGTCTGAGTGAGGTAACACGCAATTGCGCCAGGGTGCCGGATTCGCGCTCCCGGGTTATGGTGCACGCCATAAGAGTGACGGTCAGCAATTGGAGAATCAGGCCGATGATGCCAGGGGTGACGTAATCGATCACCTTCATTTCCGGATTATACAGAATACGCGCTTCGATTTTCCACGGCTCCATCGCAGACGCGAATTGCTTACGAACTTCGACCGGCAGGGCTTCTCCCATCTCAAAAACTTCATCCGGCAATGTCTCGATCATCGCATCACGTTGCTGGAGCTGAAATTTCGCCAGCGCTTCGCGCAGGTAACCCTCGAGGTAGGCAGCGGTATTCGTATCGGTACCGTCGAGCGTTACGCCAAGAGGAACCGGATCACCCTGTCTGATCCGATCGCTCCACCCGTCTGGGATTTCAATTCGGGCAGCAACGCCCTCTTTCAGGAGATCAATCTCCCCGTCTGTCGCCCCGTTTACGACCCGCAATTCGAAATAGGGCTTCTCCCTCAGCAGCGTGATGAAAGCTTCGCTCAAAGTCCCTCCATCGGCGTTCATGACGAGAGTTGGCACATCGTGCAACTCCGCGTGCTCAAAGGCGTAGCCAAAAATGAGCGTAAACATTGGCGGCAGCGTAAGCACCAGCACGAGAATGCGACGGTCGCGCAGAATATGTAGCAATTCCTTCCGCGCAATGCTCCCCACCGCATGATAAGCAGGCAGGAAGCTCATACGGCGGATTTTTCATTCACAGAGAGTATCTCGCGATAACCCTGCGAATAAGCGGTAAACACATCCTCCATATCGGGATCCACCCATCGGTATCCCGCCAGACGCTGTTTGAACGGCCAACGTTCTGTCCATTCAGCCAGGAGCGCGTTCGGATTTCGCGCGTATACCCGCACGCGACCACTTCGGAGTGCGACACCGAGTACGCCGGGAGCGCCGCGCAGTGCAACGAGCCCGGGCATCACCGGATCCACCTGTATTTCGAGCAACCTTCCAAGAAAGGACTCCTTTAGACCCGACGGCGCGTCATGAGCCAGAAGCCTTCCCTCATGGAGGAATCCTACCGATGTGCATCGTTCGGCCTCATCCATGTAATGCGTTGTCACAAAAATGGTCGTCCCCGCGCTGCTCAGATCGTACAACAGGTTCCACATTTGTTGGCGATGCACCGGATCGAGTCCTGCAGTCGGTTCGTCGAGAAAAAGCAGTGACGGTTCGTGAATGAGCGCGCAGGCAACTGCGAGCAGCTGTTTCATGCCCCCCGAAAGACTCCCTGCCCACGCGTCCCGCTTTGCCTCAAGATCCGTCTGTTTCAAAATTCGGGCAATGCGTGAACTGATCTCACGGTAAGGGACCCGGCACGCGCCAGCGAAAAAACGCAGATTTTCAGCAACAGAAAGATCCGGATAGAGACTGAACCTCTGTGCGACATACCCCAGTCGGCGCCGCACGATGTCGCGCGCAGTCCAGACGTCGTGCCCATCAATTTCGGCGCTTCCGCCCGACGGCTTCGTCAGGCCGCATAGCATCCGTATTGTCGTCGTCTTTCCGGCGCCATTTGCGCCGAGAAACCCGAAGATCTCTCCCGCCGGTATTGAGAATGAAAGCGGCCGCACTGCCTTGAGGACACCGAAATTTTTCTCGAGCTGATTCAGGACCGATCATCAAGTTACAGAAATGCGTTTGAGCATTGAAAAGGCGATGGAATGCCGGACGCTAGCAGTCGTGCAATCCCTTCTCAAGTTTCGGCGACCGATCCTCATCAGCATTTTTTTCCTGCCCATGGTCACTGTTAGCAATGCCGGAGCACCAACGTCCCACCTCTCAGAGTTCTTGCGGTTTAAGAATCTCGACCTGACCGAACTCGCCAGCGGTGCGATCGCTGCAGAACGGCGACCTGAAGTAAAAATGGATACGGGACTTGCAGCCGAGGCATGCTTCATCATTCGTCAACCCATTACCATAGCGCTTAAACGACTCGAGCGCTGGAATGCCGTGGGAAATCGTGGTTTGGATGTCCTAAGCCATGGACGAATCTCCGCGACAGCTTCGTCGGATGATTTCGAGTCGATCGACCTTCCAAAAGCGGAGAAGGGTTCCACGGTCGCAATCCTCACCCGCCAGGCGCGAGCTTTCCAACAAAGGGGACTTTCGGGAATCGAGACGCGGCGCGGCACCGATGGTTCACTTTCCCCTGCCAGAGATCTGAGGGCATTACTCAGTCAACTGAAACAATGGTCGGAATACTTCCAACCCGTCCTCGAGCGGGGAGGTGTCCGGGGCGCCCCACAAAAACATTACGGCTATTGGGAGCAGATCGCCGTGGAAGGCAAAATGGCCATCGTTCTAGGCAGTTTCACCTCAACCTCCGCCAGAGCAGGTTTCCAGGCTCTCGATCTTCAGTATTTCGCCACTTCGGGATTTTCTGTGGCTGCATCACTCTATCAACTCTGGCCGGTCCGTATCGGAAACACTGATGCCACCCTCGTATGGCGATGCAGTATGGTTTCCACCCCACGGGTAAAGGAACTTCGCGGAGTGGAGCGCCGTGCCGCGGGGGTCGCATTCAAGAACCGGGTCAGAAAATACGCCGAAGCAATCGCATCGGATCTTCAATAGGACCTCGCAAGGAATCCTGCGCTTGGTCTTGCGTGATTGCACCGGCTCTGACAGGTAAATGGAACGTTTAGTGCGTTGTCCTCGAATCGAATCCGTATGCCGCATTATTTCATGAAGAAGCCGCTCCTCGTCATATTCACCCTATTCACCTTAGCGCTTCCTGCAGTTTGTCAGAACGCGAATGCAGAACAAATCGAGATTCGTCCGGCGGAGGCCGTAGAGCGCACTGAAAGGAAACCCGGCTTTTTCGAGCGAATCTTCAAAAGGCGCAGAGGAGATGAACAGAAAGCGCCCGTGAGTCCGGACAAGAGTGAGCCCGAGGCTTCTCGAACGCCACCCACGAAGAAAGCAATTGCAACTGAAGCTTCAGAGATCGAAGAAACCCCTAAACCATCGCGGCGCAAGCCAACATCGACGCCAACGCCCGCCCCTTCGGATGACCAGGGCGAAGGAGCCAGTGTGAGTTCAGAACTCTCTCCCTCACCCGAACCAGACGCCACGCCTGAAACGGCGTATCTTGGTGCCGAATCGGAAGATTTGGCAAAAAAGACCGCAACTCCGGAATCAATACCCGCTCCCGCGTCAGAACCCGACTCCAAACCGGAATCGACTCCAAAGATTGAAGATGAGCCGGATTCTTCACAGCTCAATCAGTCGATACCGTTTGTCTCGACACCGGAACCTGAAAAATCCTTCGCAACGCCGGCCCCTGACGTGCTTGATCCGGAGTACGTGAAAAGAATGAACGAGCGCTACAAAAAAGTGCGCTCGGAGGCCCTGTCAGACGAAAGGGTTTCGGCGCTCAGGGATGAGGCAGATGGTGCATTCGAACCCGCCAAACGCGCGAAGGCGCTCAAGGTATACTATGAGGCTCTGTTCCAGAAAATGCGTGAGATCGATCCTTCCCTGAAGAGTCGGATCGACGGGCGGGAAAAGGCCACGATGCGCAGAATCGAATCTCTTACGCCAGTTGGCGAATAAAGATGCGCATTGCGTTTCTGCAGAAACCAAGAGCCTTCCTCCCATGCCATTATCGCCACAAAACCAAAGGAATCATAATTCCAATGGCCAGCAGCAGAAAATGTCATCCAAACTCTTTCCGGTCGATTCCTGGAAGCGGTTTTTTTCGGAATTGTTCTCGTATTAAACGCGCTGGTCGTTCCTATCTTGAGAGTGTATAAACCGCGATTCACGGCCGAGTCATAGAGACTGTCGGCAGCAAAAGACTAAATTTATCCGTGATGCGTGAAGCTGGCATTGATCGAAAGACTACGGAAACTGACATCTCAGCACGTGTAAACATCGACGGAACCGGCGAAAGCCGGATTGACACGAAGATCCCGTTTTTCGATCACATGCTGACGCTGTTCTCGCGTCACAGTCTCGTGGATCTCGACGTTCGGGCAGACGGCGACATCGAGGTTGACCTGCATCATACCGTGGAAGATGTGGGCATCGCCCTGGGGCAAGCTTTCTCACGCGCGCTTGGGAACAAAGCTGGCATCTGCCGGTACGGGTGGGCTTATGTTCCGATGGACGAAACGCTGGTCCGTGTCGTTCTCGACTTCAGCGGACGCCCATTCATTGTATTCAAGGGCCCGGAAACTGTGGAACGGATCGGTAATTTCTCATTCCAACTGGTAGAGGAATTTCTGCGCAGTTTTAGCGTCCACGCAGGCATGAACCTACACGTGGAGGTTCTTTACGGCCGGGATGCCCACCACATGGCAGAGGGAGTCTTCAAATGTTTTGCGAAATCGGTAGACGCGGCCTGCCGGATCGATCCGCGGGTGAAGGGAATTCCGAGCACGAAAGGCGTTCTCTAGCACGCCCTTCTAAATTTGCGCCAGCATTGCATGGCGGGGCACAACGCCTCCGGTTCAATCGCCCTGCCTCTGGAGGACTTGTAAACCGCGGCTCGTCGCGCTGTATAGTCTCCAGAGCCGACGATAAGCTATTCGGCGGAAGCCAGACGTTCGGTCTCGGCCCGTTTGTTGATCACGAACGTGTTGTTGTCGCCATGCTTAGCCCATGGCCCGAACGGAACTTCTTCGAATTCGACGAACCGCCAGCTCGTGACATCTGTCGAACCCATACCAAGATAATCGCGAACCGCCGGCGAGACGTCGAGTCCCGCGCCATTGTTCAAGTTGGGCTTCGGCCGTTCGTTCCCAAACACATACTCCCAGTGATCGGTGCGAAATGGGCCTGCATCTTCCCACTGAGCGTAGCAGGCCTTGTTGCCGTATTTGATCGCAATCCAGCGCCCTTTGCAGACGGATTTGTGGGGCCCCTCATATTCTTCTTCGAACCACGGAATCACTTTTCGAGCCTCAGCCTTGTGTCCGTTAATCCTCTTGTCGTTGTACGGAAGCGCCACATAAAACGGATTTTGATGGGGAGTAAAATTGGCGGGCAAATACCCGTCCCTATTGTTCGGATCGTCATATCCGCCGTAATGCTTCGCCCATTTCCCATCCCAACTGCTGGCGTGATTGGGCACGGGATTATTTCTCGTCGGTTTCTCTCCCACCCAGAAGGTGGTCGTCACGATATCGCGCTTCCATGGATATTTCTGCTCAGCGTCCGGATGTGGTCCCTGTGACGCACCGGCTGAACGGTAATTCACCGACGAACCGCTTGATGTCAAAGAAGTATCGCGTTTCTTGAGCTTTTTATCGAGTTTCGCCGGCTCGACTGCTTTTCCGTGAGCAGAATGGGTAAAAATCGAGGATAGCGCGGATAGCCCCATGCCCATGTAGAAACGCAAACTTCGGAAATTCATGCAGGTAATCCTTCCACCTCTAAAAATCGCATCAGCTACTCGATGTGGTTCCGAAAATTTGCGTATCCCCAGAGTAAATTTTTTCCCGCAAGTTCCTCCGCAGAGCCCGCCGATTTCGCAACCTGCAGCGGATCAAGAAGCAGGAACTCTCGAGTGATTCTTCTCAATAGCGCAAGTTTCGTATTGCAAAAAATCCGATACACAGGATTTCGCGATCTCTACTGAAAGCGAGATTGTCCAGGGGGCGTAAATTCCACAACAGGAAAATCACCCCTCATTCATCGGCCGATGAGGCGATCTCTGATCAGCCACAGCCCGTCGGCGCCAGAACGGTCGCCACCCTTTTTTGCCTCTACGCGCTGTTTGACTTGTTCGATTGACGCAGTCACCTTACTCGGCGTCGCAGCGCAGATTTCAAGAAAGCTTCGGTTGCTGCTGAGTAAGGCAGTGGAATGCCCCAAGGCCCCAGATCAATTCCCGGCAGTCAATCGGCACAATCTTTCTCATGGGAAATACTTTCTGGAGCACCGCGATTGCCCATTGGTCATGCATTGTCGCGAACACTGGTAAGAGCACGACGGTGTTCGCGATGTAAAAATTTGCGTAACTGGCGGGAAGGCGTCGGCCCTCCCTTACAATCTTCGCAGGCATCGGCAGGGAAAGCACTTCCAACGACGTACCGTCCTCCGTTTTCATACCGGCCAGTCTCTCGGCATTCTCTAGCAAGGGCCCGTAATTGGTATCGTTCTTATTTTCTTCGATGGCCGTCACGACCGACGTAGGGGCGACAAAGCGCGTGATATCGTCGATATGCCCATCTGTATCGTCTCCTTCTATCCCTTCTCCCAGCCAAAGAATGTTATTCACCCCGAGACAGTCGCGGAGTTTCTGCTCGATCCGCGATTTATCAAGATCCGGATTCCGATTGGGATTCAGCAGGCACGATCGTGTCGTTAGGAGTGTCCCGCATCCGTTCACTTCGATCGAACCACCTTCCAGGACAACACCTGGTGAGTAAATGGGAAGCCCCCACATCGCCGCCACAGCGACCGGAACAGCGTCATCGAGATCGAACGGTGGATATTTCGAGCCCCACGCATTGTAGTCCCAGTTTATGACGGCCATTCGCGGTTCCTTTACTCGCGTTACGAATATTGGACCATGATCACGGCACCACGGCTCGTTCGTAGGGAGATGGTGAAAAATCACATGCTCTGAGCGCGCTTTCTCCCGCGCCAACACCAATCGAACGAACGCCTCCTCGTCCGCGTCCATGACATTGATATACACCTTCTCTGAATCTGCCAGAGCGTCGACGGCCCTTGCCAGCACCGGAAGCACCCGCTCGTAGGAGTTTGGAAAACTAATGCCTTCGCGGTGCGGCCACGAAAGCCAGGTTGCCTCGTGAGGTTCCCACTCGGCCGGCATCCGATAGCCGAGTGATGCAGGAGTTTCCGGCGGTTGTGGATTTTTCTCAGGGGGGCGCATCAGTCGTCTAATGCGTCAATCGATGAAACGCCGCACGATGTCACCATAGGCGTCGATTCGGCGATCACGCAGAAACGGCCAATGCGTACGTTGTTCATCCAATCGTGAAAACTCGATCTCAGCGACCAGTATTTCCTCGGTATCGACGCCCGCCTTTGCGAGGATCTGACCGCTCGGATTGCATAGAAAACTTTGTCCCCAGAATTCGATACCGTCGCCACCGACCGGAGTCTCGAGACCCGCGCGATTCACTACAGCCACATAGCACCCGTTGGCAATTGCGTGACTCCGCTGCATCGTTTCCCAGGAATCATGCTGCACATGACCGTATTGCTTCCTTTCGGACGGATGCCAACCAATTGCAGTCGGATAAAAAAGGATCTGGGCGCCGCGCAACGCCGTTAATCGAGCCGCTTCCGGGAACCACTGATCCCAACACACACACACGCCAAGCTTGCCCTTGCCGGTATCCCACGCTTTGAAGCCCAGATCGCCCGGCGTGAAATAGAATTTCTCGTAAAAGAGCGGGTCATCCGGGATGTGCATCTTGCGATATTTGCCAAGATACGTGCCATCGGAATCAATCAGGGCCGCGGTGTTGTGATAGAGTCCGGCGCTACGCTTCTCGAATAACGATGCTACCACCACTACCGCGCATTCCTTCGCCACCGCCGCGATGGCCTCCGTGCTTGGACCGGGTATCGACTCAGCAAGAGAAAAATTTTTATGATCCTCGGACTGACAGAAATACTGCGACCGAAAGAGTTCTGGGAGGCACACGACCTCCGCGCCACGGCTTGCAGCATCCCGTATTTTTCCAAGCGCGTTCGCAAGATTTTCATCTGGATTCGGGCAACAACGCATCTGGATAAGCCCGACATTGATCGACAACGGCATGCACGACATGAACTCGCAATTCTAACGCAGAACTGTATGCACGAAACCCTTTTTCGGCTTTTGCATAAGCGCAACAAACATCCCGCTTTCGAAACGTGGACAAGCTGGATTCACGTTTCTATTCTTTCCACGCCAAACATGAAAACCCTCAGTCTCGTTTGCTCCGTCGCAGCAACGCTCTTTACACTCTTTGCGATTCCAACAATTCTCTTAGCCGCCGAAGAAAATCAGACAACCAGAATGAAAGAAATCCCCATCAAAATCATCACCGACAAGGGTGAAATCAGCGCCATCCTGTTCGCAGACGAGACCCCGGTGACCGTCGCAAATTTCCTGAACCTCGCGAAGCAGGGCTACTATGACGACCTGAAGTTCCATCGCGTAATCAAAGACTTCATGATCCAGGGCGGCGATCCCACCGGTACTGGCATGGGTGGTCCTGGATACAAATTCGAGGATGAAGTCAAGACCGGCCGAAAGTTCAACAAACCGGGTATTCTGGGTATGGCCAATGCGGGACCGGGAACGAATGGCAGTCAATTCTTCATCACGC
The DNA here is from genome assembly GCA_963805815.1 of uncultured Verrucomicrobiae bacterium. GTDB lineage: Bacteria > Verrucomicrobiota > Verrucomicrobiia > Chthoniobacterales > Chthoniobacteraceae > CAWDWA01. The sequence goes on from CAWDWA010000034.1 coordinate 117,563, forward strand.
ACGTACCTACTCCGTGGCTCAAAGGCAAACACACCATTTTCGGCGAAGTCACAGAAGGGCAGGACGTTGTGAATGCCATCAAACAGGGCGACAAAATTAAGCGGATCGAGATACTCGACACGGAAGCCTCTGAGGCTCTACTCAAAGCAAAAGCCGACCGCGTGTCCGAATGGAATAGCAAACTCAAGAAATAGGCAGCGTTCAACCTCGACGAAGAAGCGGCGGAGCAGAGCCCTTCGCACTCATCTGGCATTTGCGATAAGAAGTCAGCAAAAGCACAACACGTTCAGTTTTCCACGCTTCTGCCTCCCTGCTTCGTTCGTTTCCCATTTCAAAAAACGACAGGCTGCCCTTCGGTCAGCAGATGAACCTTGTCGCCGATTCCGTGCTCTTTCGCGCATGCCACCAATCGCTGAGGGGGTTCGTGTAACGGCTCATAACTCAGGCGGAAGGTGCCATAATGCATCGGGATCAGCTTCTGGCCTCTCATTTCCAAAAAAGCTTTCACTGCTTCCTCAGGATTCATGTGCACCTCACGCCCGCTCGGCGGGTCGTAAGCTCCGATCGGCATCAGCGCCAACTCGATCGGCAAACGCTCCCCGATCTCCTTGAATCCATCGAAATACGCCGTGTCCCCGCAATGAAAGATCGAACGCCCGCCCGCTGCAATGTGGTAGCCCCCAAAACCCCGGTGTGAATCGTGAAGGACACGCGCTCCCCAGTGGTGACACGGCGTCATTGTGATTTTCAGAGGACCATGCTGATAGCTCTGCCAGTATTCCAGCTCATGCACCTCTTTGAACCCGAGATCGTGCACGAGATTCCCCACATTGAACGGAACCACGATCGGCTGTTCCTCGGCCACCTCACGCAGTGTCCCGCGGTCCAGATGATCAAAATGCGCATGCGTCACCAGCACAAGATCGATAGTCGGCAGGTCATGGAGCCGGATTCCCGGGCGTTTAACCCGCTTGATGACCTTCATCCACTTTGCCCAGTTCGGGTCGATCAGGATATTAATCCCATGCGTCTGGATAAGAAATGACGCGTGCCCAATCCAGGTGATTCCTATTTCCGATGGCTTCAGGTCGGGAAAAAGTGCCTCGAGATGACTTCCGAACCGTCGAGTGAACATGGAGGGAATCAGCACCTCCGTAAGGAAATTCCGCTTATGCCAGCCTTTCGCAGGCTTGAGCCCGACCTTCCGCGTCGGCGGAGCGGCATTCGGACCATTTTCGGGTTTCTGGGAATCGGGAATGGATCTAGGCACGGGAATAGGAACTGGTTGAATCGCGTGGCGTCGCTTCGGAAAATTGAACGTCACACGCAACGTATCTGTTATTAATATCGGGGCGGTGAAGAAAGCGGATCTCCGAAAAAGTCTTCGTACCCGGCTCCTGGAAATTACGCCTGGAGAGCGTCACGATGCATCTCTGGCGATCTGTCGAGTGATTCTCGCTCGTCCAGAATTTTCGACTGCGCGCACAGTAATGCTCTTCGCGCCCCAAATCATCGAGCCGGATCTCGATTTGCTCTGGGATATCGGTGTGAACCGCGACAAACGGATTGTTTATCCGCGTATCGATGGAGGGTCTCTTCAATTGGGCGAGGTGCACGACCTTTCTGAACTCGTCGAGGGTCCATGGAAACTCCGGGAGCCTGTTCCCGCAGCGGAGAAAACCGTTGATCCGGCCACTGTGGATTTCGCTGTCGTCCCCGGCATTGCATTCTCGCATCGAAACGAGCGACTCGGCCGTGGTGGCGGTTACTACGATCGTCTCCTCGCGCAGATGCCACGGGCATTCAAAATCGGTGTTTGCTTCCATTTCCAGCTTTTCGCCGAGCTTCCAGTCGAAACGCACGACATCTCCGTAAACGAAGTGATCACGCACGGGGCATCCCGGACGCCGCCGATTTCCTGACCCGCGCCACCAGCCCCGGCTGACGCCGCAACTGTTGCGTGAGCGCCTCAATAGCGCGAAGTGTCGGGGGACTAATGTGGTGCTCCATCCCCTCGACGTCGTGATAGATCACCTCTTCATCGAGACCGAAAAGCTTGAAAAAGTCCGTGAGCAACTGGTGCCGCCGCGTAATGCTCTGCGCCAGCGTCTCGCCGGCAGTGGTTAGGACCATCCCCCGATACTTCTCGTATTTGAGTAACCCCTCCGCATCAAGTCGCTGGATCATGTTTGTCACGCTCGCTTGAGAAATGTTCAGACCCTTGGCGATATCCACGACACGTGCATACCCTTTCGTATTGATCAACTCCAGAATCCGCTCGAGATAATCCTCGACCGCGGACGATCGATGAATGCGAGCGACGCTCTGAGGCATGCGTGACGCTAGCCGTCAGTGAAAATTCGGTCAAGTTAACAGACTTACAATTTGACACTTTTCTTTCTTGCCTCAATAAAGTTAGGTATGTCTAACTTTTTCAAGTTATTCTTGTGTGCTCTTGTAATCGCAATCCTATCGGGATGCGAAAAAAGCGAGCCCGAGTCGGTTTCGGACGGAAAGTCCATGGTCCCCCTTCGCGTGGTTGCGACCACGACCATGGTCGCCGATGTCGTGGAAGCCGTTGGGGATGGAAATATCGAGATCAACGGGATGATGGGGCCCGGCGTAGACCCGCACCTTTTCAAACCAACTGCATCGGACATTACGGAATTGCAAAGTGCCGACGTCATTTTCTACAACGGTCTGCACTTGGAGGGACGGATGGCTGAACTATTCGCAAAGCTCGCCGCTCGAGGAAAACGGGCCATTGCCGTTACTTCGTCCATCCCAAAGGAAAGACTGCTAAGCCCACCGGAATTCGAGGGGAACCCGGATCCCCACGTCTGGGGAGACGCAGGCCTCTGGAAGCACACGATCGATTCGGTCGTGGAAACGCTCAGCGAAGTAGCGCCCCAGCACGCGGAAACGTTTAAGGCCAACGGCGAGAAATACGCGACCATGTTAACCGACCTTGATGCTTGGGCGAAGTCGCGAGCCGCTGAGTTGCCGGAAAACAAACGCATCCTGGTGACCAGTCACGACGCCTTCAACTATCTAGGCCGCGCCTATGGTTTTCAGGTAGTCGGCGTCCAGGGGATCTCGACTGTCACCGAGGCGGGACTCGCGGACGTCGCTCGGGTCGTCGATTTTATTCGGGAGCGAGACGTGAAATCTATTTTCGTCGAAAGCAGCGTTCCGCGAGCGACGATCGAACGAATCAGCCGCGATTCAGGCGCGAAGGTAGGTGGCGAACTTTTCTCCGACGCCATGGGAACTCCGGGTCAAATGGAAACAGCCGGCGGCGAGACCTACGACGTCGGAACTTACCCCGGCATGCTGAAACACAATATCAACACTGCGGTGGACTCTCTGGAATAACCACATGGTTGCTTCAATCGCCTCAAATGAAACGCCACTGGAGATCCACGATCTCACAGTGGCCTACCACAAGAAACCGGTGCTTTATGGAATTGACGTTGCAATTCCAAAAGGAAAACTCGTCGGTGTGGTCGGTCCGAATGGCGCCGGAAAGTCGACACTCATCAAGGCCGTCATGAGCCTCATACCCGCCACAAGCGGCTGGATCAAGATTTTTGGAAAACCCTACCGCGAAAATCTAACACGCGTCGGCTACGTGCCTCAGCGAGAATCGGTCGACTGGGACTTCCCCGTAAGCGTAATGGACGTGGTACTGATGGGCCGCTATGGGAAGCTGGGAATGATACGAAGGCCGGGCCCCGCCGATCGCGAAGTTGCGCGCGCGTGTCTTGAGAAAGTCAAGATGCTCCCTTTTGCGAACCGGCAGATCGGAAACCTCTCCGGCGGGCAGCAGCAGCGCGTCTTTCTGGCCAGGGCTCTTGCGCAGGAGAGTGATCTGTATTTTATGGATGAGCCGTTCACCGGCGTGGATGCGGCTACCGAGAAAGCAATCGTCGCACTGCTCCATGAGCTCCGGGAAAAGGGAAAGACGATTCTTGTCGTTCACCACGACCTTCCTACCGCGAGAGAATACTTCGATATGCTGCTTCTGCTGAACATGCGCATCGTGGCATTCGGGCCCACGAAAGAAGTCTTCAATCACGATCTGCTTCAGCAAACCTACGGTGGTCGGCTGACGATCCTGTCCGAAGTCGGAGAGGCCGTCCGGAAATCAGGAAACTGAAGCATGTCCTACTTACGCGAACACTGGAAATTAGCGGTGCTGCTCATTGCGTTACTGGCGTTCGAACCGTCTGTCGATGCCGCAAAGATCAGCGATCTCGTCGAGTCAAATGCCAGAGAGCAACTCATTCGCTTCTTTTCCTTCAAGGACGACTCACTGCGGTACGCAGTGCTTGGCTCAATGCTTCTTGGCGCGAGCTGCGGTCTCCTCGGCAGCTTTATCGTCGTGCGAAAAATGGCCCTCGTCGGGGATGCTCTTTCCCACGCTGTCCTGCCCGGAGTCGCGCTTGGGTTTTTGTGGAACATGAGCAAGGACCCGGTGGCCATTTTCATCGGCGCGACGGCCATTGGCCTGCTCGGCACGACGATGGTAACCTGGATCACGCATACTACGAAATTGAAAGAAGATGCCGCACTCGGCCTGGTTCTCGCGACCTTTTTCGCTGCGGGAATCTGCCTCGTCACAATGATTCAAGGCCTGCCCACTGGCAGCAAGAGCGGCATCGACAAATTCCTTTTCGGCCAGGCTGCCGCGCTCGGACCTCGCGACATTGTGCTTATGGCGATCGTGCTCGGCCTAACCGTTGCCCTTCTTACGGTGTTCTACCACGGCTTTCTGGTCACGAGTTTCGACCTCGCTTTCGCCCGGGCGATCGGATTTCCCGCTCGATTGCTGCACGAAACACTCATGCTGTTACTCGCATTTTCTGTCGTGGTTGCCCTGCAAGCCGTTGGGGTCGTGCTTGTTTCAGCCATGTTGATCACGCCAGCTGCCTCGGCCTACCTGCTTACCGACCGGATGCACCGGATGTTGATACTGGCAGCTTTCTTCGGATTATCTGCAGGAGTCGCTGGAGCCTTTTTTTCCTTCATGGGAAGCAATTTGCCAACCGGCCCCTTCATGGTTCTCGGCGCCAGCTCGGTTTTCGGGATGGCATTTTTCCTTGGACCGCGCCACGGCGTAATACCGCGTTGGTGGCGACACCGTTCACGCAATATTCGCACCCGCCGAGAAAACACGCTGAAATCGATTTACCACGTTCTGGAGGCGCGGAATTTTGACTGGGATGTCATTAGTATTGAAGCGCTTGCCCAATATAGGCGAGAAACGCTCGAATATGCGCATACTCAAGCGCGCGACCTACAGAGCGTCGGTCAGGCTACGGTCGCTCCGGACGGCACGCTCGCGCTCACTCCGGATGGCTGGCGGCGCGCCTGCGCGATCGTCCGCAATCACCGTCTCTGGGAATTGTATTTAACCAATGCGGCAAATTACGATGCCGACCACGTTCACCAGGACGCGGAAAAGATTGAACACGTTTTGGGCGAAGAAATCGTCCGCCACCTCGAGCGGCGTCTTGAGTTTCCAAACAAAGATCCCCATGGGAAACCAATTCCCGGCATCCGTGATATGCAACGATACAACGCAATCCCTGGAGGGCGAACCTCAGGTTACGGCTGATCGATGCAATCACTCATACCGCCACTCGATTTCGAACGGATCATTCTGGATCCATGGACGACACAGTTCACAAGTTTCGTCTGGATCGTGGTCATGGGATTCCTGGTCACAGCCACCTGTGGCCTGCTCGGAAACTTTCTCATTTTGCGGCGAATGGCATTGGTCGGCGATGCCATCAGCCACAGTGTTCTGCCCGGAATAGCAATCGCTTTTCTGCTTACCAGCAGCCGCAGTTCAGGCGTGATGTTCCTCGGCGCGCTGGTAGCCGGGATTATCACGACAATATTGATAGAGCTGATCCATGGTAAGAGCCGGATTAAACAGGATGCGGCTATCGGCATTGTATTCTCTACGCTTTTCGCGATTGGGGTGATCCTGATCAGTGTTTACGCAGCACAGGTCGATCTCGATACCGACTGCGTGCTTTACGGAGAGATCAGCTTCGTGGTGCTCGAACCCTTTGGGAGAATTGGCGGCGTGCCAATTGCACCTGAGCCGGTTTTCACCATGGGAATCGTGGCGGTCGCCACCTTGGTCCTCGTGCTCATTTTTTACAAGGAACTGCTCGTGAGTTCGTTCGACCCCGGTCTCGCCGCTTCGCTGGGGATCAATCCCCGTGTAATGCATTATGCATTGATGTGCGGATTGTCTGTCGTGGTCGTGAGCGCTTTTCGCTCCGTTGGAGCAATCATCGTGATTGCAATGCTGATTCTGCCGGGAGCAACCGCGTATCTACTCACTCATCGATTGCCGATGATGTTACTACTCAGCGTGGCGCATTCCGCGCTTAGCGCTGTGCTTGGTCTACATCTCGGTATCTGGCTGGATTGCTCGATGGCCGGAGCGATGGTAGTCGCAGGCGGCGGGTTGTTCGGTCTCGCCTGGATGTTCAATCCGGACCAGGGATTGGTGTGGCAGTTTTTCAGAAAAAAAACCGAAGCAATCGCAGTCGAGCGGGCTTAGGCCTGAACCTCGTGTCCACCCGCACCGGTGCTGTTGTGCTGTCAGACTATGAACGGTCCACCTCCAAAATCGCGCGCACTTTGCAGGCGAGGTCAGCTGGAGTGAACGGTTTCTGAAGGAACGGATCATTCCGCGAGATGCCGTTCTGTTTGTAGACGACCTCGTCCACGTAACCTGACATGAAGAGGACCTGCAGGTGTTCGCACGATCTGTCGATCCAATCCTTCAGTTCTTTACCGCTGGAATGCGGCAGAACGACATCGCTAACGACGAGGTCGAGATGCCCCTTTTCCTTTCGAATCAGCTCACGTGCTTCATCCCCATCACTTGCCTCAAGCACGGAATACCCCAGACGGCGCAGAATCGCTGCCGTAAGAGAGCGCACCGTCACTTCGTCTTCCACTATCAGAACACGCTCGCTGCCGCGTGGGAACTTCCGAAACTCATCTCTTGACACCGTCTTCTCGTCCCCCTTTGTGACGCGGGGAAGATAGACGTGGAACGTGGTTCCTTCACCCGCAGCAGAGTCGACCGTAATGTAACCACCGCTTTGCTTCACAATCCCATAACATGTCGCGAGGCCCAACCCGGTGCCCTTGTCATTCTCCTTCGTCGTGAAAAACGGTTCGAAAATGTGACCCTTCACTTCGTCGGGAATGCCCGTACCGGTGTCACTGATTCTGAGGCACACATAGTCGCCTGGAGAAAGATCACTACCGACCTCGAGCTCCTCCTGCAGAACCATTTTGTTGGAAGTTTCTATCGTGAGCACGCCGCCATTAGGCATCGCGTCGCGAGCGTTTACCGCAAGATTCAGAATGACCTGTTCAATTTGCCCGGGATCCGCCTTGACCTTTCCAATTCCCGGATTTGAAACCGTGATAACGTGCACATCCTCTCCGATGAGCCGTTTGAGCATCTTTTGGATACGTTCCACGATCTCGTTGAGACTGAGCACCTTCGGTTCAAGGGTCTGGCGTCTTCCGAACGCGAGCAACTGCCGCGTCAAAGACGCTGCAAATTCCGCACTCCGTTGAATTTCCGCAAGGTGTCGGTGTGTCGCGTGATTTTCGTCGACGTGAGCGAGCATCAACTCGCTGAAACCCAGAATCGCGGTTATAACGTTGTTGAAATCGTGGGCAACACCACCCGCAAGGCGTCCCACCGCTTCCATCTTCTGCGACTGTCGTAACTGCTCTTCGAGCCGGCGCTGCTCAGTTACGTCTCGAGCGATTGATGATACGCCCGTCACATTTCCGTCTTCTGCGATAATGGGCGACTCGGTAAGCGATACGGAAATCTTCTTACCATCTTTTCGCAGACGCTCTGTCTCCAGCCCTGTAACACTCTCTCCACATCGTGCAGCCGCCAGTGTCGGCGCTAGCTCATCCATCCGATCTGGCGGAAAAAGGATATACACATGTCGCCCAATCACTTCTTCGGCATAATATCCGTAGATCCCCATGGCGCCAGCATTCCAGCTCACGATTACGCCGCCAAGGGTCATCCCGATAATTGCATCGTTCGAGCACTCGACGACCGCGGCAAGTTCCGACCGGACTCGCTCCGCCCGTTTGCGTTCGGTGATGTCACGAATGTAGGCGGTGAAAAACGGATCTCCCCCCGGTGAGTTGATCCGGCTGATGGAGAGCTCGACAGGGAGTTCGGTTTGGTCAAACCGCATCGCAATGAGCTCCGCGCGGTTACCGATTTTGGGCTCGTCACCCGTCGCGCTGTACATAGCCAGGGCTTTCCTGTGCGTTTCGCGCAATCTTTCGGGAAAAATCAATTCCGCGATTTCACGGCCGACCGCGGCCTCACGGCGGTATCCGAAGGTCCGTTCGGAAGCAGAGTTGAATTCCGTAACCCTCCCTTTGTGATCAAAAGTGATGATGCAATCCAACGCGGACTCCAGGATCGCGGCCTTGCGCGCTTCGCTCTCGCGGAGTGCTTCCTCACCGCGTTCACGCTCGATAAGAGCTCCCATCTGCGACCCGATCGCGGTGAGCAGGTTCATCAACTCCGATTCCGGATGAGACGACTTCAGGCTGAAGAACTCGAGAACATGCACAACTTCATGCCCGACTGTAATCGGCAAGCCAAATGCAGAACGCATCCCATTTTTTGAAGCGACCATCACATAGTCCGGCGACTGATCGGCATCATCGTCTAAAGTCACCCATTCCGACTCGTTTTTCTGCCACACCCGGCCCGCAAGTCCCACACCCATCTTAAGCGGGTTTCTGCCCACCGCATCGTCAAACGTTTCGATTTCGACATCGGGATGTTGCCACACCCCGGCGCCACGGAGCAGCCCTGCCTCTCCATCCACATCCCATATCACTCCAAGGCCCCATTCCAAAATTTTGCAGACGCTGCCGACAATGATCAAACGCGCTTCAGCGGTGGTCTGCGATTCCGCGAGCGCACGTGCAGTCGCATACTGAATCATTCGGCGCCGCTCGGCCCACCATTCTCCGGTAATATCCTCCACCGAACCTTCGAGATGCTGAAGTTTCCTGCCGTCCCTGCGCAACGCGCGAACATTCTGTCGGACCCAGACAGAACGGCCATCCTTGCGCACCATCTCTGATACGTAGCTTGAAACCACGTCTTCTTTGTCCAGCTGACGAAGCAACTCAGCCCGTGCTTCGGGATTCGCGTACAGGTCCTTCTCGATTGCACGAACACTGGACATCAGATCCTTGGGTGTTTCATATCCGTAGATTCGGGCAAGCGCGAGATTTGCCGTTATGTAGCGCCCGTCCACCGTAGACTGGAAGATCCCTTCGATCGCATTATCAAAGATCTTTCGATATTTATTCTCGGCCGCTTCCACTTGTCCCAGTAGCTGTGTTCGCTGAAGCTCATCGACCTTGAACTGATGGGCGAGCCTTCGTGAGAAAAAGACCGAGACCAGCACGAGTACGACAAGTGCGACGTCAAACAGAATATCAAACTGAAGTCCGCTGCTTGCGCCGATGATCATTTGAAGAAAGAGGCACGTTCACCGATTAGCGCCCGTCTCCCGGAATCGAGCGAACCGCGAGAATGTATCAATCCCGGCCTCCTGTAAACTCCCATTGCGTCCTCCCTTTGGGAAGCTTGGGAAGCCACTAATCAGCAACAGGTGGGTACCATTGATACAACATCAAATAGACGAGCACGCCGGTAATAGAGACGTACAACCAAATCGGAAGTGTCCACCGGGCAATTCGCCGATGCTTGTCGAAACGGGTGCGGATTGCCGGGATCAACGTCATAACCACAAGCGGGACGGTGACGAACGCCAGAATGATGTGGGGAATCAAAATGGAAAAATAGATAAGCTTTGGCAACCCGGGAGTTGTGAACTTCGTCACAGCCGTCACCGAGAAGTGATACGTGAGATAGCAGGCGAGAAAAACCATCGACACGATGAGGGCTGAAAGCATCATCGCGATGTGCCATTTTATTCGATTCGATCTGATGCAAAGCCATCCCAACACCAAGAGGCATGTCGCGGTTCCATTTAATGTCGCATTAACCGCCGGGAGCCCTTCGATCGTCATCGTTCAATAATTATTTCTTCAGGAGAAATTCCACATCGTTCCTGAGTTGCTCCATCTCAGTAGGAATGCCGGTGTGATAAATTCCCCGCAGAAAACCGGATTGATCCACAAGCGCCAGCTTTACCGTCGAGGCATCCGTGTTCGCTCCGGCGGAGCCCTGCAAGGACGCATACATGAAATTATTCTTCATGAGTTCGTACGTGTATTTCCGATCACCCGTGAGAAAATACCAGCCATCCACAGGATCGAGCGTATCGCGAAACACCCTTAGTCTCTCCGACGTATCGTTCTCCGGATCGACCGAGATTGTCAGAAATCGGACACGGCCGTCGGCGGTGAGAAATTCGTCCTGTAGTTCGGCCATTCGCTGGACGACGACGGAGCCGCCATTGCATGCCACGCACACGAAACTGACGACAAAGACCTTTCCTTGCATTTCGAGCATCGAAAATGGACTCCCGTCAAAATTCTTGAGTGTGAACCCGTTGATTTTCTTGTAGATCGGCGGATCCGAATTGCGAATGTGCAGCTCGTGCTTCGCCGTCAAGTAAATCCATCCAATGCCAACTGCCACCATGACAACGTGCAGCCATGCCACGGCCGGAATCACCCGCTTCAAGTCCCAAGGGGTGCTCGCCATCGTTCCTTCACCGGCGCTCATGTTTTCGTGAAAACCATGAGGCTGAGAATAAACGGCAGGTAAAGGATCGACGCAAAGAAAAGTTGCCGGGCGCAAGGACGTGTGCGCTGTCGAACGAATCGAATGGCGTAAGAGATCATGACTGCATTCAGCGCGAGCGCTCCTAGCAGGTAAACTGGACCCGCCATTCCCAAAATCGACGGGAGAAACGTGACGGCGGCAAGGCCTGCGGCGAAAAGCAACGCGCGCCGTGCCGTATCAATACCTGTCTGGTCATTCGAGCGGAGCATCCGAAATCCGGCCTGAGCGTATTCGTCTCGATACATCCACGCAATCGCGAGGAAGTGCGGCATCTGCCAGCAGAAGAGCACGCCAAACAGGATCCATGTACCGCTACTGATCTCCGGATTTGCAGCCGTCCATCCGATGACCGGAGGTATCGCTCCGGAAACAGCACCGACGGTAACACAAAATGATGTCCGCCGTTTCATTGGAGTATAGACCAGAATGTAAATACCGAGAGTAGTCGCAGCCAGCCCCGCACAGAAATAATTTACGAGCAGTCCCAGATACACCACGCCGACCACGCCGAAAATGCTACCCAGGAGGAACGCCGTCGAAGTGCGCATGCGCCCCGCGGGCAGTGGACGATCCCGGGTGCGCACCATGAGCGCATCGACCCGCACCTCCACCGCCTGATTAAAAATGGCCGCAGAAGCTGCTACGAGCGCCGTGCCGACGAGCGTGTGAAAAAGCAGCAGCCAGTCGATACGGGCGTTCGAACCCATGCAGAACCCGACGAATGCTGTTATCAAAACGAGCAAACTGAGTCTCGCCTTCGTGATCGCCATGAAATCAGCGACGATTCCGGGTTCTTCTTTCGGAATCTCTATATCAGCCAAATTTACTTCGTGAGCACAGTATTTCATGCCGGCACCTCCGCGGAAGCCTTCTCAAATGTGCCGGTTCCAATCGCTGCTGGCCGAACAGATCCTCTCAGCAAGAACGCTCGCGTGGCCATCGAAATCGCCGTGGCGAGGATGAGCGCGCCATTCAGGACGTGTAGCGTAGTTTGAATCGGCGGCCTCGCACGCAGGATGATCTCCGCTCCAAGACCGATCTGCACCACGACGAGAACAACAATGAGAATTGCGGGTGCGACGAGTGTTTTCACGGAACCGACCCGCATGACCGCCATGGTCAGGAGATGCAAGGAGCCCAAAGCCACAACCACAGCGCCGACACGGTGCGCAAAATTGATTGCAATCGGAAAACTCGGAAGCGGCGGAATGATTTTTCCGAACGCAAGAGGAAAAGTCGGGATCGCGAGACCGGCGTTGTAGTGTCGCATGATTGCGCCGATGATCAGTTGCACAAAAACCAGACCCGCGAAAACGCCTGCAGTGACCGCAACTTTTTTCGGAATCACTTGATTGGAGCGAATCCGTTCGCGTGACCATCTCGGAGACATCACTGTCGCAAGCACAACCAGGGTCCCAAGAAAAATTTGAGCAAGGCATCCGTGCACGACCGCGAGAGCACTTGAAACCTCTGTGACCCGCAATCCACCAATTACTCCCTGAAGACAGACGAGAATCAGTGCAACCACCGAAAGCCATTTTACCCACAAACGACTCTCTACCCGCCACGTCCAAACGCAGAGAAAAATCGTCATCAAACCTATGAATGCTGCTGTCAGACGGTGGCCATGCTCGAGACGCACGTTTTCAATCTGCCACCAGCCGGGGGGATTTACGCTGCCGTAACTTAGCGGCCAGTCGGGCACGGCCATCCCGGCCCTCTTGCTGGTCACCATTCCACCGATGAAGAGCAGCACTAACGTCGCAAGGACACAAAGCTTGGCGAAGCGACCGATCCAGACTTGGGAACTCTTCATCGTATCAAGGTAAATGTGCGCCGTACTGGCCACTTCCCGTTCAACGGGATCACCCTTTTTGGGCCGGGGGGGTTGGCCCTGAGCCTTCAGGCTTCCACCGGCACCGTGGCGTCTTCGTGTGCCGGTTCGTTCGATGGTTTGCGCGCCCGTTCCGCCGAAGCTTTGAGCGCCGTCTCAACCTTCTGCTTTTGCCACGCGTCGTAATCCTCAACAAGATCCACCGTGAGCACCGCGCGCATCGCGTAGTGACCAAGGCCACAAAGCTGCCCGCAGACGATTTCATACATCCCCGTCTTAACAGGTGTGAACCACATTGGGATGCTTTGCCCCGGAATCGCATCCTGCTGGATGCGCATGCTCGGAAGTCCGAAGTTGTGAATCACGTCTTTGGACATAATCTGCACAATCACGGGTTTGTCGACAGGCACATGCATGTCGTTCAGCGTCACAAAATCATCCTTTGCATGATCATCCTGGTAGTCCAGACCAATCTGATTCGCCGAAGTGACGAGATAGGGGCTCTGCCGCCCGAAGACGCCATCCGGTCCGGGATAATGAAAGGTCCAGATAAACTGCTGGCCCGTGGCTCGCACCACCGTCGCATCCGCAGCAGCAGGAAACTCGTTCACCCGCTTCGCCCACAGTGGAAAGGCGAATCCGATCAGCAAGACTGCCTCGATGACCACCACGCTGATTTCGAGGTGGGTCGTAATTTTCGTTTTTGCACCGTAGTAATTGGCCTTCGGATTGCGGCGCCTGTTGAATCGGAAAAGAGCGTAGATAAAGAAAATCGACCAGCCGATAAACAGGAGAAAAATCTTCCAATGCACAAACTCGAGCATTTGGTCGATGTTGATGCCGTGCTCAGAGGCATCTATCGGCATTCCAAGTAGTTTATTGAGCATGACGGTAGATTTTTAATATCAGGTTTTAAGAGCTTCGGAGAGGACTTTATGGTCTGGATTGGAGTTCTTTGATCGCCTGTAGAGGTAAATTCCGAAGGCGGCCACACATCCCAGAACCGCAACAATCGTCACAAGGAGAAACGCAATGGCCCAGCTTACAGCCTCAGTTTGAGCGGATCCCGGTGCTCCAAAACAGACCGTGCACGCGTGCGCCACGGAAGGCAAGATCACAAAAATCAGCAAAAGAGAGGCGGCGCGAAGAGACATCAGAGGATCAACTTTCGTGTTTTGCGCAGGAAGTAGGACTCATAAACGACAAGGCTGAGGGCCGCCAGCAGCGCAAGAATGCTTAACAACAGATTTTGAACGCTCCCCGTCTCGATGAAATCACGCAGCGCAATTCCGCCACAGCAAAGCGCAAGAACGATCGACAACGTGATGAAGAGAACGTGGAACGCGCGAAGGGACATCAGATCTTAACGTGACTCAGGTGATCAGAAAATGCGAGCCATGTGAGAAAAAAGAGTGCTATGGCGAAGACGCACGTGACTGCCATGAACCGATAAATGGTCCATTTTTCCGCATTGAGATGCATGAAGATCAATGCAACCAACGAGGCCTTGATCGTGGCTATGACGAGCCCGAGCGTGATGTTTCCAGCATCACTATCGGGCGATCCGATGTGTATGTAAGAGGCTAATACCGTGACGATCGTGAGAACCCCGAGCGTCACACCCACTTTAATGTAGGCTCGCACATGCTTCTTGATATGCTCGTGATCGGGGTGAAGCAGATCGTCGTTTTCTTCCGGTTTATGGAGTTCGGACATAGGGAATTCGGAATGAAAATCAGAGAAGATAAAGAATCGGGAAAAGGAAAATCCAGACGAGATCCACGAAGTGCCAGAAAAGACCCGCGATTTCCACGCGATTGGCAAGATGTTCAGGGTTCTTTTTATACAGCTTGCTCCCTGGCCCCCAGAAGTAGGAGTTCACACACATCCCGCCGATGACGTGAAGCGCATGTAACCCCGTCAGCGTGAAATAGATTGCGAAATACGGGCTGTATTTCGGAAGAAAATAACCCGCGCTACGCACCTGGCTCTTTTCGATTTTCACGACCGGATGTCCATGCCCAGCACTTTCGACTTCTACGCCTGCCTTATGAAAATATTCCATTTCCGCGTGTTCAATCGAATGCTCGCCGCTTTCTTTGCCGACATGTGGCAGTCGATATCGTGACCCTTGCGTTTCATAAGGATCCGCAGCAACCAGATACGCATTCTCGGTCTCTTCCTCCAGATGGCCGGTAATCTGGATATTCGAATCCTTCAGGAGAACGCCGAAGTGATTAAACTTTTCACTGGTACTCAAAGGCCTTGACGCCGAGAAACGTGAAACCGCAGAGAATCGTAATTCCCATCCATTTCTTGTAGTCCTTGAAGTTCCGCATCTTCAATGCGGCCCAACCCAGCACCATCGTCACGGATGAAAAGATCAGGACGGCCGTATTGAACGTTCCGAGCGGGACATTAAGTAACCCATGCGGCCACTGGGTCTCCGAAGTGGCACCAATCCGAAGAAAGACATAGGCGGAAAAAAGCCCGCCAAAAAGCATCACTTCGGATGCGAGGAATAACCAAATGCCAATCTTGCCATTGTATAGCCCCGTGTCCGGACGGGCCGAAACTGTGTAAGGAATTTCCATGAACTTAAGTCACCGCGATAATCGAGCAGGATTTCAATACTGGGGTACAATTTTTCCTTCGGTCATTCCATCCCCGCGGGTTCCCTCTTCATCGGTGCGCGCTTCCCCTGCCGGTTTCCGGTTCTGCGGGATGAAATCGACCGCTTCACCAGGCACGCTGTATTCGTAAGGTCCACGATAAGCGACCGGAGGATGCGCGAAATTACCGTGCGGAGGCGGAGTCGGCGTCTGCCATTCGAGCGTCGTAGCCTCCCATGGATTGTCGTCCACTTTCCTGCCGTTCTTAATACTCCAAAAGAAGTTGAATACGAATGGGATTTGGAAAATTGCGAGCCAGAACGCCGATATCGACATGAACTCGTTCCAATGAATCACCTTCTCGGCGAAATCGTAGGTAGCTCCGCCATCGTACCAGCGGCGATGCACACCCGCCATTCCCTGCAGGAACATCGGGAAAAATATTCCATTCATGCAGACCAGTGAGCCGAAAAAGTGAATTTTGCCGAGAAATTCACTCATCCTTCGACCGGTCACTTTCGGATACCAATGATAAATGGCTGCAAAGAACGCGAAGACCGAACCGGGAGCGACGACGTAATGGAAGTGGCCGATAACGTAATACGTGTCGTGCAGGTAGAGCACGATCGAAGTGAAGGCGAGCGGAATACCCGTGAGACCGCCAATTCCGAACATGGGAAGAAACGCCAGTGCGAAAAGCATCGCCGAGTTGAACCGGATCGAGCCACCCCACAGAGACATCAGCAACACGGTAACAATGATCACCGACGGAATAGAAATGATCACGGTCGTGGTTTGGAAAAAGGTCGCCACCTTCGTTCCCATACCCGTCAGATACATATGGTGGGCCCAGACAATAAACGAGAGGAATCCAATCGCGAACGTGGAGAACACAAGCCCCTTGTAACTCCAGAGCGGCTTGCGCGTATTATTCGCGATCACTTCGCCGACCATACCGAGGGCCGGCAGAATCATGATGTAGACTTCCGGATGACCGAGGAACCAGAATAGATGCTGCCACAACAGCGGACTACCGCCGCCGGATATATTCATCGTCTGACCCGCCACCACGAGACCTGTCGGCATGAAGAAGCTCGTATGCGCAATCCGGTCCATGAGCTGCATCACAGCGGCGGCTTCGAGCGGCGGGAATGCAAGCAGAAGAAGATAGGCGGTGACAAACTGCGCCCAGGTAAAAAAGGGCATCCGCATCCACGTCATGCCCGGCGCACGAAGCTGGATAATCGTCGTAATGAAATTCACCGACCCGAGCACTGAGGAAGAAATCAGAAACACCATGCCGATCAGCCACCATGTCTGACCGTTGTTGATCGCTGCGAGCGGGGAATACGACGTCCAACCCGAACGGGCCGCACCACCTGGAAGAAAAAAGCTGGCGAGGAAAATCACGCCCCCCGTGGCGAAGAACCAGAAACTTGCCATGTTCAGTCTCGGGAATGCCATGTCTGGCGCCCCGATTTGCAACGGAACCACATAGTTGCCAAAGGCTGCAAATCCGATAGGCACAACAGCCAGAAAGATCATGATCGTGCCGTGCATTGCCCCGCAAACGTTGTAAAAATCCGGTTGGAGGACACCGTCTTTGAACGCTTCCTGACCAACCATCGCGAAAAGATTTTCGAGAAGAAAACCTGCTACCGGGAGCGGTTTGCCAGGATACGCGAGCTGCCATCGCATCACGAGCATAAGGCTGAAGCCCAGCGCCATGAATAGCATGCTCGTAAGGAGATACTGAAGACCGATCACTTTGTGATCGGTGGAGAAAACGTACTTCCGCCAGAAAGAGATTTCCTCGTGATGATGCTCCTCGTGGCCGTGCTCGTCTTGAGCTTCAGCGGTATGGGAAGTCGCGTGTGCCATGTCGTGTTGGTTTAGGTTCGGCTTTACCAGTAGCACTGGCGGGGACACCGCTCAAATGATCCGCTGAAATAGGCCAGCCCCATTCCCGCAGGTCCAGTTGCTATGGATAGTATCACGTAGAATCAGTTATCAGGGATGAGTTTTTCTGGTTTTCTAGAGATCACTCGGCTCCACCGGGGAGGGTTGCATCTTCAGGAATCTTCAACAACTCCTCCTCCGTCCACTGGTCGGAACGCGAAGAAAATTCCTCCCGCGCGGCTGCAATCTGCTCAGGCGCGATCGGCGGGGCAGAATTCCCCCAAGCCTGCCGAACGTACGTCAGGATATATGCAATCTGTTTGTCGGAAAGCAGCGGTCCCCACGCCTGCATGAGACCACTGTAGGTCCCCTTCTGGCCATGCACCGTAATCGGGCCTTTCAATCCGAAAAGCAGGATTCCGGCAAGCCGTTTCTCGGACCCATTCACCCATTCGGATTTTGCCAACGGCGGGAACTGCCCCGACGCGCCCTGACCGCTCGGTTGGTGGCATGTCGCGCAATTGAGCTTGAAGAAAGCTTCGCCAAGCTTGACGGGGTCCTCTGCCGCTGCCTCAGCCGCACCTGGCTCTACGCCACCTTCTGCAGGAAAGAACAAAGAGGCAGTTCCAACCCGCTCGTTGAATATGTCGCTGCGAAATCCACCGCTGAAGAGAAGCAAATAGCCGCCCGCCCAAAATATCACCAGTGCGTTGAATATGAGGAACCAGATCGGAAACGCCGCCAACCGCGCGCTCTGTTTGGCTGCCCCGGAAATTCCCGGCTCGGGCTGCTCCCGCACGATCGCCGCGTGTGCAATAGCAACGTCGGAAAGTCCGTCGTCGTAATCGGCCTCCCCGCTCATCTCGCCAGCTGGATATTTTGTCGGTGTGAGGACTTTTGGGATTTTGCCCTTGAGCTGATCCGGATTACTCTTCATTGGACATTATTTGCCGGTGCTGCGCCCGCTTTGGCAGCGTCTTCTTCCTTCGCTTGAGGCTTCTTCTCCTCTTCCTCGACCTCCTGAACCGCTTCAGGAAGGGGCTTCGATCGCTGCAAAGACATCAAGTAGGTTACCAATTGCCGCGCCTCCGGCTTTGGAACAATCTGGTAGCCGTCTTCAACCTTGTATTCCTCTGGCAGCTCCAATGCATTCGCCGACCGTTCACCGCTGATCTTCACTTTTTTAAATAGAAATTCGAACGAAGGCATGATCGTACTAGGCACGTCGATGGCGGGATTATAGAGGCTGAGATAGAGATACTGCTCGTTGGCACGCGTGCTGATATTGGAAAGGTCTGGCCCCATTCGCATCGTGCCGGTCAAAAGCGGGTGGTCGTAAAGATAGTCCCGGGCAACCGTTTGGCGCGGTCCCCAGCCGCGGCCGATGTCACCACCGGCGTGGCCCGGGCGAATCTGCTGGCTATGGCAATTGATGCAACCATTTGCAATATAAACCTCCTCTCCGGCTTTCGGTGCTTCAACTGGATAGACTTCTCCAAGGTCTTCGTTTATCTGCGGCTGCAGTTTTCCCAACTGAAAAAAGGGAATCGCAACGAGTCCGATCCATGAAGAAAGGACACATGCAAAGATTCCTGGCAAGATGTTGGTCAAACTGTTCATCAGTGTCCCTTCGCTACCTCCCCTTCTTCCGCCATGAGCGTGGGGCTTTCAATCGGAGCGCCCAAACGGAAAAGCATGATCAGAAAGTGAAGCGCAAAAATCGCGTGCCCGAGAAGCAGGAAGGACTGGGCTAGAGTTAGTCCCCGAAGAAATGGCAGCGCACTCGAAACCACCTCGTTGTAACCAACAACCGGATCATTGAAGGCGGTGCCCTGCATGATCCCGCCTGCAAACAGCATCAGGAGAGCGAGCCCCATTCCATAGGCAACACCCCAGAAATGCGCTTTGATCAGCCAGGCTGATCGCCACTCGCAGCCCACCAGTCGCGGCACGATGTAGTACATTGCTCCGAACATGATCAGCGAAAAAAACGGGTAAATCTGGAACCATGTGAGTCCTTCCTCTCCGATCGTGAATGCGAAGATCCTTTCGATGCTGCGAAACGACATCGCGATCGCGAATACCTGTGACACCGTGTAAGCCATCGCGCCAATCACGACGAAACGAAGGGTAGGGCTATAGTGCATCAGCCCGAAGCTCCCTCGCATCGTCATGTGATGATTCATCGCCACCGTCACTACGGGAATAATCGTCAGCCCGCTGGCCACAATACTGATCGTATGAACCCAGACAGGAACCGGACCACCAACAAGTTCCTGAAGTCCGCGCCAGCTGTAGAACATGACGAATGTCCAAAACCCAAATGAGGCGAGATGATAGCTGTATATCGGTCGGCCAATCACCTTCGGGATGAAATAGTACGCTGCGCCGAGACCGATCGCGGTAATCCAGAGCCCGATCAAATTGCCGCCATACCACCAAAGGACCACCGCCCGCATAACGCCATCTACCGGCAGCACATGGAGCATGAGATTTGCCGTCGCATAAATCCATGGGAACGCAAAAAATGCGCAGAGAAGATACCAGTGTGTCACAAAGGTCACTCCAGGCCGCCGATGATGAAAAAGCACTACTCCCCAAATACCGATCGCCGCATAACCCAGAAAGATCATCCACGCTGCGTAAACCGGATATTCCAGATATTTCTCCGGATTCTGATCGCCCGCCATGATGGCAAGGCTTCCAACCACGAGACCAATATTCCAGAGGTATGCCCCGACACTGATCATGAAGGGATACTTGACCTTCACACGGGACAGACGCGCCATGAGCCAGATCGAAGCGCCAATTCCAGCCAGAGACGCCCAACCGTAAACCATCAGGTTTCGCTGAATTGGTGCGAGGCGTCCGTAAGTGAACCAACTGAATTCTGCCAGAAATTCCGGGTAGAGCAGTTGCACGCTGGTGACCAGGGAAAGAAAATTGCTCGCCATCAGCCAGAAGAGTGCGGCCGTGAAGAACAACAATACCGGGAACCGGGTCGAAGCGTCGATCTCAGCACGCTCTAGCGTCTCCCGCCGAATCTCTGCGGGGTCGCGTGGCGGCGTTGCGGCTGGCGCGTCTTGAACAGTCGCGGTTGCGCTCATTCGGCAACTTTTCGGTTAATGTGAAAGGTATTCATTCCTGCGTTGTTTGCTGTGGAGCCTCGTGTGCACCCGAAGCAGAATCCCCGGTAAGAGCAGGGCTGGAAGTCGGAGTCGAAACCGGAACCTCGGAATCAGTCGAATCCGTAGCCGCGTCACTTGGGGTGGGTTCGGGCAAATCCACGGGTGCCGAACTGGCTGCAGCGGCGCCTTGCGCTGCGGGAGTCTGGGGTGCAGCGCCCTCCGAGACAACAGGCGACGCCCCAGAAGAAACTGACGCCGGGGGCGCAATAGTCACGGCACTGGCGGAAACCCTCTTGGAATTCAGCCTCTTCACCGTGATTTTCATCGCGTCCGCAAGCGGGATCTGAGCTGCCTGCTTTTGGTCGTCCGCCCACTTCAGCGTGTTGAGGTTCGTATTCATCAACTCTCTGTATTCCGCGTATACTCTGACGCGTTCGAGCGCGCGTTGTTCGTCGTAGGACTGGAAATTTCCAAACCAACGAACCGCCGCGATAGCGAGCAGACCGAAAAAGCAGAAGAGAATGAAACCCCACAAAAAGATGGGAAAAACCGCGTGTTGATTCTGATTCTGTATGCTGGTAGCCTCCATCTCAGTTCGCAATATGGATTGACCTATCGAGGCGTGGATCCCTAGTCGGGAACAGGTTGCTCCCCCCTAGCCCCTTGATGAACAGGAAAGCAAGCACCGAACCGACCGTAACCACAGCCGCAACGTCCGGAATGAAACTGGCGAACGAATATCCCGTCGTTCGGAGTATTGGCATCACAACGAGATACACGTCCAGCAATTCCATCAGCAGAATCCACGCGGCGATAACGCTCAAGAGAAAAGGCAGTTTCTTCGTCGCCTGAAGAAGCAGCAAAGGAAACGGAAGGAAAAAACGCCCGATAACAAGCAATATGCTCAGCGTATGCCAGGATCCTACATTGCGACGAAGGAAGTATGAAGTCTCCTCAGGCAGGTTCGCATACCAGATGAGCATATATTGCGAAAACCCGATGTAGGCCCAGAATATCGTGAAGGCGAGCATCCACTTCCCCATTATGAAGTAATGTTCCTTTGTGATCGTGTGCTTGAAATAACCAAAACCGCGAAGCCCCGTTACGATTAGCACCAACAAGGACATCGAAGAACCGGCCGCCCCCGCGAATAAATAGACCCCCCACATCGTGGAGAACCAAGTGTATTCCAAGCTCATAAGCCAGTCGAATCCTGCGAACGCCACGGAGAAAGCGTAGAGGATCAAGCCAACCGTCCCGATCTTGCGCAGCTTCAGTGTATGTGCAGGATTCCCGTCGCTGTCCTGCTTCATTGAGAACCTCCGCACGAGGAACGCCAATCCGACGAGAATCACGAAATAGACAATCGTACAGGATAATGAAGAACGGAACGTTCAAATAGGCGGACTTTGTAGCGAGAAGCGAGTCCGTCGCGGGATCAACGTCCCACCATGAAGCATACAAAACCGGACCAAGCAGGAGGACCGGAATGAATAAAATTGCGAGGTATTTCAGTAACCCGGCGAGATTTTCCAACTGGCGACGCACGACGACCGACCACTCAGCGTCAACCGCATGGTGAAGGAGCACCCAGAAAAGACCGCCCACACATAGCATGAAGAAATAGACGACGGCAAAGAGCCACGAGAACGCGAACTGTTTCAAATTCACAAAGGCGCAGATCCCAAGAATCACAAGACCTGCGACAGCGGAGAGTCCAAGGAGGCGCGCAATTCCAGTGGCCGACTTTGAGTCGAAAATTTCGGCCTTGGGTGATGGGGCGGCGTGTTCGCTCATTGCTTCTTCAAAACTATTGGGCGGCGGGCTGCTCGACAGGCTTGTCGAGTTCGGTTTGCAAGTTCTGCGGGAGTTCCCCAATGGGCACGCTTTTCACGGTCTGAAGCGCGCGCAGGTAAGAAATAATGCACCACCGATCTTCAATCGTGATCTGCGGACCATAAGGATTCATCGTGTTCTTGCCGTTGGTAATCGTATTAAAGATCTCCCCATCGGGCATGTTCGTGATGCGTTCATCCACGAGCATCGCGATCGTCTTTAGGCCATAGTTCTTGACCGGGCCGTTGCCGCCTCCGTCTTCACCGTGACAGACTGCGCAGTTGATATTGAAGCGCTGACGGCCGCGCTCCATCACTGCCTCTGTCACCTCGAAAGGAATGCCGTCTCCCCAAACGTCCCCCATTTTTCCCGTGCTGTAATAGTCGGTCGAGACAGCAAATCCGACTCCGCCCTTCACAGCGCGATTGTTATTCGCCCCGGTTGCGTAATAAGCTCCTTCCATCGTGTAGCCCATCGGGATCGTACCCGGAACCGGTGGCCGTGCAGCACGGCCGTCGGCGAAGAACGTGCTGGTATGCTGTGCCACATATTTCGGCTGCCGGTCCATATCGTTGAAGATCTCAATCGGCCGGTTCGTTGTCCTGCCGCCACGGAAACCCGCGATCGCAACGACGGTAACGACCAGCAGAAAGAATATTGCGAAGAAATACTTCAGCATGATCAATCGTGGATAAGGGTAACGTGCTCGCCCCCGATTTCCGACAACAAGGTGCGAACCTTCTCCTCCGAAAACTGCGGGTCACGCGCTTCAATGGCCAGGAAGAATCCGTGGTCAGTAACCTGGCTAAAACGTTCCCAGTTGAACATGGGATGATACCACTTCGGGAGCTGATTGAAGACGAGCAAAGCACCGACGGTAAAAAACGCCGTTAGCAGGATCGTCAATTCGAACATAATCGGAAAAAATGCAGGAATCGAAAGGAAGTCGGTCGGCTTGCCGTGCACCACCAGCGGATACAGTATGGATGACGGAATTATCTGAAGCGCCACCGCAGTCAGCAGACCCGTAATGCCGCCAACAAGAGCCACGGAACTCAGCCAGGACTTGCCGAGGCCCATCGCTCTGTCCATTCCGTGCACCGGATAAGGCGTGTAAACATCCCAGCGGCGATATCCCTTGTCGCGGACCTTTTCTGCAGCAAGGAGGAGGGAGCCCGCATTCGGAAACTGCGCAGCAACTCCATAGGCTTTGGAAATACCGTTGCTCATGGGTTGTAGTCTCCTCGCTGTTCCTGGTGACGATAGTGGGGATTCGACTGGGGTAGCACACCTTTCACCTCTGCCATCGCAACCAAGGGGAGATAGCGAACAAACAAGAGGAAAAGCGTTACGAAAATGCCGAGGGTCCCGACAAAAGTCAGCGCTTCAATAAAGGTCGGGTGATACGTGCCCCAACTCGACGGGAGAAAATCACGAGTCAGACCCACTCCGATGATGGTGAAGCGTTCAAACCACATGCCAGCATTCACAAACATGCACACTCCAAAAACGACCCAAACATTGTAGCGGCACCGCTTGAACCAGAACAATTGCGGTGCGAGGACATTGCAAAGGATCATCATGCCTTCGCCCCACCAGTATTCGCCAAAGCAGCGGTTCAAAAACGCATAACGCTCGAACGGGTTGCCACTGTAGTAAGCGATGAAAAATTCCATCAAATAAGCGAAACTCACGATCATTCCTGTCAGCAGGATGATTTTCGCCATTTTATCAACGTGGTTCGGAGTGATTACGTCGTAAAGCTGCGGGTAGAGCGCCCGCGCCGGAAGCATAAGCGTCAGCACCATGGCGAATCCTCCGAATATAGCGCCGGCAACGAAGTAAGGAGGAAAAATTGTCGTATGCCAGGTCGGTAGCACTGACGTCGCAAAGTCTGCCGAGACGACCGAGTGCACCGAGAGCACCAGCGGCGTCGAAATACCGGCCAGGATCAAATACGCCATCTCATAATGGCGCCATTGGCGGTTCGATCCCCGCCACCCCAGGGCAAAAACACCGTAGAAGAACTTGCCGATCTTCGCCTTGGCCCGGTCTCGCATGGTCGCAAGGTCGGGCACGAGCCCAGTATACCAGAACAGCACAGACACAGTGAAATACGTGGAAACCGCAAAAACGTCCCAGAGAAGCGGACTGCGGAAATTTTGCCAGATCGCATTCGCATTCGGCACTGGAGCCAGAAACCATGCCATCCAGACTCGACCGACGTGAATTCCGGGGAAAATGCCCGCACAGATCACCGCAAAAAGCGTCATCGCCTCAGCTGCGCGGTTGATGGAGGTTCTCCATTTTTGACGCAGAAGGAAGAGAATCGCGGAGATCAGAGTTCCCGCATGCCCGATACCGATCCAGAACACGAAGTTGGTGATATCCCACGCCCAGCCGACCGGGATATTTTCGCCCCAGACGCCGACTCCGGTGGAAATCTGCCAACCGATGCAAAAGAGACCAACGCCAGCAACCGATGCACTGATCAGAAAAGCAATCCACCACCAAAGCGGCGTTTTGGATTCTGTGATATCCGAAAGGCGGTCGGTCACCCACGCCATGCTGCGCCCATTGAGGACCAGCGGTGGACGCTCGAGAGCTTTTTCGACTGAGGCTGTATCGTTCGCCATTACGAGAGGGATGCTGTTTCGTTTACGGTGGCGTTATTCTGAGAGAAAGGTCCCCTATCGCGGGTCTCCCAGAATCCGCGCTCACCCTCCGGCACGCCGACCTTTTCGGCGCCGGGCATTTTGGAATTGGGATTCTTGAGCCGCGCTAGGTAGGTGACGCGGGTGTTAACGTTCAAATACCCGAGCACTTCGTAGTTCCGCGGCGACGCCTTCTGTTTAGCCACCTTCGTCTCCAGATCCGCGATATCGCCGAACGAGATCGCCTGGGACGGGCACACCTGCTGGCAGGCGACCTTGAAACCATCCGTTGGAACCTTCGTGTTTGGAGAAGCGCCGGCCGCCACTTTGGCACCAATTTTTGCCTCCTCGATTCGCTGCAGGCAGAAAGTGCACTTTTCCATCACGCCGCGCATCCGCACCGTCACGTTCGGATTTTTCTGCATCTTGATCGTGTCCGGTGAGCCCTTCTTGGTGAGCGGTCCTGCGTAGAGACCGTTTACCTCGCCGAGCACCGGCAGTTTGACCTTGCCGATTGGGCGCGAATTGTAATCGAAGAAATTAAAGCGGCGGACCTTGAATGGGCAGTTGTTCGAGCAATACCGGGTGCCGATACACCGGTTATAGGTCATCACGTTGAGACCGTCACTGCTGTGAACGGTAGCATTCACGGGGCAGACCGTTTCGCAGGGTGCATTCTCGCAGTGTTGACACATCATCGGCTGAAACACCATCGCGGGATCGGGATCACCAAGTTCGACACTTGTGAAATAACGATCCGTACGGATCCAGTGCATCTCGCGGCCGTTCAAGACCTGTTCCTTGCCAACAATCGGGATATTATTCTCAGCCTGGCATGCCACGACACAGGCACTGCAACCGGTACAGGTATTTAGGTCGACAACCATTCCCCATTGCTGTTTCGCATCGAGCGGCGGGTGCGGATAGATCGACGGATGACTCTGTCCCTCGGGTTTATGCGCGTCGGAACCCATCCTCTGGGCGAAATTAGGCTCGTCTTTGAAGTGATCCACCGTGCCCTCACGGACGATTGCGCGGCCTTCCATCGCCCCGTGGTCCTGCGTGCAAGCGAGCCGATGCGTTTTGCCCGTCTTCTCCAGCTTTAGCCCTGTCTGAAAATACGAATGCTTCGAATTACGAAGCGGATAAACGTTGAATCCTACCCCCTGGCTAACTCGACCGTTTGCGAGACGTCCATATCCAAGAGCGACCGTCACAGAATCCTCCGCATGCCCGGGCGAGACTACAACCGGCCCCTCGACTTCAGCCCCGTTGAGACTGAGTTTAACCACATCGTTCGTACCAACATCGAATTTCCCGGCCATCGACGGACTCATGAGGACCGCGTTATCCCAGGAGAGCTTCGTCACCGGATCGGGCATCTCTTGCAGCCACCCGTTGTTCGCGAAGCGTCCGTCGCCGAGACTGGCATCGGTCGCGAACACAATCTCAATATTGTCCGGTCCCGCGAACGGCATTTCCGGCGCGGCTTCCCACTGCATGCCCGCCGATACCGCCGTTTCATTGAAGAAAAGTGCCACTGGCGCAGCCTCGCTGCCGGTGATGAATCCATCGTGAAGAAATTTCTTCCACGCAGCCTCAAAATCGCCGGGATTTCCTGCAACATGGCGAAACGTTTCCTGAATCTGCTCCGGCCCTTCGGTCCTTTCGTGTCCGAGAATTGCACACAGCATATCAAGCTCGGACCAGCCACCATAGAGGGGCAATATCATTGGCTGCACGGACATATAGGAGCCATCCCGCGCGAGCGCGTCTCCCCAACTTTCAAGGTAGTGCGCAGCTGGCACGTGCCACTTCGCAGCCTTTGCCGTCTCGTCGGCGAAGAGTCCTAGATGAATTACGTTTGGCACCGACTTCTGAAGCGTTTCCCATTCGAGATCCGCCGGTGCGGTATACACCGGGTTTCCGCCAAATATGAAAAGTGTGGCGACTCGCCCGCTCTTTATCCGATCCGCAAGCTCGTCGAGCGTTCCATACGGTAGTCCGTTCCAACGAATGCCTGTGACAGTGCTACCAACGTTCCCAAGGGCCGAGTTTATCGCAAACGCAAGATAATGTACGACAGCAGGTTGCCGTGCGCCCGCCGTTACGAGACTTCTACCTTTATGAGCCAGAAGATCAGCCGCACATTCTTCAATCCAACCCTCCGGAAACTGGACCTCCGAAAAAGGCTCAGGCAGAGCTCCAAGCATTCCGCTTCCCGCTCCGAGCGCCTGGGCAAGTTTGTATGCAAATGCCGCAACATGGCTCGCAGGAACTCGAAGGCGATGATCCGCCATTCCACCTGTGACCGTGAAACGATTCTCGACAACATACAGACGATTCATTGTATCGCCCGGCTTTTCCACGCTGCGACGAGTGGAAAAATCCCTCGCATCGACCGCGCTCTGGTCCGCGGTTCCAAGGAAGTCATCATCCAGCGAAACGATAACGTCGGCTGCTCCGATATCAGGCACAGGGCGCACATCCGGACCAAACGCCACATCGGTCGTTTCTTTTTCTCCGCCCGTCGGTTCGTAACGGTACCACGTGGCGTTTGGCAGCTTCTTCGCGATCTCCTTGCGAAGACGCTCGCGAGTTGGCGAATGATTCTCTTCAACGAGAAACGCTACGCGCGCCCCTCCATCCCCATCCACCTTGGAGAGGCGGTTCTTGAGGTAGGCATTGAACTCATCTTCGCTGGCGACATCGCCATCATGGAGAAAGAATCGCGACCGGTCCGGATCGTAGAGTTCCAGCACGGAAGCCTGCGCATGAAGATCTGTGCCGCCATTGCTGACGGGATGCAACGGGTTACCTTCGATCTTTACCGGACGACCACTGACTGTCGTGACAACGAGCGGCATCGCGCCTCCGCGACGCGGCATCGAAGTCGCATAGAAAAGTGCCTTGCCGGGAATGTTCCATTCAACGCCATTAGAGAAAGGCACCAGATGAAGCTCGGGGCGGCGGCAAGCACTGAGACCGAGGCCTGCCAGCGCCGCGGAAGCACCCATGAGTTTCAGAAAATTGCGCCGGGAAACCCCATCGAGACTCAGTTCCGCTGCCCCTGCGGGAAATTCCCGCTCCATCCAGTCTCGCACACCCGGCTCGTCAGCCAGTTGCTCCAGGCTGCGCCAGTATTTTTTGCCGGATTCAGGCATTGGCGGATGTTGGAAAACTTTTTTCATCGACTTAGCGGTGGCAGGCGGAACAATTCTGCGGCGGTTGAACGTTCCAGTCGGCCCTGATCTGCATGCCAATTTCCTTCTGGGTCGTACCCTCGGGTGGAGTCCAATTTAGGTTGGTCACTTCGCCCGGAGGACGCAAATGGTTTTCAGGGTGCCGATGGCAGTCGAGACACCATGACATGCTCATCGGCTGGTTGTGATAAACGACCTCCATTTCATTCACCTTACCGTGGCAACTCACACAACTGATGCCGCGATTCACGTGTACCGAGTGGTTGAAATAAACATACTCAGGGGTCTTGTGAATCTGTATCCACTCGATCGGCAAACCGGACTCCATGCTGTCCCGCACCGCCTGAAGCTTGGGATTGTTCGCTCGCACACCGCCCTCCTTGTGGCAGTTCATGCAAACCTGTGTCGTCGGGACATTCGAATGCGCCGCCACCTCCACGAAACTGTGGCAGTAACGGCAGTCCATCCCAAGTTGTTCCACATGGATGGTATGCGGAAAGGGCACCGGTTGAGTCGGCTGATACCCCACCCTCGTGTACTTCGGAGTAAAATAATACCACACTCCCGCCGTGGCAGCCGTGCTCACCACGATCACGCAAAGCAGGATCTTGAGCGGCAGATAGTTGCTCGATCTCGGAAAGAAATTCGCCATACCTGTCAGTCAGTGATCGGCAAGTTGGCTTTTGACGAAACCGTGGTCATGAACCACCGATTTCAAAAGTTTTAGCACCGCTTCTGCAAACATAATCTGGTAGTTTTTACAGGAATCGCTCACGAGTTCGAAACGCCGCGAAGTGTGACCAGAAGATCGCAACCAGTGTCAACACAATGCTTGTGAAATCTTTCACAAGATTAGGTTTGCTCATGACGACATCCGTCGGACCCCGCTTTCGCCCAAAGGGTACTTCATGGAACCCCCTGAAGATTGGCTTCTTGCATCGAATCGCCATGAAATCTCAGGAACGATCGCACTGCGCAGCCATAGCGATTAACGTTCCAGCTCTCGATACACTGTCAGAGATTTCTCAACAAGCTCCCCCGACAAAGGGCGCCCTTTGCGTCGGTCAGAAAAAGTTATCCCACAGGAGCTCAATACGACTGTAACCCTTCCCCTCAGATCCCTGATCGTTCAGTCCCCAGTCGTAAGATTTGTACTTGATCGTGTAGTCATTGCCGCTCAGGAACTTCTTGAACCTCCGGGGCCCAAAATCTTCCAGAATCTTCCTCACATCACTGTCCGGCGTTGCGAAATCGCCCGGATACCATTTGAAGATCGGAGAGATTTCTACGCGATTTCTCGCGGGCAGGTAATTATTCAGATCCTCCCTTCCAAGCCATACACGTTGCGCTTGGGCGATCTGCTTATCGATTCGATCGGCCCGGTAAGCATACCGCTGCAACGGCGGAGACCCTCGTGCAGCACAGACGAGCACTGCATGCGCTTTCCAGCCGATCAGAGGGATCAGGCCTTCCTTTTCGATCTCGTCCAGAGAAACCAAATCTCTATTGACCTCGTGCCGCGCCTTCGAAAACGGTGTTTCAGTTCGCCAAATGCTTTCAACAGGGAAATTCTGCAAAATCCAGCGGATCACGTATGCATTGTAGCCATTGATCAGATCCGCCTGCCGCTCTCTGCCTCGCGCCGGATTTCCCTTGCGTGCATATTGATGCAAATAATGATCGAGCGCAGCCAGATCCTTTGCATTTTTTTTCCAGCCCGCATAGTCGATCAGCCCGCGGCCATCGACATACTTCTTTAGAAGCCGATCGTAAGATGCGTGGTTGATCCCGGCCGGAACATTCGCGATCGGCTGGACGCCCCCGGCGAACACGAGCGCAGAACCGGAAACGCACAGAAGAAAAACCAGCCGCAATCGAAAGCGTGCCGAAATAAAAATATTCATGAACCGGACTCCTCTCGGAGAGTCTTCCAGCAGGTCACTGTTGCCGCATCATTGCGCCACACGCACCAGTGCTTTTTCGTTCTTTTCATGTAACGCTTCGGTTTCTCCGCGTAAACGCGTTCGCCGATCGGGCGGACACCTTCTTCCAGTTGTCTACGGCGCCGATCGATCAAATTCAGCAATAATTCGATCGACACGTCACCACCAAACGATTCCGATTCATTACTGATAGCTTCTTTAAGCACCGCCAGGTCATGGTCGACGCCCAGATCGTTGCCCAGGTCACGTAATTCCCTTGCCCGCGCGCGCATCGGCCGCCTCCACACATTTCGCAGAAGCCTCACGTGATACCAATGATACTTCGCTCGCTTTCGCCATTGATGAAATGATTCTTCGGTTCCTTCGGAATAAGCCCGAGACATCGCCTTACGTCCGCGCGAATACGTCTTCTTCAGCTCCTCTTCCAACCCGGCGAACCCTTCACCGTTGATGTTCCAATCAGCGACCCGCTCCAATGAATCGCTCAAAGATCGATGCAACCCGGCGAGCGCCTCAATCGATACGGACTTTTCATCAGTCGATTTTTCGCGCCTTCGCTTCAGCACCTTCCTGATCGATTCAAACTCACCTATTGCTTCCGGAGGAACATCTTCCTCAAGCCCTTCCAGGGTTTCAATCATGACATCGAGATCTCTAAGAGCCGACAAATCGCCAGCCAAATCACGGAAAAATGCGTTTTCCTGCTCATAGAGCGTCTCGTTGTCCGGCCGAATTAGACGAACCACTGCACGGATCTTTTTGCAGCGTTTCCGCACCTGGTGAATCACGTCAGCCCGACTCATCGATTCGTCTTTTACTTCGGCAATCGCCTTTTCAATCTGCTCTGAAACAATGCGTCGCACACCATCGTCAATGCACTCCCGTCTCTGGAATCGATAGGCCATTTCTAGAAATGAATCGGGACAGCCGTATTCAACAACCGTTCAATAGATTGAGGGGGGAGGCTACGATATCTGCCGCATCCGGTTTATCGCTGTGCGATCTCGATCTTTTCGCCCAGAAACCTGGGCTTCGTCCGAAACAGGTAGATATCCATTACAACTCGCAGCCGAGCCGCGACTTCACGCAAACGTGTTCTGGCATACCATCGACGAGGGACCTCTTTCGCAGCAAATCCGACAGCATCGATCCCATAACGCTTCGCGATATAGAGGGCACGGCGCACATGAAAGTCCTGCGAAATGACTGTAATCTTTCGGAGACCGAAAACCTTTTTTGCACGCACCACGGAATCGAGAGTGCGGAACCCCGCGTAATCGAGCGTGATATCGCTCTTTGACACTCCTCTTTCGATCAGCGCATCGCGAAGATCCTCGGGCTCGTTGTAGCTCCTGTGCCGGTTGTCTCCGCTCACGAGAAGATGCTCTACCTTTCCTTCGCGGTAGAGCCTTGCCGCAGCGGCGATTCGATTGACAAAATACGGGTTCGGGTACCCCTGCGGCCCACGTTTCGAAGTGCCCAGCACAAGGCCAACCCGCCTTTCAGGCACTTTCGTAACGTTGTTGAACAACCTGGATGCCGGCTCCAGCCATACCCAGACGTTGCAGCCGGCGACCACCGCAACCCCCAGGAACGCAGCGCCGAAACCAAGGAAAAGAATTCGCCGGATTGGAAGCACGATCAACGACAAAAACTAGACGGGGCCCCGGGGAAAAGCGAACGATTTCCCAAAGTTAGGCCCGGGTAGGCCTTGACGCGAAATCCTGAATATGCGGTCAAGGACAGCAGCGACGCCCTCAAATCTGGAGTAACAAGCGCATCGGTTCCTCGATGTTCTCTTTGATCTTTATGAGGAAAGTCACTGCATCTTTGCCGTCGACGACACGATGGTCGTAACTCAGCGCGATATACATCATCGGTCGGATCACCACCTCGCCATTAACCGCCACTGGTCGCTGTTGGATCTTGTGCATTCCGAGAATGCCGCTTTGCGGCGGATTCAGGATCGGCGTACTGAGCAACGATCCGTAAACGCCACCGTTCGAAATGGTAAAGACTCCCCCGGTAAGATCGTTGATCGTGATTTTTCCCTCACGGGCCTTCTGCGCGTAAACGCCAAGCTCTTTTTCGATCTCAGCAAAACTCTTCTGATCGGCGTCGCGCACGACTGGCACCACCAGGCCGCGTTCCGTACCCACCGCCACGCCGATATCATAATATTGATTCTGGATGAAATCATCACCGTCTATCCGACCATTGATCGCCGGCACTGCCTTCAATGCCGAGACCGTCGCTTTGATAAAGAACGACATGAACCCGAGTTTAACGCCAAACTGTTCGACGAAGCTGTCCTGCGTCTTCTTGCGAAGCGCCATCACCGCGCTCATGTCGCACTCGTTGAAAGTGGTGAGTATGGCAGCGTTGTGCTGGGCCATTACCAGCTGGGCGGCAATCTTGCGGCGAAGCGGCGAAAGTTTCTTGCGTGTGATCCGTTTTTCAGATTTCGCCTGCGCCTGGGACTCCTCCTTTTCGTAGGCAGGAATCACCTCGGTTTGAACCGGTGATTCCTCTTCTTCCGCTGCAATCACCTTCTCTTCCTCCCGCTTTGCCGGCAGCTCGGGCTCAGGTTTTGTCTTCGCCTCGGGCTCTTTCTCAACTTTCTGGGGCGTCTCTTCTCGCTCGGGCATTTCCGGTTTGCGAGCTTCCGGTTCCCGATCCGGCGTTTCTTCTGGTTTGGGTTTCTTCTCCGGCTTTGCCGAAGAAGTCTCCCCGCCGGATTCGATAACAGCCACAACATCCCCGATTTTCACCTCCTCCCCCTCCTGCACCTTGATCCGAAGAACTCCTGATTCCTCCGCGGTGATCTCGGTTGAAACTTTGTCCGTCTCAAGCGTAAGCAGCACATCGCCAGCACGAACCTGATCGCCATCCTGCTTATGCCAGACAGAAACGAGACCGCTGGTAATCGACTCGCCAACTGAGGGGATTTTGACTTCGATGCTCATCTGAAGATGATCGATAAACCAACTGTGAGCACGGGTGAAGGAGAAAGCGTTGCTCGCACCGCTTTAAACGAATGTCCAGGATGCAGGGAGTCGACAGATTTAGAGAAAAACGTCGGTATAAACAGCGACCATGGCCAATGGCAGCCCGCTCCTAATGGTCCGGTCTATCGGGAATCGTCTGCGATCCATGCAATTTGCACGCGCCAATGGATGGTCTCATG
Organism: uncultured Verrucomicrobiae bacterium; assembly: GCA_963805815.1. Taxonomy (GTDB): domain Bacteria; phylum Verrucomicrobiota; class Verrucomicrobiia; order Chthoniobacterales; family Chthoniobacteraceae; genus CAWDWA01. The sequence goes on from CAWDWA010000034.1 coordinate 150,714, forward strand.
ACTCAAAAGCTCACCGTGTGTTCGCCACCTTCCACAACAATGTTCGCAGGACTGCATCTTCACCTCAGCAATCGCATTGAGATTCTCGTCGGCGAACTCGCGGAAGTCGTGCGGATGCCGGCGGGAAGCGTGTTGGCACCGGAGACCATAGTGGTTCAAAGCGCCGGAATGTCGCGGTGGCTTTCCCAGGAACTGGCGATCCGGCTCGGCATATGCGCAAACGTGCGTTTTCCATTCCTCCAACGTTTCGTGAACGACCTGCTCACCGCGGTGCTGCCGGAAGCGAAACACACGCCCGCATTCGTGCAGGAAGCGATGGCCTGGCGGATTTTTCGCCTGCTGCCTCCGCTGATCGATCTGCCGGCTTTCGAGGAGGTCCGGATATATATTTCCGGCGAACTTTCAGATTGGAAGCGGTATCAACTGGCGTGCCGGATCGCTCACGTTTTCGATCGTTATTTGGCAAACCGGCAGGCGATGATTCTGGAATGGGACAATGGGAAGGACAGTGAAGATTGGCAGGCGATTCTCTGGAGGGCAATGACACGGGAAACAGGAACCGCACATCAACCTGCGCTGGGTACCCGGCTGGCCAATCGACTCCGGCTAAACACGTTATCGGGACTTCCTGCTCGAGTTTCCGTATTCGGAGTTTCGACGCTGCCACGTTTCTATATCGAGTTGCTGGGTGCGATCGCAGAGCGTGTCGAGGTGCATCTCTTTCTGATGCAGCCAGCGCGATATTTGTGGACTCACAAGATCTCTGCCCGAACAGAGTCGCGCCTGCGACGGCTTGGAAAACAGGGGGAAGATATCAAGGCGGCTCACTACGAGCGGGGCAATCCGCTGCTCACGTCCATGGGTGATTTGGGGAAGCACTTTCTCGAGGCTTTGGCGGATCTCAATCCGACGACCGTTTCCGAACCATTCGAGATGCCGGATGAGTCAACAACGCTCAGTATTCTGCAGGGCGACATACTTGAAATTGAAGAGCGCGAACCGTTGGCCCGCCCGGCGGAATGTCAATCCATTACCGTAGCCTCTTGTCACAGCCCTTTGCGAGAGGCGGAGGTGCTCTACGATGAGCTACTCGCTCGATTCGAGGCGAACCCCCGGCTGCGCCCACGCGATGTGCTGGTCATGACGCCTGATATTGAAATTTACGCCCCGGTGATCGATGCAGTCTTCCGAACACCGGAGGATGAACGAACCGGCATTCCGTTCAGCGTGGCGGATCGTGGACCACGAGCTGCCAGCGGGGTCATCAAGACATTTCTGCAGATTCTCGAGCTGGCAGGTTCGCGACTTACCGCGACTGAAGTGATGGAGGTGTTGGAATCCCGTGCGGTGCTCGGACGATTCAACCTCGAAGAAAAAGATCTCCCGATGATTCGCAGATGGCTGGCGGAAACGCGGGTGCGGTGGGGTATCAACGCGGATCACCGGGCGGAGTTTGGCGTACCACCATTCTCGCAGAATTCGTGGCAGGCGGGGCTCGACCGCTTGCTCCTCGGGTACGCGCTGCCCGGGGGTGGAGAGCGAATGTTTGCTGACACCCTTCCGTTCGACGACATCGAGGGATCCGGCACGGAGGTGCTGGGAAGCCTTGCGGAATTCACCGAGCACCTTTTCCATACGCTTTCGGAAATGCGCACGGCGAGAACGTTGGAGTCGTGGCAGACGCTGCTTCGGTCGGTGATCGAGCGCTTTTTCACTTCCGACGATGAGATCCAGCGTGAACTCTCAGCGCTCCGCCGAACTCTGGAAGCTCTCACTGAGTTGCAGGCAGCGTCTGGATTCGATGATACCGTATCGCTCGAGATCATACGCGATCATCTGAACACAGCCCTCACCGAGGAAACGGCCGGCGCGGGTTACCTCGCCGGCCAGGTCACGTTCTGCGCGCTCAAGCCGATGCGGAGCATCCCTTTCAAGGTCATTTGCCTGCTTGGAATGAACAGCACAGCGTTTCCAAGGAGCGCTGCGACTCCGAGTTTCGATCGGATGGCGCGTGATCCCCGCCCGGAAGATCGCACCACCCGCAAGGACGATCGTTATCTGTTTCTCGAAACTATCCTCTCCGCTCGGGATGCGCTTTACATTAGTTACATTGGACAGTCAGTCCGCGACAACACAGAGATCCCGCCATCGGTGCTTGTAAGTGAATTGCTGGACTACTGCGATCGGCGCTTCAAATCCGGTTTGCCAGTCGTTAAACACGCGCTGCAGGCCTTCAATCCCACCTACTTCAGCGACGGACCTCGCTTCAGTTATTCCGCGGAGAACGCACTCGCCGCCGCGGCGGCAGCAGGCGAGCGGGTTCCTCCCGCCCCGTTCGTCGCGCGACCGCTTCTCGAACCGGGATCGGAGTGGCAAAACGTCGACCTTGCGCAGTTCGTGAGTTTTTTCCAAAACCCCTCGAAGTTCTTTCTGCGCGAACGGCTGCGGATCCGGTTGCCGGATGACGGGATTATGCTCGAAGATCGCGAGCCCTTTGCTGTCAATGGGCTCGATCGTTATTCGTTGAAAAATGAACTCTTGAATCGACTCCTCGAAGTCGGCGATCCCGCGGACTTTTCCCCCCTTGTGCGCGCTCGCGGAGTGCTGCCAGCCGGGGCTGCAGGAAACGCGACGTTCAACGAATGTTTGCAAACCGCAACTTCCCTGGCCGAAAAGATCGCGTTGCACACGAAGGGAGAGCCCCTCGATCCCGAACCGATCGAGCTGGAACTGGGCGAATGGAAGGTCACAGGAAGAATCTCTAATCTCACAACGGCGGGATTGCTTCATTTCCGCCCTGCCCATTACAGTGGAAAAAGCCTGCTCTCGTTCTGGCTCTCGATGCTGGCGATCAATTGCGTGCGCGCGACTCCGGGCGTTTACATTTCGGAAGACCGGATCTTTTCCTGCGAATCGATTCCAGAGGGTCGCGAACGTATGATCGAACTTCTGGAGCTTTACCGGCGTGGTCTTCGCGAACCGTTGCCGCTCTTCCCTGCATCATCTCCGACGTTCGTGGAGAGGGAGCTTGCCGGAAAAAATGATGCTAGCACCCAGGCGGAAAAGGAATGGCACGGCAACATTCGAAGACCGGGCGACTCTTCTGATCCATTTATCAGTCTTGCCTTTCACAACCATCCGGACCCACTCGGCGAAAAATGGGCTTCGGTTTCGCGCCTGGTGTATAGACCGATCTTTGAGACCTGCAGGCAGGAAAAGGAATGAGCAGCGACTGCGCCTCTTTTGACCTTGAAACCACTCCCCTCCTCGACGGGTTCAACCTGATCGAAGCGAGCGCGGGAACCGGAAAGACTTACACCATTGCCGGCTTGGCGTTGCGGCTGATCCTGGAGCGGAGACTGCAGGTGGGTCAGATCCTCGTCACCACATTTACGGAACTCGCCACAGCGGAACTGCGAGACCGGATCCGGCGCCGCCTTCGCGAAACGCTTTCCGCACTCGAAGAAGGCACCGACATCCCGGAACCGGCCGCCAGCGCAATGAAGCGCGCATCGTTGACACCGGAAACCACATTCGGACTCATCGAGGATGCGATTCGTAATTTCGACGAAGCGCCGATCTTCACCATCCACGGGTTCTGTCAAAGAATGCTTCGCGATCGCGCGTTTGAGAGCGGCACGCTCTTCAATGCGGAACTCGTCCAGGATGAGAGCGTGATGCTTCGAGACGTCGCCGATGATTTCTGGCGGAAGCATTTCTATGCAAACAGCGAAATCGGCGTGTTGGCAGCAATGCGCATGAAACTGGGGCCGGATGCACTTTGCAAACTGATTTCGCGAATGCAATCGAATCCCTACGCCCGAATTACGCCCGGGGCGACCATCGAAGACGTTTACGGAACGATTCACGAAATCGAAACCGCGTGGGCTGCGATTCAAGAACGTTGGGACCAATGGGAGCGCGAAATTCGCGAAATATTCTGCGAGGCACGCTGGGCAAAGGACCCCTATTCAATTCCTCAGAAAATGGAGGCGGCGATTCGCGTGCTTGCCGATTGCCTGAAACATCCCACCGGATCGACCGATGAAGCAAATTGCATCAGACTTTTCAGCACGACACAGATCAGGAACAAAACACGCAGCCGGAAAGAAGTGGAGCGGCCGGAGCACAAACTATTCGAGCTGTGTGAGACAATCTCCGGGCTGGAAGAGAATCTCAAAGTGCTCGCGTCGTCCGTATTTGTCTCCTGGGCCCGGAAAGAACTGACTCGACGCAAGTACAACCGCAACGTCCTTTCGTTCGACGATCTGTTGAGCCGGCTGCGCGATGCGCTGGTCGCTTCTGGCGGAAAGCGGCTGGCAGAAGCGATCCAAGGGCGCTATCGCGCTGCATTGCTCGATGAATTCCAGGATACCGATCCTGTGCAAGAGGAGATCTTCCGACGGATCTACGCGGATTCCGGCGCGCCTGTCTATCTGATCGGCGATCCAAAGCAGGCCATCTACGGATTCCGCGGTGCCGATGTTTACTCCTACATGGGTGCTGCAAAGCGGGCCGCTCACCGATTTACTCTCGGCAAGAACTGGCGTTCGACCACACCACTTGTTCGCGCAGTGAACGCCATCTTTCAAACCCGGCCCAATGCATTTGTCGAAGAAGGCATCGCTTTTCGCCCCGTAACCGCAGCCGGTGAGCCCGACAATCAACCTCTGACCACGGGAGGCGTGGTCTGGCCTCCATTCCAATTCTGGACCGTGGAAGAAGAAAAACCGTGGGCCAAAACCAACGCGCTGAAACCTCTTGCTCGCATCACGGCATCTGAGATCGCTCGTCTGCTGGCGAGCGACACCAAAATTGGCGCATCCCCCATCCGGCCTGGCAATATCGCAATCCTCGTCCGGACCGGAAATCAGGGTCGCGAGATCCAGGCGGCTTTGACCGCGCTGAACATCCCGAGCGTCATCGGGAGTTCAGCGAATGTTTTTGAGTCACCGGAGGCTGCGGAACTGCAACGCATCCTGGCCGCAATCGCCGAGCCGCAACTGGGGGACCTTGTCCGGTCGGCTGTCACCACCGATATGCTCGGTTTCAACGCAAACATTCTCGAAAAAGCACTCATCGAGGAGCGACCCTGGGAGGAGATCCTCGAAAAGTTCTCGCGCTTCCACGAACTCTGGAAGAAGTTCGGATTCATACGGATGCTGCGCGACCTCATGCAACAGCGCGGGGTCCGGCAGCGCCTCCTCTCCCTTCCAGACGGGGAGCGGCGGCTTACGAATCTCCTGCATCTTTCCGAGTTAATTCACGAGGCAAGCACAGCGCGCCAGCTCGGAATTTCCGGAACCATGAAATGGCTTTCCACGCAGATGCTCCAGCCCGATCTCGCACGCGCCGAGGAATTCGAAATGCGATTGGAACGCGACGATGAAGCGGTAAGGATTCTGACGATTCACAAGAGCAAGGGCCTCGAATTCGGCATCGTTTTCTGCCCATACCTCTGGACCGACCGTCCTTTTCCGAAAAACGATGAAATCGGGGTCACGGCTTTTCACGACGACAACGAACTCGTATTCGCACTCGGCAAGCCGCACGTCTCGCTTGCTGATAAAGCGGAAAAAGAATCGCTCGCGGAGGATGTCCGGCTCGCCTATGTCGCCCTTACCCGTGCGAAGCACCACTGCGCAACGGTCTGGGGTAACGTGAAATCATCAGCCACGGGGTTGAAGCATCTGCTGGGTGAAAATCGAACCGACGTGCTTTTCCGGAACAGTGCGGAAATCGCCTGTGCGCCACTTCCATCCGGCGATGACGCTCCTCGATACGCTGCCGCAGATCCGAACATCGCACTGAAAGGGCCTCGCCAGTTTTCCGGTGTGATCGATCGGTCGTGGGGCATCACCAGCTTCACGGGGTTGAGTCACGGGGACTTAATTGAACCAATGATTCCGGAGTTTCCAAATGACGAAACGGAACTCGAACCGCCACTGCCTTTAGCCGAGCTTACAGGCATTGCAGCGTTTCCTCGTGGCGCAAATCCCGGCAACTGCCTCCATGAAATATTCGAGGCGCTAAATTTCACCAACGACGCGGCAATCATTCCGATTGTTCAAAGCAAACTCCGGGCATTCAACATCCACGGTCACGAAGAAGCAGTGTGCGCCGCGATTCGACGCACCCTCAGGCTGCCACTGGAACCAGGCTCGCCAGACTTTACCCTATCAGCGCTCCCATCGACTGCCCGGCTGACGGAATTGGAGTTTCATTTCCCGATCAATGAACTTTCCGCCGGACGCCTCAACGCACTCTTCAGCGAAACACGAATGATGTCTTTCCATACCGTTAGCGGCTTTTTGAAGGGCTACATCGACCTCGCCTTCGAGCGGGAGGGAAAGTTCTACATCGTCGACTGGAAATCCAACTGGCTCGGTCCGACCGCGGAATCCTACAGCCCTCCAGCCATGAAAGCAGAAATGCAACATAAACATTACGACCTCCAACTCCATCTGTACACCGTCGCCTTCCACCGCTACCTGATAACACGACTCCCCGGTTACAGCTACGACGAAAATTTTGGCGGCGTCTTCTACGTCTTCGTGCGCGGCGCCGATCCAGCAAATCCAGATCTGGGCATCCATCGCGCGCGCCCCGATCGGGATCAGATCGAGGATCTGAACGCACTATTTTCGAGTGGAGGTCTCAAGTAACCATCATCCCTGATCAATCGTTCGTCACAAACATTCGAATTTTCACCAGATGACGACCTGGAAATACCCTCGCAAGAAGCCGTAAGAAAACGAAGTTGTGTCAATTTTTGTTGACAGACCCCTTCGCACGAATGGCTTGGCAGTAACAGTTTAGCTGTTTTTGGGGAGGAATGAGGCAGTCGCGTGGGAGTATTTTCGGGTTTCCAGGAAATTTGGGATTGCTTTTTGTCTATAACAGGCGCAGTTATGCGCCTGTCAAGTCCAATCTACCAATGCCGCAAAGCCTATCGGCCATCGAAAAGCGCAAGGAGCGTCTCCACCTGGAGATTGCTGGCAACCTCGATTTCCTCGTCGGCTCGGTGACCTCTCAGGGGCCCCGGGGTGGTTTCAGTCTAACCAGCGCCCGGGATGGCAGGACCCGCACCAGGTACATCCGAAGTGCCCTGGTTTCGGAGGTCCGCAGGATGACCGCGCGGCACCGGAGACTCAAAGCACTGCTCAAGGAGCTCGCCGAGGTCAACTGGGAGCTGCTCAAGGCGAAAGGCCGTTTCTGATGGGAGGCCACCGGAGCGCTCCCGATGGCTTCCGGTGCCCTGGACGTAGACTGCTGCCCCCATCTCGAGGGACTCTCGGCGGACTGGCTCTTTCGACGCCACATGCGATCCGCAATAGAGGAGAACGATCACTGGGTGATCCGTGATCGGATGGCTGCGGAGATCGGGGATCTTGAGCGCAGACTTTGCGAGGTGCAGGCCGAGAACGACCGGCTCCGGGCGGAGAACCAGCGGCTGCACCGGCGCGGGTTCAAGCCCTCGGTACCCCCAAGAGCCGCCGCCGGACCGGAGTCCTCCCCGACCGGCTCCAGGCCCCGGGGTGCGCCCAAGGGGCATCCGGCCTGGAACAGGAAGATCCCCGAGCGCATCGACAGGCACTTCCACATCGAGGCCCCGCTGATCTGCCCCCATTGCCAGAGCGCGACCGATTTGAGTGCCGGCGGACAGACCTCCTATGTGCAGGAGGATATCGCCATGGTGCCTCGCACGGTCGTGAGTTCCTACGTGCACGACACCGCCCACTGTCCGAAGTGCAACCGCCAGGTCATCGCGCCCGTGGAGGGCGAACTGCCCTTCGCCCCGATCGGTCCCAACGCGAAGGCCACCGCGCTCTATCTGCGCCACGGCCTGAAGCTACCCTACCGCAAGATCAACGCCGCAATGAAGACGCTCTTCGGACTCGATTTCGTAGCGGCCAGCACGCTGGGCTTCGAGAATCGCGCCTCGGGCAATGCAGCGGCCATCCATTGCGAGCTGCTTGAGAAAGTACGCCTGGAGCCAATCGTCCACGCGGATGAAACCCACTGGCGCGAGGACGGCCAGAACTTCTGGCTCTGGTATGCCGGCAGCGAATCGCTCGCCGTCTTCCGGATCGATCCCCACCGCAGCGGTGAGGCTGCCACCACCCTGCTTGGAAAGAAGCTCGATGGATTGCTGGTCACCGATGCCTATGCCGCCTACAACGCAGTCCAATGCGCGGGCGGGCGCCAAAGCTGTCTGGCCCACCTTCTGCGCAAAAGCAAAGAAATCAGCGAGGAACTTGCCGCGATCGAGGGCGCCGATGTCCCATCGGTGCGCTTCTGCGCCAGGCTTGCGAAGCTCTTCAAGGACGCCTGCAAGGCGAAAATCCCGCGTGCCGAGGACCGCATTGCGCTGGAGGAAAGGCTTCGCAGCCGACTTGATACGATCTGCCGCAAGCCGCTGGCCTTCGCAAAGGCCGAAACTCTTCGCAAACGCCTCGTTCCGGGCGCAAGGGAATACACGGAAGTCTTCGCCTTTATCGCACACGGCGGGCCACCGACCAACAATCACGCGGAACGCTCGCTGCGTCCTCTGGTCATCTTCAGAAAGGTCTGCATGGGTACTCGAAGTCCCAAGGGTTCGGACAATGTCGCCATTTTCGCCTCTCTCGCTCAGACCGCAGCCCTTCAGGGCGCCAGAATGATTGAAATGTTCCGCGCTCTATTCCGATCCTCCCCGACCCCCGCCCACGACATCATTTTCGCCGCCCGCGGCGACCCGGCCCGGGAGAGCTAAACTGTTACGCTTGGCAAAAGCAGGCAATTCATCGCACGCAAAAGGTATGCACGCGCGCTCTTCGCGGGGCATAATTTGATTGATCAACGGAGGATGGGATCGATAAAACGCTCCCCGCCGGTAGTTCAGGATGTTGCGGCACCCAAAGTTCGGTTCGAAAGAGTGGTCTGCATGAAATTAAAAAGGCACGACCATATGCGGCAGCATGCCCTTTCCGTTTGGATTGAAGTAGTTCTACTGGAATGCTTCTCACAATCCATTGTCGATTTATTCAGGTTTCGATGGAATTCCTGATGGGTTTCAGTCCCTGTTCGTAAGAGGAAACATCCAAAAGTCCTCTGAGTTTTGGGTGAGCTTCCTCTTCGTTTTCGCTTCGATCCGGGCGAAAACCTGCGCAAATTATCGACGAATTCGCCACTTCTCCGCCAGTTGGCTCAATGCGCTCGTTATTCAAGTCGTCGCCCCCGTTCCCAGTCCAGCTTCCCCATTGATTGGACGGCCGGTGTCCAACAAAGATTCCCTAACTGTGAAAATTTCTTGACCTAGATTATGTTCCTATGAACACTGCCTTGTCATGAACAGATGGACGGATCCCGTGGAAGCCTCACCGAGGCGGCAGGGAAACTCCGTGGGACAGATTGCATCGCCTTCCAAAGGGCTGCGGCTTCTCGACCAGATCCGCGCTGCCATCAGAGTCCGCCACTACAGCTTTCGCACGGAGGAGACTTACGTCCACTGGGTCCGCCGCTTTATTCTCTTTCACCGCAAACGCCATCCCCGCGAGATGGGTGCACCCGAAGTCGGAGAGTTCCTCACCCATCTCGCTGTGAAGGGCCATGTGGCCTCTTCCACGCAGAACCAGGCTTTGAACGCCATCGTCTTTCTCTACCGGCACGTTCTCGAATGCGATCTTGGCGACTTTGCCCCGTTTGTCCGGGCGAAAACTCCGCGTCGTCTCCCTGTCGTTCTTGCCGTACCTGGGGTCCGGGCGCTTCTTTCGGCCATGGAAGGCGCATCCCTCTGCATGGCTCTTCTGGGATACGGTGCAGGCTTACGCGTCTCCGAAGTCATGGGGTTGCGCATCAAGGATGTCGATTTTCACACCCGACGAATTATCGTGCGGCAGGGTAAAGGAGGGAAGGATCGCGTCACGCCGCTACCACAGACGGCATTCACTTTTCTGAAAGAACAGATTCGGGAGTCACGTAAGCTTTACGATCTCGACCGGAGAAATGGCGTGCCCGGTGTTGCGCTTCCCGGTGCATTGGAGAGAAAGTATCCCCGTGCAGGCACGGAATGGGGATGGCACTTCGTTTTCGCTGCCCGGGAACTCTCCACCGATCCCCGCTCCGGCACTGTTCGGCGGCACCACATCCAAGAAGCTTTCTTCCAGAGAGCCGTGAAAGAAGCCGCTCGACAAGCCCGGATCGCAAGGCCCGTTACACCACACACTCTGCGCCACTGTGCAGTCTATCCGCCGCGGCGGACCACGCACATGCTTGAGCGAGGCGCGGACATAAGGACCGTGCAGGAACTCATCGGGCACAAGGACGTGTCCACGACAATGATTTATACCCATGTACTCAATAGCCCCGGTCTCAGTGTGAACAGTCCTGCCGACCTGCTGTTTTAACGGCAGTGGTCGCCAGACGATCGCGGGACGCCTGTAGGTGCGTCTCCCGGTGGGGACTGCGAACCGGCCCGGAAGGCAGCCGCCTGGAATGCGGCGCAGAACCGTCTTGACGCGAAGCTTCGTGCCTTGTACCGGAAAGGCAATGCGTGCCCTCAACCCTCAATATACCTGCATGTCGTAATATAAAGCGACGTGCAGCCCAATACCTGTTAGCCGGACTCAACGTCGATACCGAAGAGAAAGCCTGACCCTGAGTGGGACCATGGTGAACGCGCTCGGACCACCGCGTGGCGTGGATTTCGGCGAATGGGCCGATGCCCTCACCGACATCATCAGCTCCGCCTATCTCCTCCTGCAGGGCGCACGTAACGTCCTCAAAGAAGCGCTACGAAAGCGCGCGAACGACACGGCGAGACGGCCACACTTGCGCACGCGCACCACACTCTGCAAGCCACGTTAGACGCAACGCAGCCCGGAAGCCGGCCCAAGAGCGGAGCCCCTCCGCCTGCCCCCGGCGACAGGCGCGAAGCGCCCCGAGCGGAGATTAGCGTGGACTATGCTGCTGGATGAGCTTCCCGAATCGCCGCAAACCGATTGCGTCGGCGATGGACGGCGACACGGCGTTGGCGAGCGTGAGCATCTTGAGCAGCCCTCCGCCCATGATGTGAGCCTGACGTCGCTTGCGGATGGTGGCGAGGATCTCGCGCGCGACCACGTCGGGCTCGCAGAGGTCGACGCCCATTTTTCGCCACATGTCGAAATATGGAGACTCCGACTCAGTGTTGGAGGGCACGGGCCCGAAGAACGAAAGTACCACATCGGTCCCGGCAAGCTCGCGGTTGGCGCCTTGAACATAGCTTGCTAGCGCGCCGCGGGTCGCCGCATAGGCACTCATGAACGGTAGCGCTACCCGGCCGTCCATGGCGCCGCCGAGATGGACGACCACTCCGCCGCCGGCTTGCTTGCGCAACCCCGGCAGGAATGCCTGAGTTACAAAGATGGGTCCCTTCACGTTGACCGCCATCAGCGCGTCTACATCGGCTGTTGTGTAGTCCTCAATGGGCTTGCGCGGAGAGATGCCCGCGAGGTTCACCACCGCATCTATCCGGCCGAGGTGACTGAAAGCCACCGCTGCCAGCTTCTCGAGGCTCGCCGGATCAGTGACATCCGCGCGCAGGTAAATCGCCGAACCGTCGCTCCTGCCAGTCAGCGCCGCGGCGTCGTGCTCGCGTCGCGCCGCGAGCACTAACCGGAAGCCTTCGGCCGCGAGGAGCTTGGCCAGTGCGTGACCAAGTCCTCCGGTCACCCCGATGAGAACGGCGGTGGGCGCATCCATGCCCTGCTTTGCAGCGGCGCCACCGGTGATCACAGGGGTCTTTTCATTCAGTTTCGTCATCTCGTGTTCCTTTTGTTGGGTATTGGTTGCTATAAAAGTGTCTATTGCGAGCAAAAAAAGCTAACCGGACCTGGCCCTGATTTTGGATACCACATCCGCCAGCGTCGTCTGCCTCAGCTCCCTACGGACGGCCTCCTGAGTGTCAGCCAGCACGTCGCTCATAACTTCCTTGATGTTACAGCTCACGACACACTCCTTCCTTTTGGGATAGGCATGGATGGCAAGAGCATCTGGGGGGGTTACCGCAGAGTAGATGTCTAAGAGGGAAATACTCTTTGGGCTTCGTGCCAGGCCATAACCACCCGACTTACCAACAGTCGTCTTAGCCAGCTTCGCTTTGGAGAGTTTAACGAGGATTCTCTTAACGAAAACCGGGTTCGCATTCACGCTGCCCGCAAGAATTTCCGACGTGAAAACTCCCTCGTGATGAGCGATTGCTGCCATTACGTGGACGGCGATCGAAAATTGAGTGTTTACTGAAGCCATTTATAGATACTAATATAGTATCTGTATGGGATGCAAGAGCCGCGCGACGGCAAGGCACAGGACGGCGAAGAGAAGGAAGTGATTGAAAAGGGCGGTGCGGATGGTCGAGAAAAGCGCCCTCGCCCGCCTCACGGCCATACTGGCTGGCACTTGCAGGGCCAAGGCTCAGAAGGACTACAGCGACAGCGACTTGCTGGTGTTTGTTAATTGGGCCCAGACGGCATTGAATGTTGACATTGAGGATAAGGAAGACTTTCATAAGCAGCCTACTCAAAGAGGTTCTGCGTTTACATATAAGGCTCGCCGGGTGTTTCTCTATGACGCCGCACTTAATCGGTTGGACCAAATGAGCGGCTAACAACGTGTTCCAGCCGACGCATTCGCCATGCGCGCGAATGCGCGGCTGAACACGGGCGTTCTCCCCACAAAGACCACGTTGACGCTCACTCCACAACGCCCTATGCTGAAAGCGATGATCGTTGATCAATTTCCAGAGCTTGAGCGCCTTTCGCCCGAACGCAAATTGGCGTTGGCTGCAGAGCTTTTCGAGGATGCGACCGATTGCACTGCCGAGCAACCCGACCCGGAAATTATCAAGCTGTTGGACGAGCGTCTCGCCGAGTATCAGAAGGATCCCTCGTCTGGGTCGCCTTGGAGCGAAGTAAGGACTCGCATTCTCGGCAGTCGTGAATCCTGAAGCGATTTGGACTGCTCGTGCAGAGGCGGACCTTCTCCGGGAGTTTTCTCGTCTGGAGGAGAGCAGTGAAGGCTCGGGCGAGAAGCTCCTCGATATCGTGGATTCGGTGATCCGATTGTTACGGGTGAATCCGGAGATGGCACCCCGCTATTCTGATGTGTATCGGCGTCTCCTGCTGCGCGACCGGAAGCTTGGAGTCTTCTATTCTCTGGATTCCCGTGGAATCGTCGTTCATGCCAATCTGTGATCTTCGCCAAGATCGTGGCACAATTCTCCGGCACCTTGCCACCTGAGAAATAGAGGGAGAACAATTCGTGCCTACGAACCTGCTTGTTTTTTTGAATAACCGGCCGCCTTTCGGCTTCGATTCCGTCAAACTAACGAATCGTGCGGTCTCAAGCTTAGCACCGCAGGTCGCAGCACTCTAACGTTCGCCGATGAAACCACCTCGACAATGGCAGAGCGTGGAGTAACTTCACGACCATGAATCGCAGGTATACGGACGTGGCCGAGGATGCCTTGACGCTGCCGCAGAATGAGCAGCTTAGGCTGGCTCGCACGCTTCTCGAGAAGGCCGAAGCCGTGGGAGAGGTCGGGAGCGATGCAGTGTGGGAAGAAGAGATCGAGCGGCGCATCGAGAAGATTGATGCAGGGTTGGCCAGCGGGCGACCTTTCGTTGATGTGCTCCGGGACGTGGATGCTCGCTTTACGAAATGACGGTCATCACGCTCGCCGAAGCGGAGCGCGAATTCGTTGAATCGATAGCCTACTACGAGGCCAAGGAGGCCGGGCTCGGCGTGCGGTTCCGCAACGAAGTCGCTGAGACGCTTGACTGGATCAGTACCTATCCCGAGATTCCGCGGCTCAGGGAGAAGGGTTATCGTCAGGTCAACCTGCACGTATTCCCTCACTACGTTGCGTACGTGATCCGCGGGGAGACGATCTGGGTCGTGGCGATAGCGCACGGGCACCGACGACCAGAGTTCTGGATCGACAGGATGTAATGGCGAACCAATCACTGGAGGGAACGTGCTAGCCGGCTGGCCAGCGAAGTTGATCTGGATCACAGGCATATCAACAGAGCTGCGAGGCGGCCGCTCCCGGCACGTCCCTCAGTTCAAAACGTTATGCGGCCCGCGGAAAGGTTGGTCCTGACCCCAGGCCGCCATTCTCGATCGTAAGGAATGAAGTCATGGAAGTTTTTGTATCCTATCAACGAGCTGACACGCTCTTCGCAGCCCATGCCATTGGCTACGCAATGCGTGGCGCTGGTCACAAGGCCTTCGTCGACACAGGAAGTATTAGCGGTGGTGACCTTTATCCTCAGGTGATCAGCAAAGCCGTTTCTAATGCGAACGTGATGCTAGTATTGATCGGACCGTCCTTCGATTTCGCGCGGTTGTGTGAGGCGACCAGCGTTTTTGCGTACGAGTGGCGTCGTGCGCAATTCCATGGCGCCGCTGTTTCACCGGGGAGTCGGTCCCGGCGGGGAAGACCACCGACCCCGTCCCGGAAAAAGCCACGGTCGGGGACCGAGAAAGCATGGCGTTCTCCGGAACCATGGTCGTGTCCGGCCGGGCAACGGGCGTCGTCGTCGCGACGGGGAGCCGAACGGAACTCGGGCGCATCAGCCAGATGCTGGCCGCGGTCAGCGCCCTTGAGACGCCGCTTCTGCGCCAGATCAAGAAATTCGATTATACCATTACCGCCGCCGTGGGGATCGTGGGCGTTCTGGTGTTTGCTTATGGCAGGTGGGTGACGGGCATACCATTCGTGGAGCTGTTTCAGGCCGTTACCGGCATCGCGGTTTCGTTGATTCCGGAAGGTTTGCCGGCGCTCATCACAATTACTCTGGCGATTGGAGTGCAGCGCATGGCCCAGCGCCACGCCATGATACGGCGCCTCCCGGCTGTAGAAACGCTGGGCTCGGTTTCGCGGATCTGCTCGGACCAGACCGGCACCTTGACTTTGATGGAGATGATTGTCGTATCGGCCGCCACCGCCGGGTCAGAGCACCAAGTAACCGGCAATGGGTACGCCCCCGAGGGCGAAGTCAAACAGAATGGCAAACCGGCGGGCAAGAATCCCGTCCTCGGGCTGATGGGACGCGTCTCCATGCTCTGCAATGATGCGGAGCTGTTCCAGCAAGAGGGAGTCTGGAAAGTGGAAGGCGATCCCACCGAGGGTGCACTCTATCCGTTCGCCACGAAGCTCGGGATGGATCGGCAAGCCGAGCGGAATGCCTACCCGCAGATCGACGCGATCCCGTTCGAGTCAGAGCACAAATTCATGGCGACGCTCCATAAGAATGGCGACGGTAATCAGGTCCTGCTGGTCAAAGGCGCGCCGGAAGTGATCATGGAGCACTGCGACCGGCAGCAGCTCGCTCACGGCAAACATGCGCCGCTCGACCGCGAGCGGTTCCAGATGATCTCGGACAATCTCGCCGGACAGGGCGAACGCGTGCATCATCGTGCCCAAAGGTTTCATGTACGGGTCCATTTCGGAAAATCTTTTTGCGGACAATGCGATGGTGCGGCGCAAGTCGTACACATCCCAACTGCTCCGAGGATTCATCGGATTTGATAAATTTCAGAGACGCTGGTAGAGAGGCGAAGCCGATATGACCCAACCCATTGTCCGGTGGATCGCGGTTGCCGTGACCGCGGTAGTTTCGGGATGCCTGCCTCTCTCGGAATTTCCCGCGCCGCCGCGTGTGCGGAATGGGGGCCTTGGGCAGGCGCATCAGTGGGCGCTCTCCGCCCGGAGAAGGCATTTCGACGGAGACGAGGCCTCGGGCGAATGCCTTGCTGCGTTGCGAAAGGCGTTGTCAGAGGACTCTCCGCAGGCTCGGGACCTCGCGAATGCAGCCCTCGGAAGATTCTTGGAAATCAACTACGAAGACGGCAGGTTGCGTTCCTCGGAAGTCGTTGGACCAGACGGGATCGTGTACCACGTGCGTCTAGTCACGGAAAACGGCGACTGGCCGACAGCGCTTCTCGATAGATTGGAAGCCATCCGTCCGTCGCAGGGATCCGCACGTCTGCAATGGGCAGGTTGGGGGGTGCCGGTGATCGGAGTGAGCAAGCCGGACCGCGTGAATCAACCGTTCGAACCCCGTCAGGGATACCGTCTCCCCGTCACAGTGGTGCCGGACATGCATACACGGGATGGCGTGTGCGAAACGACGATCCGTCTCGTCAATTCCGAGGTCACGGCATCGGCTTCCATCGGAGGTCAATCGCGCCCAATCGCGGGCGACCTCCAAGCTCCGAATCGCGCGACGTTCCGCCGGGGAAGCCCGTTCTTTCTCGGCCTGCGTGGGCTGTTTCGGGTGAACCGGTTCGCCTACCCCACAAACCTGATCTTCCTGCAACCGTACGACCCGGACCGCATCCCGGTGGTCCTTGTACATGGACTCCTTTCGACGCCGATCATCTGGAGCGATCTCGTGAGCGAGTTGCAGAAGGATCCGCTCATCCGTGAGAAGTTCCAGTTCTGGGCCTTTTTCTATCCGAACGGTCAGCCGATTCCCGCCTCGGCCCTGGACCTTCGCAACGAACTCCACGCCGCCGAGGCCCGCTACCCGAACGCGACGGACATGGTACTGGTTGGGCACAGCATGGGCGGGATCGTTTCGCGCGCGCAGGTGTCGAGCTCGGGCGGCATGGAACTCTTCAACGAAATCTTCGGGGCGGACGCTCCACGCGTCGCAAAACGTCTCCCGAACGCCCCGCTGCTTCGCGACTCGCTCATCTTCGAGCGCGACGAGAATGTCGGCCGGGTGATCTTCGTCGCCGTGCCGCATCGGGGCAGCCATCTGGCACTGGCGGGTCCGGCCGGGTTCGTCGCCATGCTGATCCGCCTTCCGAACAACATCGCCGGGACCGTCTCGGAAGTGGCGGATGTGGTGACGACCATGGATCTCCGGCGTCCGCCTACAAGCATCTCCGGCCTTTCTCCCACGTCGCCGTTTCTCAGAGCCCTGAACCAGCGTCCGATCGAGGTGCCCCATCATTCGATCATTGGAGATCGCGGGCGCGGAAATTCCCCGAACAGCTCCGACGGCGTCGTCCGCTATTCCAGTTCGCATCTCGCGACAGCGGATTCCGAAAAGATCGTTCCCGCAGGGCACACCCCCTTCCATCATCCGATGGCCGTCGAAGAGATCCGCCGGATCCTCTACAAGCATCTGAAACAGAGCGGTCGCTGAGGGGATCCGAGCGCTGGGCGCACACGGCCGCGCTACTCGCGATTTGATTCGCCCGGGAGAGGCGCAGGATCGAGCTTCTCCACGGTCTCCAGGGTCAGGCGGCGGTGCGGCACCAGCGTCGTGCCTGTCTCCGTGCGGAGCGCCGTGGAAGTGCTCCCGATGGACACAATCTCCCCATGGACATCGTGGAGTGCAAGACGATCGCCAACCCGGAACTGCCGGACCACCAGCCGGCCGGCGATGAAATTTGAAACGTCCTCCCGCAGGAAAACGGCGAGAACCACGCCAATCGTCAGTGCGGAAAACAGCGCCAGCCCACCTAGTGAAAGCAGGACGCGCCCGTGGGCGAGACCGACCCGAGCAAGGGTAATGATGATTCCGGCAGTGAAAATCAACCCGTGTGCGATCACCCGGGACGCACTCGAAAAAGGAACATCCGCCAGGCGCAACGCCCGGGCCACCACTCCTCCCAGCCACTTTCCCAGGAACCATGCAATCCCAAGCACGACCATTCCCGCAAAGATATCGGGCAGGTGCGATGCGACTCCTCGAATAAGTCTCGAGGCGCTGGTCAGTTGCAGGCGTTCCAGAACGTTGACAAGGACAGCCAACACGAGAATCCAGTAGACCGTGGAGCCCGCGATTCGAGACGGCCGGATCGTCACATCCCGTCGGAGAAGCCAGTCGCGCAGCCCGCTTCTCGCGACAAACACATCCAGGCCGAGTGCCTTCAGCAGCTTCGCCGTCACTTTGCCGAGGAATGCGGCAATCGCCCAACCCACCACCAGGACCGCCAGGGCCCAGAGATATTGCGGCGCGTCTTCCGAGACAAACCGGCTCACGGTGTCGAGGATCTTGTAGAGCAGATCGAGGAAGAACTCGGAGAGTTCGTGTAGTGGGTTGTAATCTTCCATGGTTGTTTGGGGATCGGATGGCCGGGCCGCCCTTTCTTCCAGGGTGGCTGGATCTAGTATTCGAATAGCAATCGTCGCAACCGGCGGAGCGAGTGGCGGGCCGGATCCTGAAACCGATCGTACAAGTGGGCGACCCGCCGCTCGCAACGCTCGGCCCATCGGTCCGTGAGAGCGTCGATTCCACGCAATCCTCCACTGGTCCTGGCAACTCGCGCCACCACGAAATCGGTCGCGTTGCCAACTCCGTTCTGAGGATCCAGTTCACTCCCGAGCTGGAACAGAACCTTCGTGGTCCTCGCGGCCCCCTCCTCCCGCACCTGCGCGATCACCCCGAGCACGAGAATCTGCAAGCCGCCCGAGAGCAGAAAGAGAAAGTGCAGATTGGTCAGAGTCCAGCGCCCGTTCGAGACCTGCCAGTCTTTCATAAACTCGAGCAGCGAGCCTCCCACGATCGGGGCTACGGCTACGGAGAGTCCGATGGCTCCGTTGAAAACGGCGATGAAAAGGGAACGGCCTTCTTTCGGGGCGAGCTTGATGAGAATGTTCACCTGCGCCAGCACCAGCGGCCAGTAGAAGGTATCCGGCTGCGCGACGATCCAGAACAGCGGCGTCAACGCATGGGCAGCGCCCGCGACGATGAGCACCGGACGGTTTCCCATCCGGTCCGAGATCGGTCCCCAGATTCTGAGCATGAAGAGCGTGGCCAGCGTCGCGCAGGTGATGAACCACGTGATCGTCGCGAAGCTTACCTCCAGATTCTCCAGCATGTACACAGAGTAGAACGGCCCGGCCAGCTAGGTCACGAACATGAAGGACGAGACGTAGATCACCAGGTGGACGAAGTTTGTATCCCGGAATTGCAGCGCGAGCGACCCGATCCGGAATTTCCCGCCATCCTTCTCCAACCCTGCGGAGGGGTCCTTCACCCGCGTCAGAACGAAGGACGCGGTGAGCCCCATCACGGTGCCGATGCCAAATAGAATGAGGTAGCCGAATGGGCTCGCGGCGCCATGCCGATCATCCCAGAAACTCAGGAAGGCGCCGCCCCCCAGGATCGTCACCATGCCGGTGGCGGCGCCCACCATGTTGCGCCGTCCGAAATAGGCCCCGCGGATCTCGCCGGGAACGAGATCGCTCATTCACTCCAGCCACGCCACATTGGCCATGGAACTCAGAAGACTGGAGACTCCCACCAGAGCCATGAGAATCCAGACCCGCCAGTCCGCCCATCCGTCGAACATCGCGAGCGGCAGCAGCATGATCAGCGGCCACATCAGCCTTCCCCCCGTGAGCGCCGCGATGCAAAGGTGTTTGCGATGACCGTATTTCTCGATCAGGACGGAACCCAGTCTTCTGCAGCGCGATCGAGAAGGGCAGCATGCCGACGATCAGGATCAGCGTCTTCCAGTGGATCGCGCGATAGGCGCTGTCCAGGTCGATGCAGCGCAGCGCGCCCAGCAGGAGGCAGGCGATGAGGGCGGCCTGCGCATTGGGCACGATGCCGGTGACCATGAGCCCGACCATCACCAGCAGGCAGAAGAGCGCCTGAAACGCCTTCCCCGGAGCCGGAAGCACGCTGGCACGCTCCGCGGGCAGGTTTCATTACCACCAGATCGGAGCCGAGGCTCTGCAGCCGGGAGATCTCCTTCCACGGTCCGATGAGCAGGAGTGTGTCGCCGATCCTCAGCCGCTCGTTGAGGGCGCCCTGCTCGACCGCGGTCTGGCCATGCCGGAGGCCGACCACGTTGAGCCGGTACTGGGTGCGGAACCTGGCCTCGATCAGGGTCTTGCCCAAAAGGCGGGAGTCGGCGCCGACCATCACTTCCACCATTCCGATTTCCTGGGGCCGATCACTGAAGTAGGCGCCGGTGAGCGGCAGTTTCTCGAGTGCGAGGCGCGGGCAGGCCTCATCGATGTCCACCTTCGGAGCGTACACATCCACGAGGAGGACGTCCTCCGCCCGCAACCGGGTCTTTCCGGTGGGAGCAAAGACGTCCTTGGCGAAACGCCCCCTGCGTTCGACGGCCACGACATTGATCCCGGAGTCCTCGCGCAGTCCGATCTCGTCGAGCGCCTTTCCCACCAGCGAGGACTCGGGCGTCAGCCGGATGCGAAATTCGCGGTCCGCGAGCTTGTAGCGCTCGATCCAGTCCAGAAGCTTCACGCTGGGGGCGCCGCTCGCGTCGCCCGGGGTATCGGATGCCAGCCAGCGTCGGGCGAATAACATGTAGACTATGCCGAGGATCAGCACGAGCACGCCAAAGGGCGTGAAGGTGAAGAAGCTGAACCCCTCCGAGCCGGACCGGACCAACTCGCTGTTGACGACGAGATTCGGGGCCGTCGCGACGAGGCTCAACATGCCACTAATCAACGCGGCCATTGAAATCGGCATCATGAGCTGTCTCGGAGCGGCGCCGGTGGTCTGGGCGATGCGAAGTGCGACGGGAATTAAGATTGCCACCACGCCCGTCGAGCTCATGAAGGCGCCGAGCGTGGCGACGACAGTCATGAGCAGAGCAATCAGACGGGTCTCACTGGTGCCCGCAGTCCGCATGAGCCAGTCTCCGATCCGCTGGGGTACCCCGGTGCGGACGAGGCCTTCCCCGATCACAAACAAGGCCCCAAGAAGCACGATGTTCGGATCACTGAATCCCGCCAGCGCTTCGCCCATGGTAATCATCCCCCGTGAAAGGCAGAATCGCGAGCATTGTCAGCCCGACGGCATCCATGCGCGGCTTGTTCAACGCGAACATCGCGATGGCACTGGCCAGCAAACCGAGAACGATCGCAAGTTGGGCGTTCACGAGTTACGTTCTCGACCGAGGGCCACCACCTGCACGGACACCTCCATCCGCTCGAAAGCATCAGAAGGTCCCTCCCAGGAACCGGAGAGAGGCGATGCTTCGGCGGGATTAGGCGCCACGGCCACAGAGATGTGCTCGTCCCCGGCGAGTTTGTTGTTCGTGGGATCATAGCCCTGCCATCCCGCCCCCGGAACATAGATCTCGGTCCACGCGTGCGTGGCGCCGTGCTGGCCCTCTCCCGTCTGGACATAGCCCGTGACGAACTGGGCCCCGAACCCCAAATGCCGCGCAGCCTCCATCATCAGCACGGCATAGTCGCGGCAGGATCCACCCCCTAGCGCGAGCGTCTCGCCGGGCGATTGCACGCCGGGATCCTCGCGGCGCGTGTAGCGCATGGATTCGTAGATGCGGGTATTGAGATCGTTTAGAAGGGTCAGAGTGTCCTTGAGCTGTCCTGGACGGTAGAGGTCGCTCAGCCAGACACGCAGCGTCAGTGCGTCCTGTGGATAGCCTGGGAGCCAGTAGGGCACCAGTCCCAGTTGCTCGTTTGCCGAGTATTGGAACGGAAAGGAACGGGCATTCGGCTCGACGTGGCACTCGACGAGAATCTCGTCGTAGAGATCCACATCCACTTCGCTGAAGATTCGCAACTTCGATGCAGATTCCGCGAACGTCACAATGGCGACGGAATTTGCATGGAGGTCGCGCAACCAGCGGACGGAAGCTTTCGGCTCGATATCCAAACGCCCACTGTCGATATGGACGTCATGCCCCTCGCGAGGCCGCATCAGAGCCCAATGGATGCCGAAGGTGACGGGCTGGGTATAATAGAACTCCGTCACATGGGTGATGCGAATCCGTTTCATCGAGAATGTAATACCCCTGACTGGGACAATAAGTCCACTCCGTGAATGTGAGTTCGTCGTGGCTTCGCCCGGGGAGAAGTCGGCATCGAAGACCGACGATTCGATCGCATGGAGGGTGAGCCCCAATGAAGGTTTTTCCATGGCGACAGACGCGAGTCCCGATGGCGGCCGTAACGAGCAGGTTGAGGCCGGGAATCCCGCTGAGCCGAGCCGTCTTCACGCTGGCTCGCCTTCCAGGTCCCGGTTGTCGTAGCTGGTAATTTCACCGGGTCGATACTCCGGAATCCGGCGGCATGGGAAAATCGCAAGCAGCGCGATCGATCCCAGTGCGAACAACGCTATCCGGAGTGCCCGCATGGCGACGACAATCATTGGAAGTCAGGGATCGCGAGGTTGGTATGGGTGCTCAAGGTATAGTGCACGGGGGTTGGTTTCCTTTGAATCGGGAACTCACGCCTCGGGCTTCGAGGCGAAGAGATCCATGCCGAGCTGCCGGGAAAGGTATTTGGCGACCAACTGGCCTTTCACGCTGTTTCCGGCCTTGTCGAGAGGAGGAGCATAGGTTCCCAGTCCGCCTTTTCCGGGAGACACAGTGACGATGCCGCCGCTAATGCCGCTCTTGCCCGGAAGTCCTATATCGAACAGCCAATCGCCTGATGCCTCATAGAGGCCGGCGGTCGCCATCACAGCCAGAACGTAATGACAGACTGCCGCTTCCACTACGCACTCCCTGGTAACGGGATTCACGCCGCCGTCAGCGAGAGTCGCCCCCATGACTGCCAGATCTCTCGCGCTCACACGGAGGGCGCACTGCCTGGTGTAGAGATCGACCGCCTCTTCAGGATCCATATAGATGCGTCCATAGCTCTGTAGCATCCGGCCAATGCTCCGGTTACGATAGTTCGTACCGGTCGCGGAGAGACACACATCGTCACAGACCAAGAGAGTCCTTCCGGCAAACTTCGACATCCCTTCGTGAATGAAATTCCATTTCGCCTCGAGCGTCTCTCCGGGAACGAGGCTGGTCGTAGCAATTGCGCCGGAATTTACCATTGGATTCGTCTGTCCCGACGGGCTCCGCTCGATGGCAGCCAGGGAATTAAAGGCATACCCGGTCGCGTTCACACCGATCTTCTGCCGAGTCTCCTCAACACCAATGGCCTGGGCAACCAGCGCGAACACGAACGGCTTGGAGACACTCATGATCGAGAACTCGGCGTCCTCGTCCCCTGCGGCATAGGCATTTCCGCTCGTCCCCACAACGCAAACTCCGAACAGATCGGGCGACACGCGTGCAAGGGCCGGATAGACACTGGAAACCTCTCCTCCCCGATCCGAACAGAAGCGTTCGTACGCGTCGTTCACCAATTGCATTACTCGATCTGGCGGCGGAAGATTTCCGGTGGAAACGAATGACTCGGAGTTCATGTTTTCGTCGCTCACCGCAAATTCTACCGAAGCCTGTGGGGTGTTTCCGATCACCCTGAGCCGCGAAAGGCCTCACCGTCGAAACTAGGAGGCCTGTTTCGGGGAGGCCAGACCGAGCATGAGACACGACATCCCATAGAAGAGCGAGTAGATGCCATAGAAAAGTCCCAGAACCCAGGGTGCATTCGAAGGCCACTGCGCATAGACCATTATGCCGAGAACCAAACCGGCGATCCCGTTGATCAGTGTCCAGCTCCAACCTTTGTGCTGCCGCAGTTTGAACGCGCCGATGATTGCCGAAGCGCCTTCGATGATCAGATAGATTGCGAGGATCAGCGTGATTATCGTAATTCCGGAGGCGACGCACCGCAGAAGGATCACGCCTGCGGCGATGCGGATCGCCGCAAAGAGCGCATCAAGAATGCGATGCGTGGTATGTTTCCCGAAGATCGCCAGGAACAAGGAGATGACACCGCTGATCAGCGCAAACAGACCGAGAAACTTCGCAATCACGATCGAAAAGAGAATCGGAGAGCCCATCGCGAAAAAGCCGACCACGATGGAGAGGATTCCGCCGATGATAAGCCAGCCACGGCTCTTCGACAGCGTATGAGCGGGCGAATCAGAAGTTGAAGTGGTAGTCATATGGTTCGTCGCCGTTATCTCTAGCGATCGATCGAAAAGCCAGCTTTTTACGTTCAGATAATCAAATGCACAAAGCCGTAACAAACTTCTGCGGAGAGACTCGCGAAGCGAACACTCGCAATAACCCGACCGATCAGTTGGAGACCCAAAGCGTGGCAACCAGCAGAATGGCGACGACTAGAATCGAGAGGCAGGCCACCGGCCATCGCCTCAACCTGCGATCGGCGGTTTCGCACCGTTCTGCCAGGACTACCGAGACCTGCGACACAATGCCTCCGAACGACGCCACATCCCCGTTCGGGATCGTTGGCAACCCTTGGCCCCACTTGCGTAGAACGAGTGCCAGCAATCCGCCGACCAGGATTGGCCAGAGCAACTTCCAAAGCGCGTCCGGGGCGATGGCTTCGGAGAGCGAGCCTATTCCTCCGCAAAGGTAGAATCCCCACGGCACCACAAGGGTGGCGACAACCATTCCCAGCCAGGGATAAAGGATTCTGGCGGACGCAACCCTCTCTGACGTCCGGTCCGCTTCCTGGGCAAGGCAGCGAAGGAAATAAAGCATCAGAAGCGTGCTTCCCGCCGCCGATAGCGATGCAAGCAGGCCGACCAGACCATTCACCAACGGTCCCTTGGCCACCAGTTTGGCCAGCGCTCCGCCGGTCAACGGCAATCCGGCCAGGCCCACGGCTATCAGAGCTGCCGGAAACAGCACGACCCGGGGAAAGTGGCGGGCCCCTGTGGCGCCGGCGACCCCAATAGCCAGGAACAGCGCTCCTTTGACAAGGACATGGTGTGCCGCATAGAACCCAACGACGGTCCCGATGCCGCTCGCACTGGTTCCCAATCCCACGCCGAGCAGCATCGCGAGGAAGCCCATCTGACTCACACTCGAGTAGGCGAGCACCGACTTGGGATTGGACTGGGTGACACCCACAGCAACGCCGAAGAATGCTCCGGTCAATCCCAGAATCACGAGCGCCATTCCCCAGTCGGGCAGTCCGGCATCGAACGGCAGGAACCGCAGCATCCCGACCACCCCGGCTTTGACTGCGGCCCCGCTGAGCACCGCTGCCGCAGGGATCGGGGCCGCCGTGTAGGCGAGCGGCATCCAGAAATGCATCGGCAGCAGCGCCATCTTCATCCCGAATCCAACAATCAGAAGCGCGAGAATCAGGTCTCGGAACGGCGCCGTTTGGATCGCCGCCACGACATCGGAAATTCGCAAACTATCCCCGGGCGCATTCAGCGAAAGTAGCACGAACGCGAGCAGCAGCAGATTCTCGCCGAGGAGCGCGAATCCCATGTAGATACCGCCGGCCCGGCGGGCGGATGCCGAACCATCGTGCAGGATCATCCCGTAGGCGGGCAGACTGACCAGCGCGTACGCGACCAGGAAACTGGCAAGATCCGCAGCCACGAAGATCCCCATGCTCCCCGTCAGCGTCAGGAACCAGCAAACGGTGAACCGTCCGCTGTCGGGCTTCCCGCGGAGGAATGTCGGAGCGGAGATCCCCGCAGCGATCCACAATAGGGCCGAGGTGCCCAGCAGCATCGCACCCGGCGCATCGAGAACGAACGTTAACCGGTATGGCGACCAATGGAGCTCCCAGGCCGGTGCGCCGACAGCAAGGAGCGCTGCCGCAAGGGCGGGAACGGGTGCCAGCCAGAAGAGGGACGACAGCAGCGCCCGGAGTCGTCCGTTCGCGCAGGCGAGGGCCATCGCGAGCGGCAGGGCGATCGCCACGATGGGCAGCGCTGGAAGGATTGCTGCGGCGGTCATGGCAATGCGACCTCCTCGTTTTGGGGGGTGCGGTCGAGCAGGAGGAGCGCCAACGGTTTCTCCGGCAGTATCCCCATGAGCAACGCGCAGAGCGCCAGTGCCAGGACCACGAACTCGCGTCCCCGCGACACCGGCGACTGGAGCGTCGGGGGCGTGTCCGTGGCCGCCAGCGCGGGGGAAAGAAACCGGAACATGTATCCGCCTGCCAGCAGACCTCCGGCGAGCAGGACCACGACCCACCACCACTGGCCGGTCATGGCGGATGCCGACAACAACATCCACTTGGCGAGAAATCCTCCCGTCGGAGGAACTCCGATGAGCGAGAGCGCCGCGACGCCGAATGCGAAGACCGTGAGCGGGAGCACCCGGGCGACGCCCCGGAGTTCCGCGATCCGGTCATGGCCCATCGCCTCCGCCACGAGCCCGGCCGCCATGAACAAGGCGGCCTTGGCGAACGCGTGGGAAATGGCTTGGAACATCCCGCCTGCCAAGGCAGTGTGGGCCGCGATTCCCGCCGTCCCTGCGGCTAGCGGAAACAGGAGGAACAGATAGCCAAGCTGCGCCACCGTCGAGTAGGCGATCAGGAGTTTCAATCGCGTTTGCCGCAAGGCAAGGATGCCGCCCACCAGAATGGCGCCTGCGCCCATCGCCCCAAGGATCTGCCCGGCGATCGCCCCATTCAGGCTTGGAAGGACGTCGAACCAGAGTCGCACGACCAGAAAGAAAGAGCCTTTCACCACCAGTGCGGAGAGCAGGGCGCTGGCAGCGGGCGGGGCCCCCGCATGGGCGGGAGGAAGCCAGATGTGGAGTGGGAAGAGCGCGGTCTTCGCGGCGAGTCCGGCGGTCATCAGTCCCGCCGCGACCCAAAGTCCCGGTTCGGCACGGACCCGCCCGGCAAGCAATCCGATATCGAGCGTGCCGTAGTGGGCGTAGAGCAAGGTGGTTCCGAGCAGGTAGAGCGAGGAACCAAAGAGCGCGAAGAGCAGGTAGCGCAACGCGGCCTTCAAAGTCCCGGGGCTGCCGCTCAGTGAAACGAGCGGCACGGCGGCAAAGGTCACCAGTTCCAGCGCGACGTAGAGATTGAAGAAATCGTTTCCCAGAAAGACGGCGTTCATCGCCGCCCAGACGCTCAGGAGAAGCACCCAGAACGCCAGGGACTTCCGGGTCTCGGTCTCGCCGCGACGGGTCCAGAATTCCGCCGGTGCATACAGGGCGACGCCAAAGGTCGCGATAGCCGTCACTGCGATCATCACCGCCGAGAGTCCGTCGGCTCGGAGTTTCAACCCAAGCGGAGGAGCCCATCCGCCCACTTGATAGGTCAGGGCCTGCCCGTCGACCCAGACCCCGCAGGCGATTCCCCCGGCCACTCCGAGCCCCGCGAGGAGCAGCACGATCGAGACGGCCCGCGCATGGCGTCCTCCGGCCAGAACGGAAAGCAGGATACCGACGACAGGAAGCACCAGAGCGAGGACCATGAGAGTCGCGCCGGAACCGGAACCATGCAGAGACGCCGCAGCGATCGGGGTCGTCACTTGCCGCTCTCCTCGCGTTTGGGCTCCTCGTCCGAAAGCGAGGTATCGCCCGTTTCCTCGAAGAGCCTGAGCAGGAGGGCGACCGCAAGCGCCGTGGCGGAGAAGGCGACCACGATCCCGGTGATCACCAGTGCCTGCGGAATGGGGTCGCCCGCCATTCCCGCCGCCGCTCCGCGACGCGCCACCACGCCGAAGACGAGGAAGATCCCGCTTCCGAGGACATTGAAGGAAAGAATCTTCCGGAGGGGAAGCGGCTGGACGATCAGTCCATAAAGCCCGAGCCCCACCAGAAGCGCGCCGCAGATGCCGAAGAGCGTGGTCTCGTTCATGGCTTCGGAGCCCTCCCCGGCGGACCCGCTACCAGCAGGCCGAGCGTGACGGCGACGGAAAGGGTCATGGCGACCTCGATGACCAGAATGATCGGTTTGGCGTATGCCTCCGGATACGCGAGGAACCCGGACGCCACTGCGAACCCGGCCAGACCGGCAGCGAGGAAGACGAGGATCCCCGCCGTCAGCAGGAGACGGATTCCCAATCCATCCACGCGCGGGACGACCGCCAGTCCCGAGAGGAACCCGAGGATCCACAGGGCGGACAGAATTGCGCCGCCCTGGAAAGCTCCACCCGGAGCATCCGCCCCGACCCAGAACAGATAGACGCCCAAGAGAACTCCCACAGGGACAAGGATCCGGGTGAGGAAAACCAGGGCCCCGTGGGGCTGGGGCCGGTAGCCAAACGCCGGGCGTCCTCCCCAGAATCGATCGGGCGCGAGCGACCAGACACCGACCAGGGCGAGGAGCAGGACGACTTTCTCAAGAAGCGTATCGAGTGCGCGGAAGGACATCAGAACGGCTGTGACCGGATTCCCCAGGCCGGTGGTGGCGAGCTGCGCCTTCGCTTCCGGAGCGAGGGTCGGTGCCGGCTCCGGCAGCAGCAGGACGACGGCCACGAGCCCCGCCGAAACGCAGACGCAAAGAATCAGCGCGGTTGCGCGTCCGCACCATCCGGGTCGTTCCTTCCTCGCGGGTCTGGGTGCGGAACGCAGCCTGGCGGAGGCTCCCAGGAGCAGCGCTCCGGTCACTCCGCCGCCCACCGCCGCCTCGGTGAGCGCGACGTCCGGCGAAGAGAGAGTCATCCAGGCGAGGGAAAGCAGCAAACCGTAGGCGACGAACCCGACGATCGCGGCAAAATCTTCGCGCGTCCCGATCGTGAAGATGGCCATCGCAAGAATGAGCAGGATCAACCCGCACTGGAACACGAGCTCTGCACTCATGCGTCCTCGCTCTCCTCCTTCACCCTGCGCCCGATGAGCTGCGACGCAACGGCGCTGGACACCAGCACCAGCACCCAGACCACGACCAACTTGATCGCATCGAACGGCCAATCCACCCGGGGCAGGAGGCCGAGCATGATCAATCCCAGGCCCAGATTGTCGGCCTTCGTCAGCGCATGCAGCTGAGTGAGCGTGTCCGGAAAGCGCAGGAGCCCGACGGTTCCCGCGAGGAAGAAGAATGCGCCCGCCGAAACGGCGATGATCGTCAGGATGTCCAGGGCCAGCCTCATGGGTCTGTCTCCCCCGTGGGATTCCGGCGCTTCCTGGTGGCGCCGTTCTTGACGAAAACCACCGAGGCGAAGGCCGCGAGAAGCGCAAGGATCAGAGCGGCATCGGCAGCCGCCGGGTAGCCGCCGCTCGCGGCGAGCAGCAGCACCGCAATTCCTCCGGTGCCGAGCAGTTGCGCCGCCATCATCCGATCCGCGTCGTCGGGACCCCGTAGAATCCGGACCAGACCCAGAGCCACCATGACCAGGACAAATACCGCTGCGCCAAGGAGGAATCCGCTCACTGCGGCGGCCTCCCGATCGCACGAAGCAACCGCGCTTCGCTTTCGGCCATCTGCTCCGCCACCGGTTGCTCAACATCCAGGCAATGCAGCACGATGCGTCCCTCCGGGTCCTCCCCGACCGGAAGCGAGCCCGGCAGGAGGCTGGACATGCCGAGGAAAAGATCCCGTTTCGTCCCGACTCCGATGCTGCAGTCGCATTTCACGAAGCCCGGGCGCAAGGCGATCCGGGGCTGGAACGCGCGCAAAGCCACATCCAGCCCCGCCACGACGGAACTCCAGAGGAAGTTCCCCAGCAGGGAGAGCAGAGGCAGGAAACGCAGGGTGACCCGCGTGGGCGGGAGCAAATGGAGACTCGACCACGTGGCGAGGGATGCCGCGAGAATTCCCACCGCCAATCCTGCGGGTTTCACACCATCGAACACCGCCCAAAGCCCCAGAAGCACGCCGAAGCGGATGACCGCCGCCTGAATCCAAACTCGACTGGAACGCTTCTCGTTCATGGGTGTGATGCGGGGTGTGGCGCCGCGTTCCCTCCGCATTTCAACAGGCTGCTAGCCCGAGGTTTTCGGCGTCGGGCGGTATCCGAAGAACGTCACGTAGAGCACCGGCACGACGATCAGCGTGAGGACCGATGCGAAGAGCAGACCGACGACGATCGTGACCGCCATGGCGCCGAAGAACACGTCGAACATCAACGGAATCATCCCGAAGGCCGTGGTGAGCACGGCCATGGAGACGGGGCGTACACCGACTCACCGACGAATCCACGACGGCGTCCCACGGAGGTTTCCCGGCTGCGAGCTGAACGTTGATCTCATCGACAAGGACGATCCCGTTCTTGATGAGCATGCCGGAGAGACTCAGCGCCCCCAGCAGAGCCATGAATCCGAAGGGCTGGTTGAACACAAGCAGCCCGATCACGATGCCGATGATCGACAGCGGAACCGTCAGCCAGATGATCAGGGTCGTGCGTAGCGAGTTGAAGAGGACGATCACAATGAGCACCATCATGAGGAGGAACGCCGGAAGCGTTCCCGCAAGCGCGGCCCGAGCCTTTGAGGAATCCTCATGCTCTCCGCCCCATTCCATTGTGTATCCGGGCGGCAGTTGAATGGCTTCGATCTTCGGACTTACCCGATTGAACAGGGTGCTCGCCAGTCCCGACGTCTGGTCGGCATGCACCGTGATCGTCGGGAGCCGGTTCCGACGCATGATGATCGGGTCTTCCAGCTCGGTGGTGAAATCCGAAACCACCTGACGCACGGGAATGAACGTTCCCGCTGCCGGGCTGAAGATCTGCACATCCCGGATCGAATCGGGGTCGGCGCGTTCGGCCTCCGGACCCCGCGCCATGATCGGCAGCAACTCGTCACCCTCGCGATAGACTCCGATGGGTCGTCCGCTGAAGGCAGTGGCTAGTGTTGTTCCCAGATCGGTGCGGGTGATTCCCGCGAGTCGGGCCTGGGCCTCGGAGAATTGTGGACGGATCACCGGCACGGGTTCGCGGCTGTCGATCCGGATGCCTTTGGCGCCGCCGTCGCGCCTCAGGATGTCGATCGCCTGGGCCGACAGCGCACGGAGTGTGTCGTAGTTCTCCCCGGAGAACCGCACCTGGACACGGCCTCCCGCGCCTGGGCCGAGGAGGAAACGCTTCGCGATGATCTGCGCGTCCGGATAAGACTCGGATAACGCTTTCTGCACCGCCGGAAGGACCTCCGCGATGCGCTCGTGATCGTCCACGTCGATGAGGAACTGCGCGTAGGACGAGTCAAACTGCTCCGGAGCGTAGGTGAGCAGGAACCGGAGTGCGCCCTGTCCCACGGAGGTCGTGATATGGGTGATCCCGGGAATGTCCTTGATGGACTCCTGCATCTCGCCGGTCACGCGGTCGGTCTCATCCAGGCGGGTGCCGCCGGGCATCCAGACATCCACCATGAACTGCGGACGCGTCGAGTCCGGGAAGAAACTGTTCTGGAGAAACTGGGATGCGAAGATCGCGAGGAAGAGCATTCCCACAAGCACGAGGATCGTCACTCCCCGGGCATGAAGACAGAGAAGCAGGATTTTCTTGTAACCCTGATACAATGCGCCTGCGTAGGGATCGGCCTGCACACTATTGCCCTCTTTAGGAGCCGAGGTCTTCAGAAACAGATAGCCGAAGAGCGGCGTGATCGTGACCGCCGTGATCCAGCTCAGGCCGAGCGAGATCAGGAGCACCAGGAAGAGCGACCGGCAATATTCCCCGGTGCTGTCGTCCGAAAGTCCGATGGCCCCGAAGGCGAGCACCGCGATCGCCGTCGATCCCAGCAACGGGATCGCGGTCTGGGAAACCACCTCCTTCGCCGCCTGCATTCTGTCCCGGCCCTTCTGCATGCCGATGAGCATGCCCTCGGTAATGACGATGGCATTGTCCACCAGCATCACCAGCGCGATGATGAGTGCGCCGAGCGAGATGCGTTCGAGAATCAGCCCCGTCTGCTCCATCACGATCATCGTGCCCGCCATGGTGATGAGCAGGATCGCGCCGATGAGCAACCCGCTGCGCAGGCCCATGGCCAGAAGCAGAACGACCACCACGATGAGCACGGACGCTCCCAGGTTCGCAATGAACTCGTCGATCGCCTCCGTCACGGTGTCCGCCTGGAACGAAACGTTCCGGAGTTCCATCCCGAGCGGAATCCGCGCGCCGAGCTCGGCGATCCGCTTTTCGACCGCAGCACCCATCGTCACGACGTTGCCGCCGCCGACGGTGGAGATGCCGATGCCGATCGCACGTTCGCCATCGTAGCGCAACGACGTCGAAGGCGGATCGATGTAGTTCCGCCGGACGGTCGCGATGTCTTTCAGGTAAATCAGTTCCGACTCCTGGCCTCCCGCCCGGATGAGGAGATTTTCGAAGTCTTCCACGCCGGTCCATTTCCCGGTCGGATTGATGGGGACGACCAGAGGACCGACATCTGCGGACCCGCTGGGCACCACGAGATTCTGTTCTCGAAGCTTTGCGAAGATCGTTTCGGGCCGGATGCCGAGCTGGGACATGCGGTCGCGGGCCAGTTCGATGTAGATGACTTCCTGCTGATGACCGAAGAGATCGATCTTTTTGACGTCGGGGACGAGGAGCAGCTCACGGCGGAGCAACTTGGCCGTGTCGTAAAGCTGGGCGTCGGTGAAATCAGGACCGGTGAGGGCAAAGAAAATCCCGAAGACATCGCCGAAATCATCGAGCACGACGGAGGGACCCGCTCCCGGGGGGAGATGACGCTGCGCATCCCCCACCTTGCGGCGGAGTTCATCCCAGACCTGAGGCAGCGATTCGCTGTCGTATTGATCGCGGATCGTGACGGTGACTGTGCTGCGGCCGCGTTCCGACCGGGAAACGACGCGGTCCAGTTGTTCCAGCTGCTGTGCGGCAAGCTCAATGACGTCGCTGACCTCCTTCTCCACTTCCTGGGCGGTGGCGCCCGGGTAGGGGGTGATGATCAGCGCGTCCTTGATCGTGAACTCCGGATCCTCCAGTCGCGGAAGGTGAAGGTAGGACCAGATTCCCAGCACCAGCAGGAGGGCCGCGAAGACGAGAGTGACTGTCTTGTTGCGTATCGACGCCTCGGCGATGTTCATGGCCGAAAGATTATGGGTTCTGCGAAGGTATACGCTCTACCGCCATTCCTTCCGAAAGGAATCGAACGCCAGCGGTGACAATTTCATCGCCGACGGCGAGGTCCGAACTACGAACGTTCACGTAATCCCCGGAGACACCGCCCATCTCGATCGCAACGCGCTTTACCTGCATTGAATCGGGGGCCAACTTCCAAACCGCACTGGTGCCGTCCTCGGTCGCGACCGCCCGGAGGGGAATCCGGAATCCGCCTTCCTCCTCCCACGACGGCGTGCCGCTTCGGCTCAGCAGGCGGACCGAGACCGTGCAGGTCATTCCCGGAAGAATGTTCTGCCCCTCCGGTGGATAGAGAATGAACGACACCCGGAACGTGCGCGCGGACTGGGTCGCCTCGGTGCTGAAGGACGAGAGCGTGAGCGGGAACGTGGACCCCGGGATCGCCGGGAACTCCACGGTGGCCTCGAGCCGCTCCGCGGCATTCTCGGGAGTGATGTTTCGACCGGCCTTCGACATGTCCGCCTCGGGAATCTGGATGTCGACCTCCAGCATGGAATTGTTCTGGAAGACCAGTACGGGCTGGTGCGCCTGCACGTTCTGGAAATTGTTCACCAGTCTGCGGGCGACCCTTCCATCCAGGGGCGCCACCAGCCTCGTGTCCTCCAATGCCCGCTGCGCTTCGCGCAAGGCGGCATCGGCCACGTCCGCCGCGCGCTGGGCCTGATCGAATTCGCTGCGCGAGACCGCCCTCCGCTCCAGCGCCTGCCGGCGTCGCTCGAGCTGGCTCCGGGCGTTGGTGTAGTCGGCCCGGGCCGCGTCCACCCGCGCGACGAAATTCGTCGTGTCCAATTGCCCGAGGAGATCTCCCTGCTTCACCTCCAGACCCTCCTGGCTCGCCGGAAACTCGACCAGCCTCCCGGGAACATCGAACGACAGGTTGGAAGTGTCGGCCGCTGCGACCTCGCCGGGGAAACGCCGGACAGGCGAGTCGGCGGCGGTGCTCAGCACCAGTGTTTGGACCGGTCGCACGGCTTGGGTAGTTTTCACCTCCGGACCACACCCGCTCACCCCGAATAAGATCAGGAGTTCAGCCGAAAAGCCGCAGAGTTGCAGAAAAGAATGGTTTTCCATGTCCTAGACTAAGCGGGCGGCACCCTCACGGAATGAGATTCGCAACGCAAGCTAATTTAAAGACCACGGGAGGCGTCGTTCCCTCGCCGAGGGGATTCGGTTGAATCACCCGATTAGCCCACGCAACGATCCGGAATTATCCCTATTGCAGACGGCCTTAGGGGGTAATTCGAGGTGGAAGGGAGGCTCGGATGCGGTCGGAGAAATCCGGAGCCCCGTCGGCCGCTTCCGCCGCGTCGTTGATCCGCGACTGTCGGCGCAGTTCTTCTAAGGGAAGAAAGGAATCCAACGCTCCCGCGGAATAGAGATACCCATCGAAGAACCCGTTTAGCAGATGGCGAAAATTGAACCCCCCGACCCGACCCGCAAGATTCGCATAGCGAACAATGTTGATCGTGCAGTTGTTGCTCAGCAGGTGGTACCACTCTGGATGATCGGCGAGTTGATTGACGCGATCCAGGTAGATGAGAAAAAGTCGTCGTGCGCCTTCCGGCGTTATCCGGATGTGGTAGAGAAAGACATCCTCAGATCGATGGTTAGCGCGAGAACCCACGAGGTCCTGCTCGTCTCCGATGACGTAAATTAGTTCGAACTGCTTAAAGAGCGAAGCGATGGGGTCGAAGCCCTCGCCGACCTCCGGCCGTGTTTCGATCGAGATGCAGACGGGAGGAGCATTGTCGAAGAGAAAACTCACGAACGTGTGACTCACCGGTCCCAAATGCCAGTAGGAGATGAAGAGATCCAGCCCCGTGAGATGTGAAAGATCCACCTCCCGCTCCTCGTAGCGGACTGTGAAATCGTCGCGGGTGCGGAATTCGAAATTGCGAACTCCGGTGATTCGGACCCTGTCCCCATCGATGAATGCCCGCGGCATCACCGCCACCTCCGGTCTCCAGTTCCGGTCATGCGACGGCGGGATGGCGATCCACCACCCGACCACGCCGAGGAATAATCCCCAGAACAGCCAATAAAGTCGACGTCTCTGCGTGAGCCAGAAAACCCAAACACCGAACGCCACAAAACCCACCGCAAGCACCAACCGCATCCAGGTCCATGGCAGGTTGGAATAGTAGATAGCCAGGCCAGCCCATGCGAGGACCAGGACCCGGAGGAAAAATCCAAGTCCCGCCAAAGCCCACCGAAGAAGTCTCGAGATCCACGTCGCAGGGATCTTGAATATGGACGATTTCAAAGCGGACATGGAGAAATCCTATCCGTAAGTGGAGCAGCCGTCAGGAAAATAAACTCGCGAGGGTGAAGGAATCGTTGACTGCCCGCTCCCGCTCTACGTCGAGATGATGGGTGGTGCCAACAAGATCATCTCAAGGGGCCGGGAGCTCTTCAGCGAAGGCAATTACAAGCACGCCTCAGAGATCGTTGATAAGCTCGTACATGCCGAGCCCGAGAACCAGGAGGCCAAGGACATCCTCGCCGACATCTTCGAGCAACTGGGATACCAGCAGGAGAACCCGGGCCTGCGCAACAGCTTCCTGGCTGGCGCATACGAACTCCGCACCGGGATCCCGCAGGGGGAAGTGGTTGACTCCAGCGGCCCCGACGTCATTCGGACCATGTCCACCGAACTCTTTCTCAACTTCCTGGGGATCAAGATGGACAGCCGGAAGGCGGAAGGGATGCGCTTCACCGTCAACCTCATCACGCCGGACAGCGGGGAGAAGTTCATCGTCGAACTGGAGAACGCCACCCTCACCAACATCGAGGGCTACGCGGCCGAGAATCCGGACCTGACCCTCACTATCAATCGATCCGACCTGGAAATGACCATGATGGGCGCCAAAGAGCTGGAGGCCCAAATCGCGGACGGCACCTGCAAGGCAGAAGGGGATCTCAGCATCCTCAAGAAGCTGGCCGCCACCATGGTCGACTTCGACCCACGCTTCGAGATCCTCCCCGGCACCCATCCGGGCAAAGCGGACATCAAGAAACACCTTGCCTACGAAGCTGTCCCGGGGGCGACTATTGCCGAATAGACGCAGATTGCCGGGAGATCAGCGCCGCCATTCGACAGCTTGACGACGAAACCCCTTCCTCCCCCCTGAACCTCCTCCAACCCGGCGGCCCCTCGCCGAATCGTAGCCGGGCGTGAAAAAGCAAATTCCTAGCAGTCATAATCCTTGATGTAAATCAATGATAACCCTAATTAAGGGGCTCAATCTGAGACCATACAGCATTTGAAATTATTCCAGCACAGTAAGGGAGGTGAGCCCACATGAGCACCAAGAATGTAGCCATAGCTTGTCAAGGTGGCGGCACGCACGCCGCGTTTACCTGGGGTGTCCTCACCCAGATCTTGGAAACCAAGTTGAAATGGGATGCCGAAACCGGTGACGGTACAAAATTCGATATCACCGCGATCAGCGGAACCTCCGCCGGCGCACTCTGCGCGTTGGCAACCTGGTATGGCCTGGCCCCCAATACCGCGGATCCCGAATGCGGGAAAGTGGAGAAGGCGATCGAGCGCCTCAATTTCCTGTGGACGACCTTCGCTGCGAGTAATCCACTGGAGGTCTCCCACAATATGGCGGTTGCAGCGCTGTTGGATCTCAAGGAGAAGGGCGTGGCTTTTCCTGCA
Organism: uncultured Verrucomicrobiae bacterium; assembly: GCA_963805815.1. GTDB lineage: Bacteria > Verrucomicrobiota > Verrucomicrobiia > Chthoniobacterales > Chthoniobacteraceae > CAWDWA01. Next base: position 187,044 of record CAWDWA010000034.1, read on the forward strand.
TCCAGCCCTTACGAGATTTACGGAGAGTTGGCGTTGACCGGCCTTGCTTTGATGGGGGCACGACAACAGTATTTGTCGTTCCCGGCGCTTCTTGATTCGGTCTGCCCAGATTTCCATCAGATCAACTGGCCTGTCGTGGCCAAGGCCAATCGCCGGATTCTGGCGGGTGCCATAGAAATCTACAGTGGCAACTTCGAAGTTTTCGATTCCGACAAGACCCTCGAAGAATTGGGCCTGCGACCTCCCCACAAGGAAAGCGATCAATATAATGTAACGCGCTGGCGCATGCGGCGGCCCATCTCGCTGGAGGGAGTGGCAGCTTCTGGGACGCTCCCCGAGGTTCTTCCGGCTCAACGCATCGAAGGCAAGGTCTTCCCGACTTGCACACCCGGCAAGAGTATTAAGCGCGATGGCTATTACTGGGACGGCCTGTACTCTCAGAATCCGCCGGTTCGTCCATTTTTGGACAGCGAGTCCGCGGAAGAGAAACCAGATGAAATTTGGGTTGTCCGAATTAACCCCCAGGAATTTGACCCGAAACAAAAGCTGACGAGTCTTGAAGACATAAGAGATCGGGAAAACGATCTGGCTGGTAATAACTCCCTCAATCAGGAACTCGATCACATACTCACGATGAACAAGTGGCTGACTAAGGTACGGAGCCAGTGATTCGTTTCTGAGAAACCGTAAGATCGTTGACATACGGACCATCAAGATGACCCGCAAGACGGCGTGGGGTCTCAAAGTAAGGACAAAGTTCAACCGCGATCTGAGACATCTGGAACGGCTTCACAAAGAGGGCAGGCAAGTCGCCGAGCAATGGCTCGCCGGCTGGAGAGCCCTCGGCAAAGACTTCGACGCTTACCCTGAGGATGCCCGCTACTCACAACCAGAATAGTGGAATGCTTGATTGGAGCGGCGCGTCGGTTCAATGTCATGGCGAGAGCAGCGACTGTCTTTCTGCTCTCGATGACATGTGAGTAAACAGGGCCGGCCCGGATAGGCGGGATTCGAGTACTCAGAGCGTAAGGTCTATGGAATCAGGTCCGCTGGACAAGACCACCAGCGACAGGGGTGATTTTGTTCTCGATCACGGGATCATTAAACGATTCCATGCCTTGTTTCATGCGTGTCAGCTCAAACTTGCGCACGCACGGGTAGTGCCCTTCGGGTGCCTTAAAGGCTCCAGCTGTGGAAAACCTCGTGACTTCGCTTCTCCGCTGAAAACCCATAACTGAGGATATTCTGATGATCGATACTCTCGCCATCCTTATCGCACTGGGAATACTTATATACCTGGCCTTTCGGGGCATTACTTTGATCCTGCTCGCGCCCGCGATGGCGCTGCTCGCTGTTCTGTTGACCGGTGGTATGCCCATCCTCGCCGCCTATACACAGATCTTCATGACTAATACCGGCGACTTCATCGTTGCCTTTTTTCCGCTGTTTATGCTGGGCGCAATTTTTGGTAAACTGATGGACGACAGCGGCTCCGCCAAGTCCATTGCCGAATCGGTCAGCGCCTGGCTGGGACCCGAACGCTCCATTATTTCCGTGGTGCTGTGTTGCGGTGTACTGACCTATGGCGGCGTTTCGGCTTTTGTCGTCGCCTTCGCTATTTTTCCCGTGGCCGCCGCTTTGTTCCGCGCCGCCGACATCCCCAAACGCCTTATCCCTGGAACGCTTGCCCTGGGCGCATTTACTTTCACCATGTCGGCCCTGCCGGGCACGCCGGCAATTCAAAATGCCATCCCGATGCCGTTTTTCGCTACCACGGCGTTCGCGGCGCCGGGCTTAGGCATCATCGCGGCTCTCATCATGTTTGTGCTTGGCACTGCCTGGCTGAACCGCCGCGCCAAAAGCGCGAGGTCGGCTGGCGAGGGCTACGGCAACCATGTCGACAGCCTACCGGAGCAGGACATCGTGATGCGTGAGCATTCCCAGAACAGCGGTTTCGACATTAACGAATTGTCGGAAACTCTACCGGAGAAGGAGAGCCTGCCACCGTTCCTGTTGGCACTGTTGCCGGTGATCGTTGTCATTGTCGCGAATTTCGCGTTTGTCCAGGTCATTGTCCCACTCATGGACACATCCTTCCTGGCGGAGCCCAGGTTTGGGGCAACGACGATCGAGAGCGTCCGCGGCGTCTGGGCCGTCATCGTTGCGCTGTCTCTTGCCATTGTCGTACTCGTCATCTCCAACTGGAAACGGCTTACGAACCTGGGGGCCAGCCTGGACAAGGGCACCGACGCATCCGTGCTGCCGATCTTCAACACTGCCAGCCTGGTCGGATTCGGCGCCGTCATTGCCGCTTTGCCAGTGTTCGACCTGATCAGTGAAGTCGTCCTTTCCCTTGGCGGCGGCAATCCCCTGGTGTCCGTCGCGGCAGCTGTGACGGTGCTCTCCGCGATTACCGGCTCCGCCTCCGGGGGCATGAGTATCGCGCTCGATGCCCTTGGTCCAATATTCGTCGACCTCGCGGGCGCCACTGGAGTCTCGCTCGATGCCATGCACCGCGTAACGGCGGTGGCCTCGGGAGCCCTCGATGCACTGCCCCATAATGGCGCCGTCATCACACTGCTCAGTGTTTGCGGGGTCAGTCATCGCAAAGCATATGCCGATGTCTTTGTCGTCGCGGTTGCCGCACCGCTAGTCTCGCTCGTAGCCATCATCATCATCGCAAGCCTGTTTGGTTCGTTCTAGCCCCAAGACTGTTCACTTAGTTTGTTTCCTGAGGATTTCCCGCGCTTTACGTCTCATGGTCGGACCGCGGGATCTTCGGATGGGATATCCGGACATCTTGCCTTTCACGCCACGCGGGCCAAAGCGGCCCTTTCGTGGCGGAAACCGTTGTTCAAGGATTTCGTCGAGGATGGCGGAGAACCTTCGAGTTCGTATTCGATGACCCGCACCGTGATTGCGCCACGCTTCTGGCGCTTCGCCTTCTCCGAGGGGTAAATGCGAGAGAGATAGGAGCCGTCGGCAAGCACTTCTTCAACTGGCAGGTCGGAATTGGAGCGCGTCCTCCACAAGAGTTCCGCCCCCGTTGCGGCCGCCTTCTGCCAGAGGGTGAAATTCGCGTAGAGACGGTCAGCCAGACAAAGCATGCCGTCCTGCCATTTTCCAACCAGATCGGCCGCCAGCGCCGTCTCGTGAGTGTCATAGGAACCCATGCGCACACCGAAGATGGCGTGCACTCCGTTCTCGCAGAGGGCGACAAAGCGCAGTTGCGGGAAAGCCAACTGTCCCCGACTGGACTGCTGGCGACCGAAGTGAGCCAGGTTCTCTTCGGTGTCAGGCACATCCAGGTGCTTCCATCGATGGAGACCAGTCTCCATCCCCGGTAGAAGCTCCCCTGCTGTCCCTCCACGGCCATCGCTGTGCTGCTCTCTTACCAAAGCGCCTTCAGGGGCGCTGCGCCCAGCCGGATGCGCGCCTGGGAAATCGCCACCTTGCCCGCCACTTTGACCTTGCCCAATCCACCATCCAGCCATTGCAGGCCCTCGACGAGACATCGCAGAACCTCCCCGGTGGAAACCGCAATAAACAATCCCAGTGCGATCACGTAGTAAACCAGAGCTTCGGCAGGCAGATCTCTGACCCTTTTGCTCTGCAATCCCATCCTTTCGAGGATATCGCGTATCCGCTCCCGCGGATAGGTGCGGGCCAGAACCCCGACGCTCAAATGCTCGGCGATTCGGCCCCCGGCGCTCGATTTCACCGACGACGCGGCCATCATTCCGAGTGTTCAAAGCAAACTCCGGGCATTCAACATCCACGGTCACGACGACGCAGTGTGCGCCACGATTCAACGCACCCTCAGGGTGCCACTGGAACCAGGCTAGGCTGCTTCCTCGCCGTCGCGCCCTCACGGTCACTAACGGCACCCCAAACGCCCGCAAAATCTGGCTCTGGGTGGCGTTGCCGTTGATCACCAACTGACTGCTGAAGAGCCGGAATGCCGACAGATCTTCACAATCGTGAATGAAGACCGGCAGATGCCCGTTAAAATACGTCACATTCCCATCGCGAGACTCGAAGGCGATTTCTGGGGTGATGTGCATCACTCCGTGCGGAAAAACCGGAAGCTGTACCTGTGGCATGCCCTCTCTTTTGCCGCCTCGCCCTCAAAAAGTCAGCCCCGCGATAGGGCGCCTGCACCTCAAACTTTGGCTCATTGTAATTCCTCGCCTCCCTTCCACTACAGAGGTAGATCAGGAGGTCTGAGTCTCGAGGATATCGCTTGAATAAGGTCTGCGACTCCATCCCGCCTTTTTAGCCGTCTTCCCCCTTCAACTCACAAACCTTTTGATTCTGGCTCTGCCGGATTAGGCGGATTCCCTCCGCTTAACTCGCTCCCGCAGAATCAGAGCCCATTCGCCCATTCATGACTTCAGCCGAAAATCGTAATGAGAACTGTGGCTGCTCAAGTCTCAATCAAACGCCTCTGTTCGATTCAAAATATAAGCGAAGTAGGGCCGGCGGGATTCGAACCCACAACCAAGGGATTATGAGTCCCCTGCTCTAACCATTGAGCTACAGCCCCGTTCTTCGGAGTGACACACTCCTGCTTTAGAATCTGGACGAACAACTTCTTCTGAAGTGTGAACGTATTCAAGCATTCGTAGAACGAAAATCAGAGCGGAACGGTTTATCCAGCTTCCGGAGTGATGCGTGTCCACAATTCGCGAGCAAACAAAAGTCGGAAGAAGCGGCCCACATTGGAACTCCCCGCTCCCGTCGACGCGTTTTTGGAAATTAAAAACGGCACCATTTACTTTCGCTCGGTGGCGACGGGCCGGCAAAACGGACTATCAACGCAACGCCCTCAAATTGAGCAATGCAGTCCGAGACAAGAAGGCGGGAATCCCCTAATTTGCGCGCCTTTCTTTGATTGAATCCCCCTCTTTACGGGCGAAGGAAATGACCGATTTGCGCGTTGATGGAAAGCACAAGAGTCGCAGGCATCTGCAAATATTGGATCGTTTCGTCGAAAACGGCTGCCAGCCAATCTTGAGACCGCACGCTTTCTCAATCCGCGGTGCTTCGGATTCGCCCGTCCGCAACTAAAACAGCAAGGTCTTCCGCGACTATACAACTTTGCCACTTCTGGCGTTCTCCTGAGTTCGACTCCGGCGGAGTTCGCAAGATGAAAACACGACGCTATTCGCGCAGAACGCAAATCCCGTGCGACGCGGAAAAGAGAGCGTCTCGAATCGAGCACATCGCCATGGCACACGCGGTGCTTGAGCGAAAGTATGTTTTGTAATTATCACACTTGCAAAAACCTCTGTAACTTTTTCGCTGCCCTACTCTCGTTGTTCCTCATTTCCGCGCTCCCAACTCGTGCCTCCAATACTGTATCTTTAGCCTGGGATCAAAACCCTGAGACTGACATTGCCGGATACCGACTCAAACACGGAACTTCGACAGGAACCTACACTGATACCCTGGATGTCGGACCAACTACCACAGCGACTGTCGGAAACCTGAGTGCTGGAACTGAGTATTTTTTCATTATTACTGCCTACAATACCGTAGGTCTCGAGAGCTCCCCTTCGGCGGAGGTGTCTTACCTTCCTCCCAACGACCCGCCCTCGGTAAACCTCACAAACCCCACTTCTGAAGAAACTTTCACCGCTCCGGCATCGTTCAATTTGAGCGCTACTGCAAGCGACAGCGACGGTTCTGTCAGTCGGGTCGACTTTTACTCCGGGGCAACCATGATCGACACCGCCACGTCTAGTCCCTACTCAGTTACCTGGAAAAATGTTCCTGCCGGAACATATACGCTATCCGCTATCGCCGTTGACAATGAAGGAGCCACAGCCTTCAGCGAAGGAGTCACTGTTACTGTCAATGCTGCCGATACACCAACATCTACCGGTTCAGGCACATTGACGTGGCTACCGGACGGAAGCATCGAGTTTACCGTGACCGACGCAGTCGGACAAACCGACACTGTTTACGTTTCTAACGATATGTCGACCTGGACGCTGTTTAGCACGATGGTAAATGAGACGGGAACACTCATTGTGACGGATCCCGAGGCGGCCACCGCTGACCGCCGTTTCTATCGGGTCTCGACTTCTGCGGGCACGGAGGATACTGTCGGCTTTATCAAATTGCGCATCGCAGGCACGACCGGATCTCAATCCCCGGCGTATTCCTATCTCGGCCTGAGTCTCACCAACCCCACGAGTTATACCGGAACGATTACGACCTGGGATGGTCCGTCGATTACCCAGCCGCAGGCCCCATGGTCCGATGATCAATTCAACGGCGCAAACGGCGAATTCTTCCTCGAAATTACCTCCGGTCCCAATGCAGGGTTCATGACCGACATTCTCGCGACCGATGGGGCAACGAAAACGTTGACGCTTGATGACGACCTGTCTGCGCTCCTACAGGGTGGCGAAGCTTTTCGAATTCGAGGGCATCGCACAATTGCTGATGTGTTTGGGCCCAACAATGAAGCGGGGTTAAACGGAGCATCCACCGTATCCGGCGCCGACGAGATCCGTGTGCTCAATCCCGTGACCCAGGAGTACCTGACGTTTTACTTTCAGACCGAGGGCACTGGCGGCATCGGATGGCGGTCCTCAACCGATTCCGTTACCGATGCTTCGCAGACCAGACTCTACGCGGACCAGGGAGTCATCGTCTGCCGTAAAATCGCAGGCGACCGCACGTTACGATTGACCGGCACAGTCAAGACCGGCCCCACAATCGTGCCCCTGGGAAGCGACATGAATCTAGTCGCAAACATGTATCCGGCGGGAACTCTCAGTTTGGGCAACTCCAATCTTTATCTCGGAAAGAGCTCCCTTGGACTTGAGGGAGCCAAGAGCATCAGCAAGGCGGATGAAGTCAGAATTTTCGATGGGACTTCCTTTAAGAAATATTTCTTCAAGACCGGCGGACGTGGAGGAAGCGGTTGGAGAGACGCCGATGATGATTTTACGGACGTCAGCAGCACGCCAATACCTGTGGGAGCATCCGTATATGTCGTCCGAAAAGGCCGGCCGGCGTTCGATTGGACGATCCCCGAGCCGTTCTGAGAAACCAGAGCCGCATGTCGCGCTTCTGACGCATCAACGCCCACGGCGGATCCCTTCGCAGCGCGGCTTGGTATAGAGCACCTCTCAAATGTCGCTTCCGTTTCGGGGGGGCGCCGGACAAGCGGCGGTCTATGACCGCCGACATTAAGGAAGATTCTTTTGATTACTGCTCTACCGACTCCGCGGACATTTGCTTCTAAAGCAGTGATTTTTCAGCCCTTAGATACCTTGGATGCAAAAATTCTGCACAACAACGCGCGATTGGATGAGTTTTCCGTTCGCGGTAATTCAAAGTTTCGGAAGGCTGGAAACTTCTATACTTAAGCGCTTGATCAACATATCGAGTTCTTTCTCCGCTTGGGTTCATTTCAGCACAGTCCGGCGCTCGGTCATGGGCGGGCGCACATCGACGATAGCCGCGGCGCAGCATCAGCCGAAGCGGCCGTCCCGTCGGCGAAGATTACCTTTAAACGGACCTGAAGCCTGTGCTTCGCCCGTATCCAAGGCACTCCTTGAAACGCTGAAAGGCCCCCGAAGGACTATAGGAGCCCAAGCTGACCGCCGCGGCGCACACCCCGAGCTGCAGACAACGTTCCATCGCCCAACCTTCGTGTAACCCGAACAGAACGCCCGAAGCGCAGGCGTCCCCTGCTCCATTTGTGCTCTTAATATCCGCTGGCGGCACACAAACGGAGCCCTGTCGCCAGACCTGCCCATCCGTCCCGGCCGCTACGCAACCCGCCGGGAAATGGATTACCGCGTTCCTGTTTACGCCCAGCTTCAGCAACGCCCTCGCAGCAGCCTCTGCCCGCGGCCAGTGGGAGCCGTCATCCTCATTCATGCGGACCCCGGTCAGTGCTGCAGCCTCAACCTCGTTGACGATTACGTAGTCGAGATACGGCAAGCACGGACCAGCGAGTTGCCGGATGCGCTCCGGGGCAAGGCTGACAAGCTCCATGTTCGTCTGGAGCCCGGCTCCGCGAGCCCTCGCCAGCACTTCGGAGAATCCGTTTCCATGCTCAGTCGGCTGGTCCATTGCATCGTGCAGCCCTGGCGCGCCGAGGTGAAAGATCTTCGCCTGCGTTCCCGCGAAGTCGAATTGATCCGGACGCAGAACCGCATTGGCGCCCTTGCAATGAAAGAAGGTGCGCCGTCCACCGTCCTTCACGATCATCACATCCGTGTACGAAGTCGGAATACCCGGCAGCACGCCTATTCCCTCAGTTCCGATCCCCTCCCTGCGGCAGATATCAAGCACGAGGTCGCCATACGCATCATTGCCGATGACACCCACCACCTCGATCGGGAACTCTGCACCGAGTAGGGCAAGATCAACCGCCATATTGAAGCCTGGACCACCGGAATCGCGCGTCTCATCCTCGATGAGAGCAAGGTGATCCTGGGGCGGGTAGCGGTCGATGATTTTGTTTACATCAATCAGGATGGTTCCGCCGCAGATTATGCCCTTGCGTGTCGTCGTCATCCTTCCGTCAGGGCAGATTCCGTGATGACGAGATCGTCTTCCAAAGTTCGATACGGCATCAACCCATGCTTCTCCAACGCGGCGTGGTAGGCGCGCACTGCTTCCGCCGGCTCCAGCTCTCTCCGAAGCACGGGCGGCATCAAGGCCAGGAGCTCAAGCGGCGCTTCTGCGAGGTTTATCTTCCGGCCGAACAATGCCACGCGCGCACCGTGGCGCTCAGCCTGGTGCAGAAGTTCGTAGGTATCTCGCGTCGTCCCTGCAGAGCCGCCCAGGATGCCGACCACAAGTGAGGGATCGTGCGAGGCGAGTTCCTCGAGCGGGCGCGGCCCATTGTAGGCGATCTTGAGGAACAACGGCCTTTCAGCATCGGTCACGCCCGCCAGTGCACGGACAATGCTGTCATTTACGAAAGATGGCACCGCGTCCGGCGCCAGATTCGTGGGAGCGTTGGGATTGAATATCTCGAGGAAGTGTCGGAAACCTAGGCGGCGTGCCTTCTCGCGGAAGAGGGCATAAGCCTCAAGCGAAGCATGGTCGCGGGCGAGATCGTTGTTGAACGTTATGGAATACAAACCCAGGTCGCAGAACGGCTGAACCATTTCAAGGACGGCTGTGCGGAAGGGACGCGACGGTTCGCGAGCGTACGCAGAGCCGCGTGCCAGCCAGATATCGGTGGAATCGTTTGCACGGATCGCAGGCATTACGCAGCTGCCCTTGAAGACTCCCTCTCGGACGAGTCGCTCCGCATTCGAAGCCGAGGCGAGAAGGATGTCGATCACCCCCTGCCGGACATTATCCGTCATCGCGTCCAGGTAGGCTCTCCGAGTCTTGAAACCGTCGCCCGTAGCCCCCTGCTCATAGCCACTCGCGGCCTGGTTCGGTTTCGGGATGGATGGCCGGCCCTTCGGGCGCGCTGGACCTGGTGCGGCCACGCCCATGGCCATGTCGGCATCCTTTGCATCGGCGAGAATAAAGGCGTCGGGCGTGTAAACCCCGCTCCGAATGGCGGCAAGCTTACGGTCAAGAGATTTCATACGGACACTCCCAGCGGGTGGTCACGGTGATCAGGCATCAGCAGTAGTTCAAACGGTTAAGACGTCCACGGCCTTTTAGGAAGGACCATAGACCCTCGTTTCGCGCTCGGACAGTTCATCGGAACCTTCGAATTCAGGGGAATCGATTTCGATTTCACAGGTCCGGCGTGGAGGCGCGATACGACCGCGCTTGAAGGTTTCATGGGGAAAAAGGGGTTTACCGGGTTCATTGCCCAGTTGATTCACTGAGTGGATTGTTCCAAGGCGATTCTGTCAAGTATTCAAGCGTTCATTAAATCATGTATTCGATAAGTTCCGAAAGATCCTCCGCCGGCGTCATTGGCGCTCCTACGACTACTTCTGCTACCCGCCGGGCCTGGCCTCGCAGTTCGGGTACAGCGATCGTCTCCCACAGAGTGCCCCTCAACAACGGGCCCATCGCCAGCAGCAGTTCTGATCTCTTGCCATCTCCGGTCAACACCAGGTGGTCGTCATCAACCTTCACGCCCATGTCCATATCGTCCGGCACGATCAATCCCCTGCGCATCAGATTCTGCAGAAGTGTCGAACGCGTCGCGCTGAATTTTGTTTGAGGGCCGGTCGCGTTGATTATCAAGTCTCCGATCAGCGTGCTCCCGCCTTCCAACAGAACCTTCGCCCGTGCGCCTTCCGGGGCCAGGCGTTCAAAACGGGCGGCGTGCACCTGAAGTTGTCCAGTCAATTGCGAACTCGTTACCTGCGCGTGAATTTCGGGTGCAATCCGGTGACGCAGGATATTCCACCGCGCCGCGTCATTTCTCATGAACTCCAGTCGCTCTTCATGAGTAAAATTGCGCCAGACGCGCTGCGTGTGCGGCCGCATCTTGTCCACCACAATGGCGGGATTGGCTCCACGCTCACGCAGGCGGTCACAGTGTTCCTGCATCAGGGCACGGAGTTCCTCCAGGCCCAGCGTTGCAAGATCTACACCAGGCGGCGGAAAGTCGGGATAGTCGATTCCGCGGAAATGGGATTCTGGAAACCAACCATGCCGCGACACGGCATGCATTCGCCCCAGCCAGCCTAGCGACCGGAGGGTAATGATCGCGTCCACCGCTGTAAGGCCCGTACCCAGCAAAATGATTGTTCCGTCGGCACCCGGAAGCCTCTCGTGCCATGGCAGCCACGGGTTGGCCACCCACGCTGAATGCCCTTGCAGCGCCTCTGCACCAGGCAACTCCGCGGGAGCCTCATTGCCACAGGCGAGGACAATGCGATCCGCTTCCACCTTGCCTCCATGCACCAACCGGATTGTTGCACCGCCCTCTAGATTGACCTCAATGTCAACGGCGTCGCCCTCCAGGAATTCAGCCTTGACCGGTCCGCCGTCTCCCTCCCCCTGGAAATGATGGTGCATCAGGGACCGCAGATAATCTCCGTAAATCATTCGCGGCATGAAGCGTTCCCGCAGTTCGTGTTCGGGCACCGCCTCAAATTCCGACCGGGTGCGCAGCCACTGGAGAAAATGGTCCGGCATATCAGGAAACGCGGACATATTTCGTGCCGCGACATTCAACAAATGCTCTGGCCGTCGCGTCCCGAAAGCGACTCCACGTCCAGAAGAACGCTGTTGGTTGATCACAATTACGCGCAGCGGCTCCGGGCTCTGGCGAGCCAGATTTACAGCTGTCATGATTCCGCTGAAACCGCCGCCAACGATGGCGATGCGCTGAGAACGGAAACGATTGGACACGGCACTTGCAGGCATGGTTCCAAGAAGATACCACCGCATGAGATTCGCTGACCAGAATCGGCGCAAATCCAAACTAGCTTTAAATTCGCCTTCTCGCCTTCCCTCGGCAAGTAAAACGCCTCAGCTCAAAAGCTCATCCATCTTGCGCAAGCGGCGGCTGATTTCCCGGGCAAGGTTAAGCAAGAGCCGAGCGAAAACGTCCAGGTTCTGTTTGTAAAGACGGAACATGTCCGTGTTTCTCAGGGTGAGAGTGACCACGGGCCCGGTTGCGCGCACCGTCGCAGAACGCGCCTGGACGTCGATCAATTCCATTTCGCCAAATGCGACTCCGGATTGGAGCGTTGCAATCAGTCGGTTTTCGCCACCCACACGTTTGAGAACTTCCACACGCCCGCTCTCTATGAAATAAAGCCGGTCACCCAATTCGCCCTCGGAAACAATGTTTTCGCCATCACTGAATCGTTCCTCCGCCAGCAGAGGAATGACCACCGCAAGATCTCGTTCACTGAATCCGCCGAACAGCGCGTGATTCTGGAGAATAGCCGAGTCCGACTTGAGTTGCACCTCGTTCTTCATGTCATGCATTCGCTTAGAACGTAAGTAATAAGTGGAAATCAGAATGGAAAACTGCTTTCGGCGTAATGAGGAATCGGAGGATCACTTCCTTCCCTTGCTTCCGGAAAAGAGAATGAAGCATGCGCTCTATGGGACGCGGATCAATGACGATTGAACAACCGGGCAGCGAACGGCGTGCCTCATAAGTCAAACTCTGAGAGCCTCCCCGGCAAAGCCGGGAAAATCCCATTACGGCCCAGGAGTCAGCGCACTTTCTGGAACAATTTCTTTTGCTTGTTGCGCGCTGGACCAAAGGAGTCTTGCTGTTGCCTCACCACGCCTTTCGTAGTACTCCATCATGATATCGTATTTTTGACCGGGCGTGAGCGTTATCGTACCCGTGTCTTCAGTTGGAGAGTGATTGGTCCAGTTGTCGATCAGTAGTTCGCCATTGACCCAGAGTCGGACGCCGTCATCCGAGATGGTGTAAAATGTGTAAGTATCCGAAAACAGGGGCTCTACCGTTCCCGTCCAACGCACAGAGAAGTGATTCGATGGTAGCGTCGGATCGGGCGATGATTTCTTCCAGGAGAAATCCACCGTCGGGTCCAAGCGCGAAAGCACAAGGTTCGTGAGATTCTTGTCGTCGAAGTATTCCGCGGAGAGACCGCCCCCTGCTTCGGATGCAGAGTCGATTGGAGTTAGCGCCGTTTCGGGAATGATCTCTTTTGCCTGCCGTGCACTCGACCAAAAAAGCTGGGCGGTCGCAGTATAGGCATTTTCGAAATATTCCATCTTGATGTCGTACTTCTGGCCGGCCACGAGATTGATAGTCGCGCTGTCTTCTGTCGTGTTGTGGCTGTTCCAGTTGTCAATGACGAGCTGGCCGTTCACCCAGAGACGCACGCCGTTGTTCGATACAGTGTAAAAGGTGTAGGGCTCCGAATAGCGGGGTTCCACCTTACCTGTCCAGCGCACGGAGAAGTAATCGGAAGGAATCACGGGATCGGGCGAACCGGATCCCCAGGAGAAATCGACCGTCGGGTCCTGACGCGTCAACCTGAGGTTCGTTAGGTTCGTGTCGTCGAAGTATTCCGCGGTAAGACCGCTTGCAGCGGCTCCGGATGTGGCCTCGATCACGGTGTAATCAGTGACGACGGCGCGGGCATCTACCCCCGCCGTTCCACTTGACACGAAGAGACCCAGGACCACGTCGTCTGCCAGCGAGGCGATGACGGTGCTCCCGGCGGAGTCAAAATTGACGCCGTCGCTCGAAGTTGCAAACTCAATGGTGTCGCCTATCCGTTCGATGAGCACCCATACATCCGGGAACTGCGCCGAGGCGGTGACCGGCGTTTTGGAAACGCTGCCCCCGGTGGTCGTCCGCGATCCGTAGGTAAAAGCATCGGGAGTCGCGGCGATCATGGCAAAGCGCGCGTCCGCTGCGGTGCTCTCGCGGAGCATCACTCCCGCTTCCGGAGCTACTCCGCTGCTCGTGAGGCTTTGAATTCGTAAGAGGGCCTGGAAGTTGCCGGTCTGTTTGGCGCTCTCGAATAGCACTGCGTCCGCTATTCCCGACACGCCGATTCCCGCGCCAGTCAATTCCCATGAATCGTCAGAGAGTACACGGCTGCCGCCGCTTGCGCTGCCGATGATCGATCCAGTGAGACCGGCATCGACGAGATTGTCAGCTTTCGCCGTCGATTGGACGTTTACTGTGACGGTGGCCGAAGCGGTCAGGGCGCCATCGGTAATCGTGTAAGAGAAGATATCGGTTCCGACAAATCCGGGTTCAGGACTGTAACGCACGCTGTTTGCGTCAATGGAACTTGTTCCGTTTGATGCGCTCCCAACGTTCACGACTGCCAGTGTGGAGGGACCGTTGTCCGGATCGCTGTCGTTTGAAAGGACGTTGATCGTGGCGGTGGAACCCTCGTCAGTGGCAACGCTGTCGTCAAGCGCGACAGGTGCCCCGTTTGGTGTCGGTGTGTAGGAGATTTCAGTCGATGGCGGGCTTTCGAGTCCGACTGCGTTGTAGGCGGTAACAACGAAATAATGAATGACACCGGAACTGAGATTTCCGACAGTGGCCGTGGTTGTCGGACCGGCATCAAGCATTTCAGAATAATCGCCACTCATTGTGCCGTGGTAGACGCGATATCCAGCGATATCCGGTTCGGGATTCGCATCCCATTCCAAAGTAACGGCTTGGGCCGCATGCACAAAGTATTGAAAAAGAAACAGGAATACTAAGATCGCCAAGTTTCCTAAATACCTGGAAACATTTATATGGCCATTACTGCATTTATTATCCATATAGGCACAACAAAGCATTGCGTGTGCCTATTGCTCTCCTGCAGTTGAGAACGGTGATTTGGAAATCGGATATAGCGGGGTGCAATCTTCTTCCCGGTGTTCCGCTCAGAGCCTTACTCGGAACAGTATTGGGCTGATTGAGGCGCGCAGAAGGAGGCCCGGAGTCTCATCTATTCCGCGCGGCGAGTTGCAAAGCGGAGCGTCGTAGCCAGGTGTAAGCGCGGAAATAAAAGAGGTGGTCCAGTTCGGGACGGGCAACGCTGCGATCCAACAACGCTCAGCGATCAGTTCAGCCGCTATGTGATCCGGCTCGAAGCGGTGCCGCGGGGCCGGAGACTCAGTTATGCGGGTTCTCATGCTAGCCGGCTTATTGAATCCAGCCCCGCCACCGGGCCAGCGTGTAAAGTAGTCCCGCGAAGAAGAGGCTGCCGAATATTTGCTTGTTGTACCGAGCCAACCACAGCGGGAGGTAAATGTCGAAGTTGTCCTTCCGTTCGTCGGTATACCGGGCGGCGACATCGGTCAGGGGACAGCGCCAGTGATTCATCACGATGATGAAAACCTCCACACATACGATGGCGATCAATACGAGTGCCACGACGAAATCGCCCCGCCAGGCATGCAAGGGGATGGCAAGGATGCAGCCGGCAAAGAAAGCCCAGGCGATCGTGTGGAGGATCTTCACCGCCCGGAGGGCAACTCTAGGACTCATCATCGTGGACCGAAAATTGTTTAAGCATCCAACTCGAGCAATAACAACGTTCCCCGGATTTCGTCGACAGCGAGAGCGCAGTCATTCCAGATAGGACTGCAAACATGGTTCGATCCCATCAGGCGTACCCGCATTACTCAGGCCCCGACGATCCTTGTCAGACTTACTCGTTGCATCTCTACGCAAGGCCGTTTTGCCTGAGCCCCTTCTTCAACCAACATATTTGCCGCGATGTGAAGTCGACTCATCCCGTCTTCCAAAGTCAGCGCTTGTCCCGAGATCGTCCGCTTCTCCCCGGGGAATCCGGAAGGCACCAGCAACATGAACAACCACCGAATCCTGTTTTAATGGTCCTTCGATCGCAGCGATCACGTCAGAGGGCAGGACAAGGTGCGCCTATGCGCCCCAAATTGAGCAAGAAAAGCTTAGCCAAATGTGTTCTGCTCCAAGTGCTTATCAAGATCGCTGGCTGAAACTTCAATTTCATCCCCGATGTCTGTGGCCCTGGCACGGCTCGTGAGAACCGAACTGCAGAACTCCGCGAATGCAGCCACCAACGCTGTTTGCGAGTCCAAGATCGGACTTCAAGAACTGGTTCGCGCTCTTCCAATGGTGGAGGCGGGAATAGCACCAAGCAATCAAACGAACACCCCCTAGATATCGATTTCTGTACTTGAGCGATTCAATATCTTGTGTTAGAAAGTTTTTTATCAGGGAGGGGACTGCCAAATTTCATGAGTATCAAATTTGCGTCGCTTGAACACATTACGCAGAGAGACAATGCTTCACCTCTGATTGCGAGGAACGAAGGCTCGGACGGCATCGAACAACAGACCGACTCCCCTGTAAGAGAGGGCAGAAGCAACCTAAGAAATATTGTGGGAAAGATGTCCTTCGCGGAGGCGCTGGTGCGTGCGCTTGACGCGACTTTCATCCTCATGGTGACGCAGGACGAGCGCCACTACATTGGGGAAAGAAGACAGGCATTCGTACCGCAGGACGATCCCGAACTAATTGACCATGTAACAGACGTGATACTGAGCGAGGGCGCCACGATCAGGAGGGCGGTCGAGTCAGTATTCCTCGAGGCGTCACAAAGTAGTATCCGCCCAACTGCGGGAGATTGAGGATTATTCGCCCGCCCATGTCCGGCAACCCCCCTCAGAATGCTGGCGCGACTCGGACTTCGCCTGAGATACAAGGATATCTTCGGGAAAATGTGATTGGTTGTTCGAAGCCCGGGAACCACCTTCTACCGGTCTTCGCTCCGGCACCGTTCGGCGGCGCCACATCCACGAGGCGTTCTTCCAGAGAGCTGTGAAGGCAAGTGGCCTGCCGGGCACGGCTGATAAGGCCAATCACTCCGCACATCGTGCGACACAGCGCAACCGATCCCCCACGGCGACCCACTCACATGCCGCATCAGTAGGCGAAAAACCACCCTCCCGCCAGCGCTCAAAACGCCTGGAACTTCGAAAAGAATTCCGCTCCGCACGGCGATTTAATAAACTACAGAGTTGAAGCGTAATTCGATAGCATTACTGATTGACACATGCACGTGCGCTTCCCTCTGGCCTCGGCGAACTCAGTGCCCACCTATGCGGAACGAGCGATGTCGACGCCGCGCTCTCGATCACAGCGTCGCTCCTCGTTTGAAATATATTAAAATCCTTCTATCGGCATGCAGCTATATTTCTGGATCGCAATGGGAGGCGCTTTTGGCTCGATCGCTCGCTTCGCCATCTCTGGTGTCGTGGCCCAACACTTCGGCGAGACCTTTCCATGGGGCACGTTCGTCGTGAACGTCATCGGCTCGTTCTCGATCGGGTTTTTCGCGACCTTGACCGCGCCCGACGGGCGAGTCTTCCTATCCTCGGTTCCGCGGCAGTTTTTTATGACGGGCTTCTGCGGCGGGTTCACGACCTTCTCCTCATTCAGCCTGCAAACACTCGCCCTAGCTCAAGACCGCGAGTGGTTGCGGGCGGGAGCAAACAGCGTGCTCTCACTCATTTGCTGCCTCGTCGCGGTATGGCTCGGTTACGTGGCCGCCGCGGCCATCAACTACACGAAAGGACACTAAAAATGCAGCTTCCGGAAAAGTGTACTCTGGCTAGAATCTACTTAGGCGAACGCGACCGATACGACCATCGCCCGCTCTACGAGGCCATTGTTCTTAAGGCCCGGGAAATGAAAATGGCAGGCGCCACCGTACTTCGGGGTGCGATGGGCTTTGGACATTCCAGCCACCTTCACACGGCGAAAATTCTGCGACTCTCAATTGACCTGCCTATCGTAGTCGAAATCGTGGATAGCGAGGAACGCATGAGCGAGTTTCTGCCCTTGCTACGCGAGATGATTGGCGACGGCCTCGTAACGCTCGAATCCATTCGTGTGATGCACTATGAAGGGTCGCCACGCTCGGATTAGGCGATAAGTGAGCCATTTCGGGGATCCTTCGGGTAGTCGCGGCGAATGTTCGTGAAGCTTCCGAAAATTGGGGGTGACGATTGGACGCTTTGACCATGAAGTCTCATGCAAGATCATAGCGGTTCTCAAAAGAATCTTCCAAAAGGCCGACGGTCATAGACCGCCGCTACAGCAGGCGCTGACGACCGAGCCGAGAGCGCATTCGCCTCAGACGGCCTTCTTCCCGAGTGCCTGCTGCCGCTCATCCGGCAGGCAGCGCAGGACGACGGCGGTCACGTCGTCCTCCGGCAGCGAGTTTTCGTTTGTGGCGGTTTCGAGGAGTTGCGCAACCATCCCCGCGGCGTTTTGCCCGCTGGTCAGGCGCCCCGCCAGAGTGGTGTGATCGAGCTCGAGCTCGGGCTCGGCATCGAGAATTCCATCCGTATAAATGATCAGAGCGTCACCAGGGGAAAATACAAATGCACCTTCCTCGTAGGGTTTCGGCGATGGAATTCCGAGAGCGGGGCCGCGCGGAAGGAGATTTGCGAACGAGCCGTCCTCATGAAGAACAAAAAGGTGCGCGTGTCCTGCATCCACATATTGCAGCCGGCGCGCGGCAGCATTGAGTCGACCATGAAAGAGCGTGACGAAGCCTTCGGTCCGCACGAGGTCTTTTTCGAGTCCGGCTCGGACCATTTCGAGCGCGGCAGCGGGCGGGCGCATACGTTCTGCTGTCCGCAACGCTGCACGTACGGTCGCCATCAGGAGCGCAGCCGGCATTCCACGCCCCATAGCATCGCCGACTGTGAAATCGAGCTCACCGTGCCCGGTCTCCTGCCATTCGTAAAAATCGCCACCAACCTCACGGGCCGGCACTGTACGCGCGGCGACCTCAAAACCGGAAAGGACCGGAAGGCTGGCCGGCAGAAGGTCCATCTCCACGTGCGCGGCGAGTTCGACCTCGGCTTCGAGCTGCCGCAACAGCACCGCATTTTCACTGCTCAAACGTCGGGCGCGCAGTAGAATTTCCAGCCGTGCAAGCAGTTCGGCCTTTTTGATAGGGCTCGCAATTGATTCATCCACACTTTTCCAGAGGTGTCGCTGGACCATGCCCACACCGTTTCGCGAAGAGGTCACCAGCAATACCGGCAAGAACACAGGATGCTCAGTGGCCTTGCGAGCTCGCACGCATGGGAGCAGCCGGTCGAGAGCGTGGCCATCGATGATGCAGAGGTCAAAGGGCTTGTGGAGTGCCTCGTCGGAATCGTCCGGAATCACCTCGTAACGCGACGCTAACGATTCGGCGAGCAGGCGGCGGTTTTCCTTCTGGTCGAGCAGCAGCAGTATTCGGCCAGGAATCCTGTCGGCACACTGCGGTTCGCTCCGATACTCCTGCGAAAAATCACGGCTCGATAACATGGGCTTCATCTTGGCGCCAAAAATTCAGGGAAGGACGCTCCATTGCACTCCGGCGTGCCGGCAAGGATGTGAGACATACCGGCCAGCGGTTCACCAACCCTGATCCCGGCGCCGGGGAGGATCTCCAATTCTCGCAGCGTCTTTTCGTAATCACTGAGCCGCTTTTTCAAAACGCCAATCACTCGACGCATCTCTCCATTCATCTCCGCATAGCGCAGGAAAATGATGTTATCGGTGAGATAACTAATGCCGATCTCCGTAACGCTGAACTCGCCGGTGATTCGTCCCACTTCATTTACGAGAATGCCCGTAGCGCCCATGTTGCGGAGGTATTTGCAAAGCGCATGCAGATGCCCGACGAGCTGGTCGTCGTCATGACTCGCCTGCTCTTCCCCGTGCATTGAAAGGTGATAGCCCGACATGCTGTCGATCATCACGATGCGCGCGGCACGCTCTTCCACCTGGTGGCGAACGAGGTGCGCGAACTCATCGGGCGAATAGCGCAGCGGCTCGACCTGCACGACCGAGAGCATGTCGCTGTCCAGCAATGCACCCAGCGGCATTCCCACGCTTTCGCTGCGCGCCAGCATCGTCTCGCGCGATTCCTCAAATGCATACACCACCGCGCGTTCCCCGCGTTGCGCCGCCTTCATCATGAATTGAAGGCCCACGGTCGTCTTTCCGACGCCGGTCGGCCCGGTAATGAGTGTGACCGTGCCCCGCTCCAACCCGCCGCACAGCAGCATATCGAGCGCAGCGACACCAGACGGCACCTGCTCCGGTTCAAACTCCCGGCAGTAGCTTGAAGGAACAAGCCGAGGGAAGACTTCCATCCCCTGAGACGTCAGTCTCATCGCATGCCGGCCCGGGTGAAACTCGGAGCCCCGGAATTTCGTAACCTCCACGCTGCGGCCGGCGATAGAAAAATCGAGATTGATGACGCCGTCAGTCATGAACTGCAGGTCATCATCCGGCGCCAGCACGCTACCCTCCGAGCTGAGTAGCACACTTGCGCCCTTGCCGATGAGATAACGCAGCAGCGACAGCACCTGCTTGCGGAACTGGAACGGATCACTGGAGAGATAGCGAAACTCGCTCATCACCTCGAGAAACACCCGCCGCGGCCGGAGCGTTACGATCTGAGCGATTATCTTCCTGGTTGTCGGCTCGCGTTCCACCTCGCCCGGCGAAAAAATGTCGTATGTCTGCCCCCTCGCAAAGAAATCCGAGCCCGGGCTGAGATCGAGAAACGTGACGCCCGCGAGGTCGAAGCCCGCAGCTTGCGCGTTGTTGCGCACATTTTGTTCCGATTCCTCTACTGAGATTATGAGAGCCGCTTCCCCTTCACGCGCACCCGCAGTGAGAAAATGCAGGCCAAGAGTCGTCTTTCCTGTCCCCGGTCCGCCGCGAACCAGATAAGCGCGACCGGGAATCAATCCGCCTTGGAGAACCTCATCCAACCCGCGCACGCCGGTGGAGAGTCGGCTGAGAGTTGCTGTACACATTTAAATACCCTTCTCTAAGATTGACATTCGGAGCGCTAATTCCGTTGATAATTTGTATAGACTTATAAGAGCCTCGTTCCGTTCAGGCGAATTTCCGATCAGCACCTCCTCTCAAGCCCTGCGGAACGTCCAAATAGAAATTTCTTTCCCCTTTTCGCACATGGTCTCGCGCGTCCGACTGCCACTGTATAGACTTCTAGGATAATGTGTCTTCGAACGCCGCAGATGGAACCTCGGAGCGAAAGCTTGCCGGATGGAGATGGATAATCTAGGCAGAAAACATGTCCGTGGCGCCGACAGAAAGCTTAGATGCGGATCTGACACTAGCGGAGCGCTGCATCCGCGGAGACGCCGATGCGCATAGCGAGCTTCGTGCCGCGTACTATCGCGTCGTCTGCCGGGTTTTGATGTCAAGAGGCGCCACTGAGACGGAAGCAACGGATGTGGCCGGCGATTTATTTACCGATTGCATCGTTCGCGCCAAGAATGGAGAGAGCTTGTTGGGGCGCTACGGAGGCCGATGTTCCCTGAAAAGCTGGTTACTCACCGTAGCAACGAACCGCCTGATCGACGCAAAGCGTCGCGGTCGTTTCAGCCAACAACTCGGAAACGGTCAGGAAGAAGTCCAAACTGAATGTCCAATTGATCCACCGGTAGGTGATAATCTGATCGGGGGACACGATCCCGGCCTCGTACGGCTCCTTCGCTTTTCACTTCGCAAAGGGATCGACGCCTGCGAACAGGAGGATTACGTGATGCTTTGCCTCGTATATTTGCATGGCGTGACGCAGCGCGAGGTAGCGGAGCTTTGGGGTTGGCATGAGTCGAAAGTTAGCCGTACATTGAGCCGCGCGCTGAAAACGATTGGCTCGGTTACCATGGAGGCGGTGCGCATCGCTGAGCCTGGGCTGGAGCTCAGCTGGAATGACTTTGTAGAGTTGGTAGCCGCGGCGCCCGATGTGTTCCGTCGAGGAAAAACATTGCAAGATGACGAGGTGAGATCGTTATAAAATGATGACAGTTCGGGCCTTTTCTCAGAACGTGCGTAAGCGAAGAAGGAGTAAAAGGATATGAACCAGGAGAATTTGTTTGGTGTTTTTGAGCATTTTCTCCGGGAGTTTGAGGGTGAAGTGGGAGGGCGCGAGGCGACAGAAATAACCGCGGAGACGCTTAGGCGAATTCATGGTTTGGCCGAAGGACGTGCGGATGAGAAGGAGCGTGCAATTCTGGTCCAGGAGCTTGCGAAGAATCCTGAGTGGATCGGGGTGCTGGCAGACGAGGTGAAAAAACGTCGCTGAGATTGAATTGCCGTTGTTGACAGCTGCAATTGTTGCGTTCTTCACCTTCGTTTTAGAACGAATGCCGGTCCGTTCAGGATCGTGGGTAATTTTATTCCTTCCCTGATTTTGCATTTTGCATCGGAATAGCAAGATTGACGTCGGGTTGTGCGATGAGAAAGTCCGAGACTCGGACCCCGAATTCCACTAGCCCCGTAGCATACGATACCCGACCGCCACGCACCCCGGCAAAATTGAGAATGGCTACTGAGGAATGTTCCCCTCCCCATGCCCAACCCCGGCGGTGTTGCTCACCAGTTCACCGCTGAAGAGGCTAAGCCGTTTCGCCTGGACTGGATTCTCAGAAGCGTTCTGCCCTCGCCCCTCTTGACACACCACGCACTGCCTCTTCAACGTCCACATCGATGGAGATCGGTGCTCTACCCACTTTCAATCTTGCGATCCTCGTTTTGTTTCTGGGGAAGACTCTGAACCAGCGCTTCGCGGTCCTGGGACGATACAACATTCCCGAACCCGTGAGCGCCGGTCTGCTGGTGTGTCTCGCCACGTGGCTGATGTTCGCGTCTCCGGAATCGAGATCTCGTTCGACTTGAGAGCGCGGCACGTTCTTCTGCTCTATTTCTTCGCGGGGATTGGAATGAACTCAGACTTGCGATCGCTGCTGGCTGGGGGGACGGCCCCTGATCGTTCTTATCGCCGCGACGGTCGTGTTCATGTTCTTGCAGAACCTGACAGCGATCGGAGTGGCAAGTTTGTTCGGGCTCGAGCGTGCGGTCGGGATCCTCGGCGGAACGACGGCTCTCATTGGCGGTCACGGTACGGCAATCGCATGGACGCCGACATTTCGGGACGAGTATGGAATATCGAACGCCAGTGAGATCGGCATCGCGTGCGCGACTTTCGGACTGGTGTTAGCATCGCTGATGGGTGGTCCAATCGCGAATATTTTGATTAAGCGGCACAAACTCGAGCCCAGGGTCATCGAACAGCCGGACGTCGGCATTGTACACCAGGACGAGAAGGACAAGCAACACTCGCAGATCAACGTCTACTCGTTTCTCAGCGTGTGGCTCGTGCTGAATGTCAGCCTCACCCCTGGCGCCGCCATCATCGAATCGCTGGAAGAAGCCGGGCTGCAGTTGCCGCTTTTCGTGTGCTGTCTCTTCGGAGCCATCCTGATGACGAACATCGTTCCACGGCGCTTCCCACGACTTAAGTGGCCCGCCGGAACCCACTCACTGGCGCTTTTCTCCGACGTGTCGTTGGGGATGTTCCCTGCCATGTCCCTGATGAGCCTCCAACTCTGGACTCTCGCGGACCTTGCCGGACCGAACTTTGGGATCCTGAAGGCCCAGTTCGTCATCGCATTCTGTTTTGCTCTTTTCGTTATCTTTCAGTTAATGGGCCGCGACTGCGAGGCAGCGGTGGTATGTTCTGGATTTGGAGGTATCTCCCTGGGTTCCACCTTTACGGCAATGGCCAACATGACGGCCGTGGCCAAGCGCTATGGCGCGGCCCACGAGGCATTCATCATCGTGCCGCTGGTTTGCGGATTCTTCGTCGATCTGGCCAACACCCTCATCATCAGGGCATTCCTGCGCTGGTTCGGCTATTCGGACTTCGGCCGCATCATTCGACGTCGTCTCCGACCCTCGTGAGACGGATGACCGGCGGCACCTCCTTCTTCTCGCTGGGCGGATGAATCAACGTGTCGATGCGATAGCGGGTAGCCATAAACTCCGCCGTGACAGATTGATCAGGGTCCCGTGGTCGCGGCACCGGGACCTCGATCACTTCATTCACGCGGCCGGGATTTGCAGCCAGGACCAGAATCCGATCGGATAGGTAGACCGCTTCGTCGAGATCGTGTGTAATGAATAGAATGGTGACATCGACATTCTTCCAGATCTGCAGCAAATACGCCTGCATCTGCGCGCGCGTCTGTGCATCGAGCGCTCCGAACGGTTCATCCATCAGCAGAATGCGAGGCTGGTTCGCCAGCGCCCGCGCGATGGCCACTCGTTGTTTCATTCCTCCCGAAAGCTGGTGGGGATAGCTGTTTTCGAACTTCGAAAGCCCCACAACTTCAATCCATTGTCTGGCCTCGGATTCTGCCTGGGAGCTTCCGCTCCCGCGGATCTTCAGTCCGAACATCACGTTGCCCTTCACTGTAAGCCACGGGAACAAGGTATAGCCCTGAAAAACCATGCCCCGGTCGGGTCCTGGCCCAACAACCGATTTTCCATCAAGCAACACGTCACCTGAAGACGGAGTTTCCAATCCGGCAAGGATGCGAATCAGTGTCGATTTTCCACAACCCGAAGGCCCGATGACGCTTACGAACTCACGGCGATGCACCGCGAAATCGATATTCTCCAGCGCTGTGACGGACCCGTGCGGCGTCGGAAACCTCTTCGTAAGGCTGTCCACGTGCATCACAATCGGCCGCTCTTTCAGCTTGCGGAAACGCGCGGCCACCTCAGGGCTTTGCTGCCGGTAATCCGGGATTTCGATGGTCGCACTCATGGTCTGGTAAAATTCCCGGTCACGGTGTGATCAGGCAGTGGGGTCTCGCGGGAGATCGGTTCGTTTCGACGCGGCTTTGCCATCCCATCGATACGGTCCTGGATTGCGCTGCCAAAAAACCTGCCAACTTTGCCAAGTCCGACCAGCAGCCATTTGGCGGGACCGCTGGCCGGCTTGCCAGCCCACGGGAAAAAGATCGGGCGCAGGAATGCCAGAATTTGATCAGAAAAAAATCCCAGCAATCCGATTGTAATAATGACGGGAAAGACCCGGTCGAAATTGCGAAATCGCCCCTGTGTCTCGATAAACTCAGTGAGACCACTTTTGACACCGATGAGTTCGGCAATGACGAGCCATGTCCAGGACCACCCCAATAGAATGCGAAGGTCATTATAGAGATCCGGCAGGATACCGGGGATGACGACATGTCCAAGCAATTGGCGAGGCTGCGCACCGAGCGTTTGAGCTGCCTCGAGCAGCGAATTGTCGAGTTGTCTCGTCGTTTTTGAGATCACGAGGATCATCTGGAAGACCGTTCCGAGAAAGACCAGCGCCACCTTTGGCGCATCATGCGCAAGCAGCACTGCGACCAGCAACGTTCCAAACGCGGGAGCCGGCATGTAGCGAAAGAAATCCGTGAATGGTTCAATCAGCTTTGCAACCGTCGAATAGACGCCACACAAGATCCCGACGGGTATTCCCACCAGGCAGGAAAGCAGAAAGCCGCCAAAGACGATCCGCACCGAATGCAGCAACCGCTCGCCCATCGTCGGGCCACTGTTCAATGGAGGAGCAACCCAGTCCCGAATTCCCGTAATGACCACCTCGTGCGGTGCGGGAAGATAGACCGGATTCGCCGGACGCCCCTGAGGCACAAGACTCAGAAGGGGCGTCTCGGGAAGGAGTTTGACGTCGAATTCGGAAGAAGCGGCACTCAGCGCTGCCCAATTCTGTCGAATGATGTCCAGATTTTCTTCTGTAAGCGGAGGATCACTGGCAACTTTTCGCCCCTCCGCGAGATCACCCCAAATCTGATAAATTGCTTCATCGTTTTCCCGCTGTGAGGGCTCGAGCCAGCCATTAGCGATTGCGAGTGGTGCCAGGTGACGAAGTTTCTTCTGGTTCCCACGACGGACGACTCGCGGGATGAGCGTTTCGCCCGAGGGCTTCCCGATCGCGGCATTTTCTTCGCGAACCGCATCCGCGAATGACGGGAAGAACCCCCTGCTGACATGATCCCCTGCCGCATAAAATGTCGTGACATCCGCGCGATCCGCCGAAACCTCGAGTTTAATATCCGGATGCCAGATTGAGGGGATGTAGCTGAAAAGACACCAGATCCCAAGTGGAAGCAGGAAGGAAAACAGCGCGAGAACTCCCGCCCGTCCTCCATCCAGATCCTCACGGATCCGAAACCATTTTGATCGTCGTGTGCTCATGCGGCTCGAGTCGTAGTGAGTACTCCCCGCAAAGCGGGAGCGCGAGAAGATCAGGCGCGCTCCCGCTGCGGGGCGGGAGAAACTCCGTAGCTATTTCTCAATCGTTTGCGCGTACGCTTCGGTGAGACCGGGATCGAGGTATTTGTCCACATCCAGATTCTCCTTATACACCTCGTTCTTCACATTGAAGTCGTCCACGATCTTTGAGGAACCATAGATCGAACCAAGACCTTCGGCTTTCCTCCAGCGTTCGAGCGCCTCTTCCAGGGGGAGGATATGGGTCCCGCGATAAAACGACTCATATTCTTCCGGTTTTACGGAAACTCGACCGGCAAGAATTTTCAGCGCTTCATCAAAGTTCGCCTCGTCCTTGAGAAAATCGACGATTCTGTACCAGACCTTCACTACCTTCGCCCAATCCTCTCTCCTCGTCTCCAACGACTCGGGGGAAACATAGAGAACGTCGTAGATCAGACCCGGTGCGTCAGCTGAGGTAAAAACAGGTTTCGAACCGGCAACTGCCTTCAGAGCCTGGCCGGAATTCGGCTGCCAGGCAGCGATCGAAGAAACCGCACCGGACTTCAGAACCTGCGGCGTTTCATTTGTTGGCGTGTTAACGAGTTCGACGTCGGATTCCGACATGCCCTCTGATTCCAGCCCTTTCAGAAGTAGCAGGTGATCGACAAACCCGATCTCCAGGCCGATCTTCTTGCCTTTCAGATCCTTTAGACTCTCGAATCCCGGCGCGGCCACGACCATGTCATTGCCGTTGGAATAGTCATTGATGATGATCCCCACGGACGGTTTTCCAGTGGCGCCCGTCACGAGCGCATCGCCATTTGTCATGCAAACGGCGTCCACCTGCCCCCCCACGTATGCATCCATCGAAGCAACGTAGTCAAACCACATGAACTTCACGTCCACGCCTTCCTCCTCAAACCATTTCTTCTGAACGCCAATCTCCCACGCAACCCAGCCCGGCCAGTCGGAATATGCTATCTTAAGAGCATCGGCGAGAGCGAAAGAGGAAATAGAGAACGCACCCAGAAGTGCGGCCAGGAGTTTTGTTATCGTCATAGCTTTTCGAGTTTGTCTGATGGATTCAGGGTGTCTTCTTTGAGGGTTTTGATTTTGTCCGTTTGCGTTTGATTCCCGGTTTTGCGCGATAGGGCGGTGGAGGCAAACGCGTCTCGGGTTTGTTTCCCAGTTTGCCGGCATTGATGAGCGTCGCAATCACGTCCATGATCGCCCGCGTGGCAGTAAGTGCAGTGATGTCGCCCACGTCGTATTGCGGAGCGACTTCCACAACTTCCATTCCGCAGAGGCCTTCCTGCGCAACCAGACGCAGCAGGCGTAAAACCTCCCTGGGGAGAAATCCTCCCGGCTCCGGCCAACCGGTTCCGGGCACGAATCCGGCGTCCAGTGAGTCCACATCGAAGCTCAGGAACACGGCCTTCGCACCGTTGCCCCATGCCACATCGAGTGCGATTTCGGCCGCCTTTTCGACCCCCACCATCATGATGTCCTCGATCGTTAGCACGCTGGTTCCACGTGATCTGCCGACCTTCACCCCCGGTCGCGGAGCCTGCCACCCCCCGATGCCGAGTTGGATCAGATTGATTGGCGGCGCATTAGGAATATTGGTCGCATGGAACCACGGGCATGTATGCATCCGCTCGTCCATGTCCGTCTCCTGGGTGTCGACATGCCGGTCGATATGAATGATGCCGACCGGTCCATCAATGTATGGCGCAATCCCCCGGACATCCGGATATCCGATGGAATGATCTCCACCGAGAATGATCGGGAAAACGTTGTTCGATCGGATATGGGCCACAGCCTTCGATATCTGGTCAAAGCCTTTCTCAATATTCGCGATCGTGAAGACATCTCCGACATCGCACCACTTTAACGATTCACGCACATCGACGCCCAATTCGTAGCAGTAGGTGCCGTAGAGAGCCGAAATCCGCCGTATGGCCTGCGGACCAAAACGCGTACCGCTACGGAAGGTGGTTCCAATGTCAAAAGGTGTGCCAACGATGGCTGCGTCAAACTGGCTAACATTCTTCACATCCTCCAGATAATGCGTTTTGCAGAAGGTGTTGATTCCGGCGAAGTGCGGGAGTTCGCCTCGGGAAAAGCACGAAATGGTGCGGTCCTTTATCGAGGGCGCCGCTTCGAGACCGGTACTCGATGCAACGATCGACTTCCTCTTTCCAACCCTTCGCTCCAAGTTCCGCCTCGCGAGCCCGGGCCCACGCGCCCTGGTAGCTCGCGGGATCAAAAATTTCCGGACGCGGATGCCCCGCGGGTGATTGACCCGGTGAACCGTAGTCAGCGTGCTTTACAGCTGGCCACGGATAACCTTCTGGATGATCAGGGTGCGGATAATACGGATCCGGAAGATTCGGAAATGGGGGCCAGTTCTGACCATGAGGCGGGGTATGATGCGCGCTCTGCGCTCCTGGCAGATCACCATGATGATGCACACCCGGGAGAAATTCATGATTCGGCGACTCGTGATGATCTTTTCCCTCGAGATGCGCGAGATCATGCTGAGCCTCTTTTGTTGCAGATTTTACGCGGCGTTGCGTGTTTTTCTTTTTATGTGAATGACCAAAACCCATGGTAATTATGCTGAAAGAGTTACAAGTTCCGGCAGAACGAAGTGGCGTGTCCTGACGAAGCGTCAATTGAGAGGAAAACTCTCGGACGTAGAGCAGGCAAAGAGAGATCCGCAAGACATCCGATCGATCAAAGCCGACGTTACATCGGGGTCAGTGGCGCGAAACGGGCGGACCACAGCACACATCCATGAGCGTCATCCGCAAAAAAATTGCGCGATCGTCACGGACCGGAAAGGGTAAGATGCTGCCGGTCGTATGCACGGGCGGACGGCGACAGCAGCCTACGTGCCATCTCGTTTCTTACAGAGTAGCGAGCATTTCCTGCAAACTGGTTCTGCGGCTAATTTTAAGCACTGTGGAAATTTTGAAACAGGCCGATCTCTAGCAAATAACTGAGCGTCGCCGGCATCATTCGATAACCAAAATGCCCCTGTGGGACTTCGAGAAAGTGCGATCGCGGCCACATTTCGTGCGCAGAACGAATGTCCTCGATCGGCGCCACGAGATCGTACAACCCCGCGGCAAAAACGATGCGATCTCCGCTTGCAAGCGGCACATTGTGCATCGGCGAAGTTAGGTGAAAATGCTGCTCCACCAGATCGCGGTCGATTCCGCGTTCGCGAAGCTGCGCACGGATTTGAATGGCTGCGCTGCTTTCCCAGATCGCATGAGTCACATTCACGATTGGTGTCATCAGGGCGATGAAACGAAAATCGCTTTCCACGAAACTGAGCAAAGATCCGATCCATCCGCCGTAACTCGTCGCCCAAAGCCCAAACGCCCGGCACCCCCGCGCCCGAAGTCGCCGCATAAGCTGTCGAAGTTCAATCACGCCCTGTCGCAAACCTTCTGCCGTTCTTACAAGATCCGCCGTGATAGCCAGCTCGCCGTTCAAATAACCCCGCGGTCGGCGTGAATAGTGGTACGGGAGATGAATGAACGCAGCATTCCAACCAAACGTATTGAATCGTGCGGCTAACCGTCGGTAACCGATGTCACTCGCCGACATGAACGCGTGAAGCATGAGTACCGTCGGAGCCGACCAGCCTTCGGCGCATCGAAACAGCGCGACCGACGTGCGGTTATTCTCCGGGAATCGTGACAGCACTGGGGCCACCCACGAGAGATGCCGGTCATTGGCAAGATCCTCATCCTTTCCCGCCACCTCCCCCTCCCGCGGCGGGATTGCATAATATTCCTCTGGAGTAAGCGACGCGCACTGCTTCACATACTCGACGAGCGTCTCCCTGCTATCGAATGGAAGCTGATGCCGGAATTGCCCGATATTCAGAAGTCCGCACATGGCCGCATCCGCAAGGGTCGCCATGTTCTTCTTGAGAAAGGCGTTCATTCTAATGAATCAAGCGCATTCGGAATCTCGAGGGTTGCCCTCGCAAAGTATTCCCAAAACTTCCAAATGGAACCAGCAATACAAGAAATCCAGCGAACGCCCGACGCCGACATCAAAAGATGACGCATGCGCCAATCACTGCACGTTGCTTGGCATCGGTTCCCTGCCCTTTCGGTGCTGCGGAGTCCTTGGCAGGTCCTCAATCGTGAGTCCATAGGTTTCGCGCAATTCTTCGTAAAGATTTCGCATGGATTCGGCCAGGCGACGCTCCAAATCGGACCGTGCTTCATTTCGTGGAAGCGCGGAATCTGCCCGCAACGGTTCGCCGAAAGCGATCCACATTCGATTGCGACGAAACGGCTTCCACATCGCCTTCGAATAAAATCGGTCGGACCCGAGCAGAACACAGGGAACAATGGCCACATCGGCCATCTGCGCGAGTACCGCGCTTCCCGGTCTCAGCGCTGCGCCTTCGAGCACCGAGTTTTTTCCCGCGCGAATCCCACCTTCCGGGAACATGCCCACCACGTGTCCACGCTTCAGACGTTCGAGGGCAGTCTTTACAGCGACGCGATCAACTTTCGCGCGATCGGTGGGAAATGTATCAATCGCACGGAAATAACGGGCCGCCCATTTCTTCTCGAAAAGTTCAATCATGGCCATCCAGTCGAGCTTGCGAAATGCTGCGCCACTTAGAATAGGCGGATCGAAATGGCTGATGTGATTCGCCGCAAGTATGAAAGGGCCGGACGAATTCGTCCTTTCCGCGTGCAGCACCCAAATATTCGCGAAGAGGCCGAAAAGGAACTTCGCGATCAACCGAGACAGCATGTACAAAATCCAGGCCATCGCCGCGAAACGCTAGTATTCACTTTTCGCGGCGAAAAGACGTTTATTCCGCATCGCGAAATGGAGGAGATTTCGGCTATAAAGATGAAGCTTTACACGTGGATGTCCGAGAACGCCGCCCCCGAGTTTCTAGCGCCTGAAAAAGCAATGCGCGATTATGAGCGCTGTGAAAAAAAGGAAACAGCTCAGAAAAAACGCGATCAGCAGCAAGCCAACTGCAAACCCGAGGATGTGATGAAATCCGAAAGCAGGAAGTGCCGGAACGATTGGAAGCCCCATTCCGACAGCAAACACCATCGGGAACCCGATCACGAAAAACGGGGCGTAGACCACGAAGCCGAAACAGGCAAACCCGCCAAGCATCCGAAGGGATTTTTTACAACACGCAACTGGAGGAAACAGCGTGTTAGCAGTCACTGGATAAGTTAATTTCTAATTTTTATAGTTGGAGGTTCCGTGTTCTGAAAGCAAAGCGAGAAATAAAATAGAATATTGAATCCTTGATTCTCAAGCGCGATTAATAATTTTTTTCTCCGGCTGAGTAGATTGCGGAGTTCCGATTGGCGCTCTCTTTTTTGGCTGACCGAGTGGCGGTCTGCGCAAGTGCCACTCCGTGCTCTGCTCGTAGGCATGCGCGATCTTCAGGAGGGTTTGCTCATCGAATGGCTTGCCAATCAGTTGCAGGCCTATCGGCAAGTACTTGCCATTTTCTTGTTCTGCGAATCCGCAGGGTATACTGATTCCAGGATTTCCAGATAGATTCGTAGCTATGGTAAATATATCTGCTAGATACATTCTCAAAGGATCGTCACTGCGCTCGCCGATACGAAACGCTGGATCTGGCGAAGTTGGGCAAATCAACGCGTCAACCGATTCGAAGACCGCTGTAAAGTCCCGGCGAATCGACGTCCTTACCTTTTGGGCCCTTAGGTAATAAGCATCATAATAACCAGAACTGAGTACATACGTTCCCAGCAGGATGCGTCGTTTCACTTCCGGTCCAAAACCTTCCCCCCGCGTTTTACCGTAATGATCCAGGAGATCGTTCGGATTCGCTGCCCGATAACCGTAGCGCACCCCGTCGAACCGGGCGAGATTCGCTGAGGCCTCTGCCGTCGCAATGATATAATAGACCCCAACAGCGTAATCAGTGTTCGGCAGTGAAACTTCCACGATCTCCGCCCCAAGGCTCTCGTAATGGGCGATTGCTTTTCGCACGGCCGCATCGACTTCCGGCGTAACCCCGTCGATGAAATATTCCCTGGGCATGCCCAATCGTATTCCGTTTAGGTCCTCACCGAGTTCTGCCGTGTAATCCGGCACCGGTTCATCAACGCTTGTCGAGTCTCTTGCATCCACGCCAGAGAGTTGATTGAGCAAAAGGGCGGAGTCTTCCACCGTCTTGGCAAGCGGGCCGATCTGGTCAAGCGAAGACGCAAACGCGATCAAGCCATATCTAGAGACACGCCCATATGTCGGCTTCAACCCAACGCACCCGCAGAACGAGGCCGGCTGCCGTATAGAACCTCCAGTATCGGAGCCGAGTGCAACAAACGCTTCATCGGCAGCGACAACTGCCGCCGACCCGCCGCTAGATCCACCCGGCGCGCGGCTCATGTCCCATGGGTTGAACGTCGGATACTCGCTTGAATTCTCCGTCGAGGATCCCATCGCGAACTCATCCATGTTTGCCCTTCCGAATGGAATCGCTCCTGATTCACGAAGCTTGCGGATGACGGTCGCGTCGTACGGGGATCGAAATCCTTTGAGGATTTTCGAAGCGGACGAACATAGGTCGCCTTTAACATTGATGGCGTCCTTGATTGCGATCGGTACGCCGCCAAGCGGAAGTGAAACGTCAACAGAGTCGGCCATCGCAAGGGCTGCTTCAACGTCACGGGACAAATAGCCCTGAATTCCAGGATCGACCTCCGCGATCCGATCTTCTAGCGACTCGATCACCTCGCGCGGTGAGATCTCCTTTTCTCGCAACTTTGCGCGAAGCTTTGCAACCGTCAGTGTATGCAGCGCCTCCATACGCGTCACTCAATCACTTTCGTAACAATGAAGAGATCGTTCGCTCTGGCCGGAGCGTTAGCGAGCGCTTCGGCGGAAGAAAACGTCGAACAGGCAAGGTCTTCGCGCAGAACATCGAAGAGCGGAGTTGCATGTGCGGTCGGCTCGATGTCTGAAACATCCACCTGCTCGAGTTTCTCCACATATTCGAGCACCTGAGAAAGCTGAGCCTGAAAGCGATTCACCTCCTCTTCCGTCAAATTTATGCGGGCGAGTTCAGCGGTGTAGCGAACGTCGATGTCAATGGAAGTCATGGAGCAATAAAGGCAGGAATTCACCACCAGCCCCCCCCGTTCACAAGACTTTTTCTGCGGGACCCAAAGAACGGCTGAAATGCAAAAAACTTTTTTCCTGGCCTGTATCTACGTCCCAATGCGCCGGATGCACCGGGCGCCCCTTTTCCGAAGCGCCCGCTGGAATTCTCAGTTTGTCTCTATTCTCAATACCGATAAAGCGCCGGCTTGTATGGTCCCTCAACCGGCACACCGAGATAATCCGCCTGCTTCCCCGTGAGCATCGTGAGTTTGACGCCAATCTTTTCGAGATGCAATCGCGCCACCTCCTCATCAAGTTTCTTCGAGAGCAGATAGACGCCAGGCTTGTAAGTCTCGCGATTGGTCCAGAGATCTAATTGTGCGAGCGTCTGATTCGAGAACGAATTGGACATCACAAAACTTGGATGTCCCGTTGCGCAGCCCAGATTCACCAATCTCCCCTCCGCAAGCAGGAAGATCTCATGACCGTCCTCAAAGGTGTATTTGTCCACCTGGGGTTTGATGTTGGTCTTTTTTGCACCGGACCTATTCAGCCTCTCCACCTGAATCTCGTTATCAAAGTGGCCGATGTTACACACAACCGCCTGGTCTTTCATCTCTTCCATGTGCTCGAGCGTGAGAATGTCGCAGTTGCCGGTCGTAGTGACGTAGATATCCCCACGTCCGAGTGTGTCTTCGACCGTCGTCACTTCGTAACCTTCCATCGCGGCCTGCAAGGCGCAGATTGGATCAATTTCGGTCACAACAACCCGAGCACCTTGGCCTCTAAGTGATTGCGCGCAGCCTTTTCCAACTTCACCATAGCCGCAGACAACCGCAACTTTGCCGGAGATCATCACGTCGAGCGCGCGGTTGATTCCATCGATCAGCGAATGTCGGCAGCCATAAAGATTGTCGAACTTCGACTTCGTCGCTGTGTCGTTCACGTTGATTGCCGGAACGAGCAATTGTCCTCTCTCCATCATCTGATAAAGGCGGTGCACGCCCGTCGTCGTCTCCTCGGAAACACCTCTCCATTCCTCGACCACCTCATGCCAGCGGTACGGGTTTTGAGAGTGAATTTTTTTCAGAAGATCTTTGATCACCTGCTCCTCTTCACTACCCGATTCCCCATTCACCCAGTCACTGCCATCCTCGAGCTGATAGCCCTTATGTATCAGAAGCGTCGCGTCGCCACCGTCATCGACGACGAGCTGAGGCCCCTTTCCGCCCGGAAATTGAAGCGCCTGATCGGTGCACCACCAGTACTCCTCAAGCGTCTCGCCTTTCCAAGCAAAAACAGGCACGCCAGTCGCTGCGATGGCTGCCGCCGCGTGATCCTGCGTCGAGAAAATGTTGCAACTCACCCAGCGCACATCGGCGCCGAGCGCGACGAGCGTTTCGATGAGAACAGCGGTCTGAATTGTCATGTGGAGCGATCCCATGATGCGAACTCCTGCAAGCGGTTTCTCCGCAGCATACTTCCCGCGGATCGCCATCAGGCCGGGCATTTCGGATTCGGCGATTTGAATTTCCCGCCGCCCGTATTCAGCCAGAGTGATGTCGGCGACTTTGTAGTCCAGTGGTGTTGTTTCAGTTAGGGTGCTCATCTCTTTTTGCTTTTTGTTTAATTGGTCAGATTGGGAGTCGAGAGGATCGCGGAAATCACTTTGTGGAGTCCTTTAAAGAGTCGTTGCGCCACGAGTTCATTGCGTGAAACGTCCCACTGTCAGTAGGTAATCCCACTGCAAAACCTGGAGTTCTTCAGTCGATCCGTATACCATGTCTCTTCCACCCATGGGTGAAAATGTCGTTACTTGACACCCTCCACAATCGCTTCGGCCTTGTCCGTTTTCTCCCAGGTGAGAGCCTCAAGATCGTCGATCTTGCCAAAGTGACCGTAGTTGGTCGTCTTGGAATAGATCGGGCGGAGAAGATTGAGTTGGGTGATAATATCGGCAGGTTTGAAGCTGAAAATGCTTCTCACGGCTCTTTCGATCTTCGCTTCATCGACCGTCGCAGTTCCGAAAGTGTCGATGTGCACGCTCACGGGATGGGGGTGACCGATCGCGTAGGCAAACTGAACTTCGCAGCGCTCTGCGACACCGGAAGCGACAATGTTCTTGGCGACGTAGCGACCCATGTAAGCCGCTGAACGGTCCACCTTCGATGGGTCTTTCCCGGAAAATGCGCCGCCACCGTGACGTCCCATCCCGCCGTAAGTATCGACGATGATCTTGCGGCCGGTGAGGCCGGTATCGCCCTGCGGACCGCCTACCACAAATTTGCCAGTCGGGTTGATGAGAAACTCGGTCCTGTCGGTCAACATGCGCTTCGGGATAACCCTCATTATCACGTTCTCTGTAATGAACTCCTGGATCTCCGCGTGAGAAATCTCAGGGGTATGCTGAGTAGAGATGACAACGTTGGTAACGTGCGTCGGTTTGCCCTCCAGATATTCCACCGATACCTGGCTTTTCGCGTCCGGGCGCAGCCATTTGACCTTCCCGTTCTTCCGAATCTTCGTGAGCTCCCGCCCCAGCCGGTGCGCGTACATGATCGGCGCCGGCATCAATTCTCTCGTCTCATTGCAAGCATACCCGAACATGAGCCCCTGGTCCCCGGCACCCTGTTCCCCCGTTTTCTTGCCTTTTGCTACTTTCGCATCGACCCCTTGCGCAATATCGGGACTTTGAGTCGTGAGAATATTTTGTAAGAATACTTTGTCCGAGTGAAAGACATCGTCGTCATTGACATACCCGATGCCACGGATGGCACTACGGACGACATTCTCGTAATTTAACTGGGCTTGGGTCGTAATCTCACCACCAAAGATAACGATGTTGCTTTTTACGAAAGTCTCGCAAGCAACCCGGCTGCAGGGGTCCTGAGCCAGGCAGGCATCGAGAATCGCATCGGAGATCGTGTCGGCAACTTTGTCGGGATGACCTTCGCCAACGGATTCAGAAGAAAAAATGTAGCTGCGGGACATGAAAAATGGTGAAGGGTGGTGAGCTCTGTAAATATTGACCAATCGTGATAGGCTGATACATCTGGTTCAGAAAACGAATGCCGTCAATAGTAAAATCGCTGCGCTCCCTGGCCGATCCAACAAGACTCCGACTTCTTCTTCTTCTGCGTGAAGAGGAGCTATCCGTCGCGGAAATCCAGGAAATTCTCGGCATGGGACAATCCCGAATTTCCGGTCACCTCGCACACCTTCGGCAATCCCGTCTCGTCACCGATCGGCGCGCTGGAAAGAACATCTATTACAAACTCGCAGCAGACCCCGGAAATTCAGCTCGGCAGCAGATCATGGCACTGGTGGAAGCTGGGGCACAGGAACTTCCAGAGGCTTCGAATGATCGGACGGCACTGGAACTCGTATTGAAAAAGCGACGGGACAAGACACGGGAATATTTTAACAAACTCGCAGGCAGATTTGGGCGCAGCTACTGCCCGGGCAGGAGCTGGAAGGGGCTCGCGCAAATGCTACTCACACTAGTCCCACCGGTGATGGTGGCCGATCTTGGGGCCGGCGAGGGAATGCTCTCTCAACTTCTGGCGAAGCGCGCGAAGAAAGTAATCGCAGTGGATAACTCGGATAAAATGGTGGAGTTCGGTTCAAATCTCGCGAGAGAACATGGATTCACGAACCTTGAATATCGACTCGGAGACATTCAGGATCCCCCGATCAGAGCCGGCACCATCGATCTCGCGGTGTTCAGTCAGGCGTTACATCACGCTCCAACCCCCGGAAAAGCAATCAATGCCTCATACCGCATTCTCAAACCAGGGGGCAGGATCCTCATCCTCGATCTGCTCGCGCATAATTTCGAACAGGCTCGCGACCTCTACGCCGATTTATGGCTAGGATTCTCCGAAGTGGAACTCCATCAACTTCTGAAGACAGCCGGCTTCGAGAACATCGATGTCGAGGTAGTTTCCCGCGACTCCGAGCCTCCACACCTGCAATCGGTCTTCGCCACCGCGCTCAAAATCTGATTTTCCATCGATCACCTTTGTAGAATTCCAAATTGCTCCCATGAAAAAACCTCTGCCTCGCATATTTCTTCTTACAACTCTCGTCATCGTTTTCGCAGGTTGTGAAAAGGGTGACAAATACGCCGAAGCCGGAGAGAAAGTGGATAAATCGATTGAGAGAATCGAAGCGCTTCAGAAGGAAATTATCGAAAAGAAGAAGCAATTAGCGGAAGCCCGGTTACAACTGGAGAAAGCCCGCGGACAGGCAGAACTCCAACTTCAACAGGTAACACCTCCGCCGGCTATTCCTGAAGAGACCGAAGTTGAAGAACCGGCATCTGCCGCGCCGTCAGCGGCGTCGACGGAGCCTGCTCACATGCCGAAACCCGAATCTGAAAAGCAGGCCAAAGCACCGGACCCCGCATCCGAAGAGGAGGCCAAAGCGCCGGAACCCGCATCCGAAGGGCATGTTGAAGCGCCGACACCTCAATCTGAAGCCGCTCCCGAAGTGGTCGAACCTGCTCCGGAGAAATCGGCGCATTGAGCATCGGCAACGGCCCTAAGATTCCTTAGGCATCGCAAGAGAAGCCTTGTACAAAACAAGAACAGCTTCCAATCGCTCCAATGGCGTAACTCGTTGAATGGAGGCGATGTGCTACACGCGCAACCTTCGCGGGCGTGCGGATTTCCGGATCATTCAAGCGTCTCGAACGGCATCTCCCCAACGGCGAGAGTCCCACCGACAAGAATTCTGCACCGCAGTCCACCCCTGCCAATCAACGCTTTATACGCCCCCGGCGCAACTGCCTGATCCATCCAATAACACGGTCGGCATTCTTCGCTGCCAGAAAACTCAACGTCACCTAGCCGGAACCGTCTGCCGATCAGTGCGTTGAGGTCCAGCCTTTCGACCAGAACATTCCGGCGGAAAAATGAGGGTGCGATGGCTTTAAGGCCCAACGATCGGCGCACGGCATCCGCTACCTCCGCGGAAAAAAACGTGATCTGGCCTTTGAAGTCTGCCTTGTGACCGTAATAACGATCGCCCACGATGCCTTTGCCCGCGTGGCATTCTGCCTCGGTAACTGAAATGACGCCGTGCTCATCGCGCGTCCGGCCGTGATGTCCCACGAAATCATGACCGGGTGATATCCAGATTGATCGGATTAGAGCAGTTCCCAAAAGAATTTACCGAAATGCCGAATGTAATCGACCGCCCCTACAGGCGCTCTGCAAGCACCAGCACGGAATCAACTATTGGGAAATGCCTTAGAAGGATCTTCACATCGATAAGTGCAACGATTTGGCCAGACTCATTGTCCAGCTTTTTACACAACGTGGTCAAATATCAACCGCGGAGCGTTGCGCACCTTAGCCAGGAAACATTTGGAAGTGCCAAGTTCGCACGTTCCCTTCGAATGAAATCGCTACGCGCTCCCATCCAATGCAAGCGAGCGCGCCGAAATGAATTCCATTCATCATTTTGATAAAAATAATGAACTCCATTTGAGGAACTTCTGGCGGCAAGAGGCATCGAACGTGGTATCAGCCCGACCCAACTTCGCAGCGGTGTGTAATTCCGCAGGCCGTAAAAAGGAAAAAGCACAGCACGCGGGGGAAACTACCAAAAAGGAGAAAATCAATTCATGAGACATACTTGCGTGCTGAAACAAATCGCAGCGGCGGGGCTAATAGTGACATTCGCTGCGGTCGACATGAACTCAAACGCAGGCACACTTGTCGAATCCGGCGACGACAAAAACGTCACTGTCGAACCAGAAAAGAAGGTCGATTGGGGTAAGATTAACGTGAACATTCGGCTGCGTTACGAGTATGCCGAAGACGAGAATCTCAGTCCTTCAAACGCATTCACCGGCCGCTTGCGCCTTGGTTACACGACTCCAGTTCTTTGGGGCTTCCAGGCAATGGCTGAGTTCGAAGGCACCGGCACGCCTGATGAAAGCAGCTATCGCGCGGCGAACATCAGCGGTCCCGCATCCAAGACAAGACGAATGTTCCGGATCCGGAGTCTTACGAACTGAATCAGCTCTGGGCGTCCTACACGGCTTATGTGACCATGGTAACGGCGGGTCGCCAACGCATTATCTACGACAATGCTCGATTCGTCGGAAACGTGGGATGGCGTCAGAACGAGCAGACGTTTGATGCGGCCCTCTTCCAGAGCAAGTCCATCCCGGACCTCACGCTTGGGTACAGCTACGTCAATCGCGTTGAACGGATTTTTGGTTCCGAGGCGTTCGGACCTACTTCGGACTTTCAGTCCGACTCGCATCTGATCAACGTGAATTACAAAGTCGCTGACTGGCTCAACTTCACGATCTATAGTTATCTCCTCGACCTTCACAACATTGATATTGATATCGGGTCGAAGACATTCGGCGGCTTCGCGACAGGGAAATACCCATTCAACGAAAAATTCTCGCTCTCGTACCGCGCTGAATATGCCAATCAGTCCGATTGGCGCACGCCGGGGGCACGCTTTTCCCCAGGAGTTCGAGAACGACACTGTAAAAGCGTGGTTCCAGATCGAGTATAATTACTAAATAAATCCGCACTGCCTTCAATAGCGGCAAGCCCATCACCAGTGTAAGAGCCCTGCCGTATTCCGCGGCAGGGCTTTCTGCGTTATCGACGCTTCGTAGAGACGTGAGGTGTGATGCCAGTGTCTCGCGTCGCCAGATTTCGACAAACAGTAGTTACCAACCCGAGGAACGTTTCTTCTCCGAGCGAGAGTTTTCGTCCCTTTAAACAGGCGACACCCCAGGTACGCTTCAACTTGCGGCGACCGAGCGGCACTGAAACCAGTGATCCCTCCCGAAGCTCATCCATCGCTACCCAAGGCGCCATAATTCCCACACCCATGGAAATCTTCACCATTTCCTTAACCACTTCTGTATTCTTTAGTTCGAAGGAACTTCGCAATTCCAAACCTTCCTCCCGAAAATAACGGCTTATCAGCCGAAATGTATAACTCGCCCGGCTATACAAGAGCATCGATTCGTCAGCGATTTCGGATTTCCTGGCCCGCCCTGCCACCGCCCATCGATGGCCCGGTGGAACCATAAAGGCGAGTTCGTCGGAAAAGAGCGGATAAAACGTGTGGGCGAATGAACCGCGCGGTTCGAGCACGAACGCCAAGTCAGCGCGATTCGTTTCGAGATCTTCTAATAGTTCTGGTGTATCGCCTGTTTCCAGGACGACCTGGCAATGCGGAAACGATTCCTTGAACTCACGCAACGCCGCCGGAAGAACGAACTGACAGACGGAAGGACCTGCTGCAATGCGTATCTGCCCCCCACCCCATTCGTTCTCCCGATCAAGGACCGAACGGGCTTGCGCCATCTGTCGAAGGGCTTCTTCCGCCATATATAGAAGTGTACGACCTGCTGCAGTTAGATGTATTTTTTTGCCCAATCTGTGACATAACTCACAGCCGAGATCCTTCTCAAGCGCCTTGATAGAATGAGAAATTGCCGACTGTGTCAAAAAAAGCTGCCTCGCAGTCTCCGTGAAACTACCTGTCTGCGCCAGAGTCACGAAGGCTAGAAGCTGTCTGCTATCTAAAGGCTGCGACATCATGAATGGTATTCATAGATTAAATGAAAACGTTGAAAAGGTTTAAATAGATCCGCGGTAGCTGGCTGGCATATCGCTCGCTAAGACCTGTGGCGTGCTCACGCTCGCCAAACACATGAGTGACTCAGAAACAGCCAGGATTCCGGCTGCTCCCGCGCTACGTCGGGAGGTCATTTCACTCGGCTATTTGCGGCTGCTCGATTCTGCCCCTTTGCTGGTGGCGGAGGCCGCCGGTCTTTTCGCAAAACATGGAGTGAAGGTGGAACTGAGCAGGGAGGCTGGATGGGCTACCATCAGGGAAAAGCTCGCTCATGGTGAATTGGCTGTGGCCGCGGCTCTAGGACCGATGGCATTCAGCCTGCAACTCGGGCTCCGAAACCTCCCTCGGAAAGTGATTGTCGGGATGGTACTCAATCTCGAGGGAAACGGTATTACGCTCTCGGAAGAATTGCGCGGTCGCGACGTGAAGTCCGCTAAAGATTTCGCCCGCGAGGTCCGCGGCACCCGCTCCATCCGCAATTACAAACTCGGGGTAGTCGCAATCGACTCCTCCCATAACTTGATCATTAGAAACTGGCTGCGCTCAGGCGGTCTGAATCCCGACAAGGATGTGCGAACAGTGACACTTCCTCCGGAGCAAATGACGCCCGCGCTCGCTTCCGGTCACCTCGACGGCTTCTGCGTAGGAGAACCCTGGAATACGGAGGCGTGGCGGTCCAGAATCGGATTTCCTGTCACCTCGACGGCTTCGCTGCACCCGGGGCACCCGGAAAAGGTTCTCCTGACAATGAAGGAGTTCGTTGATGCGCGCGAAGAGGAATATCTCGCGATCATCGCTGCCCTCCTCGAAGCCTGCGAATTCTGCGACAACCCCGAATCAAAACATGAACTGATCAAATTACTTTCCCGCGAGGAGAGTTTGGATTTTGACCCCGATCTCCTTAACCGCTGTCTCTACCACGTCGGGGAGTGTCGACCGGATTCACCGGCCGCGCATTCCGGCTGCCCGATGCGTTTCCACTCGGGCAACGCAAACGCCCCCACACTGAAGCGCGGGCTCTGGATTGCCGACATGATGGATTCCGAGGAAATTCTCGGCCGCTTCAGTGGGTCAAATCGCACCCTCGTGGAAGAGGTCTTTCGCTGGGACCTGTTTGCAAAGGCTCGTCGGCGCATTTCCCCGGAACGCTGAATCGCCCGTATACCAACCACTCGACACGCAAAAAGTAAGTATGAAACGCCTCAAACGAATCGCCAAACTGAAGCTATGGACAATCTGCTTGTTTGCCATAGGCCTTGCTGGCCTCAATTCCGTTTTCGGAGCACCGATTTACGCCGAAAAACCAGATCTCAAGTTCGGCTTCATCAAGCTCACGGATTGCGCTCCGATCGTAATCGCAAAGGAAATGGGGTTCTTCGAGGAAGAAGGTCTGTTCGTGGAGGTCGAGGCCCAGGCGAACTGGAAAGTCCTGCTCGATCGTGTCATCAGCGGTGAACTGGACGGCGCACACATGCTCGCGGGCCAGCCCATCGGCGCCACGATCGGCATCGGCACGAAGGCTCCAATCATCACCGCATTCAGCATGGACCTCAATGGCAACGGGATTACGGTATCCAACGAGATTTGGAAAAAGATGCAGGAGCTGGATCCGGGGCTGGCCAAGGAGAAGCCTGAGCACCCGATTACGGCCGATACGATCGCTACCATCGCCACGGAACGCAAGAACGCCGGGGACCCGCTGAAGATGGGCATGGTATTTCCGGTATCCACCCATAACTACGAACTTCGTTACTGGCTCGCCGCGGCGGGCATCAGCCCTGGCTATTACATCAGAGGAGATACCACCGGCACAACGGATGCCGACATCCTGCTCAGCGTAACGCCTCCGCCCCAAATGCCCGCAACGCTCGCGCAGGGGACTATTTCCGGATATTGCGTCGGTGAGCCATGGAATCAGCAGGCTGTATTCAAAGCCATCGGCGTCCCGGTGATCACCGACTACGAGATCTGGAAGGACAATCCTGAAAAAGTTTTTGGAGTCTCAGAAGAATGGGCCAAGAAATACCCGAATACCCATATCGCCGTTGTTAAGGGGCTGATTCGGGCGGGCAAGTGGCTGGATGAAAGCATCGAAAACCGCAAGAAAGCCTGCGAGATCCTTTCTCAACCCGAATATGTCGGTGCTGATTACGAAGTCATCGCGAACAGCATGACCGGTACCTTCGAATACGAGAGGGGAGACAAGCGGGAGCTGCCGGACTTCAATGTCTTTTTCCGCTACAACGCCACCTATCCTTATTACAGCGATTGTATCTGGTATCTCACGCAGATGCGCCGCTGGGGTCAGATCGACGAAGCGAAGTCCGACGACTGGTATAAGCAAATCGCTAAGCAGGTTTATCGCCCGGACATCTATCTCGAGGCCGCGGAATCCTTGAAGGACGACGGCATCCTCGCGGACGCGGAGATCCCTAAAACCAACGGGTTTCGCGAGCCTACAAGCGAATTCATCGACGGCGTGACCTACGACGGCACCAAACCGAATGACTACCTCCGTTCGCTGAAGGTTGGCATCAAAGATTGATTCCCGACGCGAGTCCTGGGGAACGAAAACAAATAACCAATCGCCCCCGGCCGGAGGGCCGACCAAGTATGGAAAAAATAGCTAACCTTTTTGAAAATGTTGGACTTGGATGGGCCTCGCCCTTCTTCCGGCTGGCCGGGGGAAAACAGCCCGGTCGCCATCTGGCGGAAATTCTCCGCGAGGTTGGCGTGCCCATTATGGCCTTCATTTTGTTTCTATTCGCCTGGTCCTTCGTCGCCAAGAACGTAAAGGTGGGATTTGGATCAATACCCGGTCCTGTCGCCACGTGGAAAGAAGCGGGTGCATTGTGGGACGCTCACATGGAGGAGCGGAAAAAAGAAAAGCAGTTTTACGCGAGCCTCGAAGAAAAGAAAAAGAAGTTCCTCGAGCGCTTTCCGGGTCGCATGTATCCCGATCGCAAATACGCCGGCAAACCGACAATCGTCGACCAGATCTTCACCAGCATTCTAACCGTGTTTGCTGGATTCTTCCTGGCATCGGTCATTGCAATTCCGGTCGGCATACTCGCCGGATCCAGTAAAATTGTGAACACGGCCATCGCGCCTTTCATTCAGATCCTGAAGCCGGTGTCTCCGCTCGCATGGCTGCCGATTATCATGATCCTCGTGTCCGGATTATATAATTCTCAAAATCCGCTGTTCGAGAAAGCCTTCTTGAGCTCCGCGATCACAGTCGCTGTTTGCTCGATCTGGCCGACTCTCATTAACACAGCTGTTGGCGTTGCCTCGATCGATAAGGATCACCTGAACGTCGCGGAGGTCCTCCAGCTGAACTGGTGGACGCGGGTATGGAAGATCATCATCCCGTCCTCGCTTCCCTATATCTTTACAGGACTCCGCCTGTCACTTGGCATCGGCTGGATGGTGCTCATCGCCGCTGACATGCTGGCGCAGAACCCCGGCCTCGGGAAGTTCATCTGGGACATGTATCAGAATGGAAGCAGTCAG
Organism: uncultured Verrucomicrobiae bacterium; assembly: GCA_963805815.1. Classification (GTDB taxonomy): domain Bacteria; phylum Verrucomicrobiota; class Verrucomicrobiia; order Chthoniobacterales; family Chthoniobacteraceae; genus CAWDWA01. The sequence goes on from CAWDWA010000034.1 coordinate 230,824, forward strand.
ACGCTGGCGCAGATCGTCGTAGCCGTCTTTATCATAGGAATCATCGGATTCATCCTCGACCAGATCATGCTAACTCTGCAGCGGCTCGTCTCCTTTGATGCGAAGGCCGCACGCTGATTCTGTCATCAAACATGGTTAACCACTCTTTCACCATGCCCTATATCTCGATCCAGAACGCAGATAAACGGTTCAAGACTCCTGAGGGAAAAGTCTTCGAGGTGCTAAACGGAGTAAACCTGGACGTCAAGGAAAGCGAATTCGTCTCGATTATCGGACACTCCGGCTGCGGAAAGTCGACGCTGCTAAACATGGTAGGTGGATTCCTGAATTGCGACGGAGGAACCATCACGGTCGGCGGAAAACCGGTTAAAGGCCCCGGGCCAGATCGGATGTTTGTTTTCCAGAATCATTCATTGCTGCCCTGGCTCACCGTTCGAGAAAATGTTCACCTCAGCGTGGACGCCGTGCACAAAAACCTCACTAAGAGAGAACGTGAGACCCTGGTTGAAGAACACTTGAAGATGGTGTCGCTCATTCCGGCCGCGGACAAATTCCCCGGGGAGATCTCCGGCGGAATGAAGCAGCGTGTGGGAATTGCCAGGGCGCTTGCCGTTAAACCTCGGGTGTTGATGCTTGACGAGCCATTCGGCGCCCTCGACGCACTCACCCGGGGAAGGCTTCAGGAACAGCTCCTGGAAATCTGGGAAGCTCATCGCATTACGGTGATGATGGTCACGCACGACGTCGAAGAGGCGCTTTTTCTCTCTGACAGGATCGTGATGATGGCAAACGGCCCCCGCGCCCGCGTGGGTGAAATCATGAAGGTCGAACTACCGCGTCCCCGAAAAAGGGCAGAGGCGATCAAGCATCCTAACTATTATCGGCAACGAAATGAACTTCTCTATTTTCTGAATAAGAACAAACACACCCCGGAGAGGAAGCGACCTGTCAGGCAGGAAAGAACGGGCCCCAGGCCGTTGCGCATCGGTTTCATTCCGCTCTCGGATTGCGCTCCGCTCGTCGTTGCCAAAGAAATGGGTTATTTCCAAAAGCACGGGCTCGATGTGGTACTGAGCCGTGAGTCCAGCTGGAAAGCAGTTCAAGATGGCATCATAGAGGACAGGCTGGACCTTGCGACCATGGTAGCCGGAATGCCCCTCGGCAAGTTTCTCGGGATAAACAATACTGAGCCTTACCCTCTGGTGACCTCTATGGTGCTTGGTCGAAATGGCAATGCCATCACTCTGGCTCGAAAATTTCATGATGAAGGCGTCGCGACCGCAGCTGATCTGAAAGAGTGGTTAAGTCGTCGAAACGGTGCACGCAAGCCCATCTTCGGAATGGTCTTTCCATCGTCGATGCACAACCTGATCCTTCGCAACTGGCTAGCAAGTGGAGGAATCGATCCCGACCATGATGTCGATATCATCGCCGTCCCACCGCCGCAGATGGTAGCGAACCTGAAGGCAGGAAATATTGATGGCTATTGTGTAGGCGAACCTTGGAACGCCCGTGCGGTTCACGAGGGGCTTGGCTACGTGGTCGCGACTGACCTTGATCTCTACCCCGGCCATCAGGAAAAGGTGCTCGGCACCTCCCGGTCGTGGGCGCACACGTACCCGGAGGTCCATAGTAAGCTCGTTCAAGCGCTACTCGAAGCCTGTGCCTGGTGTGACGATATGTGGAATCGGGAAGAGATCATTTCTATTATCTCCCGGAAAGAATACGTGAATGCCGACCCCATCTTCAGTTCTCTTGGATTGGGCGGTTCTTACAACTACGGGTTTGGCCGCACAGGCAGCGTACCGAATTTTAACGTCTTCTCCAAAAATAACGCGAATTACGCCGACAAGACGGAAGCGCTGTGGATACTCACACAGCTGACCCGCTGGAGTCTGGTCCCCTTTCCGGACAACTGCAAGGCCACGATCGACTCTATCTACCTGGATGACGTCTATCTTACCGCGTGCCGGGAACTTGGTTTTCCAATACCCACGACAGGGTATCGTTTAATGCATCTGCCGGATGGACGTACGTTTGATCCCTCGGCACCTCTCGCCTTCCTGGAAGCTGAAACGATCAAGCGGGAGATCACCAATACTGTCCGTGAAAGCTCAGTGGCAACCGCTGTATGACACGAGATTTTCCTATAAACAACAATACCTATTTGGAACTCAGCGATATCACGAAAACGTTCCCCGGTAGAAACGGCTCCGCTCCGACGTGCGTGCTAAGCCATATCTCTCTAAGAGTTCGCGAGGGTGAGTTCATTGTACTGCTCGGTCATTCCGGCTGCGGAAAATCGACCTTATTGAATGCAATCGCCGGCATGAGTGCCCCTACGGAAGGTGGCGTGATTCTTCTAGGGAAGGAAGTCACCACTCCGGGGCCCGACCGGATGATGGTGTTTCAAAACTACTCGTTGCTCCCCTGGCTGAGCGCTTACGAAAACGTGCGGCTCGCGGTGAAAGCCACAATGCCCAAGGCCGGGGCTGAGAAGTGGAACAAGATCACCAAAGAACACCTCGAAATGGTAGGACTCGGCACCAGCATGGATAAGAAACCCGGCGAACTTTCGGGTGGCATGAAACAGCGCGTTGCGATTGCCAGAGCCCTCGCTATCCGGCCGAAGGTTCTGCTGCTCGACGAACCCTTCGGCGCCCTCGACGCGCTTACACGCGAGGAAATCCAGGATGAACTCCTGGAGATCTGGGAAGCAAATCGCACGACAGTCGTAATGATCACACACGACATCGACGAGGCAATCCTCCTCGCCGACAGGATCGTCATGTTAACCAACGGTCCGGCTGCTACCATTGGGGAAGTTTACGAAGTCCCATTCCCGCGTCCGCGCTCGCGCACCGAGGTTAGCGAGGACCCTCACTATTACACACTCCGGAACCAGATCTTGGAATTCCTGTACGAGCGCTTCGGCGAACCCGTTTTGGCCGAGTGAATACCAGCAAGTCATCCAGCAAGCCATGACACCCACAACATTTCTCGACGATCAACCGTTCAATCTCGAGCAGAAGGAATATCTCAGTGGATACTTCGCCGCGTTGAGCTGTCGCCAGCCTTACGCCGGACACCTGGCCGATGGCTCGATTGCCAGCGAGCCTACAGCCGGAGTTCCCAACGCCGCGGCAGCCCCTGCCGAAGAAGAGACTGTCTTTGGCACTCCGGTGTCTGACCTATGCGAGCAGGAAATCTGGAAGCTCGAACAGAACGGCCTCGACATCTGGGATCGGATGGTCGCCCTCGCGGAAGAAAACAAGATTCCTGACAAGAAGGATACCTTTCTTTTCAGATTTCATGGGCTTTTCTACGTCGCTCCCGCCCAGGACTCGTTCATGCTGCGCCTGCGCATCCCTGCCGGTGAGCTGACCGCAGGACAAATGCACGGTCTCGCGGATCTTGCGGAGGAGTGGGGTGGCGGGTACGCGCATGTCACCACTCGCGCCAATATCCAGATCCGGGAAATTCAACCCAAAAACATCATCAAAGTTTTGACCAGGCTCCAGGAACTTGGGTTAACCTCACGCGGTTCGGGCGTCGACAATGTCCGTAATATCACGGCGTCGCCTACCGCAGGCATCGATCCGACAGAGCTCATCGACACGCGTCCGATGGCGAAAGGATTGCATTATTACATCCTCAATAACCGCGACCTCTATGGCATACCCCGCAAGTTCAATGTGTCCTACGAAGGTGGCGGCTCGGTCAGCGTAGTGGCAGACACCAATGACATCGGTTTTGTCGCCGTTCGTGTTGGCGAAGGAAAAGCGGTTGAACCAGGTGTCTATTTCCGTGTGCAACTCGCAGGAATTACGGGGCACGAACAGTTCGCCATCGATACCGGTTACATCATCAAACCCAGCGATTCGGCCGCCGTCGGCGCAGCTATTATCCGTGTCTTTAACGAAAACGGCGACCGGACCAATCGCAAAAAAGCGCGTCTCAAATACCTCATCGACAAATGGGGCACGGATCGATTCATGGAGGAGGTCGAGAAGAGGCTCGCGTTTCCTCTGACGCGGTTGCCGCTCGAAGAGTGCATCTTGCCGCATCCACCGGTTCCGCACGGTCATATCGGCGTCTTTAAACAAAAGCAGCTCCACAAAAACTATATCGGCGCAGTCATTCCGGTCGGCGCAATGAAAACACGCCAGATGCACCGTCTGGCGGGCCTCGCAGAGAATTACGGTTCCGGCATACTGCGCCTCACCGTCTGGCAGAATATCATTATTCCCGATATCTCCGATGGCTACGTCGAGACGATGAAACGCAATCTCGTCCGCGCCGGCTTCCATTATGAGAGCACTTCCATCTCAGGCGGACTCGTCGCCTGCACCGGCAACACCGGCTGCAAGTGGTCCTCCACCAACACCAAGGGCCAGGCTCTCGAGCTCGCCAGGCATCTCGAGAAAAAGATCAAACTCGACAACCCTATAAACATCCACCTTACCGGCTGCCCGAATTCCTGTGCGCAGCATTACATTGGAGACATCGGGTTGCAGGGGGCCAAGGTCTCGCACCATGGCGAGCAGGTCGAAGGGTATCACATTGTGCTCGGCGGCCATTGTGTCGGAGGCCGGGTAATCGGACGCAAAGTATTTCATGGAATCCCGTTCAGCCAGGTGCCGCCGCTGCTCGAAACAGTCCTGAAGACATTCATGGACCGTCGTAAGGATCGAAACGAAACCTTCGTCGAGTTTACCGGCCGCCACAGCGTGAAAGAACTCCAGGAACTCTTCTCCGAATAAGGCACCATGAGCAACTCCACCGTACCATTCATTCCCGACAACGCCCCGTTCACGCCCGCGCAGCGCGCCTGGCTTAACGGCTTTCTCGCCGGCATGTATGCCAGGTCCTCCTGTCGCTTTGGGCGCCGGCGCCGCAGCTGCTCCGGCAACGGCTCCGGAGAAAATCACCGCGAACATCTACTTCGGATCCGAAAGCGGAAACTGCGAGGCACTGGCAAAACAGATTGCCAAAACGGCCGTGAAGCGGGGTTTCGAATCAAAGCCCATTGGCCTCGACAAAGTCAAAGCCGCTGATCTCACCAGGGAACGATTTGCCCTCATCGTCACCAGCACCTTCGGAGACGGCGATCCTCCGGAGAATGCGAAGGATTTCCATGCGGATCTGCACAGTGACAGCCAGCCCCGCCTGGAGAATCTTAGCTATTCCGTCCTAGCCCTTGGCGACACGAACTACGAGCAATTCTGCAAATGCGGAATCGACATCGACCAGCGTCTCGAGGCGCTCGGCGCCAAACGCATCTACGAACGGGTCAATTGCAACGTCGATTACGAAGGTCCAGCCTCCGGTTGGCAGGACGGCGTATTCGGCGTTCTGGAAGCTCTTGCGAGCTCATCGAATCAACCGTCACTCCCGGCGAACCTGACCGGCTCCGCCACCGTCCAAAGCGCTTCGGCCGACACCGAAACCGCAACGGCAACAGCGGACGAAAAAAGGCCTGCCGACTCCAAGAAGATTCCCTTCCCCGCAACGCTCCTCGTTAATCGCAAGCTCACCGCCGACGGATCGGCGAAGGAAACCAGACACTACGAGGTTTCCCTCGCAGGGTCCGGCCTCACCTATGAGGTCGGCGACGCCCTGGGTGTGGTGCCGACCAATTGCCCTGCACTCGTCGAGGACCTGCTCCACGCCCTCAATCGTGACGGGGAGGAAGCCGTTCGGACGCCAGACAATGATGAAGTTCCGCTCCGAACCGCCCTGCTGCGTCATTACGAAATCACAAAAATCCCGGCGCAACTTCTCAAGACGATTGCCGAACGCAGCGCCGACAAGACGCTTGCCGACCTGATGGTTCCCGAGGCAAAGGAAGCACTCAATCACTACCTCTGGGGCCGAGAGACCATCGACCTGCTGCTGGATTTCCCTAGCGTCACTTTCACTCCAGAGGATTTTGTCTCGCACCTGCGCAAGCTCCAGCCACGCCTCTACTCGATCTCTTCGAGCATCCACGCGTTCCCGGATCAGGTCCATCTCACTGTCGCTGCTGTCCGCTATGCAAGCTTCGACCGGAAGCGAAAGGGCGTTTGCTCGACCTTTCTAGCCGACCGCGTAAATGGAAGCGTTCCGGTCTTTGTCCAGGTCTCGAAAGGCTTCCGACTTCCGGCATCCGGCGACACACCGATTATCATGGTCGGTCCGGGAACCGGCGTAGCGCCCTTCCGCGCATTTCTCCACGACCGGCGGATTTCAGGTGCGAAAAGCAAGAACTGGCTTTTCTTCGGCGATCAGAAGGCCTCCACAGACTTCCTTTACAAGGAAGAGCTCGAGACCATGCTCGCCGACGGCCATCTCACCAGGCTTAGCACGGCCTTCTCCCGCGACCAGGCGCAGAAGGTCTATGTCCAGCACCGCATGCTCGAGCACGCCACCGAACTCTACGACTGGCTTGAAAATGGGGCGCACTTCTACGTATGCGGCGACGCCTCGCGCATGGCAAAGGATGTTGACGCCGCCTTGCATAAGGTGATCGAAACAGCGAGCGGACGATCCGGGGATGACGCAACCGAATACGTCAGCCAACTCAAAGCGTCGAAGCGATACCAACGGGACGTCTACTAGAAATGGACTCCATTCTTCAAAAACCGGTGATCAAGCAGACATTCCCAAACCTCGAGCGCTTCGACGATGCCATCCGTCGTTTCGATCAGGAGAACGGCGCTGACCCGCGCAGCATCGATGTGGACGGCGAGAGTATTCCTCTCGAATTGCACTATGCCCGCAGGCTTACGCACTGGGTCTTTCAGCTTGACCCCGCACCATCGGAGGCGCTTCTGCTTGCAGCCCGATCCCAGCACATCGGGCGGTGGCAAATCCCTCGCGATACCTATCCAGCCACCCGCCCCGGTTATCTGAAATGGAGAACCGACCTCAAGCGACATCACGCGGAAACCAGCTCCGCGCTCCTCGCGGAAGCAGGATACCCACAGGCTGTGATTGACCGCGTAAAGTCGCTCAATCTCAAGCAGGATCTCGGTTCCGACCCCGAAGTTCAGACACTGGAGGACGCCCTCTGCCTGGTCACGCTCGAACTCCAGCTCGACGACCTCATCGCGCGCACCGAACACCAGAAAATGATAGGAATCCTGCAAAAAACCTGGCGCAAGATGTCTCCTGCGGGACGTAAACTCGCCTTAGAGCTTCCGCTCTCCGCCCCGGCCGCTTCGCTGATCGCCGAAGCGCTGAACCCACCTTCCGAATCATGATCGCGTCGCCACCTGCACCTTCGCGCAACGGTCCACTCGTCGATAATGGAACGAGCCTCGTTGATCAGCTGCTCGCAGAACAAAAGAACCTCACCGCTGTCGAGCGATTCTCGAAGATTCACGACCGAAGCGAGGTACCCGCGCACGAACCCTGGTATCGGGATCTGATCCCGCTCACGAGGCCAGGCCCGGGAGAACAATATGCCTTCGAGGTAAATCTCGACAAATGCACGGGCTGTAAGGCCTGTGTGAGCGCCTGCCACAGTCTCAACGGCCTCGAAGAAACCGAAACCTGGCGTGATGTCGGCCTGTTGCTCGGCGACTTCGAAGGCAGCGGTTATCAACAGACGGTCACTACGGCTTGCCACCACTGCGATGATCCGGGTTGCGCGAATGGTTGCCCGGTCCTCGCCTACGACAAGGACCCGGAGACAGGCATTGTCAGGCATCTCGATGACCAGTGCATCGGTTGCCAGTATTGTTCGCTCAAATGTCCCTACGACGTTCCAAAATACTCTAAGAAACTCGGTATCGTCCGGAAATGCGACATGTGCCATTCCAGGCTGGCGGTAGGGGAAGCTCCGGCATGTGTTCAGGCCTGTCCCACTTCTGCAATCAGCATTGTCAAAGTACAGAAGCAGGAGATTCACGAACGTTCCGGTAACGGAACGCGGATTCTTCCGGGCACAATCGAGTCGTCGTACACCAGGCCTTCGACTCATTACGTCTCCAAAAGTCCCATTCCCTCTGACGCACGCCCCGCCGATGCACGAAAACCGCGCGGTGAACACGAGCATCTGCCACTGGTCAACATGCTCGCCTTGACACAAATCGCCGTCGGATTACTGCTCGCCTACGCCCTCCTCGAAATGAAGGGCACGCACGCTCTGGTGATAGGAATCACTGCGACTGCGACACTTCTTCTTGGCCTTGGCGCCAGCGTGCTACACCTCGGTCAGCCCTTTAAGGCATGGAGAGTATTTCTCGGGCTCAGGAAGAGCTGGCTCAGTCGCGAGGTGGTCGCATTCGGAGGTCTTCCTCCGCTGGCTATTGGAGCGCTGATTTTTCCTGCATTCCTCAGTATCCCCGCCGGGTTATATGGAATGGTCTGCGTGTTTACGTCTGTAATGGTTTATGCGGATACTCGGCGGCGCCTATGGAAGTTTTCACGGACAGTGTTGCGCTTCTACGGGACGGTTTTACTCGCTATGGGAGCGGGCATCGCTCTAGGCGGACATGCCGCTGTCGGCATTTCGCTGGTGATCGTCTCGCTATTAGCAAAACTCGGCTGGGAAGCGTTCTTCTTGTTGAATAATGCAAAACGAAAGGACGGATCGCACGATTCACTTTCCGCAGAATTGCTGCTCGGGCATGCCGGCGGCATGAGGACGATACTGTTCGCACGCTTTGTGTTGGCCATCTTTGGCCTGTTGTTGTTCACGAACTTCGCGCCTCTCTCCGTTGCTGGATTCCTTTGTCTGACGGCCGGCGAATGGATCGAGCGTTTCCAGTTCTTTCGCGCAGTCGTGGCATACCGAATGCCCGGCATCGCGTAAACGCGTGTCATTAATTTTCTCCTCTCGTCTCAGGCCAATCACACTACGGCACCGCTGAGTACCTGAAAACATCACTCTCATTCCTCCGCTTATGAAACCCGCGTTAGAGCTTGCCGAGAACATTCTCAGACCCCGCACCGGACCATTAACAAGTGACCTGGTCCAGACCCCGGGAAAATTTGGACTGGGCAAAATACCCGTGCGGCTGGAACCCGATGCCACAACAACAGCGGTCTGCGGATTCTGCGCGACAGGCTGTGGATTAAATATTCACCTCAAGGACGGAAACGCCATCAATCTCAGCGCCGACAACGGCTATCCGGTCAACATCGGAATGGCCTGTCCTAAAGGTTGGGAAGCCCTTTCCGTCCTGGCATCGAAGGATCGCGCCACCACACCTTTGTTGCGTGATCCAAACGGTCGGATGAATCCGGTCGACTGGGATCGCGCCCTCGATGCATTCGTGGAAGGATTTCGTGGCGTGCAGGAACGGCACGGCAAAGCGTCGGTCGCTTATCTCAGCACCGGACAGATTGCTACGGAGGAAATGGCATTTCTCGGTGCCCTTGCGAAATTCGGCATGGGCATGATCCACGGAGATGGCAATACCCGCCAATGCATGGCTACTGCCGTCTCGGCCTATAAGGAGTCCTTCGGATTTGATGCTCCGCCCTATACCTACCGCGACTTTGAAGAATCCGACGCGTTGGTATTCGTGGGCTCGAATCCCTGCATCGCCCATCCCATCATGTGGCAGCGCGTGGGGATGAACAAGCGGAACCCCAGCGTCATTGTCATCGATCCTCGTCGGACCGAAACAGCCATGGCAGCTTCACATCACCTGGCGATCCGGCCGAAGAGTGACCTTCCTTTGCTGTATGGCATAGCTAGACAGATCATCAAAAACGGCCACGTGAAGCGCGATTTCGTGGAGCAATCCACAGACGGCTTCGAGGAGTTCGCGACGTTCGTCGATGCCTTCGATCTCGAAACTGTAGCCGCTATCAGCGGAATTTCCACCGACCGAATCGCTGAAGTCGCCGAAATCATCGGGACGCGTGAACGTGTCTCCCTATGGTGGACGATGGGCGTAAACCAGGGACATGAAGCGACTCGAACAGCTCAGGCGATCATAAACATTGCCTTGATGACGGGCAACATCGGACGCCCTGGCACTGGAGCCAATTCCATCACCGGTCAGTGCAATGCAATGGGGTCACGTCTCTTCAGCAACGCCACCAATCTGCTGGGCGGCCATTATTTCGAGAAAGCCGCGGATCGCGCCAAAGTTGCGCGAATCCTGGATATCCCGGAAGTGAAGATTCCGCGCGAGGTGGGGATGGATTATGCCGGGATCATCGACGGCATCGAAACCGGCACGATCAAAGGACTCTGGGTCGTCGCAACCAACCCGGCCCATTCCTGGATTCACCAGAACAACCTGAAGTCGTTGCTGAACAAGCTCGAGTTTCTTGTCGTGCAGGACATGTACAGCAACACGGAAACTGTGCATCATGCAAATCTGCTCTTACCGGCCGCGGGCTGGGGCGAAAAGGAGGGAACCTTCATCAATTCGGAGCGTCGTATCGGGCGAATCAAGAAAGTGACGCGAGCACCAGGTCTCGCACTCGCTGATTTTTCTATCTTCCGCCTCGTCGCAGACCGCTGGGGTTGCGGGGAAATGCTTACCCGATGGGAATCGCCGGAAGCTGCATTTCGTGAAATGCAAAAACTTTCCGAGGGTCAGCCTTGCGACTTCAGCGGCATTCGCGATTACGGGATGATTGACGAACGTGGCGGTATTCAGTGGCCGGTGACAGCAGGCCAAGCCGAAGATTCTGTCGAAACAGAACGGAGGTTATTCGAGGATGGCCGGTTCTTCACCACCAACGGCAAAGCCCGATTTATTTTTGAAGAACCCAAAGACGTACCTGAGCCGTTAAACACGGAGTTTCCGCTCGCACTATTGACAGGCCGCGGAACGTCATCCCAATGGCACACGCAGACGAGAGCGGCCAAGTCGGCGGTGCTGCGAAAGTTGTATCCAAAGGAGCTGTATGTAGAAATCAATCCGCAAGATGCTGCTGAGAGGAAAATTGCTCCTCACAGTCTTGTCGTGGTCCGTTCACGTCGCGGATCCATCAAAGCACGAGCTTACATAACGAGCGGCGTCCAACCAGGGCAGGTCTTTCTGCCGATGCACTATGTCGGCGTAAATGCGCTTACTTTTCCGGTTTTCGATCCCTATTCCAAACAACCCGGATACAAACACTGCGCGGTGGAGGTCACGCGACTGTGCAACTCAAAGATCTAGAGCAGTTCTCAAATAAATCTTCCAAAAAGCCGACGGTATTAGACTGCCGCTGCAGTAACTTATTCGTCCCAAGGGAGTATTCACTCCAAGGTTCCCGAATCATTACCGACGCTCGCGGCTCCTAATTCCGACAGGCGACGGCAGAATAGTCTAACTTGCCTCTCTCAGGAAACGTGGAGCGGAGCTCGAGGGAAAAGCAGGACAGGTACCCGCAGAGCCGCAGCGAAGCAGCGTTATGCCAATTTCTCCCTATATCGCGGCGTTCCGGAAACCGGAGCTTCCAAAGCAGAACAGCGGAGCCCGACATCAAGCATGAGCACACTTGACATCATCGAACAGACACGATGGAATGCTCGCGAATGGGTATGAGTGAATCCGTCGAAGTCCGTTTCCTTCCCCTTGAACACCACACAACTTCGTGGACTCGCGCTGCATCGACGCCATTCTTAAAAAGCAGGTTCTGTTCAGTGCAGTTCGCATGACAGCCGCCCAGCATTAACATTCCTAACAATACACTAAAAGCAATTTTCCATGGCAATGAACAGTGCAAAGTTACGTTATGAAATTATTAAAAGACTGTCGTCCCGTTTCCCAGAACAGGATCTGTCTGTTTTTCTGGTGCGTCTCGGGGCTAATTTTTCCACACTGCTGAACCTCTACGAACGCTTTTACGGGCAACGTAGGGATGTGGAAGAGCAACTGTATCAACTGGTGCTGGCGATGGCCGAGATGTACTTGACCCGGTCCCCCGAGTTGCGAGAACTGGACCGAAAGCGAGAGGAGGACAAGAACTGGTTCATGAGTCCCAACTGGGTTGCAACCATGCTCTATGTAGACCGTTTCAGCGGCGACCTGAAAGGCTTCAAGGATAAAATCGACTATCTTGAAGAACTGGGCATCAACTACGTGCATCTGATGCCGCTGCTGAAGATGCCCAAGGAGCCAAATGACGGTGGCTATGCAGTTACCGACTACCGGACCGTAGAAGAACGCTTCGGCACCATGGAAGACATTTGCGAAATTGCGAGCGTGTTCCGCTCCAAGAACATGCTGCTCGAACTGGATCTGGTTCTGAACCACACTTCCCACGAGCATGAATGGGCCCGGAAGGCGATGGCAGGGGACAAGGAATGCCAGGAGATGTACTAACATGTACGATGACCGCCGCATTCCCGACCTGTTTGAGCAGTCCCTGCCGGAGATTTTTCCTGAAACCGCGCCAGGTAATTTCACTTATATAGAAGCCATAGATAAGTGGGTATTCACTACCTTCAACACTTACCAGTGGGATCTGAACTACACCAATCCCAGGGTTTTCACCGAGATGGTGAAGATCCTGCTCAACCTCGCCAACCAGGGTGTGGACGTACTGCGTCTCGATGCCGTGGCCTTCATGTGGAAGCGGCTGGGCACCACGAGCCAAAACCTGGACGAAGCTCACCTGTTGCTGCAGATGTATAAGGTCTGCACGAAGATCACGGCGCCAGGGGCAATTTTCAAGGCCGAGGCCATCGTTCAGCCCATAGAAATCGTCAAGTATCTCGGAGGTGGTGTTGCCGACGAGTGCGAGATCGCCTACAACGCCTCTTATATGGTCTATCTCTGGGACACCATGGCCACCGGGAACAAGCTGATCCTGGAAAACGGACTGAAAAGCATTCCGCGCCTGCCCAATGGCACCACCTGGATCAACTACATTCGCTGTCATGACGACATCGGCCTCGGCTACGCTGATCAAGACATCCTCAATGCAGGATTAAATCCCTTTGATCATCGGCAGTTCATCATTTCCTACTATGTCGGAGAGTTTGAGAAAAGTAACGCCAAGGGCCAACGCTTCATGTATAACCCCAAGACAAAGGATGCAAGGATCACCGGTTCAACCGCATCCCTTCTTGGGCTGGAGCGGGCAATCGAGGAAAACGACCGGCATAAAACCGAGGACAGCATCAAGAAAATTCTGCTGATGCACGGCCTCATCATGTCCTTTGGCGGAATTCCTCTGGTCTACTACGGCGACGAAGTCGCCTGTCTAAACGATTACTCCTATATCAATGACGCAAGCAAGGCCGATGACAGTCGCTGGCTTAATCGACCGGTGATTGACTGGGACAAAGTGGCGTTGCGACACCAGCCTGGCACCGTCGAACAGCGGGTATTCGACGGCCTCAAAAAGATGATCGCTATCCGCAAAAACCTGCCGGAATTTTACAATGAGAACGATTATCGGCTGTTGGAGAACGAAAACCCCCAGGTCTTCACCTTTGTTCGGCAGCAGGGCTGGCACAAGGCCCTGGTGGTCGCCAACCTGTCAGGCAGCGTGCAGACACTACCACAGACAATACTCGACCACGCCGGTTTCGGCCACTTTGTCTACGATGCCTATGAAGACCAACCGGTAAATGTGGGTGGTGGCCAGCTGGGTGGCCAACTGGTGCTGGAACCCTACCAGTTCCTGTGGCTTAAACAGCGCTAGTTCAGTTTTGAAGCGGGCTCTGCGTGAGCCCACTCTCTGCTAACCGGTATTGAGCCAACCAAACCGGGGCATACAGGATTGCCCCGGTTTCGCTTGATCGCGCCGAACCGCTTTTGGTGCCCGCCAACAAGTAGATGGTGGGCAGCAGAGCGTACTGCCGGTTGGTCACCATACTACTGATATGAGGTATTTTCTTTTCCGGTTACCGAGCAAACAAATCTGGACAACACGCCTTTTTTTATCTCATTTTTTCGGCGAAAGAACTTGGCTTTGAGCACGCAACTCGCCATTCTTAATACCGCAGCGGACTTCCGATCCGTGTTGTTAGCGGAATATTTAGTTGGAGCGCTAGGCGTTCTATTGGCACTGTTGCTCACAGAGCCTATGAACGCCGCACATCGCAGCATGCACATGTGGCTTGCCAAACAGCGGGAACTGCTGCATCGCAGCGAAACTCTACGCGACCTGGCCAAAGACAGGGATCTGGTCCCGGGAATCCTCAATAATCCGAAAAAGGACAGGGACCATTTTCGAAGCCTGGCGTTTTCCCGTTACGCACCAGGCTTGTTCGTCGTAATTTGGGTGCTGGCCATCATATTCTGCACGCTTAGAGCCTGGTCGCTGCCACAGTGATTAATGTATTTTGTTAGTTAATCAAAGGTTATTGCGGCAGGCTCCAGTGGTCGAATTGACGCTGGGTCTTTCACCCCCGGAAGGTTGCACTCCTCCACAACGCACCGACCGAGCCCGGAGGACTCACAGCGAGCAGCCGGTGGTTGATCCGGCCGCAGCCGGGGACACCACCGGTCTTGCAAAACCCAGCGACGACCGCACTCCGGCAGGGGTGCCAGCGCCACCATCTAACAACAAATCCACAAATTCCGGATCGTACTCCACACCTGACCTATTGAGCAAATCGACCAGTTTCTCCCGAACGGTCCTTTTAGAACGATGTGCCTCCTAATTGGCAATGTAATCGCCCAAACGTTCTCGCTGGCTGGCACCCACCACAACTGCGCGATATCCGCCAGCTCAGGACGACCCCAAACTCATTCGAACGCTTCAAACGAAAATGTCAAAGGGGTGCAGAAAATAGAAAGGCGGGTGGAAACACTGGTTTCCACCCGCCTCCGAGCTTAACGGGCTATTTTTTCCCTTCGATCGGTAAAACCGAGGTCGCCTGGACGACAAGAACATCGCAGACGGCGTTCTGCGCGATGTAGCGCGGAACAGTCCCGAGCTGCTGTCCCTCGGCGGCGCCGACGCCACGGTTGCCGACCACGATCAGGCTCGCAGCGTCGTCACCAGCAATATCCAGGATCGCTTTCGCCGGATCGCCGGAGACTACCCGCTGGTCGATCGTTCTTAGCGTTATATCTTTCATTAGCGGAGCGACCGAGTCTCGCAGGGCTGTGCGAGCGGCGTCTTCGCCGTAGAGTTCCTCGCGGATCACCTCGACGTCGGGGCCGGGCGGTTTACCAGGGTTGTAAGCCGAGACCACAATCAGATGCGCGTCGGCGGCAGTCGCTACCCCGGCGGCGTGAGCCACGGCATGCAATGACCCCTCCGACCCGTCCGTGCCAACCACGACGCGATCGTAGACCGTAATGTGCTCGTGCGTGCCCAGCGGCATAAGGGGAGACTCCTCTGCCTCGTCGGGTTCTTTCACCCAGAGCATGGCGATGGCGCCGCAGGCAAGCAATGCCCCGGACGTGATTATCGCATTGGTCGGGCTATCGCCCAGCAGGTGCTGGTAGATCCAGCCGAAGGTAACGGTCTCGACGAGCATCGGAATCACGATCATCATGTTCACAATTCCCATGTAGACGCCGCTGCGCTCCTTGGGGACCATGCTGCTGACCATGATGTACGGCACACCCATCATGCTCGCCCAGGCAATGCCGAGCCCGATCATTGGCAAGAACAGCAGGTATTTGTTTCCAATATGTGTGAAATAGTACAGCCCCACGGCAGCGATCAGCAGAGACCCGGCGTGCACCCGTTTGGCCCCGAATTTCTTACACAGTCCGATCAACATCAGCGCCGCAAACACCGTAATCAGGTTGTAGGAGCCGTTCACAAGACCGGTCCATGCAGCGGCCTCGCTGTAGGCCGGATCCTTCGGACCCACGCCCCACACCGTCTTTGCGATGCTCAGAGAGACGAACTGCCAGTAAATGAACATCGCATACCACTGAAAGGCGAAGACAAGGCCGATCTTGTGCATGCCCGCCGGCATGTCCTTCACGGCGTGGACGATTTCGGTGATGGCCGGACCTAATCCTTTCGGCTTCGCGCGCAGCTCAGCGAGTTCTTCGTCTGTCGGAGGAATCTCCTTGGTCGACAGCACCGAGATCAGCACAGAACCTATGGAACAGACCGCGCCAATCCAGAAGGCGCCGAACACCCAGTAGGGCACGCCGGCCGCAGTCCCGCCCTCAATCAGTTTCTGAAACACAAAGAGCGAGACGTTCGCCGTCACTGCGCCCGCGCCGACAAACAAACTTTGCGTGAGGAATCCACGCGCAAGCTGGGATTTTGGCAGCCTGTCGGAGATGAAAGCGCGATAGGGTTCCATCGCCGTGTTGTTGGAGATGTCGAGGAGCCACAGCCCCACGACGGCCATCCAGAGCGCCGTCACCCATGGATATAAGAACAGCGTAATTGAGCAACCGATCGCGCCGATCAGGAAGAACGGTGCGCGCCGGCCCCACCTCGGGTGCCACGTCCGGTCGCTTATCGCGCCAATCACCGGCTGCACGAGAAGGCCGGTGACCGGTCCCGCAAGGTTCAGGAGGGGCAGAGAGTGGGGATCCGCGCCGATCAACGCGAAGAGTGGGTTGATTGCCGTCTGCTGCAGACCGAAGCTGAACTGGATTCCGAAGAAACCCACGTTCATCATCATAATCTGGAGGAAAGTGAGGGGAGGCTTGCGCTCGAGGTCTACTGATTCACCAGCGGAACCAGCAATGTTCACTGAACCAGTTGCCATATCTAATAGTTCCTGGGATTTGAATTTCTTTCAGGCCCAACGTCGATGCGCAGGGGGAATGCAGGCTGGAATAAAGAGAACTTCGGAGGGGGGGTCAGGATTTTTACTGGTCATTTCATTCCATTTCAATCATTAATTACGAACGAGTCAAGCCGGCAAAAAAAACAGAAAGGAGCCGCCAGGACCGTCTGAAGAGGCATCGGTCAATTTCACTCTGCTCATCTTTTGCGCATATTTCATGCGTTGCGTCCTTTGACAGCCATCCCTTGGAACCAGCGAATCGCGACTAGAAGAAAATGGGGTGCCTCGTCGTTTTCCGCGCGGCGAGAACTCAGCCCAAGCGAATCGCGGTCAACGTGGCTTCATCGGTGGATCTCAACACCAGCACGACTAATCACCTCACCCCTTGATCCCTTTCCAGTTCCAACCACCCCGTTCATCCCTACGGGTCCTTCCTCGCAACCGTCCACGAACGGAGGCGCATTTCTCGGCCACGGCCGGAATACCGCAGACCAAGAGTCTTGCGATAGCTTAACATGGCAGGCGGATCGAAAATGTATAAGCATATTTGACAGATACAAATCGATCAGTTTAGAAAATGTGACCTGTTAAATCTAAACGAACATTCTACTCGGAGACAGCCCAATAAGTAGAGAAAGGTTGCGTAAGAGCGCATCAGTGCGCATGGCGAGATTGACAGTGGGAGCGTCTCTCTGGTCCGGCAATTGCCGGATAACCGAGGAGCCACCGCTTCCAGTCACTCCAACCTGTTCGCGCGTTGGCCCGAAGCAAAAATCAAGAACAACGCCTCCCTCCCTCGTGTCGCCAGTCTCAAAAGAAAGGCTTCTATGAAACAAACAATACCCGCACCTCATCCCCATTCGTTTACAAATGGAATTCAACATCCGGATCTGTATCTATGGGATGCATGGTCTTATTATAAAAATGACGCATTTCACTTATACACACTTGCGGTCTGCAGGAAGAATGACGATGGAACCTCTCTTAAACCTTCGGAGCGCAATTCTGTACCCTTTCACATACGGCATTTTAGCTCAAGGGATGAAGGAACCACCTGGAAGGATGAGGGATGTTTCTTAACTCCTCGATTGGGTGAAGGAAAGGCAGATTCCAAATCCGTATGGAGTGGTTCTATTGAGCTACTGCCATCCGGGGAAAAACTGGTTGCATATACTGGGCTCTACGACGTTGATGAAGACCACAATTTTGTGCAGAATATCATGCTGGCGAACTCGGATGGCTATCAAATACAGGCCAGGGCCGAAGAACCAGTATCCTGTTCTCGACGCGATTGGAATGAAATTACTGAAAAAGGATATTATCTCGCGCCTCTCGAAGATCTAGGTCAAAATGACGGAGAAAGCGGCGGGCCAGTACTCGCCTGGCGTGATCCTTATATCTTTCTTGATCAAGAAAATAATGTACACCTCTTTTGGGGGGCCAAGATCGGTCCGAAACTAAGCGCAATGGCGCATGCCTTACTAAGGAGAAATGGGCAATTGTATGATTTGGAAGAGCTTTACCCTCCAACGACAATGCCGGACGGGGAAGGCTTCACCCAATTGGAACTACCGAAAATAATCTACAATAAAAATGAGAAGACGTTCTATTTGATCATTTCTACATGCAATCGCCTTTATGAAGGTCAAAGCGACGATGAAGTTGACAAGACCGTTAGATTATACAAATCCCAGTCGCTTAACGGTCCTTGGGAGATGTGGGGTAAAAAGGGCAGCGCAATTCTATGGCAGGAAAATCTTTTTGGACTTACTGTCTTGAAAACTGATTTCGAAAAAAAGCGACTACTTTGCGTTGCACCGTATACGGATGCTGCAGAGGAGCGCCTTAGTATGACTTTTTCTCCGGTGTTTTATATCAATCTCGATCCGGTTGACGTGATATTTTCTGCACCGTAAAATACACTAGCGGCGCTCTGCGAGCACCGAAACGTAAATAGCTTTTGAGAGATGCTCCAGTTTGTCTTGGCAGCTCTTCTTGCCAATTCGGATGCGTCCCGACGCGTGAGGTCGCCACTCAGTCGCCTCCGTCCCTGGCGAACACAAGAACACCATTCGCAGGGATAGTTATCCATGCCGAAGCGGGCATTGCATCATGCGACGGGCCGGAAGCGTTGATACTGCCACCGTTGCCCGCAACATTCGGGTTCACCCAGCGATCGTACACGTCGCTATTGAAGACTTCCAGCCACTGCCCGCCTCCAGGGAAACCCAGTTGATAGTTATATAGCGTAGACTCATTGAGACTCGCCACTACCACGACCGTTCGGCCGTAATCGGGAATCCAGCGTTGAAATGCAATTACACGATTGTCGTTGTGCGCGTGTATCACTTGAAAGCCCTGGGCCCTAAATGCAGGCTGCCGCCATCGCAGACTGATCAGTTCGCGCGCGAAACGTAGATGATCCACCATCGCCCGGCCCGGTCACCATCCTCGATTCCCTGCCACCAGATCAAATGGCCGCTCGCCGGATCGTCGCTCCACTGTTTGTCCTCAAGAAACTCCTGCCCCATGAAAAGCATCGGAATGCCGGGCGCGGTGAGAAGCAGACCCGTTGCGACTCGCGCCCGGCTCCTTGCATACCATGAACGCGTGTCAAACGAGTCGCCGAGTCGAGCTATCCGGTCTTGCTCCCCGCGTTTTACAATATCGTGATTTTCGACGCAGGTTACCGCCCGCCAGCCATCGGCGAATCCGGACGGGTAGAGCGACCGTGCTACGCGATCCATATCCACGCTCGCATTGCGGCCGCGTGCGGCCTGCGCAATGGCCGAACGAACACTTTCCCGTATTCCGTCGTGCTGCATCACATCGAAGCCTGCCCCGCCCTGAGCGGTAGGCGTCACGAGTTCGGATTTTACCGGCCAGTATTCCGCGTTGTTGAGGGCGGACGGCCGGACGAAATGCAGGGTATCTGTCAGATCCCGGCAGAAATACCAGCCCCCGAATCGGTCGATCACGCTCACTTCGTCGTAGCGAAATCCGTCAGCATGATATTCCTCAAGAAAGAACAGGGCGTTATTGATGAGAAACCGTCTTACCTCTGACTCTCTGACTTCCAATACGCGAAAACGAGGCCTCCAGCCCAACCTTTGTCTGTGAAGAAGAGACTGTCATTGTTGTTCCCGGTATTCGCCGCGCGGTCGAAGTAATAGATACTTTGGTCGTCAAATCCACCTCCCGCATGATTGTAAACGACATCAAGTATGACCGCGATACCGTGCAAATGGCAGAGATCGATCAATACCGGGTGCAATTGAAAGTGTGGGTAACTCATGCGGCGGAGCGGTGAGCCCAGTAGGCTTCCCAGCGGCCGTTCTGGCGTAGCACGCGCAGGTGGGCCATGGCTTTGGCGTTGCCCCAAAGCCACCAAGCTCCGGCGCGCTTGAGGCGGAACTGCAGAAGATGCCGATGTCCGCTTTCAATCAGCCCGCTGCCAATGGGCAGTTGCGCGTCGATGGCCGCGCGATAGTTGAGATGGTCGCGACGATTTTCCAGATAGCGGAGGCAGGCGACCACAGGATTATCCTGCGGTTGCGGCTCGCATTGGGCTGCGAGGAAGACGGTGAGTTCGCTCAGAAGCGCATCGAGCCGGCCGACTTTGAGCGCTTCCTGCTGGTTGTGACGCCAAAGCTGTGGGTTGTCGGGACAGACCAGCGCCGCTGCCGCCGCGAGGTATTCGCTGACGTGGTAGAAGTCGATCAGATAAGTGGCCCGGGAGCCGAACTGGTTGTCGACTTCTGCGGCAATCCAGGGGGCTCCATCACCAACTCCATGAACCCTGGTGTGCTCGCCCAGACCCGCCGCGCGAGCGGCGTTGGCCAGCGCCATGCCGGCGTGTGCCGTGCCCTCGAAGCTGACTGCATAGGTGGGAGTTACGGATCCCCGGGCCACGGCCGCACACAGCCGCACCTCTTTCCAGGAGCAGCGGCGGTGTTTGAGTCCGTCCGCTTGCGGCGTGGGTTTTTCGACTTCCACAATCGGGAGCATCGAGCCGTCCATCTCGCAGATCACCTCACTGGCCGTGATCGCCGCCCCTACCGTCTGCGCCTCAGCCTCAGAGGCTGCCATAAAGCGCGTGGCCGCACGGGCGTGCTCCTGCGTGGCCTGCCGGACCGCTGCGACGGAGACTTCGATGCCATAGTGTTCCCGAATGCGTGCGGCGGCCTGGGCAAAGGAGTGCTCAATGCCGAAGTCACTCATGGCCCGCTGCAAGCGCCGCGAATACCCGCGGCATCCGATGGCGTTGGCTTCGCAGAAGGGACGCACCCGCTCACCGCCGACGTTGCTTCTGAGGGTGCGTTCGATGATTTCGATCTGTCCGAGAGTGCTTTGCCAGTGGAGTTTTTTTTTCGTGGAGATGCACGCCGCCTTTGGCTTTTGCGTGTTGGTAGGCGCGTTCTTCGGCCGCAGCGGCCCAGTCGCTCAGCGTCGCGTGCCCCAGGGCACGCACCTCTTCGACGACGAGATCCTCGATCTCATGGGCATCGAGTTTGCTGCCCTCGCTCTGCAGGCGCTGCGTCATTTCGAAGATGCGCTCACGCATCTCAGGATGACGTCGCAGGAACCCCAGCAGAGCCAGGTCCCCGGGGTCAGGTCGGAAAGAGGAGTCATGGAGTTCATCGCGATTCATGAACTCCACAAGTTAAGCAGAGGTATAAAAAAGTACAGTTCTAGTAATTATAATTCTTTCGCCTTGTTAGACTCTCGCTCACCCACACTTTCAATTGCACCCATCAATACCCGAAGCTGATTAGAAGATTCGTCCAGATCGTCGATAGAATAGGGCGCAAAACCGCGGGCGGTAAGTCTACTATTGATTCGATCCAGATAAACATTCAGCTCTTCATCGCCGCCTAAACGCGTAACCTCGTAGTCGTTCTCCGGCGAAAAATAATCCGTGCCGTTGTAACCGAGGCTGAACTGCGTTGGAAGCTCCACAACGGGAAGAAATTGAACCGCGGATACCCCCAACTGCTCGAGATGATCGAGTCGATCGATGACGTCCAGAAATCCTCCATTAATCTTCCTGGATGGGATCGAAAACGTTCCAACATGTAGCTGGTAGATCACAAAATTGTGAAAGTCCGGGGTTCGAAATTGCGCGTCATGCCAGAGAAACGTTCCGGGGTCACGAATGATGCAGTTGCACGACGGAAATGGAGGGTCCGTCGTCAACTCTCTTGCATAGGGATCGCGCTTGAATCCCTCACCACCAACGCCAACCACGTAAAATAGATATTCAGAACCATCGCGCGCTCCCGGTGCGAAGCCGGCCCAGTTTCCGCCCCCGATTTTTTGCAGCGCCGTGCCGACGCTCCGCTGCCAATTGTTGAAGCTTCCAATGGCTGCGTCTGGATGACTGAAGTCCTCACGGAATTGGACAGCCTCCGGTGCATCCGGTCCGATCTGACGGTCGCGATACATTGCACAGGCTGCAGGCATCTTGCGTAGATTGCGCCTCAGGAGGATGCCGTTTGCGCGATTCACCCCCCCGAGACTACGCACCGTATAGGCACCGCGGCTGTAAACGAACAAATACAATTCATCGCCCGGCATCCAGTTCAGAATGATGAACTGATAGGCAGAGAGGATATTCTCGTCGATCCCATGACCAAAGCCGCCGCCGCCGACACGGTCCGCGACATCGCCAGTGCCGACCCCTGCGTCGTAAAACGCAATCTGCGCCACTCCATCGGCAGATGACGCTTCGGTGGACTGAGCGATCTTGAGAATATTGGTAGGATAGTCTGTTTCCAGATCCTGCCAGGTGCCATCGCAGCATACGACGAGTCTTTTCAAGGGGGGATTTTCTATCGGGTATGAACTTCGAGTGCGCCTGGCGCCCAGACCCGGAAGGTTGCGCCATTGACAACGAGGTTCGCACCCATCGGCGTGCCGCTAGAGATGTGGTCCATTGTGATCATGTCAGCAAATCCCATCTGGCGCTGCGACCGGCCGCCTGTTATTTTTTCTTATCCTTCGAGTTGCTTCGCAAACGGTTTCAGCGATTTCGGACGGTATTTCTTATCGCCTTTCCACCGCACCTTCACTGTGGGATGAAGCGCGGTGAATCCTCCGACGATTTTACGGTCCATCGTACCGCCCAAAACGGCGAGAACTCCGCCATCAACGGTCAATTCCGCCATAACGTCTGCCTTGAAGCCATCGGGAATGACACTGAGATCAAAGCTCAATCCAAGTCCTGTCTTTCCGATTTCGGATACCATATTGATAAGCGTCAAATTCGAAAGCGGCGCTTTCTGAACTGAACCGCCACCGATCGCCGCGTGATCGCCGACGAACCAGATTTGTCGAAGCTGCTGGTCCGGGCGATTCTTGCTCTTTTCCATAAGTGTCGGTGTGAAAGACTTTCTGCGCTCATCGATGGAAAGAAAGTGAAAGGCGTGCGCGATGTTGCGACTAAGTCTGGTGTCGTGAAACTGGTATTTTGCATTGATCCGGTTATCGAAAGGCACCAGCGGAATCTGGTCCGGCACTCCGAGCGCGCCGACCGTGTCGAAACAACAGAGCGCTGTAATTTCGACGTCTGC
The DNA here is from genome assembly GCA_963805815.1 of uncultured Verrucomicrobiae bacterium. Classification (GTDB taxonomy): domain Bacteria; phylum Verrucomicrobiota; class Verrucomicrobiia; order Chthoniobacterales; family Chthoniobacteraceae; genus CAWDWA01. Next base: position 253,999 of record CAWDWA010000034.1, read on the forward strand.
GTCTGGATGACTGAAGTCCTCACGGAATTGGACAGCCTCCGGTGCATCCGGTCCTATCTGACGGTCGCGATACATTGCATAGGCTGCAGGCATCTTGCGTAGATTGCGCCTCACGAGGATGCCGTTTGCGCGAATCAACCCCCGGAGACTACGCACCGTATAGGCACCGCGGCTGTAACCGAACAAATACAATTCATCGCCCGGCATCCAGTTCAGAATGATGAACTGATAGGCAGAGAGGATATTCTCGTCGATCCCATGACCAAAGGCGCCGCCGCCGACACGGTCCGCGACATTGCCGGTGCCGACCCCTGCGTCGTAAAACGCAATCTGCGCCACTCCATCGGCAGATGACGCTTCGGTGGACTGAGCGATCTTGAGAATATTGGTAGGATAGTCTGTTTCCAGATCCTGCCAGGTGCCATCGCAGCATACGACGAGTCTTTTCAAGGGGGGATTTTCTATCGGGTATAGTTGGTTTGTAACATCAAAGTCTCAACGGCCACTCCATCGCGATACCGTGAACTCCAGTTCGCCCTTGTTGTTTCTGTAACACAAGGCGATCGGCGTATCGTTGGCAAACACCCATAGTCGCCCGGACATTTTCACTGTGAACGGTCGATGCCGAAACAGTCGAAAAAACGTTTCCTTTCTCTGATCTACACAGCCAATCAGGGCGAGGAAAGGCGCGGTGCGAAACCTTTTGGTGAACGCAAACAAGCGAAGCAGGATCGGATTGCAGAGATTACCCTTCTCCGGATCTGAGGGAATCTCTGCATCCATCCAGGGAGACTCCATGGTCCACGAAGCCTGATACAAAGTATCCCGCTCGAGATCATAACCGGTGTCCGTCCAAAACTGGTTAGCCTTTACCCGCATGCACCACGCTCCGTTTCAATAAAAGAGATAAGAAAATCAAGAGGCCAAGAGCAAGACTTAGGATCAACACGTGGCGGCGCACTCACAAAGAAGGTGCGCCACTTGCCGCACGGGACAACCGGTTCTACGAATGAAGGGTGAACGCTTCGCGACGCGAACTCATTGATGTCTATCTGCCGCTCGAGACTTCCGAGAACGAGGCAGAGTGGCGACGTGCGGCCGCAAAGCGCCTCGGAGTCACCGAAGGAAGGATTTCCGGAATCCGGCTCCGCAAACATTCGATCGATGCGAGAAGGCGGCAGATCAGAGTCCAACTGCGTTTGGATATCGGGATCGATGAGCCTCTGCCGGAGGAACCTCTGCCATCCGCCAACTACCCGGAAGTCCGTAGTGGCGCACCGGTTGTCGTCATTGTTGGTTGTGGACCGGCGGGGATGTTCGCCGCGCTTCGTTGCGTGGAACTCGGTGCAAAACCGGTCATTCTTGAACGGGGGAAGGACGCGTCCGCTCGCCGTTTCGATCTCGCTCCGATTCTTAGAAAGGGCTTGGTAATTGAAGACTCAAATTATTGCTTCGGTGAAGGCGGTGCCGGGACGTTTTCTGATGGGAAACTTTACACGCGTGCGACAAAGCGCGGACCCGTCGCAAAGGTATACGAGATCCTGGTCGCTCATGGAGCGCCGGACCGAATTCTCGTTGACGCTCACCCGCATATCGGCTCGAACCTGTTGCCGAACGTGGTGAAAGCGATACGCGAGAGCGTGCGCCGGGCAGGCGGCGAGGTGCATTTTCAGACAAAAGTGAGCGATCTGTTGATAGAAAAAGGCGTGATGCGCGGAGTCTCGACGGCAGATGGCCGTGAATACCGGGGCGATGCCGTCATTCTTGCGACCGGCCATTCGGCAAGGGATATCTATCAGCTTCTCGTGGATCGAAATGTGCGGTTGGAACAGAAGCCTTTCGCGATGGGGGTGCGAATCGAGCACCCGCAATCGTTGATAGACAGTTTGCAATATCATCATCCCGTTGGAACGGAACGCCCGCGCCTTCTACCAGCGGCCCGCTACCAACTGGCCACGAAAATTGACGGCCGCGGAGTATATTCGTTTTGCATGTGCCCTGGAGGATTTATCGTGCCGTGCGCGACGGAGAATGACGAAGTGGTCGTGAATGGGATGAGTCTCGCGAAACGGGATTCGCCCTTCGCCAACAGCGGCATGGTCGTGACGGTGGAACCGGAAGACACGACGCCTTTTTTCAAAGAGCATGGGGTGCTCGCCGGCGTGGCATTTCAAAAGGCCATGGAGAGAATCGCGAAGGAAACGGGAGGCAGCGGGCAGACCGCACCGGCGCAGAGAGTGACCGACTTCATGGCTGGAAAACTATCTGCGAATCTCGCGCCGACCAGCTATTTTCCCAGGCTCAACCCCGTCCGGTTGGACACGATTCTGCCGGGCTGGATGATGACGCGAATGCAGCGCGGACTCAGGCTGTTTGGCGGCCAGATGCGCGGCTACATTACGCGAGAAGCAAACCTGATCGGATTCGAAACGCGAACGAGCTCGCCGGTGAGGATTCCGCGCGATCCAGAGAGTTTGCAACACCCTGAAGTTGCCCGGCTACTTCCCTGCGGGGAAGGCGCGGGGTACGCGGGGGAATCGTTAGCGCCGCGCTCGATGGAATGCGATGCGCGGAGAGTGTATGTGCAATTCTGAAGACACGGCAGTGAGAACAATCGATCTTACTTTCGGCGGGACACGATCACCATGAAGACAACTCCGGCCGCTATCAGCAACGTTCCGAGGAGCACGGGACTGCCGGTCTGCACTGGAGTCGCCGAGAGGTTCTCCGCGAATTCCGCAGCAGACGGCGCAGTTGCTTTGAAGCCCGACCCAACCATCCAAATTCCCAGTGCGATGATTACCATTGAGGCGAAGACCAAACCTTTTTTCATATTCTGTTGTCCGGTTACCTGTCCTCCGACAGCAGCATTGCTGCGAGATTCAATTAACCCACTGTAATTGCTACGCTGGAAACGTAGCAAGCGATACACCCATTATTACTAAATGAGCGCAAAACGCCTCATCGAGCCGCACATCAGCTCTCGAACTGGCGCCGGAATTCCATAAATTCCTCGCGTAGGGCCGACACTTCTGCCCGGAGGTCCGTGACTTCTTTCTCCAGCTTCTCAACACGCGAATGCCCGGCAGGGACAACCGTGGCGGTTGCCTGACGTGGTGTTAGCATTTCAGGATCGGGTTCGCCAGTCATCAACTGGACCCATCGGGCTCCTTTTTGACCAGGCTGTGGCGGGAGTTGCCGAACGAGAGGTTCGCTGCCTTCGGCTAAGCCGGAAAGGCAGCGCTCCAGTTCAGCCGCATCTGCGAAGCCGTAAAGTCGCTCGGTGCGCGATTTCAATTCTCCCGCCGTCTGCGGCCCGCGCAGCATGAGCACGCAGAGAATTGCCGTCTCCGCGGCGCTAAGGTCGTAGTGGTCGGGCAGTTGATGCCGGTATTTCTGAACACGCGAGCCGGCCATCATGATCATTGCAGCGAGTTTTTTTGCTCTGAGTTCGTCCAGAGCCATTTCCACTTCCTTCGCATCCACACTCATCACCGGATCGCGATTTGTGGTCTGATTTGCGGCTGTGGTGAGGCTGTTCAGCGTGAGCGGATACCCTTCAGGTGTGGTGCGCTCTTTTTCCAGCAAACACCCGAGAATCCGCGTTTCAACGGGGGACAGATCGAAGGTCATACCTTTACGGTCGTGAGAATCCCGCGCGGTGTCCAGAACAGAGCAACGACGCAGGCGCTCGGATCAAATCACGACATTCAGCGCTCGCGGGACGGCCTCGATTGTCTGAGGTGTCAAGGCAGCGATCAGGTCGCCATCGGCCTGCAATTGCAGCTGCGGCTCGGACTCTATTGTGACTTTTCGCACCTGCCAGTGATTTACCAGGTGCGATGCATCAATTCCGGACTCGGGGGACATGGCGCGATTCTTATGCAACCCCATAATCTTCGTGGCCAACTCGAAAATGCCGTCCAGATGTGCTGAGCGGATAAGAATGCAATCGAGTTTCCCATCATCCACGCCGACATTTTGCGCGAGCGTCAGGTTGCCCAGTCCAATGACCCCTGCATTCGCCACCACACACGCTACCCCGCGGGCTTCGACGGTCTCACGTCCATCGAACGTTAGCCAATAAGTGGCTACCGGCACTTTCTGTAATGCTTTGATCATTGCAAAGACATACGCCCATTTGCCATATTGGTTCTTCATTTCCCGCGTCGCATCCTGCAGGACGGCGCTCTCAAACCCGCACCCTGCGCGGATCAAAAAATGCCGTGCATCCATTCGCCCCATGTCGATCGCACGGGTCTGGAAAGTATCCGCGGTAATTCGGCTGCAGGCGCCTTCGATACCCGTGGGAATCCTCAGTTCCGTCGCCATCAGATTTCCCGTTCCACCCGGGATTATGAGAAGCGGCTTGCCGGTCTCCGCGAGGCAGTCCGCAACTTCCATCACTGTACCGTCGCCGCCATATACCGCTATAAGGTCTACACCATTCTCAAGCGCGCTTTTCGTATGCCTGGTCGCATCACCAGCCTCGTGCGTAACAGAAATTTGCCAACGTATTCCCGCCGGACGCAATTGTTGATTCAATCTTTCGAGGAGAGAGACCCCGTGTTCCTGCGCAGGATTCACGATAACTTGGATGGTCTGCGGTCGGGAATGTTGCATTTGGAAAGCTCTGCCGATGTAATCCAATCGTCGCCAAGTTTCCAGCGCGTTCGCGCGCACAATCGCGGATATGGTCGGGAGGATGAGCATTTCGCTTTCGCGAGTGGTGCCGACAATACCCGCAATCGCAACTGAGAACGAAACCGATAAATACCCGTTCATTAATGAATCAAGATATTCGCAACATCTACCGAACGCCGCCGGGCGAATCCGAGGAAATCTTCCACCTTTTGTCCGGCAACGCATTTCGGCTGGAAGTCATAACCTCCCATGGACAAGCCAGTCCGTCAGGATTCTGGTATGATCAGGATAATGACGAATGGGTTGCTCTCCTTCGGGGATCCGCTGCTCTAGAGTTCCGCGATGGGGGGATCCTTCATCTCAACGCCGGAGATTTCCTTCTAATCGAAGCGCACAGAAAGCATCGAGTATCGATGACTTCAAAGGACACCACCTGGCTGGCGCTCCATTTCACCAGCGAATTATGTAAAGAATAACCGGATTCGGAAGATCAGCATATGAATGACACGAACTTGCAGGAACAGATTGCTGCAGCACAAGCCTACGAAACGCTGTTTGTCCCGGCGCTTTTCGGACAATGGGCAACGATCGTTGCCGACGCAGCGCGGATTGAGTCAGGTCAACGGATTCTGGATGTGGCATGCGGAACCGGCGTCCTATCAAGGGAAGCAGCTACCCGAACGGGTGCGGAAGGATATGTAGTAGGGCTGGACATCAGCCCCGGAATGCTGGCAGTCGCGAAAGAACTGGCGCCTGCGATCCAATGGAAGCAGGGAGTCGCAGAAGCGCTCCCTTTTCCGGACGAATCATTTGAAGTCGCTGCCAGTCAGTTCGGCCTGATGTTCTTTCCCGATCGCCGACGGGCGATTCAGGAAATGCTTCGCGTATTGGTTCCCGGTGGTCGCCTGGTCGTGGCAGTCTGGGATTCTCTTGTTAACACGCCTGCTTACGCCGCCGATGTTGCATTGCTCGAACGGATTGCCGGAACGAAAGCGGCCGATGCCCTGCGCGCGCCATTCATGCTCGGTGATATTGAGACACTGACCTGTTTGTTTGCGGAGGCCGGCGCATCTTCGATCGAAATTAACACCTGCCCGGGCACCGCAAGATTCACGAGCATCTCCGTGATGGTTCAGGCCGACCTGCGAGGGTGGCTGCCAGTGATGGGAGTGCTACTAACGGAGGAGCAAATTGACCGCATTTCGCAAGAGGCGGAAGAAATTCTCGCCCCATACGTGACAAGCGAAGGACGCGTCGAGTTCGATTCGCCCGCGCATGTGGTCACAGCAGTAAAACCTTGAGAAAACTCGCGTCCAGCGGTCGCAATCAGGCGGATTGTCCAATAACTTCGGCGTGCTTGACAGGGTTCATTTGTCCACTCGAATATCGCCCGATGTTCACCCTCAAGGATTATTGGGTCTGGGACTCCTGGATCGTCTCCGACGGTGACACCTACCACATGTATTTCCTGCGAGCGCCTCGCTCGCTCGGAAATCCGGACAAGCGGCACACGGCAGCTCACCTCGGCCACGCAACCACTCAAAGGACCTGAAGAACTGGACCTACCATGGGATTGCCCTGGGGCCGGCCGAGCATGGCGCATGGGACGATCTCGCTCTATGGACCGGCTCCACCGTTTTGGGGGATGACAGTGTTTGGCGAATGTTCTATACGGCCATCAACTTCCGGGGACTCGGAGTGAGAAGCCAGAAAATCGGGCTGGCGGAGTCCGATGACCTGTTAACATGGCGCCGCGTTGGGGATAAGCCGCTCCTCGAAGCGGATCCGCGGTGGTACATGACCCTGGGGCTGGAGGACGATCCGCGAGCGAGCGAGACTTGGCGTGACCCCTTTGTATTTCGCGACCCCGACGGCAACGGCTGGCACATGTATATCTGCGCCCGGATACCGGGTGCACCTCGGCTGAACGATGGCGTGATCGCCCATGCGCGCAGCCAGGACCTAGTGAACTGGGAGCTCGGGCCGCCGCTTTCCGAGCCTGCGGGCTTTGGACAGATTGAAGGTGCACAGCCACGCATCATCGACGGCCGGCCGGTCCTCGCCTTCACATGCCACTGGCAAGAGCAAATGCCCGAAACCATCGAACGTTGGGGCGAGCAATGCACATGGTCGATCCCGGGCGACTCCCTCACCGGTCCCTGGGATATAAGTCGAGCCCGCCCCTTCAAAGCAGAACCCGATCTTTTTGCGGCTCCGCTAGTGCAGGACCCGGACGACAACTGGGTCTTCGTAGGTTTCGTCAATCTCGAGCCCAAAGGCATCTATTCGTTCGATATCATCGACCCGATTCCCGTCGAGCTTGACGCCGAGGGCGCGCTCGTCGCCAAACCTGGTTACGAATCGGTGGGAAACGCACGCCTCGCAGCCAGGCGCTGACGCCGCGACCTTCAAAGCGGGTAAGAATTACAAGGAGAGCCCAGCCACCACGAAACTCCTATGCGGAAGGCATATGGAACCCCGGTGTTGAAAGCGACAAGTCGCGTTCTTCTTCCGTCATATCTTCCGGTACGCCCTCGAAAAGCGGGGAGGAAAGGTAACGTTCGCCGGTATCTGGAAGCATACAGAGGATAACAGAACCTGGTTCCGCCTTCTCCGCAATCTGCATGGCGATGCCGAATGTCGCGCCCCCGGAAACTCCTGTGAAGATGCCCTCTTTCTTCGCAAGTTCACTGGACCATTTGATCCCGTCCTGACCTGAGATAGGGATCAGCTGGTCGAAGGTACTTTTTATCGATCGCCTCCTGCAATACATAGGGGATGAAATCCGGCGTCCATCCTTGAATTGGATGCGGCTCAAAAGCTGGATGACTGACCGCCGGGGCATTGTTCCCGTTACGTTCCTGGGGCGTACCACTGCCGATCAACTGGGCATTCATCGGCTCGCTAAGGACAATTTTCGTTTCGGGACGTTCCCGCCGCAGCACACGAGCGACCCCGGCGACAGTTCCACCCGTCCCATAGCCGGTCACCCAGTAGTCCAGCCGATCGCCCTCGAAGTCGGCAAGAATTTCCCGTCCTGTTGTGTTTTCGTGAACAAGGGCGTTGTCAGGGGTTTCAAACTGGTGGGCAAGGAACCAACCGTTGGCTTCGGCCAGCTCGACGGCTTTTTGATACATGCCATATCCCTTCGCCGCTCGCGGCGTAAGCACTACCTTCGCGCCGAGAAATCGCATCAGCTTGCGGCGTTCTATGGAAAAACTGTCGGCCATGGTAACAACCAGCGGGTATCCTTTAGCCGCGCAAACCATCGCGAGGCCGATTCCTGTGTTTCCGCTCGTGGCTTCAACGACAGTCTGTCCCGGCTTAAGATCTTCTCGGCGTTCGGCTTCCTCGATGATGCTGATCGCGAGACGATCTTTCACCGAAGCGGCCGGATTAAAGAATTCCGCCTTCACGTAAAGTCGGACATGATCAGGGGCAAGATTATTGATCCGGATGCACGGCGTGTCACCAATAGTGTCAGCAATGCTATCAAAAAGCCGGCCACGGCCCTTCGTAGTGCGGGAACCTGTTGTCGTCATGAATTTTGTTTGGTCTAATGATTTTTTGTCGGTCGCCAACCGTAGGCCTTGCGTTCAAAATACAAGTTGCCCCGGAGGTGTAGTTTGCGCTGGGGGAAAGAAACGCGGATACTAGATGCCCGAAGTTTTCGGAGTCAATGCTGAGCATGCGGTTTTTTCCCCGTCAATCGGAGCGGTGCTCCGATTGACGACTCCAATGGACTCCGACGACTCTTATATGAGGACTCGAGATCAAACGAACTCCGTCCCACATTCATTGAAAATGACCGAGTCGGAATATGTCGCTTCTGGCAGCTTGTTCTTCAGGATAGAATGAGTCAAATTTCGAACTAAAACACGCCGGAAGAACCAAAAACGATGAGCACGCCAAGAATCGCCGCCACGAGCCCAATAGCCGTCACCTTGGAAGAAGGAAAACGATATGCCTTCTGCGTCTGCGGTGAATCAAAAGAGCAGCCGTTCTGCGATGGTTCACACAAAGGCACGGGCTTCGCACCAAAGGTATTTACCGCGGAAAAAAGCGGAGAAGCGTATCTTTGTAGGTGCAAACACACCGGCAACGCGCCGTTCTGCGACGGAACGCACTCGAGACTCGACGTCTGATTGAGCCTCCGGGCCGGCCGATCGTCGAAAGTCTGCGCTCTAGAGCGGGAGGAATCCAATGTACATTCAGTGATCCGCCTCGTGAATTCCACCGAATCCGAAGACGTTCCTCAGAATTGACCACCGTGGCGCAGGATCGGCCGCAGGCACCCTGTCAATCCAATGCGATCGTTGACGCTGCTCAAATCCATCTGCCTTCTTAAGATCCAGCCAGTAGTTCAAAAACTTCGCAAACTCCTCCGCATTTGGCGGCATGAAGTAAGCGAAAAGATACGGGTTTCCCGCGTCAGAAGGCTGAACGGCAACAAGATCGGGATGTGAAACCGCAAGGGAATTGGCCTGAACGAGCGTCCAGAGCGCGGCATCGACCTTCGAAAAGTCAGGCAAAGTACGATAATCAGAAACGGTAACGAGTTCTGCGTTGGGAAATGTTCTCTTTAGTCGTGGCCGAAGCACGGGGTCGTCGAAGACCCCGATTTTCAAATTCGAACGCTTAAGGATTTCAGATCGGCTCCTGAATCCCGAAGCGCGGTCGCGGGGCGTGAAAAGGGCAAGCGGACTCTGGGCATATGGCGTCGAGACCTTCAAATGCAGCAGGCGTTCGTCGGTCACATAGATGCCAGCCATCGCAATGTCAAAGCGTCCTGCAGTAAGTTCGGACTCCAGATTTTTCCACTCAAAGGGAATGAAGGTAAGCCCCACATTAAGATCTTTTGCAAGCTGGTAGGCATAGGCGACATCGTAGCCCGCCAACTGCCCGCGCGAATTCCGATAGCAAAAGGGGATGATTCCCGCATTGTATCCCACGCGGAGATTGGCTGTTTTCTGAATGCGCTCGAGCACTCTTGTTCCCGGAGAAAGGAGCTCTTGTTTGTCCGGTGCACTTTCGGAAACCGAAACGCCCGCGGTGACTGCAGGATCAAGACTGAGCGACAAATACGGGCTTTCTGAACGATCGATGATTCGAGCGTCGAATACCCGAGCGAGCACAACGCACAGAGCAAGAAACGCGATGGGCAACGAAAGTGCGAGAACAAGGCGTCGCAAGTGGAAACGAACTTTCCCGTAGTACGCAAGAACGACCCCAAAACTCAGAAAAGCGAACCCCGCGACGGAAACGACAACCTGACCGTAGCGCGTCAGTGTCATCAGGCTTACGTAAAAGGAGGTCGTGTGTGAGGAGAGGCCTAACCATTTTGACAGAAAATCCACGGCGTCCACCGAGGATGTCGGCGATCCCACACACGAGAGCAGCGTTATCAGTGGAAGGAACGCTGCCTTGAGCGGCTCCACCGCAACACCGGAGTAGAATAAAGCGAAAATAATAAAGAGGTAGACGAAGAAGTTTCCAAGTTGGCCCAGTGGATAAGCCACCGAGATATTGGTGCGGATGACATCTCCCGTTTCTGGATCGTCGATTTCGTGAGCCTTCGCCAGGCGTTCAGTTGCCGAGATAACGTAGGGAAGCGCGGATACCGAAATGGTTGTAGCAATTACGATCAGGTAAGCCGATCGTAGATCGCGAAGAATGTCCGAGCGCTTGACAGGAACAAAGGTTGAAATGCATGCCGGCAGAACCCAAAACGCAAGTACGAGGCAGCCCGCAAAAAACAGGAAGAAATACAAGGTCACTTCCTCGAGACCTCTGGGGCGCATTGTTCCGGAAAGATCCGCAAACAGTGCAAAGACGGCAATCGGTGCGAATCGCGCTACTGCATTCCAGAACTTGAGGCTCGTTAAGCGAATGACCTCGATAACCGACAGGAATGCCGCTTTGTCCTGCACATACTGGAGGGCAATCCCATAAAGAATGCAGAACACTATAACCGCCGGCACGTAGTTCATGGAGAGGGCCGTAAACGGATCGCTGGGTATCAGCATCGAGAGGAGGTCGGGAGCTCCCTTCCCTTCTACCTGCGGCACCAAGCTCGTTGGCATCGCGGGAGGAATGCCAAAAGAAAGCCCGATGAGCACCGCAAACGTCAAAATCCACAAACCCGCGTAGAATTTCCATCCCGCGCGAAATAGTTTCAGGGCTTGTCCTGGAGCCATGCTTCCAAGACCTCGGAGCAGCGAGCAAATCAGGTACGGGTAAACAGCGACCTCGAGGAGAAGAACATAGACCTTTCCGACGGGACGCAACACATGGGCGTAATCTCCAAGAAGCACTCCGGTCAGAATTCCCAGTACCCCGCCGACCGCCACAGGCCACACCGAAAGCGCTGTCGGAGCGGAGGCAGAAGATGGCTTGTCCACGATTTAGCCCTATCATGGCTCCAGTCAACGCGCGAGATCGAAAATCCAACACACATATCCACGCCACTTCTACCCTCCTGAAGGTGGGCGTATTTACCAAAATCCTATTCTGTGGTAAGCGAATGATTCCCCCACCCCATCATGCGACAAAGACTGTATTCAACGTGGTTCTTCTTCCTCCAGTTCATCTTGAGCGCCATGCTGTTGGCCACAGCGCCGGCGTTTGCCAAAGACGTCATCAAACTCGGCTGCGCCATCTCCTTTACCGGCAGCCAGAGTCGATCCGGCAAGCTTTACATCGACTCCTATAAGCTTGCAGTGGAGAAAGTTAATGCCAGCGGCGGCGTCAAGGTTGGCGACAAAACCTACCAGCTTGCGCTGGTGTTTTACGACGACAAGAGCGACCCCACCGAAAGCTCGCGTCTGGTGGAAAAGCTGATCGCACAGGACAAGGTAAATTTTCTGCTCGGTCCTTACAGCAGTGGCATCACGATTCCCGACAGCATCGTCGCCCGGCGCTACCGTGTGCCGATGATTGAGGGTGGCGGCGCGTCCAGTAAGATCTTCGACAAGAGAAATCGATACATCTTCGGCACCCTACCCCGGGCCGAGGATTACTTCGTCTCGACGCTGAACTTCCTGAACGAACAATCCCCCTTGGCAAAGAAGCTGGCGATTGTCTACTCCGACGACAAGTTCGACATCAGTGTCGCCGAAGGAACCAGGGAGGTGGCCGGGAAAATCGGATTCGAAGTCGTCCTCTATGAAAAGTACGCCGAAAACGCCAACGACTTTTCCTCGGCCCTGACCAAGGCCAAGTCCGCCGGAGCACAGGCTGTGCTGGTTGCCGGACATTCCGAGGAAGCGATCAACGTCGTCCATCAAGCAAAGGAACTGAATGTCTCCCCCTACTTTCTCAGTCTGACAGTCGGACCTACCGAAGCGGACTTCCGCAAAGCACTGGGAAAAGATGCGGACTACATCTACGGGGTTGCGTCCTGGTCGCCGCAAATGGAGTTCAAGGGCACCCTGTTCAAAGACACGCAGAGCTTCGTCGAGGAGTTCAAGGCCTTTTACGCCTACGAACCTGACTACCACAACGCCTCGGGGGTCGCCGATGTGGTGATTTTCAAGGACGCCATCGAGCGCGCCGGCAGCCTTGACCCCGAAAAGGTCCGAGATGCCATCGCTACGACCGATTTGGACACGATATACGGCAAGTTGAGTTTCATGGATAATGGCCAGATCAAGGGGACCAGTGTGGTTCTCCAGATTCTCGACAGCGAAATCTACCAGGTCTATCCGAGCAAGGGGAAAGCCCCGGTCTATCCAATGCCGGCATGGGACAAACGGTGATGCCCGAGGCTGCCGGCATCCGCTCTCTGGCAACCGCATTCCTGTGACAGTGCAGGTCATCCCATGTTAACCCAGGTCATCATCAACGGACTGCTAAAGGGCGGACTCTATGCACTGATGGCGATTGGGATGTCGCTCATCTGGGGGGTGATGAACATCATCAATGTTGCCCACGGCTCCTTTATCATGCTAGGAGCCTACCTCACCTATTGGCTCTTCGTCCTGCTCGGGCTCGACCCATTCGTCAGTCTTCCGCTCTCGATGGGAGCAATCTTTCTACTCGGCTGGCTGCTGCAGAAATACCTGATCAATCTTGTGGTACAGGCCGACATCTTCATCACCCTGCTTCTGACGTTCGGCATCGAGTTACTGATCAACAACCTGGCGCTGGTCTTCTGGACTGCCGACGTTCGCAAGGTGCAGGTCGATTACGGAGCCGCCAATTTCGTAATGTTCGGCGCAACCGTTCCTACAGTGCGTCTGGCTGCCTGCGGCCTGGCACTGGTCCTCACCGGCTTCCTCTTTTACATTATGAACCGATCCCGGCTGGGCCGGGCGATCCGTGCCACCTCACAGCAACTGGAGGCGGCTCAGCTCAGCGGCGTGCGGGTCGGTAACATTTATGCGATCACGTTCGGCATTGGATGCTGTCTGGCGGCGGCGGCAGGTACTCTGTGGGCAATCCTCTTCCCCATCTACCCGACCATGGGAGGAATACTGACCCTCAAATCGTTCGTCGTAACGGTCATCGGAGGTCTCGGTACAATGCTCGGACCGTTGATCGGCGGCCTGATCCTCGGTGTGGTCGAGGCTCTCGGCACGAACTGGTTCGGATCGACCTTCGAAAACCTGATCAGCTTCGCCATTTTTCTTGGAGTGCTGATCTTCATGCCCCGTGGGATTCTGGGTGGCAGAAAGTAGGCGTAAACGATGCGCAGAGACCTCATACTGGCTGTCCCGGCGATCCTCGTCGCGGCTCTGCTGCCGTTCTTCCTTGGAAACTTCACCCTTCGCACGGCCACCGACATCCTGATCTACGCGATCCTCGCGAGCAGCTGGAATATCATCGGCGGCTATACCGGCTATGCGTCCTTCGGCAACGTCGTTTTCTTCGGAGTGGGTGCCTACGCGGCCGGAATCGCCATGTCCGCCCTCGATCTCGGCTTTTTCCCGGCCCTGCTGCTTGGGGGCCTCGTGAGCGGCGGCTTCGGCTTTCTGGTTGGTTTGCCGATCCTGCGTCTGAAAGGGCACTATTTTGCCATCGCCACGTTGGGACTGGCCGAGGCGACCAAAGCCCTGGTCCAGAATCTGGGCATCACCGAGGGAAATTCAGGAATGTACCTGCCCATCCCGGATTTGGGCGTCGATGCGAGCTACCGCTTTTTCTATTACATTTCTCTTGCGGTGCTCCTGGTGCTGCTTTTCGCCACCCAGACGCTCATGAAAAGCAAGTTCGGCTATGGATTGATTGCCATCCGCGAAGACGAGGACGCCGCCGCGGCCACCGGCGTCAACACCACCCTGTTCAAATCCCTCGCCTTTGCCATGAACGGCCTCTTTTCGGGGCTCGCGGGGGCGATCTACGCCTACCAGCAGGGTTTTATCAAACCTGAGCCGGTTTTTGCAGTGACCAGGACCGTGAAGATGATCGTCATGGCGGTCTTCGGAGGCATCGGCAGCCTGTTTGGGCCGACAATCGGAGCGGTGACTATCGAGGTGCTTGAGCATTTCCTTTCCGACCATTTTCTGATCGTCCATGCACTCTTCTTCGGTGTCGTCGTGATTCTCGCGATCCTCTTTCTGCCGAGAGGGGTTATCGATGTCCTCAGCGGCCGCAGGAAGATCGGAATTGCCTATTTCCTCAACAACATCCGCAAGAACCGCGTATAGAAAACAAATCTGCGAGTATGAGCGACAAGGACGAGCGCACGGTCATTCTCGAGGGGCGACGGTTGACCAGGGATTTCAAGGGCCTCCGGGCCAACAGCGAGATCGACTTCACCCTCTTCAAAGGGGAAATTCTCGGCCTGATCGGCCCTAACGGCGCCGGCAAGACAACCCTGGTGAACATGGTCAGCGGCGCGCTGCCGGTCACCAGCGGCGACGCGCTGTTCAAGGGACGCTCGATCATTGGGCTGCCTCCCCACAAGGTGGGCAGGCTCGGCATCGCCCGCACTTTCCAGATCGTCAAGCCCTTCCCGAGGTTGACGGTCCTGGAAAACGTCGCGGTCGGCGCCATGTTCGGCAAAGGAGGAAGGAAACGCCGTGCACGTGAAGCTCTCCAGACAGCCCGTGAGATCGTCGGCTTCGTCGGTCTGGAAAAATTCCGTGACCAGACAGCGGATCAACTCAATGTCGTTTCCCGAAAGCGGCTGGAAATCGCCAAGGCCCTGGCCATGGACCCGGAGGTGGTCCTGCTGGACGAGGTGATGGCGGGATTGAACCCCGCGGAAATCGACACCGCCGTGGAACTAATCCGCCAGATTCGCAACCGGGGAATATCGATTCTCGTCATCGAGCACGTCATGCGGGCCATCAAGGCGATTTGCGATCGTCTTTTCGTCCTTCATCACGGAGAGAAGATCGCCGAAGGAACACCGGCCGAAGTCTTCCGCGATGAAGAAGTGATCCGTGCCTACCTCGGCAAACGCTTTCAACAATTGACGTCATGAACAAGACCTCCCGATTACTGGATGTCTCCGGCCTTGATGCCGGCTACGGCGACATCCAGGTCCTTTGGGACGTCTCCTTCACCGTCAACGAAGGCCAAATAGTCGCCATAGTCGGTTCCAATGGTGCCGGCAAAACGACCCTGCTGCGAACCATCTCGGGCATCATTTCACCGCAACGCGGGGAAATCCGTCTCTCCGACGAACGTCTCGACCGGTGCTCGCCGCCCGACGTGGTGCGCCGCGGCGTCATCCAGGTTCCCGAAGGCCGCAAGCTCTTCGCCGAAATGCCCCTGGAAGAGAACCTGCTTATGGGCGCCTATCACCGTCGGGATCGGAAGAAAATCACCAAGGATCTGGCGCACGTGTACGAGTTGTTCCCGCGTCTGAAGGAGCGTCGACGGCAGAAGGCCGGCAGCCTTTCCGGTGGAGAACAGCAGATGGTGGCCATCGGACGCGGGCTGATGGGTCGTCCGCGGCTCTTTCTGATCGACGAGATGTCACTGGGACTTGCGCCACTGGTTGTCGACGACCTCGTGGAAATCGTCACCTCCATCAATGCCCGGGGCACGACCGTCCTCCTGGTCGAGCAGGACGTGCAGCTGGCGCTCGAGAACTCAGACTACGCCTACATCCTGGAAACCGGACGGATTGTCCGCGAGGGTCCCTCCAGCAACCTTCTACAGGATCCCGAGATCAAGAACATCTACCTTGGTGTCTGATCAGCGAGACATCTTACTCCACTCACCCGGCAAATCCCTCATTCCCCGGTCTATCGAACAGTCGCGCAAGAGCACGCTCACGATGCGTGCCCGCGAGACGCGGAGATATCGGACCGGTGGCCGATGATCGTTCGAGAAGGCCGGCGCCGACTCGTCCCTCACTCGCGCGAGCGGCTCAGCATGATCTGATTTCCCTCTGTATCTTCACACATCGCGAGGTGGGGCGGATCGCCGTTTTCCGGCTGCGGCTGCTTTTCACATTTCCCTCCAGCGCCAACGATCTCTGCGGCTCCAGCGATCACGTCCGCCACTTGAAAGGTCAGGCCGGTCCAGGTTCGTCTCCCCTCGCCCCCGCCGTGAATCGCGATCAGCCCGCCCGCCACGGCGATTTCGGTGATATGTGGATTCTGGCGCACAACGGTTCCACCGAAGCAGGTTTTGTAGAACTCTACCGCGCGCGCGGAGTCCGCAGCCCAGAGTGTGTATTTTAGTTTCTCGACCTGCACGCACGGATCTTTCAACCGCGAGTCCTGAAGTTCAAGCGTCGAATGCGAAAGCGCCCCTATACGCCAGGCGAATTTCGAAACGGTATTGCTCTTTCGGGGATACGGTTGTGTTCGAACGCTTTCATCAGGAATAGGTTCCTCGGATCGGGTAGCCGGTTTCCTGTATCCATTCGACGGTCTCAACCAGCTCTCCCAAATCAGCTCGATTGAATGGTGTGTTGGAGATTTCAATGAGTTGGAGCCTCGCTTCGGCATTGATCGCAAACGTGGCGGGCTCAGCGAAGGGGCGGTCGGTTTCCTGCGGCCCGCGAGGATTGGAAATGTAGAGACCGAGTTCTTTCATCTGCTCGATGCTCAGCTCATAGGCCACAGGGAAGGTCAGATTGTTGTTTCTGACGATCGCCTCGGCTTTCTCCAGCGGATCGCCGGAGACAGCGACGATCTCCGCGTTCGTTTTAGCGAATCGGCTTTTGAGTTCCTCCAATCGGGCAAGGTACTTGTTGCAAATCGGGCAGTGCAGGCCGCGATAAACGATCACAATCTGCCATGCGCCAGGCGCTGTCGTCTTTCCCAGAGTAGCTTGTCCTCCGCCAACAAGGGGCAGTGTGAACGTGGGGATGGCGCCGCCGGACATCAGTTTGGTGCTCATGACTCGTCAGTTTGCAGATTCTCGAGCCCGGTCAAAGGCAATAACGTAGCGCGACTTGCACGATTCCAGGTAATTCATCACATCTCATTGACGCGATCCATAAGTTGGCGCTCGGTCACTGAGGTGATCGATCCCCGAGTGTCCCGGCAGCAAATTGTCATCGGAGCGGTCGTTGGATTTTCGGATCTTCGCGACGCCCGGTGCTCCTGAGACAGGCAGGATCGAAAAGGAACGGGCCAATCTGTCAACAGGTTAGATTTGACCCGAAACGTCGCTTTTTCAGTCGATGCGGACGCACCTACCAATAAGGAAAAAGTCGGCTGGCGCGACCGTTTCCCCACATCCTACATCATCATCAAATCTTCTCTTTTCCGATAGATCGCCCTGCGGACCACTCTCCCCCTCCCCGAATCGCATCAAGCCGAGATTCCGCGACGACTATTCCATACTCTGCTGGGGCGCGGCGCGAAAGCCCCAGTGTCCGGTCGATCACCGCAGTCGGCCTCCGTTTCAATTCCTGAAGCACCAGAGCCAGGTATTCCCCAATGATTCCCAGGCAAATAAATCCCATGCTCGACACAAAACAGATGAGCAGCACGATGGTTGTCACCCCTGCATTCGTCCCGACGGAATATCCAAACAAGGTAAACGCCGGAAAGAATCGGTTTATGAGAACAAACACGGCTGCGACCATGCTAAAAAGCGCCATTCCAAATCCAACGAAACTGGCCAACTTGAGCGGCGCCGTACTGAAAGAAATCAATCCCGAGAGAGCTAATCTCACCAATCGGCGGATACTGTATTTGCTTTCGCCCTCTAACCGGGCCGGACGGTCATAGGGAATTCCACGCTGTTTCATACCAACCCACGATCGCAGGCCCCGGAACATTCGCGAGGATTCCGGAAGCGCAAGCAGTGCACGCTGGCAGCGCCGGCTCATGACACAAAAATCACCGGCGTCCAGTGGCCACGGATGCGTCGCGGTGAGATTCAAGATTCGATAGAATAGCCAGTAGCAGAACCGCAGTCCTGGTGGCGCCTGTCGTTTTCCGCGGATGCCGTAGCAGACATCCAATTCTTCGGTTTTTGCCGCGTTAAGCAACTCACCGAGAACAGATACCGGATCCTGAAGATCACAGTCGAGGATTCCAATGAACCGACCGGTCGCAAAGGGCAGTCCCGCAGCGAGCGCGGGCTGATGACCGAAGTTCCTACTCAATTTCACTGCTTCGATTCGCGGCTCGCTCCGATGTGCCTCCTCGATAAGATTCATAGTCCGGTCCACACTTCCATCATCCACGAAGAGCAGTCGCCATGCACCTGCGGTCCATTCGTCGAGTTCAGGCACCACAGCCTTCAAGAAACGGGGCAGAGCTTCTTCTTCATTGAAACAAGGCACAATCACCGTGAGTTCCACGGGTTCACCTTCAAGGGGATCGGGAGAATGCTCCGGCATCATGACTTCGTTGGCTAACGGTTTTTAAACGAATGAAGCTGGCTTCAGACTTTCAAAACAGAGACCTTGCGGTGTTGTCGAGAAATTCGCGAAATTCTGCCCCGCCTCTCCCGTATTCGACGGATTTTCGAATCTGCTTTTTCATATCGAGTACCGATCTCCCCTTCTCTGCGATCCGCCATTGCTTCACTCGAGTTGAACTTCACCTATCTCTTCCAGCACACGACGTCCTCAGGAATGCCAGGAAGGATGAGCCGCTCAGGCGCGACGTAAAGCAGCCGAAAGTTTCCCCGATGCAGACCGCGCAGCCACTTCCGGCCGTTGCTCCATACGACGTTAAGACCAGTGCCAGTCCAGAGGCGGAGCTTGCATCAATGCCTTCTCCCCACACTGCGAGTAATTTCAATAGGAGTTCTCAGAGAATCCCAGCACGTAGTCGATGGAAAGAATCGTTAGGATGGCTCCCACGGTGAATACGACAAGTGGCGCAAAGATGCACGCCGTGGTGCACATGAGGGCCAGAGCGGATAGATATCCCGTCTTCAATGGCGCTGAAAGCGCCAGCCACCCTCCACGCCGATCGTCCTCAACCTGGATTCGGAAGGGACCGCCCGGGGACCGAAGCGCGACGAGCCGCCAGTCCTTTTTCGAGCCGCAAACGCGAAAGCGGACGCTAACGGACTCCCCGTTTGAGTCGTCCGTGAGAATAATGCGAAGATTGTCGTCGGGAGGGTACCCGGCAAACCATAGACTGAAATATGGGCTCTCGAGCGTGACCGGACCACTGCGGGTGTGACCTTTTCCGCCGTTTTTTCGATAGCTGCTGATGACGTTCGGTAAATGAGGGGGAGGTTCAGCTGGAAATTCGGGGATGCTCTCGAAGACTCCAGAAGCGCTTTCCCAAGTTATTTCGGCAGGTGGCTGCAAAGACGGCGGAAGAATCTCTCGAATAATGGGATCGCGGAGCAGTGACACCAGCCGTTCGAAATTCTGGTAGGGAATTTCGAAGCGTTTACGATTCTCGAAGTGTGCTGGATTGTCGTCTCCAAGGAACGCACGAACGAGGCGGGTCTGAGTCGCAGAGCGTTCCCGACGATCAGCCAGTTCGAATCGAAAGACCCAGGCGAGAAATGCCACCGCTCCGGTGACAACGACCGCAGCCCAAACGCCGATGCCCAGTCGACAGGCGCGACGCACGCGTATGGAAGCAATTCTCCTCACGAGCGGCATCAGAAGAGGCAAGGCGAGGAGATTCGTGAGCAGTCCCAGATGATGGAAATCGAGGTGACGCCCAGCGGGACCGGACCCGCTGGCTCCGCGGGTATAAGCGAGGGCGAGGCAATTCGCCGCGACATAACTACCCAGAAGTAGCAGAATGATCGCAGGACGCGGAGCGTGATCGAACCGTCCGGCTGCAAAGAGAACCAGAAGCGTGACCACAGGCAGCCACGTGATGTAGCCCAGAAAGGGCAATCCTTCCCACGGCCACGCGAGATTCTTTAGAAACGCGATCAGAAACTCCGCCACAGACCCGGCTTTATAGGATTCGCCAGCGGCGGTCTCAGGGACAAGAAGCACGCCGAGTGTCACCACAACTGCCGAGAGAGTCATCGTGGGTATCATTCCGGCCTCGAGGCGCCGGAATCGCCAGATTGTGAGAGCCTTCACGAAGAGAATAGCGAGGCCGGCAAGGAATCCAGAGGCCGCAGTGAAAAGACAGGCGACAAGCGACAAGGCGCCGACCCACCACCACGGTGATTGAGGCTTCTCGAGGCCGAGGCCGGCGAAGGCGAGGATCGTGAAGAGTATCTGAAACGTCCATAGGGACTGCACTCCCCAAATCGCGTTCTCCCAGGTGAACGGGAGACAGCACGTTACGAGGAACGCGAGCGTGACGAATTTCCAATGCGTCCATTCAAACGCTTCGAGCACGATCCAGAGGAGAACGGTGAAGCTCGCGGCGCTGAGCAGGGCCATCGCGAAGACATCCACGAGATTGTCCGCCTGTTCGCCATTAAACCGGAAAATGAGCAGCCAAAGCAGCCGGGTGAAAACAATGCGGTGTTCGTTGTGAGTGCTGAAGATCTCGCGGAGGCTCAGATCGCCTTCAATCACCGAGCGAAAAAGGCACAGCTCCGCATCCCATTGATCCGAAAACGGCATCTGGCTGCCCGCATATTCAATCAACCACCCCTTCGCTGAAAAGGCGGACAGAAAAAAGAGCGCGAGCAGCCCAGCCTTCATGGAAAGGCGAACCCGACAACTGGAAAACAGTTCGTTGATCATGGAGCTCCGTTTGCAGAAAAGCGTCCGGAGCGGGCAAGGTCAATGATTGCAATTCCCTGATCGCTCCTTCAATGCGACACACGTGTCGAAATCGAGGATTCGAAATGAGCGAAGGGCTATCTCCGCTTCGGGTGAAATTGGTGTTGAAGAAAACAACCAATCAACCATTCACGGAGGTCACGGCGTCATGGTAAAGAGTGCGGGTGTTCAGCCAGACAATGGTGGTCGAGTTGTGCACCTCCATATGACTGGGAACGATTCTCGAAAATTCCTTCCGATTCGGGGCGAGCCGCCGCGCCTCCTTGCGGGGAGGCGAAAGGTGAAATTCGAAAATTTCTCCGTGGAGCTGCTCTAACAGTGACGATTCAAGTTTTTGTCCCGGAACCTTTTGCTGCGCTGCGTTTGCGGATCAACCACCACGCGCCGATGCAAAGCAGCGAACCGACGAAGGCGGAGATCAGGTCTTCGAAGCTGATCTCGATTTCGCCGAGGCCAAGGTCGATGTGGAGAAGCCAGAAAAGCACCCCTCCAACCACGGCGCCAGCCATGCCCACGCCGATGTTGGTCCAAAAACCTAAGCCTTGTTTGCTGAATGTCACAAGCCGGCCCGCAAGAGTGCCGGCGAGTGCACCAATTATGAGCCAGACGATGATTTTTCCGATTGTCATGGAATGAAGAAGTGGTGATCTCTGGAGTCAAAGGGCTGAGCGCATTGTCATGCACCAGGCATCGTGCCTTGTCCGTTTGGGATTGTTTTGTAGCGAGCGCAAGTTACCGTGCTTGATCGGAGCACGCGAGAGCAAACTTGGCGATTCTCCTGCGTTTTGGGCACTCGACCGAAATCGCGGCGGGCATCAGCACTGCACTCGCAGCCGAGAGAATCGCCAAATCCCCAACTTCCCAACAGTAACAGTTTAGCTCGTCGGGAGCGGGTCTCCGCGAGCGGTTTCAGTGGCGAAGATGATGTCCTGGGCGACGGCTGGGGAGGATCGTAAGAGAGCGCGGAACATTTCGATCGCGCTGGCGCCCTGGAGGGCTGCGGTCTGGGTGAGCGAGGCAAAGATGGCGACATTGTCCGAACCGGTCGGGCTTCGGGTGCCCGGGCAGACCTTTCTGAAGATGACCGGGGGACGCAGCGAGCGTTCCGCGTGATTGTTGGTCGGTGGCCCGCCGTGTGCGATAAAGGCGAAGACTTCCGTGTATTCCCTTGCGCCCGGAACGAGGCGTTTGCGAAGGGTTTCGGCCTTTGGGAAGGCCAGTGGCTTGCGGCAGATCGCGTCGAGTCGGGTGCGGAACTTCTCCGCGAGGGCGTTGCGCGCGCGGTCCGCTTTGGGGATCTTCGCCTTGCAGGCATCTTTGAAGAGCTTCACGAGTCTTGCGCAGAAGCGCACGGATGGGGCATCGGCTCCGTCGATGGCAGCGAGTTCCTCCCGGATCTCCCTGCCCCTGCGCAGAAGGTGGGCCAGACAGCTTTGGCGGCCGCCCGCGCAATCGAGCGCGTTGTAGGCGGCATAAGCATCGGTGACCAGCAATCCAGGGAGCTTCTCTCCAAGCAGTGCGGTGGCCGCCTCGCCGCTGCGGTGAGGATCGATCCGGAAGACGGCGAGCGATTCGCTGCCTGCATACCACAGCCAGAAGTTGTGGCCGTCCTCGCGCCAGTGGGTCTCGTCGGCGTGGACGACCGGCTCCAGGCGCACCTTGTCGAGCAGCTCGGAGTGGATGGCCGCCGCATTGCCGGAGGCGCGCTTCTCGAAGCCCAGCGTGCTGGCCGCCACGAAATCGAGTCCGAAGAGCGTCTTCATCGCGGCGTTGATCTTGCGGCAGGGTAGCTTCAGGCCGTGGCGCAGATAAAGCGCGGTGGCCTTCGCGTTGGGACTGATGGGGGCGAAGGGCAGTTCGCCCTCGAGGGGCGCGATGACCTGGCGGCTGCACTGCGGACAGTGGGCCGTGTCGTGGACGTAGGAACTCACGACCGTGCGGGGAACCATGGCGATGTCCTCCTGCACATAGGAGCTCTGTCCGCCAATTTCGGCAATGGTCGCGCTCTGGCAATGGGGACAGATCAGCGGGGCCTCGATGTGGAAGTGCCTGTCGATGTGCCCGGGGATCTTCCTGTTCCAGGCCGGATGCCCCATGGGCGCACCCCGGGGCCTGGAGCCGGTCGGGGAGGACTCCGCTCCGGCGGCGGCTCTTGGGGGTACCGAGGGCTTGAACCCGCGCCGGTGCAGCCGCTGGTTCTCCGCCCGGAGCCGGTCGTTCTCGGCCTGCACCTCGCGGAGTCTGCGCTCAAGATCCCCAATCTCCGCAGCCATCCGATCACGGATCACCCAGTGATCGTTCTCCTCTATTGCCGATCGCATGTGGCGTCGAAAGAGCCAGTCTGCCGAGAGTCCCTCGAGATGGGGGCAGCAGTCTACGTACGGGCACCGGAAGCCATCGGGAGCGCTCCGGTGGCCTCCCATCAGAAACGGCCTTTCGCCTTGAGCAGCTCCCAGTTGACCTCGGCGAGCTCCTTGAGCAGTGCTTTGAGTCTCCGGTGCCGCGCGGTCATCCTGCGGACCTCCGAAACCAGGGCGCTTCGGATGTACCTGGTGCGGGTCCTGCCATCCCGGGCGCTGGTTAGACTGAAACCACCCCGGGGCCCCTGAGAGGTCACCGAGCCGACGAGGAAATCGAGGTTGCCAGCAATCTCCAGGTGGAGACGCTCCTTGCGCTTTTCGATGGTCGATAGGCTTTGCGGCATTGGTAGATTGGACTGGACAGGCGCATAAATGCGCCTGTTATAGACAAAAAGCAATCCCAAATTTCCTGGAAACCCGAAAATACTCCCACGCGACTGCCTCATTCCTCCCCAAAAACAGCTAAACTGTTACAAAACCGCATCATCAAAGAACGGAATTCCGGTTTTGCCTATCTGTTTCCGGAGCAACGGAAAAATCTTGCTGGGAAGATAGCTGTAGGGAAGCGCTCGCTTTTCGGGAACGACTCCGATAGCCGATGTCGCGGATCGCGCTTCTTCGAGTGTGGCGCCCGAAGGAAGTTCCGCAGCAATGTATTCCGGCGGCGTGGCGGCATCGAGCCGCGCATGAAACATTGTCAGGACCAAGGCGACAAACAGAGCCAGCAAAGACGCGATAGGCAGAGCAGCCTTAAAATTTGGTTTCTTGCATAGTTCAGAAGAGCTCCTGCCTGACTCAACGGCGGCGCCGCGCATGCAAAACGGTCTCATACCACGGGAGTTCAAGGGAGCCGTGGTGGATCGGTGGAGTAATTTTTGCAATTTCTTACGTTGTGCACGGCGGATGGAGATCGATCAAGTCGCCCGGCGCAAAAGTAGGCCTCCAATTCGGTGTGAGCAGGGATCCCTTTATGGCGCCCTCGAAGAGATGTCCGCAAAGTCGGTACTACGCGTTGAAGCGCCGGGTATTGATGCTTCCTGCCTCCCGGCCTTGTCACGAGTGGATTTACCCCGCGAAATCCGCAATGCTGCCACTGGCGAGAGGAGAGGATTGATCCTGTGCGGCGTTGGCAGCGGACAGCAATTGGGCGAAATCTTGGACTGCGCTGGTGCGATCTTGATCTCGAAACGGATTCGCTGGCGCTTACCACGCAGAAGGCAAGAACCGCGGTTTTGTGCAATGCACGCATGACACGATGCGGACAACAAGGGTCACCAGCAGCCTGCACTCCATCAGGTCACTCAGTCAATTTCCGCATCCGGATTGTCAGAAAACCGTGACTTCGACATCAGGTCAAAAAGCCCGTAGCCTGCGACAAACACGAAACAAACCGCCGGTACGATGTAGGAAAACGCCGCGCCGGAGGCATCGATCACCGCACCCTGTATCAGGGGCATCAGAGCCCCACCGAGAATCGCCATTACCAGCCCGGCCGCGCCGAATTTGGTGTCCTCTCCGAGCCCGTGCAGCGCCACGCCATAGATGGTCGGAAACATCAGCGACAAGCAAGCAGAGATCGAGACCAGCGCCCAGACGCCGGAAATGTTCGGACTTACAATCATAAAGATACAGAGT
This sequence comes from uncultured Verrucomicrobiae bacterium, assembly GCA_963805815.1. Classification (GTDB taxonomy): domain Bacteria; phylum Verrucomicrobiota; class Verrucomicrobiia; order Chthoniobacterales; family Chthoniobacteraceae; genus CAWDWA01. Next base: position 278,722 of record CAWDWA010000034.1, read on the forward strand.
CCGACGCCGAAAGCCCCCATCGCCGTCAGTAACGCCGCCGGTCGAACAAAGCCCATGATCCATGTCATCAAAAACCGGGCAACGAGGAACACGATCAAGCTGTACTGCAAGTAAGCGCCTGCATCGGCCGCCTCCACGGATAGCGCTTCCATGACATACTGGATGGTGAAGGTCCAGACGCACGTTTGAGCGGCGACATTGAAGAACTGGGCAATAACGCCGTAACGGTAGTGGGGATTGCTGACCAGCCGGCCGAGGGTGGCGGTGAAGTGGACCTCCCGGGGGCCTCCCGCCGCCTTTTCACGGACGGTGGGCATCTTTACCAGAGCAATAGCAATCCAGATTATTACCAACACAAAGGCCATGCCCACATAAGGCGTCATTACCGCGTCAAGCTCTCCAGCCATCACCTCGCGCAGTTGTTCGGTCGTCATCGCTGCCCGGTCCTCGGCGGTGGCCACGTGCAAATGCGGCAGGATCAGCGTGGCGGCGAGAAAGACCCCAAGATTGGTGCCGACAGGATTGAAGGCTTGCGCGAGATTCAGTCGCTGGGTCGCGTTCGCCTCCGGTCCCATGGCAACGACAAACGGGTTGGCGGACGTCTCCAAAATCGACATGCCTGCCGCGAGGACGAACAGCGCCGCGAGGAAATAGCCATAGGTCATGGCCTGGCTTGCCGGGTAGAATAAGAAAGCGCCCCCAGCCGCACATCCCAACCCGACCAGAACCCCTGTCTTATAAGAAAACCGGCGGTTAATGAAGGCTGCGGGCAGCGCCAGAAGAAAATAGGCCCCGTAGTAACAGAACTGCACCAACGCTGCTTGCAATGTGCTCATGGTGAAGATCTGGCTAAATACCTTCACCAGAGGATCGGTCATATTGGCCGCTACTCCCCATGCGGCGAAGCAGGCGGTAAGCAGAACGAACGGAATTACCTTGTCAGAATATAATAGTGGATGCTTCTTGCGCATGGCTTTCCCATATCTCTATTTGGTAGCGTTGCCCTTGGCAACAACTTCCGCAGCCGATGCCGGAATTTCATCCGCTCGGGTACTCGACGCCGACGCCCCCAGCGAATAGCGAATTATTCTCCGTAATCGCAGCACTCCTCGCTCACCTTCTTCGCCGCACAGGTGAGAGCGTGAATAGGGGCCCCTGCGCCTCAGAATCCGCGAAGATCCAGAGCCACAATGCGTTCCGCACGTAATCCACGCCTGAGCTTGACATTGCCCGCTGGAGACTCTCCAATCTGATAAACCTCGTGCTACGGCACGTCAATCCCCGTTACTCCCCATGGCCCCCTCCAACCTCGCGGCCCCTCGGCGCATCGTCGCCAGGATTCAAAATGCAATTTTATTATTAATGCCATCACCCAGGGTTCCTCGAGGCTTGAGAACTCTTCGACCGCGCACGACGGGTCGTCGCGCGCCGCTACGCAGGCGAATGCGGTCGCGCGGAAGTGTGATTAGACTACTCATGGGTGATCGTCTTCCTTTCCCGGCAGTTTCGATCACAGGCGGCGCCTGTGTTCCATCTTCATCGCTTTTACAGTATGGGGCGTCACTCCAGGTAACCCGTTACGCTCATTACTGCAATCTCTATCCCGACACTCTCCACCTGAAGACCTTCATTCCATCGCAGAAGTTCCCCTCGGAAACCAACCGATCAAGCACAAACCCTACAAGGCAGGAGGCAAGCTGGTCGGGGATGAACTTTTTTTGTGGTAAAAATAGATATTAATTCTCCACTGCAACGTAACAAAAACAATTAATTCACACTTTCAACAATCCTAACAACCAAACCAAAGAAAAGAAACAAAACCATGGAATACAGAATAGAAAAAGACACAATGGGAGAAGTTAAAGTGCCTGCAGACAAATACTGGGGCGCTCAAACTGAAAGATCTAGAAATAATTTTAAAATTGGTCCCACGGCTTCTATGCCATTAGAAGTCATTTACGGATTTGCTTACTTGAAAAAAGCTGCTGCTTATACAAACTGCGAACTAGGTGTTTTATCACCAGAAAAAAGAGACTTAATAGCTCAGGTTTGCGACGAAATCCTAGCAGGCAAGCACAACAACCAATTTCCTCTTGTCATTTGGCAAACAGGCTCTGGCACACAAAGTAATATGAACGTGAATGAAGTTGTTGCTAACCGCGCCCACGAACTAGCAGGAAAAAAGATAGGTGAAGGAGAAAAAACCATCGCACCTAATGATGACGTAAACAAATCACAATCATCAAATGATACATTTCCAACCGGCATGCACATTGCATGCTATAAAATGGTTGCGGAAACCACGATTCCGGGAGTGGAGAAACTAAGAGATACACTAAGAAAAAAATCAGAAGATTTTAAGAATGTTGTCAAAATAGGCAGGACTCACTTGATGGATGCCACTCCTCTTACTCTTGGACAAGAATTCTCAGGATATGCTTCCCAGTTAGACCATGGTTTAAAAGCTCTAAAAAATACCCTGGCTCATCTTTCCGAGCTAGCATTAGGAGGAACCGCGGTTGGAACAGGCCTAAATACCCCCGCTGGTTATGATGTAAAAGTAGCTGCCTACATTTCCGAATTCACAGGATTACCGTTTGTTACAGCAGAAAACAAATTTGAGGCTTTAGCTTCTCACGACGCAATAGTAGAAACGCATGGAGCACTAAAGCAATTAGCTGTTTCATTAAACAAAATAGCGAACGATATAAGAATGATGGCTTCTGGCCCTCGTTCAGGTATTGGCGAACTAATAATTCCAGCGAACGAACCAGGTTCTTCCATTATGCCAGGAAAAGTAAATCCAACACAAGCGGAGGCAATGACCATGGTTTGCGCTCAAGTAATGGGAAACGATGTCGCTGTTACTGTTGGCGGCACTCAAGGACATTATGAACTAAACGTATTTAAGCCTGTGATGGCTTGTAATTTACTGCAAAGCGCTCAGCTGATCGGAGATGCATGCGTCTCCTTTAACGATAATTGCGCCGTAGGCATTGAACCAAATTACGCAACTATAAAAACCTTGCTCAACAACTCCTTGATGCTTGTAACTGCTTTGAACACCAAAATAGGATACTACAAAGCCGCTGAAATAGCGAATACCGCCCACAAAAACGGAACCACGTTAAAAGAAGAAGCCATCAACCTAGGTTATGTTACTGCCGAAGAATACGATGAATGGGTAAAACCAGAAGAGATGATTGGCAGTCTAAAAAATTAGAAATTTTGTAACCGTCCACGGGGTAGACAAGCCATGAGCGCGGGAGCGGAACGGGCTGAGGGACCGGCGGGCATGAGCGAGGGTGGCGGCTCGTTGCGAAATGAAGTTTGCACTGCTGCAGT
>CAWDWA010000035.1:0-171669 GCA_963805815.1 uncultured Verrucomicrobiae bacterium
CAAACGGTGTCCGGCTTTCGTTCATAGCAAAAGTAATTGTCTAGCTTGTTGGTTAGCCATGCCAGGCTCGAACGAAGTTGACGGGCAGAGTTCGTATGGGGGGTTGGAGAACTGCATGGACAGCGCCCAGAGAGCGTCGCGAGCGGGCAATGGCTATCGTCGGTCGCGGCGGCGGTGCAGCGATCCGTCTACGCGTCTTTGCCGGGTAGATGGGTGGAGTGGAAAATCGGTTTCCCGATTCCGTGCAATGCCCCTGGCGTTCGCAGAGGGGCGCTTGAAGCTGTCTTTGGAGCGCTTTCCTTCGGTTCACTCTCCGCGGAACCAGACGCAGCAGGAGGTGGCAACGCGCTTGATTGGAAGGGATCGCCCTCGTCCCTGTAACGCATCGTCTTTGCTAGCCATCGGTCCCGGGATGGCGCATACTTCGGAATGCTAATACCAGACACCGTCGAGAACCGCTTTTTCGCCCCACTGTCCGCCGCAATTCCGAGCGAAAGGAGCGGCCAGCGATTCTCCGATGGCGAGTTCGTGCGCGCGGGAATACTCAGAGTGGCGGCACAGAGCATCAGCGGGCGCGACTTCCTTCAGCTTAGCCATGGGATCCACGATCTGCCGATTGCCTCGAGCACCTACTTCGATGCCCTGAACTCCGGACGCCGACTCGGGATGCTCCGCCTGAGCGAGGCGAACCTCTCCGAAGCGGTCGTCGCCGAGCTTCGCCGGGGCGACGACAGGCTGGCGGGGATCGCGGAGCTTGCGGGCCGCGAAGTCTGGGCCGGTGACGGCCATTTCATCGAGCATGCCTGCCACGACGCCCGCATCCTGCACTCCGACGACACGATGCGCTACACGGCGCTCAACACCATCTATATGAAAGATCTGCGCACCGGTGCGGTGCGGCCTCTGGAGCTGTGCTGCGGCTCGGAGCACGAAGTCAGGGTCCTCCAGCGCCTCAATATCGGAGAGCTCAGGATGGGAGGCGGCAAGGGAGCGATCCTCGTCTACGACAGCGCCTCGGTGGATTTCGGACTGTGGTATAGGATGCGCCAGGGCAGCGGCGTCTATGTGGTCAGTCGCTGGAAAAGCAACCTGCGGCCCGTCGCGAGCGAACCCCTTGCCGTGGACCACAGCGATCCCCGCAACGACGGGATACTCTCCGACGAGCGCGTCGAATGGACTGGGCATGGGAAATTCCGCAAGATCACCTACCGTGATCCGGAGAGCGGCGCCATCCACGAGTATGCGACCTCCGACATGAAGCTGCCCCCCGGCGTGGTGGCCCTGCTCTACCGGCTCCGCTGGGATCTGGAGAAGACCTTCGACGAGTTCGAGAACAAGCTGCAGGAGAACAAGGCGTGGGCCTGCGGCGACGAGGCGAAGAGGGCGCAGGCCCTCTTCATCGCGATGTTCCACAATCTCATGCTGGTCTTCCTGCGCAGGCTGGCCGACGAGGAGGCAATCGAGGACACGAAGCTGGACCGGAAACATCGCAAGGCATTGGAACGCCGACGCAGGGAGTGCGGCCAATGGGGTGGCTACATCAACACCTGGGCTGCGGCCTTCCGCAGAGCCACGCAGTGCAGCCTCCAGTTCATCCGATGGTTGCGACACCAGTTCATCCGGAAGACTTCCTATAGACAAAGCCTGCCCCAGCTACGGCCGCTCATGGAAAGCTATCTCTAATACTTGCCGGACACCGTTTCTCGCGACTGCATCTTCTTAAGAAACACGTTCCGTAACCGTCCACGGGGTAGACAAGCCATGAGCGCGGGAGCGGAACGGGCTCAGGGACCGGCGGGCATGAGCGAGGGTGGCGGCTCGTTGCGAAATGAAGTTTGCACTGCTGCAGTCAGATAGGCGAGCACGTCACGTTTCTGGGCGGCGCACGTGGCCAGCACCGTCCAGATCCGCTCGCAGAACTGGCGGCCGCTCGCGCCCCGGGTGCCCTGGGTGATCAGACGGTCGATGACGATGAAACGGATAGCCTGCTCGGCCGGGTTGTTGGTCGGCTCAATCTCGGGCGTGGTGATGAACTCAAAATAGGACGCTCCGTATTTCTCCAGCCGCGCCGCGAGGTTATACGCAGCCCGAAGTCCCGCGCTGCCGGTGCGCTCCGCGGGAGCCTCCTGGCGCGCCACCTGCAGGATCCGCTCGCGGGCCGCTTCCAGTGGGCCGCGGATCGCTTCGCGCTTCAGCCCTTTGTCCTGCGCTCGCGCAATCAGTGCGAACATCTCCCGGATGGCTTCCAGGAGCTTGTGCCCGTAGGCCGGACCGGGACCCTCGGGCAGCCCGCAGAGGTAGCGGATCTCACGGATCAAATGGGCCAGACAGAACTGCACCCGCACATCGAACTCGCGCATGTATTTGCGGTAGGCACTGAAGAAGTCACAGCCCAGCACACCGTTGAACTCGTCGCCCAGCACGTCGATAAGGACCTGCGAGCTGCGGGTGTCCTCGATCTTGAAAAGCACGTAGAGTTCGGCGCGGAACACCCAGGTCCAGAACCGCTGGCCGTTGTCCTTGTGCCCGGTTTCGTCGACGTGCAGGGCGGGTTCGTTTGCCAGCGCGGCCATGAGCTGCTCGTAGGGATCCTGCAGGGCGCAGCTCACCCTGGCAATGAGCTTCACCAGATAACCGCGTGAGAACTTCAGACCAACCACGTTGCGCAGGAAGCGCCGGATTGCGGAATAGGAGGCATGGAGCGCGCTTTTCATGTATGCAATGAGGGCGGTGAGCTGCGGCCCACACAGGCCAGCTTTCTGCAGGTTGCAGAGGGTTGCGCATAGTAGACTTTTTGGCACCCGGCGCATCGGCAGGCATGATAGCGATGCTCCTCCTTGTAGAGGGGGATCTCCCTGATCTCGACGTGCTGGAGAACCTTCGGCTCCCACTCGGGCTCTGGAATGCCTTCGCCTCCGCAACAGGGACAGGTGGATGCATAGTGCTCGAAAGGCGCTACGCTGAGTTCCTCCTCACAGAAGAGAATTCGCTCGTGGCGCCGGTGGCCGGGCTGCCCGCCGATCTTGCGCCCGGCTTCCTTGCGAGCGCTGGGCCCGGGCTTGACGATATCGCTGGAAGGAGGCTTGGAGGAGTTTCGCGAGTTCTTGCTCAGTGCCGCGATCCGGGCTTCGAGCGAGTCGATCCGTCGCTGGGACACGGCCAGCTCTTCGCGCAACTGCGCCTGGCTGGCGACGAGGATCGTGTTCTCCTCGCGCAGCCGCGCGCAGGACTCGCAAAGCAAAGCGCCGGCGATCATGGCTGAGCTCCGGGCACCCCATCGCCGCGGCTCCGCGGCATCGCCTTGCTCTGGCAAAGGCGCTCCCGGAAGCGCCGACACAGCGGATAAACCAGCACATCGCGCACCGGGCCAATCTGCCATGCCGCCGGACCGAAGCCCAGGCTCGAGATTTTCCTTGACGGCCTGGGTGCCCAGCGCATTCCCGACCCGACAACGAGCGGTGACTTTACGCGCCGCTTTGCTGAGGAGGACATCGTCAATCTCATGGAGATAACCAACACGGTGCGCCGGCGGGTGTGGGAGCAGCAGCCCGGGCAGTTCATGGCAGAGGCTTTTATAGATACCGACGGCACCATCGCGCCGACGCTCGGCGAATGCAAAGGCGGGATGTCTCTTTCCTACAAAGGCATTTGGGGGTATTCGGGATGCTTGGGATGTTGATCGGTCTGGCGGAGCCACCGCGCGGCGGATCATCTCCAGAGCCAGACGGACTTCACACTGACTGGCGAGCTGGATCGATGGGATAAAGAAGGCGTCCAGTTCCTCTTCGGTATGGACGCGCACCCGAAGGTGGTCGGACTGGCCGAAGCCTTGCCGCAAGAGGCATGGACGCCGTTGGAGCGACTGCCGCGCTATGAGATTGCCACGCGCCCGCGACGCAAGAGTGAACGGGTCAAGGAGAGCATCGTACGTTTCAAGGGGTATGAGAACAAGGTGCTCACGGGGGAGAGCGTGGCCGAAATAGACTATCAGCCGAATAAATGCTCGCGGTCTTACCGCCTGATCATCGTACGTAAGAACATCAGCGTGAAGAAAGGCGAGCAAGTGCTCTTCGACGATGAACGTTACTTTTTCTATATCACCAACCGCGTCGACTACACCCCGCCGGAAATCGTAAGTCTGGCCAACGGACGCTGCAATCAGGAGAACGTGATTGAGCAGTTAAAGAACGGAGTTAACGCTATGCGTATGCCGGTGGACGATTTGCTTAGCAATTGGGCCTATATGGTCATGACTTCCCTGGCATGGAATCTGAAGGCATGGTTTGGGTTGCTGATGCCCAACAAGGAACGGGGAATGGAGTTGGTCAAGATGGAGTTCCGGCGGTTTCTGCACTCCATCATTCTGCTACCCACGCAGATCGTTCGCACGGGTCGGCGGATCATCTACCGCATCATGAACTACAACGTCTGGTTGAAGGAACTCTTTGCTGCATGGGAGCACCTGCGAGGGCTTCGTATTACCTGAAAGAAAACCTGGCAAGGAAGCAATAGCCCTGATCATGAACTTCACGCAGGCGTAATATGTACAGGTCGCACACCAATCCGCGAGATAGCACAATGAAGCCAACAACGAGCAGGCCGAGAAGCGTGATTATTTGGCCCGAATGCGCCCGACGATTAGCTGCTCTAATAAACAATTGAATATAGCGTCCTCAAATGCCGACCGAATCGCGGTCGCCGGGCTTCAAGCTCTTCTTTCGCTTATTTTGGGTCTAGTAGGAACCGCCCGGTGCGGACCCGCATGCCGGGTGGTATGTGGGACCCGTGGCTGGCTAGTATCTAGTCAGTCAAGGGGACCCGATTGGCCGTTATTGTTTCTCAATAATTACAGGATAGAATTCGGCAATTAGGTCAAAATCCCGGTCTTTGTGAAGAATCGAGGCGCCCGTCTCGATAGCCGTGGCGGCGATCAGGCAATCGACAATGCTTCTGATTGTGATGCCTTTCCTGCGGAGATCTTGATAAATGTCTGCTGCTAAAAGAGTCGTCGTGCGTCGATGTGGTGCGAGGACCAGAGGGTTGAATTTCTTCTCAATCTCTTCCCGTTCCTTCCGCGCGTGAATTCCCTGAAGGATTTCTAGAAGGATCATTTCGGTGTAAAGCAGCGATTGCCTGTCTTCAATCTTCTCCTTGAGTCGCTCCTTCGTCCAATGCCGACCTCCTTCTAGAAAATCAATCCAAACACTCGTATCGACAAGGATCACCGGGAGAACCTCCCCTTTCGGAGGTCGTTCAAGTTGCCTTGCCAGTGAAATCGACCTTCGAGCTCAAGTATGCCCTTTTGGTCTTCCTTGCGCACAAGTTCTCGGAGCGCGAAGTCGACGAGTTCCCTCTTGGTGCGCAAGCCAGTGATCTTCAAACCCTTGGTAACAAGATTGTCGTCGAGATTGATGTTGGTTCTGGACATACACCTAATGTTTCAAAGGTGGTGTATTCCGTCAAATCTTTTAATCGGCCGCCATTGAAGCCGCGCAGCATCAGGAAAAGATAAACGACGTAGGCCTCGGTGCGGGGGCGAACGGTTTCCAGTTCCACGTCCTCGAGTTTGAGGGCGCGCCACTGCATTTGGAGTTAGGGAAAATCCGGTGTTTTACCCTCCAGAAACCGGGCATCGGCCAGACGCAGCAGCTTCTTCGTTCTGGCGTGGAGATCGAGATCCTCGTCCATGCGTTCGACGATGGCGGGCTCGAAACGGGCGATTTGATGAATTTCGTTCAAAAAATCGCTTAATGGGTTATTTAGCGGGTTAAAGAAAATCAACTGGCGAGGCCGGTTGGCAAGATCGGGGAGGGTGGCGGGAGAGTTTGACGGGTTTCTACTGCGCTCACGGCGTGAGAGTTACAAAATATGAACGCCAAAGCCAGGATTGAATGCCGGATCGCGAATTTCTGGGTCTTCGTGCGTAGTGAACGCCAGTGTATGCGTTTCGAGATCAACATTGCTCAATGCAACCGCACGATTTCGGTCAAGGAATTCGACTCTTCATAGCTCACCTCCCAGCCACCGCCTCTGCGACATCAACTGTTGCGACATTCCGCTGGGAACCGCTCGAAACGGTTCATGTCGCCCGCCTCTCTGCCTGCGAGACTGCGGATGATTCTTCGTTTCGGGCTTTGCCGCTTTGCTGCGATTCATCCATAGACTCGCTGTCTGACCCTATCGAATCGCGAAATCACGAGAATCGGCAGACTGCGCTACTCGCAAAGGCAGTCATCGCCCAGACTTACCCGAGGACGTGAATCGACCCGCGATTTTACTGCTCGCCGTGCGCCGTCAAGGTTGTGCGCGCTTCGCGAACGCCTCCACCTTGACCGCGCTCGCTCGCCAGCTGCGGGTCTTTATCGATTCATGTCGAAGATTTATGTCCTGCCCTCCTGAAGCAACGATCAGCCTTCAACGTTGAAGGCGCCTCTCACTGCTTCCGCAAGATTTGCTTTCATCTTCGCCAGTTCCTCGTCACTCACCGGGTGGCCCTGTGCTCGCTCGATGAGATGGTCGAGCAGCGTCTTGCGCTTTCCGCCTCTGCGCCGCGCGGCCAGCGTTTTCCGGGTCAGCGCGCGCTGTTTCCTGGAGCGACAATCTCCGGTGCTGAACGCGTGAGGGCCGCCGACAAGCAGATCATAGCGGATGAGTCCGGTGATATAGGCGGAGAATGATTCGTAACCGAGTTCCTGCCAGCGGAAGTCAGCCAGGGGCCAGATGTCGACGGGAAATGTGAGCCGCCGAGCAACGGCGTTCAAGGGTGCAAACCGGTCATCGTGACGGCCACGATCCGCAATGGCTTGCATCCCGCTGACGAGCTGAACGAGAAGACCTTCGCGCTTCTGGCCCGGCTGATAGTGGGTCGCCAGTTCCCGGTCCACCGCATCCTGAGCGGCTTGGGTGTCGCGAGCGAGAGCAAGCGTAACTTCATGCTCTGAGGCCATCCGCAAATCGTAGCAGACCAACTCCACCGCATACGGCGTGAAGTTGGCGCAGCTCAATTCCCGCCGCCGCTTTTCCACCGTCCGGGCGAGCAGCCCCGGGATGGTGATGCTCTTTCGAACTCCTGGTTTCATGGCGCTAGGACGAAAACGGCCAGACGCTCACTCTTGCTTGAATCCGGGGTGCTTCGCAAGCCAGGCGTCAAGTCGCTGGAGCGTGCATTTTCCGAGCGAGAATGGCGTGTCCTTCGCGTTTTTGATCTGCGACATCGCCGTTTTTCCAACGCCGGACAGAACGGACAGCTCGGCGCTGTTGAACTGGCGGTGTGGAAAGTTCGCCGCGAGGAAGAGTAGAGCGGCAATTGACGTAGTGGAGCAGAACGCTTCATGCTCGGCGGTTTTGGGTTCGATGGTGGCGGCTGTTTTCGTCATTGGGTTCCTTTCTTGCCGCTCAGAATATGTTCGGTTGAACACTGCTGCAAGCGTGAGCCAATGGACACTTCGACAGAGGGAAGATTGCGGCCAACCGTTGCCCTACCGACCAAGTCTGACGTCCGCAAGTTCCCTCCAAATGGAGACTTGCGCCAAAATCTGTCAAAAACTTTCGTAGGTCACTGGAGGTCGTTGGAAAACACGGGAGAACGCTGGAGGACGAACGCCGGGCGGAGGAACGGTCGCTAAAAAAACCGGGTGTAAAGCCCTTCGCAACGCGCAGCCGCTGGAGCAAATGCACCGGGGCAAGCGCGGAAATAAGCAACGCGAAAGGCACCGAAAAATGACTGCATCCATGCTCAAGAACCTCGTGACTGAAGCTGTCTCGCTCGACCGCGAGATCAATGAAAAAGCCGACCGACTCAAGGAACTCAAATCGGAGCTGGTCGCCGAGGCGCGAAGCCGCGAAGACGAACTCGCCCCAACCGGCGGCGGGGGCATCGCTGGACGGCTGAGGGCAGCGACGGCTGCATCGCTCGCGTGAATTTCCCCGCGCCGACGCTCAAGGGGAAAATCGACGGTGAAGGGAAGGCAATCGAGAAGATCAAGAAGCTCGCCGACGCAGTCTTCAGCCGCCTGTTCGTGCCTGCGATCACGTTCAAGCCGGTTGAGGGCTTCCGCGACGAGGCGGCCGCGCTGCTGCCCAAAGCTGACGCGAAAAAGCTGATCAAACTGTGCGAGAGCGCCAGCTCGCCGCGCGTGAGCTTCGAGACGACCGACCGCGAGACGGCGTAGCCGGAGAGGGAATCCGATGCGATATTCAAACAACATTGGGCCGCAGGTTCGGCGACGGCGCTACGCGCTCGGCTGGTCGCAATCGACCCTCGCAACCAAGCTCCAGCTCGCCGGCCTGGACATCAGCCGCAGCGGCGTCTCGAAAATCGAGGCGCGGCTGCGCTTCGTGGACGACAAAGACCTCATGTTCCTCGCCGAAGTGCTGAAAGTTCCCGTCCAGGAACTCTTCCCGCGCCGCGACGGGGCCGGGCGTCTGAGCGACTTCATGGAGAAACTCGAAACAACGCGGTTCTGACCAAGCTCCAGCCTCCCGCTATGGCGCCGTAGCGGGATTCGGCTTCAGATTCCACGGAAAATCAGATGACGGTTCTACACCAGATTGTATCCCCTGATTGTATCCCCCAGCGGTCTAATGTGGCCAAAGTCGGCATACGCCAGCAAGAGCCGAATAGATGTAAGTTGTTCATTGTTAACGTACAGCTAATGATTGCTAAACGCAGCAAAACCCCAATTTCTGATTTGTAATCAGCTGGTCGTCGGTTCGAGTCCGACTGCCGGCTCCATCCTAAGACATTTGCTCCGAGTTACTTATGCTTTGAGGACCACGCGAGGCGAAACGGGCTCAACCCCTTCATTGCCATTAATTGCCATTATCCGGTTCGGAAATGGTTGCTCCATCCATCGCGCCGAGGGCGTCCCACGGGCTGTTGGAATGCTCGCCATGAAAGGAGGCGCACAATGGCGAAGTCATTCATCTTGAGGGTGGTTAAGGTCACTTACAGCCCCAACGCGCCTTTCATGGTGCGCGTCCCACCGGGACTTTGGCCCCTCGAAGGTCAGAAGAAGAAGTTCTTCGCGAAAGAATCCGTGGCGAAGGCATACAAGGATCGTTTGGCGCGCCTGACTGTGAATTACCAACTGCAGGCCGCAGCGCTCTCTGACGCCCAGCGGATGGAGGCGTTCGAGTGCTCCGGTATTGCGCAGGCGCCCGAAAATAGCAGTGCAGGCTACATGAGTCGCTACTCCTTCCAGGACAGTATCCGCGACAACCGGCGGAATCCCATAGTGGAGCATTGATAAGAGAAACAGTCTCGATTCCGGTCGCTGCGCCGTCCTTTGGCCCCACGGCGTGCTCTTCCGGCAGGAGGAGTCGGACATGCGCCGCAAACTCATGACGGAGAACGGAAAGAGGTGTTCCGAACCAGGGCCTCTCGGTGCGCCTTCTTCGTCGGCGGCTTTGAAGATGAGGCGGTTGCGGAGGTTGAGGGTGAAGACGCGGGCTTTTTCGCGGCCGAGGGGCGGGATGAAGGACGTGGAGGATTGGGCGGCGGCGACGACGGTGGCCTGGGCTTCGCGGATCACGTCGATGCAGTTGTAGTCGCTCATGCCTTCCTCGCTGGCGGTGACGAACCGCTGCGCTTCGTCGGCCCAGAGGATGAGCAGGTTGTCGCGACGGCGTTCTTCCGCCGGTTTGTCGAAGCGGCGGAGGGCGTGCGTGTAGAAGAGCATCTTCAGGAAGGTGTTCACGTAGCGGCGCTCGACCTGGAACTTCTGCGGCATGGCGACACAGACGATCTTGCCGCGGTCGATTTCGCTGAACTCGAACGTGTTCGCGGCTGGACAGAAAACCTGGGCAATCTCCGGCGTGACGAAGGCCTGAAGGTAATTGGCGATGGTCTCTTTGACGCCGCCAATCTGCTCGGGCGGCTGATTTAGAAAGCGATTGCGAAAATGGCGGCTGAGTTCCTGGCGAGCGCGAGTTGCGGTGCTGGAGTCGAGATCGTCGAGCGCTTCGTGGAGATCTTGTTCGTCGATCAGCAGGTGGTAGGCATTCTCAAGCGTCACGTCGGCGCGGATTTCGCGCAGTATTTCCAACGCACGCGCGATGTGGACCTGTGCCTGATTCTTGAAGAAGCCTTTGTCTCCGGCCTGGCCGAGACTGGATGCTGTATCGACAACCGCTTTGGCGAATGTGTTGTAGGGGATGCTGCGGTCGGAGGTCAGGTTGTAGGTGTGTGTGGGCTGCCAGTTTGTCGGGGCTGAATCAGGCCGCACCTGGAGCAGGATGAGATCGTTCTCGCGGCCGAAATGCCGAGCCATCTCACGGAGGGTCTCCCAATACAAGCCTTTGTCATCAATGCAAAGACCGCCCCAACCCGGCTCGTTCTGGAAGATCTGGTAGAGCAACGGCGTGATTCCGGAACGCGTCTTGCCGGAGCCTGTGTCTCCGGTAATCAGCCAGCCGCGGCAGAAGTCTTCGCGCGTCCATTTCAAGCCGGCGAGTTCGACGATGAAATGTTTACGCGAGCCGCGCTTCAGTAAAAGCCAGACGGCAGCGGCGAGAGTCGCCGCGAATGCGACAATGAATATCGAGTCGAAATTCACAGGCTAAGCCGGCCGAGATAGAATCCAATAGCGATGGCAAGCGCAGCAATCAGCAGGAGCGGCGCGAAGGAAAACTGCCGACTGGTAGCCCTTCGGTCGGAAGCCCGGCGCAGCTCGATGATCAAATCGAGCGATTGCTTCGCGAACGAGTTGGCTCGGCGATCCAGCAGTTCCACCGTCTCGCGAAACTCGGCATAACTCGGTGGCACTTCGGCGGCTTCGCGAAGTGGGTAGCGGCGCATGCGCGAGATAGACGCGGACGAGATCGAGGGCGGCGAGCATCGGATCGTCCTCGCGGATCTGATGCTTCGCCCGCCACTCCGCTACCGCCTTCTGCAGCGCTTCTTCGCCGTTCATCTTGCAGCGTTTGTCGACTGCGGAAGAAGCAGGTCATCGGCGAGCGCGAGCTGCTCGTGGAAGTTGCGTTGCCAGTGCTTGATGCGCTGGCGATCAATCAGCGTGAAAGCGGAATGGGTCAGCGCCCCGCTTGCGGTGACGTTGTTTTCATTGAGCGCCGTTACAAGCCAATCGTGCAGCCGCGCCATCGTGATCTCGCGACCTTGCAGCTCATTAATAATTCGCCCGCGTGTCTTGCTCTGTTCGTAAATGCGGAACTGCTCGCTGTGCGCCTGATTCTTAACGACGACGTAGCGGCAGTCTCCATTCAGTCGCGTGGAGAGCATCCGAAGCTGCTCCACGCTGTCCGCCTCGTGGTTCACCGGTGTGACGAGCGTGAGGCGCGCGTTCAATGCGCCGAGAACTTCGCGCAAATTAATTTCCGCAAAGTAGTCGAGGAAAAGATCAGTCGAAGCGGCGCGGCAATCGACGATCAGCAAATCCGTGTTCTCCAGAAGCGCGAACAACCGGTCGATTTCGCGCGGCTTCTGGATGTCGACGAACTCGGCGTCGGCGTGGAAGCGCAGCAGCGTCGAGTTTTCATCATCCGTGTCGGCAGCGCTGTGCGCCACTCCGCGATCTTTCATTGCCTGCACGAAGTTGACGGCGAAAAAGCTTTTCCCGACGCCGCCTTTTCCGTTGAGGATGAGGTTGAGTTGTTTGGTCATAGTATGTGTGGTGCGTGGCTAGAGGTTGCGCGGATCAGCGATGCGCGGGCCGCGGGTTCGTGGCTCTTCAGCCGGAGTTGGTGAGGGGTGCTGGACGACTGGTGCCGGCGGTGGAGTTGCCGGTTTTGAAGAGTCTGGCGACGAAAGCGCGGTGGAGCGTTCTCGTTTAGGTGACCGCTTCGCGGCTGGCCGTGGCTCCTCGATGACTTCGCGGTAGAACCGCCGCACCGTATCCGCGGCGACATGTATGCCAGCCATCGCGAGCAGTTCGCGGATCATCACGAAAGACGCGCCTTTCTGCCGCAATTCAGCGATGCCGTCGCGGTGCGGCAGCAATGTCGCGAACCGCTTCGGCGGGACGCCAGCGAAGCTGCGCACCGCTTCAGCAAAGCGTTTCGTTTGCTCATCAGCAGCGGAGGCGTCATTTATGATGACTTCCTCCGCAGGCGTTCCGTCGTGATCTTCTAACAGGCGTTAGACGTAGGGCGTCCAATCTCTTCCAATTCATTCCGCCATCCTTGGCAGGCATTCTCTGCTCTGCTGATCCGTGCTCGGAGCAAGGTTATCAGTCCGGCCGATTATAACGATCGGCGATGCTTTTTTCGCCGAAAACGCAAACGAACCTTCGTAACGCGAAGAATTATTTCGAAGAGCATCTCGCCGTCGGTGATTACTACAGCGAAGCCAACCGCGTCCTGGGCAAATGGATCGGAAAGGGTGCGGCGGCGCTCGGCCTGCAGGGCCAAGTGGACAGAGAGAGTTTCGTTGCCTTGTGCGACAACTCGCATCCGCGAACCGGCGAACGTCTGACGCTGCGAAAGAACTTATGACGTAATGGCCAGGGGCATTGAACGGCGCGCGATTGTTCGTGAAGATGATGATAGGGAGCACTGTCGTGAGCTTCTGGCCAGTCTGCCTCGGCGCTTTGGGGCGCAGGTGCACGCACAGACGCGGGCCGTGGCCGTGTGCTGCTGGCAAGGCGTGAATTCGGAAGGAAGACGCTACACGGGAGCCGTCGCGCGAGGTGCAAGTGGATTACGGAACCGTGTCGAATGCTCTCTACCGAAGCCGCAAGCGGATGGAGAATGATCTCGATCTGCGAAGGGTATGGAACGAAGACTCCTAATGCATAAATCAAGAGACGTGACCCCAGCTGCTCTCTGGCTCATGCCTGATAACTCTGCCAAAAACCATTTCTCGGCACAAACTTCCCGCAAGAACCAAGAGGCTTTTGATGCTTGAAACGCCGAAACAAATAATCTTACACTAACGCTACTAAAACTACTGGATAAACGCACGTCGCGGATGCAGCTGGTGCCGATTTCCTAAAATCTGAGGTGAAACATAATGGCTAGCAGAAAGAGTCTTGAAATCCTCCGGCAAGGCAGGGATGTCTGGAATCACTACAGACAGGAGAATAAGAACGAGATGCCTAGCTTTAAAAATGCCGACCTGCGCAATGCCCAATTGGAAGGATACGACCTATGGTGGGTGAAGCTTTTAGGAGCGAATCTTGAAGGAGCAAATCTTAGAAAGTCGAAGCTTAAGCAGGCGGACCTGAGGCGCGCTGTTCTCACACACGCCAATCTTGAAGGGGCTAACCTCTCTTTTGCTAGATTCAAAGAAGCAGACTTAAAAGGAGCGCAACTTCAAAACGCTAATCTTTGTGCCGCGGATCTCAGCAATGCAGACCTCGATGGAGCCAACTTAATTGGGGCCAATCTAACACGGGCAAACTTGGTCGAAACGAATTTTCACAATGCGATACTTGATGGATGCAAAGTATACGGACTTTCTGCTTGGAATTTACGGGGGGTTCCGAAAAGTCAAAAAAATTTGATTATTACACCGGAAGAAGAAACGATAATCGCGGTAGATGATCTCGAAGTTGCTCAATTTATTTACTTGCTTCTCAATCGTGAAAAGCTCGGAAATGTAATCGACGCTACGACGAAGAAGGGCGTGCTCATTCTCGGGCGATTCGGCGACGGCGGGCTTGATCTATTGCGAGCGATCGCAGACTGGCTCCGTCAGGTTGGTTACCTGCCTATGCTCTTCGATATCGACCGGCCGACTGGCAAAACATACACCGAAACCGTCAGGACGATTATCGGCCTCGCGCGCTTCGTGATTGTAGACCTGAGCGGCCCTTCGGTGCCACAGGAGATTACAGCGACTGTAGACCTGTATAATATCCCGTTTGTCCCGATCATCGAGCGGAAACGGAAAGAATGGTCTATGTTCAAGGACTTCCTCATAAAGGACAACGTGCTCAAACAGGAACCTGAATTCACACCCCTTCGCTTTGAAAATCAGAGCCACCTGCTTGAATTGCTCGCCGACGAAATCATTGCGCCCGCTGAAAGGTTCGTCGAGAAGCGTCAAAAATTGATAGACAAGGTCTTCGGTCGAACATAGTAAAATTGTGTCGGACAGAGACGGTGCCAGTGCAGACTGTTAGCGACGGGTGTTGCGTGGTGAACAGTTAGAAAGGAGAGCGGCTCTGGGCGGGGGCGTGATGGACGGCTGCTGCTGGTCGATAGCCGCCGAACACTGAATATTTGTTCCGGCGCAGCCCAGAATGAAACAAATGTGTTCCAATACGCCCTTCGGTTCGCGGCGAGGCTGAACGAATGCGGGCTTATTTCAAGCTGACGGACAGACTTTCATTGGATCAGGCGTTAAGCCGTCTCGAAATTCGATGTCGGCAAGGTGCTCGTGTTTAATAGCGAATCCGCATGGTTGCACGTTACGGCGTTCGTTTATGACATATCAGCCGTATCGCTCATGAAAACCTCATTGGCGAATTCAATGACTCGGACCGTGGCCGCGAGAGCGGCGACGGTGGGCAGGTTGGCGCGCGAAGTCTCCGAACTGGCGAACGCGGTTACTTTTTCCGCGTTGCCAGCTCGGAGTGTTCGGAAGCGGCTGGTCGATTGGAAGAAGTAGAGGTTTAAACACTTTGGCCTGCATGCAATGGCGTCTGGACCTGTCCGCGAGCGACCGTGCGCTGAGTGCGCATGGCGAGGTTTGCCATCATCTTTTCCTGCTGCTCTTCGGGTAGATTCTTCACTAGCGTTTTATACGCTTTCTTTAGCTCGGGGTTTTCATCGAGCTTTTTCAAGACGCCGTTGCGGATGCGCTCAGTGCGTTCCTGCTTGTGCACATCCTGCAGGATGATCGTGCGTGCCATTCGCTCGGGTGACATTGCCTGAATGTATTCCCATCGTTTCGGGTTGGCCTGGATGTAGGCGTCGATCTTGGCGTTGATCTCCGGGTTCTCCCGGAATTGCGAAGCATTGTTGTCAGGATTGGATTCGGTCTTTGGTTTTCCTTTGATCATAGTCATGGTGTTGGTTCCACGCGGTTCTCGCGGAGGCTCTGAACGATGGCCGCGCAGAAGACTTCGATCAGATTCATGGGATCTTCTCGCTCGACAGCGAGTGACATGAGGAACTCCGGACCGGGGGATTTGCCTAGGAGCCTGTCGGAGTGCGCCGTGAGAAAGGTGCAGGACTCCAGTGGGAGAGTCTATGACTAAAACCCACCCGGCAACTTTCGCTCCAGCCGGTAGCAGTCGGGGCGGGCGTGGAGGTAACGAAGCGTCCGAAGCCCCCGATGTAAAAGGCTCCTGAAAAGGGAGTCAGCGAGCGAGCAGGCCGTAATGCGAATGAACACCGGGCAAGTCCCGAAACCATGTGATGCGAACGTCGACCCAGCTCCGACAAGGGGAAGGCTGCCATCGTGCGGGAAGAGAGCGAATCAAGCACCGCACGAGTTCGCCGGGGCAGTGGTGACGGCATGTTCGCAGAAGGAGACCTGTGGCAACACGGGAAGTCCCATTGGGTGGATCGGCTTCTGCCGAGCCAACTGGCGTTCCGCGAGGAAGGAGCCGGGCCGGATGGGATGGCGGAGAGGCCCGTATTACCGAAGAAGCCGAGTAATGTCGGTGGAGGGAAGGGGCCTTGGTTCAAGGGCGATGCAGGAAGAAGCGAAGGCTGGGAGATTGGCGTGAGCCTAACAACTCCGGAGAGTGTCTGGAAGCTTCAGGCGGCATTGCATGCCAAAGCGAAGGGAGAACCGGCCTATCGGTTCTACAGTCTTTACGACAAGATCCATCGGAAGGACGTGATGTTCCATGCGTGGAGGCGCTGCCGGGTAAACGGTGGTGCTTCCGGCGTGGACGGACAGAGATTCGAGCAGATCGAAGCGGAAGGTGTGGAACGGTGGCTGGAAGAACTGGGGGAGGAAGTCCGGAAGAAGACCTACAGAGCGCAAGCGGTGCAACGGGTATGGATACCCAAGCCCGATGGGAAAGAGCGGCCGCTGGGGATACCGACGATCCGGGATCGGGTGGTGCAGATGGCTGCGGTCATCGTGCTCGAACCGATCTACGAGGCTGATCTGGCCGGGGAGCAGTATGGGTATCGGCCTGGGCGCAGTGCGCATGACGCAGTGCGTGAAATCCACGGACTGTTGAATCGGGGCTACCGCGAAGTGGTCGATTGCGATCTGAGCGGCTACTTCGATTCGATACCGCATCACGAACTGATGAAAAGCGTGGCGCGCCGGATCAGCGATGGAGCAGTGCTGGCCCTGATAAAAGCCTGGCTGGAAATGCCGGTGGAGGAAGACGATGGCCGAGGTGGCAATCGCCGCACGAGCCTCGCCAAAGACAGCGGACGCGGCACCCCGCAGGGGGCACCGATTTCGCCGTTGTTAAGCAATCTCTACATGAGGCGCTTCGTGCTGGGTTGGAAACAGGGTGGCCATCAAGAGCGTCTCAAAGCGCGCGTGGTGGTCTATGCGGACGACTTCGTGATCCTGTGTCGTGGCAACGCGGCGCAGGCAAAGGAGCAGATGGGGAAGATCATGAAGGTGCTCAAGCTGACGGTGAACGAGAAGAAAACGCGCATCGCCCGCGTGCCGGAGGAGTCCTTCGACTTTCTCGGCTATACGATTGGGCGGTGTTATTCGCGGACGGGACGGTGCTTCATTGGCACGCGGCCGTCCATCAGGCGGGTACGAAGCCTCTGCGTGGAAATCAGCGCGATGACGGGGCGAAACTCGTATCGCAAGCCGACAGACGAAATCGTTGGGCAGATCAACCGGAAGCTACGGGGCTGGGGAAACTACTTCAGCCCCGTGGCAGTGAGCAGAGCCTACCGGGTGGTGGACAACCACGCCCGGCACCGGGTTCGACAGTGGCTGAACGGCAAACACCGGAGCAGGGGAGCTTACCCCGTGCGCTATCCGGCGACACACCTGCATGACAAGCTGGGACTGTACCGGCTTGAACGCAGCACGCGCAGCTTCCCGTGGGCGAAAGCATGAAACACCTTGTCCGAAAGCCGGATGCGGGAAAACCGCACGTCCGGTTTGATGAGCGGGGAGTGGAAACGGAGAGCAAGGCAAGTTACTCAGGCACCGGCAACCGAAAGGGCCGGACTCAGTTACGGCTTCGCCTAAACTCCACCGCGCCACTTCTCGACTCTACCTTTGCTTGAGTAACACGGCGGTTTTCTGCTTAATGGAGCATGCCAGCGCACTTCGTGAACGTTGATCGGACGACACCGATGCTGTTACCGCCCGACATCCGGGACTGGATTCCGCAAAATCACATTGCGCACTTCATTCTCGAAGCCGTGGAGGTGATACCCGAGTCGGCCGGACATATCAACTGGCGGGGCAGTGGCAGTGAACAGTATCCACCGCAAATGATGCTCGCTCTGCTCATTTATGCCTACGTGACAGGGCGATTCAGTTCCCGGGAGATCGAAAGGGCGACCTACAGTGATGTTGCGATGCGTTTACTGAGCGGGGACACCCATCCCGATCACGACACGATCTGCACGTTCCGGCGGCAGAACGAAGCGCTTTTCAAGTGCGCGTTTGTCAGTGTGCTGGAGACGGCCGGGGAGATGGGACACATTAAAAGGGTGGGCAACGTGAGCCTGGACGGCAGCAAAGTACTGGCCGCAGCGAGCAAACATTCGGCCGTGAGCTACGGCCACGCGGGTCGCAGTATTAAGCAGTTGGAGCTGGAGGTCGAGGAACTCATGAAGAAAGCCGAGGCAGCCGACAGCACGCCGGTGAACGACGGCCTGGATATACCCGCGGAGCTCGAGCGGCGGCAAAAGCGTCTGGAAGCCTTGAACAAAGCGCGTGCGGTGATCGAGGAGCGCGCCCGGGAAAAGGCGGCGGAGGAACAGCCCGAGTATGAGCGCAAGGTCCAGATCCACGAGGCTCGCAGGGCTGCGGGCAAACGCGGGGGACGCAAACCAAATCCGCCCCAGCAGACGCCGTTGCCGACAGACCAGTATAATTTCACCGACCCCGAGAGCCGGATCATGAAGTCTGGCAGCGGCGGGCACTTTGAGCAGAGTTACAACGCGCAGTGCGTTGTGGATGCTGAGGGCAGCATGCTGATTGTGGGGATGCATGTCGCCGATGCGCCCAACGATAAAGAGCAGCTTGTGCCGGGAGTTCAGAGCATCGAGCCGGGTATCAGGCAGCCCGAAGCGGTGCTGGTCGACAACGGTTTCTACAGCGAGAAAGCCGTCGCGGAGGTCGAAAAGGCACCCGAGGATGGTAGCCCGGCACCGGTGGTGTATGCGGCGCTCAAGCGCGAGAGCCATCACCGCACGCTGGAGGAACTGGCCGGGACACCTGAACCAGAACCGCTATCCGAGGGAGCAGGCATCCGGGAAACCATGGAGCACCGCCTTGCCACGAAGGCCGGGCGTGAACTTTACAAGCAGCGAAAGCAGACGGTGGAACCGGTCTTCGGCATCATCAAGGAGGTAATGGGATTCCGGCGTTTCAGTCTGCGAGGAAAGTGCAAAGCAAATCTGGAATGGCTTCTGGTATGTGCCTCCTACAACGTGAAAAGACTGCACCGGCTGGTGCAAAACGTCATGGAGAACAGGAAAATAACCCCTCAGTGGGCATGAAAAGGGATGAAATGAGCTGCAGCACGCAAAATTCGGTTCGACGCATCAGGAAAATTGGCTTCTTTGTTTAGACTTAGCAGATAGTCAACCATATTAACTATTGTAGCTCCTATGATTCCACTTTTCAGCCCGACAGGCTCCTAGGCGGCGTTGAAGTTCCTGATCAGCTTCGATGTACCGTGAGACGGTATCGGGCGGCAGTTCGACAAGGGCGGATTGTGGGTATGACATAGCTTTTTTCGGAACCGGCGCTTACCAGATCTCCTCGGATGCGGACTCGTCGCGGGCAGCGTGAAGAGGTTTGTCGGCTTGCTCCTTTTCGACGGAATTCAACCGGCTTTTGAGAGCGGCGATGTGCACCTGCCTATGACGGACGGACGCACCGTCATCATGCCGCGCTACACTCAGCCCGAGGAAGACATCAAGCTGCTGCTCAAGCGTTTGAAAATAGGACTTCCCGCCCAGCTAAAACTCCGAATCACCGCGAACGGCAAACTCGTCGAATCGGACGCTGCAGTGCAGACCTTTTGAATCTCCGATCTGAAAATCAACGTGTTACGTATCGTTTTTCCTCGAATTCGTGAATTCGGGTCAAGTGCTACCGCCACAAGCCGACGCCATCACCACAACGCAGGAGCCCTTTCCTCCACCCATCGATCCGACCCCCATGCCGAACTCTGCGCGTAACTCCGGCACTTCCCTTAGAGGAGAGCCGAGAAACCGCTGCCAAGGGTCTGGTCGTGCGAATTGATTGGCCTAAACTTCGTTGTATTCGGTCTGCTGGGGATGTCGTAGGTCGGACTTAAAAAGCCCCTTTTTATGCCTTTCGTAGGTGCTTTCGAATCCAGGAAGGAGATCGCCGACAATCGACGACTGCTCGAATCGCAATTATCTCGCTGTCAGCCGAGTAATAAATTGCGAAAGGAAAGCGCTTTGAGAGCGCCCGGTAAAACTCGCGATGAGGTTTGCTATGGGTTCCGCTTGTGATCCTTAGCGATTCGATGTCAGCGTAGAGATTGAGGAGAAAATAGCGACCCAAACCTGGTTCCTTTTCCTCATAAAATCGGAAGCCTTCGATCAAGTCATCACGAGCGAGATCGAGCAGCCGGATCTTCATCGACACACATCGTCGATCTGCTTCTTGGCGTCTTCCCAATCGATGAACTTGGCTTCGCCTGAATTGATCTTCTCTTCTCGTTCATCGAGGAGATCTTTGTGCCATTGGGGGACAGGGACGTCAGCTTCGGATCGGGACAGCTCATCCCACAATCGCTCCATCATCATTAGTTTCTCATGGAGAGAAAGTTGTGAGAGCTCTGCGTTCGAGATCATGTGGAAAACTACGTCCGATTTCGGCAATCGCAATTCAGTGCATGGCGTTGGCCACATGAGAGTGATGCCCGCCTCCACAATCATTACGGCCTGATCCGCTTCCGCGTGCAAACCAGGTGGCAATGCTTATGATGCAAATCGGTGAACAGCCTCCGAGAGCCGGATGCGGGAAATCCGCACGTCCGATTCGATGAGGGGGAGACCTAAATATTTCCGGCCGACTTTCCCAGCACTCGGAGGCGTTACGGGTTGCGGTGATTCTTTTTCGTGGATGCCTTGGATTTGTTGTTTCTCGGCGGCTTTGCGCGCTTTTTGTCGCACGATGTTTTGACTGGAGGGGGGACTTTTTTCCGGTTTATCGCCTCATTTTTGCGGGCGCGCGGCTTAGTTGGTTTTGATTTCCGGGCGGGTTCGAGCGGCTCGATCTCGATGCCGAAAACCTGCGCGAGATTTTCGCCGGACAATGCGTCTGGAATGTCCGCCGCAGATGCAGAATCCGCGGTCACGCTTTCGGTTGCGGCGGTGATGAGTTCCAGGTGATCGGCTCCGCGCAGCACGAAGAGCATTTCGGGGCTTTCGTCCAGACGCGCCCCGACCGCATACAGAGTTGCGGCCACGTGTTTGCACATACCGGCCCAGTCGGGGCAGGAGCAATCGAGGCTGATCTCCGCGGGCTTTGGAAAGAGGCCGGTTTCGCGGCGGGTGATGAGTTCCATGACCGCAGTGGAGAGCCGGCCTTGCAGCAAATCCATCAGCGAGCCGACCTGGCCGGAGCACTCGGTTTTCAGTGTCTCCCACGGCGCCTTTCCCACCGGCTTGATGCTGATTTTCACCCGGTAAAGATCGCTCCCGCTGACAAGCGCGGTGACGGCGCCCGCCTCGATCCGCAAATCGAGCACAGAGCCGTTGCGCACGTAGGTGCGGCCGCGCGGGAGCCGGTTTGCGTAATCGCTGTAGGATTCGAGGTTGTCGCACCACGCCTTGCCCCAAAAACTGCGGGCGATCTTCCGTCCATCAATGCGAACGGGACTGAGCTTTCGCCCTTTCTTTTCGAGGGCGCGCGCGGCTTTTTGCGAGCGGCGCCGTTTTTCGGCGGCGTTTACGTAAGGTTTGAAGCCCCATCCCCAACTCATGTTGGCGGATTACGCGTCGGACACACTTTGGATGTCAAGCGCCACGAAGCGCAGCAGTTCGTCATCGGGCATTTCCGTGAGCAGACTTTCACCGCCGCCTTCGAGCAGTCCGGCGGCGAGATTCTTCTTATCCTCGATCAACGCGTCGATGCGCTCCTCGATGGTTCCGCGGCAGACGAATTTATGCACGAGGACGTTCCGCTTCTGGCCAATGCGAAAGGCGCGGTCGGTGGCCTGATTCTCGACGGCGGGATTCCACCACCGGTCGAAATGAAGCACGTGCGAGGCGGCGGTTAAATTCAGGCCGGTGCCGCCTGCCTTGAGCGAGAGTATGAAAAAGGGTGGGCCGCCATCCTGCTGGAATCGCTCGACGAGGCGCTGCCGTTCCTTCACCGGGGTACCGCCGTGCAGGATGAGGCCGGCGCGCCCGAACACCCGCTCCAGATGCGCGGCCAGCGGGGTCGTCATTTCCTTGAACTGGGTGAAGATGAGCGCCTTTTCCTGGCGCGCGGCGATTTCCTCGCCGAGCTCGCGCAGCCGGGCGAATTTGCCGCTCTCCGCCGGATCGAATCCGCCGTCGCCGAGCCAGTGGGAGGGATGGTTGCAGATCTGCTTTAAGCGCATCAGGAACGCGAGGATCAGCCCGCGCCGCCGGATGCCCTCGGCGGCTTCGAGCTTTACCGCCAGTTCCCGCACCGATTGCTGGTAAAGCGCCGCCTGCGTCTTGCTGAGCACGCACCAGGCGGCGACCTCGGTCTTGTCCGGAAGGTCGGCGATGATGCTCCGGTCCGTCTTGAGTCGGCGCAAAATGTAAGGCCGCGTGAGGTTTCGCAATGGCGCGAAATGGCGCCCGTGGTCGTCGCTGAGGCGTCTTACCATGCGGCTGAACTCGGTGGCGCTGCCGAGCAATCCGGGGCAGATGAAATCGAACAGCGACCAGAGATCGCCGGGCCGGTTTTCGACGGGCGTGCCGGTGAGCGCGACGCGCGCCGAGGCCCGTAGTTCCTTGACGGCGCGGGTCTGGCGGGAGGCCGGGTTCTTGATCGCCTGCGCTTCGTCCAGGATCACCAATCGCCACTCGCGCGTCCGCAGCCAGGCGAGCCGCGTGGCCAGCCCGTAGGTCGTGACGATGAGATCCCTGCCGGAAAACGCAGCGTTCGGATTGTCAGCCGCAGCTTTCATGGTTTCCAACGGCGTTTCCGATGGATGGAGAAAAAGGGCGTCGAGCGACGGGGCGAACCGCGCGATCTCGTTCTTCCAGTTGGCCAGGAGTGAAGCGGGCGCGACAAGCAGAGATGGCGGTCTCTTTTTCGGAAATGCTTCTCGCTTGAGCTGGAGCAGCAGAGCGAGCGTCTGGATCGTTTTCCCAAGCCCCATATCGTCGGCAAGGCACGCGCCCAGCCCGAGCCGCGTCAAAAACCAAAGCCAATGCGTCCCCGCGCGCTGGTAGCCACGCAGTGCCGCGCGCAAATCGCGCTCCGGATCGAACCCTTCGATCACCGACGGATCGCGCATGGCATCCAGCGTCTGGCGCAGGAATTCGCCAGGCACGACTTGCGACCATTCGCGCGTCTCCGCCTCGGCGAGCGGATCGCCATCGCCGCCGCGTCCCAGGCCGGCCAGCATTCGCATCCCTTCGAGAAAGGTCACGCCGCCGCCGCCGCTTTCTCCGACACGCTGCCAATGGGCGAGCACCTGATTAAGCCGGTCGCGGTCGATCTCGACCCATTTGCCCTTGAGCAGCACCAGCCCGTCTTTTGCGGCCATCACCTGGCGCAACTCTGCCTGCGTGAGCCGTTCTCCATCCAACACGACCTCGACCGAAAAATCCATCAGGCTCTCCAGTCCGAGCAGACTATCTTTCTTTTCGCCGATGCGGACATTGACCTGCGGACGCGAAGGGCGTCCCGTTTTCCACCAGTCCGGGACGCGCACGAGCAGGCCGCTGTCCTCAAGAAGCGGGATGTCGCGCAGGAACCGATGAGCATCGCGGGGCGTCCACGCCAGCGGTTGGAAGAGGCGGCGGGACTCGACCAGTTCGCGGGCCACGACGCTCTTTTCCGCGGCGCGCTGGACGGGCGACAATAGGTTGGTCAACGCGCTTTTGTTTTTCGCGCCGGCGTATTCCTGCAAGGCGCGCGCCATGGGCACATGCTGGGGTTTGCCATGTTCGGAAATGCGGTGCGTGTAGGTGGCGAGAAAAGCAAAGGGCCGCTCCGGATCGCGTTTGTTTTCGGCGAGATGAAATGTGACGCGGCCCACCGTGTGCCAAAGCGGGTTTTTGGTTTTCAGCCAGGCCGCGAGACCGTGCGCAGCAGTTTCGCGGATGATCAACGCGCCGAGTTCGCGCCAGAGCGTCTCCAGCAATTCCGGCCCGAGGAATTCCCCCCCGCGCATCGGAGGCGCCTGCAAGGTGAACTCCGCCATCTCGGCGCGCACCGCTGGGAGCACCGGCGCGGGACCGCCCTCCGCGTTCCCCGCCTGGCAAAGCCGCTGCAAATACAGGCGCGAAAAATCCCGCCAATAGGACACCGATGTCGGAAGCGCAAGCGTGAGCGCGTCGGTCGCCAGCAGCAGCAAGCCATCCGCCGCTGACGCATCGAATGCTTCCGTCAACCGCGCCATCCACTTCTCGCTCACCTCCGGGAGAATCTCCGGCATTCGCCCCACCCGGAGCCGTCCGCCGGGAGAAATGGAAATTTCGAGCGACATTATGGGATTATCTGATTCGCTCCTGCCGGACTTTGTCGATTCTTGGTTTGGCCATCTCATTCAATGATTAGCCGATTCGTCCTGCGCGAACCACAAATGGCGGAAAGCAACGCAGATGCAGCTCCTTGAGTTAAGTCGAAGCCGGCGGGTTGAGCAGTCGGATGCCTGGATAATCGGCGCGCAAATAAGTTCCCCTGAAATTTTTGTAAGTGCCTCAAGATCAGAAAAAGGGTGCGAAATTGGGGGATGTTGGGATAGTGTCTCGTATATGATCTGCGAACGACCTTCGCGCAGGAGTTGCTCAAAACCAAGTCCAACTACCCCCCATTTTGCACACGCCTTTTTGCACGGTAGCGCGTAAACACGCAAACAATGGCCAACCGTGGCTAAAGTCAGAGTGCGGCACGGAGGCGTAAGACATTAAAATCGAGGAGATTGCTAACGAAAACCAACCACAGCAAAAGCTCGTTTTTTGGTTGCAAATCAGCTGCTCTGGCCAACTGAGCTATGCCGACTTTATCTGGAAGAAACGCATTTGGAGTACGTTTCGCAAGAATTTGTACACGCCTTTTGCGCTCAGAAAAAAATTATCATCTGAAGAGATAACCCTCACGAGTCTCAGTTTCCACTTGATGGAAGATAGTCACCATCACCCCGCCGGATTTTTAAGCCGCAGCTCGACTTTTCCGTTGGGTTTCGGACTTTGTGGAGCACTTTACCGTGGGATCGGTTCACTCGGCATCATCGGCTCGAGGTCCGGAGGTTAGGGCAGAGAATTCGCTTCATCACTTCGGCAATGGTTTCGGGATACTCGTAAATTGACGTGTGGGGTGTGGGCACGATCTTCTCGAAGAGGTCCGCATTGAGATGGGAACTCCAATAAGGCACCACGGTGTCACTCCTTTTTTCCAGCGGAGCCTTCGGAAATCCATAAACGCCAATAATCGAATGGAATGGGACAAGGATCGGCACCTCGTTCATCGATTTGAGCAGCGACAAGTCCGATTCAAGTCCGGTAATGCTGGCCACGCGCGAGCAGACGATCGGCAAAGGCGGTATCTACCCCGGCGCCGAACTCGGCACCGTCTTCCAGACCCTGCGCGCCAATGACCTGATCTGGCCCAACGTGATCAACAACTATCTCAAGGGCAAATCGCCCGCGGCGCTCGACCTGCTGTGCTGGAACGCCGACGGCACCAACCTGCCGGGCCCGATGTACGCTTGGTACCTGCGCAACATGTACCTCGAGAACAACCTGTGCGTGGCGAACAAGCTGACGATGTGCGACACCCGCGTCGATCTCGGCAACATCGACATGCCGAGTTATGTGCTGGCGACGCATGAAGACCACATCGTGCCGTGGCGCTCGCCCTACCGCACGACACAACTGGTCGGCGGCAAGTCGCAGTTCGTGCTCGGCGCCAGCGGTCACATCGCCGGCGTCATCAACCCGGCGTCGAAGAACAAGCGCAGCTACTGGACCGGTGGCAAGCAGGGCGACGATGCCGACGCCTGGCTGGCCAGCGCCGAGGCCGTGCGGGGCAGTTGGTGGACACACTGGATGAAATGGCTGAAACCCCAAGCCGGCAAGCCGGTGCCGGCGCGCACGCGGCTGGGCAACACCAAACTCAAGCCGCTCAAACCCGCGCCCGGTCGCTACGTGAAGGTACGCGGCGGCTGATGCGCCCGGCTCAGCGCCCCTCGAACTTCGGCTTGCGTTTCTGTGTCAATAACGCAGGGTGGCGCGCTGGACGGACCTCTTGCACGTATTGCTGAGAACGCTCAAGCCGCCTTGGTAACCGTGGCCCTCACGGAGACGTTGAAAGATCTGCGTGGCACTTTAGGGATGGCGCTCCAGCCATCCGCTGATCAGTGTTTTGAAAGGGTCAAACGCGGCCTGGCCAGATATTCGGCCGGGCTATTGGCGTGTATCAGCCGCTATTCATTCCAGGAATGAACTGCCATGAGGAACGCGATCATCGCATACACAACAGGTTTGCTCTTTGTGACGCTCCACGGAGTCAGGTGCCCAAGTGAATCAACGCCATCGAGAGACAGACTCCGGTCACGGCTGGCCACAAAAACTCAGTCCCGTTCATGCCTGGTTCCCGGTCAAATTCAAACCCGTTTCCCGAAACACCCGAACGAACCAGATTGGCGCGATTGTTCAAAGGGGCGGTGTAGCGGTCGCATGGTTTTTGGGCGGGAAATGGTTCGATGAAGTTGCTTGAGCGGGTTGTGTCAACAAGACGCGAAAGCGTCATGCTGTACGAAAGATAAAGGAGGACCCTTCGGAGTCGCCCTGTGGGGGAGGCTTCAAACCGCCCTGAGCTGCTTCGGACAAAATCCGCGGTGGTGAACGTCAGGGTTAAAAGGCGTGACAGAGATCATGTCATGTAAGGATGAGAGAGACGAGTGCAAACGAACCGTTGAAGACGCATCGAAATCAAACAAGGACGACATCAAAACCGGGGGCCGCCCGCTTGTCCCGGGAAGAGCGTGACAGAAACCTGCTTACTGGTCATGCGGTGTCCGATGTATAGACGGACATGACTCTCATTCCGGGCTTTTGTAGGGAACTTGAGAACCTGGGGGACGATGTGAAGGGAAAAGGCCCAGGAGGTAGAACCGCGAGGCCGAAAGTACCGAGGCGTCCTTCAGGGGCGGAACCCCGCAGTAATGACGAAGCAGGGTAATGCCTGTGGAGCGAAGGGGTGGGTCACCCGCGTCGAGATCGGTTTGGTCAACTGGCAACAGGAGGAACCGGCGGGTTTCGACAAAAAGGGTGGCACGAGCCGGATAAGCCGAGAGGCTTACGTCCGGTTCTGTGAGGGGCTCGGGGTGAAATTCCCCGGGCCTACTCGGCGCGATGTCAACTCCATATGCGTTCTTTTGGAAGAGGGAGAGGGTTGGCTGTGGATACTGAGGAAGGGGGGCGTTTAAATTTGGGTTGATTCGATTTTTTTGGGGAGCTTTATGGCGGATATGAGCAATCTTTGGATCTACTACGGCACGGGGACAACGGGCGAAGGCCAGGGCATCTATCGCCAGTCTTTTAATGCGGCGACCTTGGAGCTCGGTATGGTCGAGCTAGCGGCTGAAGGACCGAAGACGGGGTTTCAGCATGTTTCGAAAGATGAATCGAAAATATACTCGGCCGTCTTGGAGGGGGATCTAGGCGCAGTACGGGCGTATTCGATTGATAAAGACAGCGGCGGTTTGTCGCTCATCAATCAGGTTGCCAGCGAAGGAGGCGGACTTTGCTATGTGGGAATGGATCGCGAGGAGCGTTTCATATTGAGCGCGAGTTATGGCGATGCGGTGGTTTCGGTCTTTTCGGTGCATGAGGATGGCGCGATAGGGAAGCTTGTCTGCACGACGCAGCATCATGGAAAAGTGGGCGTTCGTCCGGATAGGCAGGAGGGGGCGCACGCGCACTCGATCTACGCGGATCCGAGCTATCGATATCTGTTCGTCTGCGATTTGGGAATGGATCAGATCGTGCTCTACAAGCTGGATGGGGAAACGGGGGCATTAAGCTCGGGACCGATGGCCTTTGCGCGGACGGCGTCGGGAGCGGGTCCGAGGCATTTGGCGTTTCATCCGAACGGCGAGTGGGTCTACGTGATCAACGAGCTGGATGGCAGCGTGACGCATTTCGTGTGGAATGCGGAGGCGGGCGTTTTACTGGAGCGCGAATCGGTGGCGACTTTGCCTGATGATTTTGCGGGGTCGAATACGACGGCGGAGATCATTGTTTCGAAAGATGGCCGCTTCGTTTATGGTTCGAATCGCGGGCATGACAGCCTGGTCGTTTACCCGGTTGATGAGAAGACGGGCGGGTTGGAGCTTATCCAGCGGGAAGACTGCCGCGGGAAGCATCCGCGTAATTTCAATATCGATCCGACGGGGAGCGTATTGGTCTGCGCGAATCGGGACACGGACAATGTCACTTTTTTTAGGATCGATCCCGAGTCGGGATGCATCGAATTCAGCGGAATCGAAGTCTCGGTGAAGGCGGCGATTTGCGTTCGCTTCGTTGGAAGGTAGCGAGGCCGCGGTGGCTGGTTGGCGGATTAATGATAGGAAATTGCTTTTTCAGGCCCGCTGTCGATCGGGCGAAGAACGGCGGGGTTGGAGGGGTTCAAACGCGCCCATGACCACAATCCCACTGCGCTCCAAGTGTCCATTTTTTTTCGGAGGAGAACCAGCGCGCCAGTTGCCCGGGAGGCTGCTGGCTGTCTCGTTGGCAGTGGCGCGCAGGCGCACGTTCCTCATCGCGGCAAGCACCTGGCCGTTGCGCTCACCGGTCACGGTCATGAGCAGAAAGACCAAACGAGTCGTCAACCGCGCCGCACAGGCTTTGCGCCTGGCCGCCGCGGCGCTGACCCTGCAAAGTTGAAGATTCGCACTGCCATCGGGAACCGAATGTTTACTGCAGAATTTCTTTCTGACGATTTGGAAGAAATCGAGAGTGACCCTCAGGTAGAAGACGTTTCGCTTGCGGAGCCGATCCCCCTTCAAAAGATGCCATAATATCTGTGACGGCACCGCGAAATGCATTATCCTTTGGACGATACGAGTTCAGAGGAGCGGAGATGCCGTTCGCGCGCGGTGGAAAGTCTACACGAACCGATAAGGCCATGTGCAGCTTTCCCAAGTAGAGTAGATCATGGCATGGGCAGTGCCTCTCCTCCGAGCGACTTTTCGTCCCCGGTTAACGCCTGCGCCTCTTCCGATGGCAATTAGAAGATCGGGGCCATTGCCATTATTGCCATAAAGGGCGGCAAACAGGGACAAAGAGGGTTAGAAAGAGCCGTTCCAGCTTGTCGTTTACAGAGAAAAACAGCACTCTTCTCTTATGAACACGCTGATTTGTAATCAGCTGGTCGTCGGTTCGAGTCCGACTGCCGGCTCCATCTTAAGTTCCGTGGAATCAGAGTCTTGAAAAAAGCTCCTAATTCCTTCGCGCTGCTCAGGAAGCCGCTGGTTTCCCTCGTGGTGCACTTAACTTCCTGAAACGTTCGTGCCCTTCCTCAGAAGAATTCCCTTCAAGAGGCATATGTTGGCTCGCTGAACCGCCGATTACGCCGACTAGATTGGTTCTCGCCGGCATCACTTCTCCGCTTTCCTTTTTTGCGGGCGCAGTCGAATAGATTGATCGAGCCAGCGCGGCTTTGGCAGGCGATATCTTGTCAATGGAAACACACTCACCTCTCACTGCCTCCTCGCCGCTCGTTCACGGTTGCCGAGCCGATTCTGACCATGACCGGGAAGTTCCCGAAATCGACCTGCTCAGCCCGTTGACCATTCGCGGTGTAACCTTCCGCAACCGCATCGTGATGGCACCAATGTGTCAGTATTCCGCGGAGGATGGATTTGCTCACGACTGGCATCTTGTCCATCTCGGCAGTCGCGCCGTTGGCGGTGTCGCGCTCGTGATTGTCGAGGCGACCGCGGTAACCTGGGACGGCCGGATTTCGCCGGGCGATCTGGGCATCTGGAAAGATGAACACATCGAACCGCTGGCGCGGATCGCTCGGTTCGTGCAGAGTCAAAACGCTGTCGCCGGGATTCAACTCGCGCACGCGGGACGCAAAGCGAGCTGCGATCTCTCGTGGAGAGGTGGGGCACGATTGACGCCCGGGCAGGGCGGCTGGCCGGTTGTCGGCCCTAGCCCGATCCCTTTCAACGAAACCGACCCGGTCCCCATCGAGCTGGATTCCGAAGGCATCGACGGCGTTGTCGCTGCCTTTGAGGCCGCGGCGAAGCGTGCCCTCGCGGCCGGGTTCAAGGTGATCGAGATCCATGCCGCCCACGGCTACCTGCTGCACGAATTCCTCTCGCCGATCAGCAATCATCGCACGGACGAATACGGTGGCAGCTTGGAAAACCGCATGCGCCTTCTCCTTCGAGTTGCTGAGCGGCTGCGCGCGCTGATGCCGGATGAAAATCCGCTTTTCGTGCGCATCTCCGCGACCGATTGGGTCGATGGCGGCTGGGACATCGAGCAATCCGTCGAGCTGGCAAAGCGCCTCAAACCCCTCGGTGTTGATCTGATCGACGTGTCGTCCGGAGCGATGGTGCCGCTCGCACGTATTCCCGTGGCCAAAGGATTCCAAGTGCCCTTTGCCCGGCGCATCCGGGACGAAGCGGACATTCGCACGGGCGCGGTCGGCATGATCACCGAGGCACACCATGCCGATGAGATCATTACAGCCGGTGATGCGAACCTCGTTTTCCTCGCCCGCGAACTTTTGCGCGAACCCTACTGGGCGCTGAAGGCGCAAACTACGCTGGGTCAGGAACCGGCATGGCCGACGCAATATGGCTACGTCGTGAAGCGCCGCGCGAAGTGATCGGCGGGAGGGCCTGGCCGGATCTCATCGAAAAAGAACTCAGGCGCTCCTAACTATCGCGGCCATGCTGCATGAAGACCGGCAATATTCGACAACGAAACAGGTCGCGCAAATCGACAGCCCAGGGCACCGTTAAGAGCACTCTCAAATCGCTTGCTAAGGACGGTCTCATTTCTATCTGGAATGACCAAGAGAGAGAAACTGCATTCTTAAAATCGGCATAGGGAGTGCTCCGCTCTTTTTTGAAAAAATGGCCCGGAGAAGCAGTAGCCTCATCGACGATCTCATTCTTGCGCCGTGGTGGATCAGCGCGGTCCTGGCGCCAGTTCTTTATTTCGTCCTGGCCGCAGTGGTTCCGAGAGCTGCTGGCGATGTCGGTGCCTCTTCTGGCGTTCCCGTGATGATGGCAACCCATGCCTCGTCCGTCGCTCAATATGATTTCGGGGGCTGCCGCCTGTTTCCCCGCTGCCGCGGCACCGCGAAGGTCGTTTACTGAGCCACACAATCCGGCAGTCGCCCATCTAAGAAGCTCCCGAATGAGGAGGTCAACGAATAGCGAACCCCTATTATGATGAACATTAAGACTCTCGTTGTGATTGCGGCAGCTCTCTGGATTTCATTCTTTACCCTGATTGCCATTGGGATGTTCAGCCCGGATTTCCGGATTCTGTGCATCGTTGGGGCACCCGACGGAATTCTCGCGTTGATTGTCACGGTGATAGCCGCCCGACGCTGGACAAACGAATAGAACCGAGCGTGGGATCCGCGCCGCGCTAAGACTTTTGGCCTTTTTCGCGTCCGCTTCCCCATGTCGCTGTTGGAAGCCCCGCCCGGCGATCCCATGGCCTTTGCTCCACTGCCCCGGCCGCGATGATGTTGCCGCTCTGCAGGCTTCGCCGCCATATCGCTGCGCTTCGAGATGACGCGAGCTTCCGCATCGAGAAAAGGCCTCTAAAGGCAATTCGTTTTCATGGAAGACGAAATCGGCGGTTTCTGTGCTAAATTCGGCGGGATGACTAAAGCACCGACGGATCGCCGGGCATCTTGGTTCGAAGGGTGAATCCGGAAAAGATTCAGGGCGCTGTGAAATTCAGGTTCTCTCTGCGGACGAAGATTTTTCTCGCCATGGCGACGGTAGCTGCCGTGGTCGCCGCCGCGGCGGTCGCCACGCATTACGAGCTGCGCCGGCGGGAGTTGTTCGATGAGTTCGCGGTCTTTGTCCGGAGCGTGGCCGGCACGACGGCCATGGCGATCGAAGGCCGGGACTTGTCGGGTCTGCGCGACAACAAGGATCTCAGTTCGCCGGCCTTTCTCCGCGTGAGGTCGATTCTAGATCGTTCGCGTCGAATCAATGGCCTGGCGGAGAATGAAATCTATATTCTGCGCCCCGTGTCGGGCAGCGCGGATCCCTGGAAGATGGAGTTCGTGGTAATGCTGCAGGAGAAGACGTTTGTGGGTGAGCGCTACACGATTTCTGAGCAGAATCGGGCCGTTTTTGAAGCAGCCTGGAAGACGGGGGAACCCCGGAACACGCTCGTTTATCGTGACGAATACGGGGAATGGATCAGCGGCTATATGCCGATCTTCGACGCTGGTAAGCCGGTGGCGGTCCTGGAGGTGGACGCGGAAATCAGCCGGTTCACAGCGCGCCAGCGCGCGCATCTTTTTGTCGGGCTGGCGGTGGGATGCGGCGCGTTTGTCGTTGCCATGGTGCCGGGGCTTCTGTTGGCGCGCGGCCTCACGCGGGGTCTGCGCCAGCTTGCCGATGGAATGCAGGGCTTTCGCGCGGGCGATCATCATCTGCAGGTCCGCGTGGCGACGGGCGACGAACTCCAGGACCTCGGCGTCGTTTTTAACGAAATGATCCTCTCTCTGCGTGAAAAGCTGGAGCTGGTCCCGTTTGTCTCGCGGTTCACGGCGGAGGCCGTGCGGCGCAGCAAGGACGATCCCTCGTGGCTCACGGGCTCAGAGCAGGACGTGATCTTGCTCTTCGCCGATCTGCGCGGGTTTACCGCTTTTTCCGAAACAAAGGACGCCGCTGAGCTCGTGCAGGAGCTGAACCGGCTCCTCAGTGTGCAGGCGGATATCGTGGTCAGCGCGGGCGGAGATGTGGACAAGTTCATCGGCGATGCAGTGATGGCGGTGTTTCTCGACGACGGAGATTCCGCTGACGCGATTTTCGCCTGCGCCGCGGCGATGATAGAACGTGTGCGCTCGGAGACGGAGGAGCAGAAGTGGCCCCTTGGCCTCGGGGTCGGTATCCATTGCGGTAGAGCGGTCGTAGGCTCGATCGGCTCCGATACACGGCGCGATTTCACGGCAATCGGGCACACGGTGAATCTCGCCTCGCGCCTCTGCGATCGCGCCAGGCAGTGGGAGATTCTCGTATCAGATGAGTTTTACGCGAAGCTGTCGCCAGCCGCGCGAGAGGTCTTCGAAAGTCGGCCGCCGATGCAGTTCAAAAACGTCGCTCAGCCCGTCGCAGTGCACGCATGCAGGGTAGGCATGCGCTCTCCCGAGAACCTGATCGCTAAAAACCGTAAGGAATGACGGTGGAGCGCAACTAAACGGGAATGAAACGAGAAATTGACCTCTTTGTTATCCGTAGGGGCCCCGCCGGTAATTTGCTTGCGACTTCTGACATCGCTAAGCTCCCGCCCGGGAGTTGCCGCTCTGCGCTCGTTCAGGATCCCGACGGCCACGCGCTTCAATTTTCCGAACCCTGATCTATGAGTTAGCATATGAGCATGCGCACCTTTCTCACCACAATCCTCGGCGGTGCGGGCATTCTCGCCGGAGGCTGCAAGCTTCAAGTTAACAAAGCAACTATGGACACTAACACCTTACCCGTCACCGTTCGCCTGCTCGATGAAACCGGCACGCTCACGGCGCCGATGTCGCTGCCGAAGGTCGTAAAATCAGACGACGCCTGGCGCGCGCAGCTTACGGATGAGCAGTTTCGCGTCACCCGCACGGAGGGGACCGAGCGTGCCTTTTGCGGCATCTTTCACGACAACCACAAACAGGGTCTCTACACCTGCGTCGGATGCGGTTTGCCGCTGTTCCGTTCGGATGCGAAGTTCGAGTCCGGCACGGGCTGGCCAAGTTTTCTCCACCCGGTTGCGGCGGAAAATATCGGTAGCAGGCGCGACATGAGCTTTGGCATGATTCGCACGGAGATTCACTGCGAGCGCTGCGACTCGCACCTCGGACATGTCTTCGAAGATGGGCCGGAGCCGTCCGGGCTTCGCTATTGCATGAACTCGGAAGCGCTCTCCTTCCACGAGCACGGCGTGAGGCCGGCGCACGAAAAGGTGCTGTTCGGTGCGGGTTGCTTCTGGGGCGTCGAGGCCGACTTCGCAAAGGTCGAGGGCGTGACGAATACGCGTGTCGGTTATTCCGGCGGCGTGATTAAGAACCCGAGTTATGAAGACGTGTGCTCGCACGCGACTGGCCACGCCGAAGTGGTCGAAGTCGAATATGATCCGGCGAAGATCAGCTTTGCCGCGCTGCTGGATATCTTCTGGAGGATTCACGACCCGACTACGCGGAATCGCCAGGGACCGGACATCGGCAGCCAGTATCGCTCGGCGATTTTCTTCACCACTCCCGAGCAGGAAGCTGCGGCGCGCGTATCCGCTGCCCGATTGGAAAAGAGCGGCAGACTTTCCGGCCCGATCACAACCGAGATCGCGCTCGCGACGCCGTTTTACGAGGCCGAGGAATACCATCAGAAGTACTACGCGAAACACAGCACCGGAAGCTGCCGCATTCCCTGACTTTTCCGCCGATGCATTCCGGAACGGCGGCAAGCAACGAACGTGTTCCCCGAAATTCAAATTTGGTTTCGTAAAAAGAAGCGAAGATGGGATCCGTTCCGCTTCCGATTTCCGAAGAGGGACTGGCCAGCGACATCATGGCGAGCCAATCAATTTGTCATGGACAACGCCCGCTTTCAAAGGAATGCCGCTGCGGTCAAACGGGCGGGGTCAGGTGGGACTCGAATAGCTCTTCCTACCTCCCTATTCGCCGAATCTGAACGTGACTGAGCGGGTATGGAAGCTGGTGAAATCCAGATGTCTTAGAAACAGATGCTTTCCGGCATTCACTCTATATCATGCCGGAATTGATTGCTGAAACGAAGTCCCAAGACTCATCCACGCCGTGATAGTGAGTTCCGTCAGGGAGGCGTGGACCTTCTTCTCGGCGGCTGCCGACCGCTTAAGCAGGTCACCGACGCTCTTGCCGGTCGAAGACGCCGCGGCGCGTCTTTGGCCTGCACGTAGCAGTCGCTCGTGATTGGTGTGTAGCGGTCAAGCAGACCGTAGTAAAGAATAACAAGAGTCACCACGAGCACGATCGCGATGACCCAGCGTACAGGCGTCATTTGCGCGCGGGGCTTGTTTTCCCCCGGCGGTTCAGCCGGAGCTTCGTCATTCGGGTTGAGGTCGCTCATAGATGGGGTGGCGGTCCGTATTGATGTTAAAATCCTGGGGGGTTGGCAAGCTGGGGCTATTCGCTGGAGTACGGCATGAAGAAACACCGGACATTCGCGGATTGTCGCGCCAATGTCGGGAGATGGATCGCACCATCAATGTTCTGCAGTGGGGAATGTCGAATGGCGGCTCCACGGCAAACGGCACCTCTTACGCTTAAGATGCTCTATTGACTTGTCGAAGTCGTCCGCTCCCAACACGAAGTGCGGGCCGTTGCCCGATGGTTTTGGAAATGGTTGGGATATTCCCCTGCGCTGCACGCCATATTTCAGTCGATATCTTAAGCTAAGGGATCCTCAAAGACTGTCCTCGGGATTCCGGGTCACGCAGGAGGGTCCAGTAGTAGATCTTGATGTCGCTGATTGGGCGCTACTTTCCAGAATATGCCCGGGAGATCCCTCGTTACCTGGCAAATTGAGCGTAATTAACAGACGTAAAATGTCTTTCGGCCGGTAGCGGACCGCGAACCGAGCGGTCAGCAGGAGATTCGTCTATTTGAGTTGCATTCTTGCGACCCGGTTTGCCGAACTCCGCAATCTGGTCGCTTACACAACTTCAAGACCTTCCGGCTGGCAACAGGCCGGGAGGAATTTCGCAAACTGGGAGTGCCGCCCCGAGCTGCGCATGCAGGCAAGAAAGCGTTGTTCCTTACCCTCAATTGTCGGAACTTTTGCATCAGATCGGATGGGCTGGCCATTTTGAAAATAGGGCGTATCGTCGCGCCGGAAACTGCAAATAACTATGAGCCACAGTGTTGAAATTAACTGGGACGGATCCAGTATCTCATTACCACTCATTAAAGGCAGCAAAGGTGAACGTGGGATTGACATCTCGAAACTGCGCGATGCCACGGGGTTGATCACGCTGGACCCGGGCTACGGCAACACCGGCGCCTGCTTGAGTGACATCACCTTTATTGATGGTGAAAACGGCATTCTTTGTTATCGCGGTGTGCCGATCGAGGAACTGGCTGAGAAATCCACCTTCGTGGAGATAGCCTACCTTCTCATTTACGGTCATTTGCCCTCGCACGCCGATCTTCGAACCTTCTCGCAGTTGCTCACGGACACGGAGTTGCTCCACGAAGACTTGAAGTTCCACTTCGAGGGCTTTCCGCCAAACGCGCATCCGATGGCGATCCTCTCCTCGATGATCAATGCGACTGGGTGTTTTTATCCCAAGCTGCTTCTGCCGGTGGAAGAGGTGAATTTCGATAAGCAGGCGGCACGTCTTATTTCTCAAGTGCGCACCATAGCTGCGTTCGCCTACCGCAAATCGCGTGGGCTGCCGATTATCTATCCCAAACCACAGTACAAATACTCGGCAAATTTGCTGCACATGATGTTCTCCGAGCCGTTTGCGGACTACGAACTGAAGCCGCAGGTTGTGCGCGCGCTTGATCTGATCTTCCTTCTCCACGCCGACCACGAACAAAACTGTTCGACCTCAACAGTGCGCATGGTCGCTTCGAGTAAGGCGAATCTTTTCGCCAGCGCTGCTGCAGGGGTCTGCGCGCTCTGGGGGCCGCTGCATGGCGGTGCAAACCAGGCCGTTCTGGAAATGCTCCAAGAGATCCACGCCGAAGGCGATGATGGCTCGCGGTTCATTGCTGCTGCAAAGGATAAGAGTAGCGGGCGCCGGCTCATGGGCTTCGGGCATCGGGTTTACAAGAACTACGATCCTCGTGCGAGAATCATCAAGAAGCGCTGCGACGAATTACTGGATGTGCTGAAACTCAACGATCCGCTGCTCGATATCGCCCGCCGTCTCGAGGACGCCGCAATCAACGACCCGTATTTTGTCGAACGAAACCTCTACCCGAACGTCGATTTCTACAGCGGGATCATGATGCGGGCAATCGGAATTCCGGTTGAAATGTTCACCGTCATGTTCGCCATTGGCCGCATGCCAGGCTGGATCGCTAATTACAGGGAAACCATAACCGATAAAAAGGGCCGCATCTGCCGACCACGGCAGATCTACACTGGTCATCAGACGGCGCACTACATTTCCATCGACGAAAGGGACTGAGCCTGTATTTTCCGCGCGGCAGCAAACGTTTGGAGAGCGCGTAGGGACTGACCTGAAACTGGTCTCGGATTTCTGGATGGGTGGTTGTGCGGGCCTTTGGAGGGAGCGATATTTACGTTTTTAGTTGGCGTTGCTTTACCCGTTCAGGGCTTCATTTTGATTTCCTTCAGGCAATTCATGCTGCGCAATTGAGAAGCGGAATCCAATCCCGATGAGCGACGTGACCCGGGGCTTTTAATCGGAGATTTCTGAGGCACGCTTGCTTCGACAGGTCAATTCTTGAAA
This sequence comes from uncultured Verrucomicrobiae bacterium, assembly GCA_963805815.1. Lineage (GTDB taxonomy): Bacteria > Verrucomicrobiota > Verrucomicrobiia > Chthoniobacterales > Chthoniobacteraceae > CAWDWA01. The sequence continues at coordinate 36,922 of CAWDWA010000035.1, forward strand.
ACAACGCGACGATCTGACCTCGTCCGCCCATTTTTCGCCGGGGATTTCCTCATGTTGCCCTGCAGAATGAGCCTGTATATCGTCGCTCTCAATGCCAACCCCCCGTTCGCTCAGGCGTCCAATCAGCATCCGATGGAGCCTCTTCAAGAATTTGCTTCTCTTGATCGTTCTGATTTCGGGGAGCCTCGTTGTTTACAGTATGGTCGGCGCAGGTCGGGCAATCCGCCGTTTGTCTTCCTCTGTCATCGAGGAAGCTTCCGCGAAGAGTGAGGACAAACTGGCGAGATTTTTCGAACCGATTTCGAAGGCGATTGAGATCGTGCGCGATCTCGGCAACAGGGGCATATTCTCCCCGAACGATCCCCAACGCGCCACTACGGTTCTTTTGCCTGTTCTTCAGGTCATTCCGCAAATGGCTTCGATCAATATCGGCGACGAGCAAGGCGATGCATTCCTTCTTGTAAAACGGACGGAGGAATGGCTAACCATCAATGTAAAGGGCGGTAGTTTGATGGCGGACTGGGCGCAAGTGGACGAACTCGGCCGGACCTTGAAAGCGTGGAAACAGCAGATTGATTTCGAACCACGCACCCGTCCGTGGTACGAGTTGGGGCGGAATGCACCTGAAGGCAGCATCCGGTGGACGGCACCCTACGGATTTGTTCCGACGGGGGACCCGGGTATTACCGCATCGGTTTACGTGGAGGGGCCGCAAGGACCTTATGTTCTGGCATTCGATATACTCCTCGAGGACCTCTCCCAATTTGCGCAAAGCATCTACGTTTCGCCGAGAGGCAAGACGTTTGTGCTCACCGATGATGATCGGTTGCTCGTACCGCCCTCCGGATCAGGCGAAGAACTGGGCAATCTTCTGCTCAGGTCCGCCGAGGATCTGGAATTTCCATTGGTCGCGAGCAGTGTGCGGCAATGGCGGGAAAATCAGGCAACGGGACCGTTTCAGCTCGAATTCGGAGGCGAAACCTGGTGGTGTGGTTTCGAGCAGTACAAGATCGGGTCGGAACGCATATTTTGGATCGGGGTGCTGATACCTGAAAGCGATCTGCTCGGAGAGCGGCGGCGTGAGCGGAATGCGCTTTTGTTACTCACGCTGTTGGCGTTGGCTGTCGCGACCCTGATGTCATTGTTATTATCCCGCGCTTATAGTGAGCCGCTGCGGGAGCTGGTAAAGCACAGCTCTCGCCTTCAAAAACTTGAAACCGATCTGGAGGTCAAAGTCGATTCACGGTTGAAGGAGGTCCGGCATCTCACGAACGCACAGGAGAACATGCGGCGCGCACTGGACTCTTTTGGACGTTACGTTCCGCTCGCAGTCGTTCGACAGCTCCTCGAGCGTGGAGAAGCCGCTTCAATCGAAGGGCATGAGGCGAAAGTCACGGTGCTGTTCACCGATATCGTCGGGTTCACGAGCATCGCTGAGTCCATGAGCGCCGCAGCACTCACGGTTCACATGTCCGAATATTTCGACGAAGTTATCGGAATTCTACAACGCCATGGCGCGACAGTAGACAAACTGATCGGCGATGCTGTCATGGTGTTTTGGGGCGCCCCCCAACCCCTCTCAGATCATGTGCGCCCTGCGGTGGAAGCCGTGCTTGAAATACACGATTGGCTCGAGAGAGCGAACGAGGAATGGCGTGTAAAGGGGTTACCTCCCCTGCCCACACGGTTCGGGCTGGCCTCAGGAGACGTTACGGTAGGAAATATCGGATCTCACAGTCGACTCAGCTACACTGTGCTTGGCGACACGGTGAATCTTGCCAGCCGACTGGAAGGTTTGAACTCCAAGCTCGGCACATGGGTCCTTGCAGACGAGAACGTCTTCGTTGCGACCTGCGATGATTTCGTCTGGGCAGAAGTGGATAAAGTCGAGATCAAAGGAAAGGCATTGCCGGTCCGCGTCTTCAATCTCATCGGGCGCAAGCGGGAAGAACTGTAGCGTACTCCAGCTCCAGAATTGCGTTCGTGGAACAACGACAACGACGTCCTTCAGGGCTATGCCTACCCCAGCCAGTGAGGACGCGCGGAGTATATGGCCTTCGCGCAATGCATCTCTTGCAAAGGCCAGAAGTCGGGGGGAGATTAAAGGGTGAAGGCGCGCCTGGTCAGATTTGGCGAGATCGAAGTGGAGGGGAAGCGCTATAGCCACGATGTGGTAATCGACCGAGGTAAAATTCGGAAGCGGAAGAAGGGACCTTCGAAACGTTTCAGCGAACAGTTCGGTCATACTCCGCTTTCGCTTGGAGAGGATATTCCCTGGGGAGGAGAGCGGCTCATTGTCGGGACCGGCGCCCAGGGTGCGCTGCCAGTCATGGACGAAGTTCTGGCGGAGGCGAAACGGCGCGGCATCGAGATGGTTGTGGCGCCTACTTCCGAAGTTTGCCGACTGCTGGAGGACGTAAAGAAGAGTCAGGTACACGCGATTCTGCATTGCACTTGCTAATCGGGTTGTATTTGACCGAATTGCTCCATTGCCATCATCGGGTCGCTCATCGCGAAGCAGATGCTGTATCCTGCACGCTTCAGCATTCGTGCCGGTATCGGGCTGCTGAGAGGCGTCGAGGATCAAGAACAACCGGCGATGCTCCGCGAAATGTTTTTTTTAACGGGCGGTCGCCCAACACATTGGCAAATGAAAAGTCCGCTTGAATCGGCGGTGTACCTTGTCTAGTTTGCCGACCTTGCTTCAAGCCGTTCTGACGCGGCCAGCTTATTGAAAACGCCAGGGTAGCTCAGCGGTAGAGCAGGGGACTCATAAGCCCTTGGTCGGGAGTTCGATTCTCCCCTCTGGCATTTCTCAGGCCACTCTTTTTCGCACCGCCGTTGACCGAGCGAGTGCACTTCGATTCGGATGAAACAGAGGTTCCAGCCCGGAATTTACAGCCCGACGCCGCATGGTTAGTTTGCTCTTCCACATGATCGATAATCACGCGCCCGGGAAGGGTTCGGCCGCTGACCCGCAGATGTCCAAAATGCGCTTTGTGCCCTCCGTTTGATCCATCGAAATGCGGCATATGCACAAGGTCGGGCGGATCGTGGCGGGCTGCAGGAAGATCGAAGTGGCGCCCTGGAACGGTCAATTCAATGCCGCTGTTCCTGTTTGGTCCGATCTCGCTAATTCCCAGAACGTTAGAACTGTCGAAAACGCTGGAAGGTTCGCTGCACCTGCCGGTTAATCATAAAAAGGAAATTTACCACGGGGCGCACCTCTGAATAATAGGGACCCGTTGAAAGGACCGCAGACTAAATATCAGGCGTGGCTCCAATTGTTCCGCCCACCAAACTTGTTCACTGTCCCGGGCGATCCGCTTGCAGGGTTTCTCGTGGCAGGCGGCGCGATAGAGGCAGCCGGACTCATCGTTCCAACCACGGCGGCCGTTTCGTTCTACTGCGGCGGGCTGCTCCTCAATGACTTGCTCGATATCCGCACTGATCGTTTGGAGCGTCCCGACCGCCCAATCCCGAGCGGAATGGTTCGCGCTGAGGGTATTTGGGTCGCGGCATCACTGCTTTTCTTAATTGGCCTTGGAATCTCCGCGATGGGTGGGACTCGATCGCTGAAAATCGGCGTCGCTCTTCTCATGGCGATTATTATCTACAACGCAGGGCTCAAACGCATGCCAGTGCTCGGCGTAATCTGCATGGGTGTTTGTCGCGCGGCCAGCGTGCTCCTGGGAGCGGCGTTCACGGGCGCCGTTCCAATATCCGCCATCACCGCCTCGATTATTGTAGGCGGGTATACCGCGGCGGTTACAGAGCTCGCGCGCCACGAAATGCGCCCACCGCCCCCGCTCTACGCACGTTGGCTCCCTATCGTTGCGCTAATCTTAGGACTCTTCGTGCTGCTCCTGAATTTGACCGCTGCGGCGCTTTTTGCACTTGCGCTGGCGATTAGCGGATTCTGGCTCGTTCGACTGGCTGCCGATATTACTACGCCGCTCCCAGGAATCATCGGCATCCTTATAAGAAATCTGCTCTTGATCCAGGCGGCGTTCTGCGCTGTTCGCATTGATGAACCGGGAGGGAGGGTCGTCGTGTTGCTTTTGCTTGCTTTCTGGCCGCTGAGCTATCTCACCGCGCGAAGGTTTTACTCGAGCTGAGGTGCGCGAACTTCCCACAGCCCGGGAGACCCAAAATGGCAGGTGTTCGCGGCGAGATCTTTCAGATGACGTTGTCAGCGACAAATTCATTGTTTAAGCGCTGGAAGATACCTGAAATGAGGCGCTTTTACGTCCCCTCCCCCCCGATCGAGACTCGGTAAAGACAAACTTTCGCAGCCCCCACCGCTACTCACAGATCACGGGATCAATCTCTACGCTGGTGCCTCGGTGAGGCCGCCGGGATAGTTCGGCGCCTCCGATGTAGCTTCCTTCGATTTTTCAGGAAGCTCCGGCGGCTCTGTGGCTTTCGCCGCTGGCGGTGAAGGAGGGTTCTTCATGGATCCGGATTCGATGATGTCACGAATGTGCGTACGGTCCAGCGTCTCGTACTCGAGAAGCGCCTTCGCAATAGCCACAAGCGTTTCCTTGCTTTCTGTGAGGAGCTTCGTCGCGCGTTTATAGGCATCCCCGCAGAGCTTGCTGACTTCGCGGTCGATTTCCTGAGCGGTCGCTTCAGAGTAGTCACGGGACTTGGAAATGTCGCGCCCAAGGAACACGTATTCTTCATTGTCGCCATACCCGACCATGCCGAGTTTTTCGCTCATTCCCCATTCGCACACCATCTTCCGGGCAAGACCCGTTGCCATTTGAATGTCCCCGCTGGCGCCGTTCGTTACGTCTCCGAAGATCAGGTCTTCGGCCACGCGGCCACCCATCATCACTACGAGACGGTCGAGCAGCTCTTTTTTCCTCCGCGTATACGTGTCTTCTTCGGGTAGATACATCGTAGAACCGAGTGACGGTCCACGAGGAATTATCGTGACTTTATGGAGAGGATCCATGTTCTCCACCAATTCGCAGAGAAGCGCATGGCCCGCTTCGTGATACGCGGTATTTTCCTTTTCCTTGTCGCTCATCGCCAGGCTCCGGCGCTCCCTGCCCCAGCGAACCTTGTCGCGCGATTCTTCGAGCTCAGCCAGAGTGATAGCCTTCAAACCGCGTCGGGCAGCAAGGAGTGCGGCCTCGTTTATGACATTCGCAAGCTCGGCGCCAGAGAAACCGGGCGTTCCGCGGGCGACAATTGCGAGATCAACACCTTCCGCGACTTTCACCTTTCTCGCATGGACGCGGAGAATGGCTTCGCGACCTTTGACATCGGGTAGTGGCACAGTGATCTGACGGTCAAATCGACCGGGACGAAGCAGCGCAGGATCGAGAACATCCGGGCGGTTTGTTGCTGCGATTATGATTACCCCTTCCTGTGTATCGAATCCGTCCATCTCGACAAGAAGCGCATTCAGGGTCTGCTCTCGCTCGTCATGTCCACCTCCCATGCCATGACCACGATGGCGGCCTACCGCGTCGATTTCGTCGATGAAAATGATACAGGGTGCCGATTTCTTGCCCTGCTCGAACATATCCCGGACACGAGATGCGCCGACACCGACGAACATTTCGACAAAATCCGAACCGCTGATCGAAAAGAATGGGACATCAGCTTCTCCGGCGATTGCCCGGGCAAGAAGTGTCTTTCCGGTTCCGGGAGATCCAACCATCAACACACCTTTGGGAATTCGGCCGCCCAGTTTCTGAAATTTCTTCGGATCTTTCAGAAATTCGACCAGTTCCTCGACTTCCTCCTTTGCCTCCTCAACGCCGGCCACGTCCTTGAACGTAATTTTGTTTTTGTCACGTGCGAGCATCCGGGCCTTGCTCTTGCCGAAATTCATCGCTCCCTTGCCGGCCATACGGATCTGCTGGCGGAAGAAGAAGTAAAGCAGGAGAAGAATGAACACGATCGGAAGAAGGCTGATCAGAGCGGAAGCAAGGAGATTGGAGTCTTCCTTGATATTCGGATCGAGCCCGGCTTCGCTGAGCCGCTGCTGGAGATTGTTGTTGTAGTCGAGGAAGACGGAGGTTTGGAACTGTTTCTGCGGGTCCTCGCCTGCCGGTGCATCTTTAGCTTCGTACCAGCCGCGGAGAAACTGGGTTGCTCGACTGCCATCCACGATAAGCTCGAGCGGTTTGTTTTTGAGGATTTGATCGTTAGCCAGAAGTTTCTCGAATTCCGGTGTGGAAATTTCACGGATGTTTCCGTAAGTGCCTCCACGGAAGAAGAAAGCGCCAGCGATGAGTGCGATCGCAATCGCAAATAGTACGACTCCACGCCAATTAAAATTCGGGTCGTTTCCCCCGTTGTTATGACGTGGTTCTTTTGGAGCGCGTGGGTCGATCTGCGGCATAAGTTTTGAGCCGTGGGTGATTTATCGGCTTCATAACACTATGTTATATCGATACCCGGTCAACTGCCTTGTCCGCCGAGAGGCATTGCTCCGATGCGATTCTTCACCCGGGCTGAATAATCGCCCGGTTTTTCCAGACATACCCCAGTCCCGACCAAAGCGTAAGGATCACGGCAACGGTAAGCACCGCGGCGCCCAAACGGCTCCACGCGAATGTCCACCAGGCGGAGTCCTGCGCCTCAGCGATGCATTCCCCGATGCTCAGCAGGACCATGTAGAAAACCACTGTCACAATCTGCCAGGCCGTCTTGTGTTTTCCGAGCGATTCGGCCGCAAGCACCTGACCGTTGCTGAGAGCCAGCAATCGAAGCCCCGTAATTAGAAATTCCCTGCTGATGATGATCACGACAACCCACGCCGGAAATGCCCCCAGGGGAACAAGGCAGATGAACGCTGCTGCCATCATGATCTTGTCCACCAGGGGATCCATCAATTTTCCGAAATCGGTGATCATTCCATATTTTCGGGCGATGTGTCCGTCGACCCAGTCGGTGACACTCGCAATGAGGAATAAGATCAGCGCTCCAGTACGGCTGTAAGGCAGCTCACAGCTCAACGCCGCCACAAAGAGCAGCGTCAGGAAAAACCTCGCAACGGTGAGTCGGTTTGCCCAGTTCATCGTATTATGTTTTTGCAGAAGTCGTTTGCCATCATGTGGTGCTGCCCATTAGTCTCAATATGCTCCTAAGGGAATACACAATCTTAACCACAACATAAACCGACTTTTATGACGCAGTGCGACATTGGCATGATTGGCCTCGCAGTGATGGGTGAGAACCTCGTTCTCAACATGGAAAGCAAAGGTTTCTCCGTTGCAGTCTACAACCGCACGACTTCTGTAACCGAGAAATTCGCCGAAGGCAGGGCCGCCCGGAAGAACATCACCCCCACGGCTACCCTTGAGGAGTTCGTTTCGGCGCTTTCCCGCCCGCGCAAGGCGATGATCATGGTGAAGGCCGGTGCGCCGGTTGACGCCGTGATCGGGCAACTCGTTCCGCTCCTCGAGTCCGGCGACATTATCATCGACGGTGGAAACTCTCTCTTCACCGATACACAGCGCCGCGAGAAAGAGTTGAAAGAAAAAGGTATTCATTTCTTCGGAGTCGGGATTTCAGGCGGCGAAGAAGGCGCACTTCACGGACCATCGATCATGCCGGGGGGGTCGGAAGAGGGCTGGCAGGCGATTGCCCCGATCTTTACGAAAATCGCCGCGATCGCCGAAGGAGAGCCGTGTTGCCGTCACATGGGTCCCGACGGTGCCGGCCACTATGTAAAGATGGTGCACAATGGCATCGAATACGGCGACATGCAGCTCATTTGCGAGGCGTATGCCATCATGCAGGCGACGCTGAATCCCACGGCAGAGGAATTCGCCGAAATATTTACGGAATGGAACCGGGGGCCGCTGGATTCCTTTCTCATCGAGATCACGTCCAAAATTTTCACCAAGAAAGATGCGGAGACGGGCAAGCCGATAGTGGATGTCATCCTCGACGCGGCCGGCCAGAAAGGAACCGGGCGCTGGACTGTGGCTCAAGCAATTGAAATGGGTGTGCCGCTTTCGGTTATTAACAGCGCCGTCGAAGCGCGCATCCTATCGTCGCTGAAGCAGCAGCGAGTTGCTGCCAGTAAAGAACTTAGCGGACCCACGACCAAACCATTCGAGGGCGATCGCAAGGCGTTCATCAATGCTGTTTCCGAGGCGCTCTACGCGTCTAAAATCATCAGCTATGCACAAGGCATGGTGCAACTCGGCGCTGCCAGTGAGCTTTACAACTGGAATCTCAATTTCGGTGACATTGCTGCGATTTGGCGTGGTGGATGCATTATTCGCGCGCAGTTCCTGAACCGGATTACCGACGCCTATCGAGGCGAGCAGGGGTTGAAGAATTTGATTCTCGATCCGTTCTTCCGTGATGTGATTGTGAAAAGTCAGAACAATTGGCGGAAGGTCGTCGCCACAGGGATCGAGCACGGCGTCGCGACTCCGGCGTTCAGCGCCGCGCTCGCTTACTTCGACAGTTACCGCAAGGACCGACTTCCTGCCAATCTGCTCCAGGCCCAGCGAGACTATTTTGGGGCGCACACCTTTGAACGGGTTGATAAACCGCGTGGTGAGTTCTTCCACTTCCAGTGGTTTTGAATTCAATGATCAAATAAGCGGCCCGGCGAACCTTCCGGTCAATTTCCTGGCGGGTAGCTTCTTCGAGTTGCTCCAAGATAGTGCTGGTCTGCTGGCAGAAGTCTTTCCCATCGTGTTTCGTATCGAACGGGTGCCGTCCGTCGCAGAATTCACTGTCGCAAAATCGGTGGCGGAATTGTTGTTGGCGGAGGTATTTTGCGAATCGTGCAACTGCCATTTGATACCCGTCCGGACGACGAAACCCTTTACCGAGCTTTCGTAGAACGCGACGCGACCTTTGAAGGACTTGCCCTCATGGGGGTACGGACCACCGGAATTTTTTGTCGTCCAACGTGTCCGGCGCGCAAGCCTCACCGGGAGAACGTGGAGTTTTTCCTGCGGGCCGGAGATGCGCTGGCAGCAGGATACCGACCTTGTCGCCGATGCAATCCCCTCGAAACCATGAGTGCGTTTCCGGGTTGGCTGCAACCGTTGATGGAGACTGTCGATAAAGATCCCATGCAACGGTGGACTTCTCAAGATGTGATAGCCTCTGGTGTCGATCCGGCACGGGTCCGGCGTTGGTTTCAGGCACATTACGGCATGACGTTTCTGGCTTATCTGCGCGCACGGCGGCTTGGCCAGGCTTTTTCCCGCATCAAGGATGGTGAAGAAATCCTCGAGGCCGCGCTGTTGGCCGATTTCGACTCCGTGAGCGGTTTCTGTGACGCGCTTCACCGGCATCTGGGGAAGGCCTCTGCGGTATCACGAAACCGGTTGGCCTTAAAGGTTGCCCAGGTGACTTCGCCACTTGGTCCCATCATGGTCGCGGGCGACGAGAAAGCCGTTTACCTTGTGGAATTCTGGGACCGGCGCATGCTCGAGACGCAGTTCGCCGTTCTGCAAAGACGAATCGGTGCGGTTTTTTTTCCGGGTTCGAACGGACCGATTGAGCAAATGCGTGAAGAGCTGGATCTCTATTTTCTCGGCAGGTTGCCCAGGTTCGAGACTCCGATCGAATTCCCTGGCACGCAGCATCAGGAGCGTGTGTGGAAGGCGCTTCTTGAAATTCCGCGCGGGCAGACTTTCAGCTACTCGGAATTGGCCACCCGCGTCGGAAAACAGCATGCTGTTCGATCCGTGGCGCGGGCGGTGGGCGAGAACCGTCTTGCGATCGTGGTGCCCTGTCATCGCATTGTGGGTGCTGATGGATCACTCACCGGTTATGGTGGCGGCGTCTGGCGAAAACGCTATCTACTGGCACACGAAGGCATTTCTTGCCCTGTTCGGCCGGTTAGCACCGCTATTTAATGACACCATGTCGCGTTTCGCCCCATGGCCATGTCGCGAACCAGTGAATTGCCAGGAGTTGAAACCATGCCTGTGATTGCGTTGATCAAAAACCCGCTATAGGTACCGGCCTGACGGCTTGCCTATACTGCTCCGGTCGCGCAAGATTCGGCGTTCGTGGTGGAACTCCTTACAGTTACGGCCTTGAAAAACGCGGCGATCGCCGGTCGCGTCGAAGCGCGCGTGCATGGTCAGGTGGCCGGAAGGACGGAAAAAACGACCCGCGATCAGAAGCCCTACTGGGAAATTATCGTGGCCGACGCCGAGGCCCGATTCACGCTGCGGGCGTGGAGCGATTCGCCGAATTTCAATTTCTGCGCGGGGATTGTAGAAGGTTCCTTCGTGGAGGTCGTCGGAGAATTCACCTTCAATGGTACATTCGGGCTCGATGCGAAACGCTGGGAATGCCGCACACTCTCGAACACGGAACGGGATGCATTGCTCGCGGGTCCGGAGAGCCTGCGGAAGAAGCAACGGTCCGACTTCGATTTCATTGAAACGACCGTCGATCTTATCGCCGATCCGCGATTGCATCGAGTATGTGAGACTTTTCTGCGCGAACACGGCGAGCGATTCCGGCGCACCGCAGCCGCCCGAACCTTCCATCATGCTCGTCGGGGCGGACTCGTCGAGCATGTCGCCCAAATGATGCGAACAGTCGAGGCGATTGTAAGTGTTTACACGATGTTGAACCGGGATCTTCTCCTGGCCGGAGCACTTTTGCACGACTGCGGAAAGCTCTGGGAGAATGCTCTCCCTGAGCAGGGGTTTGTGATGCCGTACGACGAACGGGGTGAAATGCTCGGCCATATCACAATCGGGATCGAGCTCGTGAATGCTCTCTGGAAAAGAATTCCGATGTCGCAGTGGGAATCTCTGGAGCCGGCGTCGGAGAGCGTCCGGCTGCATCTATTGCACCTGGTCGCTTCCCATCATGGTGCAATGGAGTTTGGCTCGCCCGTTTTGCCGCGAACCCCGGAAGCACATGCGCTTCATTATGTCGATAATCTCGATGCGAAGCTTGAGATGGTGTTCGCCGCTTATGACACCGCTGCTCCGTTGGCTCCCAGAATCTACGAACGCGTCAGGCCGCTGCCGGCGAATCTCGTCGAGCCGCTACCGAGATTTCCCCCATAGTTTTCCCCTTTCGGAGGAGTTGTAAGCTCCTCCGCACTGGAGGTGCAGATCTCCAGAACTATTTCTACTTTCTATATGGGGATGGGGGCAACATGCATGAGTGTTCCGCACTCCCAAGCGCGCAAACAATGGAATTGGCAAATCAGACTGGCGATTCGAGGGACACTGTCGCACCCTCGGTCTGATGTATAAGGACATCGATCGGATTATTCTCCACGCCAGTACCGATTCTCTGCCGCCTCGACGAAATCGCGGCTGAGGTTACGAGAGATTATCAGGGAAAAGATCTCACAGTAATTGCCGTTCTGAACGGTGCAATGATGTTCATGGCGGATCTTCTCCGCCGTATTCCATTGCCCCTCCAGCTGGATTGTCTGAGTGTAGCAAGCTACCACAGCGGGACCGTCAGTAGCGGTGTTGTTACCTTTGACCAGCTTTCGATGCCCGATATTCGTGGCCGCCACGTGCTTATTGTCGACGACATCCTCGACAGCGGCCGGACTCTTTACGCTATCTGTGAGAAACTGAGAAACGAGACGGCCCCGGAAAGCATCGAAAGTTGTGTGCTGCTAAGCAAAAGAAAGCAACGCGTGAAGGAAATGAGAGTGCGTTACATCGGCTTCGAGATTGAAGACGAGTTCGTTGTTGGATACGGCCTTGACTACAACGAGCGCTACAGAAACCTGCCCGTCATTGGCGTGCTGAAACGCGGGGTATTCGCGCCGGTCGTGCAGGGGCAAACTGCTGAAAAGTCGGCGCAATGATGCGAATTACGCGGAATGCTGATCCCGTTCCTGCACCACATGCTCCTCGTAGGCGCGGATAAGCAGTTGGAGTGCAGCGATTTCGAGGTGCAGCTCTTTGCCTTTATTCGTGTCGCACACGTGGCGCGGAGGTTCGAAACGGCAGATCGTTTCGATTTTGGGGATGATGTCAGCGCCCTGCGTAATCGCTTCCGTAACCGATTCGAAATGATGATGGAGCGCCAGGTGGGTGCTGTCGGATTCGAGGATCAATGTGTAGCCACGGTCTCCATACACTTCCGAAAAGGCGCCGTCGATTGTAACGGCCTGCCCGCTTTTCTTTACGGGTGACTCACCTTTCTCGACCTTAACTGGCACGTGGCCGTTCACGATGAGCCCGTGCTGACGATCCACGTCGAATTCCCCCAGGATTTTCTGACAGAATTCTTTTTCGTGGATGAGCTGGAAATAAGGGTTCTTCGTTTCGACGTGCGTGGTTTCGTCGGCGATAAAATAAGTTTCGAACGTGGCCACCTTGTCCTTCCCGAACAACGGTGAAAGCGGGCCGCACCAAAGGTACCATAACATGTCGAGATGCTGTTGTTTTCGCTCCCGGAATGCCTTGTGCACGAGCTGGTTCAGAGCCTCGAACAACTCGAGCCCGCTGTATTCCACGCCGTCTACTTTCATCGGGAGAAAATTTCCGTCTTCATCGACCGGAATGCATCCATGGTAGATGAGGTTCAAATCGCGCACGAGATGCATCGATCCCTTCTGCTCGAGAAAGCGCATTTGGCCCCAGAGCTTCTGGCTCTGGAGGAATGACAATTTCAACTGTGCCATACATTCCTTTTCCTCGGCTGACAACTTGTAGGGATCGGACCAGTCGATTGTCGGGAATCGGGTATCGCGCATCGGATAGGTCTTGCCGTCGATCGTAACTGTCCCGGAATCTGGATCGATCCGGTGCAGGAGATTGCGATGTTCGAGATTGAAGTCAGGGTTTCGTCGGATGGTCTGTCCCTGAAGTTTAAACTCGATAATCGCCATAGCCTTTTGCATACGCGCCATCGCGAGTGCGTCCCGGATTCCCGATCCGCGGCAGGGAAAACGTTCCGCCGGGTCATCCGCATATACGTGACGCACTAGCCGCTCGACACTTGCAACGGGGATCCCGTAGCCCATTTCGAGCTGGAATAGCCGTTGATAGCGCATCGAAACCCGCATCACTGTGGCGATGCACAGCTCATCGCCGAGGCACGCGCCCATCCAGCTTGTGTCGTGATTACCCCAGGTGATTGAGACGTTGGGTTGATGCATCACGAAATCAATCACCTTGTCGATCCGGGCCCCCCGGTCGCCGAAATCTCCCGCGATGATGAGTTCGGAGATGAGCAGATTTCGAATCAAATGCGCGAGCATCGTGAGTAATTCGAGTTCGCGTCCCTGTATCACAAATGTGTCCAGCAGGCCGTATACATACTCGTCGGTACGGCCAAGAATTTCAGAGCCAATCAGCTCCCGAAAAAGAATTTTATAATGCTTGGGATAAACACGATCGAGCGTTTTGACGTTGTAGTGTGCGGTCAGGCATCGAACGACTTTTAAGCCCCTGAGTGCGTTGCGCCGCACGAACTGGCAACGTTCCTCGTAGGTTCTCAGTTTCGGACAAAGGAAATCCCATGTCTCTCGCGGGTAGTAGATAAGATTGATTAACTCGAGCTGCTCGGCCTCTGACAGTTTGTTACCAAAGAGCTCATCGACGAGCGGACGCAGACTCCCTGAAGCATTGTTGATTACGTGAGTGAGTTTCTGCCACTCGCCGTGAATGTCACTTATCACGTGGATCGTGCCTTTTTCGAGCGTAAGCACTGCACGGAGATTGGTTATCGCGGCAATCGCATCCTCGATCGTGCGATACTGCGCGCTGAGCGCGCGAAGGTACACGAGCGTCTGTTCGTCTAGAGTGGTAGGATCTGGGACCGGCGTGCGTCGAGCCGACGCCTGAGAGGGAAGCGTGGACATTGCAAAAACTCCGTTTACTGCGCTTTTGGGGCTACGGCGAGATTGGAGGCTTCGCAGGAATGTGTCAATTATACGGACATGAAGCGTAAAGAAAGTCTGGACACGGCGACGTGGCAATATAAGGGAGGTCAGCATGGGTAAATTTGCGATGGGCTTTAAAACCATGTTCCGCGTCTGGAACGACCCCTGGTTCGCCTTCCGAGTGAAGGAACTTCTCACCATGGAACCACCACCCGACCAACCGACTGCACCGAAACCCCGCAAGGCGGAAGTTGTGCTGCTTAAGCGGAGTGAAGCGCTCACGCTGCTTTCGGTGTTGCAACGGGAGGGAAGGCTCGTTGATTTTCTGCAGGAACCGATTTCGGATTACACTGACCAGCAGGTAGGCGCTGCGGTGCGTGATGTGCACAAGGATTGCGGCGCGGCATTGAAGAGAATGTTTGCCGTCGAACCGATCCGCGAGGAAAGTGAAGGCACGAAAATTACTGTGACGAGCGGATACGACGCGGCGGAATACCGGTTGGTTGGAAATGTTTCAGGCGCTGGGCCGTACCGTGGTGAGCTCACGCATCCGGGTTGGATTGCGACGAAAGTCGAATTACCGGAATGGACGGGTCGGGATGAATCCGCAAAAGTCGTTGCGCCTGTGGAAGTCGAAGTGAAATGAGCACGAAAACATACTCGGTCGGTATTGACCTCGGGACTACGAACTGCGTGCTGGGCTATGCGCCCATCGGGCAGCCGGATTCGAAAGTCGAGCTGTTGCCAATTCCACAAATCACTGCTCCCGGCACAGTCGAAAATCGATTCAGTCTCCCGTCCTTCATTTACCTCGCGCCTGAAACCGAAGCGAAAAATTATGCACTCCCCTGGGCGGTGGCCGGTCAGAATTTCGCTGTCGGCGAGTATGCGAGAAAGCAGTCGGCCGATGTGCCGACACGTTCCGTAGCCGCTGCGAAGTCATGGCTCTGCCACAGCCGTGTGGATCGTCACGAACCGATTCTTCCGTGGAACGCCCCGGAGGATGTCGTTAAAGTCTCGCCAGTCGAGGCGACGCGCCTTTACCTCGCGCATCTCCAGGCTGCATGGGATCATGCTTTTCCAGATTCGCCCCTGGCGGATCAGCATGTGGTTCTCACAGTGCCCGCTTCGTTCGACGCCAGCGCGCGCGATCTCACACGTGAAGCGGCGCTCGAGGCTGGTCTCCCTAAGAATCTCATTTTGCTGGAAGAACCGCAGGCTGCCGTTTACGCGTGGCTCGCGGACTCTGGTAATGCGTGGAGGAAACAGTTGGGCGAGGGCGACACTTTGCTCGTTTGCGACATTGGTGGCGGCACGACCGATTTCACGTTGATCCGTGCGGCTGCCGAGGATGGCGAACTTGCTTTAAAACGTGTTGCGGTCGGAAATCACATCCTTGTGGGTGGGGACAATATGGACCTCGCGATCGCGTTTACAGCGCGTGAAGGCTTTGCAGAGAAAGGCACCGAAGTAGATGCCTGGCAATCGGTTGCGCTTTGGCACGCCTGCCGCGCGGCCAAAGAGTCGCTATTTTCTCCCAAAGGACCGGCAAAACATCCCGTCACAGTGCTGGGGCGCGGACGGAAGCTGGTAGGCGCAACTATTTCAGTAGATCTCGATCGGGAAAACGTGGCAGAGATGCTTCTCGAGGGATTCTTTCCCGCGTGCGCGGCTGATGAGAAGCCGGCCCGGCGGCGGGCCGCCGGTCTGCGTGAAATCGGATTGCCTTACGAGTCCGACACTGCGATCACGCGTCATCTCGCCAATTTCCTGACGCTTCAGGCGAGCGAGAAGGATGAATCCATACGCCCGACACGCGTGTTATTCAACGGAGGAGTTCTGAAGGCGGGTGCGCTGCGAACCCGGCTGTTGGAGGTGCTTGGAAGCTGGTTCTCCGAGGCACCAGTGCCACTCGAGGGCACGCCCGATCTCGATTTCGCCGTTGCCCGCGGTGCGGCCTATTACGGAGCTCTCGCAGATGGCAGCGGCATGCGAATCCGCGGCGGCACTGCTCGCACCTATTATGTCGGAATTGAAACCGCCGGACTTGCGGTGCCGGGTGCAATGCGGCCGCTCCAATTGCTGACGGTCGTGCCATTTGGTATGGAAGAAGGCACATCATTGGAGGTTCCGAGCGAGGAGTTTGGTCTCATCGTAGGAGAACCCGCGCACTTCCGGTTCTTTAGTTCTCCAGTGCGAAAAGAGGATGTGCCGGGAACCATATTGAGCCGATGGAGCGCGGAAGAAATCAGCGAAACCGATTCCCTCGAGACAACGCTTTCTTCAGCGAAAGGTTCCGAGGACGGCTTCGTTCCGGTCCGCTTCGAGAGCCGGGTGACTGAGCTCGGCGTACTCGAATTCTGGTGCGTGAGCCAGGTATCCGACGAACGCTGGAAACTGGAATTTAGCGTGAGGGAGGAGTGATCAGGTAGATTGCGGCTGGGGGGCGCGCACCGTTTTCAGGACCTCTTCGATGATCTCGTCGGTGGTTTTGCCTTCTGCTTCGCCTTCGAAATTCAGGATGATCCGGTGCCGCAGCGTGGCAGGGGCCGCTTTGTCGATGTCGGCTTTCGCGACGTGGTATCGGTTGTCGAGCAGGGCAAAAATTTTTGCGGCAAGAATGAGTGTCTGCACGCCGCGCGGGCTCGCACCATACCGCACGTACTGCCTGGCGAGTGGGGAAGCGATCTCATTCTCCGGATGCGTGGCCATCACTACGGCGATGGCGTGAGCCTGAATATCCCTTGCGATGGGCACCTCCCGGACGATTTCGCGAAGCTTAAGAACTTCATCGGCGTTCCGAATGACTTTCTGGATCTTCGGGGTTTCGCCGGTAGTTGTGCGGTCGATGATCGTGTGCAAATCATCCGAGGATGGAAAGCGGACCTTCAATTTAAAAAAGAAACGATCCAGCTGGGCTTCCGGAAGCGGATAAGTGCCCTCCATTTCCAGTGGGTTTTGCGTGGCAAGGACGAGGAATGGTTTGCCTACGGAATGCTGAATCCCCCCAACGGTCACGTGTTGCTCCTGCATCGCTTCGAGCAGCGCACTCTGCGTCTTCGGCGTCGCGCGGTTGATCTCGTCGGCGAGTACGATGTTGGCGAAAATCGGGCCCGATTCGAACCGGAACTGTTTGCGACCGTGTTCGTCTTCCGAAATCACGTTCGTACCAACAATGTCGGCCGGCATAAGGTCCGGCGTGAACTGAATCCGCGAAAAGCTCAGGTGCATCGCGTCGGCCAGAGTGCGGACCAGCATGGTCTTACCGAGTCCCGGCACACCTTCGAGCAAGACATGACCACCACCCAGGAAAGCTACGAGCACACCTTCGACGATTTCGTCCTGGCTAACGATCATTTTTCCCAGCTCACCCTTAATTCGCTGGAAGGTTTCCTTGAACAATTTTACGTCGGCTTCGGCGTCACTCATACTCGGCTAAAATGCGGTCTTCGGTATTTAGAGAAGGCGAGGCGCCCGCCTGTTTCTTTTTCTTGGAGACTGAAAAACCGACAAACTGCTACTTACTCCTTTGGTCTAATGCTTTCGAAATATCGGCGGATGAAGAGGCGTGAACCGAGAGGGATATTTTCCTGCAGAACGGCACTCTCAGCGGCTGGTGCCATGGCTTCGTAAATTTCGCGGTAGCGTTGGCTCGATCTCGAACTGTCGCCGGCGGTAAGAATCAATTCGGAAAGCGATTCACCCTCTCCGAGCGTTCCGCTCAGCTGAACAACTTTTCCCTCGGCATTTACGTTCTTCACACTGCCCAGCGGCGAGGCGGTCGTGCCTTCATCGTGCTCACTTCCCGGCAGGCCGGTCGGGATACCCGGCATTTGATTCTGCGAATCGCCCCCTGGAGTCTTGGCAAAAGACATACTCAATACTCCCAACTGTTGACCTTCGCCCGGCCGAGGATTGCCCTGGGCAAACCGGCCCTGAGTTCCATCATCAATCTTCATGTTTTGCAGAGCCTGCAAAAGATTCTGCATTGCGCGCTTGGCGTCGGCGGCGGACTGGCTGCGCCGGGGGTTCTGAGCCATTTGCCGCATCATTTGCGCCATGCGCCGTAAAGCTCCGAGGCTGTTGGCGCCCCGCGACTGCGCAAGTTTGCGCATCTGTTCGGCGATCCTTCGCTGTTGCTCGGGCGGGAGTTCGTCGAGCGCTTCCTGCATGGCTTGCGCGAGTTTCGCCAATTCCTCGTCGGCCTCATTCGCGCCCTGATTCTCGAGTCGCTCAAGTGCTTTCTCAAGCTCTTCGGCAGCCTTTGCAAGATCTCTATTTTTCAATGCTTCGGCGGCTTCCCTTGTCGCTTCACTCTCCTCGAGTGCGTCTGCAAGGGCGTCAAATTCTTCTGCGGATTGCTCGGCCTGCTCCTGAATCGACTGCACCATCGCTTCAAGGGCGGAGAGTTCACGCAAAACGGTTTTAGCTTCGGCACGTGCACCCCGATTTTTTTCCTTGCGCAGGCTTTCCTGACTTTTCTTCATTTCTTCAGCAAGGCGCTCAAGTTCTTCGGATCGAAGCTCGTCCGCGATCTTCCTGATCTGTTTTTCAAGCTGCTCCAGTTCGTCCGCCTTCTGCTCGAGATGTTGCCGGGCGGCAATCGATTCCGCAGAAGGCCGATTCAAAACGCGGAATTGCCATGTAAGGAGCAGCGTTGCGAGGAGCGGCACGCCAATCCAGAGCGCCTGTTTGGTGTGCCGGGGACGGACGAAAGGTGTCGCATCGAAGTTTTCGATAAATGCATCGCACTCTGCCAGGGCGAGACGCTCCAACGGTCCCGGGGCTATTTTCTCAGAAAGCCGATAGCGTGTGAGAAAACGATCCTGTGTATTGCCGCGTGTATCGATTCGCGACGCTGTCTCGACGATGCCCGGTCGTCGCAACGCGGTCAGCATACAGGCTGTGGCCACTGCAAGTCCGTAAAGCGCGAGAAACCCCTGTGTGGTCCACGGTGTGATGCCGAGGAAATAGCGGATGCATGCCCAGAGTAGCATCGTTCCGGAGGCAACCAGAGCGCACGTGATGAGATGCCCTACAAATGACTGCCAGAGCAACTGGTTACGGAGGCGTTCGAGTTTGCGTGAGATTTCGGACATTGAAGATTGAGCGCGCGGGATCACCGCGTTCGGGCAAGGTGGTGCGGAAGGCTCCTGGGCGCCAGCGAAAACATGCGGCGATTCAAATGAAAGGGCGCGTCACAGAACTGGAAGCAGCTTGCTTTCCGCCCGTCCAGATCCGTCAGGCGCCTACATCCACAAGAACGTCAGTCGCAACGCAACGCTAAGCGAGGAAAGCTGTCCGCACCGGGCAAACACCACACCCCTCGTGAAGTTGCTGATCCCCGAAGGAAAATCGGATATCCGCTGCACTTTTGGCCAAGACGGCAAGTTCGCTCCAGAATGTGCTTTATTCCTGGGTTTTATCTTCCTGGATCTTTTTCTGCCAGTATTCTGGATACCGCGTCTGAAGATAGTTCAGCGCTTCTTTTGCCTTCTCGGGCTCGCCTGCCTTCTCATACGCTTGCCACGCTTTGTCCAGCGCCTGTGGTGTGAGTTCGGGATCTTCGTACATTACCGAGACGCTTTGCAGCATTCGCGCTGCAGCGCCGTAATCATTTCGAGCCAGGCTGATACTGCCCTTCAGCATTCGACCCTCGGCGTTGAGCCGACCTTCCGGTTGCAGAGTCAAAGCCTCATCCACCGAATTGTCGGCTTCGTCGAGCTGACTGAGGTCAAGCTGGGCCCGCCCCTTCTCGAGAAGTCCAGTCGCGCGGGGAAACGGCCGATCTACCTTCGCGAGATATTTGTCAAACGAAGCGATCGCAGGTTCGAACTCACCGAGCGCACTCTGTGCGCGCCCGAGATTCAACGCGTCATTTACGTCAGCTTCTGCACCCATCTCCTCATTGACCAAGGGCGCCAGATATTTCTTTGCCGCGGCGTAGTTGCCCTGTTTCAGGTTTTCCATCCCAAGCCAGCGAAAAATTTCTATTGGTACCTGCTGCTGAGTATCGGTTTCGTTGAACGCATCGACGGCTTCGGCAACCTTCTTCGGATTGTTGAGATAGTAATTCGAGAGAATGATCCGAAGATAGGCGCGATCTCGGAACTCCTCTTCTTTGTCGAGTTCAATAGCTTTGGGCAAATACTTGATCGCCTTTCTGTAGTTCTTCTCCGCAAACGCTCCCCAACCGATCCAGAAATTTGCCTGCGCAGCAGCCGCTGAATCCGGGTAGTCTTTCAGCAGCAACTCGAACGCACTAGCCATTCCGGCATTGTCCTCCTTCTGCCCCAGGATAAGCGCCTTTTGCTGAAGTGCGAGTTCACGTTCACGTGCTTTCGGGAAATCATCGATCAACTGAGTGAAGTCATTGAGCGCCTCGTCGAATTGCTTCTTGCGCTGATGAGCAATTGCGCGCTGTGCGAGTGCATAAGACGCAAGCTGGTGGTCAGAATATTTGTCCAGAAAGGCGCTGAGGGACTTAATCGCCTCATCGAGCTGTCCGTTATGCATTTGCGCCCAGCCGAGCTTGAACATGGCATTCGCTCGCAGGTCTTCAGGAAGACGACTCAGGTCGATCTGTTCGTAAGCCCCAACAGACTCGTCGTATTTTTTCTGTTTGAAAAGAGTTTCTGCCTTAAGCAACGCGACGCGCGCGCTGTTCTCCGAGCCGGAATTGAGATCCAGATAGTCGCTCGCGGCGGCGATCAGTTCCGGCGATTCTGCATTGTACATCGCGACGAGCCGCTCGTACTTTGCGTCGTCCGCAAACTTCGAAGCCGGATATTCATAAACGATCGCATCGTAAAGCTGCTGCGCCTGGGCCGGTTTCCCCAGTTGGCGGTAGGCGTTTGCCGCCATAAGCAGTACTTCGGGTCGGGTCTCATCGGTGAAGCTCGCTTTTGGTCCGGTAAATCTGTCAAGAAGCTCCTCGTATTTTCCCTTAGCATACAAAACGCGAATTAATCCCACGCGCGCGACCTCTTCCCATTTTCCGATCATGGGCATCTCGAGCGCCGCTTGGAGTTCGGCTTCCGCTTCGTCGATCCGGTCGAGATCAATCTCGATCAATGCCGCGCGCACGGTAGCTTCTGCTTTCAATTCGGGACGTTTGGTGAATTTCGCAAGTTCCTTGAATCGTTTTACGGCCTCCTCCGGCCGGCGCGTATCCGCAAGCAACTGTGCGAGGGCCAACAAGCTTGCCTCGCGGAAAGGATTCTCGTCGGTACCTTCGACAACCTGTTCGTAGATACCGCGCGCTTCCAGCCGACGCCCTAGTTTTTCCATGCTCCGCGCCTGATAAAACCGCGAGGCAGCTTTGAGATCCGGCGATTGCGTACTTGAGTGCGCGAGTTGGAACATCCCAAGTGCCTCCCTGAATTCCTTTCTCCGGAAATCAATTTCGCCAAGCCGGTATGCGGCGGACCCGACAAATTTACCACGGCGATAACGAGCGAGAAGTGCGCGATACGCATTTTGAGCGGCGATCAGCTCTCCCAGAGCGCGATACGACTCTCCTACGCGGAACAGTGCCGTTTCCCGCTCCGGCGCGTCCTGATAGAGCCCAAGATACTTTTCAAAAGCAGGAGCCGCGTGTTCGTAGTCCTTTCTCGCGTAGAAATTGTTCGCTATTTCGAGTTGCACGTCCGCGAATGTCTTCGCTGTCATCCGCGGCGTCGATGTCACTTTGGGTTCAGGTGTGCCTTCTAGCGGAGGTTCCGATGTGCCACGCGGCTCAAGAGGGGTGGCCGCGGGGGCGGGAACGAATCGCCCCGGCGTTCGCACAGGAATCGGAGTCAGGGCCTGAATGGGCCTGGGTATTGCCCCGGGTGCGCTGTCTGTGTCTTGTTCTACGGGGATTGCCGGCGCAATGGGAATCGGCGTTCGAACCGGCATCGGAGTGCGTGAAGGGTCGGCTGGTTCCGTCGGAAGCACCGGTATGGCGCGCTCCACCGGGATCGGTGTCGAAGACGGGCGATCGTAGAACATTTCATTCTGGCCGCGAGCGCCCGCTGAGGCAAGAAACGCAACGCAACAAAATGCGGAAATACGAGGGTAACGCACTCTAATGCGAAAATGAAGGGGACGGTTCATTATGCGCTTATCCTTTCTTGCATCATCCGTCGGAGGAACGAAAGGGCCTTGTATTCACAGATTCCAGGGGGTTCCCTGGCGAGTAACCGATGCTCCGGTCACTGCGTTTTGCTTGTCGCAAAGGCTACGTTCCAAATATTCGCCTCGCGACAGATATCCAAAACGCGGACCACGAATTTGTAATCGGTGTTCTCGTCCGCCCGGAGGATCACCGCCTGATCGGGATACAATTCTGAAAGTTTTTCCAGTTTTGCGAGCAGTTCGCCGCTTTTGATCGGTCGCCGATTGAACACGAGTTGCCCGGTGTTTTTAACGTTTACCACGACTTGGCCGACGTAGGCTTGTGTTTCGTTCGCCTTCGTCGCCGAGGGCAGCTTGATATCCAGCTCGTTTTCGCTCATCGCAAAATTCCAAGTCACAATGAAGAACACGAGCAGCACCAGCAGAACATCCACCATCGGCGCGATCTGGAAGGTGAAAATTTCCGGCTTTGCCCGGTTGCGGAAATTTACGCGTCGTCGACCCACGTACTGCGTCCTTTCAGAATTCGTCCTCGACGTCCAAACGCACGTGCTCCCTGGAAGCTTTCTCGGGCTTGTAATTCAGCGCGATCAGTCCCAACACATGCGCGGTTGCAATTTCCAGGTCCGAGATAAGGCTTTGGGCTCGACCGCGGAAGATTGCGTAGAAAGCCATGCAGATGATTCCGAGGATCAAGCCGCCGCCCGTGGCAATCAACGCTTCGGCTACACCCGCGGCGAGAAGCACGTCGCGGCTTTGCGTCTGCGTTTCTGCGGCCATGGCCCCGAAGGACTTGATGATGCCAACGACCGTTCCGAACAGTCCCAGCATTGGAGCGAGCACGCCGATATCCGCCAGATATATGACCCGATGTTGAAGCGAAGCGGCGCGCGCGCCGCCCTCAGTTTCGGCGATCTCACGGACGCTGTCATAAGATGCCTTGGGGTTTTTCGTCATGAAATCCAGAGTGCGTTGCATGACCCGTGCAATCGCTTCATTGTGGCGGGTCGAAATTGCGAGCAGCCCCAGGAAATCGCGCTTTTTTAGCAGCACATCCGCGGTATTCATATAGCGTGTCGTCAGGATGCTGCTTCGACGCATCGTAAAGAGGAACACGACGATAAACATCACCGCAATCACGGACATCACCGCCAGCGGAATCATGGCCCAGCCACCTTTTTCGATGAGCGCCCAGAGCGTCGTTGTGTCACTGGTGGCGTCGGCAACTCGCAAAACGGGATCGATTCGATTACTCCCGTCCTGCGCAAATAGCACAGCAGGCGTCATCAGCAGACCGGGTAGATAAGCCAGGACTTTCACTTTCATTAAGAATGCGATCTATATTAGGCGCAGGCCCTCAGGATGCAACTGGTCCATTACCCGGAAAACATCGATTGGACCTGGATAAGACGTTCTCATGTCCTCTTCTGTTCAAAGCGAAAAGCCGGATCTTAATCACAAAGTCCATGAGTTGCCGCATAAGCCCGGCGTGTATCTGATGCGCGACCGGCTGAATCGCGTGATATACGTGGGCAAAGCGCGGAATCTTCGCAAGCGTGTGGCCCAGTATTTTATGGCATCCCGTCGGCAGAATGCGGATCTCAAGACACGCGCCCTGCTCGACAGCGTTTGGGACTTTGAATACCACACGGTGAAGAGCGAACCCGAGGCGCTGCTGCTCGAAGGCCGGCTCATCAAGGAATTTCGTCCGAAATACAACGTCAGCTTCCGTGACGACAAACGCTTTCTCCTCGTAAAAGTGAACATGCATGACGAGTGGCCCAGGTTCCGGCTTTCGCGCCTTCGCAAGGATGACGGGGCTCGGTATTTCGGGCCGTTCGCTCATTCCGGCGCGCTCCGGCAGACATTGACCTTTATGAGGAAGAAATTCGGGGTGCTGACTTTCGGTCGTGGAGCTCCCGGTGAGAGAGAGCTCAAATCCTCGACGTATCAGGTGCCGATGAAATTTGCGGACATTTCGGAGGCGGAATACCGCGAACGGGTGGAACGGGCCTGCGAATTCCTTGCCGGTAAGAGTCATGAAATGATCAACGCACTTGAGATTGAAATGAAGAAAGCAGCAGCCGCCCTCGAGTTCGAGCGGGCGGCAGAACTGCGCAACATGCTCGACGACCTGAAGAGAACGACCCGTCCAATGCGTCGTTTCACTAGACATACACTTCCGAGCACTATTGATCCGGTCGCCGACATGAAAGCGCTACAGGATGCGCTGCAGATGCCTTCCCTTCCCACGATCATGGAGTGCTTTGATATCTCGAACATCTCTACGACCCACGTGGTTGCATCGATGGTGTGCTTCAAGAATGGTGTGCCCGATAAATCAAACTACCGCCGCTATCGCATCAAAACCGTCGAAGGGCAGGACGACTTTGCGAGCATGGCTGAAGTGATTCGTCGACGCTATTCTCGAGTGCTACTTGAAGCTCGCGATATCGATCCCGATGCGGCGGAATTCTCGCAAGAGGATCCGGCTGAGGCCCTGGCGCGCATTGCCGGCAGCAAGCCCAAGAACTTTGTTCGTCTACCAGATCTTGTAATTGTCGACGGGGGCAAGGGCCAGCTCGGGAGCGCATGCAAGGAATTGCAGCGCCTGGGTCTTTTTGTACTTCCAATTATTGGACTCGCGAAAGAGCGGGAGGAAATATTTCGTCCTCTCAGCGGTTTGCCGCTTATTCTGCCGACGGATTCCGGCGCGCTACAGCTTCTTCAACGCATTCGGGACGAAGCACACCGCTTTGCAAACGAATACCATCAGCTTCTCATGAAACGACGCGTTGCCGAGAGTATTCTCGACGATTGCCCTGGCGTGAGCGAAAATCGAAAACAGCTGTTGCTGCGGAAATTCGGCTCGGTTCGAAGGATCCGACAGGCTTCTGCTGAAGAAATTGCGGTTGTTGAAGGGATAGGGCCGAAATTGGCCGAGCAGATCGTGAAATTTCTGGAGGAACGGGGGAGCCGCGGCAACACCGCGTAAAAACCCTTGAGGAATGCCGGCAACCGGCTGAATTTTGCCACAAGACAGTCAGATAATGTTTCTCCGAAAAATCCTGATCGCACTTTTGAATATCGCCCTGCCGGTGATCAACTCCGTTGCGCAGCAGCCGCTCGCTGCTGTCGAGAGAAAGGCCTTGCCTAAACCTGACTCTCCGGCACAGGAAAGCACCATCGTTCCAAAGTGGGAAACGCAGAGAAAAGCGCGCACATACCTGCTCGGTATTCCAGCACCGCGGGGCCAGATTGTGGACCGGAGCGGAGAGCCCCTCGCTCAGACGCGCGTGAGCTACAACCTCGCCATCCAGTTCCCCACCCCTCTCGAGTTTTCAAACGCCCAGGCGGTTGCTTTTGCGCAGGAACAAACTGCGTTGGTCAGTCGCCTGTTTGATGCCGGGATCAGTCTGAATGAGGATGATGTCCTCATACACTATAAGAATCGCGGTGAGTTGCCTTACGTCATCTTGCAGGACCTGCTTCCGTCGCAGATCGCTTTGATTAAGAATCAGGCACTGCCGAATCTTTCACTTCAGCCGATCTACTTGCGCTTCTACCCGAATGGCCATCTGGCAGGTCACATTCTAGGATACGCGGGGAAAGCGGGTCGGATTCCAAATGGTCCCGTTCAAAACCACGAACTGCTTTGGCCCGCTGAAGAAGGACGCGAGGGTCTCGAAAAGACGTTCGATGACCAACTCAGCGGAAAGGTCGGCCAACTGAACATTACATACGACTCAAACGGTATGAAATCCTCTGAGCGAATCTCTATCCCGCCGCAACCGGGGTACAATGTCGTTACAACACTCGACGAAGGCATTCAGCGGATCTGCGAGGAAGTGCTTGAAGAGAAAACCCAACGAGGTGCGATCGTCGTGACTGACCCCAACAACGGCGATATTTTGGGAATGGCATCGTGGCCGGTCTTCAATCCGAACGCATTCATTCCAAGCATCTCCGCGTCGGAATTCAAGGCTTTGCAGGACGATCCCGACATCCCCCTTCTGCCGCGCGCATTCCGGTCGGCTTACCCGCCCGGGTCGACCTTCAAAGTGTTCGTTGGGCTCGCGGCGCTGGAGAGCGGAAACATTACACCTCAGACAGAATTCAGCTGTCCGCCTGCTTACAATGTGGGAAATCTCACCTTTCGTAACTGGAAGAAATCCGACGCCGGCATGTTGAATTTTGCGGAAGCCCTTGAGCAATCGTGCAATACATGGTTTTACCAGGTCGGTATTCGGATGGGTTCGACGCCAATCGTGGAATATTCACGCAGACTCGGACTTGGTGAACGAACCGGGATTCCACTTGAAGCCGAAACTGCGGGTCGAATTCCAGACAACGAATACATGCAACAAACCTACAAGCGGAAGATCTGGGACGGCGATGTCGCGAACATGTCCATCGGGCAGGGCGACATCCTCATTTCTCCGCTTCAGATGGCGGAAGCGATGGGCACGGTTGGAAATGGCGGCAAACATTATCAGGCGCGTCTTGTCAAACAGGTTCAGAGCCTCGACGGCCGGATCGTTACGGCTTACAACGTTCGTGCGCGGGACCTTATTCCTATAGGTAATCGGCATCTTGAGGCAATCAAAGAGGGCATGGTGGATGTTGTCTATGGTGGGCAGGGCACTGCCCGACGCGCCCGCGCAAAGGGGCTGAAAGTCGCTGGAAAGACCGGTACTGCGCAGTGGGGTCCAAAACGCCGGGAACGAACCGCCGCCTGGTTCGGGGGTTTCGCACCCGCCGATACTCCCCGATATGCCTTTGCCGCCATTTACGAAGGCAGACCGAACGACGATTCCGTGCACGGCGGCACTCATGCTGCCCCATTGATTGGAGAAACGCTGAAGCGAATTCTTAAGCTCGAAGAGTCGCGCACCATGAAGGCTAAGCCAGTGGACGCCGAAGGCACGTATGAGGAAGGTGCGCCTGCCGCCGCCGAAGCTCTTGAGGGCGAAGATCAAACCGTCGAAGACGGCAACTGAACGAATTTACGCCTTTCCTTGATCGCGTTTACTAAAGACAGCGGCACCATCCACCTATTGCATGCGCATCCACGATCGGGATTCGCGCGGCAAAAAGGCTTCCTGCCACGGAAGCGTCCCGAAAGTAGCGCTCACCCTGCCGAGTGCGTCTCGCGATATTTGCGAATTGCATCACGAAGCTGAGCAGCGCGTTCGTAAGCCTCGGTGGCGATGGCCGTTTCCATTTCTTTCTCGAGACGTTCGAGCTTTGTTAATGGTTTGCGATCACGAACCTCCCGCAGCCACTCGTCGAGAAACGCGATTTCTTGACTATTCTCGACTGCTTCGGGACTTGGCGAAGTCGCAAGGAATTCCTCGATTTCCGCACGCCCCTTTTCAATGCGTTCCACAGCCGACGTGAAATTGTCGTTGTCGAGATCGATCGAAGCTTCAGCCCGAGTCTTCATCATGATGACGTACGGCCGGAACTGCTGCAGCGACCACGCGAGATCTTCCCGGTCCACGTGTTCCGCGACAAATGAGCAAAGATCCAGGTTTCGCTTTGTGTCGCGAATCACTCCCCAGTAGTCGTCGAGCTGAAACAGGCTCACGTAGCGGTGGTAATACTGGATTCCCTCCTGCTGCAATTCGCCCACGTCATCCACCGAAAGCTGGTAGGTTTCACCAGCGGCGTCTTTCTTTCGTGCTTTGTTCTGATGGTATTCCAGCAGCGAATCGAATCCGTGCGGGCGTTCTCCGTCAGGGCGGCCCTCGCAGTTCATTTGGATCAATCCAAGATCGATGCGAAGCTGTAATTTTTCGCGACCGTCATCTCCGAGAATCTTTCGAACTTTTATCTGACCAGGTTCATGGGGCCAACCTTTCAGGAGGTTTTCAAGATCAAGACTCATATTTTTACGTTTCAATGGGGGAAACAGTCTCTAAAAAACGCCTATTTTTGAGATAGTGCCAGGTTCTCGAGTTGGTCTGCTTGAGCATCCATTGTGCCTTTGTATTTCATAGGTTCCTCTTCGACTCCGAAGTTTTCGGCATACAACTCGTCAATGCGCCGCAGATCATTTTCAGATAATGGCGGACAGTCCGGCGCGGACGCGAATTCACGGACTTGTTCAGCGTTGTAAATGTTTGGCAGTGTTGACGCGACACGTGGATCGGCCAGCAACCACTGCAGTGCAGCCTGGCCGAGTGTTCGATCCGCGTTCTCAAGAAACCGAAGTCGCTCTATCTTTTTAATACCGTTGAGAAGCCAGCTCCTCGGACGATGTCTGCGGTGATCATTTTCTGCAAAAACGGTGTCTTCCGTGTAATGCCCCTCCAGCATGCCGGAAGAGTGCGTTACGCGAATGAGGAACATGGTGTCCTTTCCCGCATTTTCAACCGAAGCCTGCATTGCCTTGCCAGGATGCTGCTCGAGAACATTATAAATGTGCTGCACACTCGTGACATTGCGTTCACGAATGCAGTTGATACCTTCGTATAGCCAACCGATCGCGGGCCCGAGGGCAATGCCGTAATATCGGATTTTTCCTGCCTGCTTAAGGCTTTCCAGCGTGGTCCAGACATCTTCGTCGTAAACCTGCTCCATTTTTATGTTGTGAAGCTGCATTAAGTCGACATGGTCAGTCTTAAGACGCTTAAGTGCCGCATCGGTCGCGCCTACCAGGTTTTCTGGAGAAAAATCCTGCGGGATTTCGCGTTGCCCTCGGCGTCCATCTCCGTAGTTCACAAAGTCATAGCCGATCTTTGTGGCAATTTGTATTTCGTCGCGGTTTTTCGGGAAGGCTCTCGCTAGCAACTCCTCACTTCGCCCGTTTCCGTATGTATCCGCTGCATCAAACAACGTGACACCCAGGTCAAACGCCTGATGCATGAGTTTCACAGCTTCGTTGTCGGTAAAATTGCCCCACCAGCCTGTGGATACTGTCCAAAGACCGAACCCGACTTCGCTGACGGTGAGATCGGTGTTCCTGTAGGCGCGATATTTCATTGTTGGGATGGAAATTGTTCCAAATGCAAAGACAATACTGTCCGCACAGGTGGGGCCCTTGTAAACTGTGAATTGGACAACGAGTGAATCCCCGGTCGAGATACTCAGCCGCATACAGAAACCAGGCAGTTCGCCTGCAGCCTCCGCGGGCGCGTCTTGCTGCCGGGCAAATCCCCCGGAAAGCGGGCTACGATATGGTCATTTCCCTGTTGGAGACTGTCCAAAAAGTAGCGTCTCTCTTTCGCTACTTTTGGAAGGTCTCTTAAAGAAGGTCTCTTAAATCGAGTCTGCCAAGCGTCGGAAAACAGATCGAAGCACCTATACCGATTCTTCCCGGATTGGTGAGCCGCGTCTACGGAACCGTTTTGTTTTTGAGTAGATTCAGACCAAGCGTGCAGCACGCGAGTGCCTCACTCGAACTCAACGCTGCAATTTCACGAATCTGCAGCGAAAACCATTTGGCTTTGAGGCGATCCAGTCGCCAAAGCGGCGGATTTGGGGGTGTGCGTTGAGTTTTAGCACGGTATTGTATTCGCGTTCCAGTTCCTTCTCGGTGAGGACTGCGTGTATCTGTGAATGGCATGGTCGGCAGATCCCAACCACGACCTTGACTGCAGCGCGGTCGAAATCTCGTTTATTCCTTCGGTTGTGATGTCGTGTGCGCGGAATGAGATGATGTCTCGTCAGCCGCTCTTCTCTGCCGCAAATAACGCATTTTCCGTGCATTGTCACCACTCTACGGGGAAGGCGCTCGTGAGGAAACGGCATCCGTACAAAATTTCAGCCCCCCGTGGCCGAGTGGCCGACGGAGGGCTGATGTTCCCCCCAGAACAATTGGTTTCGAGGTTTTACTTCGAAATGTTCAGCAGGTTTTCTGTGCCCCACCTGCTGTTGACGGCGCTACTTTCCATCTACAACAAACGATTGCAAGCGCATTTTTAAAAAAAATTTCGCCCATTAAGGACGCATCATATTTGAGTCGCTTTGACCGACACCCTTTTTTTGCCGTGTAGTTTCTGTTGTTCAGTCACTCCGGCGCTGCAATTTTGGGGTTTGCTGGAATCAAGGCTGCAAGATTTTCGTCCGGCCTGGCATGTGGCGAATCTTCGCGCTACTAATTCCGGTTGACTCGCTTTAACGAATGACCCTGGATCGTCCACCTCAGATCTCCCCACTCGAACTGGTGCCCGACAGCATCGTCGAGCAGCTCGATTTTTCGCAAGTTTTCGGACGCGAGGCGCCTGTCGAAATTGATATCGGTTGTGGTGATGGAGCATTTCTTGTGGAGATGGCAAAGCGCCATCCGGACCGGGATTTTCTGGGTACGGAACGACTTCTCGGTCGCGTGCGAAAATCCTGCCGCCGGGGGGGTGATGCCGGACTCCGCAACGTGCGTGTCCTGCAGCTCGAGAGCTTTTATACGACAAAATACCTCCTGCCACCGGACTCAATCTCAGTTTTCCATGTGTTGTTCGCAGATCCGTGGCCAAAGCGAAAACATAAGCGTCGACGACTTATCAACCCGCCATTCCTTGATGCAGCACGAATTGCGTTGACCTCCGACGGTATTTTGAATCTCGCCACCGACCATCAGGATTACGTCACATATATCCGCGAGTTAATCAGCAAACGCTCAGATTTTGTGGAAATTCCGCAACCGCCGGGCCTGAATTACCCAATGACAGATTTCGAGAAACGGTTCCGCGAGAAAAACCTGCCGATCCATCGCATTCGGCTAGCTGTGGTCAATTGCGCCAAAAAGTGATTTTGGTGTCGTCGAGGCGCGATCGGAAAATTGCTTTATCCGCCCAGAAATCCATGGTGACCGCTCCGGTCTCACGTTGAGCCTGAACGATAGGCGTGCGACGCCGAATCTCCCATGCGTCGCGGGGGCGATCTGCGAAATGCTCTCTTCCGAGCACGATCCCGCGGGCTTTCACGGCCCGCAGGAATCCGGGTGTCAGCGAAATGTCGGTTCTTGTCCTTCCCGCGATGATGAAATCCGCCCTCAAATCTCGCTCGTTCTCTATGAGCCATTGCTCGGTGAAAAATCCGGCATCGTTAAGGAGCAAAATCCTCCACCCCACTGCGTTAAGCATCATCACCAGACTCTCGTCGTCAGCACAACGTCGATTAATATCGGGCGGCGGGTAGAGAACACGGATCTCGCCGAACTTGCCGATGTTCCACGAATCCCCGCGCTGCACGATCGACCTGGGGTATTCACTCCGGAATTGCCTCATTGATGGGGATCGAGCGGGAATTGCTGAGTCGATGATCCTTTGGGGGCGAAATCCCGCCGCCAGTTCCATAGCGCCGCCGACATGTGTAGAATCGCCGTGTGTGAGGACGACTCCATCGAGGGTATCCACGCCCCGAGTATGCAGATACGGTTCAATCACTGATCGGTAGTCATGTGCGCTGCCGCAGTCGATCATCCAATCTTCGTCGTCGGCGCGGATATGGATCCCGGCCCCGGAACCGAGATCAAGCACCATGACCGCAACGGCCGGAGTTGCCCTTCCATCGGGCAGTTCCACGTGCGTAATTCCGCCCGGCAAAGCTGAACAGAACTCCACCATGCCAAGCAGCAGCTTCGCCGCAAGCCAGCTGCAATTATTAAAGAGCGCTGCAAACGAACCGGATAGTCCATATGCAAGAATGCTGAGCACTCCCTGCGAAAGAACTATAAAGGCCAGAGGGACGATCATTACGTTTGCGATCAAAGCCATCGGTGTCAGCAGGTGAAAATAGCCGACAGTAAATGATACGGAGCCTACCCACGCCGCGAGCGAGACACTGGCGAGGCCAATTGTGTAGCGCAGAAAACCCGCCCGAAATTCCTGCGCGGGAGACCATAGGCGGCGAGGCAGAAAAGGATCCGGGTAGCCGAGTCTGCCGAAACGCTTCTCGAGCCGGGTCCCAAAGAACAGAATGGAGAACACCACGGCGAACGAGAACTGAAACCCCGGCATGAAGAGCTGATTTGTATCCCAAAGCAAGGTAAGAAACAGCGCTGCAGAAAAGCTGTTGAACGTCACTGCCGGACGGTCGACGGCGATACCGATCAAGACAACGGATGCCATGATTGCCGCCCGCACGCTTCCCGGACCAAAACCGGTTACGAGCGAGTAAAACACCAGAAATGGCACGACGAGCAACGCTGTAATCCTTCGATTGAGGCCGAGAAACATAAATGCCTGCCACAAAACGAACGCCAGCATTCCGACGTGTAGGCCGCTTACAACAAGCAAATGAAGAGTCCCGGTTTGTCGAAATAGGTCGCGATTTTCTAGCGAAATCCCGCCTTTCATACCCAGCACCATGCTCCGGATCAGTCCGGTTTCCTCCGGCGAGTCCCGAAGGCCGCAGCTAAGCGCCTGTTGCATCCACTCCCTTACGCTGAGTGCTGCGGCTATTAGCGGGTTCGCATTGCCGCTGGAAAGGATCTTCTGGTCGTTGCCGAATCGAACACGGATTTCAGAAAAGACTCCTGATCGCTGGTAATGTTTCGTGAAGTTGTATTCTCCCGGGTTTCTGGATTTTCCTAGATTCCGCGCTTCCCCAATGATCTTGACTCGATCGCCATATTTTGGGGGCACACCAATCCACGATACCCTCACCAACGCATCACATCTGATCCGCTTGTGCTTCAGCGAGAGAGATTCCAACTCCATCACGAATCGGCAGGAAGGACGGCCCTGGTCATTTTTGAATACGCGGGGTTCTCTCCGGACAATGCCGATGGCCGTTACCACCTGGGGCTTCACGGATAGACGTCGCGCAAGGCGATTTGCAGGATCGTCGTGGTGCCGCAGCGTGTGTAGGGCTGCGAACCCGACGGCGATCGCTATGAAGAATACGGATGTTCCGGGATGCCGATGTGTAATCACCGCTGAAATACCGAAAATCGGCAGCAACACCGCCAACCCGACCGGCCACCGGTCGGCAAAAATAATGCCCGCCGCCGCGCAGACCGCCAGAAGCGTGAAGGGCTGCGGGGGAAACCTCAAAAACCTCCCCATATGGGAAATCGTATGTGATTTCCTGCTTCTGTGTCGTGCTGAAACTCCAAAAAAAAGGGACAGCATTCACGCCGTCCCTCTTTCTCGTAATAATCAGCGGAAACTTCAGCTGTAAGTTGGCTCAATCAGACCGAACGCACCGTTCTTTCTGCGGACGAGAATGTTCAGCTTTTCGGTGCGTGCATTCACAAAAACGACGAACTGGCGGCTTGACATCTCAAGCTGGAGGATTGCTTCGTCCGTGAACATCTGTTTCATCGGATACTTCTCCATTTGAATGGGTTGCGGTTCATTTTCCTCCTCGAGTGCCTCAAGCGTCTCTGCGGCGAAGACCTGCTCTTCGAAGTGCCAAACCTCTTCGCGGGGGCGCGGTCGATGGTTTCGCATCATGCGCGTTTTATATTTCCGCATCTGACGCGCTACTTTTCCCATGACTTCGTCCATGGAAGCATACATATCGTCTGTCTCGGCACTGGCCTCAATCGTGATGTGATTTGCACAATGCAGAATAACCTCCGCCTGATGCCGGTATTTTTCGACATCAAGAATTACCTGAGCTTCGATGATACGCGGATAATCGAGATGCAATCCCTCGATCTTGCTCACTGCGTAACTCTTCATAGAATCCGTCACATCGACATGACGCCCGGTTACCGTGACAGGCAGGTTGACGTTGGCTGTTTGCATTTGGTGTTTTCCTTTCTGCTATGGGGGATAGAACCGGCGAAAGTGTATCGTTCACTTAAGCCGGAACTTCGCTTATTTACATGTGAAACCGTTCTCCCAAGTAAAGCTGGCGACTGATCGGGTCGTTGATGAGGAAATCCTTGGTTCCCTCGCTCTCGACTCGACCCTCAAAAATCAAGTAAGCCCGATCCACGATTGCCAGGGTCTCGCGAACGTTGTGGTCGGTGATAAGAATGCCAAGCCCCGAATCACGCAGATTCGAGACGATTTGCTGCACATCGTACACCGCGATAGGATCGACGCCGCTGAATGGTTCGTCCAGCATCAGCAAACTTGGTTTCGTGACGAGCGAACGGGCAATCGTCAGGCGCCGCTTTTCACCGCCCGAGAGCGTCAATGCTAAATTTTTCGTAAGATGCTCGATTCCGAATTGTGTAAGCAGTTCGTCACAACGTTCCCTGCGCTCCTTTCGATTGAGGGGCAACGTTTCGAGAATCGCCATAATGTTTTCACGGACCGTCATTTTTCGAAAAATCGACTCCTCCTGCGGGAGGTATCCCATCCCCATTCGCGCCCGGCGATACATCGCATAATTCGTGACGTCCTTTCCCTCGAAGATCACCCTTCCACCGTCGGGGCGGACTAGCCCAACGATCATGTAAAAGCTCGTAGTCTTACCGGCACCGTTTGGTCCTAAGAGCCCGACGATTTCTCCGCGCTTCAAGTTGATATCGATACCATTTACGACCGAACGGCCACCGTAGATCTTTACGAGCTTCTCGGTCTTGAGAATGGGAGACGTATCGATAGGTTTCGGCTTTTTTTCGAGAGTGGGTGAAATCAATGGAGTCTCAATAATTAATCGTCTTTTGAGGGAGCAATGATCGTCTTGCTGGGGCCGGACGTAATCATTTCGCTTGTGGTGATCTTCATGACCGTGGATGGATCCGTCGCGATGTGTAAATTGATACCTTCTCGCACCGAGGGACTTCCACTCAAGGTGACTTCGTCGGTGGCCGTCTCGTAGACGACCCTCTGGCCGCGGCCTTCATACCGGGTGGTTTTACCGTCCGCATCTACCTTGTCCTGAATGATTACGACGTTGCCCTCCGCGATGGCGCGCTCAAGACCGCCCCCGCCTTTCCCCGCCTGAGATTCTTCGGATACTTCGCTGCCGCGTAGGTAAGCCGTTAGTTTCTGGCACGTCAGGACGAACTGAGGATCGCGAACAACGACATCCCCGACGAACACCGCCTTATTTTCGCTTTGTGCAAATGTAACCTCCTGACTGGAAGAAATTTCCGTTACTCCTGGCTTTCTTTGCGAGGTATCCCCGAATGTCGACTGCTTGCTGCGCGTCTTCGGGGGAACCTTCGATGTGTCAGTCTGTGCGTACCGACTCACCGCCGCGGTCTCCGAGATAATGCCCTGGGAATGGACGGAGATTGGAAGCAGAATGAGCGCCATCCCGAGGGCACTATTCCGCAGACTGTTCACGAGAAAAATTGTCACGGTTATAGATCAGCATTTTCACGTTCCTCATCACACGCCCTTTTTTCGATTTCAGATAAAACTCCATGGCGTCGCCGGTCAGGCTGAAATCCTCCCGTTCGATCGTGACGGGCGATTTGCTGGTCACCACGCGTGTGCGCAAGTCGATCACAGATTTGGGAAGACTGATACGTAAGTCGGGTTCCTCGTTTCCCTTAAAAGTTTGCACCAAGGCGCCCTCCATCAACATGCTATTTTCGTCGATTTTCTGAGCGCGCTGGACGTCCAGTGTCATCGTGAGATTACCCTTCTGATCGTACAGAGGGATTCGTAAACCCATTGCGTCTTTGCCCACAGGGATCGGCACATTGATCACGTCATCCTCGTTTTTGTCATCCGCTGCGATGGAAACGACTGAAAAGCCGGCTGCAAGGAATGCCGCAAGGCAGGCAGCTCCAAGTTTACCGAACAAGCGCATGAATTTTCTTCAGAGTTCCCAAAAGCTTCGGCAGATTCGACAGCGGAATCTGATTCGGGCCATCGGAGAGCGCCTCGGCCGGGTTTTCGTGGGTCTCAATGAATATTCCATCGCAACCAGCCGCTACTGCAGATCGTGCAAGCACCGGTGCCAGAATGCCATCGCCGGACGTCGTTTCGCCTCCGCCACCCGGACGCTGAACCGAATGCGTGGCGTCAAACACGACTTTGTAGCCTGATTCCCGAATCCAATAGAGCGAACGCATGTCTGCGACGAGATTATTGTAACCAAAAGTCGTGCCCCGCTCTGTGAAAAAGAACTGCTCGTTTCCGAAAGCTTCGAGTTTATTCGCGACGTTCTTCAAGTCCCAGGGCGCGAGGAACTGTCCCTTCTTGACGTTTACCACGCGCCCCGTCTCCGCAGCAGCCTCGATAAGATCCGTCTGTCGACAAAGAAAAGCCGGGATCTGCAGAATGTCGACATATTCGCCCGCAATTTTTGCTTGCTCGGGGGAATGGACATCCGTCGTGACAGGAGCTCCGATCCCTTTCCCGATCTCGCAAAGCAAAGCACAACCTTCGCGCGCACCCATGCCGCGGAACGAAGAGACCGATGATCGATTTGCCTTATCATACGACGCCTTGAAGATGAATTGAATTTCGGCATCGTCAGCGATCTTCTTGATTTTCTGCGCCATGCGACGCACGAAAGGTTCCGACTCGATCACGCACGGACCGAGTATGAAAAGGAGTTCGGGACCGCCCAGCTTGCAGGCACCGATCTGCAGAATTTCAGAGGCCATCCTTTAAGCCTCAGGAACCGTAGCTCTTGGTAAACCGTTTTTTCGATTCCCCTTCTCCGTCGGAAGGGGGCGGAGCGATGGGTTCCGATGGAGTCGGTGTCGATTCCGATGCTGTGGCGGACGTTTTGGCGGCAGGTTCGGGCTCAGGCTGTCTTGGTTGGTCTGACGCTTTGCCGCTCTTCACCTCCTCCGCAACCTCCACAAACACCATTTGAAGATTGCTGATCGCATTGGCCAGCACTTTTCGCTCGTCGTCCGAGAGATTATTTCTTGTTTTCTCGCGGATCATTACCAACTGGTCGATGAACATTCTCGCGAGGTCCAAATTGATCTCGGGCGCCTCACCCTGTGGATGTGGAACCTGTCCCAGAAAAAGCGCGGCATTCTGAGCCTGCATCATTACAAACTCGATGAAACGTTGGGTCATTTCTCCCGATTCGGTATTCGTCTGGATTTCTGCCATATTTTGTTAATTGGTTACTTTTGGGGTCGGCGCGGGTCGCACAACGGCGATTACACCCGGGGCGTCTGTGAAGTATTTTGCCGCAACGGATCGCACATCCTGCATGGTTACAGCGGAAATTCGATCAGGGATATTCAAATAATCGTCGTACCCGACACCGAATAACTCATCGAGTGCTGTCCGGTAGGAAAGCGATTCGTTACTCTGATTCCGGATTTGATCCCGTCCAATCAGCTTTTCCTTGGCGCGGGCCAGTTCCGCTTTCGTGAGGCCATGCGTTGCCAGATTCTGGATCTCCGACAGAAACTCAGTTTTTACTTCTCCTGCCTTTTCCGGGGAAGTCCCAAGATAGAAAACGAATAGCCCCGTGCAGAGTCCAGGCATCTGGCTCGTGCCGACATAATACGCGAGACCCATTTCTTCTCGAATTCGAATGAAGAATCGCGAACCAAGATCGCTCGAGGCCTCATCGATCAGCTCCAAAATATGACGATCTGGATTGGTGAAATGCGTCCCGAGGAAACCCACCATGAGCACCGCCTGGTGTTTATCACGAAACTCTTCGACTGTCGCAGTATCCTCCAATTTCTGCGGGGGTGGCGGTGCAGTGAGCGCCTCCTCGCCCTCAGGCATCGAGCCAAAATATTTTTCCACCAGCGCCTTCACCTCCGCCGCTTTTACGTCTCCGAAAATCGAAATGACTCCGTTCTTACCGACGAAATGATTCTTGTGGAATTTGGACAATGCTTCTGCATCTAAGCTCTCCACAGACTCGGGAGTGCCAAGCTGACGCAACGCGTAAGGGTGTCCGGAGTAAATCGTGCGACGCAGGAGATTACGCGCCACGTTCGTCATTTCTTCCTCTTCGGCCTTCAATCCCGCCAGCTGAACCTCTTTTTCTCTCTCAACGGCTTTATTTGGCCAGACGGGGTTCAGAATCACGTCACTGAGCACGTCAAGTCCCAACTGAAGATCAGGTCGCATGACGCGGACAGCAATGCTGATGCTGTTATTTCCGGAATCACTGGATATGCCACCGCCAACGGCTTCAATCGTTTCCGCAATTTGCTCTGCAGTGCGGTTCTTGGTGCCCTTCAGCAGCACTTGCGACGTCAGCTTGGAAATGCCATTTGTCCGTTCGTTTTCAGCGAGTACGCCCCCCTTGAATACAGCGCGCATCGATACCAGCGGCAGACGCCGATCTTCACGAACCAGGAGTCGAAGCCCGTTTGGCAGCGCGAACTTTTGAATTTCCTCTGTATCAGCGGTCTTCGATTCTTCCTCGATACACTCCGTAAGTGATCCCGTCGGATTTAATGAAGTGACCGTCAGGTTCTCCCTGGTGCAGTAAGTTTGCGCCACCCGTTGCAAGTCATTGATAGTCACCCTTTGGATCGCTTCGAGATACTCCGAAGAAAAATTTAAATTGCGAGTTAGCAACCAGTTCGACCCAAGGTCGGAAGCCTTCCCGCGCATCGTGGTGAGGCCGCGGAAATGGCTGCTCAGCATTAGGTTGCGCGCTTTCTCCAGTTCCTGAGCGGTTACGCCTCCCGCCTTGATCTCATCGATCATGGCAAGGACCGCCATCTCCGTTTCCTGGCGCTTATCCGGGTCGAGTATCGCGCCGATTCCAAAGAGCCCGGGATGTCCCGGTGTATAGCTGAAGGCTGAGATCGAGTGGACCAGGCCCTTCTCCTGCCGGATTTCCCAATAAAGTCGCGAACTGGTCCCATGCCCAAGCGCTGTTGCCAATAGATCGAGCGCCGGCGTGTCGGGATGGATTAGCTCCGGAATGTGCCACACCATGTCGAGACGTGTCAGCTCCGTCTCGAACTCAAGATGCAGATCGCGCCGCCCAAGCTGCTGCGGCTCGCGCGGGATAAAAACCGGTCTCAGGCTGGCGCGTGGGTGCACCTGGAAAAGCTCCCCGAGTTGTTTCACGACTTCGCGACCATTTACGTTTCCCACGACGACGAAGACCAGATTGTTTGGCACGTAGCGCTCTTTGTAATAGCGCATCACAGCGTCGCGGGTGAGCTCGTTATAGATGTCGAGATGGCCGATCACCGGCATCCGGTAGGGATGTTCGCTGTAAGCCGTCGCGAACGTGATGAGTGTGGACATCCGATCGGGATCGTCGAACCCCATGGCAAATTCCCGCCGGATGACTTCCTGTTCCTTTACGTATTCCTCCGGCGGAAGCGTGGAGTTCATCATGGCGTCTGCCAACACTTCCAGCGCAGTCGGCACCCCCTTCACTGGAATATCGATCCAGTAGACCGTTCTGTCGAATGAGGTGTAAGCGTTGATGTAACCACCTTGATCCTGAACGACTTGAGCGATTTCTGCGGTGTCCCTTTTCTCCGTCCCTTTGAAGAGCATGTGCTCCAGGATGTGAGATAGCCCCGCTCCGAGATGAACATCTTCATGAATGCTGCCCGTCTGACACCAGGCCTGCACGCTCGCAACCGGTGCACTTCGATCCTCCTGGACGATAACCGTGAGTCCGTTTGGCAGCACCGTCTTTACTGACGTGTTCTCCGGGATCCGAAGCGCCGGGTCTGTGGAAGCGGCAGACTTGCCGGGAGGAATGGAAATCATGAGACAATCAAAAGGGGCTACGTCGGCGAAAAGGTCGTGCGTCACGGAAGCTCGGCAGTGGGCGAAGCCGACGAGGGTTCGACAGCGGATTCCCGCTTCGGAGGTAAAAAAGGCACGACGAAGGCCTCCTGGAATTCGTAGCAATCTTTGAAGTCCTCCTTCGAGTCAGCGTCGGTTTTCCCGAAGATTCCCGCCTCGATGAGGTTGAAAACCATGTCTCCGAAATCCGCGGTGGCATGAATTCCCCAGTAGTCCAGAACCGTTGTGACCATCGGTCCGAATTCCTTCAGTGCGTAAACACGAGTGCCTTCCATGAGCTCCTGACCCGAAATGTGGCGAGTTCCTGAAACACGATCCTTGCGGTGCTGTTTGATAGTGTAGTTCAGCGCATCCCGCAAAAACGCGTATCCTTCAGCGTGGAAACGCTGGTCCTTTTCACAGATAAATTCGACCGCTTCCGCGAATCCGTTCGTTTGCATTGTTTCGATAAGCAGCCGGGCGGTTGTTTCTCAAACCGGATCATACGTGACTACCCCATTATCGAGGAGCCAACGTTCCAGTTTTCGACCGGTACGGCAGTGAAAATATGTCGCAATTGAACATAGCGTCAATGTTCAAGGAACCGCTTCACTGCGATCCTTTTGGCAATCTGCATGTTGGGACGCCGTAGGTAGTGACGGTCTTTTGTCCCTGGATCGATGCGAGACGAGCGAATTTGCAGCCTTTTCGGAATTTTCCTGGGAAATTTTTCCGGGGAAACTGATGAGGTTACAGCACGAATACGAAGAAAACCCTTTCGATGGCAGGCGTGCAAACAGGGAGATCCTACTCGCCGCCGGGCCCGCAGGCCGCAGAGAAATCGGGCGATACGCGCTATCCGCTCCGCGTTTACGCCCGGGGGTGAGCTTCCCCATAGGCTTTCTTCAGTCTCTCGACGGTGACATGTGTGTAAATCTGGGTGGTTGAAAGGCTGGCGTGACCCAGCAGTGATTGGACGCTTCGCAGATCAGCGCCCGCATCGAGCATGTGTGTGGCGAAGCTGTGCCGGAGTTTGTGCGGGCTCAACGAAATCGGAATGCTTGTGTAGCGAAGATACTTCTTCAGAACCTCCCAAACAGCCCTCGGACGCATGCGGCGGCGGAGCTTGCTGATGAAAAGCGGGCCCGCATTTACCCGCGCAGCTTGTCGGTATCGTTGAATTGCCTCTAGAGCTGGTGCCCCAACAGGAACAACCCGTTCCTTACGACCCTTTCCAAGTACCCGGACTGTTTCTGAGAAAACGTCAACGCTCCCAACGTCAAGGTTCGTGAGTTCCTGCAGCCGGAGTCCGCTGCTGTAGAACAACTCCATGATCGCTAAGTCACGCGTGGGCAACCACTCCGGTGCCTGCTTTTCACGCTCAATCTTGAATGGGGCCTCCAGCAGTTCCTCGATTTGCTTCACGGTAAGCACCAGAGGCAGTTTCTTCTCCGGCTTCGGAAGCTGTACCGCTTTGAGCGGATTAATCTTCAGCCCGTGTCGTTCAACCAGAAATCGGTAGTAACTACGCAGCGCTGCGAAAGTGAGTCGAATGGTCGAGCGCGCCTGCCCCGATTTCATCAATTCGAAAAGAAAAGCGCGGAAATGCTCTGGTTGCGCAGGCTTCCACCCTGGAAACTCTCTCCGGTTCTGGAACTGCTCAATCGCGTGTCGATAATTCGTCAGGGTGCGCGGGGAAGCATTCCGCTCCACCTCCATGTGCTCCAGGAACGCCTCGACGAGTCGATCTCTTTTACGATGGCGTGGGGTCTTCGCAGTCACGAATTAACCAATGCAGCGGAAAGAACGCCGCGCGAGCTCTTTTCTCCGAGTGGCGTCTGCGTCGTGCGCGGTTGGTTGCGGCAATCTGTCGGCATTCATTCCGAGTTTGAGGAAAAGGGCAATGTCGCATAGGCGGGACGTTTCTCAGAAAGCAGTAGGGGCGGATGCCGTGATCCGGCACCCGCCCCTTGAATTAAGAAGCTCGAAGATTAGCTTTTTCTTCCCATCGGCTCCGACAAATAGGCGGGTTGAACCGTGTGTTCGACTTCGCCCTCGCGTGTCGTTTTGCGCTCAAAAGTGAGCGTCGCGCTGCGCTTTTCCTTGCCGTCAGGAGACTCTGCGACGATGGGAATCTCGAATTTCCCGTCTGGCAGCTTGAAATGATAGCTGAATGACCCGTCGGGCCTGAGCGTGATCGGCTGGCCGTCGATTGTGACTTTCGCGTCGGGATGTGTGCCGCCGTAAAAGATTACCTCGGCGTTCACATGCATGAAGAATCCACGCCGGGATTCAATACTGAAGGGCTGCGCGCTCCAGCTTGCACCGACGCCGCTGAAGAGACTGGCCCCGCCGAGCGCACTGGAGAGACTCGCTCCGCCAAGTGCGTTGAAAAGACTCGCTCCGCCGAGTGCACTGAAAAGACTTGCCCCACCGAGTTCGCGAAAGAAACTGGCCCCGCCAAAAGCACTGGAGAGACTCGACTCGCCGAGTGCACGGAAGAGACTTGCCCCGCCGAAAGCACTGGAGAGACTCGACTCGCCGAGTGCACGGAAGAGACTTGCTCCGCCGAGCGCACTGAAGAGACTCGACTCGCCGAGCGCGCGGAAGAGACTGGCTCCGCCGAGTGCGCTGAAGAGGCTCGACTCGCCAAGTGCACCGAAGAGACTCGCTCCGCCACGTGCGCTGAAGAGACTGCTGTCTCCTGGGCCGAACACCTCGTTCAATCGGCCGAGAGCAGCGAGTTCGCTGGCGCTCTCTGTATTCAACCGTTCTGCAAGCCGCTTGCGCAGCAGCAGATCGATTTCCTCCGACCCCATCGACACGACATCGGTCATGGACTCGCCCAGAAGGACAGCCAGAAGCCGTTTCTGTTCATCGGTCCAATTGGGAATCGCTCCTTTGGCGAGGTCAGATGCTTCGCCTTGCACGCGTTTGAGTGCAGTCATAAGGCTTTCGCCCTTGGCCATGCCATCTTTCACCATTTCCAATAGACGTTCGAACGTCAGATGATACGGAATGGTCGCGAAGTCAGCCCTGCCTTCGTCTCCGGCCACGCTCGCTGAGGGTGTCGACGCCTCGTTGGAGGATAAAACAGTGGCCCAGTTGTTGTCGGCATCATGATAGCCGAGTTCCACCCGGTAGCTGGTGCCCGGGCTATCGACCTGGATGTACCAGTTGCGAGCCTCGGGGTTCACCTGAGTCACCGAATCCTCGGCACCGCTTTTGAAGGTTTTGAGGTAAATCCTGTACTGGCTGTCCTTCATATCCGCCGCCTGGAATCGGCTCCAGTTCAGATCCCAATAGCAGAAGAGCCAATTCGGATCCCGGGCAACGAGAAAGAGCGTGTCTTCACCGTAGGAAGCAGGCAGTTCCCCGAGTCCCTCCTGAGTGGTCGTGTTGTGGACAACAGACTCAGTGGTCGCCTCGTATTTGTGGACGTCTTGTTCCAACGCACCGTGCACGACGGGTTCGGAAGTGATGTTGAAAGATTTGGCCGCCTCGTCCTGCGGAGACTTGGCGGGATTACTGTTCCCTGACTGGTCGGTCTGGCCCATGATTACTTACTTTGTTGTTGGTTGTTTGAGGTTGAGGTTCGGTCAAAAACCGCGGCACGCTATAATCTACGTTTCACTAATCAACAAAAATTTTGCAAAATTTACTTCGCGCCTGTCGGTTTCTTGCAAAAAGTTTATCTAAAGTGACGAAATTACTCCATTTTATTACCCTATGTTGACTAAACGTATTATTCCTTGCCTGGACGTGCATGATGGGAGTGTAACTCGGGGCGTGCAGTTTGGAAAAGCCGAAGCCGGCGAATTGCGAAACGTCGGCGATCCTGTGGAATGCGCGGTTCGCTACAACGACCAGGGGGCCGACGAAATGGTCTTTTTCGATATTACCGCAAGCGCTCATGGACGAAAGAGCATGATCGAAGTGATCCGACACGTTGCGGATCAGT
This sequence comes from uncultured Verrucomicrobiae bacterium, assembly GCA_963805815.1. Taxonomy (GTDB): domain Bacteria; phylum Verrucomicrobiota; class Verrucomicrobiia; order Chthoniobacterales; family Chthoniobacteraceae; genus CAWDWA01. The sequence goes on from CAWDWA010000035.1 coordinate 80,372, forward strand.
GTTTCATGCCATTGACCGTCGGAGGCGGCATTCGTACGACGGACGACATGCACGCGATGCTGCTCGCGGGGGCCGACAAAACCAGCATTAATTCGTCTGCGCTCGCCGATCCAGGTCTTATTCACGAAGGGGCCAGGCACTTTGGCAGTCAATGCATCGTTGTCTCGATTGATTGTAAAAAAGTGGACTACGATCGATGGGACGTGTTTTCCCACGGTGGGAGAAAATCGACCGGGCTGGAGGCGGTGGAATGGGGGCGGCGCGCCGTGGCGTTGGGCGCGGGAGAGATCGTTCTCAACAGTATTGACGCGGATGGAACGAAAGCGGGCTTCGACATCGAGATTACTCGCCGGATGGGAGCGGCGGTGCCGGTTCCCGTAATTGCCAGCGGGGGAGCCGGGAATTTGAGACATCTTGCGGAGGTCCTGACGCTTGCAAACGCGGATGCGGTGATTGCAGCGAGTATTTTTCACTTTGGGGAGTTCACGATTCGCCAGGCGAAGGAATTCCTTCGCGATCAAGGTGTCGCTGTGCGGCTATGATTCTTTTCCTCTTACTTCATCAACTATTTCAGATTCATCATCTCACCGACCTCGAGGTTTGGCAGGCTGTTTTGCCTGGGGACAACAAGCTGCAACGGGTCTCCGGTCGATTCAGGGGGATCTGATGGTAACGCCTGTAATTCCATCATATCCTCTCCCCTTCGGACAACTATATTCACGATGTCGCCGGCAGTTAGGAAATAGGAAGCGTCGAGGATGTCTTGAGGAGCGCGAATCGTGGTTTTTCCGATCTTGAGCAAGAAATCGCCGACCTTCACGCCGGCGGATTGACCAGGTCCTCCTTTGACGATTTCCGTCACGCAGGCGGTCGATTCCATCCTGGAATCCCTGCTTTCGACATTCAATCCAAGCCAACCCGGTCTCAATTCACCGTACCGGAAATAATCTTGCTGCACTTTTGCGGCTGCATCGATTGGGAGGGCAAAACAGGCGCTCCCGTTGTCGATGCCACTGATCAGTATCCCTACGACATCTCCTTCGAGATTAAGCATCGGTGCACCGCCTTCGCCACGTTGAACGGGGACGTTCGCCCGGATGTGCGTTGTCCGGAAAAGCTTTCCTTCGTACCCCAGATCCATACCGGCAACAATCCCGAAACTCGGCGAGAGTGGTAAGTCCATTGGGTAGCCGACCAGAACCACGGGCGTGGCAGCATCCATCCCTTCGGCTGTGCCAGTCGGCAGAAACGGAGTCTCCGCTTCGATCTTGAGGATGGCAATCCCGCTCCGGGAATCACCGATCAGGCGCTTCGCGGGATACCGCATGTCGCCTTTAACGACGATCAGATCCTGAGCCGTGCCCCCGATAGAATAAGAGGTAATAAGTGTCCCATTCGGATCGACGAAGAACCCGGTGCCGGAGAGTTTTCCGTGACGATCAGTGCCTTCGATCTTGACCACGGCGTCTTTGCTTCGCGCGAAGATCTTGCCCACCTCGGCAGTAATCGATTCAATGACACCATCCTTTCCAGAAACGTGCTGCCCACTGGCAAGCACGAGAAGAACAACAGCGAAAAAACACCCAAGATTCGGGGGCACGCGGCGACAGTCGCCCAAATCAGAAGCTGAATGGCGCCTCATAACTCACCGGGCGCGCGTCAATAACGTAGCGGGGTTGAGCGCTGATGGACGCGTGAAGCATCGGTCCACCATTCGAGAAATCCAGGTCGTTACCAAACTCATCAGGCGAGAATACGAGAGGAGTTCCCGTGACAGGCTGGACCCGAGCCGATGTCCCATGGGTGTCCGCAGCGTACTGCGCACGTTCAGGATTCCCGCTGAGGATGCCGAACGAAACGAGCCCGGCGACCACGAGAACCGCGGCGCTGGCCATTCCGTAGGTGTATTGCGCGAGTGAGAAATGACCGACGAACGCGTTGGTGCGATCACGGAAGATCTGCCACAGGGAGCGCTTCAGTAACTCCGCCCGCTGCCGCCGCTGAAATTCTTCCAGAAAGTCCTGGAAGTATTCGGGCTCGGGTTGCTCGTAGCGTTTGAGTCTCAGGAGCTTCTGAATATCGATTTGGTCGGACATGGATGGTGTTCAGTCTGGATCTTCGGGTTCAGCTTTTCCGGAATTCTTCGAGATAATTCTGAAGCTGCTGATGGGCGTAAAAAAGCCTCGAGCGCACAGTGCCTTCGGACACACCCAGAATCTTGCTGATCTCGGCATGCGGCATTCCTTGAATGTCGAACATGGTTACCACGGCTCTGTGATCATGGGACAGTCTCATCATAGCCTCGTTCAATCTTTGTTGAAGCTCATTCAGATTCGTTTCTCGAACCGGACTGCTGGTTGCCGTCAGTTCGATGAACTCCCTATCATTCTGAATGTTTGCATCGATATCGTCCAGAGACATCTGGTACCTGCGGCCCCGCTTCTTGAGAAAATTGATCGCCATGTTTACCCCGATGGAGTGAATCCACGTGTAAAAACTCGATTTCCCGCGAAAGCCCTTCAGTGAGCGGTACGCCTTCGCAAAAACGTCCTGCATGAGATCGTTCGCGTCCTCATGATTCGACGTCATGTTGTAAAGCAGGCCGTACAGCCGGGGACTGTATTTTATGACGAGGCGGTCAAAGGCAGTGGCGTCGCCCTGTTGAGCACGGGCCACCAGCACCTTGTCTTCAGATTTATCGTCATTGACCGCAGACTCCGATTCCATGGACTTGGCGGCAAGGCCTACCAAGTTTCTCGCTGCATTTAAAACAAGTTCCATTGATCTATTTTCGCTGTCGCCTCGGATCATTCCCGGCGTGAGAGCAGAAACAGGTAAATCAGGTTGCCGAGCGCGGCCACGAATGCGGCGACATATGTGAGAGCCGCAGCGTCTAATACACGGTTCACTCCGGCGGCTTCAGTTCCGGGCTGGATCAGATGCATGTTCTGCAGAATGATTTTTGCCCGACGGGAAGCGTCGAATTCGACCGGCAGCGTGATCAGCTGGAACGCCGCGAGAATCGCGTAGATAATGACGCCAATCTTCAGCAGCCCAACGATTCCGAGAAACAAGCCGCCAATCATCACAAACGGAAGAAGCTGCGAGGCAAACATGGTCACTGGAACGACCGCCATACGCGCCTTTAACGGAGCATAAGCAACCGAATGCTGAATTGCGTGCCCGGACTCATGCGCAGCGATCCCGAGTGCCGCTACCGAGGGACTGTTGTAGACATCTGTGGAAAGGCATAGCCGTTTGTGAGTCGGATCGTAGTGATCGCCGAGCATTCCGTTGATCTGTACAACGTCAACGTCATTAATCCCTGCGGCATGCAGAATTTCGCGCGCAGCCTGCGCTCCAGTCGCATTCGAAGAGGCCCGGACCTTCGAGTATTTTCCGAAGGCGTTCTTCACCCGGAACTGCGCCCACATACCGAGAGCCATCGGCACGCCCAGAAGGAGAACGAAAAGTTCGAGATTATTAATACCGTACATAGGTTGATTCGAAAAGTTTTGGCAAATCTGACAAACGATCGCCCGTTTCGTTCATCGGAATACAATCGATTTTTGGTAACGAGCTCTTGGCTAAATAATTACGGAATACTCGTACGCTGGGTATTGCCCAGCGTCAATCTGAGCATCATTGCATCGGATTTTCTCCAGGATGTTTTCGGTAAGTCTGAGGACTCCGCAACGCCGGCTTTGCAGGGGCAGAGAATAGAGTCCGGATGGAGTGGACCAAAGCATCCCGGTTTGTTACGTGCGGGAAAATTTAGCAAGTGCCCCGCCCCCAACTTATTACTGCTGCGGAAGCGTTTGCTCTACCGCGCCCTCTGGTGCCTTGAACGCGTCAGCGTCCGGCGTGACGAATTCCACATTCGAGATCTCAAACTGTCCAAGTTGCTCTTCGAGGCCCTCTTCTTTCGACCAGTTCCAGAATCGCCAGAGCATCGGTATCGGAATGCCGTCCACCTCTTCAAAATTTTCATAGGTGATTGCGTGCGGCTCTTTCGCAGGAGGTGCGTCGTTCCCGAAATAGGTCACGATATAAGCCATCGCGTGCAGACGATTCGTTTCGGGATCTCTGTAGAGCACATACCAGTCTTCAGGGGTGTCTCCCACTCCTGCATCGAACGTGAGCTTCGCCGCATCATATTCTCGGTCCAAAAGCTCCAATTTCCCGAGATCCTCAAGGCGAGATCCCGGGTCACGAAGTTTCATCGGCGCCGCAAGAAAGTAGGGCCAGGTGAGCGAATGAAACCTTGCACGTTCGAGACCGGCATCAGGCGGTGACAACCAGCATGACTTTCCATCAAATACGATCACTGTCCCGTTCTTGAGCTCAAGCCGGGTCTTGCTGACCGTGGTATTCGTGAGCATCGTGCCCTCGAGTCGCACCTTGCCTCCCATTGTGCTGCGGAAGGTCGCCTTCACAGCATCCTTTGTCCGCCACGCGGCCGCATTGTGGGCCTTTTCGATCGGTAAGACGAATGCTTTCTGGAATTCGTCAGCTCGAACGGGCAGAGCAAACAGCATTGCAATCGCCGCGATGGTCGCGAAACGATAGAAGAGTTGTGGCTTGATTGAAATTGTTGCACGCATTGTCATGGTCTGGATACGAAAAGGCTGAGTGAACAACGTGGGATTTATTCCCAATCGGGAAAAGTGAGTCGCATGGCTCCTGCGAATACTCCACTATGAAACACTATCGTAAAGAACTCTGGTTCGAAATTCCTACTCGGCGCGGATTCGTCAACATCACTCCGCAAATTGAGCAATGCCTCATCGCAAGCGGAATCAGGGAGGGTCTGGTGCTGTGCAATGCGATGCATATCTCTGCCAGTGTTTTCATCAACGATGACGAATCGGGACTGCATCACGACTTCGAAGTCTGGCTGGAAAAGCTCGCGCCGGAGAAACCCCATTCGCAGTATCAACACAACGGCTACGAAGATAACGCCGACGCCCACCTCAAGCGCAGTATCATGGGGCGGGAAGTCGTTGTGGCGGTAACCGCGGGTCGGTTGGATTTCGGCCCCTGGGAACAGATCTTCTACGGCGAATTCGACGGCAAGCGTCGTAAGCGGGTTCTGGTCAAGATCATCGGAGAATGAACGTGTCTCCGATCAATCGGCATTCAATCGATTCTGGTAATTATTGTCCTCCCGAAGCAAGCGCCCGAAAACCGCTTGCGCGATCCGTGCCGCTGTGCATATTCGTCGGCCCTGAGCATTGCGACTCCGGCGCGGGCTCCGGCCAAAGGCACCGCTAGCTCAATGGTAGAGCAGTTGACTCTTAATCAATTGGTTGTAGGTTCGAGTCCTACGCGGTGTACCATTCAGCGTCAGTAACTTATGCGACGTCGTCGGAGATCCGAAAAAATTGGTTTGCCAGTTGCTTGCCACTTTTTTGCCGAAAGGGCTTGCATCTGTCCTTCCTCGAATTCTTTTTCGACTCGAGGAGCCCAGCTGTCACGAAAGAACAAGGTCAAAATAGCCCCCCCAGCAAAGTGTGCCTCGCTTCTTGGCGTTCCCGGAAATTGAGAAATTTTTCAGCCGGCCTTTATCGCAAATCCCCGCGATTTGAAGAGAGAGACATGACGATGAGTAGCCGTTACGTATACGTTTGCAGTTTCCTTGTCTGGCGAGGGCTCACCTGCGGCAAATCCTTTTGGGCAATTCATTGATGTTCAATATCTTACTGTCACACTGGTTGCCGTTATCGCCATTGTCGCCCACAAAAATTATAACTCGACATGTAGGTCGGCTCGATTAAAGCTGCACAGCATAACGAGGTTTTCGCAACCAAATTAACTGATCCAGACGAAAATAAGAAGAGGGGATTACGATATGCCTGAAGTTTTGGAACTCAATTCATTGGAAGATGTGACTTGCCGCTTGCTCGACAAACTCAGGATTGCTCATGAGCCGCAAAGTCTAGAAGCTTTGGCAACGGCTCTCGACGATGTCGACCCTCGATTACTCAAACTTGCAGCTTGGGATTTGACCGGGAGCGGACAGGCGCGCTTCACCAACGATTGGCGGCTCGAAGCTTCAAAATAAAAAAGGTGCTGTGGCGGGCGAGGCACAGAGGAAGCCTAGAGCAAACCGATCGCGCGGAAAAGAATCACGTTCATTTGCCACTAAGCGAGAGGAGCTTCTTAAATTTCGAAATACGCGCCGTTTTGAGGAACAAGGCAAGCAATCGTCCAAAAGGACCGACGCTCAACGCGACCGGGACCGGATTCTCTATTCCGCTGCCTTTCGTCGACTTGGTGCTGTAACTCAGGTGGTGGCGGCCAATGATTCAGGACGCCTTCACCACAACCGCCTCACACACGCTCTCAAAGTCGCCCAACTTGGCCGGCGGCTCGCCGAAGATCTGTTAAAAACGCAAGGTTCAGAACTTGCCGAAGCTCACGGAGGGTTATGTCCTGATGTCGTAGAAAGTGCAGGACTGGCTCATGACTTGGGTCACCCACCTTTCGGACATGTTGCCGAAGGGATACTAAACTCACTTGTATTAAAAAACGATATTCTCGGTGGCTTTGAGGGAAATGCTCAGTCTTTTCGGATCTTAACGAAGCTTGCCCGCCGGTCACCGAAGATCGACGGTTTGAATCTCACACGGGCGACTCTGAACGCACTACTAAAATATCCTTGGAAACGAGAAACTTCCGGGAAAAAGATGCGAAAATGGGGCGCGTATGATTCGGAGAAAGAAGATTTTGACTTTGCACGGAAAGACTGCCCGCCTGATCGAAGGTCCTTAGAAGCAGAGATAATGGATTTCGCCGACGACGTGGCCTATTCTGTTTATGACTTGGAGGATTTCTTTCGGGCAGGAAAAATCCCTTTGGATCGGATCTTTGCTTCCAACTCAACACCCTTAGACTCAAAACTTTCAGTTGAGGCAGTGACTTTTCTGGAAGGGACGTTTGCTCGTTGGGATATGTTAGGCATTGAGGAACGCGTTGAGAAGGGGACTTTTCGTAGCATTTTAAAGAACTGGGCGGATTTGTTTCCGATCTTACAACCATATAAAGATACCCCGCGGGAGCAAGGTACCATGACCGCTATGGCCTCAACGTTCGTCGCAAGATACCTTTCCGCGATAAAAATGGCCGATCCACCGCTTAACGATGGCCCGCATGTTGTTATAGAGAAAGAGAAAAAGGACGAAATAATTGTGCTGAAAGAGCTAACTTGGCATTACGTGATTGCCAATCCAGATCTTGCGACTCAGCAGGTTGGCTACAAGCATGTTATAGAACATCTCTTCAAAAAATTTTGGGATGCAGCGAAAGAAGGCAATAAGTCGCTGTTTCCTCCAAGCTCTGTGGAAAGCCTCGCGAAAGCATCTGACGATGGAAAAAAAATTCGGGTAATCATCGATTTAATCGCGAGTATGACCGAGCCGCAGGCTCTTGACATGCATCAACGGTTTCTCGGCATTACGCCAGGCTCATTCTTCCAGAGCGCCTTTTGACGAAATTCAGTCCATAAGGAACAGTTTCTTGAGGATGAGCATCGAGGAGCCTTTTCTCCGGTGGCGCGGGAGAGGAGACAAGCTGCATTTCCATCTCGTCCACTTCGAACTCGAGCGCCGTAGTAAGGCGGCGTTCTCCGGTTCGAGCCTGGCCGCTGAACCCACGTTCTGATGGGGCTTGCAACCAGTTGCAAAAATGAAGCTGCAATAAATGGCGTGAGTTTATCCACATCGAGTTCTTCGGCTTCCTTGTTTACGTAGTGTGAGAATACGAGATGGAGGAATGTCTCGGATATACCATCGCATACGACTTGCTCTTGTTTCTCCCCGTGTGTTCTTGCATCTTTCCTGCCCATGAGAGTGTTCCTCTGGATTGAAGGCACGACAGAGAAGCGCATGACCGCGGTTGAATGAACAAGAAGGAACTGACGGAAGCCGATATCCGCACAAAATTCATCTCGCCAGCGCTGATAGGTGAGAACCCCGTCAAGTGGGATAAGATGACTCAACTTCGGGAGGAGGCACATTTCACCAAAGGGCGGGTGATCGTGGCGGGCAAGACCGTGAAACGGGTGAGGCGAAAAAGGCCGACTATATTCTATTTTATAAGCCGAACCTCCCGATAGCAGTCATCGAGGCGAAAGACAACAACCACTCCGTTGGCGCCGGGATGCAGCAGGCGCTCGAATACGCCGAGATTCTCGACGTTCCTTTCGCCTACAGCTCGAACGGTGACGCGTTCCTCGAGCACGACCGCACCGTATCGCAGGGGACCGTGACGCGGGAAATCCCGCTCGACCACTATCCAACGCCGGCAGAATTATGGGCGCGTTACTGCAAGTGGAAGGGCCTCACACCCGAGCAGGAGACCGTCGCGGCGCAGGATTATTACGATGACGGCTCCGGGAAACGCCCGCACTATTACCAGCTCATCGCTATCAATCGCACCGTTGAAGCCATCGCCCGCGGCGAAAATCGCATCCTGCTGGTAATGGCGACGGGAACAGGAAAAACCTACACCGCCTTTCAGATCATCTGGCGGTTATGGAAAGCGGGCGCGAAAAAACGCATCCTGTTCCTCGTTGATCGCAACATCCTCGCCGATCAAACGAAGACAAACGACTTCAAGCCGTTCGGGCAGGCGATGACAAAGATCACGAATCGCAACGTCGATAAGGCGTTTGAGATTTACCTCTGCCTCTACCAGGCCGTCACCGGGACTGAAGAAGAACAGAATATCTACAAGCAGTTTTCCCCGGACTTCTTCGATCTCGTCATCGTGGACGAGTGTCACCGCGGCAGCGCAGCCGTAGATGCCGCGTGGCGTAAGGTGCTCGAGTATTTCTCATCGGCAACTCAGATCGGTCTCACCGCCACGCCGAAGGAAACGAAGGAAGTCTCAAATATCGAATACTTCGGCGATCCCATTCACACGTATTCGCTGCGCCAGGGAATCTCCGACGGCTTTCTCGCTCCCTACAAAGTGATCCGGGTCGGACTCGATAAAGACCTCGAAGGCTGGCGGCCCGAAGCCGGGCAGAAAGACAAATACGGAGCGCTGATCGAGGACCGCGAATACAACGATCGCGACTACGATCGAGATCTGATTCTCGAAAAACGCACCGAGACCGTTGCCGCGAAAGTCACCCAGTTTCTGCAGGCCACGGACCGATTCTCGAAAACCATTGTTTTCTGCGAGAACATCAATCACGCGGAGCGGATGCGGCAAGCCACGGTGAATGCCAACCCCGACCTTGCGGCCGCAAATGCGAAATACGTCATGCGCATCACAGGGGACAATGACGAGGGAAAGGCGCAACTCGATAATTTCATCGATCCGGAATCCATTTATCCCGTTATTGCAACGACTTCCCGTCTCATGACCACCGGCGTCGATGCGCAGACCTGCATGCTCATCGTCCTCGATCGCCGCATCAACTCAATGACAGAGTTCAAGCAGATCATCGGGCGTGGCACCCGGATCAGGGAAGATTACGGAAAGTTCTACTTCACGATCATGGATTTCCGCCGCGCCACCGCATTGTTCGCCGATCCGGACTTCGACGGTGACCCGGTGCAGATTTACGAGCCGAAAGAGACGGATTCGATCCTGCCGCCCCTGGAAGAAGGAATCGAGTTGAGCGTCAAGGATGAATCAGAAACTCCGTATGGATCTTCCGTAGAGCAGATCTCCATTTCCGGCCAGCCTGCAAAGAAATATTATGTCAATAACGTGCTCGTGAAGGTCCTGTCCGAGCAGGTGCAGTATCTCGATGAGCACGGGAAATTGATCACCCTCTCGCTCAAGGATTATTCGCGCAAAACCGTTCTGGGCGAATACGCCTCACTGAACGACTTTCTGAACGTCTGGAACAATGCAGATCGCAAGTTTGCGCTTCTCCAGGAGCTGGCCGACAAGGGGCTGTTCCTGGAGGAACTATCCGAGCAGATGGGGAAGGATTATGATCTCTTCGATCTGGTGTGTCACATCGCGTTCAATCAGCCACCGCGGACGCGGAAAGAGAGAGCCGACGCGGTAAAAAAGCGCTACGTCTTCGCGAAATATGGAGAGAAGGCCCGCGCCGTTCTCGATACGCTTCTCGATAAATACGCCGATGCCGGCCTCGCGAGCGTGGAATCCATGGAAATTCTAAAGGTTGAGCCTCTGGCAAATTTCGGGACACCGATAGAGATCGTGAAGATGTTCGGAGGCAAACCGGCCTATCTCTCAGCCATTCGGGAGCTCGAGGAGCAACTTTATCGTCCCGCTGCCTGATCCGCCTTTGATTGCTCCGATCACTCCCTCCAGTCAGATCTCCACTTCATGTCCAACGTCTCCAACCTCGTTAAATCCATCCAGGACATCATGCGCAAGGATGCCGGCACCTACGGCGACGCCCAGCGCATCGAACAGATGGCCTGGCTCTTTTTTCTGAAAATCTTCGACGATCGCGAGCAGGAATTCGAGCTTCTGCGCGACGATTACAAGTCTCCGTTGCCGTCGAATCTCACATGGTCCGCGTGGGCGGCGGACGAGGAGGGCATCACAGGCGAGGCTCTGCTCGACTTCGTCAACAACACCCTTCTGCCGAAGCTCAAGACCCTGACCGGCACGGACCGCATGCACACGCTCATCCGCATGACCTTCGAGGACGCCAATAACTACATGAAGAACGGCACCCTGATGCGGCAGGTGGTGAATAAGATCAACAGCATCGACTTCAACTCCTCGAAAGAACGGCACCTCTTCGGTGATATCTACGAGAAGATCCTCAAAGACCTTCAGTCCGCGGGTAACGCGGGCGAGTTCTACACCCCTCGTGCCGTTACCCAGTTCATCGTAGATCAGGTCAACCCGCGTCTTGGAGAGGCGATCCTCGATCCCGCCTGCGGCACGGGCGGCTTCCTAGTCTGCGCCATCGAGCATCTGCGCAAGCAGGCGAAGACAGGAGAGGACGAGCAAACAATTCAGAACTCTTTCGCCGGTATCGAAAAGAAAGCGCTCCCGCACGTCCTATGCATGACCAATCTCCTCCTGCACGGCATCGATGTCCCTTCGAACGTTCGCCACGATAACACGCTCGCCCGCCCGCTGCGAGACTGGGGCCCGAAAGAGCGCGTGGACGTCATCGTCACGAACCCGCCCTTCGGTGGGATGGAGGAGGATGGCATAGAGGCAAACTTCCCGAGTGAATTTCGCACCCGCGAGACCGCCGACCTCTTCCTCGTGCTCCTCATGAAGCTGCTCAAGCCCGGAGGCCGCGCCGGCCTCGTGCTCCCAGACGGCACCCTCTTCGGCGAGGGGGTGAAGACGCGGATCAAGGAAGCCCTCCTCACCGATTGCAACCTACACACCATCGTCCGCCTGCCCAGCGGCGTCTTCAATCCCTACACCGGCATCCGCACGAACCTTCTCTTTTTCACCAAGGGCACCCCCACTCGCGAGGTCTGGTTTTACGAGCACCCCTATCCGCACGGCGCAAAGAGCTACAACAAGGGTAAACCAATCCGAATCGAGGAATTCGAGCCCGAGAAAAAGTGGTGGGGCAAAACTGACAAGCAGGGCGTCTACAACAAGCGCACGGAAAACGAGCACGCCTGGCGCGTGCCCGTCGAGCAGATCAAGGGTAGCAACTACAATCTCGACATTAAGAATCCGCACACCGCCGACGACGACCCGGGTGATGTGGACCAACTTCTTCCCGAACACGAAAAGCTTCTCGCGCAGATCGCTGAGACTCGCAAAAAGCTGAAACAGGAACTCCGTCACGCGTTAACCGCCACTGCCGGGGGCGTCAAATGACGCTTGAGACGTTTTTCGAGAAGTTCGAACTTTTTGCCGATGCGCCTGATGCAGTGGTTAAGATGCGGGAGTTGGTTCTCGAAGTGGCCGTGCAGGGGAGGCTCGTGCGACAAAGTAGGAATGATGAGCCTGCGGCAGAGCTACTTGAACGAATTGCGAGACAGAAGGCTCTTCGATCTCGGCTGACGCGAGCCAAAAAGGCAACACGCACGGGTGTCGACTCCCAAGTCATACATGATCTTCCTTTAGGCTGGGAGATGACCAGTTTGGCTGATCTTGTGACGGTCTTGAACGGGAGGGCCTATGCAAAGGACGAGTTGCTAACCGCGGGCACACCCGTTCTGCGAGTTGGTAATCTCTTCACCAACAACCACTGGTATTACTCCGACCTTGAGCTCGAGCCCGACAAGTATTGTAACAAGGGAGATCTCATTTTCGCGTGGTCTGCCTCCTTTGGTCCATTCATTTGGCAGGGGCCGAAAGTTATCTATCACTATCACATCTGGAAACTTGACCTTCACAGTGGAACAGACCTCGATAAGCAGTTCCTCTACTGGTTTCTCCAGAACCGCACGCAAGAGATCAAACGGGCCGGACACGGTGTTTCCATGCTGCACATGACCAAGGACAAGATGGAGAAGCTTCCCGTCATGCTCCCACCCCTCGCCGAGCAGAAGCGAATTGCGGCGAAGGTGGATGAGTTGATGGCGCTGTGTGATCGGCTGGAGGCGCAGCAGCAGGAGCGCGAGATTCGCCGCGGCGAACTCGCCCGCGCGTCGCTGGCCCGCTTTGCCGAAGCACCCACCCCGACCAACCTCCAGTTCCTCTTCCATAAGTCCTACACCATCTCCCCCGCCGACCTCCGCAAATCCATCCTCACCCTCGCCGTCCAAGGAAAACTTGTCCCTCAAAATCCCAATGGTGAACCCTTCAATGCAATTCAAACTGCCTCAGTGGGAAAGATTAGTAAAACGACTGTTTTTGTTTCAGAAGAGGAAATGCCTTTTGACATACCCGAAAATTGGAAGTGGAGCAGACTTGGCTATGTCGGGAAAGGCTCAACTGGCAAGACTCCGCCCACAAACGACCCCAGTAATTATGACGGAGAAATACCTTTTATTGGACCCGGTCAAATAACTATAGGAGGCACTGTTATTCCCCCAGACAAATTTCTATCAGAAAAAGGGATTGAAAATGGAGTTGAAGCAAAACCAGGCGATGTTCTAATGGTATGCATCGGTGGCTCTATTGGAAAATCGGCGATTTGCAGGAGCCGCTTATCATTCAACCAACAAATTAACTCTATTCGGCCGACCTATCTCACTCCAGAGTTCACCTACATAGCTTTGAATAGCAGCTTCTTTCAAAAGGAAGTTTTTAAAAGGGCAACAGGCTCTGCCACTCCAATCATCAATCGGAACAAATGGGAAGGCATTCCGATTCCCCTTCCCTCCCTCGCCGAACAAGGTCGGATCGTGGCCAAAGTGGATCAATTAATGGCCCTAGTCGACGCGTTGGAAACGCAGCTCGCCGAATCCCGCGCCACTGGCGAAAAACTCGTCGATGCTCTCGTCGCCGAACTTACTACCGCCAATTCATAGTAAACGTCACACGCCGCCTCTTTGAAAATGGTGCCGTCTAGACGCAAACTGATAAAAAAGTCGGAAAATTGAAATTTGAAACCAAATTTTTAACCATAGGGGAAAAATGTTACCGCCTCTAGCTGTTTCTTTTCGGAGCCACGCCACCACGCCACCTTCGACCCGAATCGAACACCAACCGGCACTCCGCTACGAAGTCGCCGCGCAAGCGGCTTCGTTCAACAATGCGGTGCAGCGAACGGCTTCGTTCTCGCTGAGCGTCGCGTTCCTCATGCCAGGGTGGGCGGGGAGCATCGGAAAGGACGGTCATGTTCGCCGAGTTTGATCCGTGTAGCTCGGAAATCCCTGCCAAACTTACTCCTGAGGAAGCACGCCCTTTCCTCGATATCCTAATTTCGACGACACCCTGCAAAGCAGAGGTGCGCGAGTTGCACCGCATCGGGACGATCATTGACCTGTCTGCGGACCTTGAACGTTTGGAAGGCCTCGGTGTTGCTCGAGAGGCCTGCGAGCGGCTTCTGTCATCGGCGAGTCTCGATAAACAATCGGCGGCTACACTCAACTACTTCCTCAGCAATGCTTGGGAAGCCACTGGCCGACTGAAACGAGATGCTACCCAACTCCACGCTTGGGAGCAGCCAGAACTTGAAAGGCAGATCATCCACCTACGGAAGGGGGTGCGTATAGGTAAGGAAGCCCGATTGGCCATTGACCGGTTGTGCGAGATGCTTACGAATCTCGGCAACCTCATGCTTTGCTGTGGTCGAACCGTCGAAGCGTTGGCTGCTTGGGATGATGCCCTGGAACTGGATAGCACGTTTGGGATGGCCTTGGGTAATCGCGGAATTGGGTTGTTCACCTATGCGGGCTTGGTTCACGATCCGGGCCACCAACTGCTGCAGTTGCGCGAAGCGTATACCTCCTTATCGAAGGGTCTCACAGATGTCCGGCTCCACCCAGGCGTCGCAAAGAAGTTCCAGAGTGAGCGAGAGAAGATCGAGCAGCGCGTGTCGCACACGGAGCTTACGAAGGAAATTCGGTGCAAAGACTTCGGCGCCAAATGGTCTCCCGAGGAGCGTACCTACCGAGAGTGGTGTCTGCGCAATCGGTTTTTTTTGAACGATCTCAACGATCTGATGCTCGGGGCGGTGGCCGCAGCTGATGTCCTGACGTTGCCGTCGATAATCACCGCTGTCGACGCTGGCCAGCCGAACGCTCTGGGCTTCTTCAACCAGTTGAAACAGGAATTCGTCTCGGCTCGCTACCTGTACTTCTTGGGGGTCACGAGAGAAGCAGCTCATTTCTCCGACCGAGACGTGAAACTGGTCAACACGCATGATTACCCAAGCTACGGGATAGCGATCGAACGCCTGAAGATCTCCTACCGGGTTGCATACTCTCTCTTGGACAAGGTCGCCTATTTCCTCAACGACTATCTTAAACTGGGCATTCCTGAACGGGATGTGTCATTCCGAAGCCTTTGGTACAATGAGTGCAACCCGAAGAAGGGGCTGCGGACGTCTCTTATTGAGCGAACGACCAACAGAGGGCTGAAGGGCCTCTTCTGGTTTTCGAAGGACCTGTTCGAACCCGGGCAGGAGTTCCGAGAGGCGATCGAGCCTGAAGCGCAGAAGTTGCACGAGATTAGAAACCACTTAGAACACAAGTATCTCAAGCTCCACGAGTTGACAGTGCCGAAGCCAAACGTAACCGGCATTGGTTTTGAGACGCTCGCTTACTCCATGCGGCGCATCGATTTCGAAGCCAAGGCCCTTCGGTTATTGCAGCTCGCGCGCTCAGCTCTCATTTATCTGTCGCAAGCGGTATACGCAGAAGAAAAGCAACGTTCAACTGCCGATGATGAACGCGTAGTCGGTCAGATGTACCTGGACACGTGGCAGGACGACTGGAAGATCTGAGACAATCACCCCCCGATCCAATGAACAGCGACCACGCCACCTTTTTCAACTCGGGCGGGTTGTGGACGAGAACATGGCCTATCTGGCCCGTGACCGGTGCGGGCGTGATCTCGGGGTGCTGCTAATTGGAGCGGCGACTCGGCGAGGGATGTTCGGCAGCATGGCCGGACCTCTCTCTCGATCTGCACTTCCCTGTCGAGCTTTGAAGCGGTCTTTCCTTTAACATTTCAACGATCCACAAGCTCTCTTTCGACGGTAAGATAAAACCACCCCGACCCTGCCTTTGCGGCATCAAACACGGCTTGGCGCCAGTGCGCGAACTTTGCCCTGTCGGGCTCGCGCTGCCGCAACCTTCGCTCCGTTCGCGACGCTCACTCCCGCGATTTGTGAACAAGTCTCCAAGGTGCGACCGGACGATTGCCAAAATCGCCGCGCGGAGCGATTGCGGGAGATCAGGCCACGCTGCGAGCACCTCGCAGATGTCGAAGGCTTCTCGGCCTTCTTGTACCACCGACTGTGACCGTGCTTCTGTAACTTCCTGATGCTGTGGCTCATGACAGTAGGTTCGAGTCCTACGCGGTGTACCATTCGGCGCTCGAAGTGATTATCAGAAGACTCGTTGTTGTGCCATTCGGATAACACCCTGCATTGTTGAGAAGTTCTCCGTCGCCTTCAGGCTCGAAATCGACGCGCGACAATTCTCATAGAAATTGATTCAATTGGGAGTCTTCGTCTGTTAAACAGACCAGTGTGTGGAACTGCTTTCCCAGCCTGTCGGATATCACCCCAAACGGCAGGATATCCAGATCTGCTCAATCACTTGTAAGCCTCTGGGCATCATCGTCCATTTGGGAACTATCAGGAAACGGCCACCTACCCCTTCCTCCCCCTGAAGCCCCTAGCCTTTCGGCGGACCCGAAGCCGAACGTGAAAAAGCAAACTCCTCTTGGTTCAGTTTATGACTCCGGAAGATAATATTCCTCAAGGGCCGGGGTCACAGCATCTGAGCCGCCGCCGCTTTATCGACTTAATCGGAGCGGGTTTCGTGGGACTTTCCGTGGGGGTGCGTCGGGCAAATGCGCAAGAGGATGCCACCGGCCGATGTCGCCCTCCAACCTGCCCGGAGACCCCGGGTGGCCGTCTCAGGTGGATTGGGATCGGCTCAACGAATCTGTGAATGGACGCCTGATCCGGCCGGTGAGCCCGGTGCACGCATGCAAGGTCAATCCAAACAGCGACGACTCCGATGAGGCGTTTCGGGCGTTGATCGAGCGGTTTGTCGAATTCTACGAAGAGGCTCTCAACAACGAGCATTGGGGCGAGCAGTTCGCGATTCGGCCGGACAATTCCATCGAAATTGTTCTTCTATTTCAGGACCTGAGTGAAGAGGAGGTCGCGTCAACCTGGGCGCCGCTGAAACAATGGGTGGAGCAGGACGCCGCGAAGTTTTCCTACGAACTGGAGCCGATTTTCATTCCCGCACGTGAGATGTGGAACTTCAACTACTGGAAGGAAAACCATCCGGAATTGGTGGAGCTCAATCTGGACCCCGGGCACGGAGGAATCGAATATTGGTGGGCGTCCAATTCAGCCGAGGTCTCTGCTTTTTGTTTCACCTATCAGTCCCGCTGGATTCCTCTGGCGCTCTTCCGGAAGGATGCGCGAAAAGTCTTTGCGGACAAACTCTTCACCGCGTCCCGATACTGGCCTCTCGCGATGCATATCAACAAAGGCCTCGCGGGCGCCGCGGCAGAACGCCGTGCAGCGCGGCAAAAAAACTTCGACCCATCCTGGCGTCTACGAAGCTGCCGCGCTGCTCATCCTCGTGGCTCGGAAGAAAGGCGTCTATCCGGGGATCCCGGGGCTCGAGCCTGATATGACCGAAGCCGCGGAAAAGGCCGAGCGCATTGGTGCCGCAATGAAGGTCATTCGCGCGATCACTCCCGGCGCCGGAACCTATGTAAACGAGGCCGACTTCTTCGAAAAGAATTGGCAGGAAGAATTCTGGGGCACCCATTACGCCAGACTGTTGGATATCAAGAAACGTTACGATCCCGATGGACTGTTTCGTTGCCATCACAGCGTCGGTAGCGAGTTGCTTTCCTGACGTGGATCCCCTTCGCTTAAGTAGCCAGTGTTTGCGACGGTTCCACCCGCCTATTGCATTCACGAAAAACATTAGACTCTGAGCCCGGCATAGAAGCCAAGGGCTAACAAATGTGTGCAGGTTCTCAATTAAAGATGAAGTGAAGATAGCTGCATTCCCTTGCCGGCATGGCTTCTTCCGGCAGGGGTTGTTCGTCCCTTTGGCAGTTGGTGTCCTCCCGCGGTCGGACTGGGCAGGAACGGTCTTCCGGGCTAGCCCAAATTCGTCGACGAACTTGGGCTAGCGGTGTCTGGCTGATAGGCGGATTGCGATGACCGGCGCTCTACTCAGTGAACCGAGTGATGTAATTGCTGATGGCTACGTGCACCGCCAACTCGCGACGTTACACTCAACGAGATTATTTCCGGCGGGCGATGACATTTCACTGGAAAAAGCGACGCCGCATCCGTATGCGCTCCGAACCGCCAGGAGTACCGACGGAAAATTCAAAAGAAGCGATCAGGCGAAGAATCATGGCGAGCCGGGTTAAATGCCTTTGCTTCAGATCGCGCAGCACCGGTCTCGCGATTGATCGGAACTCGTTCCTGCTGTGATTCATTTTTCTTTATGCGCCGCGAGTCGCAAAAGCTCGTTGCCGTTCGCATCCCGCAAATGAAGCAATCCCTTCTCATCGAGGACGAATGACCGGACACCCTCCATTGCTGCGAGGAATTTCCGTTCCTGGTCCATCACAGCGGGAGGACAAGCACGACGAGTGGAAATCAGCGCGCCAAATTTCAACTCGTTACCCATAATTGTGACGGGACCAGAGTAGCGATTGCACGCCGTATTCCCAGAGACGCGCCCTTCGTGACCAAAGACCACGGTGGTTTGCGCATAGTCGATCACGCCTTTTCCTTGAATGTCTTCCACCAGCCAGGAAGTGCCTTTGAGTTGGCTTTTCCCGGCAGCCTCGGTTCCGTTCTGTGGTTGAGGAGCGGCCATTGCAATGTCGAGTGCAAAAATCATGTTCGCGCTGAGCGCAATGCCAAGAATCTGAAGAATGCAGTTTCTCATTGGGAACAGGGTGTCTGACCAATGATCGGTGATCCGAACGGTTTTCGCTACAAGGGAAGCGAACTCGCGGTAGTTGAATGCGACCCGGGCTGAATGCTCTGTTTCAGGGCAGACTCAAGAGCAGCCGCCGAACTGGAAGAAATCGCCCCCGAACCGAGAAGCCCTTCGAAGCCGAAGGGCCTCGCGACAAGTCGGCCGGGGTGGCGCGGCAGTGGAACGGAAGGCTGGGCAAGGTGGATAACTGCCAGGTCGGCGTGTTTGCCGCGCTGAGCGCAGCGGAAAGGGGTCTGTCAACAAATCTCGACACTCTTCATCCATGTTCGGATCGAAGCGGGTAAATGCTTTTCCGGCAGCTTCGAGAATCGGCGCAGCTACTGACTCAAGTTCGCCGCACTTTTCATGTTCAACTTCTGCGCAATCCACATCTGTCTCACGATCGTTCGACTATCGAGCACCTTCCCCATGGCTACGCGGCGCAAATCTCCCAGCGCCGGCTTCCTAATGTCCCAGTCAATGAGCACGTGCGCTTCAGCGTCTGGCCCTCGCGCTCCGACAAACCGCATCGTGAAGCTTCCTCTCGCGCATTCTTTTTTCCGGACGTCCGTTCATCGCCCTTCGTCCCGCGGCCGTATTGATTGAGGTTGCTCAGAGCGTCTTTTCCGGGAATCACAGTCAGTCGCTCATTTTCATTGTTCCAACGGCCTTCGAACTCGTTTTGGGCCGCCTCATTCGCGGTGGCCTCATCGTTTTTTGGTGATTCGGTCTTTTAAAACCGCCTTCGGGCGGCGAGGCACTGAGAAGCAACGTAGGTCTTCTTCTCATCTCCGTACGAGTAAAGGATCTTCTGAGCGCACGGGTCATACGATAGCTTTTTGCCAGATCGCATCGCGCGCTCAGCGACCTTCTTCGCAGCAGCCCGATCAATCGCTTTCGGCGACAGCAAGAAGTTCTCAATCTCCTTACAACTATGAACACGGACGAGATCACAGAACTCCTCACATACCGATGTAATCGCATCGCACTCTGGCTGAAACCGATAATCTCGATCAAGAACAGCGGCCACGGCAATTTTGCCACCGACTGTCGTCTTTATACCTTTCTTCCAATTGCGAATCCTTTCAGGGTTGAAACCCTCAATTGGGATTACTGCGAACTTTGAACGATTTCCAACCTCTGACACTGGCACACTCGGAGCAAAACCCGCGCAGGAAAAGGCTTCTTTGTGGGTCGCAGATCAATCGCTTACAGTGGAAGCACATCCCAAGTATGAAAAATGGTAATTTGACCGAGAAAGGTTCGAAAGCTGTCGATTGGCGAAAACGCTATGCTTCAAAACTGATGACGGCCAAGGAGGCCGTCACCCACATCAAATCCGGCCAGCGGGTCTTCATAGGCACCGGCTGCGCGGCTCCGCTTTCACTCGTCCGGGCCATGACAGAACATGCCGGAGAACTGACAGACGTGGAGATTATCCATCTCCTCACTTTCGGCGAAGCGCCTTATGCCAGCCGCAAATTCTCCTCGTCATTCCGGGTTAACAGTCTCTTCATCGGCGAGAACGTTCGTTCCGCAGTCAACGCGGGTCTCGCCGATTACACTCCGATTTTCCTGTCCGAAATCCCCCGTCTTTTCCGCCGTGGTGAGGTGCATCTGGATGTCGCCCTCATTCAGGTAACCCCTCCGGACGCGAAAGGGTTGTGCAGCCTCGGGGTATCGGTGGATATTGTGAAGAGTGCAAGCGAGTCCGCGGAACTGGTCATTGCGGTAATTAATCCTAAGATGCCGAGAACCCACGGCAACTCGTTTGTCTCGATTAACGATTTGGATATCCTCGTCGAAACCGACGAACCTATTATTGAGCGTCCGGCCGCCGATGTAACCCCGGAAACCAGACAGATCGCGATGTACATTGCTCCGCTGATCGACGACGGTTCAACGTTGGAGCTGGGTATTGGGAGGATCCCGCATGCGCTCATGGCATTCCTGAGAAACAAGAAGGACCTGGGAATCCACACGGAGATGATCACCGACCGCATCGTTGACCTGATCAAGGCGGGCGTTGTCACCGGCAAATACAAGACCCTGGATCGTGGAAAGGTCGTGGCCAGCTTCTGCCTGGGGTCACGGAAGCTGTACGACTTCATCGACGACAATCCGACCTTCTCGTTCCAGCCGACGGAGTATGTGAATGACCCCTTCGTCATCTGCAAGCAGCATCAGATGGTCGCGATTAATGTCGCGCTGGAAGTCGATCTGACCGGCCAGGTCTGCTCCGACTCAATCGGCAAGCATTTCTTTTCAGGAGTCGGTGGCCAGGTCGATTTCAGCCGGGGGGCCAGCCGCTCCCGAGGCGGCAAATCCATCATCGCATTGCCATCGACAGCCAAGGACGGAAAGGTCTCCCGGATCGTCAGCAGACTCACCACCGCAGCCGGTGTGGTCACGACCCGGGCCGACGTCCACTATGTAGCCACTGAGTACGGCATTGCCTGCCTGCACGGGAAAAGCATCCAGGAGAGGGCGATTTCTCTGATCTGCATTGCGCACCCCGATTTCAGGGCGAAACTGATGCGGGAGGCGATCAAGGCTCGATATCTCTCCGTCGAACTCTCCGACAGGGGCGAGCAAATGATTGTGGGGCCGCGTCAAATGCGGAGTTCTTACATTCTGGAGGGCGGCACCCGCATCACCTTCCGGCCAATCCACCCGACTGACGAGTCGAAAATGCGCCACCTCTTTTATGCGCTCTCGAGACAGACGATCTACTACCGCTTCATGTGCCATATGAAACGGATGCCCCGCAGACAGTTGGACGAATTCATCTACGTCGATGACCGGACAGAGGTCACCATCGTGGGAACGATTCCGGATCCCTCGGGAGAAGAAATTGTCGCGGTCGGCGGTTACTACCTTGATCCGGAGACGAATCGCGCCGAAGTCGCCTTCACCGTTCACGACCGGTGGCAACGCAAGGGGATCGGCACTTTCCTTTTCAAGCACCTGACCCGGATCGCCATGCGTTACGGGATCAAGGGATTTACTGCTGAGGTTCTGGCGAAGAACAGTCCCATGCTGAAGGCGTTCCAGAGAACCGAGCTGAACAAACGCAGGAAGGCGGATGAAGGCGTGGTCAGCTGGCAGTTCGATTTCTCCCCTCCGCCCTCGAATGATCAGAACATTGGGAAAGATGACTTCACCGGCGCTGGGGACGGGTGGGGTGTGGAGCAGCCATCACCGCGCCCAATTTGAGTTGCGCTGATTGATTGCAGTGGACCCTGTGATGAGTCGGAGCTAAGCGGCCTGCAATCCACGAGGCCTGCTGCCCTTCCAAAGCATGTCGAATTCAGAAAACAGCATGCCATGAGAACGCAGAAAGGGGTCTTTCAACAAATCGTGATACTCTTCATCCATGTTCGGATCGGAGCGGGCAAATGCTTTTCCGGCGGCTTCGAGAATCGGCGCACCTGCTGACTCAAGTTCGCCGCACTTTTCATGTTCAGTTTTTGCGCGATCCGCTTCTGGCTCCTGGACGCTCGACTATCGAGCACCCTCACCACGGCCGCGCGGCGCAAATCTCCCCGCACCGACTTCCGAATTTCCAGCTCGCTGAGCCCAAGCGCTTCCATTCCCCATTTTAGGAACCGCTGCGCCTCTGCTTCTCCATGCGCTTTGTTCTGCTCACTGCTGAGGTAATTGCGATTTCCTGGTCCGAAAATCCGCTAATCCAGCAGGCCGAACCCCGGGGCCCCTGAGAGGTCACCGAGCCGACGAGGAAATCGAGGTTGCCAGCAATCTCCAGGTGGAGACGCTCCTTGCGCTTTTCGATGGCCGATAGGCTTCACTGGGTGATCCGTGATCGGATGGCTGCGGAGATCGGGGATCTTGAGCGCAGACTTTGCGAGGTGCAGGCCGAGAACGACCGGCTCCGGGCGGAGAACCAGCGGCTGCACCGGCGCGGGTTCAAGCCCTCGGTACCCCCAAGAGCCGCCGCCGGACCGGAGTCCTCCCCGACCGGCTCCAGGCCCCGGGGTGCGCCCAAGGGGCATCCGGCCTGGAACAGGAAGATCCCCGAGCGCATCGACAGGCACTTCCACATCGAGTGTAACAGTTTAGCTGTTTTTGGGGAGGAATGAGGCAGTCGCGTGGGAGTATTTTCGGGTTTCCAGGAAATTTGGGATTGCTTTTTGTCTATAACAGGCGCAGTTATGCGCCTGTCAAGTCCAATCTACCAATGCCGCAAAGCCTATCGGCCATCGAAAAGCGCAAGGAGCGTCTCCACCTGGAGATTGCTGGCAACCTCGATTTCCTCGTCGGCTCGGTGACCTCTCAGGGGCCCCGGGGTGGTTTCAGTCTAACCAGCGCCCGGGATGGCAGGACCCGCACCAGGTACATCCGAAGTGCCCTGGTTTCGGAGGTCCGCAGGATGACCGCGCGGCACCGGAGACTCAAAGCACTGCTCAAGGAGCTCGCCGAGGTCAACTGGGAGCTGCTCAAGGCGAAAGGCCGTTTCTGATGGGAGGCCACCGGAGCGCTCCCGATGGCTTCCGGTGCCCGTACGTAGACTGCTGCCCCCATCTCGAGGGACTCTCGGCGGACTGGCTCTTTCGACGCCACATGCGATCCGCAATAGAGGAGAACGACCCCGCTGATCTGCCCCCATTGCCAGAGCGCGACCGATTTGAGTGCCGGCGGACAGACCTCCTATGTGCAGGAGGATATCGCCATGGTGCCTCGCACGGTCGTGAGTTCCTACGTGCACGACACCGCCCACTGTCCGAAGTGCAACCGCCAGGTCATCGCGCCCGTGGAGGGCGAACTGCCCTTCGCCCCGATCGGTCCCAACGCGAAGGCCACCGCGCTCTATCTGCGCCACGGCCTGAAGCTACCCTACCGCAAGATCAACGCCGCAATGAAGACGCTCTTCGGACTCGATTTCGTAGCGGCCAGCACGCTGGGCTTCGAGAATCGCGCCTCGGGCAATGCAGCGGCCATCCATTGCGAGCTGCTTGAGAAAGTACGCCTGGAGCCAATCGTCCACGCGGATGAAACCCACTGGCGCGAGGACGGCCAGAACTTCTGGCTCTGGTATGCCGGCAGCGAATCGCTCGCCGTCTTCCGGATCGATCCCCACCGCAGCGGTGAGGCTGCCACCACCCTGCTTGGAAAGAAGCTCGATGGATTGCTGGTCACCGATGCCTATGCCGCCTACAACGCAGTCCAATGCGCGGGCGGGCGCCAAAGCTGTCTGGCCCACCTTCTGCGCAAAAGCAAAGAAATCAGCGAGGAACTTGCCGCGATCGAGGGCGCCGATGTCCCATCGGTGCGCTTCTGCGCCAGGCTTGCGAAGCTCTTCAAGGACGCCTGCAAGGCGAAAATCCCGCGTGCCGAGGACCGCATTGCGCTGGAGGAAAGGCTTCGCAGCCGACTTGATACGATCTGCCGCAAGCCGCTGGCCTTCGCAAAGGCCGAAACTCTTCGCAAACGCCTCGTTCCGGGCGCAAGGGAATACACGGAAGTCTTCGCCTTTATCGCACACGGCGGGCCACCGACCAACAATCACGCGGAACGCTCGCTGCGTCCTCTGGTCATCTTCAGAAAGGTCTGCATGGGTACTCGAAGTCCCAAGGGTTCGGACAATGTCGCCATTTTCGCCTCTCTCGCTCAGACCGCAGCCCTTCAGGGCGCCAGAATGATTGAAATGTTCCGCGCTCTATTCCGATCCTCCCCGACCCCCGCCCACGACATCATTTTCGCCGCCCGCGGCGACCCGGCCCGGGAGAGCTAAACTGTTACTTGGGGAAAGTCTACTGCCCCGATCGGATCAGGGCGATTGCATCCAAGAACGATTGTTGACTCACGATTATCTCCGCGTAGGCGCTGCCGAGTTTTTGCCCTGCAATCACGTCGATCGGAAAATGAACGCCTGCAATGACCCGACCATATCCTATCTGCAGTCCGAGATCGATCAGCGCTTTTCTGTGCTCCGGGAAGATTTCGCCGAGGAGGCGGGCATACACGATGGCCCGGATCGAATGGCCGCTCGGATAAGCGGCCACCGCCCGTGCCTCGCCGACAGGATTCACAGCGTCATTGATTTCGAACGGACGCGGCAGATTGAACTTGCCCTTTAGCGCATCATATTCGGCGCGAACCTCGCTAATCACGGAATCCAACAGTTGTTTTAACTCCGAACCATCAACCTCGAGCAGCGATTCGTTCAAAATCGGAACAAATCGTTCGAGGTTGAGAGGCTTTTTCACGAATTCAATCTGCGCGGGCGTTCGCGTCTTCTGAAGCCACAAAACCACGGTCATCTGTTCACGAAGAGCGTTGGAATCCACGGCTGGCGGATAACCGACGAGAGCGACGGCATCGACGCTGTTTGCGGGGAGATACGTTTGCGAATCCCGCGCCCACGCCTCGGACAACGTGAGCAGCATGATAATTGCGGAGATGCCGATTCGATTCCATCGAAATATCGGAAGTCTCTGTCCCGGTTGCTTTTTTTGTTCCGAAATGCGACGAAAGTAGTAAGGCGGTTGCATGTCGATATTGAAAGTGGCTGTCTATTCTTCGCTGGAAAATGTTTACTCTACCGAACTGCCGCACCCTTCGTCGATCGGGATATCTTTTGAGCGTTTCGAATCTACGCGACAGTCTTGAAGCGGTTGCTTCTATGGCTACGCTCGCGGCATGAATTCAGCCGGACCCGGCATCAGGCAAGCGCGGTAATGGACCAGTAAAATGGGCGGTCGTCATGCCAACCTGTTACTTGTTTTGACGGCGGCTATCGTCGGCGCTTTTGTCGGTCTTGTAACATCTGTTTTTCACGTATTGGTGGATGCCGCTGAGAATGTGCGTGGTTTTTTGCTAAGTTATCTTAAAGATGACGCTCTGCCTGGATGGGCGTGGGCGGTCATCTGATGCCAATTCAATCCACGATGACAGAATGGACGTCTGAAGCAGTTTTGCGGGCGAATTGAACGGATTCCAGAAGGGAACCAATTCACTGGGATCTTTTTCGCCAGATGTGCATGCGATACTTCATCTTACACACAAATTGAGCCTCAGCGCTCGCGGTTCTTGAAGGGTCAAAAGGTAGGTGGCGCAGCTCATCGATCCAAAAAGCAAGAAATGCGAAGCATCGCCGAACCTTTGATCAATGAAATTGCTGGCGTACGACACTGGCGAAGGCAAGCATGGTAACGGCATGAAATCGCTCGTTTGTTTCGTCGTTCTGCTGACGATGGTCTCCAACGCTTTCGCAGAAAAAATTCGCGTCGGGCATTTTCCAAATGTTACTCACGTCCAGGCTCTGGTGGCGCATCACCAATCGCGTCAGGGTAAGGGCTGGTTCGAGCAGCGGCTCGGGCCCGGCGTCGAGATCGAGTGGTTCGTTTATAATGCCGGCCCGAGCGCTATGGAGGCGATCTTTGCCAACTCTGTTGATCTTACCTACGTCGGCCCGAGCCCCGCGATCAATGCCTACTCCAAATCGCGCGGTCGAGAGGTGCGCATCATCGCCGGGGCAGTCAATGGCGGGGCGGCGCTCGTTGTGCAGCCCGACGGCTCGCTAGAGACACCGGCCGATTTCCGCGATAAGATGATCGCCACGCCCCAACTCGGCAACACGCAAGACATCGCCTGCCGCGCATGGTTGGCCGCGGGCGGACTGAAGATTACGCAAATGGGCGGCGACGCCCAGGTCGTGCCGACATCCAATCCGGATCAGCTTTCGCTTTTCCAGCAGAAGAGGATTGACGGCGTCTGGACGGTGGAGCCATGGGTATCCCGCCTGGAAATGGAGGCCGGCGGCAGAGTGCTGGTCGAGGAGACCGACGCCGTAACTACCGTGTTGGCGTCGAGCGTGAAGTTCCTCGACACCCGACGCGATTTGGCACGAAAGTTTGCCGAGGCGCACAACGAGCTGACGGAGTGGATTCAGGAAAACCCTGATGAAGCGAAGAAGATGGTGCGCGAAGAATTGGCAGCCGAAATGCGGGCTGATTTTCCGGCGCAACTCGTCAATCACGCATGGAAGCGCATCATTCTCACGACATCAGTGTCCCGGGAATCGATGGAAACATTCGTCGCGAACGCTCAAAAAGCCGGCTTCCTGCGCAAGGCGCCCGACCTCTCGCAGTTGATCGAAAAACCTTGATGTCCCTGCGCGAGGAAATCGAAGGCGTAGCACCTGCGAAGCTGGTCGTGGAGCGGGTGTCTAAGTCGTTCCGAACCAAGCGGCTGAATGTCCATGCCCTTGACGACGTCTCGCTCGAAGTCGCAGAGGGCGAATTCGTTGTTCTTGTGGGCCCCAGCGGCTGCGGCAAATCCACGCTGCTGGACATCATTGCCGGACTCGAGAAACCGGACGCGGGACGGGTGCTCGCAGACAATCAGATCGTCGCGGGTCCTGGCCGACATCGGCTGGTGATGTTTCAGGAGTCGGCGCTCTTCCCATGGCTGAACGTATTTGGCAACGTGATGTTCGGCCTGAAATTGAAACCCGAGCTCACCAACGCCGAACGCCGGGAAGTTGCGCAATTCTACATCAAGCTCGTCGGGCTGGAAAAGTTCGCACGCTCAAACGTTCACGAGCTTTCTGGCGGGATGAAACAACGGGTGGCTTTTGCGCGAGCCCTGGCGCCAAACCCGCGCGTGCTGCTGATGGACGAGCCATTCGCCGCGCTCGACGCGCTGACACGTGAGCAGCTCTATGGCGACATCCAACGGATTTGGCAGAAGCGGCGCAAGACGATTGTCTTCGTCACGCATAACGTCCGCGAAGCTGTCTGTCTCGGTGATCGCGTCATCCTTTTCTCGCCGCACCCGGGCCGAATCCGGGAACAATTCGAGATTCCTTTGCAGCGTCCGCGCGACATCAACAGCGTCGAGCTGGCGAGCCACGCCAGCCGGATTACCACAGCCCTCAAAGGTCATCTCATTTCGGAGGTGGGAGAGTGAAACGCGTCGTTCTGGCCAGCCTTTTTTTTGTGTCACTGATCGCCGTCTGGTATGCACTCGTCCAGACGGGAAAGTGGTCGCCCGTCCTGCTGCCGCCGCCTCAGGATGTTGGCGTATATCTGTGGAGCGCGTTGAGAGACGGATCTATCTTCGATGCGGCCGCAGTAACGTTGCGCCGGCTCCTCGCCGGCTACGCGATCGGCATCATGATCGGCCTGCCGCTCGGCCTGCTGACGAGTGCTTCAGAGTTCTTCGAGGATACTGTCGGCGTGCTCGCGCTGGGATTACAAACCCTGCCCAGCGTGTGTTGGGTTCCGCTGGCGCTCTTGTGGTTCGGTCAAACCGAGGTCGCCATGCTTTTCGTCGTCATCATGGGCACGGTCTGGTCGGTCGTGATCGCAACCGATACCGGCGTGCGAACCATCCCGCCGATCTATGCGCGCGCCGCCCGCACGATGGGATCCCGAGGATTTCACAAGTGGACCCGTGTCATTCTGCCCGCGTCGCTCCCCTTTCTCGTCAGCGGCATGAAGCAGGGTTGGGCCTTCGCGTGGCGCTCGCTCATGGCCGCCGAGATTTATGTCACCATCCTCACCGGCTTTGGTCTCGGCCATCTGCTCCATTACGGGCGGGAGCTGCACGCCATGGATCAAGTCATCGGGGTGATGCTCGTGATCGTCCTGATCGGCCTGCTGGCCGACAAGATTTTCTTCTCGCCGTGGGAGCGTTTTCTCCATCGGCGCTGGGGAACTGGGCGTATCAGATGAACGATGCTTCAGATATGGCCACCAACGCTTTCGACGGACTCTCGCGCACTCGGAGCAAAACACGCGCAGTAAATCGACGCTTTGTGGGTCGC
Source organism: uncultured Verrucomicrobiae bacterium (assembly GCA_963805815.1). Lineage (GTDB taxonomy): Bacteria > Verrucomicrobiota > Verrucomicrobiia > Chthoniobacterales > Chthoniobacteraceae > CAWDWA01. The sequence goes on from CAWDWA010000035.1 coordinate 108,671, forward strand.
AGATCAATCGCTTACAGTGGAAGCACATCCCAAGTATGAAAAATGGTAATTTGACCGAGAAAGTTTCGAAAGCCGTCGATTGGCGAAAACGCTATGCTTCAAAACTGATGACGGCCAAGGAGGCCGTCACCCGCATCCAACCCGGCCAGCGGGTCTTCATTGGCACCGGCTGCGCGGCTCCGCTTTCACTCGTCCGGGCCATGACAGAACACGCCGGAGAACTGACTGACGTGGAGATTATCCATCTCCTCACTTTCGGCGAAGCGCCTTATGCCAGCCGCGAATTCTCCTCGTCATTCCGGGTTAACAGTCTCTTCATCGGCGAGAACGTTCGTTCCGCAGTCAACGCGGGTCTCGCCGATTACACTCCGATTTTCCTGTCCGAAATCCCCCGTCTTTTCCGCCGTGGTGAGGTGCATCTGGATGTCGCCCTCATTCAGGTAACCCCTCCGGACGCGGAAGGGTTGTGCAGCCTCGGGGTATCGGTGGATATTGTGAAGAGTGCAAGCGAGTCCGCGGAACTGGTCATTGCGGCAATTAATCCTAAGATGCCGAGAACCCACGGCAACTCGTTTGTCTCGATTAACGATCTGGATATCCTCGTCGAAACCGACGAACCTATTATTGAGCGTCCGGCCGCCGATGTAACCCCGGAAACCAGACAGATCGCGATGTACATTGCTCCGCTGATCGACGACGGTTCAACCTTGGAGCTGGGTATTGGGAGAATCCCGCATGCGCTCATGGCATTCCTGAGAAACAAGAAGGACCTGGGAATCCATACGGAGATGATCACCGACCGCATCGTTGACCTGATCAAGGCGGGTGTTGTCACCGGCAAATGCAAGACGCTGGATCGTGGAAAGGTCGTGGCCAGCTTCTGCCTGGGGTCTCGCAAGTTGTACGATTTTATCGACGACAATCCGACTTTCTCGTTCCAGCCGACGGAGTATGTGAACGACCCCTTCGTTATCTGCAAGCAGCATCAGATGGTTGCGATTAATGTCGCGCTGGAAGTCGATCTGACCGGCCAGGTCTGCTCCGACTCAATTGGCAGACGGTTCTTTTCGGGAGTCGGTGGTCAGGTCGACTTCGCCAGGGGGGCAATCCGCTCCCGGGGCGGTAAATCCATCATCGCATTGTCTTCGACGGCCAATGATGGAAAGGTTTCCCGGATCGTCAGCAGACTCACCACCGGAGCCGGTGTGGTCACCACGCGGGCGGATGTTCATTACGTAGCCACCGAGTACGGCATTACCTACCTGCACGGGAAAAGCATCCAGGAAAGGGCAATTGCTCTGATCTGCATCGCGCACCCCGATTTCAGGGCGAAACTGATGCGGGAAGCGATCAAGGCTCGATATCTCTCCGTCGAACTCTCCGACAGGGGCGAGCAAATGATTGTGGGGCCGCGTCAAATGCGGGGTTCTTACATTCTGGAGGACGGCACGCGCATCGCCTTTCGGTCAATCCATCCGACCGACGAGCCGAAAATGCGCGACCTCTTTTATGCGCTCTCCCAACAGACTCTCTACTATCGCTTCATGTGCCACATGAAGCGGATGCCCCGCAGGCAGTTGGAGGAATTCATCTACGTCGATCACCGGACAGAGGTCACCATCGTGGGAACGATTCCGGATCCCTCGGGAGAAGAAATTGTCGCGGTCGGCGGTTACTACCTTGATCCGGAGACGAATCGCGCCGAAGTCGCCTTCACCGTTCACGACCGGTGGCAACGCAAGGGGATCGGCACTTTCCTTCTCAAGCACCTGACCCGGATCGCCATGCGTTACGGGATCAAGGGATTTACTGCCGAGGTTCTGCCGCAGAACAGCGCCATGCTGAAGGTGTTCCAGCGATCCGAGCTGAACCAGCGCAGCAAGACGGAAGGCGGCGTGGTCAGCTGGGAGTTCGATTTCCTGCCCTCCGTCGATCAGAGCGAAGGGAACGACGATCCGCTGGCGCTGGTGGAGGTGTCCGGTCTCAGGTAGCCATCATCGCGCCCAGTTTGAGCTGCGCTGATTGATCTCGAGCCGTGTCTGTCAAGCTCTGCGAAAGGCGGGACATTGATCGGGGCGGAAATCATCTAAAAAGGCCGGTCGAATCCATCATGTAGCCATCGTCAATTCTATTTTGTTCTGTTCGCGAGGCGCAGACGGAACTCTGGGAACCCGCCGGAAAAAATTCGGGCTGTTCTACAAACGGAAACCGAGACAAGTTCGGGCAATCCTTTGACAAGTTCTACACAGCGAGCGCCAGCCTACGCTGTAAATAAGCGCAGAACCAAATCGGAGTCCATGAGTTCGCGCAATAACACGTCCCGAAACGAGCCGGCCCAGCATACTTCCGATGCTGAAGGCATTGGGCGAGTTCCGAAACTGTCCGACCGACTAATCAAGACTTCGCGCGCTTCCATTGCTGAACCCACAGAGCTCGGCCCTTCAAACTTCTTCCTGATCACAACGAATTGGTATACGACGTGGAGGCCGATCGAGCCGGAGCAGAGTGTTGGGTGATGAAGGCATCTGCAAACGAGAATGGTGGAGGTTTGGCTATTCTGGAGCGCACGCGTCATATCGTCCGGAACCGCCGCCCGGCTCTGTATGCAATTATGGCGCCGCAGACGGTGGCGCTGATCGGCGCGACCGAAGGGAAGAACAGTGTGGGGCGCACGCTGTTCGAGAACCTCAAGTCGAGCGGGTTCGCGGGCGCAATATATCCGGTGAACCCCAGGCACGAAAGTGTGCTCGGATTCCGCTGTTTTCGCCGAGTCTGTGAGCTGCCGTGTCCGGTCGATGTGGCAATCGTCGTTACGCCGGCTCCGACTGTGCCTGACATCATCGGTGAATGCACGGAAGCGGGTGTCAAGGGCGCGATCATCATTTCGGCCGGTTTCAAGGAGGGTGGTGCGGAGGGTGCGGAACTGGAGAAGCGCATTCTCAGGGCCGCACGAGGCCGGGTTCGGATCATCGGACCGAATTGCCTGGGCGTGATGAGACCGCACATCGGATTCAACGCGACCTTTGCCGCGGGAATGGCGCTGCCTGGCAACGTGGGATTTATAAGCCAGAGCGGCGCGCTTTGTACCTCCATTCTCGACTGGAGTCTGCGGGAAAACGTCGGCTTCAGCGCGTTCATCTCGATCGGCTCGATGTTGGATGTGAACTGGGGCGATCTGATCTATTATCTTGGCGACGACCCGCGTACGCAAAGCATCGTGATCTACATGGAAAGCATCGGCAACGCGCGCTCTTTTCTCTCTGCGGCACGCGAAGTCGCACTGACCAAACCGATCATCGTTATCAAGGTGGGTCGTACTGAAGCGGCGGCCAAAGCGGCCGCGTCCCATACGGGATCGCTGACCGGCTGTGACGAAGTGCTGGACGCCGCGTTCCGTCGCGCAGGCGTGTTGCGCGTGAATACTATCGCGGAGCTTTTTGGCATGGCCGAGGTGCTGGCCAAACAACCACGCCCACGATCGCCACGCCTGGCGATCGTGACCAATGCCGGAGGCCCGGCTGCGCTCGCTACCGACATGCTGGTTTCCGAGGGAGGACAGATAGCACCGCTTTCGCATAAATCTCTTGCGGCGCTTAATGAACTGCTGCCGCCGCACTGGAGCCGGAACAATCCGGTAGACCTCCTTGGTGACGCCGATCCCGAGCGCTACGCGAAAGCGGTAGAAATCGTCGCGAAAGACCCGAGCAACGACGGAGTACTGGTGATTCTCACGCCGCAGGCAATGACGGATGCCACGGCGACCGCGGACCGCATTTCACGTCTCGTCCGGCCGGATGGGAAGCCCATTCTCGCAAGTTGGATGGGTGGCGACGCGGTGCGTGCCGGCGAGACCCTTCTGAATGACGGCCGCATACCTACCTATGCTTATCCGGATGCTGCTGCGCGCGCCTTTGCTTACATGTGGCGTTACAGCTCCAACCTGCGCAGTCTGTACGAAACGCCCGCCCTGGGCGCCGGCCTTAATCATGCGGCCAAGCGTGCAAAGGTCGGAGACATCATCCGTGCTGCTCGGAGACAGCCTCGCACGCTTTTTACCGAACTCGAATCGAAGAAGATTCTTGCAGCTTACGGAATTCCGGTCATTGAAACGCATTTCGCCGCTACCGAAGAAGAAGCGGTGGTTTGTGGGAAGAAACTAGGCGGTCCAGTTGTGCTCAAGGTCAATTCGGAGACGATCACGCACAAGACGGACGTCGGCGGAGTAAAGCTCGGGCTGCGCGGTGAGAGAGCGATTCGGAACGCTTACCGCGAGATCCGCCGAAGCGTGGGTGAGCACAATGGCGGGAGCGATTTCCTTGGGGTGACCGTGGAGCCGATGATGACGACACAGGGTTACGAATTGATCCTTGGAAGCAGCCTGGATCCCCAGTTTGGGCCTGTGCTGCTCTTCGGAGCTGGTGGGGAAATGGTGGAGGTATTCAAGGATCACGCGCTGGATCTGGCACCCCTCAATACCACGCTTGCGCGCCGGATGATTAAGCGCACCCGCATCGCCACAGCGCTCAGGGGAATGCGAGGCAGACCGCCCGTGGATCTGGCCGCGCTCGAGCAGTTGCTCGTGCGTTTCAGTCTGCTGGTCGTGGAGCAACGGCGGATCAAGGAAATCGACATTAATCCGCTGCACGCCTCCCAACATGGTTTCCTGGCTCTGGACGCCCGGGTGATTCTGCACAACGCCAAGGTGACAGAGGCGGACCTGCCACCGCTGTCGATCCGGCCATATCCAACGCAGTACATACAGCGCTGGAAACTCCGAGGCGGGCAGCGCGCGATCGTTCGTCCGGTCAGGCCTGAGGACGAGCCGCTCCTGATCGAATTTCACAGATCCCTTTCCGAAAACAGCGTGCATTTGCGCTATTCTGGTTTCCTCGACCTCGAGACGGGTATCGCGCACGAACGCCTCTCCCGAATGTGCTTCACCGACTACGACCGGGAAATTGTGCTCGTTATCGATCGGAAGAATCCACGCAACGCCTCAATGCATGAAATTATCGGGGTTGGACAGCTCAGTAAACTGCATGGCCTGAATGAGGCAGAATGGGCGATCATCATCGGCGACCGGTGGCAGGACCTGGGGCTTGGTACCCGGATGCTGCGTTTCCTTGTGGAGGTTGCGCGCCGAGAGAAGCTGAGTCGGGTACGCGCGCGCATTCCTTCAGGCAACCGACCCATGTGTCACGTAGCGCGCGAGGTCGGTTTCAATCTTCGATTGGACGGGGCGGCCAACAAATACGATGCGGAATTGGTTCTGGAGATGACGAAGCGGCAGTGATCCGAAGGTGTTGAGCACACTGCGATGCGCGAAGTCTGCACCCCTTCCGAGGCAGGCCATATTCATCCAACAGCGTGCTATGAGCAGGCGGAAGGCAGATTTGATCGAAGTGTCGGCGAACGACGCACCAAATTTCGGTGATTCACGATGCCGGCACCTTTGGAGCGCTCATACTCAGGGAGCTTGAGAACTCATCGAATGTCATGCCCGGCGCTCCAGGCAAAAGTCGTCGGTAGCGGTGGTATTACGTTGAGATTCCAATGATACCGGTGCGTTTCCCGGGCCGAAACCGGGCGGAACTCGAGGTTTCCTCTTCATTCGGCCCGCTGGAGTTGACGGAGTTGCGCTATCCGATCGAACGTTCCACCCTTTGCGAAATGATGTGCTAAGGCCGCGTCCCAGCTTCCGAAGACTTCTTCGACGGTGAAGAGAGGTATCTCGGGTAGTCCTGTTGCGTCGGTTTCGCGGGGCCGAAAAAAATGTCGCGCAGCGATCTCCTGTCCCTCCGATGAGAAAAGGAACGCGAGATAGCTTTGCGCGTTCGTGCGAGTCCCCCTCTGATCAACATACCGATCCACCACGGCAACCACCGGCTCAGCCCGGATGCTGAGATGCGGGTACACGATCTGGAAGCGCCCGCTTCCGTGTCGAGCCACCGCATGATGCGCTTCGCTCTCCCACGTGATGAGAACATCTCCCGTGTCCTCTCGGGCGAATCTTTCCAACACACTGCGCGCGCCGCCTCTAACGAGGTCCGCTTTCCAATAGATTTGCCAGGCCGTGCGTTCGGCTTCTTTGGCATCTCCGTTTTGCTTCAAGACCGCTCCCCATGCTGCCAGGTAACCGAGTCGGCCCGCTCCGCTTGCACGCGGGTCCGGGCTTACCACTGCGACATCTTCACGCGCGAGATCGCTCCAATTCTCCACCTGCTTTGGATTGTCCCCGCGAACGAGAAACACGATCGTCGAGCTGTAAGGTGAGGCGCCATGCGGGAACCGATCCCGCCAATCCTCCGCCACCAGACCTGCCCGGCTCACCGCATCCATGTCCGCCTCGGTTGCGAGCGTCGCCACATCGGCCATCAAGCCGCGAATGAGCGCTCGCGCCTGCTGGGTCGAGCCCGCGTGAGACATCTTCATTTCGGTGGCGAGATCTCCGCGCCCGCTGCTCCGCGTGTATTCCGTGTTCAATTCGGTGTAAAACTCGCGGCTCGCGTCGTAAGAAACGTTCAACAACGTCCGGGTGCTGCGGAGCGGGCGGAAAACCACGAACAGAGCAGCGCCTGTCAGCACGAGAATCAGGAAGATCATGGCGAGTTTGGACCGCGCGATTTCGAGGCTGATCGAACGTTTTCGCCCTTGTTTTACGTCCTCCATCCGGATTCCTCAGGTGTTGACGGCAAGGGAGATCCGCATGTCGAACGGCGCCGGCCGCTGATCCGGAAGGGAGCGAAAGCATGGCTTCATCACAGAAATATACGGTGCTATTTACTGCATTGAAACTATCGATCTGGCTTCAGTTGTTCGTGGGAAGCGCTCTCCCGGCGGCGGCCGGAGCCGTCTCCAGCAGATGTTCCGTCAACGTCGCTCCACCCGCGAATCCATGCGTGCTGAGCGCCGCAGTCCGGGGAAACCATCGGCTTCCCGGGCGAAATCGACCAGGCCAGACGGTCTCGCCGGTTTATCGCCGTGAATGCTGGCGAAGATGGCAATCTTGATCCGCGCCTTGCGTGTTTCAGTCATTCGAAAGACGAAGCGTGGCAGCGAAGTGCGTTTCTGGTCTGCCAATCAGATTCCGGGGGATTCGGCCCGCAACTTCTGTCAAAACCCGCTGATGAAAGGGTCGTGTTGATTTTCCTGTCCGACATACCCCGTCTTTTTCGCCGCGGCGAGATCCACCTGGATGTGGCGCTCATTCAAGTAACCCCTCCGGATGTGGACGGAATGTGCAGCCTCGGGGTATCCGTGGATATTGTGAAGAGTGCGAGCGAGTCCGCGGAACTGGTCATCGCAGCAGTCAATCCGAATATGCCTTGAACCCAAGGGAACTCTTTTGTCTCGATCGACGATCTTGATCTCCTGGTCGAGACGGACGAACCTATCATCGAGCGTCCGCCGGTTGAGGTGACCCCTGAAACCAAACATATCGCAGAGTTTATTGCTCCGCTGATCGACGACGGGTCAACGTTGGAACTTGGCATCGGAAAAATCCCGCACACTCTTATGTTCCTCAAGGACAAGAAGGACCTGGGAATCCATACAGAGATGATTTCCGACCGCATCGTCGACCTGGTCAAGGCAGGCGTAGTCACCGGTGAATACAAGACGCTGGATCTTGGAAAGGTCGTCGCCAGCTTCTGCCTCGGGTCACGCAAGCTGTATGACTTCATCGACGACAACCCGACGTTTTCTTTCCAGCCCACGGAATACGTGAACGACCCCTTCATCATCAGCCGGCAGAAGCGGATGGTCGCGATCAATGTCGCGCTGGAAGTCGACCTCATCGGACAGGTCTGCGCCGACTCCATCGGCCGACGGTTCTTTTCGGGAGTTGGTGGCCAGGTTGACTTCATCAGGGGTGCCGCCCGATCCGAAGGCGGCAAATCCATTATTGCATTGCCATCGACAGCCAGGGGTGGACGGGTTTCCCGGATCGTCAGCAGACTGACCCCGGGAGCTGGTGTGGTCACCACCCGGGCAGATGTCCATTACGTTGCTACCGAATACGGCATCGACTACCTGCACGGGAAAAGCATCCAGGAACGGGCGATCGCCCTGATCTGCATCGCGCACCCCGATTTCAGGGCCAAACTGTTGAAGGAGGCGATCAAGGCCCGCTACCTCTCCGTTGAACTCTCTGACAGGGGCAACAGAATTATCGTGGGGCCGAGTCACATGAGGATTGCCTACAGCCTGAAGGACGGCACCCGCATCAGCTTCCGGCCAATCCACCCGACCGACGAGCCGAAAATGCGCCATCTCTTTTATGCTCTATCGGAACAGACGATCTACTATCGTTTCATGTGCCATAGGAAGCGGATGCCCCACAGGCAGTTGGAGGATCTTGTCTATGTCGATCACCGGAATGAGGTCACGATCGTCGGAACCATACATACCGGATCCCTCGGAAGAAGGGATCGTCTTAGTCGGCGGTTACTTCCTGGATCCAAAAACGAACCGTGCCGAAGTCGCCTTCACCGTCCGCGACGACTGGCAGAGCAAGGGGATCGGGTCTTTTCTTTTGCAGCACCTGACCCGGATCGCCAGGCGTTACGGGATTTAAGGCTTCACTGTCGAGGTATTGGAGCAGAACAGAGCCATGCTGAAGGTCTTCCAGAAGTCCCAACTCGAGCAACGCAGAAGGACGAGCGGCGGCGTGGTCAGCCTGGAGTTCGATTTCTGACCTCTGCCCTCAACCGATCAAATTCATCGAGCATACGTCTTCCCTTTTCGAGATGTATTCTTTCTGAGTAAACTTCCAAAGTGATGTCCACCAAATCGCGGAAGTTCGCTGACAGAAGCCGCTATTGCTTTCTCGCGTTTTTCAACGTCCGATTGTGATTGATCCACGCCGATGCGACTTCCGATCAACTTCAAGCCGGCTTTGGTGGACGCGTTGCGCCAGTATACCGTCGCGGATTTCACAAAAGATCTCGCAGCGGGGCTCACCGTCGGAGTCATCGCTCTGCCATTGGCCATCGGTTTCGGTATCGCCTCGGGCGTCACACCCGCTCAGGGGCTGTGGACGGCGATCGTGGCAGGATTTCTAATCTCCGTGCTTGGCGGTTCGCGTTTCCAGATCGGCGGTCCGACCGGCGCTTTCGTGCCGTTGCTCGCCGGAATTGTTGCGAGCCACGGCTACGGCGGTCTCGCACTCGCGACGATGATGGCGGGCGTGATGCTGATCGCCATCGGCGCTCTGCGGCTCGGGACGCTTTTGCGATACATTCCGTATCCGGTCATCGCTGGGTTCACCAGCGGGATCGCGGTCATCATTTTGACCGGACAACTCAATCAGGCCCTCGGACTCGGCCTGGAAATGCCCGCACACGTGCCTGCCCAGCTGGCCGCCCTCGCCAGGCATCTGGATGAAGTCAACTGGCATGCGGTTTCCCTCTGTGCGCTCTCACTTGCGATCCTCTACGGATGGCCGCGACTGACCCTCAAGGCTCCGGCTTCGATCGTCGCCGTCGTCATTACGACCGTGATCGCAGCATGGTTAGAGTTCCCCGTCGCAACCATCGAATCTGCATTCGGCGGAATTCCGAGCGGATTGCCGGGCTGGTTTCTGCCGGAAATTTCCCTCGATCGATTGCGCGATCTCATGGCACCCGCAGCGACGATCGCCGCCCTCGGGGGAATCGAGAGCCTTCTTTCCGCAGCAGTCGCCGATGGAATGACCGATACCCGCCACGATTCTAACCAAGAGCTGGTTGGACAGGGTCTCGCGAATCTGCTGGTTCCGTTCCTGGGCGGCATTACCGCGACCGGCGCCATTGCTCGCACGGCGGCGAACATTCGCGGCGGCGCCCGCAGTCCGATCGCAGGAATCGTCCACGCCCTTGTAATTCTGGGTATCGTGCTCCTGGCCGCACCGCTCGCGGGTTACATCCCTCTGGCCACCCTCAGCGCCATTCTCGTCGCCGTCGCGCTGCGCATGGCGGAATGGGACACCTTCGCCGAGCTGTGGCACGGACCCCGAAGCGATTTCGCCGTGCTGCTCGGGACGTTCGCGCTCACTGTCGTTTTTGACCTGACTATCGGCGTCGGCGCCGGAATGGCGATGGCCGTTGTGCTCTTCGTTCGACGGATGGAAGAGATGGCCAACGTCAAATTGCTGACACCCGAGACGGACATGGAAATGGAGGGCAGCAATTCGCTGCGTGGCAAAACCGTTCCGGCGGGTGTCGTTCTCTATCGGATTCAGGGTCCGCTTTTCTTTGCGGCCGCCGACAAACTGGAATCGACCCTCCGGGGCTCCGGCGGACGGCCAAAGATTGTAGTGTTCCGGATGCGGCACGTTCCGACGATGGACGCCACCGGGCTGCATGCATTTGAAGTCGCCGTGGCGAAAATGCAGCGCGATCAAGTGAAGGTACTGCTTACGGCTGTGCAGCCGCAGCCGATGAAAGTAATGCTCGCAGCCGGCCTCGTGGACGGTATTGGCCTCCAGAACTTCTGTGCCAACATCGACGAGGCCCTCGACCGCTGCCGCCGTTTGCTGAAGGCGGAGAATACGTCCGGCAGCTGAATCAGAAGCGGGGGCTATTTTTCTCCGGGCGGAGCTTATTTGCGTTGCCTTATATACGTGAAGCGTTATGTTCTGTGCGGTGGAGTTGATCACGATCTACAGGTGTTTCTGTGACGAAACGCGCCTGCGCATACTGCACCTTCTTGCGGACTCCCCTCTCTGTGTCTGTCACCTTCAGGAGATTCTCGGGAAACCGCAGGTGATCATCTCCCGGCATCTCGCCTACCTCAGGGCCCACGAAATGGTTGCAAGTCAGCGCTACCAGCAGTGGATGATCTATTCGTTGCCACCCTCCCCGCCAGCCGAAATGGAGGCAAACCTCAAATGCCTGCAGGACTGTGTCCAGACGAACTCCTGCTTCAAGCGGGATCGAGCCAGACTCAGGAAGCTCCTTGGATCGAAAAGCGTTCGGACGTTGCTCGATGAGGGTTGCTGCTCTGCCTACACAGCAAACCGTGAATCCGGGCGCTCAATCGCCGCCAAAGTTAAAGTATGACGACAACCATGAAGAAAATCGAAGTGTACGATCCGCCCATGTGCTGCTCAACGGGAGTCTGCGGTCCGGATGTGGACCTGAAGCTCGTACGATTCGCGCGCGATCTGGCGTGGCTTAAGGAGCAGGGAGCGACAGTAGAGCGCTTTAACCTTGCTCAGAACCCTGCTGCGTTTGCGGGTTCCCCGACGGTTCGGGAGGCGCTGCAGGCACACGGAAACGACTGTCTGCCTTTGATTCTAATAAACGGCGCGCTTGCCACCCGCTCCATTTATCCTGGTCGCGACCAGCTCGCAGCGCTGGCGGGTCTGGCTCCAGAAGCAGCAGGTTGTTGTGGAGGAGATTCCGCCGGTGATTGCTGCGGAGAGGAGAAAGGCACCAGCTCTTGCGAATGAAAGCGCTTCTGACATGCGCTCCCCGCTTCCTTTTCTTTACTGGAAAGGGTATCCCGTCGCAGAAACCCGCGCACACATCACGCAGGTGATGAGCACGACCGGCGCGCAGCTCGATGCCGAAGGCCGGGCCCTACTGGAAGAAGAGCTACGCTCGCCTTGCACGGAAGAAATCGCGGTTTTTCAGGCGTTTGCACGGACGGTCGGACGCGGGCAGGACGGATTCGTAGTGCTTGATACCGCTCCGACAGGGCACACGCTGCTGCTTCTCGATGCTACCGAAGCATACCATCGGGAAGTGCTGCGCAACGGGAGCGCCATGCCCGAAGCGGTTCGCCGGCTCCTGCCTCGGCTCCGGAATTCCGATTTCACGAAAATTCTGATCGTGACCCTGCCCGAAGCCACTCCGGTGCATGAAGCTGCCCAGCTCGAATCAGATCTACTGCGCGCTGGCATCACGCCATTCGGCTGGTTGATCAACCAGAGCTTCGCCGCGGCTGGAGTGAGCGATCCGGCGCTATGTGAGCGCGCCGCTCAGGAAGTGGGATACATCCGGGAGGTAGTCGAGCGTGGATCGGGGTTCACTGTTCTCGTTCCGTGGCTGGCAAATGCCGGCGCTGGCATTCAATCACAGGCAATCTCTTACGTTTGAATACACAATGAATTCGGAAATCTCGATCCCGGATGGCATCGTCATACCCGTCGCGATCCTCATCCAGGCCTATTTCAATTCCGGCCTCACCTACGCGTTGATGCGGATGTTCAAGGTCCGCCACAGTGTCGCGACGCCGGGTGCTCTGATTGGGGCGAGCAATTTCTTCGAACTGGCCGTCGCCGTAGCGATCACGCTCTTCGGTCCCACGTCGCCTGCCGCGCTCGCCACGGTGGTCGGCGTGCTCGTCGAAGTGCCGGTCATGCTTTCGGTCTGCAAGTACTGCGTTCGCTCCAGGCCCTGGCATGAGCGGGCCGTTGCCGCCTGATGTGCTTCTGAAAGGAATGCTTCATGAAAACTAAAACTGAAATCAAGAAACTCGTGCGGGAGAAATACGGCGAGATTGCTCGCTCACCCGGTGCATTATCGTGTTGCGGAGGTGAAAGCCGCTGCGGTGGCGGGGTGGACGCGGGTTTGTACATTGGCGAAGAATACGCCAGGGTTGAAGGTTATGAAGCGATGGCCGATCTCGGTCTTGGCTGCGGACTTCCCACGGAACACGCGTGGCTTCGCGAGGGCATGACCGTTCTCGACCTGGGTTCGGGCGCCGGCAATGATGTTTTCGTCGCCAGGCGCATCGTCGGAGGATATGGCCGGGTCATCGGGGTGGATATGACTCCCGACATGGTCGCGCGGGCCAGAGAGAACGCCGCCAAACTGGGCTACAGCAATGTGGAGTTTCGACACGGCGAAATCGAGTCGCTGCCGGTGGAGTCCGCCGTGATTGACGTGGTCATCAGCAATTGCGTCCTCAATTTGGTGTCCGGCAAGAAGCGGGCTTTCGCAGAGATTCATCGGGTCCTGAAGCCGGGCGGGCACTTCTGTATTTCCGATGTCGTGGTGACCGGCTCATTGCCTGAAATAGTACAGGAGGCGGTGGAGATGTACGTCGGATGTATTGCGGGGGCGATGCAGCGAAAGGAATATCTGGAGCTGGTCCGCAACAGCGGATTCGAGAACGTGGAAGTAGTGAAGGAACACGTCATCGACCTGCCCGACGACATTCTGGACGAGAAATTCGAGCATGCAGTGGTTACAGCTTACCGAAACTCCGCGAACCGGGCATTCAGTATTACGCTCAGAGGCCAACGATCAGCGCTCCGCCTATGAAAACATCGCAATCCAAGAATCAGGCTCAAACAGTATTCCAGTTCCCGGTGACCAGGGTAATTACTTTGCACGACGTGCGCTCCGTTCGCCTGAGAAAAAAGTCGTGCGTCCGGGAAACAAGTGCCTGTTGCGCAGTTGGAGGATGCTTCTAATGGAAAAACCGCTGGTTCTCGTGCTCTGTACAGGGAACTCCTGCCGTAGCCATCTTGCCGAAGGCATTCTGAGTGTGGCTGCGGGCGATGTTATTCGCGTCGCAAGCGCCGGATCGAAGCCCGCCGGCTACGTGCATCCGCTCGCGATCAAAGTGATGCAGGAGATTGGTATCGACATTTCCGGACATCGCTCGAAACACCTCGACGAGTTTCGGAATGGGCCGGTCGAGACCGTCATCACCGTCTGCGGGAACGCCGACCAGGCATGCCCCATGTTTCCGGGTCAAGTGAACCGCCATCACTGGGGTTTCGACGACCCGGCGCACGCCACTGGCACCGAGGAAGAACAGCTTGCCGTCTTCCGACGAGTACGCGACGAGATCCGACGCGTGTTCGAAGCTTACGCCGCAGGTCGGAAAGACGGCGCAAGCCGATTTTGATACACTCCGACCGGTAAAATGCGCTTTGGAGCGTGATCCGATACGAATCTGTTAAACTATGGAATACCGCAGACTGGGAAAATCGGGCCTTCAAGTTAGCGCCCTCTCATTTGGCTCCTGGGTGACGTTCGCCCAGCAGATCAGCAACAAAACCGCAGCGGAGTGCATGAGAATCGCCTACGAAGGCGGAATCAATTTCTTCGACAATGCCGAAGCGTACGCCGACGGAAAATCCGAAGTGGTGATGGGAGATATCCTCCGGAAGTTCGGGTGGCCACGTGACACCTTTCTTGTTTCGAGCAAGGTGTTCTGGGGCGGCGACCTGCCCAATCAGGAGGGACTCAGCCGCAAGCATGTTTTTGAAGCCTGCCACGCCGCCTTGAAGCGCCTGCGGGTCGATTACCTGGACCTGTACTTCTGCCACCGGCCCGATCCGAATACGCCGATCGAAGAAACCGTACGGGTGATGCACGATCTGATTGCGCAGGGAAAGGTGCTCTACTGGGGCACATCCGAATGGAGCGCACAGGAAATCATGGAAGCTTATGGCATCGCCCGCCAGTATCATCTGACGCCGCCCACGATGGAGCAGCCGCAATACAACCTCTTCCATCGCGCGCGGGTCGAGCAGGAGTATGCTCGCCTTTACACGCAGATCGGCCTTGGGACCACCACCTGGTCCCCGCTGGCGTCCGGCCTCCTCACCGGGAAATATTTGAGCGGCGATCCCGGCAATACCCGGATTTCGCTGGAAAACTACGAGTGGCTGCGCAAAACCCTCACCGAGCAGGAGGCAGAGGAGAAGAAGCGGAAGCTGGAAGGTTTGGCCAGGATCGCTGATGATCTCGGCATCTCGATGGCGAACCTTGCGCTGGTCTGGTGTTTGAAGAACCCCAATGTGAGCACGGTAATTACCGGTGCTTCGAAACCCGAGCAGGTTTCGCAGAACCTCGCCGCACTTGAGCACGTTGGAAAATTGAGCCCGGAGGTTCTGGTTCGGATCGACGAGATCGTAGGTTCGGACCTGGAATAACTGCCTGTGAGTGACCCAAAAGAGCCCTGCGCCTGCGCCTGCCACGCCGACCAGAAGCGCGCGGCGCATGACCCGGACTACCGGCGGGCGCTCTGGATCGTTCTCGTCGCCAACCTTGGCTTCGGCCTCATCGAAATCATCGGCGGGTTCATCGCCGGCAGCCAGGCGCTCAAGGCCGACGCGCTCGATTTTCTCGGTGATGGATCGATTACCCTTGTGGGGCTCTTTGCGCTTTCGTGGGCCGAATCCACCCGGGCGCGAGTCGCCCTGGCGCAAGGCAGTTTCCTGGCGTTGCTGGGTCTCGGCGTGATTGGAATGGCCGCCGGCGTGCATTCAACGCAGTCCCGCCCCAGTTTGAGATCATGGGTGTACGGGGTGTTGCCGGTCTGGTGGTCAACATCACCGCAGCACTCGCGCTGGTCCGATTCCGAAACCAAGGCGATGCTCATGCCCGCGCAATCTGGCTCTTCAGCCGTAATGACGCGCTGGCGAATATTGCGGTGATCATTGCGGCAGGACTCGTGGCGTGGCTGAAGAGCGGGTGGCCGGATCTGATTGTTGCCGCTATCATTGCCGCGTTGTTTTTACACTCGGCATGGGAGATCCTGCACGATGCGACCGCCGAGCTGCAGGAAGCCAGGCAAGCGACCGCAGAGGTCTGAAGCTCACCGACCGTTCTTCGAACCGCCGTCGAGCCTGACAATCCCGCTCCGGAAGGCCTCGCGCGACTCGCGAAGCTTCCGGAAGTTTTCCCTTGCGCATTCCGGGAGATAGTCGACTTTCGGCGTGTTCGAATTGATTGTTTTGTTCGTCGCGTGGTGAATCGTCAGGTGAGCTAAGTCCTCGATGGTGATTTGAAACCCGGTTCTCGGGAACGGCTTCGTAATCACCCAGTCCATTTGCTCACCTTTAACTCTCTATGAGACTCTACATAGGAAATCTCTCCTTTGATACCACCGAGAACGATCTTCAGGATCTTTTCGAGCAACACGGCACCGTCAGCGAGGTGTCTCTTGTCATGGATCGCATGACTGGCCGCTCGCGCGGATTTGGATTCGTCACGATGGGTGGCGCCACGGAAGGCCAGGCGGCCATGACTGCACTTGACGGTAAGCAGGTCGACGGACGCCTTCTTATGGTAAACGAGGCTCGCCCTCGCATGGATTCAGGCGGTGGCAGTTTGAATCGCTCCGACCGCCCGCAGCGCTCTTTCTCCGGCAAGCGCCGATAATCCCTTTCATCCAGTATTCAAACAGGAGGCATGGCTCCATTAGTGGGCCTCGCCTCCTGTGTTTATGCAATACCGTCGCGACGCCTGAGAAGAGCAAACGCCCTTCGGTCCAGCTGACCGCCAACGGTAACTATTCAATTTATGTTCTCTCGCATTCCCTTTCACAGAATTCACTGGGAGACCAGTATCTTCCTGATTGGAACCCTCTTTCTTACGCTTACCGCCGTCCCGCTTTATCTGTGGCACTTTGGTCTGGACTGGTTTCAGGTCGCGCTATTTTGCGCGATGTTTTTCAGCACGGGGCTCAGCATCACGCTGGGCTATCACCGGCTTTTCTCGCATCTCTCCTTCAAGGCCCACTGGAGTGTGCGTCTGTTCACGCTCGTCTTTGGCGCCGCTGCTTTTGAAAACTCGGCCCTCATGTGGGCGTCAGAGCACCGGCGGCACCACAAGCACGTGGATCATGACGAAGATCCCTACGACATTTCGAAAGGGTTTTTTCACGCACACATCGGCTGGCTTTTGTTCAAGCTCAAGCCTGAGCCTCCTTTTGACAACGTGCATGATCTCGACCGCGATGCGCTGGTTCGCTGGCAGCACCGTTACGTCCAACTGATTGCCGTGACGGTCGGTTTCATCTTCCCGGCGCTGCTTGGCTGGGTATGGAACGGGGCTACCGGAGCGCTGGGTGCCTTTCTTCTTGCGGGCGTGGCAAGAGTTGTTTGCGTGCAGCACTGCACGTTCTTCATCAACTCAGCCTGCCACACGGTTGGCAAACGGCCTTATTCGAGCCGCTGCTCGGCGCGTGACAGTTGGATCATGGCGCTTTGCACCTTCGGAGAGGGGTATCACAACTATCACCACGAGTTTCAGCACGACTATCGCAACGGGGTGAAACCGTGGCAGTTCGATCCCACGAAGTGGACCATCTGGCTACTGCACAAACTGAAGCTTGCAACACAACTCAGGCGCGTTCCAGCAGACAAGATCCGCAGCGCGGAGAAGCGGGAGCGGGAGAGAAGATCACAGGGTGCCACTCCTCCTGATTCAGCGCCGGCGCCCGCGTCGACTGCAATCGCTCGTCTGGCGTGACCGCTGATCCATCATCCTTCCCTGCGAAGAACTTTGCACTCATGGACTTCAACATTTTCGACCTCGGCACGTACATACTCAGAGCAATCCGGGAGACTGGCTACACTGAACCGACTCCAATCCAGGCGGCGGCGATTCCTCAGATTCTGGACGGCCACGACTTGATCGGCATTGCACAGACCGGTACTGGCAAAACGGCGGCTTTCACACTGCCGATGCTCGCCCGGCTCTCCGCGCGTTCGGAACACCACGCGGTGACCGGCCCCGGGCGACGTAGCCGGGCTCTAATAATTGCGCCGACGCGGGAACTGGTTGTGCAGATCGAGGAAAACGTCCTCGCCTACGCAAAACACCTTTCCCTGCGCGTCGCCACTGTTTTTGGCGGCGTCGGTGAGCGACCGCAGATCGAGGCGCTACGTTCCGGTGCGGATCTGATCATCGCCACACCCGGCCGCCTGCTTGATTTGATGCAACGGAGGTATGCCGACTTTTCGGCGCTGGAATTCCTTGTCCTCGATGAAGCCGACCGGATGCTCGACATGGGCTTTCTGGCGGACATTCGGCGGATTGTCAAAGTCCTGCCGCAGAAGCGTCAGACCCTTCTTTTTTCGGCGACCTTGTCGCCCGCGATCGAAGCGATCACCCGCGAATTCCTGCGCGCGCCGAAGACGGTCCAGATCGGCCGGCGTGCGAATCCGGCGGATACGGTCACGCAGCATCTCTACGAGGTCCCGCGGCATTTGAAGCCCGCGCTGCTGGAACACCTCCTGCGCGACACCAGGCTCGATTCGGTGCTCGTCTTCGCCCGCACCAAACACGGCGCCGATCGCATCGCGCGCAAGCTCGAGGCGAGCCGGATCCGAACGGCGACACTCCACTCGAACCGCTCCCAAAACCAGCGGCTGCGCGCGCTGAACGAATTCAAGTCCGGCGGGGTGCGCGTGCTGGTAGCCACGGACATCGCTGCGCGTGGCATCGACGTGGAAGGGATCTCGCATGTGGTAAACTTCGACTTCCCGATGCATCCCGAAGACTACGTGCATCGCATCGGACGCACCGGCCGCGCGCAGGCAGTCGGCGACGCAATCAGCTTCGTAACCCCGGAGGACCATGGTCCTCTGCGTTCTCTGGAACGATTCATCGGCCGTGATCTCCTTCGTAAGCGGGCTGAAGGTTTCGATTATGCCTCTCCGGCGGCTGTTACGGACTCCTCGCGTCGTGTACACTCGCTCGTTCACACCACCAACGGGACGCGCCACGGTCGATCCAGCTCTTTGCCCGCGCCTGCGCGCGTCAAACACAGCGGGAGCCAGTATCCTGGCCGTCATCGTCGCCGGGGACGCTACTGAGGAGTAGCCGACGGCGAACCCTTTTCGCCCAGCCCTGCTCGAACAGAACTCCGCCGAATCGTTTCTTTGACGCCGGGTACGAGCGGCGGCACGACACTCAGGCTGCGTAGCCCGAGGTTGAGCAGAGTGGGGATGTGATCGAGTTGCCCTGCCAGTTCACCGCAAATCGAAACAGGAATCTTGCCTGCTTCCGCGACCACGATACGAATAAGGCGCAGGATGGCCGGATGGCTTTCCATGAAATACTCGTTCACCAACGGGTTCTCCCGACCGGCCGACATGGTGAATTGGGTGAGGTCATTCGTTCCGATGCTGAAGAAATCTGTGTGAGGGATGATGTCGCCGATGGTGAGGGCAGCCGCGGGAGTTTCGATCATCGCTCCGAGCGCGGGCAGCGTTTCGAATCCTGCGGCATCAGCGATAGTGCGAAGTCGTCGCCGGATCTCCGCCATCTCCCTGGGCAGGGTCACCATCGGCACGAGGATGTACAATTCGTGATCGCGGGAAAACTCGAGCAGGGCTTTGAGCTGCGTGTCGAGCAGGTCGGGGTACCGCAGGAGCAGGCGCACGCCGCGGCGCCCGAGAAATGGGTCGTCCTCAATCGGAAAGTTCAGAAACGGCACCGGCTTGTCAGCGCCCAGATCCAGCAGGCGCACAGTAATCGGCTTTCGGGCGACTGGTGCGAACACGGCCCGTAATTCCGCCAGCAGGTCTGCCACCGACGGCGGAGTGTTCCGGGAGAGATAAAACTGCTCAATTCGATAGAGCCCGACTCCATCGGCGCCATTCTCAGCAGCCAGGATGACATCCTCGCGAGAGCCGACGTTGGCCAGCACAGCCACTTCGATCCCCTCTGGAGTGCGAGCTGGCTGTCCCGCCAACCGTTTGGCTCGCAGCACGTTCGTGTGAACGTTTGCAATCTTTTCCTCAAACTGCGTGCGGACGACCGAATCCGGACTGAGTATTACCTGTCCGCTGAATCCATCCACGATCAACTCCTGGCCATCAGCGATCCTCGTTGTGGCATCTGGAATTTGCGCCACCGTCGGAATGCCAAGCGCCCGTGCCAGCAGTGCCGCATGGGAACCTGGCCCGCCGAATTCCAGAACAATCGCGAGCACCTCCTTCTGCGGCAAAGCCACGGTCTCGGAGGGCAGGAGCCGATGAGCCACCAGCACGCGACCTGAAGGCATCCTCTCCAGCGCGGTCGTCTCTACGCCTGCGATCTCCCGCAACAAGCGACCTTTGAGGTCGACGAGATCGTCTGCGCGCTCCCGGAACAACTCTTGGGGCTTTGCGCGAAATTTTTCCTCCCATCGCTGGAAAACGTGGGCGAGGGCCTGCGCCGCGCCGACCAGGCTGCGCTCGATTTGTTCGCCGATTTCCCGGCGCAAGGAAGAATCTTGAAGCATCATTTCGTGCACTCCGAAGATTGCCGCAAGCTTCGGTCCGGAGTGAGCTTCAATGCGCAGGGCGGAAATCTTCAGATCGTCGAGCACGGTTTCCAGAGCACGATCGACTCTGTCGAGTTCCTCCCCAATTTGCTGCCGCGTGATCGCCTGCGGAACAGAAACCGCATCCAGAAGGCTGCGATACACAAACGCTCGCCCCGCTGCTATCCCCGGTGACGTTGCCTGTCCTGCTATCCTCACGTTGAAGTCCCCACCGAAATTTGCGTCGAGCATCAGCGAACATACGGCCATTTTCTCTCCAGCGCATAAGGAGGACGTGAACGATTCAGTCTGTGGTATGGATCTAGGTGCTGCTTCAGCAGCGGGCTCCCGGCGATAGGAGAGGCCGCACATCGAACCGGCATTGCTTCCTCACGAAATTGAACGCTCAGAAGGCCCATCTGTCTCATCAACTCGTATGAAAAATCTCAGCATTTTCGCGCTTCTGGCAACGGCGGCGTTCGCCACCGCAAGTGCAATTGCCGGAACGCACGGTTGTGGCTCGAAGATGGCAGCGTGTGAAGCCGGATGCGATCTCTCTATGGCTGGGCTAAACTTGACCGAGGGGCAGAAGACGAAACTCGCGGAAATACAGTCGGAGTGCGACAAGGAAGGCTGCACCGATTCCGACTGGGAAAGGTTTCTGAAGAGCGCCGAAGCCATTCTCTCCCCCGAGCAGTTCGCGCGATTAAAGGAGGCATGTCGAGTCGCAACGAAGCTGGAAAAACCGCAGACCTGAAAGAAGCTTCATATCTAAGCGTGGTTGCGGAACTTGCGTGGGCGGAGGCAAGCCTTACCGCAAAAGAAAGGAGTTCGATATTATCGGGATCTTAGAGCAGTTCTCAAACGAATCTTCCGAAATGCCGACGGTCTGCGAACCAAAACGGAGAGGACTTTTGAGAGATGCTCTGGATTGATCGTTTCGCTGGGGTTGAGCAGTAAACTTCCACTCGAGGCGCTGAACTCCTCTCTCGAGTGAGGGGTTTTCTCCTGTTGACCGCTGTCGGGTCGAAATCGAAGCGAATGGTGAGGACCCGGGGCCCGCGTGGGCAATAAAGGCCCGGGTGATACGGCGCGTCCCCCACAAGTGGTGCGCGGTGCCCCGCGGATCGAAAGCGTTCATGGACGGGTCTGAAGAATTCTCATCAACGCTGCGTATTCCTCGCGGCATTCGGGGCATACCGAGAGGTGATGTTCCACGCGTTCGAGTGCATCGTCGAGCAGTCGACCAGCGAGCTGGCTTTCGGCGAATTCGCTTACGTGTTGCAGGCACTCTTCGCAGTTAAATTCGCGGTCGCGGGTCAGGCCCACGAGTCGGACGAAGCCTTCGATCTGTTCGGGAGTGAGTGGATGGTCTTCGGGTTTCATTGGTCGAATGCGGTGCGGATCTCCTGCGCCGTGATGCCGGCGTCCTGCAGGTGCCGTTTCAAAGTGCGACGAGCGTCGTGTACGAGCTTGTAGAGAGCATTGCGGTTGGTTCCGAGCAGGGCAGCGATCTGGTCGACCGGCACTTCACTCAGTTCCGCGAGAATCGCGGCCCGTTGTTTCGGAGTCAGATGTTCCGCAATGGCGTGACGCAACCTGGTCACGATTCGGTTGCGTTCCTCATTGCCGGCAAAGACTTCATCCGGCAGGGTGGCGGGATCGGACAGCCGCGCCCCGGCCGACAAGAGTGCCTCCAGGGATACATTCTGCCAGTGCTTGCGCCGCATTTGGGAGTAGGCGGTATTAATGGCAATGCTCATGGCCCAGGTGGTGAAGCGACTGCGCCCTTCGAATCGATCCAGCTGACTTAACACCCGCAGCAATCCCTCCTGTGCGAAATCTTCAATTTCCGTCTCGCTGACCGCCTGGCCGCGTCCCTTGAATGCCACGTGCAGTCCGCGAATCAGAATGTCGCGCAGGGCGCTCACGGCGGCGGTTTGATTGCCGTCATTCGTGGCGCGTAAGGCAGAGGGCCAGTCGAGTTCAGTCTCCGTCATGGTGGTTGATGCCCGGCCGGGCCTTTAATCCCGACCGGGCCGCGTTGGCGCGTTATGCGCAGCAGCGCGTATTCTTCCAGCTTTGGCGCGGCAGGGAAATCGATTTCCGTGCGTGCGACGTGATTGAAATAATTGGTGAAGAGGCTCAAGGCGGTTACGCCCACCACTTCAGAAATCTCTGCGTCGGAGAGTCCGGCGGCGCGTGCCGCGTCAAGATCATCGTCAGAGACGTGGCCGCGCGTTTCGACAATCTCGCGAGCGAGACTCAAAGCGCCTGTTGTTTTTGCGGAGTCCGCTTGGCCGCGGCGGGCGGCAAGCGTTTCCTCCTGCGTCAGGCCGGCCTTCAGGCCGAGCGCCGTGTGGGCGGCGAGACAGTATTCGCATTGGTTTGCTTCCGAAACGGCGAGGATGATCTGCTCCCGCGTCTGCGCGGAAAGCACTCCCCTGGACAGGGTCTGGCTGAAGCCGAGGTAAGCCAGGGCGACAGCCGGCGAATGCGCCATGGTGGCGATCAGGTTCGGCACCGCGCCCATGGTATTTTTCACGGATGCGAGCAGTTGCTGTTGCGCGGGCGTCGCGGAGGACGCTTGAATGGGTTCGATACGAGGCATGAGATTCAGATTTAGTTTTGGATTCATCGTTGTTGGACGCGGCGGGTGACGGAGTTCTTGCCGACGCCACCCGCGGGAGCGACTTTATTTGACCTGTTTATTTGCCAGGTCCGGCCAGTTCTTTTCGGCTTTGTTGACGTTTCCCTCGAAATCCTTGTTGAACGCCTTCAGGATCTCAGGGTTGAGGTTCAGATACAGCTTCCCGTTGCGGACCTGCCACGTGTCGATGTCCACGGGAAACAGCGCGCCAACGGCCACTCCATAGGCACAATAGCCACCGTATTGCGGCACGTATTTGCCCGGGTTCTGCTCGAATGCGCTCCGGTGCTTCTCGTTCGCAAACAGATAGGTCGCGTCCTGATATGTTCCGGTAATGCCGGGATTACCGTGCAGCGGTTTCCTCTCGGTGAAGAATGCCACGGGGTCATATCCGTCGAGGGCGATTCCGCTGGCGCCGGCGACGTTGACGGGCGAGCCCACTAGTGAGGTGCCGGCCAGTGCCAGTGAGGCGAGACCGGTCGCAAGAATTGTTTTAATGGTTCTCATGGGATTGGATTCCTTTCTTTTATCGTTTCTGATTTCGGGCCGTTAATCGGCCGCACCCATGAGATGTTGTAACGCCGCGTCTTCTTACCTCGCATGTATCGGGAAATGTCCCGTGGCGTGGTCACGACGTGATTTCCGGGCAACTGCCGGTTTCCCGCCGCGTCATAGACGTCGATGGAATTGCTACGGCCCTGTTGCAATGGCGCGACAAACAGCGCGATCCATCGCAGTTTCTGCAGCAGTTCTCAATGATAGAATCTTCCGAAATGGCGACCCTCGACCGCCCGGCAGCCCGGAGGGCTGCCAGATTGTAGCCGGTGGTTGATCCGGCCACAGCCGGAGATACCAACCGGATATCCGCCCATGAATCGAGCACCCTGGTAGGGGTGCCAGCTCTCCCTGTCGCCACGGATTGCGACGGCACGAGTCTCTGCGGAAGCTTATGTTAAGTTTCATCTCATGGCGCAGGGCTGTGGAGAGTCCTGATTTTTCAAATACCGCATGCAGTCATTCGGAAAGGCGTGACAGCAGCTCGCGGCAGCTCTCCGGATCGCAACCTGACTCCGCAACAAGCTGAGATAAGCGATCGCGGATCTGCTCTTCGGTAATGTTCATTTCTGCAAGAAGAGATCGGTAATTGCCGAAAGCCGCTCCCAGATGTGGGTGTGGATGTCCCGTCGAGCGAGTGAACTTCAGAAAGATTACAAGATTCCGGCGCATCAACGGCTGGGCCTCCACCAGCCGGTTCGTGTCCTGCAACAACGCCGCGAGGTTGTTGAGGTCTCTGGCGACGTTTGGATGATCGGCTCCAAAGCTCTTCTCATCGATTTCCAGTGCGCGGCGCATCAAGGGCTCGGCCTCCGCCATCCGGTTTGTGGCCTGCAACAACCCCGCGAGGTTGTTGAGGCCTGTGGCGATGTCTGGATGGTCGTGTCCAAAGCTCTTCTCACCGATTTCCAGCGCCTGGCGCATCAACGGCTCGGCCTCCGCCATCCGGTTCGAGGCCTGCAACAACTGCGCGAGATTGCTCAAATCCTTAGCGACTTGGGGATGGTGGGGTCCAAAGCTCTTCTCATCGATTTCCAGCGCCCGACGCATTAACGGTTCGGCTTCCTTCAGCCGGTTCTTGGCCAGCAACAACAGCGCGAGGCTGTGAAGGTCTGTGGCAATGGCGGGATGATCTGGCCCGAAGCTGTTCTCATCAATTTCCAGCGCCCGGCGCATCAACAGCTTGGCCTCCTTCAGCCGGTTCTCGGCCTGCAACAACAGCGCGAGGTTGTTGAGGTCTCTGGCAACGTTAGGATGATCTGGCCCGAAGCTGTTCTCATCAATTTCCAGCGCCCGGCGCATCAACGGCTCGGCCTCCACAAGCCGGTTGTTGGCCTGCAACAGCCGCGCGAGGTTGTTGAGGGTGGTGGCAACGTTGGGATGATTTTCGCCCAGGCTTTTCTCAACGACCGTCACTACTCGCGCCATTAACGGTTCGGCCTCCGCCATCCGGTTTGTGTTCTGCAACAAGAGCGCGAGGTTGTTGAGGCGAATGGCGACGTTTGGATGCTCGGAACCAAAGCTCTTCTCATCGATTTCCAGCGCCCGGCGCATCAACGGCTCGGCTTCCGCCATCCGGTTCGTGTCCTGCAACAACGCCGCGAGGTTGTTGAGGCCTGTGGCGACTTCTGGATGGTCGGCTCCGAAGCTCTTCTCATCGATTTGCAGCGCGCGGCGCATCAAGGGCTCGGCCGCGCCATGGCGAGCCTGCAGGTAAAGCCACAATCCGTAATTGGCACAAATTAAGGCCAAACTGGCCTCCGAGACCTTCATGCCTGCCGCTTCCTCAGTCAGCACTTCCAGATGCGGGCTCAGCCGGCCCCACATTTTCCAGCCCGAAATGTCGAAGTCGGTGTCGGGCAGATTCTCGCTCATCCACTGCAACGCGGATTTTACCGTTTCAACACGTTCATCGCGGGCCTGCACGGCGCGCGCGCAGGCGAGGATCACTTTGTGAAGCTTGAGCGAGTTTTCATCGAGCTCAAGGAGGGAAAGTGTTCGGAGCTGTGCGACCAAACCGCCGACATCGACATCCTCCGTCGTCTCTTCCTCTCCTTTTGCAAGCAGCGTCCCGATCGATTCCGAATCCTCCACGAGCGCGCGCGGGAAAGGCTCGGCAGCAAGCCAGGAGAGCACGTGAAGCAGCGAACGCGTGGAGACGGCGAGCTGATCGTAGCTGAGTTTGAATGCCGCAAGCAGCGAGCGGCTTTCCTCGAGATCGGATCCGGCGAACGCGAGGAGGGCGTTCCGTTTCTCCTGCCAGTTCACGAGGTATCTCTCCGGGGTGATCCGGCGCTCATTCATGTAGCTTGCGGCAAGTGCCAGCGCCAGAGGAAGGCGATCGAGTTCATCCGCCAAACGCTGAAACCCGACAACTCCCCGGCCGAAGGCTCCGGCTTCCAGTAGCGCGAACGCAGGCAGGCCTCCGCTTCATCGGGGGTGAAAACATCGAGAGGCAGCTTGTGCACAGTACCCACGGGCCAGTCTTCCCGGCGGCTGGTGATCATGATGCGCTTTCCACCCAGCTCTTTGAGCAGCGCATTGACGGCATCCCGCGCCTCTGGGGAGTCGGCGGCATCCAACAGGAGAATCCAGCGGCCGCTCTTCGCGCGCAACGCCGCAACCACATCCCTGCACCTGGCATCCAGTTTCGTCGGCGGCTGCGAGTTCTCGTAGAGAGCGAGCAGGGATGCCTCGGCGAGCGCGGCGAGCCCGGTGTCAAGTTCCCGCGGCGTAGAAGCCGGCAGGTAAAAGGCCATATCGCATTTTCCTTCGACATAAACCACCCATGCTGCCTGGATCGCCAGGCGCGTTTTCCCAATGCCGCCGCCGCCCTTGACCACCTGCGGCTGCACGATGGCCAGCGGCTGGCACTCTTTCGCGCAAAGCCCGTCGCAGAGCTCTCGCAATTCCTTATCGCGTCCGATGAAAATCTCCGGTGCCATCCACGGCGGCAGGTTGTGTGGACGTTCCGCGGTGGACACCGGTGGCTCCTTCCCGCGCAGGCTGTCGAGGATTGCGCTGGTGTTCTCAAGGATGGTGCCGATGTCCCTCCTTGTCTCTCCCGCTACCTCGTGCGTCTCCCGCGTCTGTTGCTCGATCTGCCCGACCTTTTGGTGGATTTGGTGGATCTTCTCGATCAAGAGCATGAAATCCGTCTTGCGCTCGGGTACATTGAGGCTTCCTGACCTCTCTAAGGAAAGTCCCCGCATCGAAAAGCTTACCATTTCACCGACCCGCCGCAGAAGCTTTACGATCTTACCGACGGGCTTTGGCGTCACCCGCGGTTGATTCGTCAGCAGCCGGTACAGGTTCTCATAATCGACATCTCCATCGCGGAGCTGGAACGTCTTGAGCCGGAACTGTGTGTAGCCATCGAGCGGCTCAGGAATGCAATCGTCCATCCAGGGGGCGATCAACACGGGAACAAAGCGTTGATTGCCTTTGGCGTTATAGATCTGACTGTAAATGAGCCGTCCCTCCCAGAACACGCCTTTGCCGACATCCGCGTTCACCTGGTTGTCGATGCGCCGCTTGTATTCGGGTGTGCAGACGCATAGAACGAAGTTGGAAACCTCCGGACGAAGTTGCTGCGCACACCAGGCTGGCCAGTATTGAAGTTCGTTCTGGTGAAACTGATCCAGCTCGGCGTCGATACCATGGACCCGAAGCTGCTGCGCAAAGGCAAGAACGCGATCGCAGTGGGCAGGGCTATCATGGCTGTAGCTGATGAAAATGCGGGGTTGATGGTTTGTTGCTGCGTCGCTCATTACGCGGGGAGAACGAAAGCGAGTATCATGGCCACCGCGAGCACCGGGCCGTAGAAACCAGCGAGTGTCGGCGAGCCGGCGGCGGTAAGGAGGGAGGGTGCTCCGACACGGAATGGGTTGGTGTCCATGGAGAAATCAGCGGGGCTGTTTTGTGTGCGGACGTTGTCGAAGAGTCGGCGGAAGAGGCGCTCCTGCCGGAGATACCACGCATCGAGTAGCCAGAAGGCGACGACCGGGAGCGTTGGAACGAACAGGTAGCCGGGGCTCGCTCCGCCCTGGAGAAAAACTTCGAGGGCGGCGGCAAGGGTGACGGCCCAGCCTTTGAGCTGGAAGGAGCAGGTGGCCATGCGGTTGATGGCCTCCTGGATCATCCGAAGGTGTTCCGTCCGCGCCGCGTCCATGCAAAGGGGAAAGCTAGCCGGCGGGAGAGGCCTTGTGAAGGCCGAAAGAGCCTCATTTGGGGGCGTTCATTGATCCAGTGGAGCGAGCTGGTTCTGCTGCAACCGGGTCATAGCCGTTGAGGGCAATCCCGCTGTCGCCGGCGACGTTGACAGGGGTTCCTTTGTTTTTCTTATTGTTGTCGTCTTTGAATTCAGGCCATGACCAAACACTGGCCAAAGGGGGGCGCTGTTAGGTCTACTCCAGGACTTTTACTGTTGGGTCCTCGATATCGATCGGAGCGTTCTCGGGTATCGTGATCAGTTTGCCGGGTCCCTTCGGATCATCCTCGCCCCAATAGAGATCGATCTGCTTTTCCTCGAGCCCGCCTCCCGTATCGGTGACTTTCCACGTCTCCTTCTCGATGGCTCCTTCGGCGCTCTCGAACTCCAGTTTGAATTCCGCTCCACGTTTTAACTCTTTGTGACCTTTCTCCATTGCCGCGGATTCTCTGGGTTCCAGTGGCCTACCTTTTGCGTCCAAAGGTTCCTCGGCGAACTTCCAGGTCCCACCATAATACGCGATGTAATGCTTTCCATCCTCCGGATGCTCGATGCGACCAAAGCCTTCCATCTCTACCGCTTTCAGGAAGTCTCGGGGAAACCTCCTTCCATCAAGCCCCGGTCGCGTTTCCAATTGGGTGTCGAATCCCCCGGATTTGGTAAAGCCGCTTTCGCGCGGCGTATAATAGACCGTTGTCTTAAAAGTGTTCTTGTACGTCGCCACCACTTTGGAAGGCTCAATGGCCTTTTCATGTGTGGCGGTCTCTTTCTGGCGGTAAAGATACCAACCGATGCCGCTCACAAGCATCAGACCGCCGACAAAGACTGCTAGTTTCCAGCGCATGCTACAGAAGCTCGGCCACGTGCTTTTGACGCGCTTCCTTCATAGAGTTTCGCAAATGATTGATGCATTGGCCGTCCTGTCCGGCATCATTTCAACTCGGCGTTTGAGAGGGACGCTCGGTCGATGGAATGATGACCTTGCCCTTTTCGCGACTCCGGTTTATTTCCGAGCCGAATGGGGTTCTCAATGCTTGACATCGGTCGCATCCTTAAAGTGTTTGGCAGTGCAAAGCGCGCCGGAATCATCCAATGCACAATCGTGGACAGCAAGCTGGACGCACGCACGGTCACCATAGATGTTGTACACCCTCTCGGACTTTCTTGGGTTTTTACCAGGCAACACCTATGATCGGAGCCATTATAGGAGACATTATCGGGTCGATCTACGAGCAGAACCCGATCAAGACAACGGAGTTCCCACTCTGGCATCCTGAGCGCCGATTCACGGATGATACCGTGCTCACAGTGGCCGTGGCCGACACGCTCCTAAACGGGGGCGATTACACGGAACGCTTCCGCGCCTATTACAGGCGGTTCCCCGACGCCGGTTATGGCGGATCATTTCATGGCTGGGCACGATCGCCGGCTCCCGAACCGTATGGAAGTTGGGGTAATGGTTCCGCGATGCGTGTGGGCCCGGTGGGCTGGTGGTTTCATTCTCTTGACGAAACGCTGGCGGAAGCAGAACGAAGCGCCGCAGTGACTCACAGTCATCCTGACGGGATCGCCGGGGCGAAAGCGGTTGCCGCGTGCATCTTCCTGGCACGTCATGGCGCGGACAAACAGACAATGCGGCGATACGTCGAAGAGACGTTCTACACGCTGCCGGAGAGCATTGATTCCATCCGTCCGCATTATTCCTTTGATATCTCGTGTCCCGGCACGGTTCCGGAGGCGATCCTCTGCGTCCTGGAGGCTGAGGATTTCGAGACAGCCGTTCGCCTTGCGGTCTCGCTCGGAGGAGACAGCGACACGCTTGCCTGCATTGCGGGCAGTATCGCAGAGGCTTTTCACGGAGTGCCAGACTCGCTGGCGGAACGGGCGCTCCTTTACCTGCCGGAGTCATTCACCCGCGTGGTCTCTGCGTTCGAGGCGCGGGTGCGCGCCAACCAGTAAGATTGGGGGAGAGGAAACATCCGTGAAAAAGCTGAACTTGAGGAGATTCGGAGAAGGCTGCGCTCAAGTGTACCCAGGAAACAGGCAATGGAGCCGCACAAGCTCCCTTTTTTCTACCTTCAGCGTATCTTATAGGTGATGTCTCTGATTTCGCCAGATCCTCCGTCCGACGATGCTGAGATCCTTGATCGGTTTCTCGACCACGTCACGGATTCAGGCCTCGAATTGTATCCTGCGCAGGAGGAAGCCATCCTGGCGCTTTTCGACGGGCAGAATGTGATCCTCAATACGCCGACGGGTTCCGGCAAATCGCTGGTCGCGATGGCGCTGCAATTCCACTGCCTCGCGAATGGACGGCGTTCCATCTACACCTGCCCGATCAAGGCGCTGGTCAACGAGAAATGGATGGATCTCTGCAGCGAACTCGGCGCCGAAAACGTCGGCCTTTGCACAGGGGATGCGACGATCAACCGGGACGCGCCAGTTCTTTGCTGCACCGCGGAAATTCTCGCGAACATGGCACTCCGGGAGGGAGCGGCGGCCCCGGTGGACGCGGTGATCATGGACGAGTTTCACTTTTACTCTGACCGCGACCGCGGCATGGCATGGCAGGTCCCGCTTCTCACACTCCCGCAGGCCCAGTTTCTCCTCATGTCCGCAACGCTCGGAGATACAGGCTTCTTCGAAGACGAACTCAGGCGGTTCACCGGGCGTCCCGCCGCGACGATCCGATCCGATACCCGTCCCGTTCCACTCGACTATGAATACATCGAGGACACTCCTCTGGCTCAGACGATCGAGAACCTGGTCGACGCCGGGCAGGCTCCGATCTACGCGGTTCACTTCGCGCGGTTGGCCGCGGCCGACACGGCTCAGGGGCTCACGTGCATCAGTCTCTGCACACGCGAGGAGAAGTCGCGGATTTCGAAGGCGATAGAGGGGGTCCGGTTCAATTCTCCCGGAGGCGCGGAGATTAAGCGGTGGCTCAGGATGGGAATCGGAATCCATCACGCCGGGTTGCTTCCGAAATATCGGGTGCTCGTCGAGAAGCTCGCGCGCGAGGGACTGCTCAGGGTCATCTGCGGCACTGATACCCTTGGAGTCGGAATCAACGTGCCGATCCGGACCGTCCTTCTGAGCCGGCTCAGCAAATATGACGGTGAGAAAACGGCCGTTCTCGGAGCGCGGGATTTCCACCAGATCTCGGGCCGCGCTGGGCGCAAGGGCTTCGACGACCGCGGGCGAGTTGTGGTGCAGGCTCCCGAGCACGAGATCGAGAACAACGTGCTGGCGCGAAAGGGAAAAAAATTCGTGAAGCGCAAGCCGCCGGAAAAGGGTTACGCAGCGTGGGATCGCAAGACGTTCGAACGACTCTGCGGTGCGGCACCGGAACGGCTCGCGAGCAGCTTCGCGATCACGCACTCGATGCTGCTGAACGTATTGCGCCAGTCTGAAGGCGTGAAGGTCATTCGCGGCATCATCGCGCGATGCCACGAGAGCGAATCTTCCAAAAAGGAGCTTCGTCGTCGGGGATGGCAGTTGTTCCGAAGCCTACTCGAAAAGAAGATTATCGAGATTTTTCCGCGCACGGACACCGTCGGAGTCATACTTCGCATTAATGCTGACCTGCAGGAGGATTTTTCACTCGACCACGCGCTCTCGCTCTACGTCCACGAAGCCATTGCCCTGCTCGATCCGCAGATGCCGGAATACCCGCTCGTAGTGCTCACCCTCGTCGAGTCGATCATCGAAAACCCATACGTTATCCTGCGCAAGCAACTCGCCCGCGCGAAAGACGAAGCTATTGCCCTGATGAAAGCCGATGGGCTCGATTACGAACAACGCATGGAGGAACTCGAAAAGATCGAATATCCCAAGCCCAACAGGGAGTTCGTCTATGCGAGCTTCAATGCTTTCGCCGACCGGCACCCCTGGGTGGGCACGGAGAATATCCAGCCAAAATCGATCGCGCGCGAAATGTTCGAGGACTATCTGTCGTTCGAGGACTACACCAAACGCTACCACCTCGAACGTTCC
This sequence comes from uncultured Verrucomicrobiae bacterium, assembly GCA_963805815.1. Classification (GTDB taxonomy): domain Bacteria; phylum Verrucomicrobiota; class Verrucomicrobiia; order Chthoniobacterales; family Chthoniobacteraceae; genus CAWDWA01. The sequence continues at coordinate 140,062 of CAWDWA010000035.1, forward strand.
GAAGGAATCCTGCTGCGCTACCTCTCGCAGATCTACAAAGCTCTCCGGCAGACGGTCCCCGACTTCGCCAAGAACGACATCCTCCTCGAATGTGAGGCGTTCCTTTCCGGTATGATCCGCCAGGTTGATTCGAGCCTGCTCGACGAGTGGGAGCGGCTCAAAGATCCTACTCGCCCGATCGCGGAAACCGTGGCGCAGGCTCCTGAGGCACCGTCCGATATTACGCAGGACCGCCGCCAGTTTCTTGCCGCAATCCGCACGCAGATCTTCAACTTTCTGCGCGTCCTGGCATCCGGTGATTTCGAAGCGGCCGCGGCCTGCTTTCCCGGCTCGAACGCCGAAATGCTTTCGGGACCGATGGATGCCTACCTGTCTGCGCATGAACGCCTGCGGCTCGATCCCGAGGCGCGAAACCTCCGGCATACGCGGGTGACGGAATCAGAGGATAAACGGATCTGGGTCATCGAGCAGACCCTCGTAGATCCGGAGGGCGTTAATGACTGGGTCGCCGTCTTCCACGTGGACCTGCCACAGTCACGCCGCCAGATAGCTCCCGCGATCCGGTTTCTTCAAATTCGCCCAATTGTGGAAGAGCTCTACTCGCAATAGAATCGGGCGCGTTGCGTTCTCGCAGAGGTCACGCGTTGATCTGACGCGGCGAAACCTGTATTCTCATTCTGGAATGGCCGAGATCGCTGCTTACTCCTACATCAATGCCGACACGGCACACAATGACCGGATGCTGGGTGGCGCAAACTCTTTCGCGAGGCACGTGTCATGTCGGCCGGGAGTGAACGTCCTGCCTCGCGCTGAGCGAAACGCAATTGCAGTGACTTGAGACCGGAACATGAGAAAAAACCCTGCAGACAACGATAGTGTCATCACTGAAGTCGCGAGGGTCTTGAGCGACGCCAAAAGCGTGCTTTTCGTTACTGGAGCTGGTGTATCAGCGGATTCCGGATTGCCTACCTACCGTGGCGTGGGCGGGCTCTATGATGCTGGAGACACCGAGGAAGGTGTAAGCATCGAAGAGGCTCTCAGCGGCCCTATGTTTGCGGTGAATCCGGCGCTGACGTGGAAGTATCTATGGCAAATCGGATCTTCCTGTGTTGGCGCCGTCCCGAATGCGGCGCACAGAATCATCGCGGAAATCGAGGCAGAGAAGAACGACGTCTCGGTGATCACGCAAAATGTCGATGGTCTGCATCCTGCCGCCGGTTCAAGGAACCTCGTCGAAGTTCATGGACACATTTTCGACCTTTACTGCACGAAATGTAGTCTGGCCTACAGCGCAGGAGAACTGATCTCCAATTATCGGGATCACATCAAACTGCCACCGAAGTGCACCCGGTGTAATGGAATCGTGAGGCCCAAGGTCGTCCTTTTCGAAGAATTACTTCCAGAGACGGTCGTGCAGTCATTGGCCGACATTTCAGAGAAGAGATTTGATGTTGTGTTCGCGATCGGGACGTCCGCGCTGTTCCCCTACATCAAGTTGCCAATCTTGTGGGCACGAAGCACCGGGAAAGCGACGGTAGAAATCAACCCGAGAGAGACTGAGGTCTCCGCGGTCTGCCGATACCGGATTCGCATGGGTGCGGCTGAGGCGATGGAGCGGATTCGGGTGTGCATGCCCGTTGGGGCATCTTCGTCTACTTCGCCAGACGATTCATGACCTCAAAACGCCAGGCGGATGGACTCACAAAGCCGGAATTTGACGCCGTTGATTCAGCTTTGCTCCGTCCATCGTTCGCTCTTCCCAACTGCTTACAAATCGGCTGTGCCGGTTTCTCGCCGATTCGCCTTCACTGCGACGGTTACGCCATAGATTTGTGAACAATTCTGCAAAGTGATACCGAAAGTTTCTCAGAATCGCATTTCTTACAGGTGCCACATTCAGTAGATTGGTGGCACAGGGGGCCAGTGGGTTTCTTCTAGAACTTCCTCATAATAACTCTCGAGCACTCTTACCTGCGCGGGGAGGTCAAATTTGTCGGCAACGGCAAGATGAGCCGCTTCGCTCATCTTTCTATAATCTTCCTCCTGGTTTGCGAGCGCCAGCATCGCTTCGGCGAGTGCCTTGTAATCCTTTTCATCAACCAGAATTCCGCTTACGCCGTCTTCCACCGCTTCCGGGATTCCGCCATGTCTGGTGGCGAGCACAGGCAGACCGGTTGCCATGGCTTCCAGCATGGAATTGGGAACCCCCTCCTGATTTCCGTCTTTTCCGAGTTCGCTGGGGTGCGCGAACAGATGGGCATCGTAGTAGGCTGAGCGCAATTCCTCCTGCGAAAGAAATCCGGGAAAGTCGACGTGATCCGTGAGTCGCAATTCGCTCGCGAATTCCTTGAGTGTGGACAGAAGTGGACCTTCCCCCGCGATCGTCAGTCGGGCTTCGGGGTAATCCTCGGCGAACCGCGCAAACGCTCGAAGCGTAACTGGCAGACCTTTTTTCTCAATGAGCCTGCAAGCCTGGATCATCCGCCACCGCCCGTCTTTCGGAGTTTGACGCTGGCGGAAGGGCAGTTTGTCGAGCGGGATTCCAGTACCGGTGAACCCGGATTTTGTTTTTTCTGCAACCGAGCGTGATGAGCCGTTCGGCAAGGGATTCCGATCGCACCAGCACCAGGTCGACTGCATCGAGCATGGTCTGCGTCGCGAGACGAAAGGACGGCTTTTCCATCTGCACCATCACATCGGCGCCGTGGAAAGAAACGACTGTCGGCACCGGGCGCGCCTTAATCAGCGGTAGTAGAAGAACGCCGATGTGGCCGAAGTAGATGTGGAGGAGGCTTGCGTGGCGCTTTTTGAGCTCTCTGGTGATCCGGTCGGCTTCGGAAGGCGTGATCTGCATTGGTTCGTCACGCACCTTCCGTTTCCAGAAACGGAGCAGTTCGTTCGTTCGCGGCTTCGGAACCAGATAGACTTCCTCAAAGGGAAAGCGCTTCTCTTCCTCGCGCTTCCGCGCAAGTACCGATTGATCGAAAGCGTTCGATGCCGCAAATCTGCCGATAAATGTGCAGCATTTCCGGCCGCAAAAACGTCACGCAGTAGTGAGCGACGACGAGCCGCGAGTCATTGAAATGCGTCAGCGGTTGATCTGCTTGCAAATAAGGGACGTTCTAATATGCGAAACTAAGCAGGACGACCCCGTAAGGAGAAGGCTCGTCCAGGTTGGGATTCTTATACGGATCGCCTGTCGCTATGGAAACGAATTTCCCGTTCGACTGATACTGAACCGGCGCGGCAGGGTTGAGCGTTTGAAGAACATTGCCCCCGCGGGCGGCCGCCTGCAGCGCGCCTTCCGTCGGCGGTAATTCGTAAATGCGGGCATCGCGAACGATCGGACCCCCGGGAACGACGGCGCGAAATTCCTGCGCGACCAAATTTGGGGCAAGTGCGGCAGATAGAGCTAAAGCGGCGGCGATGATCAATGTTCTCATTGTTTTGTATGAATTTACTGAGATTATCGCACAATTGCACCCTTGTGGCTCTACGACAGTGCAATAACTCGTATCAAAATGGAATGAAAGGATTGAAGGAAGGCTCGCGCTGGATATTCTGAAGCGCACATGGAGCGGCAGGTCTACGTTGTCAATAAGCTTGGTTTACACGCCCGTCCGGCAGCGGAGTTCGTGCGGTGCGCCCGCGCGTTCGAGTCGGTCGTCACCATTCTCAAAGAAGGTGAAACTTACTCGGCGGCAAGCATTCTCGACGTGCTCACTGCCAGTTTGGACTGTGGTTCTTCGATGATCATCCATGCAGATGGTCCCGACGCCGAGCAGGCACTCGACAGGCTTGCAGCACTCCTTCTCGAATTTAAGAAACAGGAAGAGTCATAATCGTGGAATATATTGAGAAAGCCCGTCGCGTCTTCGATATCGAAATTGAGGAAATCAGGCGTCTTCGAGAGAGTTTGGACGATAATTTCGTAGCCGCCGTCCAATTGATCCGAGAAGCTGTCGATCGGCGTGGAAAGATCGTGGTAGTCGGAGTTGGAAAATCGGGTCACATCGGGGAAAAGATTGCGGCGACGCTTACGAGCACGGGTTCGCCCGCTGTGGTGTTGAATTCTCTCAACGCACTCCACGGCGATCTCGGAATGGTTGCGGACGGCGATGTAGTGCTCGTGTTGAGCTATAGCGGCGAGACCGAGGAAATTCTCAACGTTCTCCCCGCTTTGACCCGCTTCAAAGTGAAAGTTATTTCGATCACGGGGAATCCGAATTCATTTCTTGCGAACAACAGCGATATCCACCTGAACGCAAAGGTCGAAAAGGAGGCCTGCCCATTGAATCTCGCGCCGACCTCCAGCACAACGGCCATGTTGGTGCTTGGAGATGCGCTGGCGATGGTGCTCCTCGAGGCGCGCGGATTCAAAAAGGAAGATTTCGCGCGTTACCATCCCGGGGGCCGACTCGGTCGGACTCTCCTTCTCAAAGCGCGCCAGATTATGCGCGGGCTGGACCGGGTGGCAGTCGTGGAACCCCAAACGAAAGTGCGCGAAGTCCTCAAGGCGATGGCCGGAAAAAAAGCGGGATCTTCCACCGTTTTGGGACCTGATGGCAGGCTGGTCGGACTTTTCACTCACGGCGATTTTGGCCGAAATTTCGAAATCGAACCGAATTTGCTGGAATTGGAAGTGGGAAAATATATGACGCGTGATCCGATCACTATCACGGGAGATACACTCGCGATGGAGGTGTTGCACATCTTGCAGAACAATCGAATTGACGATATTCCCGTCGTAAACGAAGACAACGTTCCTATCGGAATCGTCGATTCTCAGGACCTGGCGCGGCACAAGCTCGTGTAAGGATTTCAGTCAACCCCGATCTTCCTTCTATATCTCATGGCAGCAGCAAACGACCTACGGAGAGGCATGGCGATCCGTTATAACGGAAATCCGGCCATCGTTCTCGACGTCCAACATCGGACGCCGGGCAATCTACGTGCCTTTGTGCAGTGCATCATCCGCTACATCAATACGGGCAAGTCCGCTGACGTCCGCTTTTCCTCGACAGAGAAAGTGGAAATCGTCGAGACAAACCGGCAGACCCTCGAATTCAGCTACAAGGATCAACAGGGCTACCATTTTATGGATCCGGAGACCTACGAGACCGTTGAACTGAATGAGGAACTGATAGCTGACGCAAAGGATTATCTCGTCGAGAATTTACCCGTCGAAGTGCTCAGTATCGAAGGGCGCCCCGTGCAGGTTGAACTTCCCGCTTCGGTTGTGATGAAAGTTGTCGAATCTGCTGAGGGCTTGCGCGGCGACACCGCGAGCAATGTCCAGAAACCGGCCACCGTCGAGTCTGGAAAAGTAGTCCAGGTTCCGCTTTTCATCAAAGAAGGCGAGAGCATCAAGATCGATACCCGCACTGGAAATTATCTCGGCCGTGCCTAGACAGGCCACCTTGGTATCACGCACGTCGCAATTTCTACTCGAAACCGGTCGTCCTTTCTTCCCTAACTATCGTGCCCTAAGTGCAGCGACGTAATGGCGACTTCCGAGAAATCCACATCTCCCAGAAGAGGGAAGTCGGTGCCAAAGTCGAAGTCACGATCGACCGGGCATCGCAAACTTACGGCGACGGCTACCGCGCAGGCGCCCCCTCCCGGCACGCTGGCCACAAGTAGACCATCGGGAAAAACCGCCTCGAAAAGCAAACGAGCCTCCAGTTCTCGAAAGGCAGAGGACTTAGCGAAAAAGACGGTGACTTCCAGGCGCAAACGTGCGCCGCAGCGGAGAAGAGGGGTATCCTACAATTTCGAATACGCCGAGGAGCGTGTGCCATGGGCAGTGCCCGTTTGGTGGGTCAATTCCATTTTCGCAATCTTCCTTCTTGTGCCTCTTGGAATCTGGAGCCAGACGTTTTTCACAAGTTTCAGGGAGGAAGCGATCCATCGGGGGTTCTGGGCGACAGAAGAATTTTGGTTCTTCGGACTTGGTGTCGTCTTGTTGCTGATCGTGTTTTTTTCGCTGCCACGGCCGATCTTGATTTACGTGTTCGGCCACGAAGCAACACACGCCATCTGGGCAATGGCCATGGGAGGCCGGGTGAGTGAGTTCAAGGTAACCAGCGACGGGGGTTACATTATCACCGACACCAACAACTTCTGGATTGCCCTCGCTCCGTATTTCTTCCCGATCTACAGCCTTGCCGTTATCGCCATTTACAGCGGGATGAGTTTGTTCTTTGATGTAGAACCCTACATTAGGTGGTTCTACGGTAGCCTCGGAGCAACGTGGGCGTTTCATGTCTGTTTCACCCTTTGGATGATCCCCAAGGGGCAGACCGATCTCACGTATCACGGTACGTTCTTCTCCCTCGTGGTCATTTCCATCATGAACCTCGTCGTCTTGACTCTGTTTCTGATCGCAGCCTCGCCAAGTATTACCTGGTTGTCCTTTGGCACCGAACTGCTCCAGAATACAATGGACTTCTGCGAATGGGTCGTGAGTGCTTTGCGGCAGACGAGCCCGCGGCTTTGAGTCTTTCCGCGAGACTGCTTGAAAGAGGTGGCTACTCCTGTGCTTCGCCAGTCATTGGCACAAACCGCACCGGCAAGGCCGACTCCAGTACCAGGATGCCTTCCTGCTTCGTGAAAACCTTCAGAGTCTGGATCTGAAATTCCGCTCCCAGCGGGATTACCATTCTTCCGCCTTCTTTGAGCTGCTCGACGAGCGGTTTCGGAACACGTTCGGGTGCGGCGGTCACGATGATGGCGTCGAAAGGCGCTTTCTCCGGCCAACCTCGATAGCCGTCTCCCGCCCGCACGAAAACGTTTTCGCAACCTGCGCGCTTTAGCGCTGCCGCGGCGGACCGCGCAAGCGGCTCTACGATCTCGATCGTGTATACTTCCTTTACGAGACGCGAGAGCACCGCTGCCTGATATCCGGATCCCGTCCCGATCTCGAGAACCCGGTCTCCCGCTCCCGGATTGAGTTTCTCCGTCATGAACGCAACTATGTACGGTTGCGAGATGGTCTGACGATGGCCGATGGGAAGCGGTGAATCGTAATACGCCTGGTTGTGCAGCTGCTGCGGAACGAATTCATGCCGCGGCACAGAGCGCATTGCCTCCAGAACGCGTCGATTTCTGATTCCGCGCTCAACCAGTTGCGTTTCGACCATTTTTTCGCGCATTTTTTCGAATGTTGTCGGTTCGGTGGCGCGGCATGAACTTGCCACAATAGAGACAACGAGAACGGCGATGATCGGGGGAAGGGTCTTCACGACGGAACATACATCTGCCCGCGCGAGTAGGAAACCTGCCGCTTCAGATCGGAATTTTTCCGAGGAATCAGCATGCGGATCCGTAATTTTTGTCCTTGAATCTGGGCTTGAGCCGGGAGCTGAACCCAAGGCCGCGGCATCCGTTCGGACCCCGCGCGAAGCGATCGCGGTGAAGCCTGGTGGCGTAGCGACATTGCCCGGTGTTACCGTTATCGTTATGGGCCGAAACGACGGCGCCAAGGTCTCATCGCCACTGACGAGTCCATTCAGAGATCAAGTTCGAGGCCGATTGGACAATGGTCTGAACCCAGGATATCCGGCAGGATCCAAGCACTCTTCAGGTGGGGGCGCAGCGCCTTGGACACGAGAAAGTAGTCGATCCGCCAACCGATGTTCCGGGCGCGAGCGCCGGTCATCACGCTCCACCACGTGTAGTGGTCCCCGTCTTTCTCAAACTCTCGGAACGTATCGACGAATCCTGCTTTCACAAATGCGTCAAATCCGGCGCGCTCCTCGGGAGTAAACCCGTGGGTTCCGACGTTTTGTTTCGGTCTGGCGAGATCCACCGGCTTGTGCGCGACGTTCAGATCGCCGCAGAAAATCACGGGCTTTTTCCGCCTCAGTTTTTCCAGGTAGGCGAGAAAATCGCTGTCCCATTTCTGCCGATACTCGAGCCGGCTAAGGTCGCGTTTGGAATTGGGTACGTAAACGTTTGTGAGAATGAAATCGTCGAATTCCGTCGTCACAATCCGGCCCTCTTCGTCGTGATCGGAAATGCTCATTCCGAAGGTGACCTTCTTCGGCTCAACCCGCGAAAGGGTTACAGTTCCAGCGTAACCCTTCCTGGCCGCAACGTTCCAGTGCGCATAATATCCCTCCACGCACGACATATCGACGCTGTCTGGCGAAGCTTTGGTCTCCTGCAGGCAGATGATGTCGGGTTGAAGATCGTGGAGAAACGCGAATGCGTTCTTGCGGATGACCGCGCGAATGCCATTTACGTTCCAGGAAAGCAGTTTCATCCTGGCACGCTAATCGACAGAATACTCATGTTGCGAGCGCACTTTGCAATCTCGAGAGCGAATGGATATCTGAATTTCGAAGCGCACGTCAGTGAGAACGGGCGTTACCGGCTTTACTAGCCGGATCTCCGGACCAATGATGCGCGTGCTTTTGTTGCCGAAATTTGAATAAAGGCGCTTATGCAAATCCGCTTCATCTTCCCGCTTTTCTTTTCAGCTCCAATGTTACCGGCTCCGACAGGAGTGCCGGAGTCGTCGTGTTCCCTTCGAAAACGGCTAAGCGGGACGTTAGCGCAGTTCTCAAAAGAATCTTCTGAAATGGCGACGGCCTGGGAGCGCCGAAACGGAAACGACTTTCGAGAGATGCTATGGACGCTTACGAGGAGACGCTGACCATGTCTAGACCTTTCGCCCCCGGTATTGCCTGCATCGACGTTCCGAATGGACCACGCGCAAACGTTGCCAGTTCTTTCGCCGCGGTGCAAATGAATGACTTCGATAATGCCTGCGGAGTCAAGTTCCCCCTGCTCCGGATTTACCAACGCCGGCGGGCGTGGAGGCTTTTCGATTGCCGCGTCGACGACGGCCTTCCCGGAGGGTTCTTTTTTTTGCGCGGAGTTAACGAGGACGCCCCGTGATCACAGCTGGCTGGCGCATTCTCACGTTTATCCGGTTCTCGCACACGATCTTTGCGCTGCCGTTCGCCTTCGGTGCAATGTTGGTAGCTGCGGGGGGATGGCCGTCGTGGCGCACATTCCTGCTCATCCTGCTTGCGATGGTGTTTGCGCGCACCGCCGCGATGGCGTTCAACCGCGTCGTTGACTGGGAGTTCGACAAGCTCAATCCACGCACAGCCGGCCGTCATCTGCTGCTTTCGCGCTCGGCTGCCATCGGGATTCTCGTGGGAAGCGCGGTTGCGTTCGTCATCGTTACGATTTTCATTAATCGGATCTGCCTGCTCCTTTCGCCTTTGGCGCTCGCCCTGGTATTCTTTTATTCGCTCACGAAGCGATTCACTTCGTGGTCTCATTTTTTCCTCGGGCTGGCGCTTGCGGTTTCGCCTGTGGGTGCATGGCTGGCCGTCACTGGCTCCTTCGCGTGGGAACCGACCATCCTCGCTGGCGGGGTTCTCCTTTGGGTTGCTGGATTTGACCTCATCTATGCTACGCAGGATGTGGAATTCGACCAGAGGGTCGGGTTGCATTCCATGGTGGTCAAGCTGGGTGTCGAGAAAAGTCTGAAACTCGCCCTGCAACTTCACGGCGGCACGATTGTGCTTTTCACCGTTTTTGGTTTCGCCGCATCCCTTGGATTCACGTATTTTGCCGCAGTGTGGTTGATGTTTGCCGTGCTGATTTACGAGCACCGGCTTGCTCGTGGGCTGGATGTGCAGGCGGTGAACGAAGCGTTTTTTAAGTGTAACGCTGTGGTAGGTCTCCTTTTCGTGGGGGGGATCTTCCTGGACTTTTTGTAGACTGTGTGTTGAAGGTCCATCCCTTTTGGAGTCGACAACCATGCTTCTTTCGCTTGCAGCGGATGTTTTTAAGAGGCATGCAGGGCAAATTCCGTTGATCGAACCGTGGGCAACGCTTTATCAATGCAATCGTCAGCCAATCTCTAGCATGTCTCTCTCTGCCGTTCCCCAAACTACTGTCGAAAAACCTGCAAGCCTCACCGGAACTTCGCTTCACACCGGCAGCAACGTCGTCCTCAGGCTGAAACCGGCGCCGGTTGATTTCGGCCGCAAGTTCAAACGAGTTGATCTTCCTGATGAGCCGGTGATTGAGGCACTCGTGGATCACGTTCAGACGGTGGAGCGATCGACGACCATCTCACAGGGCAACGTGAAAGTGCATACCGTCGAACATGTGCTTTCTGCGCTTGCGGGCATGGGGGTTGATAATGTTCTGATCGAGATGGATGCGAACGAACCGCCCATCGGCGACGGAAGCGCCAGGCCCTACATGGAACTCATCAGGCAAGCCGGCATCGTTCAGCAGGAGGATTCCATTTCGTCGCAATACCAGCTCCGCGAACCGGTTCACATCGAGACGAAAAGCGGCTCCATTCTCACGATTGTGCCTGACAATAAGTTCCGGATCTCCTGCACAAATGTTGGACCGGACGGACGCTTTACCCAGTTTTACTCCCTCGAAGTTACGCCAGAGGCCTACGAGAAAGAAATCGCGGACGCACGGACATTTGTCTTTTACGAAGACGTGAAACCGCTCATGGATAAAGGACTTATCAAGGGAGGCAGTCTCGAGAACGCGGTTGTCGTTCGCGGCGAATCGGTGCTGAGCAAAGAGCCGCTTCGCTTCAAAGATGAATTCGTGCGCCACAAGATTCTTGATATCATTGGTGACCTCGCGCTGTTCGGAAGTCGGATCAGGGGACATGTGATCGCAGTCAAGCCGGGACATGGCCCGAATACGGAGCTCGCTATGGCTCTGCGAAAAGAAAGGGCGAGCGTCAAGGCGCTGGTTCCATTGTCGATTACGCCAAAAGGAGGGGATGTCCTGGAAATCGAAGAAGTTATGAACCTGCTGCCCCATCGCTACCCATTTGTGATGGTCGACAGGATTGTTGGATTTGAGGAAGGGGGAAAATGCACCGGGGTGAAATGTGTTTCGATCAACGAGCCCTTTTTCCAGGGGCATTTTCCCGGCCATCCGGTGATGCCAGGTGTTTTGCAACTGGAAGCCATGGCGCAGGTGGGCAGCATTGAGTTGATGCGCCACGCCGGGATGAAGGGACAAGTCGGATACTTCCTTAGCGCCGATAAAGTAAAATGGCGCAAACCGGTCGTCCCTGGAGACACGCTTTTCATTCACGTTGAGGTAAGTGTGAAGAAACGAGGCATTGCGAAAGCCAAAGGCTACTGCGTGGTCAATGATATCATAGTTTCCGAGGCCGAACTGCTGTTTGCCCTCGCTAACGTATGAGCGCTACAGAGATCCATCCGACGGCGATCGTCGAACCGGGTGCTCAGTTGGGAGCCGGGATAAAAATCGGACCTTACTGCGTGGTCGGAAACGAGGTCCGCCTCGGGGATGGCTGCTGGCTGCAAGGTCACGTTACGTTGTGCGGCCCGTCGACCATCGGTAAAGGAAATCGATTTTTTGCGTACGGGTCGATCGGTCAGCAGACTCAGGATTTGAAATACGAGGAGGAACCGACCTATCTGGAGATCGGTAACGAGAATTGCTTCCGGGAATTTGTGACCGTGCATCGCGGTACTGCGCCCGGCTCGTTCACGCGTGTTGGCAATCGTGGCAACTTCCTTTCCTACAGCCATATAGCGCACGATTGCGTGGTCGGAGATGATGTTATTTTTTCCAATAACGGGACATTGGCCGGACACGTCATCGTGGGAGACCGTGCCGTGATCGGGGGGCTTTCGGCTGTGCATCAATTCTGCCGAATCGGGAAATTCGCAATCACCGGCGGTTGTTCGAAAATCGTGCAAGACGTGCCGCCCTACATGATCGCCGACGGCAATCCAGCGCACGTGCGTGGCATCAACAAGATCGGATTGGAACGCTACGGTTTTTCCGCTGATTCCATGCGTGCGATCAAGGATGCTTATCGGGTGATTTACCGCTCAGAGTTGAACGGCGCCCAGGCAATCGAGCGTCTCGCAGGGCTGGAGCAGACCCCGGAGGTCAAGCATCTGGTGGAGTTTATAAAGGATAGTAATCGGGGAATCATTCACTGATATTCGAGAGCGTCAGGCGTAAAAACGGTCGAATTGAGATAGTTTGGAGGGATCAAGCGAACGCCTGGCCTGCTATGTCGGTATCCATACTTGGTTTTTCGCTCGTCGCAGCGTGCTCAGAAGCCGGTGCGTCATGCACGGGGAGTTTTAACGTTGATGCTTCGTCCTGACTGCGGCTCGTTTGATTCACTGATGAAAAATCGGAACTGGAGGTCTGTTGACATTCCTTCAGGACCGAAGAGTTTTTCCCTTGATGAGGAACACTTCGCGTCGCGGATTCACACTGCTCGAGATGCTTCTGGCCATCTTCATCGCTGTGATGGTGGTTACTATCGCAGTACCCGAGTGTCTCCGGCGTGCTCTCCGAGCAGCGAATGAAAAGGTCTTTTGAAACATTCAACGGGCTTGTTAGAAAGGCGCAGAAAATCAGCATGCAAGAGCGGCTAATGTACAGGATCAGGTTCCAGGCTGAGTCGCTCATATTAGAACCTGCTAACATCGGCGAAGTTTCCGCGGGTGAAAATCTGCCCGGCATGGTGCTTTCTGTAAAGCAGGATGAAAGTTTCGATTTGCGGCTCCCCGCGGCATTGATTCCTGACCCGCCTGCAGAATGGACGTTCTGGCCGAATGGCACCTGCGAACCTGCGATCGTAATTTACCATGGCGCCAATGGAAATTGGCAGGCTACTTACGACCCGCTCACCGGAATCCCGGAATTTCGCACCGACATCTGAGATTATGATTATTCGTTTCGCGGGAATTGTTCGCCGTTCTCTCAGGTGTCGTGGATTCGTCCTCCTCGATACGTTGCTGGGTGTTCTGATTTTCGGAGTCGGGGTGATTTATCTGGGCCAGGCGGTAAGCAACTGCCTCGACGCCCAATCGGCACGGAAATCGGATCAACTGGCGCGCCTCGCTCTGGCGAATTTTCTTGCGGAGATTGAGGCGGGTTCAATCCCCTTAAAGGACGAGTCAGTTCGCGAGATGGAGGGAAGATTCGATCGCATCAAAATTTCGCAGACGCGGATTCCCTTAGAAGCGGTGAATGAAAATGATGAGGCCTTGCCAAATCTATGGGAGGTGCACCTGACGGCGACCTGGGAGGCTTGGGGAGAGCCGCAGGCCAAGGAATTGACATTTTATGTTTATCGGACGCAATAAGCAGGCGTTTACCCTGCTGGAGGTCATGATGGCGGTTGCGATTCTGGCGATGGTGGGTCTCAGTATTTACCGATTCCTCGAGGTTAACGTGCGTGCCGTCACTTACGCCGCATCGACGCTCAAGGAAGAGCGCCAGCTTGAAGGACTGGTCGCGATGTTGGATTCACAGATCAAGGCACTGCCTTTGAACGCACGGCGCGTAATCTGGGGCGAAGCGTACAAATTCCAGGGGGCGGCTGCGGACGAGCTGAGCTGGAGAACCACCGCTGGAAACGGACTTTTCACAGCCCATGCCGCAGGGGAATATGACGTTACGCTTGCACTCGACCCCGTCCAGGGTATGCAAGCCCTCCAGCTGGGTATCCGTCGTGAGCTGTCCGATGGTAGGAGCGACGAGGTCAACTGGCTGCCGTTAATCAACAACGTTGCCGCGCTCGAAGTTCGCTATTACGATCCGCGTCTAAATGGTTGGCTCGATCGCTGGAACGACGATGCTGCCCGCCCCTCTTTGATTCGAGTGAGAATCTGGCGCTTTGGCGAGGAGATGCCTTACGAAGCGATCATTCACATGCCGTCCGCGCATTTCAACAATCCGGCCACACAATGAATCGAGCGCGCTGCACGTCCATGAAGGGCCGGCGCGGCTCAGCATTATTACTCTCCATCTGGGCATTGCTGCTGCTTTCTGCCTTAGTTTTAACCTGGCTTCAATTCATCTCTGCCGAGGTCGAACTCACTCGCACTGCGAATTTCGGGCTCGACGCCGAGGCGCTCGCGCATTCCGGGGTGGAGGTTGCCCTTCATCCGGGCGTGACGCCGCGCACACCGATGCTCGCGCACGAGTTCACTCCCGGGCGCAGATATTCGGTCACAATGAACGGTGAAGGAGGTCGGCTGAACATCAACTGGTTGCTTGCGGGCGAAGATCCCGTGAAACTCAATATTTTGAAGAACTACTTTGCGCTGCACAATCTCGACTTTCAGCAGAGAGAGATTCTGGTTGATCAGTTGCTTGATTACATGGATCAGGACAACATTCGCCGCGTGAATGGACTCGAGGAAGCGCCTGGATATCGGGCTCCGAACCGTCCGATTCAGAATGTCGAGGAAATCGAGCTGATTCCTGCTGCAGAACCGTTGCTTCGATCGTCCGGCTGGAAAAATGACCTCACAGGTACTAAGTCAGGGTCCGATCGATCTTGCTTATGCTCCGGCGCGCCTCCTGGCACTTATTCCCGGGGTCGGAGAACCGCGTGCGGAATCGTTTGTCCAGGTACGCAACGGCGACGATGCAGAGCTTAATACAAGTGACGACTTTCTATTCGAAGATATTCAAGAAGCGAGCAGTTATCTCGGACTGACTTCGGAGCAATTTGATTCCATTGAATCGCTTGTCACCTTTAACGATCCTACCTATCACATCAAAAGCGTCGGCACTGTGTCAGATGTCAGTCGTGAGATCGAGGTGGTCGTGCGGAAAATCGGAAATTCCCCTAATATTTTGCTTTGGCAACAATTTTGAAGAAACAGTCTCCGGTTCACGTTCTGATCGTCCCGTCTTGGAATGGGTGGTGTGTGCTGCGCAGCGATGCTGAGCGTGCGGTTGTTTTTCCCACGCTCGAAGACGTGGCAGTAGAGGGTGTGGTGGATGCGGTCCAGATCACCCTCGCGCTTCCACTGAAGTCTGTTTTGCTCGAGCGCATGCATTTTCCCACTGCCGACCTTGAGGAACTGCGGGGAATGCTGCAGTTGCAGCTCGAGAAATCACTACCGTATCCTCCCGACGAAATTACCTCTGACTTCTCGGTTGTAAGCGAATCTGCGGGCGGGTCTGTCGTTCTTGCCGCTGCACTGCCCACGCGCGTTCTTGAGCAACTGTGCGAACCGCTTCGAGCTCGCAAGATGCTCCCGTTTAGGGTCGGTGTTCACGCTGTCAATGCAATAGCCGCCTGCCCGAAGAACCGGTTGGTGCTGCTGCTTTACAGAGAGCAGGACCAGGTCGTGGTCGCCGTCGTGGAGCAGGGAAAACTCGGCTACGCCCAGGCTGTTCCGGCCGCAAGTGCTCAGATTCTTGGTGCCGAGCTTCCGCAGCTTCTGCTCGCGGCTGAATTGGAAGGTGTGCCTTCAGATTTTCGCCTGGTATGCCTCGATCAGAATTGTGCCGATTTCGAGCCGATTCTGGGGCCACTCCTCGGAGTTCCGGTGGAGAAGGTGGACGTCGAGTCGGCAGAGCTTAACGAACGCGAAAACTTCAATCTCGTTCCTTCGGAATGGATTCACGAGCGAAGCCGCTTTCGACGTTCAGAGCGTCTCCGCAAGCAGCTTTTGCGAGCAGGTTTCAGTTTTCTGGCTGTTCTTCTTGTTGCGATAGGTTTCTTGGTCTGGCTGCAGGTGCTGGTGAATCGACTCGACCGTCAGTTGCTGCGGCTGCGACCGGAACTCGAGACGGTACGCTCGCGCGAAGATCGTTGGAAGGCAATGGGTCCAGCCATAGATCCTACCCAATATCCCGTTGAGATCATGTTCCAGATCTTTCAGAGCCTTCCTTCGGAGGATGTCCGAATTACCCAGTTTACGCAGCAACTGGATAATTTCACCGTGGAAGGCGAGGCACCGTCGGCTGGAGAGGTGATTCAGTTCATCGACACGCTTCGCGATAATCCGGAATTGCGGAGCTATTCGATCGAATCTGAGCCACCCGCAATTCTCCCGAACGATCACGCCAAGTTTCGCGTATTTGCCAAAAGATGAACGCCATTCTTGACAAGATGAGCCGTAGAGAGAAGACCCTCGCAGCAATTGTGGCGGGCGCGCTCGCGCTCATCATCCTCATGGTCCTGATCAAATTCCTGATCGAAAAGCAAGCCTCGCTTCGTGCACAGCTCGCGGCGAAGCGAGCGGAATTTGCGTCTCTTGAAACTCTTGCTGCAGAGCGAGACACGTGGGCTGCGCGCTATGAATGGATCAACACCACTCAACCCAAACTGAAAAATCGGAGCGGTGCTGGCGTTCAACTCCTCGACGAGGTGAAAAAGATCGCCCGTGAAAACGACGTCATGCTGGAAAACCCCGCTATTGGCCTGCCGGAAATCCGAAATGCCTATGCGTCCATGCCGGTAACGGTTGAAACAAAAAGTTCATGGGAGGCGCTCATCAAGTTTCTTCAGATGCTGCAGGCACCAGACCGTTTTCTCGCCATCGAAAACATGGAGATAAAAGTGGACGAGACTGACGATACAAAGATGCACGGATCGTTCCGGATCGCCCGATGGTATGCTCCAGCCGGCGGATAATGAAAGGTTCGGCGGCGGCACCGCGGAGGTCAATTCGCGATACGTTTCGAGTCCGGGCGCTTGGTAGAGGAAGGAACACGGCTCGTCCGTTCGGCGAAGCGAGCCTTCCTGGGGGCCAACTGCGTTTCACGATGCAACCATATCGAAACGAGCCGCCTTGCTCGCGTTGGATCCACCATTCCGCTCGTTCCGTTACACCTTGAACAGCCTGGCCCATCAGTCCTTCTTCGCCTGCGCCGGCATCACCTTCCAAATGCGCTCGCAATAGTCGCGAATCGAACGGTCGGACGAGAACTTTCCCATGCGGGCCGCGTTGAGGATCGACTTTCGCGTCCATTCCCGGGAGTTCCGCCACGTTGCGCTGACATGTTCCTGGGAATCCACATAGGATTGGTAATCTGCGAGGACCAGGAAGGGATCCTCCATCCGCAGATTGTCTATGAGGGGCTGAAAGAGTGCCGTGTCGCCATTTGCGAGCGCGCCGGATGCAATAAAGTCGATGACTTCGCGGAGCTTCGCGTTCTGCTCGTAGTAGTCGGACGGATGATAGCCACGCACCTTCAAGTCCTGCACCTCTTCGGCGGTCAGACCGAAGAGGAAAAAATTCTCGGGCCCGACTTCGTTGCGGATCTCCACATTTGCACCGTCAAGCGTGCCGATCGTAAGCGCACCATTCATCGAGAGCTTCATGTTACCGGTGCCGGATGCCTCTTTGCCCGCTGTGGAAATCTGCTCGGACAGATCGGCTGCGGGGAAAATGTGCTGCGCGTTTTTCACGTTGTAATCAGGGAAAAAAACGACCTTCAATCGGCCGCGCACATCTGGATCGTCGTTCAAAAGGGTCGCGACCGAATTAATGAGCTTGATGATCAACTTGGCCATGAAATAGCCGGGCGCGGCCTTGCCTCCGAAAAGGAAAGTGCGTGCCTGATCATCGGCGTTCGGATCATGCTTTAGATGCAGGTAGAGTGTAAGGATGTGGAGTATGTTCAGATGTTGCCGTTTATACTCGTGTAGTCGCTTTACCTGCACGTCGAAGAGAGATTCCGGGTTTACAGCGATTCCGGTGCGTTCTTGAATGAGCGCGGTCATTTTGCGTTTTGCCGCGAGCTTCACGTCGCGCCATTGCTGCTGAAATGACGCGTCATCGGCAAGTGGTTCGAGACTTCGAAGAAGCTCGAGGTTTTTTAGCCAGGCATCACCCAGGCGGCTGGTGATGAGCTGGGCTACTGATGGATTACTGAGCGCGACAAAGCGGCGTGGAGTGACGCCGTTGGTAACGTTGCAGAACTTTTCCGGCCACATCTCGGCAAAGTCGAGCATGACCGTTTCCTTCAGCAGGCGGGAGTGAAGCTGGGCTACTCCATTGACGCGATGGCTGCCGACCGTTGCGAGATGGGCCATGCGCACATAGCGTTCGCCGGTTCCGTCGATGAGCGACATTCGCGTGAGACGGGGATCGTCACCGGGATATCTTTCCCGCACTTCGTCGAGAAAACGATGGTTGATTTCGTAGATGATCTCAAGATGCCGAGGTAGGAGACTTCCAAATAACCGCACCGGCCATTTTTCCAACGCCTCGGGCAGTAGTGTGTGATTCGTGTAGGCGAACGTTGCGCGCGTGACACGCCACGCCGTATCCCAATCCATCTCATTCTCGTCGACAAGCAGCCGCATCAACTCCGCGACGGCGAGAGCAGGATGCGTGTCGTTGAGCTGGACCGTCCATTTCTCGTGGAAATGTTCCAGCGGCCGTCCGAGCAGAAGATGAATTCGGATCATGTCCTGAAGGGAACAGGTAACGAAAAAAAACTGCTGCTGAAGTCGCAGCTTCTTGCCCTGCTCTTGCTCGTCGTTCGGGTAAAGGACCTTCGTGATGTTTTCCGAAATCATCTTGTCCTCCACCGCGCGATAATAGTCGCCGTGGTTGAATGCGGCAAAATCGAACGACTCGACGGCCTCCGCTTTCCAGAGCCGCAACGGATTGCACGTGCCGACGCGGTAGCCAAGGATCGGCGTGTCACAAGCTACGCCCTTCACGACTGTCTGGGGGATCCAACGCACCCGATAGCGGCCATGCTCGTCAATAGATGCTTCAGAACGGCCTCCCAATTTCACCTCATAGGATATCTCAGGCCGCATGACTTCCCAGGGATTTCCGAAGCGCAGCCATTTGTCCGTAATCTCGACCTGCCACCCGTCCCGGATAATCTGGTCGAAGATGCCGAACTCGTAGCGAATACCATATCCGACAGCGGGAACCTCGAGCGAGGCCAGCGAATCCATAAAACAGGACGCCAGCCGGCCGAGACCGCCATTGCCAAGCCCAGGTTCCTCCTCTACTTCGAGTAGTTCGTCGAGGTTCAAGCCGAGTTCGCTCATCGCTTGTCGCGTCGGCGCCGTGAGGCCAAGACTGAGCAGGTTGTTGGCGAGATGCGGCCCCGGCAGATACTCTGCCGACAAATAGGCGACGGCTCGCGCATCCTGGCTGCCGTAGGTCTCAAGTGTCTGCACCCCCTGGTTCAATACGCGATCGCGCACGGTCAGGGAAAGTGCCATGTAGGCATCCTGTGGCGTCGCAGCGATCGGAACCCGACCAAGAGCGCAAATTAGATTGTCGAGAAAGCACTGCTTCAGGTCCGCCACGCTCCCACCGGTGCGGAGGCTGCTGGCAGGGGAATGTGAGGTGAGGGAAATCATCGCCCTTTAGGCTCGCATTCGGCGCCCCCGCGAGTCAATCGCACGAAGAAGCCCGGAGAACACATTCACGTTCTTGATGTGATGTGATCCGGGATGTCACCCCAAGCGCGGGTGGCCGTCGAGGCCATCCGCGCTTGGTTCATTTCTCGCGCTTTACCTTCGCGATTCTGATGAGGGCTCGGGGAGAACCAGACTATTACGCCGGCCCTCCCTGCAATCGCAGTATGCGATGGGTATTCATCCCTCCGATCGTCATCACAACGCGGGTGCGGCGGCCTTCACCTCTTCACTCGCACCTGCAGCGTACTTTTCGAAGTTCTTGTTGAAGAGATCAGCCAGTTTTTTCGCAGCAGCCTCGTAGGCGGCTTTGTCGGCCCAGGCATTGCACGGGTTCAGGATCTCGGAAGGCACTTCGGGTACTTCCGTGATGATGTCGAAGCCGAATATCGGGTCGCGCTCAGTTTTTGCATTTGCGAGTGCGCCGCTGTGGATGGCGTCCACGATCGCGCGCGTGTTCTTGAGGCTGATACGACTGCCGACGCCATAAGCGCCGCCGGCCCAGCCGGTATTCACGAGCCAGACGCGCGCGTTGTGTTTACGCATCTTTTCCGCAAGCATCTCGGCATATTTGCTCGGATGCCAGACCAGGAAGGGCCCGCCAAAGCACGGCGAGAATGTGGCCTGTGGTTCGGTCACGCCCACTTCGGTGCCTGCAACTTTCGCAGTGTAACCGCTGATGAAATGATACATCGCATGTGCAGGCGAAAGTGCAGCGACGGGGGGCAATACCCCGAACGCATCGCATGTTAGAAAGATTACGTCGGTTGGATGATCAGCGATGCAGGGGATCTTCGCATTCGAGATAAACTCGATGGGATACGCCCCACGCGTATTCTGAGTGATGCTCGTGTCGGTGTAGTCAACGTCGTGAGCTTCACTAAGCACCACATTTTCAAGTACGGCCCCGAAGCGCAATGCCTGGAAGATGTCCGGCTCGCTTTCGGGCGTCAGGTTGATTGCTTTCGCGTAACAGCCGCCCTCGATATTGAAAATGCCGTCGTCACTCCAGCAGTGCTCGTCGTCACCAATGAGGTGGCGCTTCGGATCCGCGGAGAGTGTCGTCTTCCCGGTGCCGCTGAGACCGAATAACAACGAGGATGCACCAGTTTCTTTATCGGCTGTAGAGGAGCAGTGCATGGAAAGAACACCACGCTTGGGCGCGAAATAGTTCACGACGGTGAAGACGCCTTTCTTCATTTCGCCGGCGTATTCGGTGCCGAGAATGACGAGTTCATGGTCCTCTATGCTGAGATCGACGCTTGTGGTTGATCCCATTCCTGTGGTGAGGCGATTCGCGGGGAATGCGCCTCCGTTGTAGATGACGAAATCCGGATCGCCGAAGTTCGCGAGCTCCTCCTTTGTCGGCCGGATCAGCATGGTGTGCATGAATAGCGCGTGATACGGACGCGAGCAGATCACTCGCACTTTCATACGGTAATTGGGATCCCACCCCGCATAGCCGTCGAAGCAATAAAGTCGATCTCGTGTGTTGAGATAATCGAGTGCGCGCTGGCGGTTGATCTGGAAGGTGTGCTTGTCGCAAGGGACGTTCACCTTTCCCCACCAAATGTCGTCCTTTGACTCGGGACTTTCGACGACGCGCTTGTCATTGGGCGATCGTCCGGTCTTCGCGCCGGAATAAGCGACGAGCGCACCGTTCTCAGCAATGGTTGCGCCTTTCTCAAAACGAATGGCATGCTCATAGAGCGAGCTCGGCGATAGATTGTGGTGAACTGTGGTGACGGCAAGCCCGTGTTGGGCGAGACTGAATGGGCTGGTAGGTTCGGTGCTCATTGTATAGGATGTATAGGAGAAACGTTTTCTTTCTATCAGTACGAGGTTCGATAAGGAAAGCCCGTATGCGCGTCATTCGACTAAATTTTAGCGTCACATAAGATACGGAATGCAAAATCTGGTGAATAAAAGCCTAAATCTGGTCTACGACCTCCTTCATGATTCTTAGCCCTCGCTCCTGCAAAGGCCCTTTACCCCGTCCAATTATGAACCAGATGCCTTTTTCTTTGTCTCGGCAATAGATGACATGAAACCCGTCCTGCGTGTTGGCATGATAGAAACTACTGCCAGCGTTTTCCTGGATGAAACTGAAATACGCTTCCCGCCACGAATCATCCAGATTAGGAAACAGTTTTTCACCGAAATCTTTCAGCTCTTTCGCGCTCATCGCGCGAATTGTTTTTTCGACCGCCGCTCGGCGAGAATCCATGATGTTATTAATGTCGAAATAATCTGAGGGCATTTGATTAGTTAATAGCGGGTTTCGATGGAATGTCAGCAAGGCCGTGAAAAGAATTGATTGTCGCCACTGCATCTATTGCAGCGTTTTGGCGCCGGGCGCGGCATGGTTGCCCCAGCGCGCAAGTTCATTCTGACCCTGGTTGCCGCCTTAGGAAAGCTTGAGGTGGGGTCACCCTCCTGTTCCACAGAACCCGACCAGGCGCGAGCGAATCTCGGGGAGCGCCTCCAGCTCGATGACGACCGGACATTTTCCGTGTCGGAAGCAGTAATTCTATTGCGCACGGTCATCCGAGGCGACAATTTCTCGCATCGTGACCCGGACTCAACTTCCGGCACTGGCGGGAATCCTGGCTACAATCTTAGAAACGGCCTCTTCAATTTTGCGCGCGTTGCTTTGCGGCCCGCCGACAACTGCAGCGCCTGTTCCGCGATAAACAAGCTTCTTCGTGCGATTGTCTACAAAATCGAGAACCAGCGTGCCTTGAGTGTACTGGTTCACGTCGACGTGCGTAATCGGCGCGCCTGACCACATGCCATAATAGCCATAGGCATAAGGCCAGCCGCCTCCATACCCGTAGCCCCAGTCGGTATACTGTTGCACGGAAAGCTTCTCCTGAAGGAGCCTTGACGGATTGAAACTTCAGAAGAGGGCGCTTGCTGTCGATTATGACCGATGGCGGTATTGTGATACGCGAAGCTCATGTTCGACTGGCGCGAGCCGGGATGACGGTTTCGCAAATGTTTTCAATTTTCCAGGACTTCATTGGCGCCAATTTTCCGGCGAGAATACACGTCTCATTGGGGGATTCGGCGATGTCGGGGGCGTCTAATTCGTGAACTTCCCCGAAATTTTCGAACGCGCTGGACGTCTTCCACCAATGACATTTATCAGGTACGACGCGCCGGACACGCATGAGCTCGCTCAGAAGGCGGGTGCGGCCAGGTATCATGAAACGGAATGTTCCGGTCTAGCGAGAGTGCGTATTCTGATTTTGAGCG
This sequence comes from uncultured Verrucomicrobiae bacterium, assembly GCA_963805815.1. Classification (GTDB taxonomy): domain Bacteria; phylum Verrucomicrobiota; class Verrucomicrobiia; order Chthoniobacterales; family Chthoniobacteraceae; genus CAWDWA01. The sequence goes on from CAWDWA010000035.1 coordinate 162,515, forward strand.
ACTTACGTAAATTGTCTCATTTGTAGCCACTAAGAGTTTTTCATTGCTTTTATTTTTTCTCTTTACTTGTTTATTATGGATCGAGTATACGTGCTCATACCTTGTATCTCGATCGCTCCATCACCCGCATTCGCGGCAAAACCTACCACCGCGTCCTCCTGCGCCAGTCGTATCGCGAATAGGGCAAGGTCAAGCATCGCACCATCGCCGATTTCTCGAAGTGCTCCCCGGAGGAAATCGAGGCCATCGCTCTCGCTCTCCAGCACAAGAAGGATCTCGCGGCGCTCCACGCTTCCGGGGACGCAGCGCCGCAGAAAATCGTCCTGCAGCAGGGACTCTCTCTCGGTCGGTGCCGTCGGTTTGCTCCACGCTCTGGCCGGCGAACTGGGCCTCGCCGCGGCTCTTGGCCCCTCACGGCAGGGAAAGCTCGCGCTCTGGCAGGTGATCGCGCGCGTCATCGACCAGGGCTCGCGCCTGAGCGCGGTGCGCCTCGCCGGCTCCCATGCCGCCTGCGACATCCTCGGTCTGGAGAGCTTCAACGAAGATGATCTCTACGCCAATCTCGACTGGCTCTGCGAACACCAGAGTGCTATCGAGGACCGGCTTTTCCGCCGACTCCATTCCGGCGCAAGGCCGGAGCTTTTCCTCTACGATGTGACCAGCAGCTACCTCGAAGGCCAGCACAACGAACTGGGCGCTTTCGGATACAACCGCGACGGCAAACGGGGCAAGAAGCAGATTGACTCGGCTGCGCCTTCGCCCTTCGGGCTGCCCTGCGGACAGTCTGTCTCGCTTCGCTCGGCTGTCATCGGCCTGCTGTGCGACGCGGGGGGCCGGGCGCTGTGCATCGAAGTGTTCGCGGGCAACACGCCCGACACGCGGACCTTCGCCTCCCAGATCGAGAAAGTCGCCGCCCGTTTCGGTGCCGCCCCGGTAAGTTTTGTCGGCGACAGGGGCATGATCAAAGGCCCTCAGATGGCCGAGCTCGCGGAGCACGGATTCCATTACATTACCGCGATCACCAGGCCTCAGATCGAAAAGCTGCTCGCGCAGAACGTCCTCGAGATGGAACTCTTCGACGAGCCATTCGCCGAAGTCCAAAGCGGGGATGTGCGCTACATCCTGCGGCGCAATCCGCAGCGTGCACAGGAACTGGAAGCCTCTCGCGCCAGCAAGTTGCGGAAGCTGCGCGAGGAGGTGGCCGCCAGCAATGCCTACCTGGCCGGACATCCCCGCGCCGGGATCGAGGTGGCCCGGCGCCGGATCGTGGGACGCATCGCGAAGCTCAAAATGACCGGCTGGCTCGAAGCGCGTGGCAACAATCGGGAGGTCGAGTTGGTCATCGATGAGGAGGCGCTCCGGGAGGCGAGCAAGCTGGACGGGTGCTATGTCCTCAAAACCGATCTTCAGGAGGCGGTAGCCGGCAAGCAGATCGTCCATGCACGATACAAGGATCTGGCGAAATTCGAGTGGGCGTTCCGCACAAGCAAGACGGTGGCACTGGAGATGCGCCCCATCCATGTCCGGCTCGACGAGCGCACGCGCGGCCATGCGCTGGCGGTAATGCTCGCCTACCGGCTGGTGGCCGAGTTGGCGCAGCGCTGGGCATCGCTCAACGAGACCGTGGAGGAGGCGATCGGAGAACTGAGTACCCTATGCGCCCACGAGGTGTGGATAGACGGAAACCTGCGCTGTGCGAAGATACCCCGGCCCCGGGACTCCGTAGCCCGGCTACTGGAGCTTGCGGGTGTCATTCTGCCGGAAGCCTTTCCCAGCAGGGGAATAAAAGTAGCCACCAGGAAGAATCTTGTCAGTAATCGCATAAGCCGTTAGAAGTGAGGATATTAAACACTAATCCTCCTTTCGGATTAGATGGAACATCCGTTGAAACCACGTGGTCGAACAGGTGCTGCTCGATGCCAGTTGGCGCTCCACGGGCGGCATCTGTGAGAAAAACTGGTTCTCAAAAATGATTTATGATTCTCAAGATCCGACTCTCTAGAGAGAGTTTGGTGTTCCCTCGATTCGCAAAATTGCGAGCCCGGCGCTCTTTGTAACTCCTATGAAGCGCCTCGTCTGTTGTGGAGATCCTGTTCAAATAAACACGCCGTGGCTTTTCGAGCGGGACTTTGAGCTAGATCGGAGTTCTCATGCGACCGGTGATGTGCCGTTCACCGATTAGTTTTATGAGATTAGGTTAATGCATTCCGCAGGAGCGCATTAATTAAGTCGACCAAGGGGAAATTTTACATTAGTTGGCGCGTTAAGTGCTTACAGTAAAGCAATGGTTACATTTTTCCTCAGCGTGTTTGGTGCCTTTCTCGTGGGCGGTGTGGCATTTGTTTCAAAACAGGTCGCGAATGCAGTTGAAGGTTATGAAGATGAGACTGGTTTTCATTACAAAACACCGCAGAAACATAGGATTTCTCACCCGCATTCATCCCAAAGCGATGCCGAATGGCACCGGATCGCACGTCCCTCGAAGGTTGCCATGAATTCCGCTCCCGTCTCTGTTCCCTCTCGCTGAACCTCATCAGGCGAGACGTGACTATCGCCTCGGTCCCCTATTATACCTTTTCGAAATACCCGCGGTCGCAGGGTTCGTCTCACTCAATCGCGGAGTCCTTCTAGCCATTGAAGGTTGTCGCACCGATTGTGGATCGGCGCAGCACGTTGACTTGAAGTTTTGTTGGCAATCGTCTGAATGTCTTCCGGATCTGCGACCTGCATTTCCAAGAGAGTTGCAAATGTCAGCAGCAAACCGGGTTTATCCAAAACGAACTGTTTGATACGGGGTTGACGAACTCGCAGTTTGGCCCAGGAGGAATCGCAGTTTGCGAATCCCTCTCTCTCGCTCATTTCGCGAGAGGTTGCGATTTAGGCGGTTCTGATTTAAATCAATTTTTCGTTTTTCTCATCTTTGCCGGGGTGGCGAAATTGGCAGACGCGCCAGACTTAGGATCTGGTTCCGCAAGGAGTGCAGGTTCAATTCCTGTCCCCGGCACCATTCGTAAGAATCCCGATGGCCCTGCACCGATCATCAGGGCTGCCCACAAAACTTCAGTAGAAGAGTCTCGCTTGTTTTTCCGTCCTTGGTTTCAAAGTAAAACTTCAATGCTCCATCGTGCCCGATGAGATCCTCAGTCACTCCACGGCTGGCCCTCCGGCTATGAATTTGGTGAATGCCGGGTCGCTTCCGGGCATAATACTGCCCCCACATTTCCACGACGACTGACGCATTGGCTTTTTCAATGAGAAGTTGCTCCAATTGCCGCTTTTCGAAGGTCTCGTAAAATACATTCCTCCGGGATTCAATTTCCGCATAGTTAAGCCCGGAGGACGGGAAAAGCCCGACTGCCGGCAACCTCTTCCATGGCTCGCGCAGTAACCCGATGCGTACTCGTGGGTCGAAACCGCCCATCGCATTGCGCCGCGACCACGTATTCACCGCGGCGAGAAGCAGACCGGCGGATCCACAATCGATTTCGATCCAAACGTGGTCGATCCGTGTCGGATCACTGCCCTGCTCGACTTGCACTGCGACCGGAACGCCGCATGCACGCGCAAGACTTTCGTCCGGAAGGAGAACAGATTCCGATCCAGAGGCTCCGCGCTTCTTGCTGTGACGATTCGAAGCCCGGTCTGTTCCGTAATGCGCCATTTGTAGCTTTGCTCTTAGACTAGTAAGCGCGCCTGTTTGCCATTTCCAAGCCGGTATGCCGAATACCGTTTTATCAGGAGAAGATCCATTGATATTCTGATAATTGCAGACTGTCGCCGTCCCTTCCAAGGACTATGCGGCGAGAAATATTCATCGTCTCCCCACCTGAAAATTCCACCGGCAAAACCCCGCTGAAGTGCCAGCTTTTAAAGACCGTCCAGAACCAGAGAGTGGTAACGCGACTATTTTCCTATTGGACCGTTTTCTAACGAGGCGGGCCTCAGACCAGGCAAGATGTAGTGTCAGATCGAAGCGTAGCGTGAAATTGGAGCCGGAGGCCCCGCCTCGTTAGGAAATTTTGGCTTCTCGTTCATGCGGCTTCCTGCGCGTTTGGCAACGGGTGGCGTCCGGCCGGAGCTGCATAGCGGCATCCACGAGGAACGCCGGATTGAGCCGTCAAAGCGGCTGGTATTCTCCAATGAGGAGATTTAACAAATGCCCAACCGGACACCGCCATGATTTCGCCAAAAAACGTCGCCGAACTCCAGCGTGAAAACGTTGTCTTCGAGTTGGAATGCATCGACCGGATGTATCTGAACCTTTATGTCCCCCAGTTGACCAGCGCGGGCGGTGTGGCTGCCTATTTCCGCGGCTACAAGGGCCACCGGTTCGCCTCGACCAAAGACGCCGTGGCATTGAGCGAGGGGTTTCGCCGGCAGGTGTTCGACTTTGCCGAGCGCCAGGACATTGAGATTGTCCGTTTCCAGAAAGGGATGCGTAAAGACGACGTGATGCAGAAACGCCTTCGGAAGTTCAAGACCCCCGAGGGTGTCGTCTTCATCGGCATCGCGCAGGAAAAGGCAACCGTCCCGCGCACCATCCGCAAACGCTTCGGAGAGGGCGGGGGCACCGTTCCGTGGATCGACTACACCAGTGCCATGGTCAATCACTACTACTTCTACTGCGTGGACAGAGACTTCGGGCCATTCTTCATCAAGTTCTGCTCGTATTTTCCCTACACCGGCAAGCTCTGCATCAACGGGCACGAGTATCTCAAGCGGCAACTGGCCCAGCGCGGCATCGAGTTCAGGGCTCTTGATAGTGATTTTGTAGTTGGTTGAACCTGAGGATCGGAAATCGGGACTAGACAATTTGGTGGTTTTGGGTTGTGGTGGGCTTGGGATGAAATCTCTTGTCGATGATTTAGAAGCCGGGAGCGGCCTTTTACGGGCCGATCAATCACTGAAAGTCGAGGTCGTTACAGCGTTGGAGCGGGAACGCTTCGACGAATTGCTGGCGGCGAAGCATTACCTCGGACGGGCGCCCTCTGTGGGCGATTTCCTGCGCCAGGTGGTCGTGCGTGACAAGCAATGGGTCGCCCTTCTGGTCTGGGGGCCGGCCGCCCTCAAGCTCAAGGACCGTGAGAAGTGGATCGGCTGGAACCCGGCTCTGGCAGCCGAACGCCTCAAGTTGGTAGTGCAGAACCGTCGCTATCTGCTGCCCCACGATAAGGGCCGGGAACCGAATCTGGCCAGCCAGGCGCTGGCCGCGGCCTGCCGGGCCCTGCCGGCACAGTGGCAGGAGCGCTTTGGCTATCGGCCGCTTCTGGCAGAAAGTTTTACCGATCCGGAAGCCTACGCCGGCACGTGCTACAAGGCCGGGGGATGGCAACCGGTGGGAATGAGCGATGGAAACAGCCGGCACCGGGCCGATTATTTTGTTCCCAATGGTCGCCCGAAGCGGCTCTGGCTCAAAGAGCTCGAAGCCGGCGCCCGGAAGAAGGCGTGCGCGGTGCCGCTGGCCCCCGAACACGCGGGCGCGATGGTGGCTGCCGCCCACGGGGTGCTGCCCGTCGATCAAAAGCAACGCCGCAGTCTGCTCGAGTTGTTGCGACAGGCCCCAGATCCGAGGGCGAAAAACACCCGCTTCCGCATCGGCCCGGTGCTGACCATCACCGCCATGGCGCTCTTGTGCGGAGCGCGGCAGATCTCCGAAATTGCCCGCTTTGCCAACCGTCTTAAACCCAATCAGCGCGCCGAACTGCGGCTGCCGATCAGGAAGGGCACGCGACGCTTTTACGAAGTGCCCAGCTATGACGTCTTCTACGACGTGCTTACCCGCATGGACCCCGAACCTTTCGCCGCGCTTCTGAGCGACTGGCTCTGCGAGCAGGCAGGCAGTCTGCCGGGCGCGCTGGCCCTCGATGGCAAGATGATCCGTGACATCATCGGCATGGTCAGTCTGGTCGATGTCGAGGACGGCTCGCCGGTGGCGATGGCCGTAATGGATCAGAAGGAAAACACGCAACGCTGTGAACAGAAGGTTGCGCAGAAACTCCTCTCCGACATGCCCTCGCTCGATGGCAGGACCATCACCACCGATCCGCTGCACTGCCAGAAAGAGACGGCGCGAATTATCGTAGACAAAGGGGGTGACTACTTTCTGCAGATCAAAGCCAACCAGCCCACACTGTTTCAATACGCCCGCAGTGCAACGAACTGCTCCCCCCTTTTGTTCAGACCACTTGCGGGCACGGACGAATCGAAGAGCGCGCTGTAAGCCTTTGCGAAACCACACCGATGGCCACCGGCTTCTGCAGCAGCCGGGCGCTGGTACGCATTCACAGCACGCGTACTGATAAAAAGAGCGGGAAGGCCAGCGTGGAAGATCGCTATTACCTCAGCAGCCAGGAACCGGGGGAGTGTACGGCGGAGGGCTGGATCAATTTGAGTCGATCGCACTGGGCGGGCGTGGAAAACCGCAATCACTGGCGGCGCGACGCCTCGCTCGGAGAAGACAGCACGCGTCTGCATCACGGCAACGCCCTGATGAACCTCGCCCTGCTTCGCAGCGTGAACCTGCGACTGCTTTCGGGCGAGAATAGCGACGACTGGCTACCGGCCAAAAAAGAACGTCTCGCCGCCGATCCAGCCTCCGCTCTTGCCCTCCTTCGCGCAAAACTATGAATCAAAACCAAAAGCCCTGGCATCGAGTTCGAAGCGCTCGACAACGGGCTTTTGCGTTGCGCGAACCCGGGGGCAGCACAGCGCCTGGCGGAAGGTTTCGATGAAAAGAAGATCGAGCGATTTTTCCGCAAGTGGCTCAAAGCGCTGCCCTATCCCTTTCCGCCGGAAGACTGCAAAGCCGGTTACTGTCACCGGCTCTCGGTATTGCAGGCGGAGTTTTCGCTGACCCAGGTGTGGGATCGCCCGCGCCATGGAAGGGAGTTCTTTGAGGAGGTCATCCGGGAGAACATCGATTTGGGCCGACCTGAAACGGTGCAGTTGATCTTTGCACGCAGGATGCAGAGAAAGACTGCGACCGACGGCCGATGCAGGACGCGCATTGTTACCGAGGGAGTCATCCCTTCGCTGCACGTCTATTACAAGAACACGCACCTCAAGCAGTATCATAAGTCGTGCGAGCGCGGTGCGGGCCTGCGCACGGAAACCACAATCAACAACAGCTACGACTTCAAGGTCGGACGTTTGTTGCATAACCTGCCCGCGTTGCGGCGCATCGGCTTTGCGGCCAACCGACGCATGCTCGAGGTGGAGAAAGCCAGTCACGATTGCCGCGTCGGCGCAAAGAGCTTCGAGGGGCTGCAAACTCCCACCACCATGGACGGACAGCGTGCTCCGGCACTGCGCTTTGGCGACGGGAGAGTCCAGGCGCTCTTCGCCGTACTCCTCCTGCTCTGTCTGCAACTGGAAGGCTTCCGCAACCGGCAACTGCGTCCATTGCTTGCGCAGATGCTCGGATTGGAGGAAAGCGCCATCAAGGCCGGTAGAGTCAGCTACGAACTGCGCCGCCTGCGCCTGCGTGGACTCATAGAACGCATAGAGAAGAGCCACCGCTACCGACTTACTGCGATGGGTCTGCGCACAGTAGTCTTCTACCAGCGCACCTATGCAAGACTCATCCGCCCGGGACTATCTATCATTGACCTCTCAGCCAGCACTGACAATGCATCACTAGCCCGTGCCTTCCATAACCTCCAGTCACAGATCGATGCCTATGTCACACTTAAAGCCGCCTGAAAAACTTGACTCAATCAGACCGACTTCGTCGGTTCAAGGACTCTAGAACGGTTTCGGCGAAGTGAGGTGCGCGACGTGGGAATATTGGAAACTGCTTTCTTTCACAACCGAATGCGTTACGGAAAGATCATGGATGCGCTCTGCAATTGCTTCTTGGCGAGGACGATCTTTGTTTGTTACACAGCGGATGAATGGCAGGAACAACGCAACCGCTTACTCTTTCGGAGTTCCGGAACTTCGTCGGCAAACAGAAGCGGTTTCTAAGCTGCTGAGGCTGCAAATCGTTGCTCATTCCGAAACGCTTCGTCCGTTGCTCGCGCCGGAGCGGATCTTTGGCAAGCTGGCAGGGGGGAAGAACGAGGTTCGAGGGGCCGATTCAGCACTGGAGGAGCTCAAGAAGAACTACCGCCCGTTCACGTCGAAGCCGTATGATTTGCCTTCGGAGTTTAATCCTCAGTGGTTGACGCTGGTGGGCACTGCGCTCGAGTTCCATCCGTGGAGTTATTCGTATGCGATCGATGGCAAGACGATCACGATGACATCGCCTGTGCGCTGGGTTGTTATCTATCAGTCGAACTACGACCTCGCACGTGTGAAAGCCCTTCTGGTTGGTAAGGAAGCGGTGCGACTCGATTTCCTGCGCCAGTTCGTAGTGAACGCGCTTGTATTGCCGATCATCCTTTCACGTACTCCCGGGCTCGTCCCCCTGTTTGCTGATCTTCGCTACGGCTTGAAGGTGGAAACTCCTGGAGATCTGGGCGGTCTTCCTGTCGTGACAATCACTTCGGTTCTCAATTCTTTTCGGCCACCGGGATGATCTTATCTCGGCGGCCACTGCATTCTCGGGGCCGGAATTCATTGAATTGGTCGATTTCGAATCCCTGGCGAAACCGAAGGACATACTTGAGGAGCGAATAGACGAATTGCTGCAAAGTTGACTAAAGGACGCCGGACGGGGATCGGCAATGCGTCGGCGCCCCGGCTCGCGCCAAATTCGACGGCAACGCCTACCTTTTGGGCAGCCTGCACTAGGCAGGCCCACAATGAACTGAGGGCCGGCAGCCGATAATCTTCGGAGCAGCGAGCATTCGCAGTGCGCAAAGTCGAATTCAGTGCGCCTTATCAGTTGGAATGCAGCGTTTCATTCGATGCTGTCGCCATTCTGCTTTGAACTACTCTACTTATCTATGTATGTCAGCCCCCGCGTGCACCAGCCGGTTCGGCTAAATCGCGCGGGCGGTTTTTCTCATAAAGATTAATAAAGAGCTCGCACTGCTGGGAAACGATCTCTTGGTGTTCCTTACTGTCGTAATCCGACCACCACGCTCTCCACATGGACTTTGCCAGATCGAGGAGCCGCGCGTTCGGGGAACGGTGGGGACGAGCGAAGGCCCAGCTTGCCGGTTTCTTTTCCGAAGTTGTGAAGCAGGTTCCAAGGGATCTTTCTCGCCATG
>CAWDWA010000036.1:0-40771 GCA_963805815.1 uncultured Verrucomicrobiae bacterium
GTTTTTGCTTTAAGGGCTCCGATGGTTCTAGCAATGCAAGATCCCTTTGGGGGTCGCCAGCAATAGAGAATCGATGCACAACCCGTATCCGAAACGTGTGCAAATCAGATCCTACGCTCTGAATTGCGAACAGTGGTTCATGCAATCGTCCTGTCTTCTCGTCAAGGATCACATGGTCAGCCGTCATAATCAGCCCGCTGTTGGAGACTACGAAGCCAGAACCAGATTACGTTCTCTGGTTTGGGTGAAGAATGGGCAAGCATGACAACAGATCGCTCAACCTTCTCCGCACTCGATAACTGCTGACCAAGCGTTTGATCGCTTGCAGCACAGTAAATCACGGAAAGCAGGAGCACTGTGTATAAACGGCTGATAATTGCCGAACAAGTGATTGAGCAGATCTGGATATCCTGCCGTTTGGGGTGATATCCGACGAAGTCGCTCCGCTCGGTTGGCTGGGAAGCAGTTCCACTGCACTAAGCCTATCTAACAGGCGAAGGAGCTCGATTGAAGCAATTTCTGTGAGAATTCTCTTGTCACGCGTCGATTTCGAACCTCAAAGCGTCGGATAACATCCCGAAATGCGTGTTATCCGATAACACGACAACAAGTCTTTTAATGATGCGGATCTCTGAAACAGTGCGGGATTATCTCGAGCGGAGACTCGCCTGGGCCTCGGTGCCAGAAGGAGAGCGGCCAGAATACCGAAAATGGGTTCGGTGCTATTTGGGCTTCCGTCAGAAGCATTGTCATCCGCCGCGCTCCGCTTCGAGCGTCGAACCGTTTCTGGCGAAACTGGCTTCGAAGAATCAATCGGCAGCGCAACGCGAACAAGCTGGAACGCGTCGATCTGAAGGACCTTAGCCGACCGCGCACGAAAGTGATGATGAACGTCGGGAACCCAGAGGAAGCGTTCTCACTTTCGTTCATCCCGAACGACGGCGTTGGCCTGGCCCGCGAGGAGTTTATCATCACAACCTATATCAAAGTACATCCGCTTGCTCTCATCGATTACGACAAACTCACAGATCCCGAGGTGAAGGCTGCGATCGACCGCCCCACCGTCGGTTACGACGACAAGCCGCTGTATTTCGTGGATAAGCTCGCGCAAGGCGTCGCGATGATCGCGGCCGCGTTTTATCCCAAGGATGTTATCCTGCGGCTGAGCGATTTTAAGACGAACGAGTATGCTAACCTGATTGGTGGTCGAGCCTACGAGCCATTGGAGGAAAATCCAATGATCGGATTCCGCGGCGCATCGCGCTATTACAATCCGCGTTATCAGGCCGGATTCGCGCTTTAATGCCGCGCGATGAAAAAGGTTCGCGACGATATGGGACTGAAGAACATGAAACTGATGATACCGTTCTGCCGGACGGTCGAAGAAGGTCGGAGAGTGATCGCCGAGATGGAAAAAAATGGCCTGCGCCCCGGGGAGGACGGTCTGGAGCTTTACGTGATGTGTGAGATTCCCAGCAATGTGATCCTGGCCGAGGATTTCGCCGAAATCTTCGACTGCTTTTCGATCGGCTCGAATGATCTCACACAGCTCGTCCTTGGCGTGGATCGCGACAGCGAGATCGTCGCGCCAATTTTCGACGAACGGAATTCGGCAGTTAAAAAGATGATCGCCAAGGTGATTCGGTCGGCACGCTCCAAAGGACGAAAGATCGGTATCTGTGGGCAGGCGCCGAGCGATTATCCGGAGTTTGCGGAGTTCCTGGTCGAAGAGGGAACTGATAGTATGTCACTCAATCCCGACACCGTGTTGAAAACAAGCATGGCGATCGTTGAAAAGGAGCGAAGTCTCGCGAAATGAAAACGTCCTTAGCCGGACTCCTTAGGGCGTGTCTTTAAGAATGGCTTTCTATCGCGAGGGATCTTGGCGCTGGACGAGGCGCAACGAATGGCGCTATTTAGGAATAGCGACGCGAGGCGCAACGAAGGCCAGCGCAAAAAGCACCGAGAGATTGGCGGAATTGTATTTTACAAACACGCCAACCGGGGTGGCGCGGCAGTGGAACGGACGGCTGGGCAAGGTGGACAACTGCCAGGTGGGCGTGTTTGCCGCGCTGAGCGACGGGAAAAGCAGCGCCCTGATCGATGGACGTCTCGATCGCCCGAATGCTGGAGCGAAGATCCCGAAAGGTGCCGGCAGGCGAAGATCCCGGAGAGCGAGCGGCAATACCGCTCCAAGCCCGAGCTGGCTCTGGAGATGATCCGCCGCGCGGTGGATCTGGGGCTGGAGTTCGGCTGGGTGGGATTCGACGCGCTGTATGGCTCGACCCCGTGGCTTCTGCGGGAAATCGAGGACATGGGGCGGATCTTCGTGGGCGACGTGCGCAACAATTTCCCGGTCTACGAGGAGGATCCCCGGCTATCTGCCCAGACGCCGCGGAGGTCGCGGGCGCAGGTTCGTCAAACGGCGCGCCCGCTGTAAATCCGCCGATCGCGGAAGTCTTCGTCGAAGACCCGGATCTGCAATGGGAGGAGATTGCGATCCGGGAGGGCACCAAAGGGACTCTGCGCGTGTCGGCGTGCCGCAAGCGGATGTGGTTGTGGGACGGGCAGGAGGAGCGTCCGCGTTGTTGGTGGGCGGTCTGCACACACGACGATGCAACCGGAGAGACGAAGTTTTTCCTCAGCAACGCGCCCGAGGCTGTCTCGCTCGGGGAACTGGTGCGCAGGCATGCGGTGCGCTATTGGGTGGAGCGCGGCTTCCAGGACGCGAAAAGCTCGCTGGGCATGGCCGACTATCAGGCGCGCGGCTGGGTAGCATGGCATCACCACATGGCGATGGTGATACTGGCGATGCTGTTCTGCTCCGGGAGCGAAGAGTGCACATGGTGGAAGTGGAAATGCTCAGTGCCCGGGACATCGTCGAACTGCTCGACATCTTCCTGCCCCGCCGGGATCTGACCCTCGAGCAGTCGTCAGGAACATCGAACGCCGCCACCGGAAGCGACGCGAGGCAATCGAATCGGCCCGGCGAAGCGAAATATTGTCCGGTATTGAATGAAATACATCACCGGTTTCGCTATGTTGAATCGCGGTGAACAGGCAGAGGCCTGATCTCCATTTTCTCTCAAAATTCCGAGAAAAGAGGGGATTTTCACTGTGACGCATCCCGACAATGCCGATTGACGGCTTCGCGGATCCCCGAAGTCAATGGAAGTGCCTCGCTTACCGAATGCGATTTTCACAGACCGCTGGGCAAGAGTGAAATCAGTAGATAGCCTGGCAAGGGTAATGGACTTTGAGAAAAATGTTCTGTGTATTGGCGCCGGCTACGTAGGCGGGCCGACCATGGCGATGATCGCTGCCAAGTGCCCGCGATACAAAGTCACGGTGATAGACATTAATTGCGCCAGAATCGCGGCATGGAACAGCGACTCGCTCCCTCTTTATGAACCTGGTCTAGAGGCGTTGGTGCACAAGACAAGAGGCGTGAATCTTTTTTTCTCTACCGCAGCGGAAACGGAGATTCGCGACGCGGACATTATCTTTGTCTCGGTGAACACGCCTACGAAGACCTTTGGTCAAGGTGCGGGAAGGGCGGCGGATCTGCAGTTCTGGGAAAAGACGGCGCGTCAGATTCTCGCCCATTCTGCCAGAGATAAAATCGTTGTGGAGAAATCCACGCTGCCGGTCAGAACGGCAGAAGCGATGGAACGAATTCTGAACAACAACACGAAAAATGTTCGTTTCGAAGTGGTCTCTAATCCCGAGTTCCTCTCGGAAGGAACCGCCATTGCCGATCTGGAGTATCCCGATCGGGTTTTGATTGGCTCACAAGAGACTCCCACGGGCCTTGCCGCCCGCAAAGCTATTGTCGATATGTATTCTCATTGGGTTCCACGGGACCGCATCATCGAATCCAATGTTTGGAGCGCGGAGTTGTCCAAGTTGACGGCAAACGCCTTTTTGGCGCAGCGCATTTCCTCGATCAACGCGATCTCAGCCTTGTGCGAGAAAACCCACGCCGACGTTGTTGAAGTTGCTAAGGCGATCGGAAAAGACTCGCGCATCGGCGCAAAGTTCCTGAAGGCCGGTGTGGGCTTCGGTGGCTCCTGCTTCAAAAAGGACATACTAAATCTGGTGTATATCTGCCAAAGCTATGGCTTGTCCGAAGCAGCGATGTACTGGGAGTCTGTTGTCAAGATTAACGAATGGCAGGAGAATCGTTTCGTCCGCACGATGCTGGAGAGCATGTTCAACACCGTTGCCGGGAAGCGGATCGCGCTGTTTGGCTTCGCCTTTAAAGCTGATACGGGCGACACCAGAGAATCTCCCGCACTCGTGATTGCTCGAGGGTTGCTGGAGGAGCACGCCGAGGTAGTAATCACCGATCCGAAGGCGCTCGAGAATGCAAGGCAAGACTTGCAGGACGTCAAGGAAGGTCTGCGCTATGAGGTTGACCCCTACCGCGCGGCGGAAGGTGCTCATGCGGTTGTCCTCCTAACAGAGTGGAAGCTTTACCGTGATCTGGATTACCAGCGTATTCTCCGGTCTATGGAATGTCCGGCCTTTCTTTTCGATGGCCGAAATCTCCTCGATCACCGGAAGTTGTTCGAACTGGGCTTTAATGTGTTCGCCATCGGCAAAGCGGCAATGACGCGTTTTTGAGCGCTCGCAGGCTTAGCCCCAGGAAAGAGCGCAATTCAAATTGCGGCGATACAAAAGTAGCGCCGCTTACGGATTCGGGTGCTGTTCCAATTTCCGGATTCGCCGAGAAAATCCGTTTGGCTAGCTGGTTAACTGCCGCCCACGCCCTGGCCGACTTTGAGTACCCGCATCATCTCGTGGTCCTCGTGCGAGAGGATGTGGCAATGCCAGACATAGCGCCCCAACTTGTTGAAATTGGCCTTGATTCGATCGAAGTATTCCGAGCTTACCGTGAAGTCTTCAGATCTTGCCGTTGACGACCATGTGGTCGCCGACGAACACGGCCAACGCCGTCGCCCCGCCGCCAGGGAAGAGGTCGGGTGATAATATAACTCCCTCTTCGGTGATGAAGTCATCGTAGAAGGGATCGCCCGGAAAGGCCGGGTAGAAAAAATCGCCCGTGTCCGTGAACATCCGGTCCTGGATGGCATAGGCCAGCTCGTACGGAAATGCCGGGAGGCCCAAAGGATTGCCCAGCATGCCGGTATCCATTTCGTCGCGCACGAGGTAAAAGCCCACGAGTCGAGCATAGACGTTGAGCCGTGTGATTCCGAGAGCGTGGTCGTGGGGTGCGTGAAGATTCTTCAGTGCGATGGGAATGGTGACGCACTCGTCGTCGGAAGAACCCATTCCCCGCCGAATTGCGCCGCGAACTGTCGAGCGGATTCGCCATCCCTCCGGAAGCGTATCCTGCCTCCCTGTGCGAGACAGGAACAGACGAACAGTTGAAAACGATTCACACCGAGGCGGGCCGTCAGTTGTAGGTTTGACCTGGTCGGCATACCATTGAGCACGGGCACAAAGTTGCAGCAGACAACGAAGCCACCGCCGCAAACCGGGTTCTCTGTTTCATGAAGCGAAGACAAAACTTATCGGAACGTTACATTTTCCTGGTTGCGGCGACATGGGTGGTTGTCTGGACGCTGGCACCGTTCGAACTCTCTCGTTCATGGGCGGAAATCTCGGAGCGGGCGAGAGGGGGGCTGGACATTTCCACTTCTGGAAGCGTTCTCGGGTTTGCGAGTCACTTTGTCGTCTTCTTGCTTCTGGGGGGGGCTGGTTGCTTCGACGCGGGAGAATCGGATGAATATGGGGCGGATGATGGCGGGCGCTCTATTGGTTGGACTGCTTGGTTTGGTTGTTCTCGAAATGACCCAACTGCTGGTCGTGGGCAGACATGCGCGGTGGACGGAACTGCTGTCGAATTCACTAGGCTTTCTTGTGGGCCTTTTGGGGACAACTGTGTGGAAGACTGGACGCGAATTACGTCTCAAGTTGCAGGGTTTCTGCCAACGTCGATTATCATCGATCGCTGCCGGCATGATGGTAATAGCATTGGCCTGGTGGTGGGAAGCAGGATTACGGCCGGTCTTCGGTTCGTTGCAAATGGACTGGGATGAAGGGTTCCCGTTGGTAGTCGGAGATGAACTGGATGGCAACCGCACATGGTCCGGGGAGATCAGGTATGCGGGAATTTACCGGGGCGCGTTGACGGGCAGGCAGATTGCCCGTCTGCGGGATGACCTTTTAAGTGGAGAATGGAACGAAAGGGTCAATTTAGGCCTTCTGGCTGGCTATGATTTTCGGCAAGGGGCGTCGGACGTGATCGTTCCGCACGGCATACTCGAGGATGAGGGGCTGGAAATGGTTATCCCGAGTGGGTGCGAGTGGCTGCCTGAAGGAGGGGTTTTATTAAAGAAATCGACGCCGCTGCTAACCCGAAGTCACGCGCCAGCTCTGACGCGGGCTATCGTGTCATCCGGAGCTTTCAGCGTCGAAGTATGGATCCGACCGATGAATTTAACTCAGGCCGGGCCTGCTCGAATCCTGACTTACTCGAAAAGTTGGGCTGAGCGGAATTTCACGTTGGGGCAAACCGGTGCAGAACTTGTGTTTCGAGTCCGTAACGGGATCAATGGCCCCAATGGAGGCATTCACCAGTTGGAGACTGATGGTCTGGATGACCGTGCCCTCCAGCATTTGGTCGCCATTTATGATCACGGGGTTTCGAGGTTCTTTCGGAATGGGGCTCAGATGGGGAGAGTTATCGACCTTCGAGATCCGCTGTATTACCTGCCGCTCGAAGTTGGGGTGGCCAGTCGAATCGTGATCGGGATTCTGTTAGTCGTCATGATCGCTCTGCCTGTCTATTTCCTCCTGTCTTCGCAAATGGCCTCGGCGTATGCGCACGGCGCAGCCATTCTGCTGGCATTTTGCGTGTTGGTAGGCCCATACGTCACCACTTTCATGCTGGTTGGGGGGGCATGTCTGATAAGCATCTTCGCATGGAGTGGAGGTGCTTTCTTGGTCGGCTATCCTCTGGCTTTCTGTTACGTCAACTCGGCCAGTAAGTGAAGCTTTAACGCCAGGGGGATACGCAGCGTCGGGTGTGTGCCGCTGCCGCGTGGAACTCATGGTTGCAGTGATTTCGAGAAACCAGAAACATGCAAAAGGTAATCCCTGAGACTCGCCGTCAACGTCTTATTCAATTGGAGAAGTTCATCAGGAAGGAAGCGCCTGACGCTGTGGGATCACCACGATTTTTACCTTTCACTCTGGCCGTATGAGCGCTTGATCCGGGAAAAGCGATCACAAACAATTCCGCCCATTACGGCAATTGATCTGCGAGGCGGCGGATGGGAGGTTGTCGACGACTGGCACACCGGTGACTGGTGATGGCGACGCGCTTGACCGGTCGTGGCTTACCCCGTTAAGACGACGCGGATATGAAATGGTTCGTTCGTGGAGACATCGATGGTTTTTTCGGCCTGTTCATCGACAATTTGCTGCAGGGACTCCTTATCATTACCCTGTGCCCGTTGATCTGCGGGTTTGATCCGGCTTTCGTGACGGGCACGATTCTGCCTGCTGTCGCAGTTTCGATATTGGTCGGAAATGTTTTTTATACGTGGCAGGCGAGAAGGCTGGCTGCAGCTACCGGGAGAGATGACGTGACGGCTCTGCCCTACGGAATCAATACCGTCAGTTTGATCGCGTTCGTATTTCTCGTGATGGGTCCGGTGTATCGCGAGACCAATGATCCGATGCTCGCGTGGAAGACCGGCCTGATGGCCTGCGTGTTGAGCGGTGTGATCGAGGTGATCGGGGCATTTGCCGGTGGGTTGCTGAGGCGAGCCACGCCACGAGCGGCGCTGCTCTCTTCTTTGGCCGGGATCGCTATCACTTTCATTTCGATGGGCTTCGTATTTCAGATATTCGCGTCGCCGATCATCGCGATCGTTCCGGCCTTTCTAATTCTGGCCAGTTATGGAGGGAAGCTGCGGTTGCCGCTGGGGCTGCCCGGGGGTTTCGTGGCTGTTTGCGTGGGAGTGCTGATTGCATGGCTGGGAAGATGGCTGGGGTTTGGTGGTTTCGAGCCGGCAGCGGACGCGGTGCGGCCGGGGTTCCATCCCCCCATCCCGCATTTGGGTGAAGTGATCGAATTCCTTACGCAGCCAACCGGTTGGAAATATCTTGCCGTTATTTTTCCGATGGGATTGTTCAATGTAATCGGCTCGCTTCAGTGCCTTGAGAGTGCGGAGGCAGCCGGCGACCGATTTTCGACGCGGTCTTCGTTGCTGATGAACGGGGCCGGCACGCTTCTCGCCGCAGCCTTTGGTAGTGCTTTTCCCACGACGATTTACATCGGGCATCCGGGATGGAAGGCGATGGGAGCGCGAGCCGCATATTCCACCCTCAATGGTATTGTAATCGCCCTGCTTTGCGTGAGCGGGCTTTTCAACGCTGTCATGAAAGTGGTGCCGCTGGAAGTGACGTTGGGCATTCTGGTGTGGATAGGGGTGATCATTACGGCGCAGGCTTTCCAGGAAGTTCCGCGGAGTCACGCGCTCGGTGTTGCCGTGGGATTCATTCCCTCGCTGGCCGCCTGGGCGCTGTTGCTGGTGGAAACTTCGCTGCGCGTGGCTGGTATGAGCCTGCTGGAAGCTGCGTCAAAGTTTGGCGGCAATCTCTATTTAGACGGCGTGATTGCATTGAATCAGGGATTCATCCTGAATTCGATGATCCTCGCGACGATCATGGTCTTCGCCATCGAGAGGAAGTTCAAGGAGGGCGCTTGCTGGTTGATTGCTGCGGCTGTTTTGTCGTCGCTGGGTTTGATTCACGCGTACGAGCTGACGCCGCTCGGAGTGGAGAATAAATTCGGGTTGATGGCGGCGCCGAAATTTGCGATCAGCTACGCCATTGCTGCCGCCGTTTTTTTCGGGCTTGCGCGGCTGTCGAAAGAGTCGGCGAAAGTAGAATAACGGAGAGTTCTTTCTGGACGCCGTTATCGTTGGATTTGTTCTAGACGATCATGCCGGGTCTGCCGGGCAGGCAAGCGATCGATTTTTCGACGTTAGAAACGAACAGGGCTTTGAGTTGCATCGCGCGGAATTTTGCCGCAGTGGATAGGGCGTGATTCTCACCGGCCAAGTGCCCCTCGAAGGAGAACCGCGCAGTGCGACGACCGAACCGGGATGGATTCACGCCGAGGGCGATTTAATTACGGAAGTTCAGATCGGTGAGCTGCGGTCGGATGCGGATGAAGGTGGTCCGGATTGCCTGATCGCACCCGGGTTCGTCGCTCCGCAGCTCCACCTGCCGCAGATCGATTCGTTCGGTGCGTACGGCATGCGGCTTCTCGAGTGGCTGCAATGGGCGGTTTACCCTGCCGAGACAGCCTGGGCCGATCCCGACCATGCGGAGAGGCGGTGCGAGAGCGTGTACGGCAGCTGTGGGCGGTGGGTACCACGGGAATTTTTGCCTTCACCTCGAATCACCGGGAGAGCACCTGCCGCGCGCTCGCTCTTTGCGAAAAACATGCGATGCGCGCGATTCTGGGGCAGCCGTTGAGTGACTATGATATCGTCGAGCCGCTCAAGCAGACGAGCTCGGCATGCCTCGATGATGCGTGCTGATCAGCGAACTGGGAACCGGAGCGCAGATCCTCGAGGCCTTTCCGAGTGCGGCGAGGTTCTGCTCGTGACTGGGACTCTGCCCCGACAACCGGATCAGCGGCGGATGCGTGCTCAAGGCCAAGACGCGCGCGGTGGCCAACCGCGTGGTCGACGCCTTACGAATGGCCGCCCAGTCCGCCGGCCACAGCCACTGCGCGATTGGCGACCACGCAAGGCGGATGAAGGCGCGCCTCGGCAAGGCCGAGGGCGTTACTGCCACGGCCCACAAGCTGGCCCGCATCCTCTACGCGATGATCGCCACGCGGACGCCCTACCGGGCCGACGAAGCCCGCAGACTGCCCGCCAAAGCGAAGGCCAACCGAGTCAGGAACATGAGAAAACAGGCCGCCGCGCTCGGTTTCGAAAACTCCGCTTCAGGAGGTTCCGTGCTGAGTTACTAGGGAGAGGGGATACACACCCGGAAGTGCTTTGCTTATACCGGTGGCAGGTGTCTATCGTAAGCCTCGGTAGGGCGAGGATCGATTTGTTCCATTTGGTCTGGCGTAGGGAGTGTTTCCAACTCAACAAATCGCCTGCCCGGCAATCGAACCAATTTGTTGTGAGACTTTACCCAATTTCTCTTTCGTCGTCCTGACCCCCGTCCATCTGTAGGTGCGAAGTCTTTCCAGAAGCCGGTACGCTGCTGGAGTAAACAGAACCGCCAGGAGCGTTGAGCCCCCGACACCCCCCGCGAGCACGATTGCCAGCGGAGGCCAGAATTGGCCGCCGATCAACAACAGCAGTGGTAGAAAACTTCCCATTGTGGTCAACGTCGTGGAAATGAGATGCCGACCGGCCCCAAGCACAACGTCCACAATGGCGTCGGGATTGCCGGTGCGCGCAAGCGGATTTGCTCGGATGCCTGCCAGTACAATGATGCTGCTGTTGAATGCCAGTCCCATCAGTCCGAGGGAGCCGATGATCGTATTGAAACTGAGTGGGAACTGGGCGACCCAAGTCGCAAGCAACCCGAAGCCAACGGACAGCGGTGCGACCACCAGAAGAATCGCCGCAAGCCCGACGTTTCGGAACGACAGAATCAGAATTGAGATCGTCAGCACGACGATTACTGGCAAGTAGAGCATTAAATTGCCGAGCGCCTCCGACTGGCTTTCGCTTTCGCCACCCAGTTCGATGCGGTATCCCGGCGGAAGCTCGAAACCCCTCGCATCCAGTTCGGCGAGCACGTCGTTGGTGATGTCGATCGGCAGCGTGCCCGGTTTGGCGAACCCGAGAATCGAGTTCGTGCGCACGCCGTTCCTGCGTGCAATCTGCCCGAGTTCAGGACGCAGCTTTAGTTCCCCAAGGGCACTCATGGGGATCCAGCGCCCTCCGGTCCCGTCCGAGACAAAGTTCATCGTGGCAATCGCATTCACATCCTGGCGCTGCGCATCATTGAAACGGATGCGGACGGGAAGTTCTTCCACGTCCTCAATCACTGAGCCCGCTCGCGTGCCTTCAAGGCTGTTCTGCAATTGCTCCGCCAGGTCAGTGAGCTGCAGTCCGGCTAACCGTGCGTCCTCCTCGCTGGCGTCGAACCACAGCTTTGGCTCGCCGCGCGGAATCGTCACCTGTGTCTGGAGAATTTCGGGATGCGCAGCGAGAACTCCTCGCACTGTTTCGCCGAGAGCCTGGAGTTCGGGGATGCTTGGACCCAGGAGCCGGATCTCGACATCCGCGGCCGCGGGCGGTCCCTGCGCAAATTTCGTTACGACCGTCTGCGCCTCGGGGAGTTCCTGATCAAGCGTCCTCTGCAGATCGTCGATCATCTCCCGAACCGCGTCGGCGCTTTCAGCATGGACGATCGCGTGTGCATAGTTCCTGGATCCGTCCTTGTCCATGATCAGATTGTAGTAGACCGATGGAAAGCTCCCCCCGATAAGCCAGTCGACCCGCCGCACCTCAGGACGCGCGCGAAGAATGGCATCCGCCTTCGCCGCGACCGCCCGGGTGTGGGGGGTCGAAGACTGGGTTGGAAGCCACATCTCCACCTCGAACATGTCGCGGTCGGTCCTCGGAAAGAACTGGCTTCCCATAGTCCCTGCCAGCACAAAGCCCAGCGCCGGAACCACGAGTGCCAGCGCGACTCCCAACAGTGGTCGGCGGACCGGAAATAGCAGTAGCTTTCGAAAGAAAGATGCCGTCTTTGCGCTCCCGACTCCTTGTGATATCCATTGGGGCAGACGCTGCTCCAGTTTAGAGGCCTTTCCGAAGATCCCTGCAAATGCTGCAATCAGCGTCATTGAAATAAGGAAGGAACAGCCAAGCGCGATGATCACGCTGGAGGAGATCGACGAGACGAAATCACCCGCGCCGCCCGGGAGAAGGAGAATCGGCAGAAACGCGAACATCGTCGTCAGTGTCGAGGAAAGCAGGGGAACGAAAAGATGTTTGAGCGACTGCCTGACCGCTTCCAATGCTCCAAGCCCATGGGCGAGTTTTTTTCGAATCTCGTCGGTAACTACGATTGCATTGTCGATCAGCAAGCCGAGCGCGATGATCATCCCAAAGATTGACATCTGGTGCAGCTTGCCGCCTGAAAGTGCCACCACGAATAGTGTCATCGCTGCGGTGAGCGGCAGGGCGGAACTCACGATTAGGGAGGATCGCCAGCCCATGCTGAAAAAGATCACAAGGAACACCACTAAGGCGCCCAGCAGAAGATTCCCGGCCAATTCTCCCAGGCGGGCCGTCGTGTAGCCGTTCTGATTGAACACGGTCTCCACCTCGATTCCGCTGCCCAGTGTTTCACGGAACGAGGCGACGCGCTTCTCGGCGGAACCCGCCCAGGCATCGACACGGATCTCGTCGGACACGCGCGCCGCGACCAAGACCGCACGCTTTCCATCACTCAGCGCAATCTCCGGCGCCGGTTCCCGGATACTCCTCTCTACCCGGGCGATATCCCCAAGCCGCACCGTTGCGCCGTTCTTTCCCTGCAGCAACGGTGTCTTACGGATCCGCTCCTCCGAATCCAGCGCCCCGTTCACCTCCAGCAGGATGTCGGATTCGTCACCACGCAACTGTCCCGCCGGCACTTTTGCATCCGCTCGACGCAGCGCGGATGCGACTGATTCGACGCTCAGCCCCAAACCCGATAATTCGCGGTTGTCTAGCGTAACAGTGATTTCCTCGTCTCCTTCACCATAGATCCGCACGAGATCCGTCCCCGGTATGTTTCGGAGCTGATCGGCGAGTTCCTCAGCTTGCCTGCTTAGAATGCCAAGGCTCTCTTCACTCCCGTCCCTCCATCGCAACGCGACGATAAGCGTGTAGGCGACCGCGTTTCGCTTGTCGTCGAAGTCCGGTGGCAGGACTGCAGGCGGGAACTCCGTCGTCGCGTCATTTAAACGGTCGCGGATTTCGGAGAAAATGGCCTTGTTGGTCTCGGGCGTAACCGCGTCGGCTAGCTCAATCGCGACCACCGAGACGCCTGCCAGTGAGGTCGACTCAATGTTCTTGATCTCCGGAATCTCTTTCAGCGACCGCTCTATGGGCTCGGAAACCAGAGCCTCTACCCGGTCTGCCGAGGCGCCTGGAAAGACGGTGACAATCTGAGGGTTCCGGTTCGTAATCACCGGATCCTCAAGGCGTGGCAGTGAACGGAAGGCGGAGAATCCCGCTACCAGAATTACAAGGACCGAAAGCACCAGCAGGTGCCGGTTGCGGAGAAAAAGCGTTGCGATTCCCGGGGATGCCCCAGTTTCTACGTTGTGGGTTGGTTTTGATTCGTCCAGCATCGTGACTCCGGTCAGTTGAGGGTGAGCTCTGATTGGGCGAGTGCCCCCGCTGCTTCGAGGACGAGTTGCCCCGCCACCAGACGATGAACACCCGAGGTAACGACATGATCGCCTTCGCGGAGACCGCCCGTTACAAACACGCGGTCTCCATCCTGGTGCAAAATTTCGAGCTCGCGCTTCTCTACGCGCCGCATTCCTCTCTGCGCGCCTTTCCCCGCGGGCTGCGCGACGAAGCAGGACCAGAGGCCGCGAGCACTTCCTGTCAGCGCCATCCTGGGTAACCAGAAACCCTCGCTGTACTCCTTTGTTTCGACCGGGATGCTCACGAGGTCACCGTCCCGCAAGGTTTCGCCCGGGCTCTTGAAGATTACGTCTACAGTCCGCGTTTTCTCTCCGCGTTGCGGTAAGATGCGCTCAACCACCACGGGCAACCGCTGCGAATCCTCTGTGCGCACGTTCACTACGTGCCCTACCTCGAGTTTATTCGCTACGGTCGGGCTGACTCCCGCGCGAATCTCCAGATCACCGGTCTCCAGAACGCGCAAAACCGACTGCCCCGGGGTTACGATCGTGCCTTCGTCCATGAGGCGGGAGGAAATCGTTCCTGCAAACGGAGCCGCGAGACTTGACTTGGAAATGTCTACCTCCGCTGAATCCAGTTGCGCCTCGATCCGGCGCAAAGCAGCCCGACTCGAATCCCGGCTCTGACGCGCCTCATCGACGGCCTGTTCGGACACCGCCTTTCTCGCCACCAGATTTCTTGTCCGCTCGAAGGTCGCTTCCGCGAGCGCGACTGCAGCCTTTGCTTCCTCGATCGCCGCTTTCAATTCCGTCCTCCGCGCCTGTAAGCGGGCTGTGTCCAGTTCCGCGAGTAATTGCCCTTTTGCGACGGTGTTGCCCTCGTCTACATGCACAGCGATAAGAGTTCCGGCCAGCTCGAATCCAAGTTCGCTCGTCCGGGCCGCCTCCACTCTCCCGACGAATTCGACCGTTCTCAGGAACTGTTTTTCGCGATTCGCAATGACGGTTGTTGCTGTCAGTGCTCTGCCATGCACCTGGTCATGCTCCGCCTGCGAAGTTGGTTTGTGCGAACAACCGGCGAGAAGAACAAAGAGCAGATAGACCAGTGCCACGTCGAAGGCGAGAGTAAGCAGGTGCTTCAGGAAACGAGGGGAGTTGGGTAGCGTTGGGTTCTTCATGGCGTAATACCTGCAGTGGTTTTCTAACTATGAGTTAAATCGGTATAAAAAACGATCATTGTGCCTCGATCTGGGCTAGTTCCCTGCTGAACAGTTCCTTCCGAATGCGTTTCTCCGTAGCGGCATAGTCGTGTTCGGTCCGAAGCGGACGCCACCCGACCCCGTCGAGAAAAATGTGGTAGTTGTCGAAAAGCGTTTCCAGCGGCCGGAGCGACGCACCGGAGTCAGAAAGCCCTCCTCCGCTCTCAAGCAGATGGGCCCCCTTAGAGAGACACATTAAGCCACCCATCACATGGAGGTCGGAGGGCGCGTCCGCCGGAAGATCCCCAGATGTTCGGGCCTGGCGGAGGATTTCCACGATAATCCCCATGCACCTTGCCAGCACCTTTTCGTAAGCAGCGCGGCGCTCAGGCGTCGTCCGATCCACGATCGATTGCGTTTGGATCAGCTGGAGTACCTCCGACCAATGGGGATGTCGTTTTGCCAGGATCATGTCAGCGATCCCGATCACGAACATCCGTTCCCTGGAGCATCCGTCGAATGTCAGCGCTCTAACGAATAGGTCCGACCGCATCTCGACATGTCGTGTTACCACAGAGAGTATAAGATCCTCCTTCGACTCGAAATGATTGTAGATTGTGGCCTTTGAATATTCGATTCGTTCGGCCAGTTGATCGAGATTCAGACCTAGATAGCCGCTTGAGCGCAACATGGCATCCGCGCAATCCACGATTAGCTGCTCACGTTCGTTCCAGGCTCTCAATTTGCGGTCTGCTATCGCCATCGCAATACACGGTGACATTTTATGACTCGGAGTCAAAGAAATACTTTTGTTTTGTGCTGATCCTCTTGTCTGTGTTCAAGGACAATGCATTCGTTGCCATCCCCGAACCCTTTCTGTTCACCATCAGCCTGCCGGTCTCGCGTTATGGAGCGGTCGAACTTTTCTCTCACCGATTCATCGTGGCGTAACAGTCGAGCGCGCGCGCCCTCGACGCGTTTCGAATTTGTTACGCATCAGATATTGAGCCGGGCAGGTTTCAGCTTTAACTCAGTTGGATTCTCCATGAAGATTCGCGTCGCCCGGTTTCTCGTCATTTTGGTTCTGTATTTTGGGTTTGCAGCCCTGTGCTTCGGAACGGATGGCGTCGTGCTCGTCATCGCTGACGGCACTTCTACAGAACTCCTCACCGTCACACGTATCTACCGATATGGAGTGAAGGGGCAGCTCGAGCTTGAGAAGATGCCGCGCACCGCATTCGTGCGCACCTACTCTGCCAACGACATTGTTACTGATTCCAGCGCCGCTGCCACGGCTTTTGCGCGCGGCAAAAAAGCGCGCAACCACACGGTTGGTGGTGTTGGTTCCGAGACGCCCTCTATCTTCGACATCGCGAAAAAGGCAGGCTGGTCCACCGCCGTCATCACGGATGACGAGATCAACGGCGGCACCACCGCGCCCTTTATTGTAGAGCACGGGGACCGAAGTGAGCTTTGGGAGATTGCGGGAAAAATGATTCCACAATTCGGCAGACGTGTCGATATTGCTGTCGGTGGTGGCAGCGCGTGGTTCCGCGACATCGCCGAAAAAGAGTTCCCGGACGAAGTCCGCGAAGTCGTTCTCCAGAACGCCAGGGCCGTTGACGCCGCCGGCATCCGTCACAT
Organism: uncultured Verrucomicrobiae bacterium; assembly: GCA_963805815.1. Classification (GTDB taxonomy): domain Bacteria; phylum Verrucomicrobiota; class Verrucomicrobiia; order Chthoniobacterales; family Chthoniobacteraceae; genus CAWDWA01. Next base: position 16,228 of record CAWDWA010000036.1, read on the forward strand.
CGAGAGCTGGAAAGAGTATGTCAGCCTCGCCGCTTCGCCTGCCGCCGGGGACAGTCGACCCATATTGGCTACTTTCTGGCCTCGCGTCTTTCCCTATATCGCCGATCGGGAACGCACCCCGCGCCTCGTCGAGATGACCGAGCAAACTGTGAGACTCCTCCGATCAAGGGAACGGCCCTTTCTTCTCGTCATCGAAGCAGCGCTGCCCGACAAGGCCGCGCACAGGAACAACGCTATCCGCGCCATCAAGGAAGTTCTCGAGCTCGATGCCACTGTCGGATGGCTCTTGCAGAACCTAACGCCCGACACGTTGCTTCTCGTTACCACGGATCATGCCACTGCCGGGCTCACTCTCAACGGTTACATGCCACACCGGTTCCGCGGCGACGCCCTCCTTGGAATCAACCCGGCTACCGGCTATTCTCATCTTACCTGGGCTAGCGGCCCCGGTGGAAAATCTGATGCCAATATTTTCGAAGTTGCGATCACCGGTGAGAAAGGTAGCGGAAAAGCCGAGGTCCAACGTTCTCCTGCCGACCCTGAATACGTTCAGCCGGCGCTCATCCCGCTCGACTCAGGGCTCCATGCGGGCGGCGACGTCTGGCTCCTCGGAAACGGACCCGGCAGCGAAGCCATCCATGGTTTTCTCGACAACACGGATATTCACCGGATCATGCGCGACGTGATCGGTCAATGACCCTTGGCGGGTTTCTTTGCTCTTTTCGCTTCGAGCGGATATCGCCAATAGAGGCCACCACGATTAAGGACCGGTTTTTTCGATTTTGCTGCTGCCGTCCACGTTCACCGTGATTTTGAAGCCGGCATTCGGTGAGAATTTGTCTTCCAAGAGGACGGTCTCGATTGGGCTGGAGAGAGTCAGGCCGGGAGTATACGCGTATCCAACTTCGCCGTCCTTGAACGGCGAGATAAGAATCAAGCCGTCCGCGATGTAGGTGCCGACGAGCTCCCTGAGCTCTTTTGGTAATTTACCGTCGTGTTCGGCAGCATACCTATTGCAGGCGACGACAATCTGCCTGGCATTCGCGAGAGATTTCGTCGCTTTCGCCTTTTCCTGTATTTTGGAAATGACGCTCAGTGCCCCTCGCGCTCCGATTGCGAGCGGAGTCAGGAAATGTGAGGCGCCGGCCGTGCCTTTGTTTGCAATCAGCACACCATCATTCAGGCGGGCGGCGACTGAATAGCTGATTCCGGGCTTCTTCCACTCGAGCACGGTTTCGATGAGCTTTATCCGTCCGGAAGAAATAGACCCATCCCTCCGGATTGAACTTTTCTGAACCTGATAAACTGCTTCAGAGAACTCCCTGGTAGCAACCGTGAATCCGTTGCCTTCTCCCGGAAGGCCTTCGGACAACATCTTGAATTGCGCCGTATTGCGCAGGCCGCCGTCTTTCGCTGCGATGATTTCACGCACGACGCTTTCGTGTGATGCGACAATGAGCCAGCCATTCCACTGCGCCAGGGTGATACGAAGTTTCAACTCAGGAATCCCGGAAAACGGCAAAATGCGCATTTTCAATCCTTCCTCATCGATCCTTTCGATTTTCGGATTATTCGCGGTGATTTGATCGACTTGATTGAAGATTTTCCCGTCTTGAACTCGCAAGAGGCAGGCTGCCCGCGGGGCAGGAATACTATGAGATTGTGCGTCAACTGCGAATTCGACCGTCTTCTCCGGGTCGAGCGTGAGGATCATGCCCCATTCCTTGCCTGTTGACGCTGTCAGCTCTTCCACCGTCACGCCGGTGACGAATTTGACCGTTGATGAAAGCCGCGCGATAGCCTGAATGGTTTCCAGTTGGCCAGAATTTTCGGCGGTCCGTTGAATAAACTGAAAAAGGCCCTGAAGGTCGATATCGTTGAAACTGCCAAACGCCGTATTTTTGGGCAGGAGTTCAAGTGCGTCGAGGGCATGTGGACTTTCACCGAAGATATTCCACACGAAACCGTCTGCGTTGCCTGCGGAGTGATGAACGAAAAGTTTGTTCAGGTAGAGATCAGGCTCGACGGCGACCGAGCTCGCGCCGATTCCATTGAGTGACTCGATTCCGCTTTCCTTAAGCAGACCCTGCAGGAGGGCCGAAAACTGTTCAGCCCTGGCTATCTGGTCGGTTTCATCGGGAGGAATGGAGGCGAGGGCGGCCTTTTGAAGCTCGTCCGCTTTTGTCTGCAGTCCGGCAAGCGCTCTTTCGGTGCTGAGGAAGAGGTAAAAGGATCCCCCGGTGTCGAGATGTTTTGCGACTTCGGAAAAGGGCGTAGTCCCGGCTGACGCGATCGGGGAGGTTGTTGGCGCCGGTGTTAAATCTGACTCGTCTGCAGGGGGGTGCCCGGTCCTTTCGCAACCCATTGTGCCAATCATTACTGCAAATAGACCGACCAGAGTTAGCGACCACAGAGGGACAGTCTTCATGCTTCGAGGTTGAACCCCGGCTTCTACCCGAACAAGCCAATTGAAGGCAAGGGCTACTCTCGCGCTACGGGATTCGTCAGTTCGCCGATACCTTCAATCGTTATCGTGACGGTGTCTCCTGATTGCAACCATCTGGGCGGCTTGCGCGCCATGCCGACGCCCGAAGGGGTACCCGTAAGAATTACAGTGCCCGGAAACAGCGTGGTGCTTTGACTCAAGAACGAAATGAGAGTTGGGACATCAAAAACCATGTCCGAAGTGTTCGATTCCTGAAGAACTTCGCCATTGACGGTTGTCCTGATTGCGAGCGTATTGGAATTGGGTAAATCGTCTTTTGTTACGACTTCCGGCCCAAGAGGCATGAATGTGTCGAAACTTTTTCCGCGGCACCACTGACTTCCGCCGTAATTTATCTGCCAATCGCGCGCGCTCACGTCGTTAGCGCAGGTGTATCCGAGCACGCTTTCGAGCGCATTCTCCTTCGCCACGTTCTTGCAAGGTTTGCCGATTACGACCGCCAGTTCACCTTCGTAATCCACCTGATCACTGCCCGCCGTTGTGGGGAGGAGGATTGAATCGCCCGGATTCTGTACCTGCCCGAGGTTCTTGGTAAAGAGTATGGGATACTTTGGAATCCGTGCGCCGGTTTCGCGCGCATGCTCCCGGTAGTTCAAGCCGATGCAAAAAATCGCACGCACCTCCACGGGAGCCAGAAGTTTCACAACGTCTGCGGTTTCTTCCACGATCTCATATGCGCCAAAGAGATCACCGGAGATCTTGTTTATTGACCCATCCGATTGCCGGACGCCGTAGTGAATTGCTTCCCTGGCGTCCGAATAGCGGATCAAGCGCATAGCAATTCCGTCAGGTCAGGCCAACCGCCCGCAGCAGTTTTTGAACTTCTTCCCACTTCCGCATGGGCATGGCTCATTTCGGCCTACTTTAGGAGTTTCGCGTCTGGCAACAGGCAGTTCGATCTTTTGTGAACTCTCTGCGGCGGGTTGGGAAATTCCACCGTCGGAAGTTGTTGCGCCGGAGAGAACCGGAGTGCGGGGGGCTTTTTCCTTTTGTGTCGGCATGTTGGGCCGGAGCAGGTTCTGCGGGAGATTCAAGAGGAACGATTCAAATGCCTGCAGGTTCGAAGTGCTCCGGAAGAGATTGTGCAGCACCTCGTTGTAGATGTTTCCCATGAGCTCCTCGAACATGTCGTATGCCTCCGTCTTGTATTCCACAAGCGGATCTTTCTGTCCGTAAGCGCGCAGGTAAACCGCCTCACGTAGAGAGTCCATCGCATACAAATGCTCCTGCCACAGCCGATCGATGGCGTTCAGGATCACGTAACGCTCGAGCCCTTTCACGGCCTCTGACTCCTCATGCGAACATTTCATTTCGTAGGCATGTTTCACCTTCTCGACGAGGGAATTCGAAATTTCCTCGCCGGTCATGTTTTCAAACCCCGATTTTTCGAGCGTGAGACCGAGGGGAAACGTCATGTTGATCCAATGAATGAGGCCGTGATAATTCGGTTCGTCCCCTTCAGCCGGTTTGAGATGTTCCTCGACCTTTCGGGGGATCGTCTCGTCAATGACGTCGAAGATCATCCCTCGCGGATCAGGAGTGTCGATCGCCTCATTCCGATAGCCGTAAACGACGCCTCGCTGCTGATTCATGACGTCGTCGAACTCCAGGGTTCGTTTGCGAGTCAGGTAGTTGCGCTGCTCGACCCGTTTCTGGGCTGTTTCGACGCTTCGATTCAGCCAGGGATGTTCTAGTTCCTGGCCTTCCTCGAGCCCGAAGCGCTCCATGATCTTCGTCATGCGATCCGACGCGCCAAAGTTGCGCATAAGGTCATCTTCAAAGCTGACGTAAAATCGCGACGCCCCTGGATCCCCCTGACGGGCACAGCGTCCGCGAAGCTGGCGGTCGATGCGCCGTGACTCGTGGCGCTCGGTGCCGATTACGTAAAGACCTCCGTTGTCGGCTACGCCCGGGCCGAGTTTGATGTCAGTGCCACGGCCCGCCATGTTGGTGGAAATTGTCACGGATCCGGGTTGACCCGCGCGCTCGATGATCTCGGCCTCCTGTTCGTGATACTTCGCATTAAGCACGGAGTGGGGAATCTTTTCCCGCTTCAACATGCGCCCTAAAATTTCCGAAGCTTCTACGCTGACCGTGCCAACCAGAACCGGCTGTTTCTTGGCGTGCGCCTGTCTGAGCTCGCCAAGCACCGCGTTGAATTTCTCGCGGCGAGTCTTGTAGATAAAGTCATTGTAGTCCTTGCGAATGCAAGGACGGTTGGTCGGGATCACCAGAACGTCGAGTCCGTAGATATCATGAAACTCGCTTGCTTCGGTCTCCGCCGTACCCGTCATGCCGGCAAGCTTATAGTAGAGTCGAAAATAATTCTGGATCGTGATCGTCGCCAGTGTTTGGGTTTCGCGGTCAATCTGCACGCCTTCCTTGGCTTCGACCGCCTGATGGAGTCCGTCACTCCAGCGCCGCCCCGTCATTTTGCGGCCCGTGAATTCATCCACGATGATTACCTTGTTGTCTTCGACGACGTATTCGACATCACGTTCAAAGAGGCAGTAAGCACGGAGGAGTTGGGATATATTGTGAATCCGCTCGCTCTGATGATCGCAGTAGGCCTGCCGCTTTGCCTTCGCCTCCTCGCGTTCCTTTGGAGTTAGACTCGAATCCAGATCAATCTCGCTGAATTCTGTGATCAGGTCGGGAAGCACAAACGCGTCCGGTTCGTCGGGATTGAGAAAGTCACGTCCTTTCTCGGAGAGATCAGCATCGTGAGCGCGCTCGTCGATCGTAAAAAACAGCTCCTCCCTGAGCTCGTAAAGCGCTTCCTTCTGAGTGTCCTGGTAAAATGAAAGCTCGCTCTTGTCGATGAGCCTACGCGTCTCAGGATCCTCCAAGAACCTCATGAGCTGCTTGTTGCGGGGTTGACCAAGCTTCAACTTGAAAAGAAGCAAACCGGCTTCCCCTTTTTTGCCGCCTGCGAGCAGTTCCTTCGCCTCCGAAGCAAGTCGGTTGCACAGCATCGTCTGCTTGCGAACGAGTTGCTCAACGAGCGGCTTGAAGCGGTCGTACTGATGCGTGGATACCGTTGCTGGGCCACTGATGATCAGTGGGGTGCGGGCTTCGTCGATCAGGATCGAATCGACTTCGTCGACGATGGCAAAGTGGTATCCTCGCTGCACCTGCTGAGAGCGGCTGGTTGCCATGCCGTTGTCGCGGAGGTAATCAAAACCAAATTCGCTATTTGTGCCGTAAGTGATGTCGTACGCGTATTGCTGACGACGCAGACCGGGGGGCTGATCGTGCTGGATACAACCGCACGTGAGGCCAAGGAGATGATAGAGATACCCCATCCATTCAGAGTCGCGTCGCGCGAGGTAATCATTTACCGTAACCAGGTGTGCGCCGCGACCGGCCAGCGCATTCAGGTAAAGCGGAAGCGTTGCCACGAGGGTCTTGCCTTCACCGGTGGCCATTTCAGCAATCTTGCCATCGTGAAGGGCAATGCCTCCGATGAGCTGCACATCGAAGTGGACCATGTTCCACTCGAGGGTGTGATCGCACACTGTCAGTTCCTTGCCGCACAGCCGGCGGGCGGCATTCTTCACCACCGCGAAGGCTTCGGGAAGAATCTCTTCCAGGAAACGATCCTGCTCAGCCGGATCATCCATCGCGGCGAGCTTCTGTTTCCACTCCTCGGTGCGCTGCCTCAAAGCATCTTCGGGCTGGCTCTGCAGCATTTCTTCGATCTCGTTGATCTGCTGCACGACCGGTCGCAAGCGCTTGATCTCGCGCTGGTTTTTCGAACCGATAATTTTCTTGGAAATCCAATTGATCATTTCAAGGATTCAAAAACTAGCGAGCAGGGAAGGGGAGCGCAAATTTAAGCCTTCAGCCCGAAGGGCTCACGTGGAACAAACGCCTGCAACCTTGCCACTAAGAACGATGTGAGAAATGGAAAAACGTGAGGGATGATGGGTTGGGGTCAGCGAGCGGCGACTGCTTCTATCTCTACGCGTGCTCCCTTGGGCAGCCCAGCGACCTGAACGGTTGAGCGCGCGGGAGCGGGATGCTTGAAGTAGGTCTCATAGACTGCATTCATCTCGGCGAAATCCGCAAGATCCGTGAGGAACACCGTGGTCTTCACGACGTCAGAGAGCTGCATTGAATTAGCGAGCAGGACAGCGGAAAGGTTTTTTAGAACCTGCGTTGTCTGCTTTGCAATTCCTCCCTGGATCATCTCGCCGGTCGTTGGAACTAGCGGTATCTGGCCCGCGGTGAAGAGGAAATTACCCGCCGCGATGGCCTGCGAATACGGTCCGACAGCGGCCGGGGCTTCGGAAGTATTGATGACCTTGTTCATGAATCGAGAACGGCCCCCTTTCTGGAAAGGAGATCGATGGGGGTGAGAATCCCACTTAGCTTCTGATGACTATCGACGACAACCAACTTGTGGCGTCCGCTTCGGAAGAAACGCTCCAATGCCTCGGGTATGGGAGTGTCAGACGTCACGGTTGCGAAACTCATTCTCGGGATCTTATCAAGTGTCATTTCCTGGGTAATCGATTGGTCTTTGAGCGCGTCGTAGACGTCAGCCTGGCTCACGAGTGAGATGACTCTGCCATTGTCGTCTGTGAGCGGAAAGGAGTTGAAGGGTTCCTTCGTAATAAGCTGGAGTGCTTCAGCGATCGTCATTGACGGGCGCATTGTGACCGGATCACTGGTCATGAGGTCCTTCACATTCATCTTCCGAACCTCTTCTGGTAGTAATTCGAGCAGTTGAGCGATCTCCTTCCGGTTCGTATATTTGATGGAAGACCGTCGGAAGAATTCATGGATGGAACGACTTGCGCGAGAGATCGCTTCGAATGTGACGCCGTCGATGGATACGAGCGTTGTCGGTTCAACGGCGACAGCGTCGAAGCGCCAAACCTTGTCGTGCAGCAAGGCGCGTTCACCAAAGTGCTCTCCGGCGCTCATAGCTTTTACGACACCGTGATCGTCGTGCAGTTCAATTCGGCCAGACTTGACGATATAAAACGAAAGTGCCGGGTCTCCGGCGTGAAAGACGAAATCGCCGTTCTCGAGATGAACCTCCTGGAGCACCTCGGTCGGTTTGGGTTCGAGCAGCGTGATGTCTCTTGAAAAGAAGAGATCGAGCGTCCAATCGATCAAGACGCGCACTTTGCGTTCGAAACCCGGAAGTTTCCCAAGATAGATCGTCCGCCACATGAACCATGCGAGCAGGCCGGAGAAACGCATTCCCATGATTTCGGCAACGGCCGCACGATGTCCGATCGATGCGAGTTCACCGAGGCCGGTGAAGGTGAACGGCTTAGTTTTTTCTCCACCGAGCACGGAGGCGATGTTCCTTCCGAGAAGCTGACCCTGCCGCATTGCGAACTGCGCTGTCGGGGGGCAGTTGCCTCCGTCGCTCTTTGGAACGACAGCACAGTCGCCCGCGGCCCATACATTGGTTCTTCCTTCGACGAGGAGGTCGGGTCCTACCTTGATGCGACCGTGATCGCAGACAAGCTCGCCCCGATCAGCGAGTTTGATGATAAGCGGGTGGGGGGCGTTACCGACCGTGGAAACGACGGTATTTGTATTGATGACCCGACCGTCGCTTAGAAAGACCTTGCTGGCAGTCATGGACTTGACACGCTGATTCAAGACGACTTCGATACCCCGATCGCAGAGTTTGTCCTGGCTGTAGAGACCGAGGCTCTCGCTGATCTCCGGAAGCAGATGGGCCCGGCTGTGAACGAGAATCACTTTGTATCCGAATTCCCTGAGGCGCGGATAAAGGTATTCCACGCCTCCGATCAGGTCGTTGATCTGCCCGGCCGTTTCCACTCCGGAATACCCGCCGCCGACCACCACGAAGGTCAATAACCGCCGAATAGCCTCGGGATCGGTCTGGATGTTTGCCTCTTCGAGTCGATCGAGGATCGCAGAACGGAGAGTCTGTGCGTCCGCGACGTTCTTCATCACATACGCGTGTTCCGGCATCCCCGGCACGCGGCTCAAATTCACAATGCTGCCCAGCGCGAGTACGATGTGATCGAACTTGATTCGGATATTCGGCGTGTAGTCGCCCGCCGTCATTTCGAGTTCTTTCGCTTCGAGATTGATGTTCTCGATCTCCGCCCGAAGCACAGTGGCCTGGCGGCAAATCTGGCGAAGCGGAGTTACGACATGTCGAGGCGAAAGTGATGAGCCCGCGACCTCTGCCAGCATTGGTTGGAACGTGATGAAATTGTGATCCGCAATCAGGGCCGCCCGCAAACGCGAATCACTGCCGAGCTTCTTTGCCAGCGTGCGAGCCGCATAAACACCGGCAAACCCGCCACCGGCTATTACGGTTTCAAACTTTATCATTTTCATAGAGTTCGCGCTGGCGAAGAGATTTAGTCTCCGTAACCACCCGGGTTTTTGACGTGCCAGGCCCACGCGCTTTCCACAATCCGATCGATGGACTCGAATTGCGGTTTCCAGCCGAGCTCGTCCTTGATGCGATTTGAGCTCGCGATGAGTTTTGGTGGATCGCCAGGTCGGCGCGGTTTTTCGAGTATTTCGATGGGTTTACCGGTAACGCGCTTGCATGTATCGATCACCTCCCGCACGGAAGTGCCACCGCCTGTCCCGAGATTGTAATAAGCGCTGTTGTGGGTCGACAGTGCGAGAATATGTGCCTGCGCGAGGTCAATGATATGGATGTAGTCCCGGACACAGGTGCCGTCCGGGGTGTCGTAGTCGGTGCCGTAAATATCCACGCTCTCGCGCTGGCCGAGCGCAACTTTCAACACGTTGGGGATCAGGTGCGTTTCGATGCGGTGATCCTCACCGAATTTCTCTGTGGCGCCGGCGGCGTTGAAATACCGAAGGGACACGAACTTCAGACCGTGGATTTCGTCGTACCAACGTAGAATCTTTTCGAAGAGCAGCTTTGACTCACCGTATGGATTGATTGGACGTTGCAGCAGCGTTTCATCGATGGGAATGCGATCCGGTGGACCAAACGTGGCGCAGGTCGAGGAGAAAACGAATCGGCTCACCCTGTGTTCCACCATAGCGTCGAGCAGGTTGATGCCGCAGGACACATTGTTTCGGAAATACTTCGAAGGATTTCGCATCGATTCGGCAACAAGCGCGTTTGCCGCAAAATGCATTACGGCCTCGGGTTGAGAGTTGCCGATTGCCCCGAAGATAGTGTCACGATCGGCGAGATCGGCGGTGATGAGCGTCGCACGGGAATCAACTGCGAGACGATGTCCTTCAGAAAGATTGTCATAAACGGTGATCTTGTGCCCCTGATCAAGAAGTTGCTCAACGCAAACACTTCCAATATAGCCGGCACCGCCGGTTACGAAGATTTTCATGCACCTGCGATGTTTATGAAAACTGACGGCGAGCGCAACTCGCGATTCGGGATCCCGCAGTCTGTTGAGTGAGCGGTATCAGTGAGGAGGACCCTCACCTCCAGGATTACATACTCCGCTCCAGAGACTTGATCATCGTGCGAACGTGGCGGTTCTTCGCCCGCGGCTTCAGGATCTTGAGACTCACTTGGGGAGAGCCCCACTCAAGCACTTCGATATTCACGAAACGTACGCCCCAATGATTCATTTCTCTTCGGGTCGGTGTGTAAAGGTCGATGGTCGACGTTCCCGCGAGCGCCGAGCCGTAGTCGTCTACCCGATATATCTGACCTGTTTCACGGATGCGGAATTTGGTGCCGACCGGGAAACGCGACCAGTCAGCTGCAGCGCTGCGGATTCGGCCTTCCGAGAGGGGACTGCCCGCTGCACTCATGCGCCCATATCGGATATGATCGCGTTCAGTGTGCGTGTAAGCCGTTGTCCGAACGTTTTCGATTTTCTTGGTGGTTTTGGCAAAATGCTTCTGGGTGCCTCTCGCAACGGTGCCGGCACAGCTGCAGAGAATCAGGGGAATTGCTACGGCGGACAGATAAACGATCGCAACTTTCAATACGGGTTCCTCCGAGTAAGGGGACGATGAGGTTGTATAGTCTCAAATATTGGAATGCAAGACTCGTGCCTAAATTGCGATGAAAGTTTCACGACAACCTCCGCTTGTCATTCCCCGTCGCTATTCGCACAATCGAATTATTCATGGAAGAAGAAGCGTCCGGTCATCAGGCGAAAGATCCGTCTTCGTATTGTCGACTGAAGTTTTGGGGAGTTCGCGGTTCCATTCCCACTCCAGGTCCGGATACGATCTATTACGGAGGAAATACCTCGTGCATAGAAATTCGCGCGGATGGGGAACTGATCATCCTTGATGCGGGAACGGGAATACGTCCGCTTGGGCTGGTGCTTTCGGAGGAATTCAAGAACCGGCCGCTGAACGCAACCATCCTCATTTCACATACGCATTGGGATCACATACAGGGATTTCCATTCTTCCGCCCCGCTTACATACAGGGAAACCGTGTGCGAGTCGTCGGTTTTGAGGGGGCTCCCACCACGTTGCGGAATATTCTCTCCAATCAGATGGCGATGCCCTATTTTCCTGTAGCCCTCGAGGAGCTGGAAGGTGCTATTGAGGTGAAAGAATTGGAGGAACTAAGTTTTCAAGTCGGCCCAGTCAAGGTGCATGCGGCGACGTTGAATCATCCGGGTCTGGCCGCCGGATATCGCTTGGATACGAGTCGCGGCTCAATAGCGTATCTCCCCGATCACGAGCCCTCGAGATGCTGCGCAGAGGTGGGTGATTTAAATGCGGAAAGCGATGCTCAAGCCAGGGAGCTCGACCGACACATCATCGAGTTCGTTCGCAATGTCGATGTGCTTGTGATCGACAGCCAGTATGACGACGAAGAGTATTCAAAACATATCGGTTGGGGCCACGGTTGTGTTTCGGTGACCGTGAAGACGGCGGTGGAAGCCAATGTGAAGCGCCTGTTCCTCTTTCATCATGATCCCAATCACAGTGACGCACAGGTTTCCTACCTGCTGCATCGCGCGCGACGGCTCGCCGCAAGCCTCGGGAGCGGAGTCATTGTTGACGCCGCGCGTGAAGGCGAGGAAATCGAACTCTAGGCGGGGGATTTTCGAACGGGAGGGCTGGCCAGGAATCGATGTGGATGGCGCGCGTTAATTCAAAGCCCGGCAGCTGGCTGTTTCCGTGCGCCCTGGTTTCTCTTTTGCAAAGTCCAAACCCTATACCGCCGGAGCAAGCGTTTCTGCGGTCACCGCGACGTTTGTTGAAATACCGCTTCTTACAAACTCGAATGCCTGATTGAGAAGCGCTTCGCTCTCGCTACTTTCAGCATCGAGCCGGGCAAATTTGATAAGATCGCATTTTTTGAGGAAACTCGAGAGAAGATCCTGTCTTTCCGGATCGAAGATGTTATCCGCAGAAATTGATTCCAGGAATTCCTGCGAGGTCTGTTGCGTAGCTCTTAGTCCGTATTGCCGCGTCAGGTAGATGCGCAGCACGGCGGACACTTCGTCGCTGAACTGGCGCGGATTCATCGTTGCAATTTGGGGCTTTAGGGCTTCGAGCTGCAAAATTGCCGTCTCGCGCGGGGAGGGTGGTGTGCCGGCCCGTCGGCGCTTCACGATACGAATGGCCATCCCGACAATCAGTCCCAGGAGAATCAATGCCAGCACAACAGCGAGAGCGACCATCCATATCGGATAGGGGAAAACGGGAATCGGTGGTGCGATATCACGGATTTCCGGAGGCGGCAGTTGGTTCATGACTTACTGCAGGGCCAATCGCCGCTCACGCAGCCTGAAGAAACTTCTGAGCGCTGGAAGATAATCTTCGTTCGTTTTCAAGGCGATTGAATCGATACGATTGCGCCTCAACAGTCGGTTGAGCTCGCTCCTGCGTTCATCCGCAGCCGCCACGAAATCCGCCCGAATGCTTCGGTCGGAAGTATTAATTTCAATTTGCTCACCGGTTTCCGCATCTTCGAGCATCAATAGACCGACATCCGGCAGTATTTCTTCACAGGGATCGACGATCGGCATTGCTATCAAGTCGTGACGGCGCGCGGTAACCGACAGTTCCCGCGACATGTTTGGTGTTTGAAAATCCGAAATGAGAAAGACCACTGATCTTCTCGTCACGACTTTATTCAAATATGTGAGTGCGCTTGCGGGATCTGTTCCTCGCCCTTTGGGCTCGAAATAGAGTATCTCGCGAATCAGCCGCAGAATGTGGCTTCTTCCTTTGCGCGGAGGGATGAAGAGTTCGACGTGATCGGAAAATAGGAGCAGTCCTACCTTGTCACTGTTGCGAATCGCGCTGAAAGCCAGGAGGGAGGCTACTTCCGCTGCGAGCTCTCGCTTGCTCAGATTTACGCTGCCAAATGACCCCGAAGCACTTACATCCACCAAAAGCATGACGGTAAGTTCGCGTTCCTCGGTAAATTTTTTCACATAGGCTTCCCCGAGACGTGCAGTGACGTTCCAGTCGATGGAGCGGACTTCGTCTCCTGCGGCATACTCGCGAACTTCCTCAAAGTTCATACCCCGACCTTTGAAAACACTGCGATACTGACCGGCGAACGCTGCATCGACTAATCCACGGGTCTTCAGTTCGAGGTGGCGGATTTTTTTCAGTATCTCGTGAGGATTCAACGCGACGAGTCTATTTCGGAAAGTTTTTACAGTGAATTTACCGGGTGCCGAGCAATTTTTCGGATGAACACTGATTGTGAGTTTATGGCACAGGAAGGCCGGCAAATATCCTGGCGATGATCATTTCAGTGGTAACTTCCTCCGCCTCTGCTTCGTAGCTGACAATGATGCGGTGGCGCAGGACGTCGGTTCCGATGGATTTTACATCCTGAGGCGTGACGTAGCCGCGTCCTTGTAGAAACGCGTGGGCGCGGGCAGCTAGCGTCAGCGCGATGGTTGCGCGCGGTGAAGCGCCGTATCGTATCATGCCGTCGAGTTCGAGCCTGAAACTGGAAGGTTCGCGTGTCGCCCATACGACATCGACAATGTAGTCCTTTACTCTGTCGTCTACGTAGATCTCGTTCACGATGCCGCGCGATTCGATGATGCTGTCCGGGTAGACGATCGCATCGACTTCGAGATTGGGAGCTGATGTGCCCATGAGATCGAGGATCCGCCGTTCCTCGACTCTTGTCGGATAGCCCACACTCAGCTTCAGCATGAAACGATCAAGTTGCGCTTCAGGGAGTTGATACGTGCCTTCCTGTTCGATAGGATTCTGCGTGGCAAGGACAAGGAACGGGTCTCGCAACTTGTAAGTTTCCTCGCCGATGGTCACCTGTCTCTCCTGCATGGCTTCCAACAGGGCGCTCTGAACCTTGGCCGGGGCACGATTTATTTCATCTGCGAGAATCAGGTTCGAAAAGAGCGGTCCGTGTTTTGTGGTGAATTCGCCACTGCGGGGATTGTAGATAAGAGTCCCGATCAAGTCTGCCGGAAGAAGATCCGGAGTGAACTGGATGCGTTGAAACCCCGTTTGAATGCAGGCTGCGAGCGTGCGGACAGTGAGCGTCTTTGCGAGTCCGGGTATCCTTCGAGCAGGACGTGGCCATTTGTCAGCAGTCCGATGAGGAGCCCATTGACGAGATAGCTCTGGCCGACCACGACTTTCGCGAGTTCCTGTTGCAGGGGTGCAACCCAGTTGCCGGCAGCTCTTACCTGTTGCGTGAGTTCTTGTGGATTGGATGTCATACAAAATGAGAGAGATCGAATCTTTTTGCGGTAATTTTGAGCTGGAGGATGGCCTTGCTGAGAGGTCCGATCTGCCGTTCCGTCGCCCCTGAGGAGTTGGCGCTTTTTGGAAAGGAACAACAGCGCGGGCCGCGATTGTGACCATCATCACGATCGATGGCTCCTGTCATCCGGCGAAGGCTCGAATTTTAAGACCGGGCATCAAACATTGGGAGACAGTGAATCCGGCGGTGGTTCCTCCAGAGATGTCCGGGCAAGTGTTGCTGTTTTAAACTGCCGCCGCCAAACATAACGATGAAGTAACACTTTGATCGTTGCGGTCAAGGGTACGGCGAGGATGGCTCCGAGCAGACCTCCGATGAGTAAGCTCCAGCCGAAAACGGCGACGATTACCGTAAGAGGGTGTAATCCTACCGAGTTTCCAACAATTTTGGGAGCGATGAACCAGCCCTCGAATTGCTGAACGATGATGAAAATAATCGTGACGACAAGTGGATGCAGCCAGTCGTTCCACTGCATCGCTGCGATTAATACCGCTGGAATCCAACAGAGGATGATGCCGACGTAGGGAATCAGAGCCAGCACGCAAATTATAAGACCGATGAGCAACGCAAAATCGAGCCCCATAAATAGCAGAGCGATTCCCGTGAGCATGCCATCGGCTATACTCACGAGAAGTTGTCCCCGAAAGAATGCGATCAGGTAGTCATTGATCTCGGTGAGGACATCTACGACCTCGTCCTTGAAGTGAGAGGCTCTCAGTGGAAGATAATCTGTCCATCGATCCGAGATGGTGGGGCCGTCTTTCAGGAAGTAGAAAAGGATGATCGGCACCAAAATAAGGCCAAACAGGATGCCAAATATGCCGAGAAATCCTCCGGCGCTCTTCTGAATGAACAGCCAGATATTGCTTGCGATGATCGGCACCTGACTTTCTATCCAGTCAGCAGCATTTCGGATCACAGGTCCGAAATAGCGGCTTTCCTGAAAACGACTCATGGTGGTGAAGAGCCATTCTTCCGCCTTATCTGCGTATTCGGGCACATCACGCGCGAACTTCATCGATTCGGCGGAGATTGTGGGCACGATCCAGAGGATGATCAGCACTGCTGCGAGGACGAAGGTCGCGAAAACCAGGGAGACGGCAAAAATGCGCGACGTGCCCAATTTCATGATTCGTGCTACCAGAGGATCGAGCAGGTAAGCCAGCACAGCGGCCAGGGCGACGGGAGCCAGCAGTGGCTGCAGAAAATTCAGTGCTCTGGCGACAATTATGATCAGAACGATACTGAAAGACCCAATCGCGACGATACAGAGATAGGTGAGAGCTGCCCAGATCACCTTCCTCTGCCAGTGTGTCGGGTAACTTTTCATCAAAAGGGGTTCAGTCATCGTCGTTCTCAGCGATCAATCCTGCAGGAATGCAACCTGAGGCGTCACAGCATGATCAGGATAGTGTACGAGGCGCACATTGTTGCACGTTCAGATGAGAGGGGCGAAGGGCCATCTAATTCGGGCCGCGAAAGATGGTATGTGCCGTTTTATTGCTTTCAGAGGTTTCGGTTGCAACGCCTTCGGTCATATGAGGCGAGCAGAAAATGCACTTCCGAGGTCCAGCCTCGAACGCATCTTCCACGGGTGAATGGAAGTCTGCAAGCTGATTGCGATCTCGAGTTTTGACCTTGCCCACATCCGTTTTCGCAGCATAGTAAGCGCTCCTAGCCTTCATCGAAGGCGTAGACTGGGGGTATAGCTCAGTTGGTAGAGCGTCTCGTTCGCAATGAGAAGGTCAGGGGTTCGACTCCCCTTACCTCCACCAGTTTAAGGATCGAGAATTTAGAGTATTGCGTGAATCGATCGGATTCGGGAATTTTGCCTGGTATCCCTGACGAGGTGGATTCCGACCGAGTTCGGCAGCAATGAAAGTTCGCTGGCGCACGCGGTCGTTTCGTTTCAGGTCTTCAGTTAGGTTGCTTCCAACCTGAAACGTAACGAAAATACAGCTATTTTGGCGTCGCAAAGTGTGACCGGTGCATCCATATGGAAACCCTCGGAACATTCGGCAGGGTGGAAGCGAAGCGGAAGTCGAATGGATTCATCTCCGGCAGCGCGAAGGTGGCTCATTTCGAGAAAGATCATACCGATCTCCCGGCAGAACATAGCGTTTGGGCAAGTTCTAAGAACGAGTAACTCGCACTGCCAGCGCGGCGACATCGTCCGGGAGCGTAGAAGTTTGCGCGAACTGAACCGATCGAGCATAAATCCGCTCTACGAGCGCTTGCGGCGGAAGCTCAATCTCCTCTGTTATCCACCGGATAAGCTCGCTGCTTTCCAGCATTTCGCCGCGCGAATTCTCCAGTTCCAGCAAGCCATCCGTGTAGAAGAAAACCGTGTCGCCATGCTCGAGACGCATCGTATGTTCCCGGTAAGCCACTTCCGTGCAAAGATCAGGATTGATGATGCCCAGAACGGGACCCCCTGCTGCGAGAACAGTCACGTCTTTGCCGCTACGGAAGAGCAAGGCGGGTTCCTGTGAGGCCTTCACGTAGGTCATCGTTCGGGTCGCGGTGTCAAATACTGAATAAAAAGTGCTCGCAAAGTTCCCCTGTGGAAACTCTCTGCACAGGCGCCGGTTCAGAAGGGAAATGCATTCAGCGGGCGTTTTTTTGCAACGCAGGATGTCGTTAATGAGCACCTTGAACATTGCGGAAAGCAAAGCCGCAGGAACTCCGTGACCAGTAATATCGGCAAAAACGACGCCTAAGCGCTCGTTGTTGTCGGAGCGAATGAAATCAACAAAATCGCCGCCGATGTCCCCTGAGGGAATGAAGAGCAGACCCAATTCCAGACCTGCTACCGAGGGAAGCGCATCGGGCAGCATCGTACGTTGGATTGTGCGCGCAAGACTGAGTTCCTGACGCATGTTCTTGTAGAGGGCTTTGAGCGTCCGGTTCTTCTCGGCGATGAGCTTGTTGGCTTCCTCTGTGCGGCGCGTTGTCTCGATAAGATTCTGCTCGGCCAGCTTTTGCTCGGTAATGTCAGTAACTACCGTGACCGTGCCGCCACCGACGACACGGCGGCGCAGAACATGGTACCAGTGGCCATCCGGCGTGGGGTCCTCGAAGCTCTTGCCCGAAGGATGGCGCAGGCTCTCGACCCGCCGCGCTACCATGTCATCGATGTTACCGGCGCCAAAATAGCCGTTCACAGCGAGATAGCGCAGCAGGTCCGCGTATGGGCGGCCGCGCCGCAGCAGCTCGGGCGGCACGGTGTACATGCCCCTGAAGCGATCATTGCAGAACACGATGTTCTGGTTCTCGTCGACGTAGGTCAACGCGCCCGGCATGTTATCGAGGGCGACCTGCAGTTCCGTCTCCTTTGCCGCAAGTTCCTGCTCGGCCAGCTTTTGCTCGGTAATGTCAGTAATTACTGTGACCGTGCCGCCACCGGCGACACGGCGGCGCAGAACACGGTACCAGTGGCCATCCGGCGTGTGGTCCTCGAAGCTCTTGCCCGAAGGATGGCGCAGGCTCTCGACCCGCCGCGCCACCAGGTCACCGACGTCACCGGCGCCATAATAGCCGTTCACAGCGAGATAGCGCAGCAGGTCCGCGTATGGGCGGCCGCGCCGCAGCAGCTCGAGCGGCACGGTGTACATGTCCCTGAAGCGATCATTGCAGAACACGATGTTCAAGTTCTCGTCAACGTAGGTCAACGCGCCCGGCATGTTATCGAGGGCGACCTGCAGTTCCGTCTCCTTTGCCGCAAGTTTCTGCTCGGCCAGCTTTTGCTGGGTAATGTCAGTAATTACCGTGACCGTGCCGCCACCGGCGACACGGCGGCGCAGAACACGGTACCATTGGCCATCCGGCGTGGGGTCCTCGAAGCTCTTACCCGAAGGATGGCGCAGGCTCTCCACCCGCCGCGCCACCAGGTCATCGATGTCACCAGCGCCAAAATAGCCGTTCACAGCGAGATAGCGCAGCAGGTCCGCATATGGGCGGCCGCGCCGCAGCAGCTCGGGCGGCACGGTGTACATGTCCCTGAAGCGATCATTGCAGAACACGATGTTCAAGCTCTCGTCAACGTAGGTCAACGCGCCCGGCATGTTATCGAGGGCGACCTGCAATTGGCGCTCGATTTCTGGTGGCTGCGGATCAGTCGCTTGGGCTTCAGATATTCGCGCCATCAACATCCCTCCAATTTACCTGCGGGGCCTTGGCCGGCGCCGTCCGCTGCTTGCTGCTGATTTCCATATGAGGACGTTATCCGTTTTTTGTTTCAGTTGTTTTGCGAAAGGTTCTACGGGCTTATCGAAGGCATGTGCGCGACTGCGGGGGTCTGATTCGCGGTAACCGTCGCCGTAGTGATCAAAAATAAATCGGTGTTGCCGGCTACGACCCCAAAGTCGCGTAGATCAAACCGGACTGTCGTCGTTCCAACGGGAATAAACGCACGCATATCAACCGGTGGAATCAGCGTAAAGACGGTTTCCATCGTGTCACCAGTCGGCCCAGTCAGCAGAGCGGGATTGAGGACCGGACCGAAACAGCCATCACCGATCGTAGAACGTCTCGGAGGGATTTGCAATCATCTGGTGCGGCGTGGAAACGACTCACGGACGTTCGATCGAATTGGGCTCTTCAGGTTCATCCGGGATCACGGATCGTCCTTCAGTGCGACTCCGCTGAGTCGTCTTGTGAATGCCGCGTCCATCAGATGGACCAACCGAGAGGCGGCCTTCTTTGGGGGTAACCCATGATCATGAATATTCGATATGCAATTCCGATCGACGTCGTGACGACCTTTCCTGGGTGCCCAGGTAAAATACACCGCCAGACTGTCAGGAACCGTAAGCCCAGGACGTTCGCCGATCAGCATCACAGAAATTCGAACACCGAGGATTTCACCGCATTCATCCTGAATTGCTACCCTCGCATTTCGAGCCGGGAACAAAGGCGCAATTCTCCAGTGCCGATCCTGCATCATCGGCAGCAGCGCTGCCAGCTCCGCAGGACCTTGAAATCCACACCGTGATGCACTGCGTCCCGCGCCCGGGCACGCGAAAGTTGAAAGTCGAGCAGTTCCTTCGTCGGCAGGCTTCCTCCGGCGCGCCGGAGCGCAAGGCGTGCCGTGGTGAGGCGTCGCAATTCGCTCCATGGATCGGATCGCGTCATCGCGTGGCAATCCGCATTTCGGGTGCAAGCATTGGCAGACGTTCAAACGCCAGCGGCGCACCAGCAGATCCGGTCATTAAACGTCCTTTTGAAAAAACCTCCCGCTGTTCCAGCCACTCCTCGAATTCCGGCGATGGTCGCAGACCGAAAATCTGTCGCAGGTAATGACTGTCATGAAATGACGTGCACTGGTAGCCGTTCACGGGGTAGTTTGAAAATGGTGAAGAAAAAGCTGGAGTCTCGATTTCGCTGGGTTTACGAGTGGGGGCGATGGACAAGGAGATCATCGTTCGCGGACGCAGGATTGGAGCGGCGGAAGTCGCGTTCATCCGGGGGCTGATTTCGAGAGTGGGGGCTCAGGGGCGTACGCATGTCTCGAGGGTTCTGTGCCGGCGGTGGGAGTGGCGTCAGGCCAACGGGAGCTACCGGGAGATTGCCTGCCGGGACTTGTTGCGGCAGCTCGATCGCAAGGGTCTGATCGTGCTGCCGGCGATGCGCAAGCCGGCGCGGCGGCCCGGATGTACCAACACCGTGGCGCCCCTGCCGCCGATGGACACCGCGAATCTGGAAGCACCGCTTTCGCGCCTCCGCCCGCAGGTCCGTGTCGAGCTGGTCAAAGGCAACGCAGGGGAGCGGCTCCACAACAGTTTGGTGGCCCGCTATCACTATCTGGGATACCGTCAACCCACAGGGGCCGCGCTCAAGTATCTTTGCTATTGCGGCGAGCGCGTTGTCGCCGCCCTGGGCTTCGGTCCGGCGGCATGGAAGGTGGCCTGCCGGGACGCTTTTATCGGCTGGGAACCCGCCGTCCGTGAAGCCAATCTGCCCGGAGTCGTCAACAACGACCGCTTTGTGATTCTGCCCTGGGTTCGGGTGCCGCATCTGGCTTCCTTCCTTCTGGGGCATTGTCTGCGGCGGCTGCGGCGCGACTGGATGGCACACTATGCCACGCCTATCGTGCTGGCGGAGACGTTCGTCGAGCGTGAGCGTTTTGCAGGCACCTGCTACCGCGCGGCCAACTGGCGCCGGCTCGGAGAGACACGCGGACGCGGCCGTAACGACCGCACGCACCGCAACGCCGAACCGGTGCGCGATGTGCTGGTTTATCCGCTGTGTCGGCGCTTCCGGGAGCGCCTTTGCCAGAGCAAGGCGATGCCGCGGAGCCGCGGCGATGGGGTGCCCGGAGCTCAGCCATGATCGCCGGCGCTTTGCTTTGCGAGTCCTGCGCGCGGCTGCGCGAGGAGAACACGATCCTCGTCGCCAGCCAGGCGCAGTTGCGCGAAGAGCTGGCCGTGTCCCAGCGACGGATCGACTCGCTCGAAGCCCGGATCGCGGCACTGAGCAAGAACTCGCGAAACTCCTCCAAGCCTCCTTCCAGCGATATCGTCAAGCCCGGGCCCAGCGCTCGCAAGGAAGCCGGGCGCAAGATCGGCGGGCAGCCCGGCCACCGGCGCCACGAGCGAATTCTCTTCTGTGAGGAGGAACTCAGCGTAGCGCCTTTCGAGCACTATGCATCCACCTGTCCCTGTTGCGGAGGCGAAGGCATTCCAGAGCCCGAGTGGGAGCCGAAGGTTCTCCAGCACGTCGAGATCAGGGAGATCCCCCTCTACAAGGAGGAGCATCGCTATCATGCCTGCCGATGCGCCGGGTGCCAAAAAGTCTACTATGCGCAACCCTCTGCATTCCTGCAGAAAGCTGGCCTGTGTGGGCCGCAGCTCACCGCCCTCATTGCATACATGAAAAGCGCGCTCCATGCCTCCTATTCCGCAATCCGGCGCTTCCTGCGCAACGTGGTTGGTCTGAAGTTCTCACGCGGTTATCTGGTGAAGCTCATTGCCAGGGTGAGCTGCGCCCTGCAGGATCCCTACGAGCAGCTCATGGCCGCGCTGGCAAACGAACCCGCCCTGCACGTCGACGAAACCGGGCACAAGGACAACGGCCAGCGGTTCTGGACCTGGGTGTTCCGCGCCGAACTCTACGTGCTTTTCAAGATCGAGGACACCCGCAGCTCGCAGGTCCTTATCGACGTGCTGGGCGACGAGTTCAACGGTGTGCTGGGCTGTGACTTCTTCAGTGCCTACCGCAAATACATGCGCGAGTTCGATGTGCGGGTGCAGTTCTGTCTGGCCCATTTGATCCGTGAGATCCGCTACCTCTGCGGGCTGCCCGAGGGTCCCGGTCCGGCCTACGGGCACAAGCTCCTGGAAGCCATCCGGGAGATGTTCGCACTGATTGCGCGAGCGCAGGACAAAGGGCTGAAGCGCGAAGCGATCCGCGGCCCACTGGAAGCGGCCCGCGAGCGGATCCTGCAGGTGGCGCGCCAGGAGGCTCCCGCGGAGCGCACCGGCAGCGCGGGACTTCGGGCTGCGTATAACCTCGCGGCGCGGCTGGAGAAATACGGAGCGTCCTATTTTGAGTTCATCACCACGCCCGAGATTGAGCCGACCAACAACCCGGCCGAGCAGGCTATCCGTTTCATCGTCATCGACCGTCTGATCACCCAGGGCACCCGGGGCGCGAGCGGCCGCCAGTTCTGCGAGCGGATCTGGACGGTGCTGGCCACGTGCGCCGCCCAGAAACGTGACGTGCTCGCCTATCTGACTGCAGCAGTGCAAACTTCATTTCGCAACGAGCCGCCACCCTCGCTCATGCCCGCCGGTCCCTGAGCCCGTTCCGCTCCCGCGCTCATGGCTTGTCTACCCCGTGGAACGGGGTAGTTTGAAAATGGTGAAGAAAAAGCTGGAGTCTCGATTTCGCTGGGTTTACGAGTGGGGGCGATGGACAAGGAGATCATCGTTCGCGGACGCAGGATTGGAGCGGCGGAAGTCGCGTTCATCCGGGGGCTGATTTCGAGAGTGGGGGCTCAGGGGCGTACGCATGTCTCGAGGGTTCTGTGCCGGCGGTGGGAGTGGCGTCAGGCCAACGGGAGCTACCGGGAGATTGCCTGCCGGGACTTGTTGCGGCAGCTCGATCGCAAGGGTCTGATCGTGCTGCCGGCGATGCGCAAGCCGGCGCGGCGGCCCGGATGTACCAACACCGTGGCGCCCCTGCCGCCGATGGACACCGCGAATCTGGAAGCACCGCTTTCGCGCCTCCGCCCGCAGGTCCGTGTCGAGCTGGTCAAAGGCAACGCAGGGGAGCGGCTCCACAACAGTTTGGTGGCCCGCTATCACTATCTGGGATACCGTCAACCCACAGGGGCCGCGCTCAAGTATCTTTGCTATTGCGGCGAGCGCGTTGTCGCCGCCCTGGGCTTCGGTCCGGCGGCATGGAAGGTGGCCTGCCGGGACGCTTTTATCGGCTGGGAACCCGCCGTCCGTGAAGCCAATCTGCCCGGAGTCGTCAACAACGACCGCTTTGTGATTCTGCCCTGGGTTCGGGTGCCGCATCTGGCTTCCTTCCTTCTGGGGCATTGTCTGCGGCGGCTGCGGCGCGACTGGATGGCACACTATGCCACGCCTATCGTGCTGGCGGAGACGTTCGTCGAGCGTGAGCGTTTTGCAGGCACCTGCTACCGCGCGGCCAACTGGCGCCGGCTCGGAGAGACACGCGGACGCGGCCGTAACGACCGCACGCACCGCAACGCCGAACCGGTGCGCGATGTGCTGGTTTATCCGCTGTGTCGGCGCTTCCGGGAGCGCCTTTGCCAGAGCAAGGCGATGCCGCGGAGCCGCGGCGATGGGGTGCCCGGAGCTCAGCCATGATCGCCGGCGCTTTGCTTTGCGAGTCCTGCGCGCGGCTGCGCGAGGAGAACACGATCCTCGTCGCCAGCCAGGCGCAGTTGCGCGAAGAGCTGGCCGTGTCCCAGCGACGGATCGACTCGCTCGAAGCCCGGATCGCGGCACTGAGCAAGAACTCGCGAAACTCCTCCAAGCCTCCTTCCAGCGATATCGTCAAGCCCGGGCCCAGCGCTCGCAAGGAAGCCGGGCGCAAGATCGGCGGGCAGCCCGGCCACCGGCGCCACGAGCGAATTCTCTTCTGTGAGGAGGAACTCAGCGTAGCGCCTTTCGAGCACTATGCATCCACCTGTCCCTGTTGCGGAGGCGAAGGCATTCCAGAGCCCGAGTGGGAGCCGAAGGTTCTCCAGCACGTCGAGATCAGGGAGATCCCCCTCTACAAGGAGGAGCATCGCTATCATGCCTGCCGATGCGCCGGGTGCCAAAAAGTCTACTATGCGCAACCCTCTGCATTCCTGCAGAAAGCTGGCCTGTGTGGGCCGCAGCTCACCGCCCTCATTGCATACATGAAAAGCGCGCTCCATGCCTCCTATTCCGCAATCCGGCGCTTCCTGCGCAACGTGGTTGGTCTGAAGTTCTCACGCGGTTATCTGGTGAAGCTCATTGCCAGGGTGAGCTGCGCCCTGCAGGATCCCTACGAGCAGCTCATGGCCGCGCTGGCAAACGAACCCGCCCTGCACGTCGACGAAACCGGGCACAAGGACAACGGCCAGCGGTTCTGGACCTGGGTGTTCCGCGCCGAACTCTACGTGCTTTTCAAGATCGAGGACACCCGCAGCTCGCAGGTCCTTATCGACGTGCTGGGCGACGAGTTCAACGGTGTGCTGGGCTGTGACTTCTTCAGTGCCTACCGCAAATACATGCGCGAGTTCGATGTGCGGGTGCAGTTCTGTCTGGCCCATTTGATCCGTGAGATCCGCTACCTCTGCGGGCTGCCCGAGGGTCCCGGTCCGGCCTACGGGCACAAGCTCCTGGAAGCCATCCGGGAGATGTTCGCACTGATTGCGCGAGCGCAGGACAAAGGGCTGAAGCGCGAAGCGATCCGCGGCCCACTGGAAGCGGCCCGCGAGCGGATCCTGCAGGTGGCGCGCCAGGAGGCTCCCGCGGAGCGCACCGGCAGCGCGGGACTTCGGGCTGCGTATAACCTCGCGGCGCGGCTGGAGAAATACGGAGCGTCCTATTTTGAGTTCATCACCACGCCCGAGATTGAGCCGACCAACAACCCGGCCGAGCAGGCTATCCGTTTCATCGTCATCGACCGTCTGATCACCCAGGGCACCCGGGGCGCGAGCGGCCGCCAGTTCTGCGAGCGGATCTGGACGGTGCTGGCCACGTGCGCCGCCCAGAAACGTGACGTGCTCGCCTATCTGACTGCAGCAGTGCAAACTTCATTTCGCAACGAGCCGCCACCCTCGCTCATGCCCGCCGGTCCCTGAGCCCGTTCCGCTCCCGCGCTCATGGCTTGTCTACCCCGTGGACGGTTAC
>CAWDWA010000037.1:0-275626 GCA_963805815.1 uncultured Verrucomicrobiae bacterium
TTCATCGAAAATGGGCGCGACGATCTCGCTGTCGCGGTCCACGCCGAGGACCAGCTGTGTGAGGTCATTCGAGCCGATCGAAAAGCCGTCGAAGATGTCGGCGAACTCCTCGGCAAGAATCACGTTGCTGGGAATCTCACACATCACGTAAATCTCCAGCCCATCCTGCCCGGCGCAGGCCGTGTTTTTCCATCTCGGCCTGATCACTTTGTGGCCTTCTTCAACCGTGCGGCAGAACGGGATCATCAACTTGAGGTTCGTCAGTCCCATCTCGTCGCGAACCTTTTTCACGGCCCGGCATTCCAGCGCAAAGCCGGCCTGGTAGCGCGGGTGGTAATAGCGCGACTCGCGCCGCGGAAGCCGATCATCGGGTTTTCCTCGTCGGGCTCGTAGGCTTCGACCACCAACCAGGTTCGCATACTCGTTCGACTTGAAATCGCTCAGCCGAAGAATCACATCCTTCGGATAGAACGCGGCGGCGATCATCGCGACGCCTTGCGCCAGTTTATCGACGAAGAACTGCGGCTTGTCGAGTAGCCGAAGGTGGGGGCGGTCAATCTCCGCCTTCGCCCCCGGGATCGGCAGCTTCGTCGTAGTCGATGTAGAGCGAGCGGATGAATCTTGATATAGGTGCTGATGATAAACTCCTCCGCGCCAGGCCGACGCCGTCGTTCGGGATAAAAGAGAGCGAGAAGGCTTCGTCGGGGATTGGCGAGGTTCATCATCACTTTCGTGCGCGGTCGGCTAAGGTTCTTCAGATTGACGCGTTCCAGCTTGTTCGCGTTGCGCTGCCGATTGATTCTTCGAAGCCAGTTTCGCCAGAAACGGTTCGACGCTCGAAGCGGAGCGCGGCGGATGACAATGCTTCTGACGGAAGCCCAAATAGCACCGAACCCATTTTCGGTATTCTGGCCGCTCTCCTTCTGGTACCGAGGCCCAGGCGAGTCTCCGCTCGAGATAATCCCGCACTGTTTCAGAGATCCGCATCATTAAAAGACTTGTTGTCGTGTTATCGGATAACACGCATTTCGGGATGTTATCCGACGCTTTGAGGTTCGAAATCGACGCGTGACAAGAGAATTCTCACAGAAATTGCTTCAATCGAGCTCCTTCGCCTGTTAGATAGGCTTAGTGCAGTGGAACTGCTTCCCAGCCAACCGAGCGGAGCGACTTCGTCGGATATCACCCCAAATGCAGGATATCCAGATCTGCTCAATCACTTGTTCGGCAATTATGAGCCGTTTATACACAGTGCTCCTGCTTTCCGTGATTTACTGTGCTGCAAGCGATCAAACGCTTGGTCAGCAATTATCGAGTGCGGAGAAGGTTGAGCGATCTGTTGTCATGCTTGCCCATTCTTCACCCAAACCAGAGAACGTACTTGGTTCTGGCTTCGTAGTCTCCAACAGCGGGCTGATTATGACGGCTGACCATGTGATCCTTGACGAGAAGACAGGACGATTGCATGAACCACTGTTCGCAATTCAGAGCGTAGGATCTGATTTGCACACGTTTCGGATACGGGTTGTGCATCGATTCTCTATTGCTGGCGACCCCAAAGGGATCTTGCATTGCTAGAACCATCGGAGCCCTTAAAGCAAAAACTAGAGCCACTCAAGATCGGCGGCACTACCAAAGTTGGAGACGAGGTAATCATTGCGGGATTTCCTTTGGTATGGGACCAAGTTAAGAAGTTTCCATTGGTCAGGCGTGGTAGTATTGCATCTACACGATACGAGTCTGATGGCGCCCACGTTTTGGTCTTGGATTTGCCCAGTATTCCCGGCTTCAGCGGTTCGCCCGTAGTGCAGGCAGAAACAGGGAATGTCATTGGAGTGCTTTCGCGGGCGCCCAAGAAACAAGGATCAGGTTTCTCGCTAGCATTCGTAATTGGCGCAGGGGACATTGACTTAAGAGACAAAGAGTCGAGCAAATGAACTTGCCGAACCATGCGATGCACCGAATGAGCGCCCCGCCTTGCCAGTCGAAGCCCTTCGGATTCATCGACCGACTGTCTGCCATCGCGGCCTTGCCACCGGCGCTCATCGGTGATCTTGACCGTTCGGTGCCGATTGACGCGACCGACTAAGGAGAGAATTAATGAGCCGAATCATTGTCCTGTGTGGCGACTTTACTGAAGACTACGAGCTGGCCGTGCCGTACCACTGCCTGAAGATGCTCGGGCACGAAGTGTATACGACCAGTCCTGGCAAGGTTGATGGCCAGTACATCACGACTTGCATTCATGACTTCAACGACAAGTATCAGGCGGTGACCGAGTGGGAGGGGCACCGGTTCAGGATTGACGTAGCGCTGAATGAAATCGATGCTGCGGACTACAACGCCTTGATTCTGCCGGGTGGAAGAGCGTGTGAAACGCTGAGAAACGTCCCCGACGTAAAGTCACTCGTCACCAACTTCGTGCAATCGCAGAAGGTCGTGGCGACGATCTGCCGCGGATTGCAGATTCTACTGGCGACCGGTCTGATGAAGGGCCGACCCGTCACCGGACATCCCGTCTGCGAGGCTGAGGCCGGTCTGGCCGGAGCCAATTGGAAGAAGCGAAGTTTTGATGAAGTGGTTGTTGACGGCAACATCGTGATGGGAACCGAGTGGCCGGGGTTGTATGCCTGGCTGCGCGAAGTGCGCAAAGCCCTCGACAAGACGGCAGAGTAACGCCATTTTCGGCTTGTTGCACAAAGGCTCTAACCGAACAGTCGTTCCATCGGACCGGCAGGCGCAGAGGAATTCATCCTTCACCGCGTGTCGGGATAAAGTCGTCGTATGATTCGCCGGCCGGTGAACTTCGTCGTTGGGCCGCGCGAGACATCGCGAAATCTGTCATCCGTTGAAAACAAGCTCTGCATACTTCACTACGAACGACGGGGTCAGACTCCACTACCTTGAAGCAGGTCGCGGGAGGCCACTCGTATTGCTTCCGGGGTGGACGCAGCCGGCCGAAGGATTCTCGAAGCAAATCGCGGCCTTATCTAACTCCTTTCGCTGCTTGGCACTCGACTTCCGGGGACACGGGGAATCGGACCGGCCAACCCATGGTTATCGGGTTTCGCGGCTAGCACGAGACTGCTTGGACTTCCTGGACCATCTCAGTCTCGAAGACGCTGTTCTGCTGGGGCATTCGGCGGGATGCGTCGTAATCTGGAGCTTCATCGATCTTTTTGGTGAAGACCGCACGCGTGCGCTGGTGCTGTGCGACGAACCGATCACGTTCCTCAAACGCCCCGGCTGGTCTGAAACGGAGTGTGAAGAGTATGGTGCGTCGGTAGAAGGGAACGACGCATTGGCTCAGGCTGCAGCCATCGCCGGACGGGACGGTGAGCGCGCGCTGCGAGACTTTCTGTCCCACGAGTTCAGCCAGGAGTTTCCGGAATCCGAAGTGGCGAGCGTCATCGAGGGCAGTCTACGGATGCCTCGTAGCGCCGCTGCAGATCTGATGCTCAGCGTCATGCAGGCCGATTTCCGAGACCTTCTCCCGCGCATTCGTCGGCCCACCCTGTGCGTCGCTGGCAGCCGTAGCCATCTTGGTCCAAGAGTCATGCCGTGGGTCGCCTCACGTATTCCCAATGCGCAGCTGGCCATGATCGACGCGCGGCATTTCGTCCATCTGGAAAACCCCGACTCATTCAACTCGGCAGTGCGAGGTTTCCTTGAGCAGCTCGAGACGGCTTCGCTATGACGCGCGCCGCCCAACAAGGCGCTCCAGCGAATCGCCGCCCCGCTGAGCAGGCGAACGGTTCAGAAGAATTGGCTCGCGATTATTGCGGCCGACCGGTCGTTTCCGGCGGCGGTCGCTGAGCTTGGACGTCTGGGCTTTCATCGCATGCGGATCGTAGAACCATATGGGAAGGAGAAAATTGGATGCCATCTTTCTTATCCCATATCACTGGCTGACCGGACAGGCTCTCTCAGCGCGGCCTCGAACAGTTCGATATTTACGTATCGTTGGCGTACAAGGCTCCTAGGCGAGGCGAGGTTCGAACCCGTTATCCACTGATCAGCGCGACGTCACTTCTCCAAAGCGCCGCACTCGGGAAACAAAAGACAGGAACACAAGATGACTCAAACCATGACGTTGTCCGATGGACGCGAGTTGACATATGACATCTATGGCGATGTCGAGGGATTACCTGTGATCTTCAGCCACGGGTTTTCGGATTCGCACGTGATTCGACATCCCGATGACTCGCTCACCGCGTCGCTCGGAGTTCGCTGGATCGCCGCCGACCAGCCCGGCGTCGGAGGGTCGACCCCGATGAACGGTCGCAAAATGGTCGATTGGGGAACTAATATGGAGCAGCTTGCCGACCACATTGGCCTTGGGGCGTTCAACGTCGCCGGACACTCGGGTGGCGGCCCTCATGCACTCGCGATCGCTCATCATCTGCCCGATCGAGTCTCGAAAGTCGTGCTGGCGTCCCCGGTCGCCCCGTTCGACGACGAGGGCGTGGCTTCCATGTTGGTTATGAAAGACCTCAAGATCATCGTGAAGATCCGGCACCTACACCACCTCACTCGATGGTTGATGAAAGCGGGCGCCAAGAAGATCAACAAAAGCCTCCCCTCGTACGTGAAATCCATCGCCGACGAGCTTCCCAAGGAAGCCAAAACGATCCTTCGAAATCCCGAGCAGGAAGCGCTCTTCGAGGAGAACTTTCGTCTCGGCTATATCCAGAACGAAGAAGGCATATACGAAATGACCCTCGCGCTGTGGGACTGGGGCTTCGAGGCGCGCGACATTCGACAACCGGTCGACATCTTCTACGGCAATGAAGACGGGATCATCTCCCCACGGATGCCGCTCTATCTGTCCGAGCAGCTACCGTTGGCCACTGTGCACGAATGGAACGGTGGCAATCACTACAGTTTTGTTGACAAAGACCGCTGGATCGAATTCGTCACGGCCGCGAGCGAGCCCGGGAATCCGTCCGTTGCCTAACAAAGCGATCGCTGGCGTTCGGCAACAGTGAAGAAGTTTGCCATTTAATGCTCTGGGTGATACAGCTAAAATTCCTGAGCTGTCGTTACCGGTAACCCCGATGGATCTAAGGGCGTGATTCATCTCGCCCGCACGAAATTCAACGCATGACGCACTTCACTGATTCAGAAAAGGCAATGATCGAGATTTGGGATGCGCACACGTCTGCTGAGTTCGAGCATAAGGACGCCGACGCCGCCATCGCCACCATGACAGATCATCCAGTGTTGATCCATGTGCCCGTAGGCACCGGGGCGACCGGGAAATCTGCGCTAAGAAAGTTCTACGCGGAAATCTTCATTCCTCAGACACCGCCCGACATTGAGTTGCAGTTGCTCACCCGCAGTGTAGGGCAGAACCGGATCATTGATGAATTCATCCTGCGCTTCACCCACACTGTGCGCATGGACTGGTTCGCCCCGGGTATCGAGCCGACAGGTCGTCAGTTGATCGTGCCTCATGTCGGCATTATTTCCTTCGAAGGCGGCAAGATCAGTTCCGAGCACATTTACTGGGACCAAGCAACCGTGCTCGCTCAGATCGGACTACTGAACGACAAGTTGCCGGTGATCGGGGCCACCCAGTCCGACCGCCTTCTGAACGCAGAGGCCCCGGTCAACCAATTGATCGAGCGGTGCACGCCTGATGCGTAGTGATAGGGCAGGATTTAGAAAACGGGCTCTCCTTATTTGGAAGGAACGCAAGCCATCCGTAAAGTTCCTAAAGACCCACACCAATCGTGAAAAGACCCAACACAATGAGAATAAGAATGATTGACCTGAGAATCCTTGCGACCGCAATGACGGTGCTTGCTTTCCCTTCTGTCGCGAGGGCGGACGTGACCGATGAATCCTCAGTGAGGGAAGCGAACGCGGAATTCTACCAGTCCCTCAACGCGATGTTTACGGGAGATCTTGAGCCAATGAAGCGGTTATGGTCTCACTCGAAAGATGTTACATACATGGGCCCTGATGGGGGATTTCAGGTTGGGTGGAAGCAGGTGCTGGCAGACTGGCAAAAGCAGGCCGCACTGAAACTTGGAGGCAAGGTGGAGCCAACCAATATCGTGATCAACGTCGGAAAGGATCTCGCAATTGCCAACAACTACGAGAAGGGACAAAATATAGGCAAGGATGGCGAGGCCGTAAAGGGGTTGATCCGGGCAACAAACATCTACCGGAAAGAAGAGGGAAAGTGGAGGATGATCGGGCATCATACCGATATGTTACGTTTTCTGGAACAGTGAATTCACGCAGGGAAGCCGAACAAGGGCGTGCAGCGAATCGTTCGGATCGCTGACGCCTGACGTTAGCCGCGGTTTTCTGATGAGAGTAACAAATAACAAAATGCGTTAACATATATTGTAAAGGAAAGTGTCGATATGAGCGATGAACTCTACGAAAGGTGGTTGACCGACAACCAAACCCGCAGGGAAGGTCTGCAGCGAGAAGTGAGGAAAGCCGGTCAGCAGATGCTCGATATCGACGCGCGGGCAGGTCTGGATGGGAACTGGTGCACTGAAGAGGCGCGTCAGCTCGCCCAGGCGCTCCGCGCGGAGTTCCCGCATCCGTTTTGCCTCGTCCTCTGGTCCCAGCAGTTCGACGAGAATTTCTTCCTTAAGATCACGGAGGACGAGGACGTCGATCTTGAAGAGGCGCGCGAGCTTCTTACCCGGAAGGCGGAGAACTTCGTGCCCAGGGTCGGAAGGTTGACCGTCCGGCTGGACCTGGCCGGATACTTCACGATGCTGCTCTGGCCCGAGGGCCGGCTTAATCCACCGCCACAACCTCTGTGCATCGAGGTGCCCGAAGACGAGATGCCGCCCGATGGAGTGACTCCGGCTCGGAAGATGAACATGTGGTTCTACGTCTTCACTGCTGCGATAGACCTCGCCCAGGCCATCATCGTCGAGTCGAATTACAGTCAGGTGCTCTACGAGGAATTGAGTACCCTCCACGAACGCGGGCTCGGTGGGCGGATCCTGTTCTTCGACATCAACGACGAGCTGTACCGCAACCAGGATGACCGCCGCTGGCCCCTGGAGTCCGTCGGGGAAGCCGTCGAATTCGTGGCTGCGCAGCCGATAGGAAGTTGAAGGGGTTAGGTCGTGATTATTAGCATTATTGCGTATGACTATACAGTGACATGTGCTAACATGGTGGTTGATTGAGACGCCGCTACGCGTCGCTCATCACCACTTACGTTCGGTCTAAGAATGGAAAACATAATCACGCCGATTACTGCAATTCTCGCGGCGGTTACGATGGTCGCAGCGATGATTAAGTCCCTCGTTGAGCTCCGCACAGCCCAATTGAAGTTCCCGAGGGACGAGCAAGATGCAGTGCATGATCACTCCGTTCAGGCTAGCGCACCCTCGACCAGCGTGATGTCGAAAAAGTATCAGATCGCGAAGTGGATTGCATGGTCTGCCATAGCGCTGCTAACCTTCATAGGTGGCTATGCTTTTGTGGCGCTTCCGCTCTCGAAACTGATGGTAGTCACAACCACTCTTTCGGTAGCCTTCGCACTATTCGGAATCGCGTTTATGGTTCTGAGCAAGTTGTTTTAGGATATCAACAGGGGAAGCGAACAAAATACTAAGATTTGGAGCTTGCTAGACCGTAAGATCGACTTGATTGAACAGAAACGCGACCTGACCGAACAAGGCGGCCCACACCAACCCACTACCCGCCGCGAATCGAAATCTGAATGATGACTATATAGAACCCTGTAACCGTCCACGGGGTAGACAAGCCATGAGCGCGGGAGCGGAACGGGCTCAGGGACCGGCGGGCATGAGCGAGGGTGGCGGCTCGTTGCGAAATGAAGTTTGCACTGCTGCAGTCAGATAGGCGAGCACGTCACGTTTCTGGGCGGCGCACGTGGCCAGCACCGTCCAGATCCGCTCGCAGAACTGGCGGCCGCTCGCGCCCCGGGTGCCCTGGGTGATCAGACGGTCGATGACGATGAAACGGATAGCCTGCTCGGCCGGGTTGTTGGTCGGCTCAATCTCGGGCGTGGTGATGAACTCAAAATAGGACGCTCCGTATTTCTCCAGCCGCGCCGCGAGGTTATACGCAGCCCGAAGTCCCGCGCTGCCGGTGCGCTCCGCGGGAGCCTCCTGGCGCGCCACCTGCAGGATCCGCTCGCGGGCCGCTTCCAGTGGGCCGCGGATCGCTTCGCGCTTCAGCCCTTTGTCCTGCGCTCGCGCAATCAGTGCGAACATCTCCCGGATGGCTTCCAGGAGCTTGTGCCCGTAGGCCGGACCGGGACCCTCGGGCAGCCCGCAGAGGTAGCGGATCTCACGGATCAAATGGGCCAGACAGAACTGCACCCGCACATCGAACTCGCGCATGTATTTGCGGTAGGCACTGAAGAAGTCACAGCCCAGCACACCGTTGAACTCGTCGCCCAGCACGTCGATAAGGACCTGCGAGCTGCGGGTGTCCTCGATCTTGAAAAGCACGTAGAGTTCGGCGCGGAACACCCAGGTCCAGAACCGCTGGCCGTTGTCCTTGTGCCCGGTTTCGTCGACGTGCAGGGCGGGTTCGTTTGCCAGCGCGGCCATGAGCTGCTCGTAGGGATCCTGCAGGGCGCAGCTCACCCTGGCAATGAGCTTCACCAGATAACCGCGTGAGAACTTCAGACCAACCACGTTGCGCAGGAAGCGCCGGATTGCGGAATAGGAGGCATGGAGCGCGCTTTTCATGTATGCAATGAGGGCGGTGAGCTGCGGCCCACACAGGCCAGCTTTCTGCAGGAATGCAGAGGGTTGCGCATAGTAGACTTTTTGGCACCCGGCGCATCGGCAGGCATGATAGCGATGCTCCTCCTTGTAGAGGGGGATCTCCCTGATCTCGACGTGCTGGAGAACCTTCGGCTCCCACTCGGGCTCTGGAATGCCTTCGCCTCCGCAACAGGGACAGGTGGATGCATAGTGCTCGAAAGGCGCTACGCTGAGTTCCTCCTCACAGAAGAGAATTCGCTCGTGGCGCCGGTGGCCGGGCTGCCCGCCGATCTTGCGCCCGGCTTCCTTGCGAGCGCTGGGCCCGGGCTTGACGATATCGCTGGAAGGAGGCTTGGAGGAGTTTCGCGAGTTCTTGCTCAGTGCCGCGATCCGGGCTTCGAGCGAGTCGATCCGTCGCTGGGACACGGCCAGCTCTTCGCGCAACTGCGCCTGGCTGGCGACGAGGATCGTGTTCTCCTCGCGCAGCCGCGCGCAGGACTCGCAAAGCAAAGCGCCGGCGATCATGGCTGAGCTCCGGGCACCCCATCGCCGCGGCTCCGCGGCATCGCCTTGCTCTGGCAAAGGCGCTCCCGGAAGCGCCGACACAGCGGATAAACCAGCACATCGCGCACCGGTTCGGCGTTGCGGTGCGTGCGGTCGTTACGGCCGCGTCCGCGTGTCTCTCCGAGCCGGCGCCAGTTGGCCGCGCGGTAGCAGGTGCCTGCAAAACGCTCACGCTCGACGAACGTCTCCGCCAGCACGATAGGCGTGGCATAGTGTGCCATCCAGTCGCGCCGCAGCCGCCGCAGACAATGCCCCAGAAGGAAGGAAGCCAGATGCGGCACCCGAACCCAGGGCAGAATCACAAAGCGGTCGTTGTTGACGACTCCGGGCAGATTGGCTTCACGGACGGCGGGTTCCCAGCCGATAAAAGCGTCCCGGCAGGCCACCTTCCATGCCGCCGGACCGAAGCCCAGGGCGGCGACAACGCGCTCGCCGCAATAGCAAAGATACTTGAGCGCGGCCCCTGTGGGTTGACGGTATCCCAGATAGTGATAGCGGGCCACCAAACTGTTGTGGAGCCGCTCCCCTGCGTTGCCTTTGACCAGCTCGACACGGACCTGCGGGCGGAGGCGCGAAAGCGGTGCTTCCAGATTCGCGGTGTCCATCGGCGGCAGGGGCGCCACGGTGTTGGTACATCCGGGCCGCCGCGCCGGCTTGCGCATCGCCGGCAGCACGATCAGACCCTTGCGATCGAGCTGCCGCAACAAGTCCCGGCAGGCAATCTCCCGGTAGCTCCCGTTGGCCTGACGCCACTCCCACCGCCGGCACAGAACCCTCGAGACATGCGTACGCCCCTGAGCCTCCACTCTCGAAATCAGCCCCCGGATGAACGCGACTTCCGCCGCTCCAATCCTGCGTCCGCGAACGATGATCTCCTTGTCCATCGCCCCCACTCGTAAACCCAGCAAAATCGAGACTCCAGCTTTT
This sequence comes from uncultured Verrucomicrobiae bacterium, assembly GCA_963805815.1. Classification (GTDB taxonomy): domain Bacteria; phylum Verrucomicrobiota; class Verrucomicrobiia; order Chthoniobacterales; family Chthoniobacteraceae; genus CAWDWA01. The sequence goes on from CAWDWA010000037.1 coordinate 10,215, forward strand.
TCTTCACCATTTTCAAACTACCCCGTGAACGGCTACAGAACCCTTAACCGTGAGTCCGAGGTGCGCTCCCGGCAGCGGGTGGGTGGCCGCCTTAGACGTCTAGACCCTAAAGAAGCGTGATAGGATAGGCAAATTGCGATAAAAAAACTCGAAATGCCCTTGAATCCTTGGTTTGATGGCGGTGCTAAAGCCGAAACCATCCAAAGAGAAAGGTCATTTCGAGTGAAAAGAACATATCCGAAGATCCTGCGAAATCGCAAGCGCCGAATTCAACGCCGTCTCGACGCGAAGCGCGGGTGGAGCAATCAGGCGGAGCCCATCATAACGGCCGGCAACATTCACTATGAGATGGCTGAGAAGAGCCGGGCGATCAACTGCGGAGGAATCGGAGCGATTCATCTGATGGTTAACAAGCTGGGCCTGCGCGAGGAGATTGACTCGCGACTGCATCTTCTTAAGAAACACCTTCCCTACCACGAGAGCGATCATGTGCTCAACCTGACTTACAACGCGCTGCTCGAGGGCGTGCGGCTCGAAGACATCGAGCTTCGTCGCAATGATGAAGCCTTCCTTGACGGCCTGGGTGCCCAGCGCATTCCCGACCCGACAACGAGCGGTGACTTTACGCGCCGCTTTGCTGAGGATGACATCGTCAATCTCATGGAGATAACTAACACGGTGCGCCGGCGGGTCTGGGACCAGCAGCCCGGGCAGTTCCTGGCAGAGGCTTTTATAGATACCGACGGCACTATCGCGCCGACGCTCGGCGAATGCAAAGGCGGGATGTCTCTTTCCTACAAAGGCATTTGGGGATATGCGCCGCTGACAGTCTCACTGGCTAATACCAACGAAGTACTCTATCTGGTCAACCGCCCCGGGAATGTGGTTAGTCATGAGGGGTGCGTGCCGTGGATCGATCGGGCCATCGAGTTGGTGCGCCCTCATGCCGGAAAGATTACCTTGCGCGGCGACACGGACTTCACACTGACTGGCGAGCTGGATCGATGGGATAAAGGGGGCGTTTATTTCATCTTCGGAATGGACGCGCACCCGAAGGTGGTCGGGCTGGCCGAAGCCTTGCCGCAAGAGGCATGGACGCCGTTGGAGAGACTGCCGCGCTATGATATTGCCACGCGCCCGCGGCGCAAGGGGGAACGCGTCAAGGAGAGCATCGTGCGTTTCAAAGGGTATGAGAACAAGGTGCTCACGGGGGAGAGCGTGACCGAAATAGACTATCAACCGAATAAATGCTCGCGGTCTTACCGCCTGATCATCGTACGCAAGAACATCAGCGTGAAGAAAGGCGAGGAAGTGCTCTTCGACGATGAACGTTACTTTTTCTATATCACCAACCGCGTCGACTACACCCCGCCGGAAATCGTGAGTCTGGCCAACGGACGCTGCAATCAGGAGAACGTGATCGAGCAGTTAAAGAACGGAGTTAACGCTATGCGTATGCCGGTGGACGATTTGCTTAGCAATTGGGCCTATATGGTTATGACTTCCCTGGCATGGAATCTGAAGGCTTGGTTTGGGTTGCTGATGCCCAACAAGGAACGGGGAATGGAGTTGGTCAAGATGGAGTTCCGGCGGTTTCTGCACTCCATCATTCTGCTACCCACGCAGATCGTTCGCACGGGTCGGCGGATCATCTACCGCATCATGAACTACAACGTCTGGTTAAAGGAACTCTTTGCTGCATGGGAGCACCTGCGAGGGCTTCGTATTACCTGAAAGAAAACCTGGCAAGGAAGGAATAGCCCTGATCATGCACTTCACGCAGGCGTACTATGTACAGGTCGCTCACTAATCCACGAGATAGCACAAAGAAGCCAACAACGAGCAAGCCGAGAAGCGTGATTATTTGGCCCAAACGCACCCAGTGATTAGCAGATCTAATAAATATGTGGATATCTCGTCCTCAAATGCCGACCAAATCGCGGTCGCCGGGCTTCAAGCTTTTTTCTCGCTTATTTTGGGTCTAGTTGTTTCATCACCTTCACCAGAGGAGCGACGCATGTCACAAGAGAAACCAAACTGCGCTATAGCAAAGAAGTTGTACGATTCCTTTCTCGCCGGCGATGTTGAGGCAATATATGCCTTGCTGGATCCCCATGTTGAGTGGGAGATCGTGGGCTCCAAGGAGGTCCCCCATTTCGGTGTGTTTCGTGGCCTGGACGAGGTGAAGCGCTTCTTCTCCATCATCGGGGAGATCAACCACATCGAGTCTTTCGATGTCCTTACCTACACGGAGGCGGAGAACGGGGCGTATGTCGAGTGTCGCGAGCGTGGCCACTTTAAAGGACATCCAAGGCCTTTCGAGATGCGCTCCTGTCATCTGTTGCAGATCAGAGAAGGGCGCATTGTTTGTTTCCGGATATATCAAGACACGGCACAAATGGTGGATGCCTGGCGCTCGTGACAGTCAGTGCAAACGCCGCTCTAAGCGCCGTGGTCAAGTTCATCAAAGACACAACTAACCAAACACTGGAGCGAAAGTGCTATGCGGTTGGCAGCGAAGATGAGCGGGGCCATGTGACAATATATGAGATGCGACGCTGCCGCTTACGGCACTTCGCTCAGTTTAAACCTTAACCGGATAATGAGTGAAATCTGTATCGCGCATCACAGTGTAATAGTGATATGTGATTTGTCGCAATGTTTAACTAACAAGAGAGAAGAACATGAGCCTAGAAGTAATCGAGTACGAACAAAATTGGATCGATGGGTTAAATCGGGGAGATGTCTCGCCCGCCGATGAATCCTTTGCGCTCAACTGCATAATCCACATGGCCGGTGCTCCGGAACCAAATCTCTCGGTAGCAGCTTTCAAAGAGTTGGTTACAGGGCTCCTGACGGCGTTTCCTGACTTCCATGTTATGGTGGAAGATCAAATGGTTTCGGGTGACAAAGTCGCCTTCCGGTGGGTAGCTAAAGGAACACATAATGGCCCTCTCGGCGAGGCACAACCAACAGGAAAGCCGGTTCAGTTCGAAGGATTGATCTTTGACCATGTGGTCGGGGAGCAAGTAGTCGAACGTTGGGAGCAATGGGACCAAATGGGGATGCTGCAACAGCTCGGTCTCGTCTGATGAACAAAAAAGCCCGCAGCTATACCTTTAGACAATTTGGCTAATCGGGTCGCCGGGAGTGATTTGCTCCCGGCGACCCGATTCGGCTTCCATCTTCGCAGCCGAGTCCATCATGTCAGCGATAGTCTCCTCATCAAAACCATCGTGCGAGCGCATGAACTCGGCAGCGTCCCGATAACGCGTGGCCGCTAGCGCGCGATCTCCCCGGGCCTCATACACTGTCGCCAACCGCCAAATGCCATCTGCCTGATCCGGATACTCCTCCAGGAGTCGACGACAAGCAGCCTCGGCAGCATCGAGATCACCGGCTTCGACCAAACCCTTGACACTATTGGAGAGTGCGTCCAACTCCGTCACGACTATTCGGAATGGCGGAAACGAACCACTGCTGGAGCCGACTCCTCCTATCTTGCCTGGACATCCGCTACAATACAGCACCTCTTGTATTTCCTGCCGCTGCCGCACGGACAGGGCTCATTGCGGCCTACTTTTTCCATGACTCAATCATCGTAGCCGAACGATGAAGTCACCGACAGCCAACCGGGAACGAGCGCCGGCAGCGAATCCCGCGTTGAATGACGCGGGCGCCTAGGAAATCAGAGCGCCGGGTTGCTGTTCGGCGGACTGGATGGTTCGCAATTCTATGCCAGGAAACGATAGAGCGCCCGGCAGGTTGAATCGAAGCTCTGCCTTTCAGCTTCTCCCTGCAAATGTTGCGAAAAGGGACCACCGTCGGGGCCGATATTGTCAAGAAGGAGTTCGCTTGGGTCCCTGTCATATTCCTCGTAGGTGGAGACTGAGCGTATCAACTCACCGCCCAAAAGCCAAAGGTTGTCAATGTGCTTTCGGAAAACCCGTTTGGAACGGTGTCTATCGATTAAGCGAAGCGCAAACGGCTCAAAAAGGCGAAGCAATCGCTCGCCGTATTCCCTGTCGATGTCGAATCCCATCCATTGTTTCGGCCACTCGTAAAACTCTGGAATTGCCTCTTCGATGGAAACGTTACTCTTCATGCGTCAAGGGTCTGCCACAGGCTACCGGCATCGCCGCTTCGATTTCAAGGTTGACGGTTCAAGTGTCATGACGCTCTCGGCACACGACGGGTAGCCTGTTGGTAGCACCCGCTTGTTCGCTTATTGTTACAGGTTGAAGGACGACGAGCCAACATGCTTTCCCCGGATAATCTCGATGATCGCCTCTTCCTTCCAAACAATTCCGAGTTGCGCCAAGAACGAATCCTCTCCAACCCGTCCAGAATAAATTTCGATGAATCAGTGTCCCTTTCCAAACACGCCGTCTTCGGGGAGTTTCTTACCCTCCGGTGCCCAAAGGCCTGATTCCTGAGCATAGACAGGCGCGCCCGACATTCCCTCTCGGGTTGCAGTATCTATGTACATCTTTGGGAGATCATCGAGATGGATATCAGGCTCCGATGCAATGCTGCCCCGCTTCCACAGCGGAAACCGCCCACCGCCGCTTATCCCTCTTGGGTATCCAAGTACAAACACATCCATGCCCGGCATCAACAATAGTTGGTATAGGTCGAGCGATTCGGCATTGGCCGGAACAGCCTTGGTCAAGTTCAGTTCCTCGATTTCGATCGCTACCGCGTCCACCGCAAATCCATGTTCCGGATGTTCCCACCAGCAAGGGAGAGGGAGGCCGTGTATATCGTCCTCATAGAGCTTCAAAACCTTTGGAACCCACTTGAATGCCTTTGCTCCACCATCGATTTCCTCCTGATATGGAAAGCGAACGACGAGATTGTCGGGAATCGCAGCATGTTTCGAAATGATCTTCTTATTCCAAGGGCGCCTACCCGATACGTTGTGCCAATTGGTGACCAGAAAGTCTTTTCCATCCAGATGATAGAAGAATGCAGTCCCGATTCCGAGGTCGACTTCCTCGAACCGAATCGTGATATGGATCGGCACATACGTGAGGTTGTGCTGAATCTTGCTGACTCTCATTTATTGGAGCGAACGCCAGCCTTCAGCTGCTGCCGGAAGCCGAAGCGAGGTACGAGCGTAGGCTGTCAGCTGCAAGGCATTGTCTACATTACGCGGGTTCGACTGCCAAATCGGGACAACTCTGCAGGATGCGCTGATCACAGGTGTAGAGCCGCAGACCAAGATCCTCCGCCAAGGCGATATACTGGCTGTCGTAGCCGCTGCGTCCCGTGCGTCGAGCAACCGACAGAACGCGCTCCGGAGGCACTTCGTAGGATCGTCCGGCCATCAGTTCCAAAGCGTCCTCCAGGAGTTCAACGGTTTGCGCAGCTCCGATCCTTCCGTTGCGCTCGTAGGTGCAGAGGACGTTGAGAAACTCGTCGAGCCACAGACGAGGAGCTATCCACTCGGAATCATGGTTCTGCAACCGATCCATCGCCTCTGATCGCTCCCCCCTCATCAGGAGGTAAGAAATCACGTTCGTGTCGACCACGATCATCTGCGGCCCTCGTTGATTGCTGCTTGGAGGGAGTCGTCTTCAAGCCACGCCGTCATATTGTCTCGGCGGCGTCTTATCCTACTGAGAAGGGCGGCCCGATCGACCTGCCGGGGCCGAACGGACTGCTCCAAGGTGTAGAGGATCAGTTTATTGAGGCTACGGCCACTCTGATCTGCAAGCTCCCTGAGTCGCTCGTGCAGATCTTGGGGCACATCCTTTACTGTAATATTCACTTGGTGCCATTATGGCACCATTTCGGTGCCATGCAATCCTTCTATAGAACAGGTATTGGGCTGCACGTCGCTTTATATTACGACATGCAGGTATATTGAGGGTTGCGGGCACGCATTGCCGCTCCGATACAGAGCGCGAAGTTTCGCGTCAAGACGGTTCTGCGCCGCATTCGAAGCGGCTGCTTCCGGGCCGGTTTGCAGTCCCCACCGGGAGACGCACCTACAGGCGTCCCGCGATCGTCTGGCGACCACTGCCGTTAAAACAGCAGATCGGCAGGACTGTTCACACTGAGTCGGGGGCTATTGAGTACATGGAAGCCGAGCGCCGAGGGCGGCGTGAGACGGACCCGCCGCGTCGGGGCGGAAAAAACGCGAGGTGGAGCCCAAAATGGAGAGGTGAAAAAAGACCTTTGCGTCACGTTTCAAGAGTTGACCCCGTCTCCAAAAAAGCCCGCAGCTATACCTTTAGACAATTTGGCTAATCGGGTCGCCGGGAGTGATTAGCTCCCGGCGACCCGATTCGGCTTCCATCTTCGCAGCCGAGTCCATCATGTCAGCGATAATCTCCTCATCAAAACCATCGTGCGAGCGCATGAACTCGGCAGCGTCCCGATAACGCGTGGCCGCTAGCGCGCGATCTCCCCGGGCCTCATACACTGTCGCCAACCGCCAAATGCCATCTACCTGATCCGGATACTCCTCCAGGAGTCGACGACAAGCAGCCTCGGCAGCATCGAGATCACCGGCTTCGACCAAACCCTTGACACTATTGGAGAGTGCGTCCAACTCCGTCACGACTATTCGGAATGGCGGAAACGAACCACTGCTGGAGCCGACTCCTCCTGTCTTGGCCTGGACATCCGCTACCATACAGCACCTCTTGTATTTCCTGCCGCTGCCGCACGGACAGGGCTCATTGCGGCCTACTTTTTCCATGACTCAATCATCGTAGCCGAACGATGAAGTCACCGACAGCCAACCGGGAACGAGCGCCGGCAGCGAATCCCGCGTTGAATGACGCGGGCGCCTAGGAAATCAGAGCGCCGGGTTGCTGTTCGGCGGACTGGATGGTTCGCAATTCTATGCCAGGAAACGATAGAGCGCCCGGCAGGTTGAATCAAAGCTCTGCCTTTCAGCTTCTCCCTGCAAATGTTGCGAAAAGGGTCCACCGTCGGGGCCGATATTGTCAAGAAGGAGTTCGCTTGGGTCCCTGTCATATTCCTCGTAGGTGGAGACTGAGCGTATCAACTCACCGCCCAAAAGCCAAAGGTTGTCAATGTGCTTTCGGAAAACCCGTTTGGAAAGGTGTCTATCGATTAAGCGAAGCGCAAACGGCTCAAAAAGGCGAAGCAATCGCTCGCCGTATTCCCTGTCGATGTCGAATCCCATCCATTGTTTCGGCCACTCGTAAAACTCTGGAATTGCCTCTTCGATAGAAACGTTACTCTTCATGCGAACGTCCAAGCGCTGTTACTGCCTGCCGGGAGCGCGCTTCGATTTCAGGGTTAGTGTTAGAGTGGTCATTGAACTTCTGGCTCACAGCGGGCAGGCAGTTGGTCAGCCGCGTCTTGTTCGCCGTTTGGGTTGCTTAGCGGATCCGACAACAATTAGAGACTCAGGATACCTGTTTCGATCAGGTGATGGCTCGAATCCGCCCCAGATCTCCTTGGATACTGTATCCAGATACTCGAAAAGCCCCTCCTCGGTCATTGGTCGAAGACGCTCCAAAGCCTGAGCAAGATCAAAATCCTTCGCCGGCTCAGGATCACTGCACCAAAGCGCATCAGAAGTCGGAGTCTGAAACGCAATTTTATGACTACCGCTGGTCAACCACCCTTCGGGCGCGGATCGGACATCGATCGTCCGTAATGTGGTCAAATCTGGTGGTGCGATGATGTCATCCAGCGAGAAAATCATTGGGCATGCGTAAGACACTTCAGAATTGTCGAGCTGCGCAAGCCGTATAAGAGTCTCGTGTTGAGAAATCTTGGTGTCCTTATCCGCCTCGAGCGACAGCGGAGCGGCAAACCAAGGCGCCGTCCATCCATCTGGCGCCCCACGTCGAGTTCTTCGATTCCAACGACCTTAAACTGAAGAAAGAATGCTCGAAACACGTCGAGAGGTTTCCTGTCGCTGTGAATGAAGCTCTTAAGATCCTTCTCTAGCGGCAATCCAGTTTTCTTCGCCTTCACCCAGCCCTGATCAAACCCAAGCCACTTTTCACGATTCGGACTCGGCTTCAACATGCGCAGATCGTCCTCGCCAAGAAGCTCGCAAAAGTAGTCACGAAGGGCGGAGAAATAATACATCTCCAACAGAGTCTCCGTAATTGTCTTGGCTCCCATCGGCTATTTGGATTTTATTCGGCGATCAGGTATTGGGCTGCATGTCGCTTTATATTAAGACATGCAGGTATATTGAGGGTTTAAGGCGCGCATTACCGCTCCGCTACAGGGCACGAAGCTTCGCGTCAAGACGGTTCTGCGCCGCATTCGAGGCGGCTGCTTCCGGGCCGGTTTGCAGTCCCCACCCGGGAGACGCACCTATAGGCGTCCCGCGATCGTCTGGCGACCACTGCCGTTAAAACAGCAGATCGGCAGGACGGTTCACGCCGACGCCGGGACTATTGACCACTGCAAGCGCAGCTTTGGAGCGGTCTTTCGCCAAATCTCCTGATGGGCGCTTCAAAATTATTCTGCAGGCCGAGACCGAGTGTCCAGGTCCTGGTTGGTGATACTTTGGCAGATCAAGGGTGAACGGTTCTTCGAGCACGACACGACGCTGTTCCATCAACCACGCCAAAGAACCTTGGAGAGTGGTTTTTACATCGTCGCCCATCCTCCAACGGCCGGCGGAGGACTTGCAGGGTCTGGCGTTTGAACTCCGGATGTTCGTCGAGAAAGAGCACGCCATTGTGCGCAACGCTCACCCCTACACGTCCGTCCGCGTGATCCGCCGGTTTATGGTTTTCGTCGTTCGTCTGTGACGCAAAGTGCAGTCAGGGAAAAATCCCATGATGCAGGTAGCTTGTTCCCACACGTTCGATTGCCATCAGGAACGAAGCTGTCCGTAGGTCCTCGAGGTTCTTCGACTTCCACACATCATGAATCTGTGCGTATGCCCGGTTCATCGTTTGCTCCAACGCGGAGATCACCAGTTCGCGTTCGCCCGGGCCTTGGATCAGGCGCTTTTTTCGCGCACCGTGAATGCGGGTACCCGTCATTTCCTCCACCTGCTCGAGCATCTCGAGTTTTACAATTTCCTCGTGACGCGAATGCATCCTTTCAAAACTTACGCCTGCCCTGTTCTTAAGCCATTCGAAATAGGACACCGTTACACCGCCCGCATTCAGGTAGAGATCTGGTATCATGAATACGCCTCGCTCCCTCAGAATCGTCTCCCCATCGAAATCGACAGGGCCGTTGGCCGCTTCAGCAACGATTTTTGCCCGGATCTGCCGGGCGTTTATCGCCGTGATTTGATTCTCCAGTGCCGCGGGAATGAGGATGTCGCAATCCCTCTCCAGCAACGCCCTCCCATCCGTAACGTCTTCCGCACCCGCGAAACCGAGAATCGAGCCCGTCTCTAGCCTGTGCTGCAGTACAGCTGCCACGTCGAGCCCGTCCGCATTGAATATCCCGCCCTCGCGCTCGGAAATTCCGATTACCAGCGAATCACCCTGGTGCTGAAAAAAATACGCCGCGTGATACCCCACGTTGCCCAACCCCTGAACGATCACCCGCTTGCCCGCAGTTCCCGGATCGAGGCCAAGTGGCTTCATGTTTTCCTCGCGCTCGACGCAGGCGCGCACTCCGTAGAACACGCCGAGTCCCGTCGCTTCCCGCCGCCCGGGAATTCCCTGCATCGCCACGGATTTGCCTGTCACGCAGGCGTAAATGTTCGCGTTGTTCATGCGCAGACCCTTGTAAGTATCCGCGATCCAGCCCATCTCTCGTTCACCCGTTCCGTAGTCCGGCGCCGGAACGTCAATGTCTGGTCCGATAAGATTCTTCCGAATCAGCTCTGCTGTATAACGCCGGGTCAACCGTTCGCGGAAACCTTCTGAAACCGCGTTCGGATCGATCCGCACGCCGCCTTTTGCGCCTCCGAACGGCACCCCGACGATCGCGCACTTGTAGGTCATCAGTGCCGCCAACGCGATGGTCTCGTCTTGTGTTACCTTCCTGCTGAACCGAATTCCCCCCTTAGTCGGCAGTCGGTGATGGCTGTGCTCCGCACGATACGCTTCGACCACCTTGATCGACCCATCATCCTGCCGCACTGGAAACCGCATCCGATACACGGAGTTACACGCCTTGACCTGCTGCAGCAAACCGCGTTCGAGTTCGCTGTATTTCGCCGCGCGATCGAAATATCGCGAGACACTCTCGAAGAATTGTTCTCTTGGCATGGGGGACTGTATCAACCCGCGCCGCTTCAGAAAGCAACGATCAATCCGCCTGCCAGCAATCCTTGGGAACCTATACCCAGCGCTTTAACGCACGGCACCGGCTTTGCAGACATCTGTTCCGGGCGCGGTATTAATTAATTCCCGTGGAGGCCGAATCGGAAGGCATATTTCAGCGCGGTGAGCGGATATGTCCATTTTAATCCGGCGCGCGCCCGGCGCCTGGATGAGGAACGAGCGGAACTCCTCGATTATCTGTGGAGGAGCTTTGCGCGTATTGCCAGGGAGCGACAACTGCCGCCCTGGCTAACCCCGATCTTTTAGCGAACGTCCGGCACTGATCACGTTCCAGCACGCAGCGCGCTCGGGACGTCACCCGCGGGCGGTAGTTCCCGTGCGACCGTACATCCTCGTCCGGGAGTCCAAGCGAACCGAAGACCCGGGGATCCACATGGGGACACAAGCCGCAATGTGGCGCTGGCAAGTCGCGAATTTGGAAGGAAGACGCTGCGGGAGCTGGCTGGCGCGCGGCGGAGGTCGATTACGGAACCAAGTCGAATGCTCTTTATCGAATCCCCGACCGGATGAAGCAAAAAGTCGAACTGCAAAGCGAATCGAATGACCACTGCGAATTCATGAATCAGAGACGTGACCCCGTCGCTCACTGAACTCTTAATTCCTCCGTGTGGCGCGCGGCGAAGGTTGGCGAGAGCGTTTTCTTCGGTTGCGCCAGGTCATCCAGCCCTTGTGCAGTTCGATGGCGAGGAGGATGGACAGGGCACAGAGAAGCAATTTGATCCAGAGCCCAAAGGTGACCGGTTGCACTTCCAGGATGGTGGAGAGGCCGGGCGTGTAGAGCGCGCCAATATGGATAAGTTGGGCGATGAGGGTTCCAAAGAGCAGGAGCGGGTTTCGGAACGGATTGAGGCTGAAAGCGGAACGTGTCTCGGAACGGCTGTTGCCCACCTGAACATTTTCGAAGAGGACCATGAGCATGAGGACCAGGTTGCGCGCCTCGAACGTGGAGAAGCCCATGTCGAGGAAATTTTGGAAGAGAAGAAACGCCATGCCGCCCACGATCAGGGCGGAAAGGACGACCCGTTCAATCATGACCCGGTTGAAGATCCGCTCGCGTGGACGGCGGGGCGGGCGTTTCATTTCGTTGCCTTCTCCGGGTTCGAAGGCCAGGGCTACATCCTGGATGCCATTGGTGACAAGGTTAAGCCAGAGCAGTTGCACCGCGGTCAGTGGGAGGGGCAGGCCGGCCATGAGGGAGAATATGAAGAGAACGACCTCAGCGGCACCGGTGGAGATGAGGAGGAAGATGACCTTGCGGATATTTTGGTAGGCCACACGCCCCTCCTCCACACCAGCCACAATGGAGGCGAAATTGTCGTCGGTGATAATGAGGTGGGCGCTTTCCCGGGCCACATCGGTGCCCCGCTTGCCCATGGCAATGCCCGCGTGAGCCGAGGTCAGGGCGGGCGCGTCGTTGACGCCATCCCCGGTCACGGCCACGAAATGCCCGGCGCGCTCGAGTGATTTCACAATGGCCAGCTTTTGCTGGGGCTCAACGCGGGCGAAGACCCTGGCGCCGGAGGTGAGTTGATCGAATTGGGCTTCGTCCTGGGTTTCGTGGAGTTGGTGCCCACTGACCACCTGGTCGGGGGACTGGGCGAGGCCGAGTTCACGGGAGATGGCGAACGCGGTAGCGGGGTGATCGCCGGTAATCATGCAGACCTGCATGCCCGCCGCCTGGCAGGCTTCGACGGCCCCCTTCGATTCCGGCCGCAGCGGGTCAATCATGCCGACCAGGCCGAGGAAAGACAGATCATGGAGGTGATCCTCACCAAAAGCATGCCCCGGATCCTGAGACGGGTGGCCCTCTGCGAACGCCAGCACACGATAGCCCTCGCTGGCCAAACGTGTAGCGGCTTCTTCCAGTTGTCCGGCTTCCACCGGGACGGTGTCTTCCCTCGTGCGCATGAATCGGCACATCGGCAGGATCTTTTCCAGGGCCCCCTTGACGCAGATCCGCGGGCCTCGAGAGCCGCCATGCAGGCTGGCCGCATAGCCCCTTTCCGATTCGTAAGGAATGGTCTCACACAGAGGGAATTCGCTGAGGGTGTCGGGTTGTGTCAAACCGGCCTTGTGAGCCATGACCAGGAGGGCCACGTCGACGGTATCCCCATGATGGGTCCATGAGCCGTCCCTCATGCCCAGGTAACCTTCATTGCAGAGCACAGCCACTTCGGCGAGGCGCCGGACCTGTTCCTGGTCCGCCTCTCCCCGGGAACCTGCTTGGATCTCGAACCGGCCTTCGGGAATCATGCCTTCCCCGGTGATCGACCACGGCTGGGCGCCAGGCAGCACGAGGCGGCGGCAGGTTAGTTCGTTGAGGGTCAGAGTGCCGGTCTTGTCGGAGGCGATGGTGGTGCAGGAGCCCAATGCTTCCACCGCCACGAGCTGGCGCACGATGACATTGCGCTTGGCCATGCGATTCATACCGATGGCCAGAGCCACCGTCAGGGCCACGGGCAACCCTTCAGGAATGGCCGACACTGCCAGGGCGACGGAAACCAGGAAAACCTCCTTCCAACTGGCGCCCTGCGACAGTTCCACCGCGGCCAGCGCGAGGACGATGCAGGCCAGGGTGATGGCGATGCCGATGGTGAACTTTTCCATCCGCTGGATCAGAGGGGGCTTGGCCACCTCCTGAGTGGCCAGCGATTCGGCCACTTTGCCGACTTCGGTCTGGACACCGGTGGCCGTGACCACCCCGCGGCCGCGGCCCTTGCTGACCAATGACCCGGCAAAGGCCATGTTCTCCCGGTCCGCCACACCCGTGTCGGCCGGGAGTTGGATGTCGGGGTTCTTGTCGACCGGCAACGATTCGCCTGTCAGGAGCGATTCGTCTATCTGCAGCCCCAGTCCGTGCAGCAACCGCAGGTCGGCCGGCACCTTGGCGCCCGCTGAGAGCAGGACAACATCGCCTGTCACAAGTTCCCCCGCCTCGATCTCAAGCGATTCACCTCCCCGCACCACCATGGCCATGCTGCGTACGAGTTGGCGCAGAGCCAGCGCGCTCCGCTGGGCGTGATATTCCTGGACCGTGCCAATGACGGCATTGATGAGTAGCACGGCAAAGATGAAGCCAGCGTCTGTCCATTCCTTGAGGAAGACGGAGACCACGGCGGCCGCCAACAGCACGTAGATGAGGGGACTGCAAAACTGATGCAAAAAGACCGACCACACCCCTGGGGGAGTGGCTCGGGGGAGCTCGTTCGGACCCTGTTCCGTCAAGCGCCTCGCTGCTTCATCACGGTCCAGTCCGTGGCGCGAGGTCGACAAATCTGCCAACACTTCCTCGGCGGGACGCGCGTGAGGCGGTGGCACGATGGCGTGGGCGGGACCGTTTTCCGCGGCCGGCTTGGGTGGATTGGGGGGTGATACGTTCATGGTTCCCATGCCTCACTACTCCCGCCAAACTAACCCCGGCCTGCCCCCACGTCGATGCTGCGCAGCTACTTTACCGCTGAGCGTCCGACAAAAAATCGTGGAGGACGACCGACCGGAGCTCTTTCTCACACGCGCCACACACGCGCCAAAGCGCCTTACGAAGTCGCCGTGAAATAGTCCGGGCCTTGCTGGCAATCCCGGATTTTCCGATCCTTAGGCGTGGCATGAGCGGGTCTGGGAATGTTTTCCGAATCGTGACGGCGCAACTCCGCAATAACTCGGTGCGCAAAGCCGCCTTTGGTCTCGGAGAGCGCGATGCGGCGCCTCCTAAGGCGGAGCATTCTGCGGGAGCAGACTGTCGGATTTTGATCTTCATGGAAAGCGGCGCGAAGATGTGCAGTTCCCATTCGCGGAGAATTCCCGTCGTTTTAGAGGAACGCCCGAACAGCTGAAGCAGGACGCCTTAAAAGAGCAGAAGCATGTCAAATAAAGTACCAACCTTCGACGTAATCATAATCGGCGGGAGTCATGCCGGACTGTCGGCGGCCCTCCTTCTTGGTCGTTCACTACGCAAGACGTTGATCATTGACGGTGGCAAACCGCGCAATGAGCCCTCACCGGAGGCGCACAGCCTATATACCCGCGACGGACAGGACCCGATGGCGCTGCTCAAAATAGGAAAAGAGCAGCTGACGCCTTACAAAACAATCAGTTTTGAAAGCGGCTTTGTCCGTGAAGCCCGAAAAACCAGGGAAGGTTTTGAAGTCGAGCACAATGGACAGAAACTCGCCACCAAAATAGTTATTCTGGCCACTGGACTGAATGACCAGATGCCCGACGTTCCCGGATTCAAGGAGCTTTGGGGAAAGAAAGTCTTGCACTGTCCTTTCTGTCATGGATTCGAGGCGATGGGGCTGAAAATCGGATATGTCGGAAAACCCGGGGCGGTGGCGAACGCAAACACCATGTATGGCCACTGGTATGACGATCTGATTATGGTCACAAACGATCAGGAATTCACACCTGAAGACGTTCAGGTCTGCAAAGCCTCCAAGGTGCCGCTACTCGAGGGCAAGATTGTATCATTATCCGATACCGACAACGGACTGGCCGTTATTACCAATAAAGGAGAAATCAGTCTGGGGCGCTTGTACCTGGGAACTTCCGTTAAAACGCAACAGCGAACTAGCCGAGAAATTAGGCTGCGAACTGGAGCCGGAACAAGCCCCTGGCAAGGGCCAGTTGGTGAAAGTCGACGAAAATTACCAGACAACGGTAGATGGTGTCTACGCCATCGGCGATTTGAGCGAAAGCTTCACTCAGGTGGTTTCCGCCATGTACTCTGGCGCCAAAGCAGCTTTTTCGCTCAATCAACAACTCTGGGGTTTCGATTGCCGCGACCCGCGGCGGAAGTGATGTGTCGCGTCGCAATCCCAAAAAACACTTCCCTTCGCCCTTCAGAGCGGGAAGTCGAGGATAGGTCTCCGGGGATCGCGCGGAGGACGCTTCATCAGGTCGTGCTCTTTCGGTTCGAAAATCAGCGGCACGCCGAGCGCAATCGCCGTCATCATGTTGATCCATAGCAATTGCACCGGAAGAGCGGGCAACGTAGCGCCCAGAACGATGGCAGCGAGAAGCGTCAGCCCCTCGCTAAAATTGCAGGGGAAGGTCCAGACAATGAATTTCGTAAGATTATCGAAGACGGCACGGCCTTCCTCTACGGCAGCCTCGATGGAAGCGAAGTTGTCATTGGTCAATACAATATCGGCAGCGCCCTTCGACACGTCGGTTCCACCGCCCCCCCATTGCAACACCGATGTCCGCCTGCTTGAGCGCGGGCGCGTCGTTTACGCCATCTCCGGTCATCGCGACGACGTGACCTCGAGATTGAAGTGCGCGCACGAGCCGCAGTTTCTGTTCGGGCGCAACTCTTGCGAAAACGCTGGTGCGCTCTGCCAGATCCGGCATTTCGTCATCCGCGCACTGCTCGAGTTCCCGACCGGTGATGGCAGCGGGTTTACCTACGCCACCGCCGAGGCCGATTTGCGAGGCAATGGCGCGTGCGGTGGAAAGGTGGTCCCCGGTGATCATTTTCACAGCAATCCCGGCACTCTGGCAGCGACCAACTGCGCGAATCGCCTGCTGTCGAGGAGGGTCCATCATCCCCTGCAATCCAAGGAACGTCAGTTCACCCGCAACGTGATGATGCTCCAATCGTTCGTGATCGGGGCGCGTCATTCGGCTGGCGAAGGCGAGCACACGCAGCCCCTGCGCCGCCATTGCTTCGGCCTGTGCGTGGATCGCTTCGCTGTCGAGCGGGACAAAATCACCGTTATCTGCAAGCGCAGTGGAACGCTTCTCCAGTAGGCGCTCCACGGCGCCTTTCTTGTAGATCACTCGACTCCGGCGGTGCCCCCGATGGTGCAGCGTGGCCATGTACTGGTGCTCGGACTCGAAAGGAATGGTATCGAGGTGCGGCAGGTGGACGTTCAAATCGGGACCGGAAAGATCGGCATTTTCTGCCGAGACAATCAATGCGGCTTCAGTCGGATCGCCCTGCACCTTGCGCCGCCCATCCTCGACAACGAGGGCAGAATCGTTGCAGAGCAGGCCCGCTTTCAAGCATTCTACGAGCGTGCCTCTCGATGAGACTTCCACACTTTTCCCTTCGCATCGAATATCCCCGTCGGCTTCGTACCCCGCGCCGGTGACTTCGTAGAGCTCCCCTCCCGCGTAGATCGTCTGCACAGTCATTTGGTTTTCAGTTAGCGTTCCAGTTTTGTCCGAACAAATGACTGTTGTGCTGCCCAAGGTTTCGACTGCCGGAAGCTTGCGCACGATGGCGCGACGCTTCGCCATGCGGGCTACCCCGACGGCAAGCATCACCGTCACTGCAGCGGGCAATCCCTCGGGAATTGCGCCGACAGCCAACGCGACTGCAGCCATAAACATTTCGACCGCGGACTCACCGCGCCAGACGCCAACGGCAAAGGTGCCGACAGCGAGCGAGAGGATGATGAACATCAGCAACTTACTGAAATGTGCGATCTTGCGCGTGAGCGGCGTGGAAAGTTCCACCGTCTCGGAAAGCATTCCCGCAATGCGCCCCGCCTCGGTGCGGTCGCCGGTCGCCCAGATTGCTCCCTCGGCCTGCCCGTAAGTGACGAGCGTACCGGCAAACGCGAGATTCTTGCGGTCGGCGAGAATCGTCTCGAGTGCGAGCGTCCTCCCGTGCTTTTCCACCGGCAAAGACTCACCAGTCAGCAACGATTCATCGACTTGTAAACTTCGCACCCGATACAGGCGCAAATCGGCGGGAACGCAATCCCCCGACTGAAGAAGCACAATGTCCCCGGGCACAAGCTGCTCTGACGGCACCCGCTGTTTTCTGCCTTCCCTCCGGACCGTCGCGTCCGTCACGACCATCTGCGAAAGCGCTTCAATGGCTTTCTCGGCCTTTGTTTCCTGGAAGAATCCGATCAGGGCGTTAACCAGCACCACACCGAAGATCACCGATGCATCCACCCATTCCCGCAGGCCGAGCGCAACGACAGTCGCCACGAGCAGGACGTAAATAAGCGGTTGATGAAACTGGAGGAGGAAGCGCTTAAACCCACTCGTCGGCCGGTAGCTGGAGATACGATTCAGGCCAAAACTTTCAAGTCGGCGTCGGACTTCCTCGCGAGACAGACCATTCCCCAGTGTCGTGCCAAGCAATTGCACGACTTCCTCGGCGTCAAGCTGATGCCATGATGCCGTTTCGGTATTTGACATTCGTCATTTGAACTCTGCCATCATTCCCGTGGCCTGATTACCAGCAGCGGCCTGCGGCTGTGCTTCATAAGACCGTGGGCAACCGAACCAAGAATGGCCTCAGTGACTCCAGAGCGTCCGTGGGAACCGAGACAGATCAAATCGGCATCGAACCGTTCTGCCGCCTGGCAAATCGCTTTAAGCGGATCATTGTCCTCGAAAATCTCGACGTTGGTCTTAATCTGATGTGCTTCCGCATCCGCAGGTACCAAGCCGCGCAGATGCTCGGCGTAATGGCGGATCTGCGTAGCGTGTTCCTTCGGCGTGGGGAGTCTTTCATAATGGCCGCCAATAAGAGGATTGGGCGGCCGCACCGGTTCGACGACGTGAAAAAGTCGCACCTCGCCTCCATCCTTGACCGTAGAATAGGCATACGGAACCGCGTTGTCGCCCAGTTCAGAAAGGTCGGTGACCGCAAGCACGCGGCGAATATCCGAAATCGGCTGCGCGACCTGCGAGGTCGGTCCGTATATCATGGGAACAAAGGCAACATTAGTCGAAGCACTGTGCACCACGCCACGCGATATCGAACTATGCCAGAACCGACGTAGTCCGACCCGCCGATGAACTCCTATGACGATGAGATCAGCCGCCAGTTCCCGCCCCGCCTCACAAAGAGCGGAATCGACTCGCCCCCACCTGGGGCGCACCAGGACGCGAAACTCTTTACCCCCCAACAGGCGATACACGCGATGGCGTAAATCGTTTTCGATATGAAGTTGCACGTCGCGCCCGTCCACGGTCAACGATTGCGGCCCGCCAAGACCGAGCCAACCCTGTTCAGCGGGTGGCCAATCCAGATAGAGCGCTGTGATATCGCAACGCGGCAACTGCCCCAGCCACCGTAGCGCCGCATCGGACGAGACCGTAAAGTCCGCCCCGGCGAGCGCTTTCAATGCCCGTTCGTCCTCCGCCCAGGCCTTGAAGGGCTCGGCGGAACGAACGACAAGCGTTGGAACCTGCGAACTCTCCGCTACGCGCTCAGCCACGCTGCCAATAAGCCATCGCTCCGGAGCCCGACGCCCGAGATGGGACACAACCACCAGGTCCGCTTCGACGCGCTTTGCCAGGTTGACGATCACTTCATCCGGCACGCCGATGATCACCTCCTCTTCGATAAGCGCACCTGCCTTCCGCAGTCGACGCGCTTCCTCGCTGAGCCGCTCTTGCGCCGGCGCAAACAGTCGTTCCTGCAGATCTTTTTCAAGTCCCGCCCCCGCACCCTCGAGGGCGTGAACCAGAACAAGCACCCCGTTCATGCGAGCCGCTATCGCCGCACTGGCATCGGCGGCTTGCGCGGCATAACTACTGAAATCTGTGCCGCAGACGATCTTCATAAGTAACTTTCACCTCGCCGGCTCGACTCGGCCAGTCCAATCTTGAATATTCCTTGCAGGATTTTGAGGTAATCCTTTTGTCGGGTTCAGCAGATATTCTACCAATCACGCGCGCTTCCCCCCGTAAACAAAATGTTTCCAGCGGAAGATGAATGGATAGAAGGTTCCCCAGCTTTGAGCGCGCACGGTTGCATCGAAGTCAGAATGCAACGCTTGTTTCAGGATCAAATTCCTTCGCCAGGAAACACCAGGTCTGCCGGGTGCCACTTCGGGCAGGGCGCCTCGATATAGGCTCCCATTCCGCCCATGATGTTTTCCACCTGCGAAATGCCGCGCTTCTGAAGGAGGCTCGCGGCGATTGAACTACGATACCCACTTGCGCACAGAGTTGCGACGACACCCGACTGTGGCACTTCGTCGAGTCGCCGCGGCAGTTGTGGCAACGGAATGTGATGCGCCCCCTCGATGTGATCCTTATTCCACTCACCCGGGGTGCGCACGTCGAGAATGTATGGTAACGCCCCCTCCGTTACCGCTCGCTTGAGATCGCAAGCACTCCGTTGAGAGATCTGTTGCGGTTTCTCGAACTCCCCGGCTTGCGCGTAACCGCTCACCTTGTCGAATCCAATACGCGCGAGCTCCAACCGGGCTTTCTCCGCGATTTTCGGCGAATCGACAACCAGGACGATCGGTGTATCCCCCGAAATCATAAAACCAACCCAGGTCGAAAACATCGCGCTGCCGAGCCCGATGTTCAGGCTGCCGGGAAAATGACCCTCACCAAACATGGGTGCGCTTCGCGTATCGAGAACGACCGCACCCCCGGATACTGCTTCATCCAGTTCCTTCACGGTCAATTCCCGCAACGCGGGCAAATCGCTCAGCGGAACCGCGCCGCGTAGATTGACCCCTACATCGTAGCTGAAATACGGAGGTCGATCCGGAAGATTCGATACCATTTCCCGCACGAATTCAGCACGGTCTTTAATCTGTGCCGCCCAGTTGGTGGCGCGCTCCTGTCCCACAGTCGAAAATGGAGCCGAACCAAGCGCCCGACCGCACAGCGAACCGGCTCCATGTGCCGGATAGATTTTCACTCCCTCCGGCAACTCAAGGATACGATGCAGCGAGTCGTAAAGTTTCTCGGCAAGACCACGCGGGTCGGCATCGGCGTCGCGCAAATCCGGCCTGCCGACGTCACTGACGAACAGTAGATCACCCGTGAAAATGACCGTCGACGCTTCGTTCTCGTGCACGAGAAAACTGAGGCTGTCTGGCGAATGACCCGGTGTCTCCCACATCTCAACCTCAAGACCTCCCACCAGAATTAGATCGCCGTCCCTCGTTGCGACGTGCTCGTACACCACTGGCGCCTGATGCGAAGTGTAGATCTTTGCACCGGTGCGCCGCGCCAACTCGGGGAACCCTGATGCGAAATCCGCGTGCGGGTGCGAGTTGAGAATTGCTACGATTCGCATGCCTTCGCGTTCCGCATCGGCAATGTAATCATCCACGTCGCGCTTGGGATCCACGACAGCCGCCTCACCGTCCGTCCCGAAGAGGTAGGACGCGTGGGCAAGACCTTCGATAAAGTAGCGTTTGAGTATCATGATATTGGAATGCTTACGTTTTGATTATTGAACGCGTCTCGGAATGATCCAGGTCGCGTTGACCCGGAATCCGGCTTCAAGGTTTTGAGGCGCCTCCAAAGGCCGACAGGTTTTGGACGACGACGAAGATGGCCACGGCGATCACGAACCACGCGAACCAGCGCCGAAGCGACGGTGCCGTCACGCGTTTCGAAAGCTTTAAACCTCCGAACATTCCGACCACCGCAAGAGCCAGGAATCCCAGCCCAAGCTTCCAGTCAAATGTGGTATGCCGCAAGTGGCCCACGAGACCCGCGACAGAATTGACCGAAATGACGGCCAGTGAACTGCCGATGGCGATCTTCAGCGGCATCCGGGCAGCGATCACCATGGCCGGAACAATTAAAAATCCCCCACCCACCCCGAGGAATCCCGTGAGCACGCCCACGGTTCCGCCTGCTGCCAGGCAGCGTACCGGGCGACATTCCGGCGCCGCCGTCAAAGATTCATTGCTGCTCGTGAGCATCCGGGCCGCGACAAGAAACATCAAAAGCGCAAAAAGGAGAAGCAAAACAGTGGACGAAACCAGGGGGGTTAGCTGCGCTCCGAGAATTGCCGTGGGGATGCCGGCACCGGCAAAAGTCAAGGCAGCACGCGGACTCACCTGTCCCTCCCGCATCTTAATGACGGCGCCAACCAGGCTCGTCCCGCCGACAATGGCGAGCGACATCGGAACAGCCTCTCGAGGATTGATTCCCCCGGCATAAACAAGCACTGGCAGCGTAATGATAGAGCCGCCGCTGCCGAGTAATCCCAGGGACAACCCTATGCCCGCGGCGAGTGTTAGAGCGAGAAACATACTGATTTCCTGGTTGATGCGCAGACCTGCCGACGGGGGCGATTCCACGGCATTCGCGTCAGAAGGAGGCCCATGCCGCACGCTGTTGTCGCGCCGGCGATGTGGCCGGCAGCAAACTCCGGATAGGTTCGCGCGTCGACAAGATGGAAGGGCCCACCGGAGTTGAGAACCTCGCAAAGTTCAGCCGGAGAGATAGAAGAAGTCGTCATGGACGAAAAGACCATTTCTGATTATACTACTTACGTATACGACTATATGTTTTGTTAGTTATATGACAAGTCGGAAATCCAATCGTCCGCAAATACCGTCTGGGGCTCCCCTCCCTGAGGAGGCTCTTGAACTGGTTGCCGCCAAATTCAAAGTCCTTGCCGAACCGATGCGTCTCCGTCTTCTCAATGCCCTGCACGACGGAGAGCGCTCCGTGACCGCACTCGTCGAAGCTACCGGCGCGACCCAGGCCAATGTCTCGAAACACCTTGCTGTGCTCGCCGACGCCAGCATGGTCGGCCGCCGCAAGGAAGGGCTCAATGTTTTCTACTACATCGCTGACCCGATGGTATTCCAGCTCTGCGAACTCGTATGCGCACGGATGCGAATAGAACTGGAACAACGTGCCAATGCGCTGGGCGGACCGTAGATTTTACCGGGAGGCAATTCCGACGGGTTTCGTGGTCTCCCGGACGTGACCATCGAGCAATGACCCCGCGAGCCCAAACCATCCAATCGACTTTCATTTTCATGGGGTGCAACCTATAGGCTGGTTGCGCCTTACGATTCTATTCACGTCTACACGCGATGAGCAGTCACCCGAAAACGCCGTCCGCGCAGGGTCCTTCTGAGGCCGACGCCTGGCATACCGCAATTTTCGATTCCGCGCTCGATTGCATCGTGACCATGGACCGGGAGGGACGGGTATTGGAAATCAACCCTGCAGCCGAGCGCATGTTCGGATACAGAAGCGACGAAGCGCGTGGTCGAGAGATGGCCGAACTGATCATCCCCGAGCGCTATCGGGAGCGTCACCGTGCCGGACTCAAGCGTCATCTGGAGACCGGCCAGACGAACATGATAGGAAGACGCATCGAAGTCTATGGAACTCATGCGGACGGCACGGAGATTCCACTGGAGTTGACAGTCACGAAACTACACCGCGAAGGCGCGCCGGTTTTTACTGCGTTCATGCGCGATCTTACGGAAAGGCGTCGGGCGGAGAAAGCCGCGAAGCAGAGCGAAGCGAAATTACATCTTCTGGTGGACAGGTCATCCGACGCGATCCTGTTGGTGGATGGAAATCGCTTCGTGGACTGCAACCCAGCCGCCGTTACAATGCTTGGCTGCGAGAGCAGGGACGAAGTTCTTGCGCTTGGTCCCGCCACCGCGTCACCCAGTTACCAGCCAGACGGCCGACTCTCATCCGAGAAGGCCGCGGAGATGCTGTCGCTCTCCATGTCGTCGGGCAGTCATCGCTTCGAGTGGATGCACAGGCGCCGGGACGGCTCGTGTTTTCCAGCGGAGGTTCTCCTGACGACAGTCCAGCTCGGCGACCATCCCCTGGTCTACGGAGTTGTCCGGGACATCACTGCCCGCAAACAGGCCGAGGAGGCATTGCGCGCGTCCGAGGAAGGCTACCGGGCAATTTTCAATTTCTCGAACGACGCGATTTTAGTCCATGATCTGGAAACCGGCGGCCTGGTTGGTGTGAACGACAAGGCTTGCGAGATGTTTGCCTGCTCTCGCGCACAACTTGTGAGTGCCGGGCTGGCGGCGATTGCCAGCGCTGGAGAGCCCTTCACCGTGGAACGCCTGCAGGAAAAGGTGCGCGCGGCAGCCCTTGGCGAACCGCAAACGTTTGAATGGATGGGCAAAAGCGACACCGGCCAGGGATTCTGGCTCGAATTGAATATGCGACGGGCAACCATTGGCGGTCAGGAACGGGTGCTGGCGACTGCCCGCGACATTACGGAGCTGAAACGCGCCGAGGAGGAGACTCGGGCGCGAACAGCCAGAGCACTGCGCTACCAGGCGGCACTTCTTGAGCTCCACAAATCTCATCAGCCCAATTTGCTGGCCGCACTGCGCGAGATCACAACAAAAGCGGCCGATACCCTTGAGACAAACCGGGTGACGATCCTGATGTACAACGCGGAGCGCACCGCGATTGTCACCGCCGACCTCTATGAACGGGATACCGACCGCCACTCCTCCGGGACCGTGCTCTACGCGTCGGACTATCCGCGCTATTTTCAGGCGCTGGAATCCAACCGCACGATCGCGGCGCACGATGCACGAAGCGACCCCGCGACCAGTGAATTTCGCGACAATTATCTCGCGCCGCTCGGTATCATGTCGATGCTGGACGTGCCGGTCCGCTTGAAGGGAAAAACCGTCGGGGTCATTTGCCACGAACAAATCGGGCGCCTCCGCCAGTGGACTCTCGAGGAGCGGGACTTTGCGGCCTCGGTCTCCGACGTGATCTCGCTGACGCTCGAAGCTGCCGAGCGCCATAAGGCGGAGGACGCGCTTCAAAGAGCAAAAGACGAGCTGGAAGTGCGCGTCCAGCTGCGCACGGCCGAACTCAACCAGGCCAATCTGGATCTTCAGGAGCAGATCGCCGAGCGGCGCAAGAGTGAGGAACGCGCCGAGGAGGCCAACGTGGCGAAGAGCGAGTTTCTTTCCCGTATGAGCCATGAACTGCGCACGCCAATGAACAGTATTCTCGGATTCGCGCAGGTGCTCTTGCGCAAGCAACTCCCTGCGGACCAGCAAAAGCACGTGCAGCACATCCTCCGTGCCGGGCGCCACCTGCTTGAGTTGATCAACGAGGTACTCGACATCTCCCGCATTGAGGCGGGCCACCTGTCCCTTTCCTCCGAGCCACTGAGATTCGCGACGGTGTTGCAGGAGTCCATGAACCTCGTCGTGCACATGGCTACGGAGCGCAACGTCACGATAGACGACGGCCTCGTGCCATCGGATGTCTTTGTCAAAGCCGACCGCCAGAGGCTTACTCAGGTAATGGTGAACGTGCTGTCCAACGCGGTTAAATACAACCGGTCCGGCGGCACAGTCACAGTGTCCGCCTCGATCGATGGCGGAATAGCGCGCCTCAACGTCACCGACACCGGCCGCGGTATCGC
Source organism: uncultured Verrucomicrobiae bacterium (assembly GCA_963805815.1). GTDB lineage: Bacteria > Verrucomicrobiota > Verrucomicrobiia > Chthoniobacterales > Chthoniobacteraceae > CAWDWA01. Next base: position 34,590 of record CAWDWA010000037.1, read on the forward strand.
TCCAGAAAAGCTGGACCGCCTCTTCAACCCGTTTGAGCGACTGGGCGCGGAAAACACCGGCATTGAGGGAACCGGCCTCGGACTCGCACTTTCCAAGCGCTTGGTGCAAGCCATGGGCGGTACAATGGGAGTCGACAGCTCGGTGAATGTCGGCACGACCATCTGGGTCGAGCTTCCTCAAGCGGAAACTCCGCAGGTGCGCCCGGGCCGGCCGAGCGAAAGCGGAGGGACAACCACTTCGTTGGCTGATGACGGTGTCAAATACACGGCTCTCTACGTCGAGGACAATCTCGCAAACCTCTCCTTGATCGAGTCAATTTTTGGTGAAATCCCCGGGCTGCGTCTCCTGACCGCGACCGAGGGTGAGGCAGGAATCCAGAAAGCCATGGAAATCGTTCCCGACCTTGTACTTCTCGATATGCACCTGCCGGACATCCCCGGCGAACAGGTTCTCGCACGGATGAAGGGCTCGCCAAAAACTTCGCATATCCCGGTGATCGTTGTAAGCGCGGACGCGACCGCCAGTCACATCAATGCCGTGCTCGCGGCTGGCGCCGCCCATTACTTCACCAAGCCGCTCGACGTGGACCGTTTTCTCAAGGTCGTCAAGGCCGCCCTGCCCGCAGCCGTATCCGATTCATGCACCTGAGGAGCATCCACAACTCGCACATCCTGGCAGTGGACGACCAGCAGGACAACCTTGACCTGCTGGAGGCTTTTCTTGGCGACGCAGGATATCAGAACGTGCATTGTACACGCGATCCACGTGAAGCTCTGAATATTGTCCGGCGGAAGGAGCCGGACCTCATTGTCCTCGATTTGCACATGCCACACATGGACGGCTTCGCGCTCCTGGAGGCACTCCGACCCTCCATTCCCGAGGGAACCTACCTGCCGGTGCTGGTGCTTACCGCCGACGCGACCATTGAGGCCCGCCAGCGAGCACTCGCCGCAGGGGCTCGCGATTTTCTCACGAAACCGCTCGAAGAAACCGAGACACTCCTGCGCATTCGCAATCTGTTGGAAGCCCGCGCGCTCCACGTCGAGCTGAAAGAACACAACGCAGCATTGGAAGAGGTCAACCGGCAACTGGACACCGCGCGAGAAACCTCCGAGCGGCTGCTGCTGAACGTTCTGCCGCGCTCTATCGCGGAGAGGCTGAAACGGGACCCCGGGACCATCGCGGACAGCTTCGAAGAGGCAACCGTGCTTTTTTCCGATATCGCCGGCTTCACGCGCATCTGCGAGCAAGCCACGCCCGAAAAACTTGTGGCATGGCTCGGCGATGTGTTCGCGGAAATCGACGCACTGGCGGAGCAATTCGGGATCGAGAAGATCAAGACAATCGGGGACGCCTACATGCTCGCGTGCGGCGTTCCGACGAAACGCAATGACCACGCCGAGGTGATGGCCGAGTTTGCGCTGAGCCTCCTGGAAGCTACGGCCGGGAAAACCACGCCTGGCGGCGGTCCGCTCCGTCTGCGCATTGGCATGCACACCGGGCGCGTCGTCGCAGGGGTGATCGGCACGCGCCGGTTCGCCTACGATCTATGGGGCGACACTGTCAACACCGCCAGCCGGATGCAGACCCACAGTCCGGAGGGCGCAATCCACGTCAGCCCCGCGGTCTTTGAGCGTTTATGCGACTGGTATGAATTCACCGGCCGCGGCAGCGTTCCGATAAAAAACAAGGGAACGCTCCAGACCTACCTGCTCGTCGGACGAAAGGCGCCAAGTTGATGATCACCCTACGCAGCCGATAGATCACGTTTCGATATTGAGCGGCCACTGAAAGAACTGCGGCGTATCCGGCTCGATTTCTTTCAGGATCCGGATTATGTCCCGGTGCAGCCCAATGAGGGCCCGGTTGCGCGGCTCGTTCGGGTCCTCGCCGAAGAAAAGATTGTTCTCCAGGCCGGCGATCGGCACGAGCGGTTCGTACAGGTACAGAAAAAGAGAAAGTTCACCATAAGCCCGATGGTGCCGGTTTTCGGCAGGTATGTCAGAAGGGTTTTTGTGTCGAACTCGCTGCCTGGCTCGGGGATCGTGGCATTCTGCAGGCACGGGGGAATGCGCCACGATAAAGCCGCGACGTTCCGTGGGCGACAATGCGGAAAATCACGCTGGTGAGCACGCTGGCCAGCGCCTCGCGCGTGTTCATGGCTGGCAATCCGCGAATGTTACCGTCGTCCTTGTCGCCGGACTTCCTGATCCATTTCTGAAGATCACGGTCATCGGCCACGGCCCGGTCGCTCGAATACGTATTGTCGACAAAGACACCGACGTATGCCTCGCAGGCGTCCCAGACTTCGAGTAGAGGGCGCACCAGCGGGTAACGGTTCCATGGTTTGCCACCATCGAAGTTTGGGTCGGTGAAATCGGCCTCGTCGATGCCCAGTTTTCGCAGGGTATTGTGCGGATCATCGTTGTGGAGTTTGCGGCAATGGGGTGAAAGAGTAGAGGTAGCTTGGATGGGCGAAGCCAGAAAGATGGTGACAGGAAGCAGCTATGCAGCCCCCAGGGTAGGCGCGTGGCTGGCGCGATTGTTGTCGAGAAGCGCGCCGCTCTCCCCCTGGTGGCAAAAGCTGCGATGCAACGTATTGCAGCGCCCTGGGTGAGGGACATTAATGGACGGAACTTGATTTTCTCGAGTAGTTACCTACCTCGGACGTCCATCACTCCCGGTCGGCGATGAAGCTTAATACAATCCCAAGGCGCATGTAGCGATCACGCAACGCGGGAGGAAGATACTTGAAATCGCCCACTATGCCGCGGCATGCAGGCGTTTCACATTGGCACTCGAGATTCCACCCGTCCTCATCCATGGTCGTCGAGTAATCGTAAAAGATTTGCTCCCCCTGCGCGATGTCAGCGATGGTAACCAAAACCCTGTCGTTCTTTATCCCAGCATTTGGGTCGCACGAGTGATTAACCAGAACCGCAGGTTCCTCAATGTCGATGTATTCGCGAGGACCGATCTGGAGAGGGTCGCACTGCCGTTCGCCGCGCGCCAGCGCTTCATCAAGGCCAATACGGCGACCCGTGAAGTCAAGGATCTCCTCGCCGCACTTGATAGGCCGGCTTGCGAAAATGCCCCTTCCAAATCGGCACGAAGCGACGAAAATGATGTCGTTCATCTTCCATCATCTGCCTCAGATGCAGGATCTTTCTCCAAGTGATCAACAGCGTAAATCATCACTTCATCCGCGCGGCCCTTCACAACCAGCGGACCCAACTTTCTCGTTTTGAACAAGCCACGCACCGCGTTGTAGGTGTACTCGCTGATCACGATATCTGCCCCAAATTCCTTTGTGGCCTCTTCAATGTAAGCGGCGCAATTTACCGTGTCACCGATGGCAGTGTATTCCATGTGCTTGCTTGAACCCATGCTGCCAACAACAGCGTTTCCAGAATTGATTCCAACGCCGACCTGAACGCGCGCCCAGTGCTCGTCGCCGGGCTCGACCGCCAATCTGCTCAACTCTGATTGAAGTGCAAGAGCCGCCTGGACCGCGTGTTCTTCCTGAAAAGGATCATCCTCTGGAGCTCCAAAAGTCGCCATCATTCCGTCGCCGACAAACTTGTCCAGCGTGCCATGGTTTTGCTCGATGACTGTGCTCATTACCTCACTACATCGGTTGAGGAACCCGACGACTTCTTCCGGCCTTCTTGTCTCTGCGAGCTTGGTGAAACCTCGCAGGTCGGCAAAGAGGACGGTCACTTTGCGGCGTTCCCCCCTGAGCATGGGCGCGTCCGGGGAGTGAACGATGGAATCCGCCACGTTGTAGGGAACATATCGCTCTATGGCTGTTCGAAGCACGGCCCGCTCCTGCAATCCTTCGCCCATTGCATTGATCGCTTCCCCCACTCTACCGAAATCATCCTTTGTGTGAACGTGTGCCCGCGCGGACAACTCTCCGCGACCAATGGCCTCTACAGTCCGGCGAATCTCGGAGAGCGGCTTGCTCACACGATTCGAAATCAAAAAAGACACTCCCACTGCGACAATCAATGCACCCGCGAACGCGGTTCCCGCGATATTCCAGACTCGCACCATACGTTCCATCACAAACGACGATTCCACATCCATTCCGAGTGCAGCGACCGGTTTTCCGCCACTATCCTTGATTGGCGCGTTCGCGGAGAGAAATTCGCCCCAGGCGTCCTTCGTGAAGACTTTGTCGAATTGATACTCGGCGACGTCAAAGGGATTGGTTAACTCCGTCCGATACGCCTCGCCTATATCCGCTGTGATCGATTCATCCTCTTCGACATCAAGTCCGAATCGGATCAACGATGGCTCGTCCGGCTGCACCGTAAGGGTGTAGGCATACTTGACGAAAAAATCATCACGGCGATTGGCATCGCGTGCGCGCCGTATGGCATCGCGCAGGGAAATGTAGGCCGCTGAGTTCCTGTCCCTGCTGGCCACCGCCTGTCGGTGAAGGTCACCGTCGAGAAAGGCGGCCGTCGTAGCTGCAACGGAAAGCACCTGACTGCCAAGCCGTTCCTGAAGGATCCGGCTGAAGTTCCACGCCAGGACAATCACGGTGACACCCGTTGTGAGAACTGCCATCCCTACCAGCAAAACAAGCACTTTGGTGCGGTAAGTCACTACCTTCGCCCCCACGAAACTGCCAAGCGCAACGATCCTGTCTCCATGAAAACCGACCGTATACAGCCCGTTCGAAAAAAATCATTCAAAAAAGTGTCGCGTCTGCGCCGGCACTCCCAACTGATGCCATCTACACCGTCAACTTCCGGCTTACCGTCTGAAAATAGAAAACGCAACATGACACCATCGAAATCGATATCTTCCACTACCTGAGTCAAGTCTGCACTCATGCGCAGACTCAACTTCGAAAGGTCCAGGTTGCTCGAGACCCGGCGCGTTGGATGCGAAAGGGCAATTTAAGCAAAACAGGGCGCCGCCATAGTTCTGTTGCAACCTTCCTGCAAAGCGTGCCAACAGATCGCATCGCTTTGAATCAGTGCTTCGGAAAACGATCAGCTTCATCCCTGGCTCAGAGCACATCTCACGAGAGGAGTAACCGTGTCTTCGTTCAGAGGATTCCGCGCTTCTGCGTCGCATGCTTTCGGTTAGCGAAGCAATCGCATTGCGAACGCGATCCATTGATTTCACAGGCTAAGAAGCGCTTCCACCCGCTTCAACACGGGCGGATGGGAATGATACAGAATGACTGTTAGCCAGTGTGGTCGGAGATTGGAAAGATTCTTCTTCGAGAGTTTCTTGAGGGCGTCGATCAACACTTTTGGCTCGCCGGTCGTTTCCGCCGCGAACCGATCGGCTTCATACTCGTGATCCCGTGTCTGCACCGCCGATATGACTGCTAGAATCCGGCTGAGCGGGCCATAGAAAATCATGAAGAGAGCAAGTCCTGCATAAATTGACATTCTTTCTACTCCGAATGCCTCGAACAAATCAGGCGAATTGAGAAACCTGGATGCGAGGAAAAAGAACACGCCCAGATTCAGCACAGCGACAGCGAGATGCTTAATGATGTGTTTCCGTTTGAAGTGTCCAATTTCATGCGCGAGCACCGCAACAAGTTCCCTAACCGTGTGCTGTGCGATCAGTGTGTCGAACAGGACAATTCTTCTCGCACTCCCAAAGCCCGTGAAAAATGCGTTGGCCCGGGTGGATCGGCGTGAGCCGTCCATTACGAATACGTCCGAAATCGAGAAATTCTCCTTCTCACCATATGCAAAAATCGCCTCTTTCAGCTCCCCATGTTCGAGCGGGGTGAATTTATTGAAGAGCGGCATGATCACTGTAGGTCCCAGAAACACCATTGCAAACATGAGGAGTGCACACGCGATCCAGGCCCAAAGCCACGCAAGCGCTCCCCCAGTCAGAAGCAGCCAGAGGATGAGTGCAAGGGCACCGCCACCTACAACGAATCCGACGAGCAGGCCTTTAACTTGATCTGCAATCCAGGTTCGAAGAGTGGTCTTGTTGAACCCGAAGCGCTGCTCGATGACGAACGTGTCGTAAAGACTGAATGGCAGCATCAGCGCCATGTTCCCGATCCACAATGAGCCGATGTAGAGCACGCCAGTTGTGATGGCGCCGAACCCAAAACTCCGCACAAGCGCATCAAGCCAGTTAAAGCCGCCTGCCAGCCAGAAAACAACCAGCACGGCGAATTCGAACGTCGATTCGATCCAGCCAAAACGTGTCGTAACGGCGGTATATTTTAGCAGACGGGCGTATTCATCCCGATCGTAAACGTCGCGGAAGTCCTCAGGCAGTTCCGGGTGCAGCGATTTCAAATTCAACCAGCCCGCGACGAAGTCCACGAGGGACATGGCGAAGAGAATACTGAGCAGGATCCATGTCCAATGGTTCATCCAGGAATGTTCTGATAAAGTGCTAACGGTGGCCAGTTTGGAATCCCGGTTTCGCCACGGCGAGCGAAGACAGGTTGGATTGCAATTCCTCAAGCGCTTCACACGGCCTGTAGTCAAGGTCGAATGGACGCGAAAGTTTCCTGATGCGACTCACTAAAATTCGAATTTCGTCTCTCGGCTTTCTCGCATAATCCTTACTGGTATGCAGTTTCGGGCCCCCGCAAAAGTGAATCTTCGCCTCCAAATCCTCGGCAAACGCGCGGATGGTTTTCATGAGATCGAGACGCTGATGGCGCTGCTGACACTGGCGGACACGTTAACCATCGAACGAACTTCTGAGAAAGATCTCATCTTCACGTGCAATAGCGACGAGTTGCCCTTGGACAGGAGCAATCTCGTTGTGAAAGCTGTCGACGCTTTCCGGCAGAAAACAGCTATTCTGCATGGAGTGTCCATTCACCTCGAGAAGTCCATTCCTCACGGCGCAGGACTCGCAGGCGGGAGCAGCGACGCGGCGACGACACTTATGGCGCTCAATGAACTATTCTCCGCCGGGCTCGACACCGGCGAGCTTGGCGAATTGGCAGCCACACTCGGGTCGGACATTCCATTTTTCCTCTTCCGCTCCGCGGCGATCTGTAAAGGAAGAGGCGAGCTCGTGGAACCGGTCAGCGATTTTCCCAGAATACCGCTATTGCTCATTAAGCCGGGATTCGAAGTCGCCACCCCATGGGCATATAAGAACTGGTCGACTTCCCGAGAAGTCACGGGTTTCCAATATTCGGCTCAGAAACTCGAGTGGGGCCAGCTCGCCAATGATCTCGAGCGTCCCGTGTTCGAGAAGTTCCTTTTCCTTGGATTACTCAAAAGGTGGCTTGCGGACCAACCGGAAACCATGGGCGCATTGATGTCTGGATCAGGATCCACCGTATTTGCTGTGCTGACGAACGAGGAAGCAGGCAAAGATTTGCTCGTGCGAGCACGTCGCGAATTTGGGAACGAATTCTGGGCGTGGTGTGGAATGACACTTTGACACCCCGGCTGACTGTCCGAGAGTTGCTTATATGAGCGCGCCCTCACAGAAGAAGGATGGAAGAGGATGGTTGATCGGGCTCGCCATCGGAGTTCTTGTTGCGCTAATCGGTCCTACCTGGCTTTACAATCGCCATTTTAATCCTACGGAGGACGTAATTTTCCGATCGTCAAATCCCGATCGAATCACGACACCTTCACCCTCCCCGCCTGCTAACTCCCCCGATCAGCGTTGAACGAGAGCGGCCGTATGCGCCCATACGCCTCCAAAGATGAGATCCTTCAACGGCTTTCGGATCCGAGGTGCTGATTCTCCCTCCCGAAGTTCCTCCGGCAGAACCGAAGGATCCCCCGCGTATCCAAGCGCTATAGCAGCGACTGGAACGAAGCCTTCCGGAATATCGTAGGTTTCCCGCACCTTATCCAGATCGACTCCTGCCATGGCATGCACGAATAGCCCGCGCGCCGTGGCCTCGAGCATGAGATTTGCCGTCGCCAACCCTAAGTCGTGGACGGCACAGCGATTTTCTTTCCCGTTCCGTTCGAAATGAAGGCTGGCCACGGATATCAGGAGGACCGGAGCTGTCCTCGCCCATGACTGGTTAAATTCGACAAGGCATTCCAGCATGCGATCGTAGCCCTCCTCGTCTTCCCGCGTCGCAACGATGAATCGCCAGGGCTGCTCATTAAAAGACGACGCCGCCCAGCGGGCTGCCTCGAGGACCGCGAGAATCGTTCGTGTTTCGACCGGTCGATCTGAAAATGCACGAGGGCTCCAGCGCTGCGCGATGAGTTCGTGAACCGGGTAATTTGTTGGAGCGGGTTTTTCCATGGAAACACTCTTATATTAAATGTCGTTTTCGACCAAGCTTATGTCGCAACTGCAGATGTCACGTATTCGGGACTCGCGTTGTCTTCGCCTTCGAGTTCGATGAAGACCCGCATGTTCGTCATTGCGGCGGCACCGAAAATTGTCGCAAACGATGCCCGCGTAGCGTCGGTCCCTGAGCCAATACGAACCAGTCCGGTTTGCGGAGCTAAACGTGTCGGATCGAAAGCATACCAGCGGTCACTTAGAAATGCTTCGAAGAATGCGTGGAAATCCGGCGGGTTGAGCTGATAGGCATAGCCGGTTGCAAAACGCGCTGGAATGTTCAGTGCGCGACAGAAAGTGATTCCGAGATGCGCAAAATCGCGGCAAACGCCCGCGCGCTCAGCGACTGTATCGATCGCCGAGGTGTGCGCATCGGTCGTCCCGGAAATGTATTCGACGTTCTCGAAAATCCAGTTGCAGATTGCAGTGACCCGCTCGAACCCCGGGTTCTCATTTCCGAAAAGATGCATAGCAAGCCGCATCAACTTATCAGACTGGCAATAGCGACTCGGAAAGATGTAGCGAATAACCTCGGGCGGAAGCTCGTGCACGGGGACTTCGCGACGATCCCCAGTCGGTTCCACGCTCTGAGCGAGTTCGATCGTGCCTCGATACCGAATCTCAAGACTGCCGGGATCAGCCCTAAAACGGACAATCCGATCACTGGTGTCACCGAGTTCAAATCTTTCCACAAAACTTTGTGGATTGATGTCCATTGATTCCGATAAGATCCTTCGCCGTTCCCCGCGCGCGACTTCCACGTTCAGGAGAAAGCAGGCGGGGGTGTTCACCACGTATTCGAGGTCGCACCCGAGATTGAAAGTTCGTATAGGTTGATCCATTACCGAAGATTCGGAATCCCGATCGTATACGGTCCTTCAGAAAATGCTTCAGGCAGAATTGTCCATCGAGAGCGGCCACCACGGAATCTGTCGAACGCAGCGGAACGCAAGCAGAACACGGTTCAGATGTCGATAATTGTACACCCACGACCCCAAGAATGGTCAATTTTGGACTGTCCAAAAGTTTAACTAATCCATAACGAAACCTCTTCCTAAGAAAGCGAACTCTACGTAATAATCTTTCTTCGAGAACATTACCTAATTTCAACTTATTTTCTCCAATTGCTGGCAAACACTTTGCTAAAGTTGCGTCTGCCGTTTTCCGACGGCACCAATCAAAAACCAACCAACACAGGAGAATAATGCTAAAACGAAACAAGTTCACAGTCGGCATCCTCAGCGCAATCGCGTCTGCCGGGATCGTGGCCTCCCCCATGATGGCGCAGGCGGGCACGATGGTTGAAACCGAGGAGGTGAAGGAAGTCATTGAAGTCGAGAAGGCCCCGGAGAAGTTCGTTTCCGGAACGCTCTCTTTCGATGTCAACACACACTTCATTTCCTACGGCCTCGACGTTTGGGGTTTCGGCGCAAATTGGAATCACGCTCTGTTTAATCCATCCCTCGAGCTGAGTCTCGCCCTTGGCGGTGGCTTCTCGTGGATAATCGGCACATGGTGGGATGTGAACGACCAGGCAGAATCCGACATCGGTGGCAGGATCCAGGAAGTCGACGTGTGGACCGGGGTCGGATATGAGAACGGTAACTTCAGCACGACGCTACTCTACCAGGGCTGGTACTACGGCGGTGGAACGGAGCATATCGTTGACCTGGCTTTCGGATACGACACATTCCTCAATCCGAGTATCCTGTTCCATGGTAGGCCCAGCAATGACCTCGGTCTGAAAGATGGTCTCATCGTTGTGCTCGGAATTGAAGAGGGCTTTGAGCTGGGTCCCGTGACCTTCTCGTTCCCGGTCAACGTTGCGTTCGGCACGGATCAGTTCCACACCGGCCCCGGCTCGAGCGGTGGCGGCGGTGGCTACGCCTACACTTCAGTGGCCGCGAACCTTAGCGTTCCGCTTCCGTTTTTGCCTGGTGATTGGGAGGCACATGCCGGGGTGACCTATTACAATACCAACCCGAACTACATTCCGAACCCGAGTGACAACTTCGTCACGGGCAACGCCGGCGTTTCGCTGTCGTTCTAAGTTCACCACGGCCTTCTGGCCGGTTTGAAACAAAAGATCAATCCGCCGGGTGGCTTCTCTGAAGCCACCCGGTTTTCTTTTGACCGGGAACTTTCACCCCCCGGCTTCCACTTAACACCCAACCACTGCGTTCGAAAGGCGGCACGGACCGGATTCACTAACTCGCATGGTGTCGAAAATTGACCACGTCTTCGACATTCTGCGCAAATCGATGCTCCAAAGCGGCATTCACCAGGCAGATAAGGAATATGGCACAATATTCATAACAGTTTTATCACAATTCACTTACGAAAGTGATGAGATTTTTGCAGCACGTTGGCAAGTGCCATGCTAGAGGGCGGCCTCACCGGTATCACCGGCATTAAACCACCTAAAAGAGTAATCACCATCTATGCTAAGAAAAGCTGCACTTATTCTAACCGCCCTCGCCGCGATTTTCGTGACACCGGTCACGCTGCGAGCTGAAGAGGACACCGTCAAAGTAGGCGTTCTTCATTCGCTGAGTGGCACGATGGCGATCAGTGAGACATCCCTTCGCGATGTCCTTATGTTCGCTTTCGATGAGATCAACGCCAACGGCGGTGTCTTGGGCAAAAAAATCGAACCGGTCGTCGTAGACGGCGCTTCCAACTGGCCTCTTTTCGCCGAGAAAGCAAAGCAACTCCTGGAAGTCGACAAAGTGGCCGTCGTTTTCGGCTGCTGGACCTCTGTGAGCCGAAAATCGGTTCTTCCCGTGTTCGAGAAAGACAACGGTCTCCTGTTCTACCCAGTTCAATACGAGGGTGAGGAACTGTCAAAAAACATCTTTTACACGGCCGAAGCGGTAAACCAACAGGCGATCCCAGCCGTCGACTACATGCTCAACGAGCTTGAGCGCAAGAAGTTTTACCTTATCGGTACAGACTACGTTTACCCTCAGACCACGAACCTTGTTCTTCTCGAGTATCTCCTCAGCAAGGGTGTTCCGATCGAGAACATCGGCGGTGGCCTCCGCAAGGATGACCAGGGCAACGTGATCTCTGCCGGCAAATACACCCCGTTCGGCCACACCGACTACCAGCAAATTGTCGCGGAGATTAAGCAGTTTGCCGCAACCGGGGACGCCTGCGTCATCAATACAATCAACGGGGACTCGAACGTTCCGTTCTTCAAAGAATTCGCCGCTTCTGGACTGACCGCGATAGATTGTCCAGTCGTTTCGCTTTCTCTGTCCGAAGATGAACTTCGCAGCCTTCCGACAAAGGACCTCGTCGGTCATCTCGGGGCGTGGGCTTACTTCATGTCCATCGACACCCCTGAAAACAAGGAATTCATCAAGAAATTCATGAACTGGCTGAAGACCTCCAAAGTCGCCGGAATTGAAAAGGAAAACCGCGTGACCTGCTCTCCGATGGTTCTTTCCTATGATGGCGTCTACCTATGGAAGAACGCCGTGGAAAAGGCTGGGAGTTTCGACGTGGACAAAATTCGTGAAGTGCTCGAGTCGGGTGAAATCACGTTTGACGGGCCAAACGGAAAGAACACGGTCGAAAAGAACCATCACGTGACGAAGAACGTCTACGTTGGTGAGACGACCGCAGACGGCCAGTTCGAAATCGTGGAAGAATTCGAACAGGTTTATCCAGAACCTTTCCTCAAGGGCTCATTCGCCAAGAAAGAGTAAACAGGCGCATCGAGTTTCTCACTCAAGTCAGGAAGGGGCGCATCGAATCCCGCCCCTTCCTGACAAATGCATTCCGAAGTCCACCAGAACTCAACCCATGGGACGCTCCATTCGCACCTTTCTCTTTATTCTCACCGTGATCACAGCATCGGTATCGCCGACAATCTCGCGAGCCGCCGAAGATAGTGAGGCACGCGCTGCGCTAGCAGATGTCCTTGTTTCCCCCAAGAAGGAGCAACCCGACAAGGTTGCCGCGCTCGAAGAATTTTCAGATCCTGTTTCAGATCCTGTAATAGGCGAGATCCTCAATCTATGGCTGCGGGCCGGCGTTTACATCTATCAGATGCCGGACGGCACGGAGGTTCCCTTTACACTCGACACGGAGCATGTCGACCAAAGCGGCGCCGCACCTGCCATCCGGATCGATACCGGCGAAGCACTGGTCGTCGATGGAAATCCCTTAGTGCTCAAGGAGAATGACCTGGATCCGCTAAGAACCAACTCGAAACTGCGCCGGTCGATGAAAGGTATCCTCGATTTGCAGGCGTTGGTGGATCCAAACCCCGAGGCACGCAAAAACGCCATCCTGAAATTTGGAATGCAGCAACGTCAGAAAAACCTGCCACTGCTGGAACGTCGACTGGAAAAAGAAAGTGACGGAAGTGTAAAGAAAGCGCTCAGAGAGGCGATTGCACTTATCCGCCTCACGTCCCCCGACGAATTTGTCCAGGTCGAGGCACTGAATCAACTCGGTATGATGCGGTCGGTGGCCAGCAAGAGCCTTCTCGAGAGAATCGCGAAGAGCGATACCGAACCGGCCGCAGTCAAGAAAGCCGCATCAAAAGCACTCGTGAAAATCGAGCAGCACCTTTTCTGGGTTGATTTCAACGGCACGATCTTTCGCGGCATCAGTCTTGGCTCCGTTCTTCTGGTCGTGGCTCTTGGGCTCGCAATCACCTTTGGTTTGATGGGCGTAATCAACATGGCGCATGGCGAACTCATGGTAGTTGGGGGATATGCGACTTATCTCGTACAATGCGTCTTCGGCACCGGAGCGTCGCTTGCTCCCTTTGGGGTCAGCTTCGCCATTCCCGGCCTCAATCTGAGCGAATCCTCGTTCGGGTATCAATCGTACTTCATCGTCGCGTTGCCGGTAGCATTCTTCTGCGCTGCAGGCGTAGGCCTCCTCCTTGAGCGCAGCGTTATTCAGTTTCTTTACCGCCGCCCTCTCGAGTCCCTTCTTGCCACGTGGGGTGTTTCGCTTGTTCTGCAGCAGTTGTTCCGCCTCGTCTTCGGACCCGCGAACGTACCGGTGTATTCCCCGAACTGGCTACTCGGCAGCTTCACGGTTAACGACGTCATCATGAACTACAATCGCGTGTTTGTGATCGGATTTGCGGTGTTGATTGTCTTTGGCACCGCACTGTTGCTATCCAAGACGCCGGTGGGACTACTGATCCGATCGGTTATGCAGAACCGAAGTATGGCCGCCTGCATGGGTGTCCGAACGGAGCGGGTGAATATGATGACTTTTGCCTTCGGATCCGGGCTCGCAGGCCTGGCCGGCGCATTTCTTTCCCAGATCGGGAATATTGGCCCCAGCACCGGCCAGACTTACATCGTCGATTCCTTCATGGTCGTTGTCGTCGGAGGTGTCGGAAATCTGATCGGAACGGTGATCTCAGCGCTCGGCATCGGCACGTTAGACCAAATCCTGCAGACGCTGCTGCGCAACCCCGTCCTGGGAAAAGTGCTCGTGCTCGTAGCCATCATCCTCTTCCTGCAGTGGCGACCGCAGGGATTGTTTGTCACCCGCAGCCGCGGGCTTGAAAGCTGAGCCTATGAAACGCCCCATTTCGAACACTGAGGTCATTATTTTCCTGCTCGCGGCGTTGCTGGTGGTAGTAGTAATACCCGTTCTCAACGCTGCGACATCGGAAGGCAGCGCTTTCCACGTATCGAATTTCAACATCAATCTGTGGGGTCAGTACCTCTGCCTCGGTATTCTTGCGATCAGTATCGATCTGCTTTGGGGATACACCGGTTTGTTGAGTCTGGGGCAGGCATTGTTTTTCTCACTGGGAGGCTACGCGTTCGGAATGCATCTCATGCTGATGATCGGGAAGCTGGGTCAGTATAAGAGTGACCTGCCGGACTTTATGGTGTTTCTCGGCTACAACGAGTTACCTGCACACTGGGAACCGTTTTACAGCTTCGCGTTCGCGGCTTTCGCAGTGCTCTGGGTGCCCGGGTTGTTGGCTTTTGTTTTTGGTTACCTTGCGTTCCGATCGCGAATCCGGGGAGTCTATTTCTCGATTCTCACACAGGCGCTGACTTACGCAGCTTGTCTCCTGTTTTTTCGGAATGAACTCACATTTGGAGGAAACAACGGATTCACGGATTTCAAGACGATCCTTGGGGCAAAGATTTGGGCCCCCGCCACGCAACGCTGGCTGTTCGTCGCAACTGGAATTACAGCCTGCCTCGTGTACGTGTTCTGCCGCTGGCTGACAATTACCACGTTTGGTAAAGTGCAGCGCGCTGTGCGAGACAGCGAAACGCGGGTCCTTTTCTCCGGATACGCCGCAGCAAACTACAAATTGTTTGTATTCGTCTTCTCCAGCATGATCGCTGGCATTGCGGGCGCGCTCTATGTGCCCCAGGTAGGGATCATCAATCCGAGTTTCATGGAGCCTGCCCGTTCTCTCGAGGCGGTCGTCTGGGTCGCTGTCGGAGGACGCGGCACTCTCGTGGGTCCTCTCATCGGAGCGATTGGGGTAAACGCTCTGAAGAGCGAGGCCAGCCGGGCGTTCCCGGCGTACTGGCCTATCATCCTGGGCGGACTGTTTGTTCTGGTGGTTCTCCTTATGCCGAAAGGAATCGTTGGCCTGCCGGCTCAGCTTCGCGGATTGAAGCGACGCATGACGCGGAAGAATCCAATCGAACGGCCCGCTGAGGAAGCCAAAACTTCACCCGCACCCTGAGATGACAAAAGAGTTCATTTTAACTGCCGAAGACATCAACAAAACATTCGATGGCTTCAAGGCGATCTCTGACCTGAACTTCTACATGGATCGCGGGGAACTGCGGACCATCATCGGACCAAACGGGGCCGGGAAGACTACGTTCATGGACTTGATCACCGGACGAACAAAACCCGACACCGGCAAGATCGAGTTTGAGGAAAAATACGACGTCACCTCCATCAGCGAATACCAAATTTATCGACTCGGGATCGGACGGAAATTCCAGACACCGACTGTTTATACTAACCACACCGTATACGAAAACATCCTGCTCTCGCTGGGTGGGAATCGCGGGGTGTTTGCGACGCTTTTCGCGCGCGTCACCCCAGCACAGAAAGAAAAAATCTACGAGGTGCTGAAAATCATCAACCTCGTAGATCGCGCTCACGAAAAGGCCGGTTCACTAGCCCATGGCCAGAAGCAATGGCTGGAAATTGGGATGCTTTTAGCGCAGGACGCGAAACTGCTGCTCGTCGACGAGCCCGCTGCAGGAATGACCGACGAGGAGACCGCCCGCACCGGTGAATTGCTGCTGTCGCTGGCAGGCAAACACAGCATCATCGTCATCGAGCATGACATGGTCTTCGTTCGTCAGATTGCGACAAAAGTTACAGTGCTACACCAGGGACATATCCTCTGCGAAGGCACGGTCGATGAAGTTCAGAACGACGAGAGAGTGATTGAGGTTTATCTCGGTCGGAAAAAGCACTGATCTGAGGAAATTTGATCACCGAATACTATGTTAGACATTACCAACCTTTCGGTTTCCTATGATGGCTCCCTGATACTTCGGGGAGTTAACCTTCACGCCCCTGCCTCAAAGGTCGTCTGTCTCATGGGACGCAACGGCGTTGGTAAAAGCACGACACTCAAATCCACCGTCGGCCTCGTGAAGGCCGATGAAGGGGTTATCAAGCTGGATGGCGAAGTTATTTCCAGCATGCGCCCCGACGTGCGCGCCCGAAAGGGCCTCGGTTACGTCCCGCAGGGCCGTGACATTTTTCCCCACCTTACCGTGTGGGAAAACCTCAAGATCGGCCTCGTCGCGAACGGTATCAAAGCAAATAGCAACATCGATAGGGTGTTCGAATTGTTCCCGGTATTGAAGGATATGCTCGGCCGGAAAGGAGGCGTGCTGTCGGGAGGTCAGCAACAGCAGCTCGCTATTGCGCGAGCGGTACTTACCGAGCCGAAGGTACTGATTCTCGATGAACCGACCGAAGGCATTCAGCCGAACATTATCGATCAGATCGGTGACACGATAAAATTGCTTCGCGAAGAGGGCAAAATGACGATCCTGCTCGTCGAGCAATATCTCGATTTCGCGCAGGAGCTTGCCGACATTTTCTACATCATGGATCGAGGCCGAATTGTCGCAGAGGGACCAATCGCGAAACTTACGGACGATGTAGTGAAATCCCACCTGATGGTGTGATCTGGTGCGAGAAAGCGTGGGACTTTGCCTGCCATCACTCGCAGTTCCCGTGCTTCTCTTGTGCGAAGCGTATTGAATGAAGTCCCTGAAGTCCCAGCATGGACGTTCGGAGTATTGAGCGAATCTCCTGCATCCGTCAAAATGTAAGATTTATAGTAATCCAACGAGTGTTGGTGCGCCCCGATTACTCTTGTCCGGCATGGCAAACACGACGCGTTGCCAACCGTTCGATCAGCCCAAAAAACGTTTAAGGAGGCGGATAAAAACCGAGATGCGTATTCAAACGCAAGCACTTGGAAACAAGATCACAGCCACCCGGAAGATTCCATTACCTGGCATTGGAATCTCATGTTCATGAGGTGCTTCGAAAGCGCCTCTGTTTTCCATCACCGTTTCGAATTTAGCGAAAGAATCGAATTTGTTGCCCCGCCGCCGCCTGCTGCGCCGCATGTTCCTCGTCGCCACACGGCGCATTCGTTGCAACACCGGCATCCACATTGCTCCTCGCGATAAGGTTCTCATTCACAAGCCATGCTTCCACTTCCTCGCCACTCACATCCGCGAGCATCGTTCCGTTCACCTCAACGCATGGGGACAGCGGTTGGCCGCTCCTCTGTTCCATCTCCCAACGAAACGCCGGATTCTGAATAATGTCCTTCTCTTCGTAAGGGAGGTCATACTTCGCGAGCACAGCCCGCACTCCCCTGCTCCATCCGCAATGAGTCTTGAGGTAGGCAGTGATTTTCGGCTTATCCATAATGAACTCGAAAATAGCACACCCGTCCTGAGCGCCAACCGGAATGTTTCAGCAAAGCGTCTTTGCCGAAATAAAACGATCGCAGGATGCAACAGCAGCGTCATCTAACTTCAGGATCGCCTGCGCAAATCCGAGAAAACACCGAGTCACCGAGTCAAACTCGTTTACCTGCGCAACCGAGCTCCCGGCAAAAGAACTTCCCGTCACCGTGAGACAGATGACGGGAAGCTCGAATTTTCGATCTCGAATCCAGAAGACGATTCGCCGACCGCGTTACTTTTTCTTGCCCTGGCCTGGACGATATTCCTCAGTGGCGAACTGGAAAGCCTGTTCAAGACCAACCATGTCCTCGCCCGGACGAAGTGTGTCGAACGCCTCGCTCTCGCGTTTGATTTCCTCTTCGGAGTAGTTCGCGGCTTTGATCGAGAGCCCGATCCTGCGCTCGGTCTTATCAACCTTGATAACGCGGGCCTCAACTTTGTCGCCCACCTTCACCACGTCCTTCACCTTCGCCACATGATTCTCGCTAAGCTGCGAGATATGGACGAGACCATCGATGTCATCAGCCAGCTGCACGAACGCGCCGAAGCTGGCCAGTTTCGTGACAGTGACCCTTAACGAGATCTCCAATCTTGTAGCGCTGATCAATCTCTTTCCAGGGATCATCCTCAATCTGTTTCACACCGAGGCTGATGCGTTGGTTCGCCTTGTCGATATCGATCACAACTGCTTCGACAATGTCGCCCTTCTTAAGTATTTCGCTCGGGTGATTGATCTTTCGTGTCCAGCTGAGGTCGGAAACGTGGATCATTCCATCAATGCCCTCCTCAAGCTCCACGAAGGCTCCGTAGGCGGTCATGTTGCGAACCTGACCCTTCACCTGCTTGCCGATCATGTAGCGATGCTCGATCTCGTCCCACGGGTTGGGCTCGAGCTGGCGAACGCCCAAAGAGATTTTCTGTTCTTCTTTGTTCACGCCAAGCACCACGGCATCTACCTCCTGCCCCATCGTCAGGACGTCGGACGGCCGGGTAATCCTTTTCGTCCAGGAAAGTTCGGAAACGTGGATAAGGCCCTCAACCCCCTCTTCGATTTCGACGAACGCTCCATAGGGAACAATGTTCGTGATCTTGCCTTTCACTTTGGTTCCTGTAGGGAACCGCTCTTCGATCTTATCCCACGGATTGTTCTGAGTCTGTTTGAGGCCGAGAGAAACGCGCTCTTTTTCCTTATTGATGTCAAGAATCACCACCTCCAGCTCTTCACCTACTTTGAGGAGTTCGCTCGGGTGCCCGAGACGGCCCCACGTCATGTCGGTGATGTGAAGAAGGCCATCCATGCCGTCAAGGTCGATGAATGCGCCAAAATCGGTGAGGTTCTTAACCACACCTTTGACCATGTTCCCAATCTTGACGCTTTCGAGGAACGCCTGCCGTTTTTCGGACCGCTCCTGCTCGATAATCTCGCGCCGACTGAGAACCACGTTCTTCCGCTCGTCATTGATCTTAACGATCTTGAAATCGTAGGTGTTGCCAACAAACTGGCTTAGATCTTTAGGAGGAATAATGTCGATCTGCGAACCCGGCAAAAAAGCTTCCACGCCAATGTTCACAACGAGGCCGCCCTTTACGACCCCCTTTACCTTGCCTTTGATGAGCCCGTCGCCCTGATAAACGGCTACAATCTTCTGCCAGTTTTGCTTATAGGCCGCCTTTTCCTTGGAAAGGACCACCATTCCTTCTTCGTTCTCGAGACGCTCGAGGAGAACCTCCACTTCGTCGCCCACATGAACGTCGTCCTCGTCGTCGAATTGCGAGAGCGAAATCACGCCCTCTGATTTGTAGCCAATATCAACCAGAACTTCCCGCGGGCGCACTTCAAGGATATGTCCTTTGATGATGCTGCCTTCTCGAATATCGCGAAGCGACTCCGCGATACGTTCCTTCATGTCTATCATATGTGTTTCATTGCTAACCATGGTTGCCTCGATTTCTTTTTTGCCTGATTCCCGGGTTGCCGCTTGAAGGCAAACCTACAACGAAAAAAAGGAGTGGCACGGTAGCGCAGACAAAGCCGGAAACAAGCCGGAATATTCGACAGAGACGGGTTCAAGAATCAATTTCCTAAGAACTGGTCTCCCGCTTCAGGCCGGCCGGTCGGCCTTTACTTCCTCAAAGAATTGTTCCACCGTCATATCGTCCCAGATGCCACCGCTGATCGAACCAATCGTGTGAAATCCTGTCAAGAGCACCGTCACGAGGATCATTCCGGTCAGGCGCACGAGTCCGCCCACTGAAACGAATTCCTTCATGCGAGACGGAGACCGCCACGACAGGACAACCACACCCACGGCGCAGCCCACCACGCAAAGTAAAAAGCGGAGGCAGCCATCATGGGAACGAGACAGCCGGCAAGAAACCGCTTTTGGGCACAGCGCGCATTCCCGATGCTCGGAAGATCAACGGCCGCGCAAGCTGTCGCAGCCGCGAGACTCAAAATGGCCCCGATGAGCAGCGCCAGCAGTGTTGTCTCGCCAGGCCGTGCGAGAACCACAAAAACTCGGAGTCGGGGGACCAGGTATCAGCGGAGAAGAAGCCGAGCCGGGGCGTCAGGTAATTGCTATGGGCTCGCAGGTGCTGGATCGGGTTCCACTCCGGATTGAGCTTTGCGTTGGGACCTTCAGTAAGTTGTTCGAAGACGCGCTGGTTGCCTTCTGTTTCCTGTTTGATCCAGCCACTCAGCCAGCCGCCTACATACCCACCACCCGACACTGTCGAAAGCTAATCAAGTTTCCCAAGAAGCTCTTTCTTCGAGAGACCCTGGAGCACGCCGAGCCCAAAGGTTGCGCTGCGAATGCCGCCGCCGGAAAGGCAAAGAGCGGTGCGGGGAGGATCGGCGGAGTGAATCCGTTCAATAATCGCTTCGAGACGCTTCTCTTCTTCAAGCAGATCGCACTCAGCGAATCGATTACCAATTTCACCGTTCAATTCCTCCTCGAGAATGTCGGCAAGCGATTGCGGTTTCTCCGCATCTGAATTATTCGATGTCACGATTTGCCCAACCTTTCCGCCGCGAACATATATCCATTCTGACACGCTTGATCAAAGGTAATGAGCGCTTTCGCTTTTCAAGCTCCAGCGGAACATCCTACGTTTATGGAATAACCCTCAAATCCCCGGATGGAACGCGATACGCAACGTTATTTGCGGCTTCTACGCTACGCTGCACCTTACTGGCGGGGATGGGCGCTGATTTTTACGGTATCTATTGTCGGCGCCGGGTTCGGGCTTCTCCAGCCATGGCCGATGAAAGTGCTGGTGGACCATATTCTCGGCAGCGCGCCGATGCCGGATTCCCTCGCTGCCGTGCTCTCTTTGTTGCCCGGCACGAACACGGTCTACGGCCTCCTCGCCTGGGTCGTAGCGGGTGGACTCGTAATCTTCGCCGTAAACAGTGTCGTAGAAGTGGTTTCCACGATTGGTTGGGTGCGCGTCGGCCAGCGAATGGTTTACGATCTTGCGAGAGATCTGTTTGCGCACATTCAGCGGCGTTCCCTGCTATTTCACACGCGAACCCCGGTGGGAGATTCGATGAGCCGGATCACGGGTGACAGCTGGTGCGTAAATGCTGTCGTCAACTCCTTCATCTTGACGCCGATTCAAGCTTTTGCGCTGATCACGGGAATTACAGTTGTTATGGCCCGCATGGATGGGCCACTAACTCTGCTGTCCCTTGCCGTCGCGCCAGTGATGGCGATCACATCCCTTTGGCTTGGCAAACCGATCAGAACCGCCGCCAAACAGGGACGCGAATTACAAAGCCGCATTCAAGCTCACGTGCAGCAGACATTGAGTGGAATACCCGTTGTGCAGGTATTTGCGCAGGAGGATCGGGAACATCAGCGCTTCCTTGAGTATGCCGGCAAGGCAATTCAGGCGCAGCAGCGTGTTACGCTGGTGTCGAGCCTATTCAATCTCGGTTCCGGTCTGATTGTCACCGTTGGAACAGCGTTCGTCCTGTGGACTGGAGCCCGGCGCGTCTTAAGCGGCAATCTCTCCGTAGGAGATCTGCTGGTTTTTCTGGCCTATCTCAACTCGCTCCAGGCGCAATTTAAGAAACTCACCAATATTTACGGCAATCTCCAAAAGACAAATGCCGGCATGGATCGGGCACTGGACTTCCTTGAAGCCCCGCTCGAGGTCACCGACAGGCCGGGAGCAGTGGAATTAACTCGGGTTTGCGGTCGCATTCAGATGCAAAACGTCACGTTCGGCCACGAGACAAACAGGCCAGTGCTCCGAAGAATTTCACTTGAGGTCGAACCAGGGCAAATCGTAGCCGTGGTTGGACCGACAGGTGCGGGGAAAAGCACGCTCGTCAGCCTGATTCCGAGGTTTTTCGATCCATGGACCGGGAAGGTGTCGGTGGATGATCAAGATGTCCGTAATGTTTCTGTAGCAAGCCTTCGGCATCAAATCGGAATCGTACTTCAGGAACCGTATCTTTTTCGCGCTTCAATCGCGGAGAACATCGCCTTCGGACGACCGGAAGCAAACCGCAACGAGATCGAAGAGGCTGCGCGAATCGCGAATGCCAGCGCGTTCATCGAACGACTGCCTGAAGGTTTTGACACTGTGCTCGGAGACCGCGGCGCGACGCTTTCCGGAGGGGAACGCCAGAGGCTTTCCATCGCCCGCGCCGTATTGCGGAATTCACCCATCCTGATCCTCGATGAGCCGACAAGCGCGCTTGATGCTCGAACGGAAGCGCTGCTGCTCGAAGCATTGAATCGGCTCATGAACGGACGAACGACTTTGATTATTGCTCATAGGCTCTCCACAATCCGTGAGGCTGACTGCATTTTGGTGCTTGAGGACGGCGCTATCTTGGAACGCGGACGTCATTCCGAATTGCTCACCCGAAACGGCCGTTATGCGCGGTTGTACCATTCGCAGTTTCAGAACGTGTCTGAAAGAGGGAATTCATGACTGACAGAAGATCGGGTCGTCCCTTGAGCGTCCCAAGACTGTGCGCCTGGCTGCTGCACTATGCCTTCCGCCGTTCGGGAGGATTTCTGGTCGTATTGACCACAATGTTGCTAGGAATCTTGACGGATCTGCTCAAGCCATGGCCAATGGCTATTCTTGTCGACTACGTCCTGAAACGGCAGCCGATTCCGGAGCATGTATCGCGTGTCATAGATTGGCTCCCGGGGAGCAGCGCCCGTGAGGGATTGCTGGCATGGAGCGTTGGCGGGACTGTCATGCTCTTCCTTTTTAGCTGGAGCCTGAATGTGGCGAATTCCTATGCGAGTATCGGTTTTGGCCAGCGCATGGTCTATGATCTCGCCGCCGATCTTTTCGGGCACCTGCAGCGGTTATCGCTCGGCTTTCACAGCCGGCGCCGGCTGGGTGATTCGATCAAGCGTGTGACTGCGGACTGCAGTTGCGTGTCGACGATTATCAACGGGGCGCTCCTACCGGTTCTGAGTGCGGTCGTTACCCTTGGGGCAATGATCGGAGTTATGTCCCAGATCAGCATAGGATTGACGCTGTTGGCGTTGGGCGTGATCCCGTTTATGGCGCTCGCTTTTATCCGGTATGCCAAACCGATGCTCGAGCTCAGCTATGCGCAGAGCAACGCGGAGGGTGTACTTTACGATGTCGTAGAAGAAACGCTTTCGGCGGTACCTGTGATTCAGGCGTTCGGGAGGGAGGAACGAGGAGAAAGGCGATTCGACGAGAGTGTCGAGGCAAATATGAAGGCCCTGCTTGCCGTTACGAACGTACAACTCAAATTCAAGGTTCTGGTCGGCCTCGCGACGGCAGCGGGGACTGCCGGCATTCTCTGGCTAGGCACCCGACTGGCACTCGAAGGTGAGCTCACCATTGGACGCATTCTCGTATTCATCTCCTATCTGGGCGCGCTCTATGGGCCATTGAATTCGCTGATGTTCACCTCATCGGCGGTCCAGGGTGCAGCGGCGGGCGCCCGCCGGGTGCGCGAGATACTTGACACCGAACATGAAGTTCAGGATCAGCCCGGAGCGATCGCTCTCAAGAACGTCACGACGCATGTGCGATTCGAGAATGTGACGTTCGGTTACGAGCCCGGCCGACCATTTCTCCGCAACGTTTCGTTCGAAGCGAAAGCCGGGGAGACCGTCGCAGTCGTAGGACCGACGGGAGCAGGCAAAAGCACCTCGTTGAGCCTGATACCGCGCCTCTATGACCCTTGGGAAGGGCGGGTCCTGGTAGATTTTCATGACGTTCGCCACCTGCAACTCAAAAGCCTGCGACATCAGGTCTCCATGGTTTTACAAGAGGCATTTCTATTTCCGATCAGTATCGCGGAGAATATCGCTTATGGCAGGCCGGAGGCGTCGCCTGAGGAGATTGAGGCGGCAGCACGAGCAGCAAATATTCACCATTTTATCGAAAAACTCCCGAATGGTTACCAAACCGTGGTAGGCGAGCGAGGAGCGACACTCTCGGGCGGCGAACGCCAGCGCCTTTCCATTGCGCGCGCGCTTCTGAAGGACGCGCCAATACTGATCCTGGACGAACCGACGAGCGCCCTGGATGCGGAGACGGAGTCTCTTCTGCTTGAAGCCCTGACGCGGCTCATGAAGGGCCGTACGACGTTCATTATCGCTCACCGACTTTCGACGATCCGAAATGCGGATCGGATTCTGGTCTTACAGGACGGTCGCATCGTCGAAAGCGGTACTCATGACGAATTGATTGCACTGGGAAATGTTTACGCGGAGCTTCACGCAATTCAGTTTGGTAGCGTGTGAAAACCTCCGCGATGCGCTCGAACCCTTAACAAGGTTTTTCGTGGACTCGCAAACGGACACGCCCGGCGTTATGAATCGTTGCGATGGAATTCAACGATTTCGAACCACTCGTGGGCACAACATTCGAGGTGCAAATAGGCGACAGGAACGTTTCCCTTCGCCTGGAAAAAGCGGAGGAATTGCCAAACCACAGCCGAGGGAAGCAGGCACGCATGGTGCCGTTTTCGCTGTTGTTTTCGGGTCCGGCAGACAACGCGCTTGCACAGGGAACGATCCGGCTCCCGTCCAATCCATGGATCGAATCTGCCAGACGCCGGTAGTCTTTCCTGTCTCGCCGCGCCTGCTTCCATCCACGTGGACACGGCGGCGAATTTCTCGAGCACCGACCGCACCGTGAGTCCCGGAGCGAGATCGCGCAACCGACACTGCAGGGTGATCCGGCAGCTGCCACATAAGCATTAAGATAAAAGAAATTCTTCGATTTCTTCGATCTGCAGGGGACGGGAGCGTCGGTTCACCCGGAAGTATCTCCTCAGCGCCTTGCCCCGGCCCAGGATGATGTGCAGCGGCAGCGGACAGCGCAGGAAGGTGATCACCAAATCGGAGATTTCCTTAAACGCGCGCCACCGGCTGATCTGGGCGCAGGTCGTATCCCCAGGGGGAAACAAACTCCGCGTCGTAGATGAGGCGCTCGATCATGAGAGCCAGGAGTAGCTTGAGATGCATCCACGCTCGGGCGGTGCAGGGGTCACGTTTGGGCAGACGTTACAAGAAGCCTGCTCAAAGCAAGTCGCAGAATGCCAATCGGTTGCGCTCCGAGAACGACTCCATGCGTTACAAGATGTCTGGTTCTGTCTTCGAAACGGCCACATTTCGCCCGGAGTTTGGCGCTTCCCTATCCGGCAAGCGCGGAAGCCACGCGCGAGATTGACAGGCGCGACACTGCGTGGGAATTTCCCATCGTGGCTGAAGTTAGAAAACTAGATTCTCGACGCCGGGCCGTCTTCCCCGACCGTTTTTCTCCAGGCGATGTGTTCATCGAGGATCCGTTGCCAACAGACCAGTATAATTTCACCGACCCCGAGAGCCGGATCATGAAGTCTGGCAGCGGCGGGCACTTTGAGCAGAGCTACAACGCGCAGTGCGCCGTGGATGCTGAGGGCAGCATGCTCATTGTGGGGGCGCATGTTACCGATGCGCCCAACGATAAAGAGCAGCTTGTGCCGGGAGTTCAGAGCCTGGAAGCATTGAACAAAGCGCGTGCGGTGATCGAGGAGCGCGCCCGGGAAAAGGTGGCAAAGGAACAGAACGCTTTTGCCGCCGCTCGAGCTCCGCGGGTATATACAGGCCGTCGTTTCCAGGCGTGCTATCGGCTGCCTCGGCTTTCTTCATGAGTTCCTCGACCTCCAGCTCCAACTGCTCGATTCTGCGGCCCGCATGAGAGTAGCTCACGGCCGAATGTTTGCTCGCTGCGGCCAGCACTTTGCTGCCGTCCAGGCTCACGTTGCCCACCCTTTTGAGGTGTCCCATCTCCCGGGCCGTCTCCAGCACACTGACGAAAGCCCGCTTGAAAAGCGCTTCGTTCTGCCGCCGGAACGTGCAGATCGTGTCGTGATCGGGATGGGTGTCCCCGCTCAGGAAACGCATCGCAACATCACTATAGGTCGCCGGCTCGATCTCCCGGGAGCTGAATCGCCCCGTCACGTAGGCATAGATGAGCAGAGCGAGCATCATTTGCGGTGGATACTGTTCACTGCCACTGCCTCGCCAGTTGATGTGTCCGGCACATTCCGGTATCACCTCCACTGCTTCGAGGATGAAGTGCGCAATGTGATTTTGCGGAATCCAGTCCCGGATGTCGGGAGGTAAAAGCATCGGCGTCGTCCGATCAACGTTCACGAAGTGCGCTGGCATGCTCGATTAAGCAGAAAACCGCCGTGTTACTCAAGCAAAGTCCGACAGGCTCCTCGCAAGTTCACGCCGCCGTCGCCGAGCCGTCACGCGAAGCTGGACCGTTCAAGGACGGCATCGCCGATTTGCGGCAAAAAGGCGCGCCATTGCGGCTGATCCGCTAATTGCTCGCAACGGTCGGCGTTACGGTTGGAACGAATACAATCGCGCGTTCTCTGGTCGAAGCGAACAGCGATCCGATGCCGCAGCGATCGGCGAAACAAATGGGCACCATCGCGGCGCTGTTCCGAGACAGACCCGTTCTCAACCGGCCATTGCCTCTTCTTTTCCTCGAAGAATGCTCAGCACTCCGCAGGTGTCCTTGCGTGAGATAGCGCCAATGTGAGAAAAAGCTTGAAGTTTTGTTAGGACCGGAGAGCCTCCGGGCCTTGTGAACCTGCTTGTGATGCTTGCTGGTCCGATCCTGAATCGGGTTGAGCCTAAAGCTGGTGTCGGCGGAGGTTGCGCCGAAAACGACGGCCAGGTGCAAGCAGCGGTATGCGGAGGGCCCGTCACCCCCGGAGGATCTGTCATGGCGTGGCAGTCGCTAAAGACAACGCTTACGAACAAGCCGCTGGTGCTCGCCGGCCCGATGCTGCGCAAAGTTACGGATTCGTCTGTGACCGTCTTGCTTGCGCTGAAGGAGTCAGCCGAAGTGACGCTGGAGATTTATGCGTCCGACGTTCAGGTCGTCCCGATGCTGTTTTCGGGTCAGCGGAAAACAGTGCGTATCGGCCGAAATCTGCACGTTGTGGCGGTGACGGCCCGACGCGGACGCGACAGTAAGCCGCCGCTGACTCCGGGAACGGGGTACCATTACGACCTGTCGTTCACGCCAGCCGAGGGCAAGCTTGACTTGCCGAAGGCGGTCCGCGACTCGCCTAACACAACATCAGCCAGACGATGACTGAATTACAAAAGAAGGTGCTGATCAAAAAACTTGGAGCCAAAAGCAACAAGCTATTCGACAACCGCTATTCGCCAGCCAACCGCGAATGGTTCGTTCGGAAAATCATCGACGCCTTGCTGGTCAGATCCGTCCCCGACGCGAACATCGAGAACGAGACCAAAAAAATCATTAACATGACGCGCGATGCGTTGAATGCGCGCATCAGGAGAGGATTCTCCGCAGGAAAATTGGCGGCCGATTGGAAACTCTATGACCAGCTAACGAGCCGAACGCAGATTATCTATGGGATGATCGCCATGCATCCCGACTTCCTCCTCGACGTGAATGCCGCGTATTTCGACTTCATTTTGGAAAGGCGATTCCGCTCGATCCAGCGAATGAACTTTACGTCAATCCCAACAATACGAGAAATGTCTTTGCGTATCCCAATACCGACGTTTTCCCCCCAGAGAAGATGAAGGTAAACAAGACTGCTGACTCCTTTTGGACCGGGACACTGGACGGGTCACTCCCCTTCATTCTGACGAGTTCGGGGAAGTCGGACCCAGACAGCGCCGTTGAAAAACTCTTCCAGAAGAATAAAGGCGTGGAGCGCAATCTCTTCGCCTGTGATCCGGTTGTCACAGTCCTCCATATGGATGCGCTCCGTGCGGCCAAAGATCCTAATAAGTTTCTGAAAGCGTTGATCGCCCAAGGTGACCATTACCTGAAGATCGACAATCCCCTCGGCCATTTCGCCAATCACGTTCTGGGCCAGCGCCTCGTCGCCGTGAGCTCAGCTCAAGTGAATGCAGGATCGCACGTTGACATAGAGGTAGGAAAAATTGGCCCCATCCTTAAGTTCATCGAATCACGTCTGACAGAGCAAGCGCTGAGGAACAACAACTATATTTCCTTCACTGGCCCTCTCTTCATGATCGTCCAGGGGGACGTGTCCGAATCCTTTGCGATACAGGCAGTCAACCCGGTCACGAGGGTGGTCCGGTGCGACCTGAAAAACAGCTATTCGGCAGGGGCCAAGGTATATGCAACAAGGCAACAGTTATCGTTATTTAAAACGTTACCCCACCATTTCATTACTGACAGTCGTCCCAGCCGCGCTCTGTTCGAGCAACTCACGGTTAAGGCGGTGGACCTCCAGGTCGGCGATCATGTCTATGTAATCAATCATCCACTCTACAAAATATTCTATCCTTCAGGCGCTTGGGGCGGCGAACACGCCTTTGTCTCGGAGATCGATAGCAGGGACAGCGCCGAGTCAGCTTTCCGGACCACGCTCAAGGTGGAGGGACATGGCCTTAGAAACACGCTGCTCGGCATGTGTAACGAGATGCTGGAACTGAATAACATTGTTCTCGCCACCATGCAGGCTCTGACTCGGAAACATCTCGACTACCTAGAAGCCAACGGTCGGAATACCACGGCGAAGGTTAGATTCATCCAGCGCAAGGAAAACAATACCGATATGAACGTATTCGAATACAGTTTACCCTACACCTACACGGTCTCCATCGACGGCAGGAATAAAACCATCACGAAAACTAAAGGCTTCGTCATCAAGGAGCAAACCGCGACGCCCGACAAAGTTTTCGAGATTTTCAACAATGACGGTACCGATTCCATTGTCAGTGCAACGTCCTCGAGGCAGGAGGCGTTTCTTGGTGTCATCTTCATCGGCAGCGGCCCGGCGGAGAGGTTCAAGCTCTCCAAATGGGCAACCCCTTTCTTCAACTCCGGAACGGTCAATCTCGAAGCCCTGCCCCTGTTCAAGAGTGACAACAAAACTCCGACAATGCTAAGCTTTGAAGATCTCGTGCAGTCGAAACCCTTTATGGTAACCGACAATGTTGGAGACGTTTTCTTCACGCGTCCGCGAGTGGATTTCAGCGCGAGCTACCAGAAGTTCCTGCAGGATAATGGGGCAATTGACGCCTAGCCTGGGTGGAAAATGACACCTGCTCACGTTACGGGATTGGCCGATGCTCTCATCGCGCTCTTCGATCCGCTGGTGCAGGCGATCGAGGATGCCGATGTGGCCGAGGCATTGCTGAAGGACTTGGGCTATAAGGCCCCGAGTGGAATCGAGTTTCTCAACGACTTCTCCCCGCCTCTCCGAGCCTTGCTCGACGTTGCGAACCAGGCTGAAGACGCCCTCCGCAGCGACGCGAACGCCGACCACCTGGCCCTGTTTCGCAGCCTGATCGACGCGATTCAGGAGATCGTCAAGCTAGTCCGTGACATCGGCCAGACGCTACAGGTGAATTTTCCAGCGGACTTCCTTGCCGCCACGGCCATCGTCTCGCAGTTCCCCCGCCAGTTGGGCGACTACCTGCTAGAGTCCTTGAACCGACGAAGTCGGTCTGATTGAGTCAAGTTTTTCAGGCGGCTTTAAGTGTGACATAGGCATCGATCTGTGACTGGAGGTTATGGAAGGCACGGGCTAGTGATGCATTGTCAGTGCTGGCTGAGAGGTCAATGATAGATAGTCCCGGGCGGATGAGTCTTGCATAGGTGCGCTGGTAGAAGACTACTGTGCGCAGACCCATCGCAGTAAGTCGGTAGCGGTGGCTCTTCTCTATGCGTTCTATGAGTCCACGCAGGCGCAGGCGGCGCAGTTCGTAGCTGACTCTACCGGCCTTGATGGCGCTTTCCTCCAATCCGAGCATCTGCGCAAGCAATGGACGCAGTTGCCGGTTGCGGAAGCCTTCCAGTTGCAGACAGAGCAGGAGGAGTACAGGCGAAGAGCGCCTGGACTCTCCCGTCGCCAAAGCGCAGTGCCGGAGCACGCTGTCCGTCCATGGTGGTGGGAGTTTGCAGCCCCTCGAAGCTCTTTGCGCCGACGCGGCAATCGTGACTGGCTTTCTCCACCTCGAGCATGCGTCGGTTGGCCGCAAAGCCGATGCGCCGCAACGCGGGCAGGTTATGCAACAAACGTCCGACCTTGAAGTCGTAGCTGTTGTTGATTGTGGTTTCCGTGCGCAGGCCCGCACCGCGCCCGCACGACTTATGATACTGCTTGAGGTGCGTGTTCTTGTAATAGACGTGCAGCGAAGGGATGACTCCCTCGGTAACAATGCGCGTCCTGCATCGGCCGTCGGTCGCAGTCTTTCTCTGCATCCTGCGTGCAAAGATCAACTGCACCGTTTCAGGTCGGCCCAAATCGATGTTCTCCCGGATGACCTCCTCAAAGAACTCCCTTCCATGGCGCGGGCGATCCCACACCTGGGTCAGCGAAAACTCCGCCTGCAATACCGAGAGCCGGTGACAGTAACCGGCTTTGCAGTCTTCCGGCGGAAAGGGATAGGCCAGCGCTTTGAGCCACTTGCGGAAAAATCGCTCGATCTTCTTTTCATCGAAACCTTCCGCCAGGCGCTGTGCTGCCCCCGGGTTCGCGCAACGCAAAAGCCCGTTGTCGAGCGCTTCGAACTCGATGCCGCGCCGGGCCAGTTGCCGCTTGAGATACTCGTGCCCGTTGATGCAGAGCTTGCCGGTGTAGGGAAAATACGAGCAGAACTTGATGAAGAATGGCCCGAAGTCTCTGTCCACGCAGTAGAAGTAGTAGTGATTGACCATGGCACTGGTGTAGTCGATCCACGGAACGGTGCCCCCGCCCTCTCCGAAGCGTTTGCGGATGGTGCGCGGGACGGTTGCCTTTTCCTGCGCGATGCCGATGAAGACGACACCCTCGGGGGTCTTGAACTTCCGCAGGCGTTTCTGCATCACGTCGTCTTTACGCATCCCTTTCTGGAAACGGACAATCTCAATGTCCTGGCGCTCGGCAAAGTCGAACACCTGCCGGCGAAACCCCTCGCTCAATGCCACGGCGTCTTTGGTCGAGGCGAACCGGTGGCCCTTGTAGCCGCGGAAATAGGCAGCCACACCGCCCGCGCTGGTCAACTGGGGGACATAAAGGTTCAGATACATCCGGTCGATGCATTCCAACTCGAAGACAACGTTTTCACGCTGGAGTTCGGCGACGTTTTTTGGCGAAATCATGGCGGTGTCCGGTTGGGCATTTGTTAAATCTCCTCATTGGAGAATACCAGCCGCTTTGACGGCTCAATCCGGCGTTCCTCGTGGATGCCGCTATGCAGCTCCGGCCGGACGCCACCCGTTGCCAAACGCGCAGGAAGCCGCATGAACGAGAAGCCAAAATTTCCTAACGAGGCGGGGCCTCCGGCTCCAATTTCACGCTACGCTTCGATCTGACACTACATCTTGCCTGGTCTGAGGCCCCGCCTCGTTAGTCAGGATGATCGAACGGAAATTCCCGGTGTTACACACCTCACTCCTGTTGGTGGGGATTATCGACGAGCGCGAGGTGACCGCGGTGGCGACATCGTTCAACACGCCTTACAAAAAGCGTGTTATTTGCTGGGAGAAGCTCAGCGATTACGTGAGCAGCCCGCTGCTCATGATGCAGGAAGCATACGGGTGGAACACGCCGAGCTTCGACTACGACTCGCTGATCGCCAACTTGCATCACTTTGGTCAGAGCATCCGTCTCTTCTCCTCGCTCGTCACTCCTGATAAGCATCTAGGGCAAAGTGCTATCGGGGCCTCCTCACAGTATGTTGAGTTAGCCGGCTTCGCCGGTCTTTGCAGTTACTAACTAACACTGAACTCATCACCGCAAGGAAGACCCCATAATGAAGAAAGCACTTTCCTACTATGCAGCAATCGATCTACACAGCAACAACCTTGTTATTGCCATCGTGGATGCCCAGGGCCGACGTATCAAGGACGCCCGGCTCTTCTGCGAGCTATACGAAGTCGAAAAGTTCCTCCAACCCTATCGTTCCCGAATCGCGACCGTTGCGGTCGAGAGCACCTTCAACTGGTACTGGCTAGTTGATGGGCTCCAGGATCTCGGTTACGAGGTCGTACTCGCCAATCCGGCTGCTCTGGTCCAGTATGACGGTCTCAAGAACGCCGACGACAAGAGCGATGCGTTCTTCCTCGCCGACGTGCTGCGGTTGGGCATCATGCCGCAAGGTTACGTCGGCGATCGCCGACTTCGCGCCGTGCGCGACCTTCTCCGCCGCCGCGCCTCCCTGGTGGCCAGGCGGACCGCGCTCTCCTTGAGCCTGCGCAATTTGCAGATGCGCACCAGGGGTAACTGTCCGATTTCCACGGTTCATATCCAGAAGGGGCGTGCGCAGGAACTTGTCGATCTCTTCGACGACCCGGCCGAAAAGATGACCGCCGAGATCCAGAAGGCGCACATCGACGCATTCGGGCGAAGCATCGCACGAATCGAGAAGCACGTGCTGGCCAGCGCCCGCGCGCTGCCCCGCTTCGCGCAGCTCAGCCGCGTCCCGGGCATCGGAAAGATCCTGGCCATGACGATCGTGCTGGAGATCGGCGACATCGGCCGCTTCCCGAGTCCAGAACACTTTGCCAGCTACTGCCGCATGGTCAAAGCCACGCGAACCAGCAACGGGAAGAAGAAGAGTGAGAACAACCGCAAGTGCGGCAATCGCTACCTGGCATGGGCCTTCATCGAAGCGGCCAACTTCATCCGGCGTTACGACACGCGGGCGCAGCGCTGGCACGACCGCAAGGCAGCGAAAACCAACCCCGTCATCGCGAAGAAGGCGCTGGGCTGCAAGATAGCCAAAACCGTCTGGTATATCCTCACGCACGGCAGCGAATATGACGGTGAGCGTCTCTTCGGGCCGGAGAAAAACCGCGGCACTGCGCAGGCAAACCACGAAAACTTTGGGAGAGCATCCACCAGCCAGAATAAGGGGTTGAAGACTTAAAACTCAGCGGACTGATTGGAGGCGGGTGCTCTCCCTCACCGCTTGATTGACAACCTCAGGACAACGTAAAAGGAAGAATTTCGCAGACGATTCGACCGTGCCGCGAGTCACAAGAGGGTTGGACGGAACAGGACCATGCCGCGCCATGCGGCCGGGCAGCACCTGTCCGGAACCACAGGTTAGTTTCTCCTGAATGAACGCGGCCCGGCACAAACGTTTTTCTGGATCCGCCTCAACGTGGATCGGACGCCGCGCTCCCCTCCGGGAGAACGGCATTAGAACCAGATGGGTGACTGAACGGATCGCTCTTCCAGTTGAAAGGGCTGAATATCCGCAATCAAACCCCGACGAAGAACACGATTCGAATCGATCTTCCCAATCTACGTTTGTAGCCCTCAACGCATGCGAAATAGAAAATTTCGCAGAGGGGACTCTTTTTCTCTATTGACCCATGCCCTAATGGGTGACCCATGCCCTAATGGGAGACCCCTTTCCTTCCGCTCGAACTTATCACTGCCAGAGGAAAGCACGATTGCACGCATGAGCCAGAGGCGGCTAATCTCTTCACTTCGCTTGGAAATCGGAAGTCGCAGAAAACCAACGCCGACTTCAAAATCAGCATCCCTGCCCCATCCGAAATTGATCCAACCATGAAACAACTTTCTGAACGCTCACTGTTGCTGCTGCTCGCGACGGTGCAGTTCACGCACATCATGGATTTCATGATCATGATGCCGCTGGGGCCGCAACTCATGCGCGAACTCCAAATCGGGCCGGGCCGGTTCACCGCCTTCGTGGCGGTTTACACCGTAAGTTCCGGGGTCGTGGGTCTGCTGACCGCGCCGTTCATTGACCGCTTTGACCGCCGGAAACTTCTGCTCTTCGCCTACGCCGGCTTTATGGTCGGGACGTTGGCTTGTGCCTTCTCGCACAACGCCACCACCTTGCTCGTTGCGCGGGTGGTGAGCGGCGCGTTCGGCGGATTGTCCACTTCGATGGTCATGTCGATCATCGGCGATGTCATCCCGGCGGAACGCCGCGCGGCCGGCATGGGAATTGTGATGACGGCGTTTTCGGTCGCGGCGGCAGTGGGCATTCCGTTCGGATTGAAACTGGCGCAAGTGTTTCGATGGGAAGCGCCGTTTTTCATGCTGGTGGCAATCGCCAGCGTGGTGTGGGTCGTTGCCTGGCTGCGTCTGCCGCCGGTTCGCGGGCATCTTGAAAACGGCATGGCGAAGCGCGCGTTTGCCGAATTGCTGCGCGACGCGAACGCGGGCCGGGCGCTGCTGTTCATGATTGCGATGGTGTTTGGTCACTTCGCGATTATTCCGCTGCTGTCGCCGTATCTCGTTTTCAACGTCGGCCTGCCGGAAAGCGATCTGTTCCTCGTCTATTTCACCGGCGGCGCGCTGACCGTGTTCACCGCTCCCTACATCGGCAGGCTGGCCGATCGTCTCGGGCGTTTCCGCGTGTTCACCGGACTCGTTGTCGTCGCGTCAGCGGTCACGCTGTTCATCACCCATTCCGGTCCGTTGCCGGTCTGGGCGGTGCTGGTTTCCGGCGGCCTGTTCTTTGTGTTCGCCAGCGGTCGCTTCGTTCCAGGACAAGCGATGATGACATTGGCCGTGCCCTCGTCGCGTCGCGGGGCGTTCATGAGTCTGAGCGGTTGCGCGCGCGACCTCGCGATGGGCGTCACGTCCAGCATTGCCGGCCTGATCGTGGTCGAAGCGCCTTCCGGTGAGCTGCTGAATTTCCAATGGCTCGGCTGGTTTGCGGTCGCTGCCGGGATGGTGAGCATCTGGCTGGCGAGTCGCGTGCGCGTCAATGAAACAGGCGTAATACTGCCGACACAGGCCGAACTGGATGCGCCTCCCTGCAACGCGGAAGTGCTCTCTACGAACACCACGCTTCCACTCGAAATCACGTTGCCCACTGAAGAATAGAAGGGGCGCCGGAGGTCACATCGCTTGATTTGTGCCTTTGATGGGGCAGTTTCATTCCTTCTGCAAAAGGGCGTCGATTTAGATTTTGCTCCAAATTTCGTCGCCTCGAAAGGTTTGCCGCCGCTCCAGCCCCCAACGCCAACCCCAGCTCAGAATGAAAACACATAAACTTCCGTGGATCGCCCTGGCGTCGCTGATCGTCGCCACGGTCTCCCCCGCTTTCGCGGAAAGCGCTGGAGACGCTTCCGCGGCGCCGAAGACCACGCCCGTCAACCCCGCCTTTTTCATCAAGGAAGGCCTCATTGGGGAAATCAAAACGGAGGAGCGGAAGCTCTCCGACGGCACCACCGCCCTGTGCTACGTCATCAAAACAAACACCACCCCCCACGAGCACGAGATGGGACCGTGGAGTCCCAAGTACGTCTCCGATGGAAAGGAAAAGGGCGGGATCTGGTTCAAGGACGGCAAGGTTTACGATGTCGATGGCCCTTTCGTCGCCAACCTCGCCACCTTCTACAATGATCCCGGGTGGAAAATCGTGCGCGAAGACGGATCCATCCGCGTCACCGATACCAAGGAAGCTTTCGAGGCCGCCGCCAGACCGGACGTCGATCCCAGATATA
Organism: uncultured Verrucomicrobiae bacterium; assembly: GCA_963805815.1. Classification (GTDB taxonomy): domain Bacteria; phylum Verrucomicrobiota; class Verrucomicrobiia; order Chthoniobacterales; family Chthoniobacteraceae; genus CAWDWA01. The sequence continues at coordinate 69,789 of CAWDWA010000037.1, forward strand.
ACAACTACGTCGTCGAAGGGGATCCCGCCTGGTATCCCGTCGTCACGACGACCTACGTCATCCCCGTGCAGCCGGTTTACCATGAAAAGCCCACCGGGATGTTTCACGGACCCGTGGGCGTCGCCCTCAATGGCGTCCGCTTTGATCCGCCGGCTCCCGTTCACATGATCCTCCGTGCCCACACCATCGCCCCGCTGGATCACGGCGGCGGCCACCTGAATCCCCACGAGGGCTACCATTACCATGCTGCCACGGGAAAAAGCACGGAAGTCGTCCAGGAGGACGGCCATGCCCCGCTGATCGGCTACGCGCTCGATGGATTCGCCATCTACGCCCACCACGATGCCGAAGGAAATGACCTGGAAGACCTCGACGAGTGCGGCGGCCATGCGGACAGCACTCGCGGCTACCACTATCACGCCGGCCCGGCGGGAGGAAACCAGATCATCAAGGCCTTCCGTGGCACGCCCGGTGAAGCCACCGCCGAAGGTCTCGAAAAAGAGGGTGCTCGCCCTCCCGGAGGCCCGCGAGGAGGAGCTGGGGACCGCCGCCGCCCGCCCGGCCCGCCTCCCGACTTTGATGGCTGCTAGAACGGCGCGCGCCCACTCGGGGTGGTCCGGCGTTGCTAGGCAGACATCGGTCGAGTAGTTTTATTCCATGAGCAACGTGACCATTTCGCTGCCGGATGCCCTCCATGCCACTCTTGAGAGCCGTGCGAACGCAGAGGGTTTCAGTTCCAAAGAAGACTACCTGCTGGCATTGGTGCGCTCGGATTGCGAGTGCGCGGAACTGGAAACGGTGCTGGAAACGCGACTTGGCGGTCCATTTGCGCCGTTGGAAACGGACTGGAAACAGCGGGTGCGCGAAGCGGCGGAGTCTCGTGGCTAAAGCACGAATCGAGCGGCATCCGGCAGTCGTCGAACAAGACTTGCCGGAGATTTACGCCTTCGTCGCGTGACATTACTCCGCCACAGCCGAACGGGTGCTCGACTCAGTGGAAGAAGCCTTTGGACTGCTCACTCCTCAGGGAAGCCGGTGGTCGAAATGGCCGGGTTTACCCCGTCGCTTCCCGCAGAGCCGGTGGTCGAAATGGCGGGTTTTGATCCCAGGCGGACATACCGCCCCACCATCTCACGGTCGATCTCAAGCTCGCGCGCGATGCGCCGCCGGGACCATTTCCGCTCCGCTAAACTCTGTATGGCTACTTGTAGGCTCACTTTCAGGACATTCGACATGCCCCACTTCAACCGCACTCACGCGGTCCCATGGAGCTGTTTTGTGTTCCGAAAAGTGGCTGGTTTTGAGGGCTCTAATTTCGACCATCACTGGCTGGTTTTAACCGATCGCTGACACGTGCGGGAATCCCGAGACCGACTTATAGTGACTTCCGAACTCCGCCGGCGTGACGCCTACCACACGCCGGAAGACCTGCGCGAAATGGCCCGGGCGTTGGGTTTCAAGTTTGTCTCGGGAACTCCATCGGAGCAAGCTGCTCGCTTTATGGCCTCAACTGACCAAGTGATTCAAGCGATCCGCTTCGCGTTCGAGACGCTCGGCGAACGAAATGCCCAGCATGAGTTCGAGCACTTGTGTCGGCACTTTGCGCGTGCGCGCGTTTGCTTTCATATCCTTCCCGCAACTGGGCCAGTCTCGGGCGGCGGCGATCAAGGCCGGGACTTTGAGACATTTCGCACATTCATCCACGAGCTCGGAAGTCCGCACTTCTGTGCGGTGGCAGATGCGAAGAGAATCGCGTTTGCTTCCTCGCTGGAAAAAAAGGTGGTCGCAAAGGTCAAAAGCGATGTGGCGAAAATCGTCGGCGGTGGAGTGCGGCCCGATCTGATATATTTCTTCAGTTCCAGACCGGTCTCAGTTAGCGATCGGCACAAGCTACAGGAGTGGGCGAGGACGCGTCACGCTGTAGAGCTGGAAATTCTCGATTGTGTCGCACTCGCCGAGCAACTCGCTGACCCCGACGTGTTCTGGATCGCCGCGCGCTACCTCCAAGTATCACCCGAGATTTACCCTCGCCCGAGCGATGCCGGCTCAGCGTATGACCGCCTCGCCGCGAAATGGCTCGCCGCGGAGCGGGCTGCGGAACGATTTGCCGACTTCATCGAGATCAAGCGCGCCGCTCGTATCGCGCTGGGATCCGCGCCGCAGGATCTTCCGCGCTGGCTTGCGCTGCTCGCCGCTTATGAAGCGCAGTGCGAGGGCAACGCGGAGCGCCATCAGGTTCAGTATGAGTTGCTGGCGCTGACGATGCGGGAACGCCGTTCCTTACGTGGTGACGAAGAGCGCGTTCGCAGCTTCTTTAGCGATCCCGAACTGCTCGAACTTCCAGACACCGCTACGCATGCGGAAACGATTCACTGCTACGTCGCGACGGCGCAGCTTTTGGGTGAGGCTGACCTCACCTCTCAAGAACTGGAGAATTGGCACGACACAATTCTGCGGGCCACTGAAGCCGGGATCGCTCAGCCGGCATCCGATAACCAGCTCTGCCTGTGGCTGGAACTGCGCGGTAGCATCGAGCTGCATGCCCAACTCCGCAGCGGCAGGCTCGATCTCGCCGCCTGCGTCGCTCCGTGGATTCGTCTCACTGAGAGCCTGCCTGATGCGCCGATGTTTCCAGTGCAGGAGTTCCACGACTTGATCGTTCGATTCGCCGAGGAGATGGAGGATCCACCGGTTTTCGACGATCTCTTGAACCGCGCCCGACCATTTCTCGCCGAGCGCGCGGGCGCAACCGCGCTGGCCGAGTCACATTTCCGCCGTGCCCAACACTTCCTCGACATAGAGCAAATCCCACGAGCGCTGCGCGAACTGCACAGCGCGCGCCTGAAGTGGTTCGGCCACGAGACCATTGGCGAAGCGGCTCACTGCTGCCTCTTGCTCTCGCGTTGCTATCATCGGCTCGGGCTGCACATTGCAGCCATTTACTACGCGCTCATCGCGAGCTTCATCTTTGCCAATGCCGCCAACGTGTCCCTCCATGAGCACGTTCATGAAGGGCTTCACGATGCCGCCGAGGCGGCCTACGCACAGGGACTTTGGTGTCTTTTCTTCGAGTTGGCCGGCTCAGCTCTCAAGGTGCAGTTCCACACAAGCACGGCGGGGCTAAACGTGGACGAAAGCCCCTATCTCGAGTGGTTGCTGCAAAATCTGCCGCCAGCGCTACACGCCACTCGCAAGCTCGTTCCGCCGGTTTTCGACGTGGCAATGCGGGAGTTCCGGGCGTGCGGCATGGAGAGCATTCTGTTGGAAGGGATGGAGGCATTCGAGGCAGCAGCAGCCAAATGGAGCGACGGCGATTTCGAAATAGCGCTACGAAACAGCTTCACAGGGCCGCCGTTCAGCGATGCAGGTCAGAACTGCGAGGCGATGTGGTCCGCATTCGGCGTGCGTTGGCGTTTACGTTGGCCCAATGATTACGCCCCTCTGCGGGTCTCGCTGGAGGTGGTTGCGTTTCTGCAGATTGCCATCTCGGAGCTTGCAGGATCCGACCTCGACATCATTCCCGGGACGTTACTCGCCGAGATTGAATTGACCGACGATGCATCCGTGAGTGCGGAGCCCGTGCCCGACAACAGCGTCTGCCGCTGGAGCTTCCGTGTTCCCCGCGCGCCGCTGCGCGGCACCGACGGAGTCGAGGAGTTCCGGTACCAGATGCTTACCTGCTTCGTCAAAATTGTCAGCTCGCTTTCCGCTATGCCCGACGAGCAATTCATCGAAATATTCCGACGGGAAGTGGCACCGCACCTTTTCGCCCACGATTTCTTCGCTCGCCGTCTTCCCGAATTGCTCGACTTCTTTGCCGGGCGGGAACGATTCGGCGCTGTGGGACGCCGCGACTGCGCTGCTCCTTTGGACGCCGGCACTTGGGAGTCGCCCGAAGTGAAGGCGTTGTCGTGGGTCAAGACACCTCATCCGAAATATGACGAAGCCATAGCACTCCAGCAGGTGCGCCGCCGCTATGAGGTTTCCTTGGCGGGGCTGTGTTATACACTGCCGCGCGTGATGGCGGACCCCGCCTTTCAAGAAACGGTAGCTGCACTGCGCACCGACGGTTGGAAAGACTGGCATGTGCTCGTGGCAATGTTGAATGCGGTGGCGAACTACCGAGTAAATCGGCGCATCGATGCACGTGCCAACGAGGAGCGGTATGCCGAAGCGATGAAGGACAAGCTTTTCTCACCGGAGAAACCAGAGAGCCCGCCGGTGCCGACAACGCACCTCACGCGCGAACTCCTCAGGATGCACCTGTTGATGGCGCTTAATTCCGGCCTGAGTTCAGAAGGGCTGCAATTTCATCACCGCACGCCGAACATCGATAGCATTTTCAACTATGCCCGACACCGATGGCGTTATTTCGACCTCGATGTTGAACACCCAGACATTTTCGCGACTACCTCGGTTTGACTGCGCAGTCTGAGACCGGGCATCACGATGTAGCTTTCACCGTTCGTCACAGCGACGTGCTTACAACGCGCCGCGAAACTCCGTCGGCGTGACGCCTACCACTCGCCGGAAGACCTGCGCGAAATGGTTCGGGCTGGTGTAGCCGATTTCGAGTCCGATCTCGATCATGCGGGAAAGGGTCAGGGAAAGGGTCAGGCTGTGCATACGTGCGGAATCCGATCTTGAAGGCGACATCCTCCTGCCGCTGCCGGTTCAGAGCTGAAAGGGAAGCTGGGGTTCAGCGCGTTGCGTCTGAGCCCGGCGCAGTTCAGGCGGGAGCTGCGGCTGGCGGCGTTGAAATGTCACGCAGACCTCTCTCGTCTCCACTGCGTCTGCGACGCCTTGCGCGAGCAGCGTTTCCATGACTTCCGACGGTGCCACCGTCCTGTGCTACGTCGGTGCGCGCACTTTTACTGTAAACCGACAATTCTCCCACCGAAACATGTCGCTCTCATGACACTGGCGATCCAGGTTCTCCGCCATGAAAGCCGCCTCCCTTCTCTCTTCCGCAGGTTTCGTGTTCCTTCTCGCCGGGATGGCGTCCGCGCACGATTCCACGACGGGCGAGGAACACGCGCACTACGATTGGTCGGTGAAGCCACCGGAGGTTTTCCCCGCGCAGAAGGCGGCGCCGGAATATCGCGCGCAAGTCGGCGGGGGCTTGGTGCGGACGAACCGGCCGGCGCAGGCGGCGGCATTCGATGTGTTCGCGCCGAAAGTGAATGTGCGCTGGGATGAGCGGTTCCTTTTCATCGAGAGCAATGGGATGCCCGCGCACAACATGATGGTCGGCATCACCGCGTGGCAGCAGCAGGTGCCGCTGCCGCAGAATTACACGGGCGCGAATGCGTGGCAGTTTCCGCTTTCGCCGGTGCCGGCAAAGACGCCGCTGTCGATCAAGGGGCGATTCCTGCGCGGGGCGATCGCGATCGCGGCGAATGGGATTCCGATTTTCAATCCGCAGAATAATCGCGGCGAAGTGTCGGCGGAAATTGGGGAGTTGGATGAGTGGGGCGGACATTGCGGACGCGCGGACGACTACCACTACCACGCCGCGCCACTGCATTTGCAGACGGTGCTCGGGGCGAAACTTCCCGTCGCCTATGCGCTCGACGGCTACCCGATCTACGGACTGACCGAGCCGGATGGCTCCGTGCCCGCAGGACTCGATGCATTTAACGGCCACACAACCGTCGCGCTCGGCTATCACTATCACCCGTCGAAGAAATATCCGTATGTGAATGGAGGCTTCCACGGCGAGGTCGTCGAGGCCGACGGTCAGGTCGATCCGCAGCCGCATGCGAATGGCGTGCGCGAGGCGCTGCAGGGCTTGCGCGGGGCGAAGATCACGGGCTTCGAGAGCACGGGCGCAAACAGCTACAAGCTCGCCTACGACCTGAACGGCGAGAAGCGCGCGATTCTTTATGCGATCAATGCAGACGGCACGTTCCCGTTTGAATTCCAGAACGGGCGGGACGGCACGACGAAGGAAGTTTACACGCTGCGACAACGCGGCGGTGGCGAGAGCGGAGGAAAAGGCACGCGCCCGGAAGGCGGACGTCCCGGCGATGAACCCGCTGGTCCGCCTCGGCGTGGAGGAGGCCAGGCCCGGGAGCGTCGCCCCGGTGGCGACAAGGGCGGCGGCGGCAAGCCGGACGACAAAGTCCTCATCAAACCAAGCATCGCCAACACGATGAAGCTCAACGTCTATGCGGATAACTGGTTCGTGCTCTATGTAAATGGCCGGCTCGTCGCCGTGGACCCGATCCAGTTCACGCCGCACAACGTCGTAAGCGTCGATTTTCTGCCCGAGTATCCGATGACCATCGCCGTCATGGCCAAGGACAACGCCGACCCAAAGACCGGCTTGGAATACGGCACGAACATCGGCGACGGCGGCTTCATTTTGAAATTCGGCGACGGCACCGTGACCAACGCGACGTGGAAGGCGAAGAACTTCTTCAAAGGCCCACTCAATCGCGACACCGCGAACCCGAAGGTCGAGCACACGCCGATTCCCGACAAATGGTGGGCCGTGGATTTCGACGACAGCAAATGGGCGAACGCGGCGGAATATACCGAGGAGCGCATCAACCCGAAGCAGCCTTACTTCGAGGCGGATTTCAAAGGCGCGAAGTTCATCTGGACCGACGACCTCGACCTCGACAACACCATCATCTTCCGCACGAAGATCGAGAAGCCAGACTGGAAGCAGCGGTGGAATACGAAGCCCGATCTCGACGTCACTGGTGCGCCGTTCAACTAACCAAGTTCAAACATGAGACACTTGCTGACTCGCGTGCTCATTGCCGCCGCAGCGGCGCTGTGCCTCACGCCCTCGCCCGGACTGACGCAGGGCAAAGGCGGCGGAAATCGCAATGGCTCCGTGCCGCAGCGCGACGTTGGCCAGGCCGATCAAAGCCATCGGCCAGAACTGGCTGATGAGCAGATGAAAAGGCGTTCCCTGGAGAAAGACGCCGCACAGGATCACCAGGAAATAACGGAGCGGGTTGACCAGGGTGAGCTGCTGCCATTGTGGCAGGAATCTCGACCCGGGCGATGCCAATGTTTTTTTGAAAAATTCTGACACGCTCACGTTCCTGTAAGGTTCGGCGCGGCATAGTGCGGCAAAGGAAAAACCTATGCCGACTCGTTGGAATCTACATTTTCATGGCCCCGCAGCGCTGGCCGGACTGGCTGCACTGTCCCTGGGGGCATGCACGACGACGCCTTCGGCGCAAGGCGTGAAGGGCGCCGTGACTGTGCCGACGAAGTGGCAGGCGGCAGCGGCGACACGACCGCTCGATACGGCGGCTCTCGCGAAGTGGTGGGAGCGTTTTCGTGATCCCGCCCTGAACGAGCTGATCCGCGCGGCGCTGGAGGCGAGTCCGGATGTGCGAACGGCAATGTCGAAGATTGCCGAGTCGCGGGCGCGGCGGGGCGTGGAGAGATCCAGCCTTTTTCCTTCGCTCACGGGTGGTGCCTCGGTCCTGACGAGCCGGCAGGAGAATCGCAGTGGAAGCGCGGCGACGGTCATCGCAGCCGGCGATCAGGTCATCGTCCAGGGCAACGGTTCGACCCAGAGCACGACGAGGCAGCAGTCGTACGGGGGCTCGCTGGATGCGAGTTGGGAGATCGATCTCTTCGGCAGGCAATGGCAGAAGGTGAAGGCGGCTTCCGCCGACGTGGCGCAGTCGATAGACAATCTCTATGAGGCGCAGGTGTCGCTCGCGGCGGAGGTGGCCGACGCCTACGTGACGCTGCGCCAGGCCCAGGGACAGCTCGCGGTCCTGGAAAGCACCGTTGCGACGCGGTCGGAAACCTTCCAGATCACTCAATGGCGCGAGCAGGCGGGCCAGGGCAATGCACTCGATACCCAGCAATCGCTCAGCACGCTGGAGCAGGCGCGGGCTGCGGTTCCTTCGATCGAGACGACGATCGGACAGACGCGGAACCGTCTCGCACTCCTGGCCGGGCGCACGCCGGGCGGTGTGGACGCGATCGTCGCGAAATCGAGACAGATCCCCGCGCCACCCTCGCCGATCGCGATTGGCATCCCGGCGGAGACTTTGCAGCAGCGGCCGGATGTTCGAGCGGCGGAGGAGGCGATCATCGCGTCTGCGGCACGCACGAAGTCGGCACAGCGGGAACGCCTGCCCTCACTCAATATCAGCGGCGTGTTGAGCACGGAGTCGCTGAGTTCCGGTCGCATCTTCGATCTGGAATCGGTCGCGGCCAGTCTGGTCGGCGGGCTCGCGCTGCCCATCTTCAAAGGCGGCGAAATCACCTCCAACATCCAGATTCAGACCGAGCAGGAAAAGCAGGCGCTCCTCGCCTACGAATCGACGGTGCTCGCGGCGCTTTCCGAGGTGGAGGACGCGCTCATTTCCGTGAAGCAAATCGCCGTGCGGCTCTCGATCCTGTCCAGGGCGGTCGCGGCGGCCCGCGAAGCCGGGGACCTCGCGACGAAGCGCTACACCGCGGGCGATGTGGACCTCCTCACGGTGCTTGAAGCGCAGCGCACGCTCCTGAGCGTGGAGGAGCAACAGGTGACCGCACAGGCGGACCAAGCCTCCGCACATATTCAACTCTACAAATCTCTCGGGGGCGGCTGGTCGTCGATCTGAGAGCAAGCAGCAACCACATCTCATGAACGCAAACACACCTACCGCATCCGAGGACCTGGCTGAGATCATTCACGCCGGCAGCTCGGCCAGACATTCCCGACGGCGTTGGATCCTCCTCGCCGGCATCGCCGTTCTCGTCGTGGGGGCGGGAATGCTCTTCCGTTCCCGCGCGGGCACGGCGCAGGGGCCGCAATACGTCACCTCGCCGGTGGAACGCGGCAGCCTTGGCCTCACCGTCACGGCCACGGGCAATCTCGAGCCGACCAACGAAGTCACCGTCGGCAGCGAACTTTCCGGCACCACGCTCGAGGTCCTGGTGGAATCGAACGATCGCGTCACCAAAGGCCAGCCGCTTGCGAAACTCGATACGCGCAAGCTCCTGCAGCAGATCGCGATCAGTCGCGCCTCGCTGGCTTCGGCCAGGGCAAAGGTGAGCCAGGTGCAGGCGACGCTGACGGAGGGCGAAGCCACACTCGCCCGTGCGGAGGAGCTGAAGCGGATCAGCGGCGGCAAGGTGCCGTCGAGGGCTGAAATGGATACCGCGACGGCGACCGTGGACCGAGCGCGCGCGGATTTGCTCAGCGCCGAAGCTGCGGTGGACGAAGCGAAGGCGCAGTTGGAGAGCAATGAGACGGACCTCGCGAAGGCTACCATCGCCGCACCGATCGACGGCACCGTTCTCACGCGCAGCTTGGAGCCGGGCCAGACGGTCGCGGCGAACTTCACCGCGCCGGAGCTTTTCGTCATCGCGGAGAATCTCGAGCGCATGAAGCTGGAGGTCGCGGTGGCGGAGGCGGACATCGGTGGCGTGAAGGCCGGGCAGTCCGCGACCTTCACCGTCGATGCGTGGCCGGACCGGACCTACAGCGCCAAGGTCGTCAAAGCCGCCTACGGCTCAAGCGTCACCGACAACGTGGTGACCTACGAGACCGAACTCGAGGTGGCCAACGAAGACCTCAGCCTGCGCCCCGGCATGACCGCGACGGTGGACATTCGCACCGCCAGGGTGGAGGACGCGCTGCTCGTGCCATCCGCGGCACTAAGCTTCGACCCCGAAGCAAAGAGCGGGAAAGGCACGCCGAACGCGGGCAAGAAAAAGTCGTTCATGGACAGCATCGTGCCCCGTCCCCCGCGCCCGGAACGGAAAGCGAAGACCGCGGACGCCGAAGCGTCGCCTCCGCCGGAAGATCCCGCCGCATCCGCGCAGGTCTGGGTGCTTCGCGATGGCCAGCCCGAAGCCATCCGGGTGAAGACCGGGCTCACCAATGGCCGCCTCACCGAAGTCTCCGGCCCGGGATTGGAAGAAGGCATGCCGGTCATCACTCGGGTCGCCGCCACACCCGCGTCATGATCGCCGCGCCTCCCTCCACTCCTCTCATCGAACTCCGCGACCTCGGCAAGACCTACGGGCACGGCGACGCAGCGTTCCAGGCATTGCGCGACGTAAGTCTGGAGATCCGCCGCAGCGAGTTCGTAGCGATCATGGGCCACAGCGGATCGGGAAAATCGACGCTCATGAATACGCTGGGCTGCCTCGATACGCCGACCTCCGGCAGCTATCTCTACCAGGGCATCGCGGTCGAAACGCTCGATGCCGACCAGCGTTCCCTGCTGCGACGCCATGCAATGGGCTTCATCTTCCAGGGCTTCAATCTTCTCGCCCGCACGAGCGCTCTGGAGAACGTGGAGCTGCCGCTGCTCTACCGGGGACTCTCCAAGGCCGCGCGCCGCGCCGCCGCCACCGAGGCGCTCGCGTCCGTGGGCCTGCCGACCAAGCTGCGCAACACGCCCGCGGAACTCTCCGGCGGCCAGCAGCAGCGCGTCGCGATCGCCCGCGCCATCGTCACGCGCCCAAGCACGCTCTTCGCCGACGAACCGACCGGCAACCTCGATACCCGCACGACCGAGGAAATCATGTCGCTGCTCGAACGCCTCAACGCCGAGCACGGCATCACCATCGTGATGGTCACCCACGAGGAAGACGTCGCGGTCCATGCGCGTCGCATCGTGCAGGTCAAGGACGGCCTCATCGAATCCGACATCACCAAGGAATAAATCCATGCCCACCATGATCTGGAACGCGTTTCTCATCGCCCTGCGCGAGATCCGCCGCAACCTCACCCGCGCCTTTCTCACCGTTCTCGGCGTCATCATCGGCGTCGCCGCGGTCATCTCCATGGTGACGCTGGGCCAGGCCACCACGCAGGCGGTGAAGACGCAGATCTCCAGCCTCGGAAGCAACCTGCTCATGCTCCGACCGGGCTCGGGTTTCGGACCGCGCGGGCCTGCCTCGGGTGTGCCCCTGTTCACCGAGTCCGACGCGAACGCGGTCGCCGAGGAGGTGCCCGGGATCGCCGCGGTGGCGCCGGTCAGTTCGACCTCGCTGAGCACGATCTATCGTCAGGCCGCGCGCAGCACATCGATCGCCGGCACCACGCCGGAGTATTTCGCGATCAACAACTGGACCGTCGCCGACGGCCGGTTCTTCACGGAGGCCGACCTGCGCGCCGGGCGCGCGGTGGCCGTGATCGGCCAAACCGTGAGGACCGAACTCTTCGGCAGCGAGAACCCGATCGGGGCGAAGATCCGCCTCGGCCGGGCATCCGTCGAAGTCATCGGGCTGCTCGCCGGCAAAGGCCAGGCCGGCAGGGGCGATCAGGACGACACGATCGTGGTGCCTCTTTCCACCCTGCAGCGTCGGCTCACCGGCGTCACCTCGTCCCACAGCATCAACGAGATCACCCTCTCCGCCGCTGAGGACGCCGACAGCGCAGCGCTCATCGAGGAAATCAGCGAACTCATGCGCCGCCGACGGAACCTGCAGGCAAACGAAGACGACAATTTCAACGTCTTCGACACGCAGCAGATCGCCGAGACGCTCAGTTCCTCCACGAAGATGATGACCTCGCTGCTCACCGCGGTCGCCGGCGTGAGTCTGCTCGTCGGCGGCATCGGGATCATGAACATCATGCTCGTTTCCGTGACCGAACGGACGCGGGAGATCGGCATCCGCCTCGCCATCGGGGCGCGGGCGAGAGAAGTGCTGCTGCAGTTCCTCGTCGAGGCGATCACGCTTTCCTCGGTCGGCGGAGTGGTCGGCATACTCCTGGCCCTGGCGCTATGCTACGGTCTGGCCATGCTCATCGCGGTGCCATTAGTCTTAAATCTCCAGATCAACATCCTCGCGTTCCTCTTCTCCGCTGCCGTTGGCGTGGTCTTCGGCTTCACTCCCGCACGCCGCGCCGCACGGCTCGATCCCATCGACGCACTGCGTCATGAATGAGTCCGCATGAGAATCCTCGTCATTGAAGATGATCCCGCGCTTTCCCGCAGCCTGTCCGCGACGCTGCGCGAGGAGGATTACGCGGTGGACACGGCGCTCGACGGCGAGACGGGACTCTTCAAGGCGCGGGAGCAGCCCTACGACGCCATCCTCCTCGGCGTCATGCTGCCGCGGCTCGACGGCTGGGAAGTGCTCGCGCGGCTCCGCCCGGAGGTCCGCACGCCGGTGCTCCTGCTCACTGCCCGCGACACGGTGCCGGATCGCGTGAAGGGCCTTGATCATGGCGCCGACGACTATCTCACCAAACCCTTCGACATTGATGTACTGCTCGCCCGCGTCCGCGCGCTGATCCGCCGTGCCGCCGGCCGCACGCATCCGCGGATCGAGATCGGCCCCATCGTCGTGGATACCGCCGTGCGCCGCGTGATCCACGGCACCGAGGAGGTGCCGCTTACGCCTGCGGAATACACCCTGCTCGAATACCTCGCGCTGCATCGCGAACAGCTCGTCACGCGCACCGAACTCTACGAGCACCTCTTCGACGAGGACGAAGGCACGTTTTCCAACGGATGTTCCGGACGAGCGAGAGCGCATGTTCTGATTCTGAGCGACTTACGTAAATTTTGTCTCATGTGTAGCCACTAATATATTTTCATATTTTTTCTTTTTTACCTTTACGTGTTTATCATGCATCGAATATACGTGCTCATAACTTGTATCTCGATCGCTCCATCACCCGCATTCGCGGCAAAACCTACCACCGTGTCCTCCTGCGCCAGTCGTATCGCGAACAGGGCAAGGTCAAGCATCGCACCATCGCCAATTTCTCGAAGTGCTCCCCGGAGGAAATCGAGGCCATCGCTCTCGCTCTCCAGCACAAGAAGGATCTCGCGGCGCTCCACGCTTCCGGGGACGCAGCGCCGCAGAAAATCGTCCTGCAGCAGGGACTCTCGGTCGGTGCCGTCGGTTTGCTCCACGCTCTGGCCGGCGAACTGGGCCTCGCCGCGGCTCTTGGCCCCTCACGGCAGGGAAAGCTCGCGCTCTGGCAGGTGATCGCGCGCGTCATCGACCAGGGTTCGCGCCTGAGCGCGGTGCGGCTCGCCGGCTCCCATGCCGCCTGCGACATCCTCGGTCTGGAGAGCTTCAACGAAGATGATCTCTACGCCAATCTCGACTGGCTCTGCGAGCACCAGAGTGCCATCGAGGACCGGCTTTTCCGCCGACTCCATTCCGGTGCCAGGCCGGAGCTTTTCCTCTACGACGTGACCAGCAGCTACCTCGAAGGCCAGCACAACGAACTGGGCGCTTTCGGATACAACCGCGACGGCAAACGGGGCAAGAAGCAGATTGTCATCGGCCTGCTGTGCGACGCGGCGGGCCGGGCGCTCTGCATCGAAGTGTTCGCAGGTAACACGCCCGACACGCGGACCTTCGCCTCTCAGATCAAGAAAGTCGCCGCTCGTTTCGGTGCCGCCTCGGTAAGTTTTGTCGGCGACAGGGGCATGATCAAAGGCCCTCAGATGGCCGACCTCGCGGAGCACGGATTCCATTACATCACCGCGATCACCAGGCCCCAGATCGAAAAGCTGCTCGCGGAGAAGGTCCTCGAGATGGAACTCTTCGACGAGCCGCTCGCCGAAGTCCAAAGCCAGGACGTGCGCTACATCCTGCGGCGAAATCCGCAGCGTGCACAGGAACTGGAAGCCTCTCGCGCCAGCAAGTTGCGGAAGCTGCGCGAGGAGGTGGCCGCCAGCAATGCCTACCTGGCCGGACATCCCCGCGCCGGGATCGAGGCGGCCCGGCGCCGGATCGTGGGACGCATCGCGAAGCTCAAAATGACCGGCTGGCTCGAAGCGCGTGGCAACAATCGGGAGGTCGAGTTGGTCATCGACGAGGAGGCGCTCCGGGAGGCGAGCAAGCTGGACGGGTGCTATGTCCTCAAAACCGATCTTCAGGAGGCGGTGGCCGGCAAGCAGATCGTCCATGCACGATACAAGGATCTGGCGAAAGTCGAGTGGGCGTTCCGCACAAGCAAGACGGTGGAACTGGAGATGCGTCCCATCCATGTCCGGCTCGACGAGCGCACGCGCGGCCATGCGCTGGTGGTAATGCTCGCCTACCGGCTGGTGGCCGAGTTGGCGCAGCGCTGGGCATCGCTCAACGAGACCGTGGAGGAGGCGATCGGGGAACTGACTACCCTATGCGCCCACGAGGTGTGGATAGAGGGAAACCTGCGCTGTGCGAAGATACCCAAGCCCCGGGACTCCGTAGCCCGGCTACTGGAGCTTGCGGGTGTGATTCTGCCGGAAGCTTTTCCCAGCAGGGGAATAAAAGTAGCCACTAGGAAGAACCTTGTCAGCAATCGTATAAGCCGTTAGAAGTGAGGATATTAAACACTAATCCGCCTTTCGGATTAGATGGAACATCCGTTCCAATGTGCTCGACGCCCGAGTTTCGACGCTCCGCCGGAAGCTCGGACACGACATCGTCACCACGCGGCGCGGTCACGGCTATTGCATCGAATGACCTCCCCGCTGCACTCGATCCGCTGGCGCCTGCAGCTCTGGTACAGCCTGATCCTCTTCGCGGCGATCGGCGGACTTTGCACCGCCGTCCATCATCTGGCGTGGGACAACGAATTCCGGCGCATCGACAAGGATCTCGCCGGGGAGGAGCACACGCTCATCTTTGCCCTGGAAAGATCCATTTCCGGAACGGACGAATCGTCGAAAAGTCCGCCGCCGCGCGTGCCTCCGGGGGAACTGCTCGCCCACCTGTCGGCGGGCGATGTGAGCCTGCCCCCGGAGATCGCGTCGATGTTCAAAGGCTCCGAACCGGGCTTCGCCTACTTCAGCTTTCGCGACCGGGACGGCAACGTCCTGTTCCAATCTCCCAACGCTCCGACCGACCTCGCGCTCCTGCCTGTTCCCGACCGGGGGTTCATCGAGGAAATCCGCAGCGTCGGCGACCGCCGGGAGACGCTCCGCAGTTCCGACGAGGGACTGCGCGGTCTCGTCGGACGCGACATCACGCCCGAACGCGACGCCATGCGTCGCTTCGCGTGGTCGCTCGCCGCCGCCGGATTTTGCGTGTGGCTGCTTGGTCTCATCGGCGGATGGTGGCTCGCCGGGCGCGCGATCCGGCCCATTCAGTCCATCAGCCGAACCGCAACGCGCATCGCGGAGGGAAACCTCGACGAGCGCATCACCGTCGAGAAGGCCGCCGGCGAACTCCGCGATCTGGGCGGCGTGCTCAACCGCACCTTCGACCGCCTCCGGCAGGCGCTGGAACTTCAGCGGCAATTCACCGCCGACGCCGCACACGAACTGCGCACTCCCATCACCATCCTCGCCGCCGAAACCCAACGCATCCTGAAAAAACGCGAACGTTCCCCCGACGAATTCCGCGCCGCCTTCGAGACATGTGCGGAGACAACCGCCCGGATGCGCCGTCTCGTCGAAGACCTGCTTCAGCTCGCGCGCGAGGAATCGGCCAGCGGCCCGCGTGAGCCCTGCGACTTCGCCGAAATCGCCCGCGACACCTTGCAACACCTCTCGCCGCTCGCCGCCCAAAAACAGCTCCAGCTCCTCACCGAACTCCATCCCGCGCCCTGCACCGGCCACGCCGCCAGCCTCGCGACCGTCATCGCAAACCTCGTCGGCAACGCCATCCAGCACCACGATCGCGCCGGGGGCAACATCCACATCTCCACCCGCCAGGCCGGCGACTCCGCGATCCTCGCCATCCGCGACGACGGCCCCGGCATCGCAGCCGAAGACCTCCCGCACATTTTCGACCGCTTCTACCGCGCCGACAAATCCCGCACCACCACCGCCCTCCAACACACCGGCCTCGGCCTGGCCATTGTGAAGACAGTCATCGAATCCCACGGCGGCACCGTGGAATGCCAGAGTGCTCCCGGCAAAGGCGCAACTTTCATCATCACACTCCGGCGATAGCTGAAAGCCCCATTCTCGACCGCGCCCTTTCCCTCACAGACTCGCGGGACAATGTGTCAAAATGTACTGTTCAGCAGCGCAGGGCGTGTTCAGGGAAACGGTAGCCGTCAAGAATGATCGCCTGACCCCATTGATCACGGCACGACCATGTAACAGTTTAGCTGTTTTTGGGGAGGAATGAGGCAGTCGCGTGGGAGTATTTTCGGGTTTCCAGGAAATTTGGGATTGCTTTTTGTCTATAACAGGCGCAGTTATGCGCCTGTCAAGTCCAATCTACCAATGCCGCAAAGCCTATCGGCCATCGAAAAGCGCAAGGAGCGTCTCCACCTGGAGATTGCTGGCAACCTCGATTTCCTCGTCGGCTCGGTGACCTCTCAGGGGCCCCGGGGTGGTTTCAGTCTAACCAGCGCCCGGGATGGCAGGACCCGCACCAGGTACATCCGAAGTGCCCTGGTTTCGGAGGTCCGCAGGATGACCGCGCGGCACCGGAGACTCAAAGCACTGCTCAAGGAGCTCGCCGAGGTCAACTGGGAGCTGCTCAAGGCGAAAGGCCGTTTCTGATGGGAGGCCACCGGAGCGCTCCCGATGGCTTCCGGTGCCCGTACGTAGACTGCTGCCCCCATCTCGAGGGACTCTCGGCGGACTGGCTCTTTCGACGCCACATGCGATCCGCAATAGAGGAGAACGATCACTGGGTGATCCGTGATCGGATGGCTGCGGAGATCGGGGATCTTGAGCGCAGACTTTGCGAGGTGCAGGCCGAGAACGACCGGCTCCGGGCGGAGAACCAGCGGCTGCACCGGCGCGGGTTCAAGCCCTCGGTACCCCCAAGAGCCGCCGCCGGACCGGAGTCCTCCCCGACCGGCTCCAGGCCCCGGGGTGCGCCCAAGGGGCATCCGGCCTGGAACAGGAAGATCCCCGAGCGCATCGACAGGCACTTCCACATCGAGGCCCCGCTGATCTGCCCCCATTGCCAGAGCGCGACCGATTTGAGTGCCGGCGGACAGACCTCCTATGTGCAGGAGGATATCGCCATGGTGCCTCGCACGGTCGTGAGTTCCTACGTGCACGACACCGCCCACTGTCCGAAGTGCAACCGCCAGGTCATCGCGCCCGTGGAGGGCGAACTGCCCTTCGCCCCGATCGGTCCCAACGCGAAGGCCACCGCGCTCTATCTGCGCCACGGCCTGAAGCTACCCTACCGCAAGATCAACGCCGCAATGAAGACGCTCTTCGGACTCGATTTCGTAGCGGCCAGCACGCTGGGCTTCGAGAATCGCGCCTCGGGCAATGCAGCGGCCATCCATTGCGAGCTGCTTGAGAAAGTACGCCTGGAGCCAATCGTCCACGCGGATGAAACCCACTGGCGCGAGGACGGCCAGAACTTCTGGCTCTGGTATGCCGGCAGCGAATCGCTCGCCGTCTTCCGGATCGATCCCCACCGCAGCGGTGAGGCTGCCACCACCCTGCTTGGAAAGAAGCTCGATGGATTGCTGGTCACCGATGCCTATGCCGCCTACAACGCAGTCCAATGCGCGGGCGGGCGCCAAAGCTGTCTGGCCCACCTTCTGCGCAAAAGCAAAGAAATCAGCGAGGAACTTGCCGCGATCGAGGGCGCCGATGTCCCATCGGTGCGCTTCTGCGCCAGGCTTGCGAAGCTCTTCAAGGACGCCTGCAAGGCGAAAATCCCGCGTGCCGAGGACCGCATTGCGCTGGAGGAAAGGCTTCGCAGCCGACTTGATACGATCTGCCGCAAGCCGCTGGCCTTCGCAAAGGCCGAAACTCTTCGCAAACGCCTCGTTCCGGGCGCAAGGGAATACACGGAAGTCTTCGCCTTTATCGCACACGGCGGGCCACCGACCAACAATCACGCGGAACGCTCGCTGCGTCCTCTGGTCATCTTCAGAAAGGTCTGCATGGGTACTCGAAGTCCCAAGGGTTCGGACAATGTCGCCATTTTCGCCTCTCTCGCTCAGACCGCAGCCCTTCAGGGCGCCAGAATGATTGAAATGTTCCGCGCTCTATTCCGATCCTCCCCGACCCCCGCCCACGACATCATTTTCGCCGCCCGCGGCGACCCGGCCCGGGAGAGCTAAACTGTTACACGACCATCTTCGGAATCTGCAGCGCGACCGACCCCCGCTCGACTAAAAAGGCAGCTGAAATCGGCGCCTTCAGGCGAATCGAGTTGCGCCGTAGGGACTCGAACCCCAAACCGTCTGATCCGAATTGCCCGCTGTCTTCGGATACGCGGTGAAAAAAGGCTTGTGAAGCTTTGCAGCACCTCGGATAATGTCGTTAGTTTCACGACAAGGCTAGCTCCTCCAGAATCGAAATGCATACGGTGAGACAGCTCCATTCAAATGTGCAGTTCAGAATGAAATCGGCACGGGTTGAATACTTCCGTGCAATCAGCGTTTTCTATATACTTTTGCTTTCCTTCGTATACTCTGCGCCTCTCAACGCCGAGACGCTAGGGATCCGCCTGCCACCCAAGGGGGAAGTCTCCCAGCGTGTGAAAACGGTGAAGAAGGGAATCGTGGTGGTGGAAGTCGTCGGGGCGCTTGAACTGACGCAATTTCGCGCATGGTTGAATGGTCGTGAGGTCACCTCCGCCTTTGATACCGTGCAATGGCGTCACAAGTGGCGCCGTAAGGCCCGTTTGGGTGCATCTGACGGCCTCATCCATGGGTCGAACCTCCTGGAGGTTAAGGTCACGAGCGAAGCGGAGGAGTCCATCAAAGACAGCAGGACCTTTGAAGTAGTTGGCGACAGACCGCTTGTGGGCGCTGGGGCCGATCGGATTGTCCGCCTGGGAGACAGTATTCGGCTCGACGGGAGCGACTCGGTTTCAATAGCCCCGCTTCGCTATCGCTGGGAACTTTTTCGCGCGCCCAAGTCGAGCAAAGCCCAACTCCTTGACAGTCATACTCCCACCCCACTACTGGTACCGGACGAACCTGGCACCTATGAGGTACGCCTCAATGTGTCGGACGGGAACCGCCGGTCGGGTTGGGACACTGTGATTCTCCACGCTACCGCTCAGCCCATAGCGGTAAAGCTAAACACCATGGCGACCGACAGCGCAGGCCAGCGCGGTATCCAGGTCGGTGATGCTTTTTACCCGAATGCAGGAGCCAAGGAAGGACTGGGCATTCAGGCGCTCATCCTGGACCGAAGTACTCTCGTAGAGATAGACGATCAGTGTCCCCGGCCGGCAGAGCAGGGAAATTGTTCTATCACCACCGAAGCCGAGCTGAAGGAGCTCAAGAAAATCATCGACGGGCTAGATCGCTGGCAACGGCTGGTAATTCTCGCTCGCCCCCTGGATACCAAGGGAATGACGTCAAGTGAGTCGGACACGTTTAACGATATCGTCGAACAGCTCGGCGGGGAGCGCTTCTTAACCGAGGACCTCGAGAAGGACACCAATGCCATCTCAGGTACTCGGTGTTCCAGGCTTCTCTGCCGGAGAGGGGTATCAGGCACTGCGTCGTTCCGATACTGGAATTGAAGGCAACCTGATGCTGAATGCGTATGCGCAATTCTGGGCGTTCAGCTGGACCGATTACCTACCGTTCACGGTCAATATTGGAAAACCGGGGGAGATCACGGCCGCTGGCTATACGTGGCCTGCTCAGTGGGACGAGAGAGGCGGCGGCTTCCACGTGGTTATGCTCGACCCCGTCACTCTAGCGCAGGTTCTCGATTACACGTTCCTAACCAATGGCCCGAGCGGCAAAGACGAGCAACACCTGCTGTGCGAGGATCTCAGGCACTGGATTCCTCTTGGCTATGTGGCCTTCATCGCGAGCGTGGGAGATCCGTTTGGAGGAGACTCGAACAACTTCGATGATCTCAACTGTATCGTGCAGGCCATTCAAGGGCTCGGCGGTTCGGCACACGTGGTAGCTCAGCTCAAGAGCGGAAAGGGTTACGCGCTTGCGGCAAGGGGGGTCAGGCCCAAAGTGGCTGCCTTCGAGGCATCGGACGTGATAACGCTGCCAAGCGCCTCATCCTCCATGAAACCGCAGCTGACCGGCGTACTCGGCCGGAATCGGCAGGGGTGGTTCGAGCCGGTTGCCGCTGACGCCACCGGAGACCTCGAGTTCGAGTTGTTCGAGATCGCCTATCAAAGCCCTACTCCCTGGCCGAACTCCTCCACTGCGGGTGAACAGGGAGCGCTGTGCTATATTACCCAGCAGCTTGGATTCAGCGGTACCGAAGATGTTCGGACGTTATACCCCTATACTCAGAGCTTCCAGCCGGATGTGGGCCAATTGAACCTTGTCCAGTTCCCCTCCAACCCAATATGTGGCACACATCAATTTACCGAAGAAGATTTCAACGCGGTAAAAAAGCAGCTTCAGATTGAATTCCCAGACGTCCTGACCATACGCAACTTTTTTAGAAACGAGCTCCAAGTCCCATTCACAGGTTCGAAGACCATCACGGAAATTGTAGAACTCGACGTCATTGCAGATGATATCACGGCGGCTTTACGAGCCTCTGATCGTACCGAGTTTGTGGTCGACATCCTAAACGTTGTGGAAGGAGTACTACAAATGGCATCCGCGATTATTCCGGTGGTTGGGGACCAGGACGGAGATAACGAAGAGGGCGGAGGTGCAGGCGCGGCTGTCGGTGTGATTAGCTCAGTAATTACGATGATCGAAGGAATGGCGCAGCTTTCCGATAACGGCCAGCCCGCCAACCGCATTAGCGCCAGACGGGATCAACTCAAAGAGGCACTCTTGAGTTCGACGAAGGCCAATCTGGCAGCCTTTGACCGACTCCAAGAACTCCTTGTGAGCGACTGGGAAAAAATGCGCACGGTTGCCGCGAAAGCTAAGGATACGCAGGAATGGGAATTTTCAGACGCGGAATTGGAAAAGACAGTTACGGCCTATAACCGGGGAGCCAAGTTTCATTTCTGGAGCGCCTTGATGGGAGCGATTTACCAGCGGTTTGAGATCCTGCCTGGCGTCATATATGAAGCAATATGACCCAGTCACACATGCGGCACTATTTTCTGGAGAGAGATATGTTGATGCTGCCCACCAAGTTGCCGCTTGTTTCTTTGGAATGCATCCCTTTGGGCTCTCGCGGGATACCCTCGGGGATCAGTGGCTCTGGTCGGGATTCGTGCAGGGAGGACCGGAGAATAATCTTCTGGACTACCTAAACGTTTGGGCGATCATGCCGCGGGGGTCTGCTACCGACCGCTGGTGCACGGACACTGCTAGAGTGCCCTCCCGGGAGCTGACAGAGGAAGTACGCAAGTTGCCCGAAGAGGGTGGTCCCGGTCTCTACATGCCTTGGTTCTGGAATGAGTTCGAGTGGTGGCACCTGGATTCATTCAATCCTAATTATCCACAGCTTTGGCCAAGCCTCGAGGCGAGAAGGCCGGATTTTTTGCAATGAGCGCGATTGGCCACATTTCCAGGGGCCGGAGGCGGCGGAGGTCACCCTGGTTAACCGCGACGGCTATCACTGTATCCGGGTGCGCAACCATGAAGCGGATTTGAGTACAGTGCGGGTGGGGCCCTCGACGACGTGCTTGACCCCGTCAACGTCCGGCGCTTGGAGGGGGAGGTCTCAGGTATCGATCTGACCGAGCAAACCGTGGCGATGGCCACCACTAGCGGGCAAAAAACTCTCTCGTATGATCGGCTGGTCTTCGCCCTGGGTAGTCAGCTCCTCCGCCCGAACGTGCCCGGCCTGGCCGAGCATAGCTTCGATGTAGATACCTATAGCGGTGCGGTCCGGCTCAATACCCATCTCGAGTCGCTGCCCGGCTTGCCCGAGTCTCTGGGGCAGTTTACAATCGTCGTCGTGGGTGCCGGCCTGACCGGCATCGAGGCGGCGGCGGAGATGCCGGGGAAGCTGCGGGCGGTCCTGGCCCAGGCCAAAACAACATGCCCATTCCGCGTCATCCTGACCGACCATCAGCGGTGGGTCGGCTCAGACATGGGAGATGTGTTGCGCGTGACAGCGCCGACCGACAGGGACACGAGCCACTGCTCGATCTCGCGTGTCGTGAAGTCTTCGGTCGAACGATCCGGGAAGGATCTTTCAAAACGGCCGAGCCTGGGCTTCAAATCGTAGCAGTATACCTGAGAGGAACTGCCCGTGCGGCGGCTCTCGATCAGGTCAGAGATCGCCTCGGACAGCGGGATCGCCTTCCGGGCTTTCGAGAGGCGCTCTACATAGAAGTTCACGGCGTCGTCGATGGTCTTTCCGAACGGCGCGATCCGGGATGCGCCTCGCTGAGCCATGATGCGGAGTTCGCTCGGGAACTCGAGGGCTTCGACGCCCTGGTTTGCGATCTCGATATTTTTCTGCTCGGAGTAGGTCTCGGCCTCGTTCCTGGATTTGAAGTATTTTCGGACCCAATTCCGGTTGATCTTTGCCCTTACCACGTATTTGAGTCGCGGATGCTTGCAGCGTTTCACCCGGTAGTGCTCTCGCATGTCGAGACCTGTAGCTATTTTTACGAGCTTTTTCTCGCCGGCGTGGGTTACCCATGGGAGTCCATGCGTGAGTAGCGAAATTGGCCTCTAAGCTAGAAATATAGCCGATTCTAGCGCAATTCAGAAGAGATGTGGGCGAGCGCAAATGTGGCGGCGAAAACGGAGCGGGCGAGGGCGATCAGCAAGCCGCCCGGTATCCTACTGCCGGAGCAGGCCGCCGCTCTGCTCGTTGAGTCGAGGGATGCGGATTTGCGGGCCTTTCATGCAATCGGGTTGTTCGCCGGACTCCGCGTCGGCGAAATCAAAAAACTCGATTGGCGATTTGTCGACCTGGCGGCTGGTTTCATCGAGGTCTCAGCGGCGACAAGCAAAACACGCTCGCGCCGACTGGTGCCAATACTCGACGCGTTGAGGGCATGGCTGACTCCGGTTGCCTGCGTTGCCGGTCCTGTAATTGGCCGGAATCTCCGGAAACGCCATGAGAAGGCGCGTCAGCGAGCGGGCGTTACTGATTGGCCGGACAACGCTATGCGGCATTCCTTCGTGTCATATCGACTGGCAGCAACGGGCAACGCTGCTCGGACCGCGCTCGAAAGCGGACACGATCAGGCGGTGCTGTTCGCGCATTACCGGGAACTTGTTCGGCCAAAGGAGGCGGAGCGATTCTGGAGCATCAGGCCCGAGGCGGGCAAAGACAAGGTCGTTGCGTTCAAACAGTCAGCAGTATAGGATTTCTGGAAATGAGTTTGGCTGAACTTAAAAGGGCTGTGGAGGGACTGAACCCCGACGAACTCGCGGAATTGGCAGCCTTCGTGCGCATGCGCGAGGAGGCCGCGTGGGATCGTAAGATCGATGCGGATTTTTCGGAGGGCGGAAGGTTGGCGGGGATCTTGGAGGAAGTGCGCGCTGACATTCGGGAAGGGCGGCTTGAAGAGCTTCCGTGATTGGGAAGTCTCAGAAGCGGTTCTGGAAATGTTTTGATGGACTGCCACTACCAGTCCAGAAGCTGGCAAGGGAGAAATATCGACTCTGGAAGAACGACCCTTATCACTCATCCTTGAGGTTCGAAGAGCGGCGGAATGGTTTGTGTGTCGTTCGGATCGGTGATCAGTACCCGCGCGCTGGGATTGAAAGAAGGCGATCTTGTAGCGTGGTTCTGGATTGGCACTCACGAAGAATACAACCGCTTCCGATTTTGAAAGAGGGGAAAAACGAACTCGTGCGGCCAAAGGATGCGGAACGATACTGGAGCATCAGACTCCAAACGGACGCGGGCAAGGTTGTTGCGTTCTCAGAAGCTGCGGGTTGATTTCCTCGGCGATGACTTGGCAAGGCGGCAAGGGTGCTTGAGTAAGTGTCGGGCTGAATTCTGTGGAGGTTCTTGCAGTGAAAGAGACCCGAAAACGTTGGAATCACTTGCTTACGCTTCTGCTACGGAAGTGGCCGAATCTACAAGGAATCCGCGTTTTCGAGTTGCACGAGGAACACGGGCTACACGTTCACTTGTTAACGAACCGATTCATTGATGTAAACATGGCACGAATGCTTGCTGAGAAAGCCGGTTGGGGGAGAATCCACGTGACGCGGATGCCTGCTGAAGATCCTCTGGAAAATGTGGCAGACTCGCACCTGCTACGACTCCGAATTCCATGCTCGAAATCAACTCAAACATGGCTCCTGGGTGCTCAAAATCAACCCCGCTCAACCACAAGCCTCCGGTAAATAACTCGCATGAAAAAACAAGTTGAAAGCCAGAGAACATCTTCCATCTCCCAGGCCGCGAAGTCGATGCCGGCGCGGTCCCAGACGTAGAGGACTTTGCGGCCCTTTGGGGCGCCCTGGCGCAACGCTTCGAGACTTTAGCTTGAGAGCGCGCATATCGTGCTCATGCTTCCGCTCGATCTGATCGGCCACGCAAATGTGCCGCAGCAGATTGTAGCGCATGTCCAGCGCATAGAAGTGTCCGCACGCCGGCTTCGAGCTATCGGGAAAAGGGCGCCTGTCGTGCGCAGCCGCTTTGTGCCAGTGACTGTCTCCGGCATAGATATCGAAGCTGCCGAGTTCATCCACGTTGGCGAGAGCATCGGGCAGCGACATCCTCAGGCTGGCGGCAAGCAGGGCATCTGCCTCCCGGCAGACCATGCAATCGTATTGGCGTTCCGGCCATGCCTTGTGGTCCTGCACGTCATAGACGCCGCGTCCGCAGGTGACGAAGCACAGTTCGCAGCCGATGCACTTGGCGTGATTGACCGTGGGGAACCACGGGATGGTTTCACGGGCAATGCCGTGCCAAGGCCCGAATTTGGTAGAGGGTGGTTCAGTCTTGTGTTTGCTTGGTTTTTTATGGGCCTGCCCCGCCTCAATACAGACGGTGACGAAAGAGGAAACCCGCCAGCGTCAGGTTGATGAGGCCGATGACCGCCATCGGCCAGAATTGATTCAGCAGCAGATGAAACGGCGTGCCTTCCAGAAACACGCCGTGCAGGATCACCAAAAAATAGCGCAGCGGATTGAGCAGCGTGATCTCCTGCACCCAGTGCGGCATGTTGGCAATCGGCGTGGCGAAACCCGACAGCACGATGGACGGCACGATGAACAGAAACGCGCCGAGCAATCCTTGTTGCTGGGTGACGGACAGCGAGGAAATCATCAGCCCCATGCCCACCGTCGAGAGCAGGAAGAAAAAGAGGCCGGCGGACAGCGTCCCCAGGCTGCCCCGGAACGGCACATGGAACCAGACGACCGCCAGCACGACGATCATGGTGGTTTCAAAGCAGCCGATGAGAAAGCCCGGCAGCGATTTCCCCAGCAGAATTTCCCAGGGCCGGAACGGCGTAACCAGCAGTTGATCAAATGTGCCCTGCTCGCGTTCGCGGGCCACCGACAGCGCCGTGACCAGCGTGGTGACCACCAGCGTCAGCAGTCCCACGATGCCGGGCACGAAGAACCAGCGGCTCAACAGGTTCGGGTTGAACCACGCCCGCGTTTCCAGCCGGGCCTGCGCGCCGGGGCCGCCGGTTTGCCGTTCCCAATCGGTGTTGAACTCGGCCAGGATGGTGTTGACGTAGTTCAGCAGAATGGCCGCCGTGTTCGAGTTGCGGCCGTCAATGATCACCTGCACCGGGCCGGACTGGCCGCTGTCCAGTTCCCGGCTGAACTGCGGTCCGATATGCAGCACCAGCAGCACGCGTTTGGCGTCCACCAGCGGCGCGATTTGATCGTCATGCGCCAACACCGCCACCTGCCGGAAAATGGGCGAACCGGCGAACCGCGCGGCCAGATCGCGGGCCGCCGTGCCGTGATCCTCGTCATAGACCGCGTAAGGCACGCGGTTCAAGTCGAACGTCGCTGCGTAGCCGAACACCAGCAGTTGGATGAGCGGCGGCACGAGCACCACCATCCGGCTCCGCTTATCCTTGAGCAGGGCCAGAAATTCCTTGATCACCAAAGCTTGGATTCGTCGCCACATTGCGTGTCCTATTCCAACCGTTTCCGCATTTTGCGCCGGCTCAGGCCGAGAAAAAACGCCGCCATCAGCACCAGCGCCAGCGCGTTTGGCAGGATGACCGGCCAGACGTTGCCCGCCAGAAACAGCGTCTGCAAAATCGCCACGAAATAGCGCGCGGCGACGATGTGCGTGATCGCCTGCACCACGCCGGGCATGCTGCCGATGTCAAAGATGAATCCCGACAGGATAAAGGCCGGCAGAAAGGTCGTGATAATGGCGACCTGGCCGGCGACGAACTGATTTTTCGTCACCGTGGAAATCAGCAGCCCCATTCCCAGCGCCACCAGCAAAAACAAGGATGATGTGGCAAACAGCAGCCAGAGGGAACCGCGCAGCGGCACACCGAACAGTCCGACGCCCATTGCCACCGACAACGCCATGCCGCCCATGCCCATCACATAATAGGGCAGCAGTTTGCCCAGCAACACTTCGCCCATCGTTACCGGTGTGACCATGAGCGCCTCCATCGTGCCGCGCTCCCATTCCCGCGCCATCACCAGCGCCGTCAACAACGCGCCGATCAGCGTCATGATGATCGCGACCAGGCCCGGCACCAGAAAATCGCGGCTCCGCAGCTCGCTGTTGAACCAGACCCGCGACTCGACCTGCAACGGCGCGTTCAGCGTCCCGCCCCGCGGGTGTTGCGTCAGCCAGCCCCGCCAGACGCCCTGGACATAGCCGAGCACCAGTTGCGCGGTGTTGGCATTCACGCCGTTGACAATCACCTGCACCGGCGCGCCGCCCGGCGCACGCAACTGGCGCGCAAAATTACTGCGCAGATGAACAATCGCGTCCACCCGCCCCGCCATCAGCGCCGCCTCCGCCTCTCGCATATCCCGCATCTCGACCGGAGCGAAATACCGCGACTGCTGGAAACGTCCGGTAAAGCTGGCCGTGTCCGCGCTCGGCGCTTCCACGACCAGCGCCAGCGGCACATGCTTGGCGTCCAGCGATACGCCATAGCCGAAGATCAACAGCAGAACCACCGGCATCAGAAACGCGATGGCAATGCTGCTCGGATCGCGCAGCACCTGGTAAAATTCCTTGCGGGTCAAGCCGCGCAACCGCATCCAGCCACCGCCGCGCGCCGGCGCCTTCGCCGGATTGGGTGTTGGGCGTTCCGTGTTCATCGGACGGCTCCGGCGGTTGGTTCCGGTTGTTCGATGAGACCAATGAACGCCTCTTCCATCGTCGGTTCCGGTTGCGCGGCGGAGCGCTGGTGGTGTTTGATTTCCTCGGGCGTGCCCAGCGCCAGAATTTTGCCGTCGGCCATGATTGCCAGCCGGTCGCAGTAATCGGCTTCCTCCATGAAATGCGTGGTGACCATGATGGTGACGGCTTGTTCCGCCAGCGCGTTGATGCGGCTCCAGAACTCGCGCCGCGCCAGCGGATCCACGCCCGAAGTCGGTTCGTCCAGAAAAAGAATTTCCGGCTCGTGCATCAGGGCGCAGGCCATCGCCAGCCGCTGCTTGTGCCCAAGCGGCAGATCGAGGCTGTTGGCCCCGACCACCGCAGCCAGTTCAAAGTCGTCCAGCGCCCGGTCCATCTGTTCGCGCTGGCGTGCTCCTGAAAGCCCGTAGGCGCTGCTGAAAAACCGCAGGTTCTCGTGCACGCTGAGGTTTCCATAAAGCGAAAACTTCTGCGACATGTAACCGATGCGCGCCCGCGCCGCCGCCGCCGCGCGCCGCAGGTCCAGCCCGGCGACGCGCACACTGCCTGCGCTGACCGGCAACAGCCCGCACAGCATCCGAAACGTCGTTGATTTGCCGGCGCCGTTCGCCCCCAGCAGCCCGAATACTTCCCCGCGTTCGACGTGAAAGCTCACGTCTTTGACCGCATAGAAATCGCCAAACCGCCGTTGGACGTGGTTGACCTCAATGACCGGACCGGTCCCGTTATTCCCGCGTTTGGAATCTTGCGGCGCGGGCGGGCGGCGCTGCGCGATGGCACCGTCCGCACGCCTTTGGCGCAGCATTGCCACGAAGCTGTCCTCCAGTCGCGGCGGCACCGGCTGGATGGAAACTCCGGCGACCTCCGGCAGCAATCGTCCCGCGTCGGGAACGCCACCGGTTTCCATGACCAGTCGCACCCGTTCGCCCTGGATTACCGCGTCCACCACGCCGGTTCCCGCCGCGAGTTCTTCCTGCACCATCCGCTTCTTCAGTCCCGGCGCGCTCACCAGATAGGCGTGTCCGCGCATCCGGTCGCCAAACTGTTGCGGCGGGCCATGACCGAGCACTTCGCCCTCGTGCAGCAGGATGACTTCGTCACAGCGTTCTGCTTCGTCCATGTAGGCCGTGCTGAGCAGCACGCTCAAGCCTTTCTGTTTTACGAGACCATAAACGATCTCCCAAAGTTCGCGCCGCGACACCGGATCAACACCGACGGTCGGCTCGTCCAGCAACAATAATTGAGGTGGCCGCACCAGCGTGCAGGCGAGGCCAAGTTTCTGTTTCATGCCGCCGGACAACTTCCCGGCCAGCCGCTGGGTGAACCGGGCCAAACCCGTCATCTGCATCAATTCCTGATAGCGTTCCGTCCGCGCCTCGTGCGGCAGCCCCTGCAAATCCGCGTAGAGATCAAGGTTTTCCTGGACAGAAAGGTCTTCGTAAAGACCGAACCGCTGTGGCATGTAGCCGACCAGCGACTGCACCGCGAGCGACTGGCTGGTCGCGTCGAAACCCAGCGCGGTGATCCGGCCCGCGTTCGGCGCGAACAAACCCACCGCCAGCCGCATCAGCGTCGTCTTGCCAGCGCCGTCCGGGCCGATCAATCCGGTGACCCCGCCACGGCGCACGGCAAAGCTGACGCCGCGCAGCGCCGGGATGGTGCGCCGACCGACGACAAATTGTTTGCGCACGTCGCGGAACACGAGGACGCCCTCGTCCGCGCGCTCCACCGGCCTGACTGTTGTGGGGTCTGCCATGCCGATCCCGGTATTACGGTGCGCCGCCGGGCGCGGCGGGAGCGGGTTGTGAGAGCGAAATGGTCACGACGGCCGGCATGCCGAGGCGCAGTTCGCCTTGGGGATTGCGGGCGAACACGCGCACTTCGTACACCAGCTTGGTGCGCACATGGGTGTCAGTGGTGGCGCTCATTTTGCGGGCCAATGATTCACGGGTTTGGTGGAGGGTGTCTCCACAATGTTCTTGGTGTTCATGAGGGCTGGTTGGATTGGATCATAGCGTCGCCCCAAACAAGGCCCCTACTCCGGCGGTCAGGGCCATGGCCAATGCGCCCCAAAAAGTCACGCGCGCGACGGATTTCCACACCGGTGAACCTCCCGCGCGGGCCGCCGTGGCCCCCAACAGCGCGAGGAATAAAAGCGAGCCGCCGGAAACCGTCCAACTCAAGGCCGGACGCGGCACCATGAGAACCAGCAGGAGCGGCAGCGCGGCGCCGACGGTGAAACTGCCCGCCGACGCGAACGCAGCCTGGACCGGCCGCGCGCTCAACGTGTCGGAGATGCCGAGTTCATCACGGGCGTGAGCACCCAATGCGTCCTTGGCCATCAATTGCGTCGCCACTTGTTTGGCGAGTTCGGTATCGAGTCCGCGGGAGACATAGATGGCAGCGAGTTCGGCGTGTTCGCTTTCGCCGTCTGTGGCCAACTCGTCCCCCTCCCGCTCCAAATCCGCGCGCTCGGTGTCGGATTGGGAACTGACGGAAACATATTCACCGGCGGCCATGGACATCGCCCCGGCCACCAGCCCGGCCACTCCAGCGACCAGCACGCTGCTGCGGCTGGCTTCGGCGGCGGCCACGCCGACAATCAAACTGGCGGTGGACACGATGCCGTCATTGGCGCCGAGCACGGCGGCCCGCAGCCAGCCGACGCGGTGGGTGAAGTGTATTTCAGTGAGTCTTGCCATGGATGCTTGGGGTTGGGATAGCGTTGCCTCGATCAGTCATTGATAAGCGTTGGCGGCTGGGCGGTTTTCCAGGTGCGATACGAACCCGTGAGATTGCACCCGCGAAAGTCGTTGCGCTATGGGATAAAACCCCACCGTGGAAATATCCGGAACGGCGAAGTCGTATGGGTTTGAGGCGCGCGTCTCACAGTGCGCTATAGACGAGCCACACGCCACCGAGCATGACGAGAATACCACAAATGACTTTCACAACGGTTAATCCCTTCGAGTGCTCGTTCCAATTCAGAAAACGTTGCACCAGTTCCGTGGACCAGGGCTCTTGATAGTGATTTTGTAGTTGGTTGAACCTGAGGATCGGAAATCGGGACTAGACAATTTGGTGGTTTTGGGTTGTGGTGGGCTTGGGATGAAATCTCTTGTCGATGATTTAGAAGCCGGGAGCGGCCTTTTACGGGCCGATCAATCACTGAAAGTCGAGGTCGTTACAGCGTTGGAGCGGGAACGCTTCGACGAATTGCTGGCGGCGAAGCATTACCTCGGACGGGCGCCCTCTGTGGGCGATTTCCTGCGCCAGGTGGTCGTGCGTGACAAGCAATGGGTCGCCCTTCTGGTCTGGGGGCCGGCCGCCCTCAAGCTCAAGGACCGTGAGAAGTGGATCGGCTGGAACCCGGCTCTGGCAGCCGAACGCCTCAAGTTGGTAGTGCAGAACCGTCGCTATCTGCTGCCCCACGATAAGGGCCGGGAACCGAATCTGGCCAGCCAGGCGCTGGCCGCGGCCTGCCGGGCCCTGCCGGCACAGTGGCAGGAGCGCTTTGGCTATCGGCCGCTTCTGGCAGAAAGTTTTACCGATCCGGAAGCCTACGCCGGCACGTGCTACAAGGCCGGGGGATGGCAACCGGTGGGAATGAGCGATGGAAACAGCCGGCACCGGGCCGATTATTTTGTTCCCAATGGTCGCCCGAAGCGGCTCTGGCTCAAAGAGCTCGAAGCCGGCGCCCGGAAGAAGGCGTGCGCGGTGCCGCTGGCCCCCGAACACGCGGGCGCGATGGTGGCTGCCGCCCACGGGGTGCTGCCCGTCGATCAAAAGCAACGCCGCAGTCTGCTCGAGTTGTTGCGACAGGCCCCAGATCCGAGGGCGAAAAACACCCGCTTCCGCATCGGCCCGGTGCTGACCATCACCGCCATGGCGCTCTTGTGCGGAGCGCGGCAGATCTCCGAAATTGCCCGCTTTGCCAACCGTCTTAAACCCAATCAGCGCGCCGAACTGCGGCTGCCGATCAGGAAGGGCACGCGACGCTTTTACGAAGTGCCCAGCTATGACGTCTTCTACGACGTGCTTACCCGCATGGACCCCGAACCTTTCGCCGCGCTTCTGAGCGACTGGCTCTGCGAGCAGGCAGGCAGTCTGCCGGGCGCGCTGGCCCTCGATGGCAAGATGATCCGTGACATCATCGGCATGGTCAGTCTGGTCGATGTCGAGGACGGCTCGCCGGTGGCGATGGCCGTAATGGATCAGAAGGAAAACACGCAACGCTGTGAACAGAAGGTTGCGCAGAAACTCCTCTCCGACATGCCCTCGCTCGATGGCAGGACCATCACCACCGATCCGCTGCACTGCCAGAAAGAGACGGCGCGAATTATCGTAGACAAAGGGGGTGACTACTTTCTGCACATCAAAGCCAACCAGCCCACACTGTTTCAATACGCCCGCAGTGCAACGAACTGCTCCCCCCTTTTGTTCAGACCACTTGCGGGCACGGACGAATCGAAGAGCGCGCTGTAAGCCTTTGCGAAACCACACCGATGGCCACCGGCTTCTGCAGCAGCCGGGCGCTGGTACGCATTCACAGCACGCGTACTGATAAAAAGAGCGGGAAGGCCAGCGTGGAAGATCGCTATTACCTCAGCAGCCAGGAACCGGGGGAGCGTACGGCGGAGGGCTGGATCAATTTGAGTCGATCGCACTGGGCGGGCGTGGAAAACCGCAATCACTGGCGGCGCGACGCCTCGCTCGGAGAAGACAGCACGCGTCTGCATCACGGCAACGCCCTGATGAACCTCGCCCTGCTTCGCAGCGTGAACCTGCGACTGCTTTCGGGCGAGAATAGCGACGACTGGCTACCGGCCAAAAAAGAACGTCTCGCCGCCGATCCAGCCTCCGCTCTTGCCCTCCTTCGCGCAAAACTATGAATCAAAACCAAAAGCCCTGTTCCGTGGACGTGCCCGCCGCGACAATGACTTGCTGAGTTTGAACTCCTCGCCAGGCGGCACCTGGAAGTCTGCAGGATTGATTTTGGTGCTCATTGCGGTGCGGGTTATGCGTGAGGTGCTTTGCTTTTCGTCAGTGCTTCGAAGCCGGAGATGACGTCGAAGAGTTCTTCGTCGATGCCGCTTTGGCGGAGGCGGTGGAAGGTGCGGTTCAGGTCTTCGAGGAGTTCGTCGATGTTTCTGTCGGCGCGCTGCATGGCGGCGAGGCGGCTGGCGTTTTCGCTGGCCAGCGATTCGGCGCAGGCGCGGAAGAGGGAGATGAAAAGGTATTCGCGAATGAGCGCGCGCAAGGTGGCGGTGCCGCCGCGTAGAACTTCGGGTGGGTTCTTCGTTGGCCACGGGATCGCGGTGAGCGCCTTGCTCCATTCGGCATCGAGTGGGAGCAGGCGCTGGCTCACGGGCTCGTAGAGCGATCCGGTTTTTGGGCGGTTGTGAAAGAGGTAGACCTGGTCGTAATCGCCCTTGTCCCGATGCGCCTGACTTTCGACTTGAATGCGGCCGACGAGCGGTGCGATGGCCTGGATGGAATTCGGGACGTTGAAGGTTCCCAGAATGGGCAGGCCGGCATCCAGCAGACGCGCCTCAACGCGTTCGCCGACGGCCCACACTTGCGGTTCGCCAGGCAGGTCGGTGAGGGTCTTGATCGCGAAATCGGCGACCACGTCGTTGAATTGTCCGACGAGTCCCTGGTCGGAGCCGAAGATGATCGCACCGATGGCTCCGGCTTTGGTGTTTTGCTTCTCTTCCGGCATCGCGTGTGTTGCTTCGAGTTCGCGAAAGCAGGCACCAAGGCCGAGTTCCACCGTGCGGTTATAGTCACCCAGGGCGCGCACGGATTGCTCGTATTGACCAATGCTCGATGCGGCCAGGGCCTTCATCGTGCGCACGACGGATTGAAGATCACCGGCTCCGCTGATCTTCCGGCGCAGGCTCTCGGTGGTGTCGCTCACGGTTTTTTCCCGTCCCCGGTTTTTGAATCGGGCTTGGGCTGAAACGGTGCGAGCGCTTGGCGGGCGAGGTCGATGATGGCCTTGCGATCCTCGCCGCTGAGCTTGTCGGCGGTCTCGAAGCGGGCGCAGATCTCCGCCGGAATTTTTGTGGCGGCTTCGTGCACGGCGTTTTCGGCGTTAGGCATTTGGTCGAGCGGCACGGTGTCGAAAAGTTTCGCAGTCAATGCGAGAAGCGTGGCGATTTGTGCGGGCACGGACACGGGTGCCAATTCGGATTGTTTGAGGCACGCGCGGATGCGGCGGCCGTGCGCGATGATCTTGCGCGTGTTGTCGTCGAGGCGCGCACCGAAACGGGCGAAGGTTTCGAGTTCCTCGAACTGTGCGTAGGCGAGTTTGAGATCGCCTGCGACGGCGCGATAGGCCGCATGTTGGGCTTTGCCGCCGACGCGCGAGACGGATTTACCGACATCAACCGCGGGCAGGACGCCGAGTTCAAACAACGACGGAGACAAGTAGATCTGCCCGTCGGTGATCGAGATCAGGTTGGTCGGAATGTAGGCCGAAATGTTCTGCGCCTCGGTCTCGATAATCGGGAGCGCGGTGAGCGACCCGCCGCCGCGTTCCTGTCCGAGATGCGTCGCGCGCTCAAGCAGGCGTGAGTGGATGTAGAAGATGTCACCCGGAAATGCTTCGCGGCCGGGCGGACGGCGGAGCAGGAGCGAGAGTTCGCGATAGGCGCGCGCATGTTGCGTGAGGTCGTCATAGACGATCAACACGTCGCGACCCGCTTCCATGAAATGCTCGGCGATGCTGGTCGCGGCGTAGGGCGCGATGTAGGCGAGTCCGGGCGGGTCGTTGCCCTCGGTTACGACCACGACGGTGTAATCGAGTGCGCCTTTTTCCCGGAAGATCGCCACCGCTTTCGCGACGGCGGAGGCGCGCTGACCGATCGCGCAATAGACGCAGACGACGTTCTGGCCGCGCTGATTGAGGATCGTGTCGATCGCGATGGCGGTCTTGCCCGTCTGGCGATCGCCGAGGATCAATTCGCGCTGACCGCGGCCAATGGGGATGAGCGCATCGATGACTTTGAGCCCGGTCTGGAGCGGCACGGTGACTGGCGCGCGATCCATGATCGGCGCGGCGGGACGCTCGATGGGCAGGCGCGATTTCGTGACCACGGAGCCAGTGCCGTCGAGCGGCCGACCGAGGGGATCGATGACGCGACCGAGCAAGCCGTCTCCCACCGCGACATCCATGACGCGGCCCGTGCGCTCGACTTCATCGCCGGCGTGCAGGTGCGAATATTCGCCGAGCAGCACGACGCCGATCTCCTCCTCGTCCACGTTGAACGCGATGCCAAAGACGCCGCCCGGAAACTGGAGCAATTCCTCGAAGCCCACGCCCGGCAGGCCGGACACCGTGGCGATGCCCGTGGAAACCGTCGTGATGCGACCGATCTCGTGCAGGGCGAGCTTCGGCGTGAAACGTTCGCGCGCATGGCTGAGGTCCGCAAACGCGCCGTCGATCACGCTCTCCAAAGTGACGGGCGGAGTGCTCATGAAGTGCTGGCGGGCGCGGCCGTGGCGGGCGGTTTCAGCAATTCGCCGACGTTCTTTTCCAGCGACGCGAGATAGTCCGCTATGCTCCATGCGATCTTCTGTCCATGCGAGGTCAGCTCGATTCCGCTCACGACATCGGGCGCGGTTTCGAAGCGCAGCGCGATGTCGGCGGAGAAGGTTTCGTTAAGTGCTTTTTGAATCGCCGCGCGTTGTTCCGGCGGCAGATCGAAGGCGCTGCGGATGACGGAAGGATCGGACGAGTTCGCTTTGAGCGCGTCGGCGAAGCCTGCTTTGGCAGCATCGTCCATCCCACGGAGCTGGCTGGTGAACAGGTCACCCATCCGCGCCTCCAAACCCGTATTGGCGAGATCGCTCAGAGTCTTTCGCGCAATGGCGAAGACTTCCTCCTGAGCCCGGCGCCGAATCGTTGAATTCAAATGCTCGCCCTCGATGGCCAGCGATTCCGCCCGTTTGGAGCTCAAGACATCGGCGTCCGCCCGTGCCTGATCGAGCAGGCGTTCACGTTCCGTTTTCGCTTCATCCGTCGCCTTGGTTAGGAGCGCGGCTCGTTCCTGATCGAACGTCTCGTTCTTGTGTTGGAACTCGTCGCGCTCTTTTTGCGCCTCCGCCTTCTTCGCGTCTGCATCGGCGAGTTCTGCGGCGATGCGCTTCTCCCGTGCGTCGATCGCGTTCAGGATCGGCTTGTAAAGAAAGCGCTTCATCAGCCACACGAGGATGAGGAAATTCAGGGCCTGTGCGCCGACGGTGAACCAGTCGATGAGCATAAGTTACTTGGCCGCGGCGGCGATCACGTGATTCCAGAACGGATTGGCGAAGATCAGAATCATCGAGACGACGAAGCAGTAGATGGCGGTGGATTCGATCATCGCGAGACCGACGAAGAGCGTGCGCGTGATGGCGGCGGAGGCGTCGGGCTGTTGCGCGAGAGAGGTGAGTGCCGTGGCGACCGCTCTTCCTTCGCCGAGCGCAGGGCCGATGCAACCGAAGCTGATGGTAATGCCAGCGGTGAAGATCGAGACCATCGCAATGAGAGTCATGTTATCCATAGTTTTGTCTTTCGTTCGTGTGATGCGTTAAGTGCTGGAATCGGGTGCTGCGGATGGTTCGCGAGTTTGCGTGGCCGCGGCGATATAGACCGTGGCGAGGATGAAGAAGATATAGGCCTGCACCATGCCGGTGAGCAGGCCGAGCACGGTCATGACGATCGGAAAGAGGAACGGCGTGATCGTGAGCAAAATACCGATGATCATCGCCCCGCTCATCATGTTGCCGAACAGACGGACGGCCAGAGCCAGCGTGCGCGAGAGTTCGCTGATGATATTAAACGGCAACATAATCACCGTCGGCTCGATGTAAGACTTGAGATAGCCGCCCATTCCTTGATCCATGATCCCGAAGAGCGGCACGGCGACAAACACGCACAGGGCCAGCGCCGCGGTCGTCGAGAGCGAGCTCGTTGGGGGCTCGTAGCCAGGGATGATCGTGCAGAGCGCGGACACCGCGACGAACAGGAAGAGCGTGCCCAGGAACGGCAGGTAAGTATTCGGACGCTTCAGGCCGACTTCTTCAATTTGCGTCGCGATGGCGGTAACGACGATCTCCAAAAAGTTCTGCCAGCGGGTGCGCGTGAGCTCGGTGGAAAGGTTGCGCGTGATGAGCTTGGCCCCTACGGCCAGCACCAGCATGATCGCCCAGGTGAATGCAATCGTGCCGTTGAGTTTAAGAAACCCGTGCTGCCAGAAGATGAGTTGGTCGGGGCTAAGACGCATGGGTTGCCTCCGAAGTTGGGCGGTGATCTTTTGAGGATCGGGTCAGCCACAGGACGCCGAGCCGAGCCATGATGAATCCCAGCAGGCACGCCACGAGGCGTTTCCATTGACCGCCAGAGACAAAGTAGAATCCAGCGAGGGCAATGCCCGTCCGGAGCAACATGCTGCCGAGAAACCAGAGCGCCGGGTTTGGAGACGAAACGCCTTTGCGCACCGTCCACCAAAGCCCGCCGAAAAAGATCGCGCCGAGCGCTCCGCCCGCCAGCCAGGCCAGGATCAGGGATAGCCATTCATTCATGGTCATCCTTCTGCTCCTCGCGCATCGCCTTTTCTTCCTTCGCGACCCAATGCCATGCGTTCCAGCAGCCGATCACGAGCCCGGCGATGAGCAAGGCGAGCGTCCATGAATGGGTGCCGGGATAGTGATTGTCCAACCAGAGCCCGAGTGCCGCACCCAGCAAGGTCGGCACGGTCACCGACCAACCAATCAAGCCCATCATCCCTAAGCCAAACCAGACGCCGGGACTGCCTTTGCGGCGTGCCCGGAGCTTGCGCTCTGCCTTGGCTCCGACTTGCCCGGCAAGTGTCGGCGGTCTTTTTTGGGGCTCGTTATTCATGTTGAAAGGCCACGAAGCGATGCAGGAATCCCGATTCCAATTTTGCCATGACCGAGCGCACGCTTTGCTCGTTTTCATCGAGCGTGAGAAACTCCTTCTCCACGGAATCGCGCAACTGCCCGAGGTCCGCTCCGCCCAGCGCGCGGCGCACAGAGACGAGCACTTCCGCGCCGGTTTTGACCAGCACCCCTTCATCCACAGCGACGAAGAATTCGCCGTCCGCTTCGGTTTCGTAAGTCAGAATGCCCGGCACGAGCGTGGCCACGCAATCGAGCCGGCGCGGGAGTAGTCCGAACGAACCTTCACGCGTCTCGGCGACGATGCGCGAGACATCGGTCTTCTCGGCAAACACCTGGAATGGCAGAAGGATCTTCAGTTTCATGCGGAAGCGACCGGTTCGGTCTTTGGTTCGGGTTTGGGCGCTGCATCAGCCTTGGCGTCTGCTTTGTCGGGTTTTGCCTTGGCCTTCGCTTCATTGATCGCGCCAATCATGTAGAGCGCGCTCTCCGGGTAGTCTTTGAACTCGTCCTTTAAGATCCGCTCACAGCCATCGAGCGAATCCTCGAGACTCACCAGCTTGCCTTTCATCCCGGTAAATTGCTCGGTGGTGAAAAACGGCTGGGTGAGGAATCGCTCCAGCCGGCGGGCGCGGGCGACGACGTTGCGATCGTCCGGCGAAAGCTGCTCCAGCCCCAACATCGCGATGATGTCCTTAAGCTCCGCGTATTGCGCGAGGGTGCGGCGGATTTCCTGTGCGAGCTTGTAATGCCGATCGCCGACGATGCCCGGCGTGGCCATCTTGGACGTCGATTGGAGCGGATCGATCGCAGGGAAGAGTCCTTCACTGGCCCGTTTGCGCGAGAGCACGATGGAAGCGGAGAGATGCGAAAACGTATGCACCGCCGCCGGATCAGTGAAGTCATCCGCGGGCACGTAGACCGCCTGGATCGACGTGATCGCACCGGTGTCGGTATTGGCGATGCGTTCCTCCAGGCCCGAAAGCTCCGTGCCCATCGTGGGTTGATAACCCAGGCGCGACGGCATTTGCCCCATCAGTCCGGACACTTCCATGCCCGCCTGGATGAATCGGAAGATGTTATCGATGAGAAGCAGCACATCGCGGTGCTCATCGTCGCGGAAATATTCCGCCATGGTCAGTGCGGCGTGACCGACGCGGAAGCGGCTCCCGGGCGGTTCGTTCATCTGGCCGAAGATCATCACCATGTTGGGCAACACGCCGGCTTCCTTCATCTCGCGGTAAAGCTCCTCGCCCTCGCGGCACCGTTCGCCGATGCCGCAGAAGATGCTCACGCCTTTCTGGTGCGAAACGACGTTGTGAATCATCTCGGTGAGCAGCACCGTCTTGCCCACGCCCGCGCCGCCGAAAAGTCCCGCCTTGCCGCCGCGCTCCAGCGGTACGAGCACGTCGATCGCCTTGATGCCGGTCTCGAAGATTTCCGACTTTGTCGAACGTCGCGCCAGCGGCGGCGGAGCCCGATGCACGGAGCGCCATTGGATGTCCGTCGGCGCGGGTTCGCGATCGATGGCATTTCCAAAGACATCGAACATCCGCGAGAGAATTCCTTTGCCTACCGGCGCCTTCAGGGGCCCGCCGGTGTCTGTGACAGCCATTCCGCGCGCGAGACCTTGCGTGGGCGTGAGCGCAATGCCGCGCACGTGATGCGCATCGCGCTGCGCCATTACTTCGATAACGATTTCGTCGTTCGAGCCCACCCGCAGCACCGTGTGGATCGCCGACAATTGCGCATCGAAGCGCACGTCCACGACGCTGCCCCGCACCGAGACGACCGTGCCCTGATTTGTCGGCGCTTTTCGCCCCTCGGGCGACGGTCCACGATCTTCGCTAAATATGCTCATGCGATTGAGTCGCAGCGGTTACACTTCGTCCAACCATTTCCGGGCTTCTGCAGCGGCGGTGTGGTCGAAGTATCGAACCGTCGCGTTCATGAACGGCTTGCAGAATGTCGCCATGCCTTCCTGCCACTTTTTCTCACCGACCACCGCGAGTCGGTCGATGTCGCCAAAGTGATGCAGCGCAAACTTCGTGTCTTCCCACAACGCGCCGGCCGTCCAGCCGTGGAAGCCGGTCATATCGAACAACACGCGCAGTTTTCCGTGTAGCCCTACGAGCCGCTCGAACTCGGGCACGAAGTGCTCGTAATCGGCTTTGACCAGCTTCCCGCTGACGTGGACAGCGAGTACTTTCCCGCCGGTTTCTTCATTGAGTTGAATGGGCATACGAACTCCTTTTGATCTGACGTTGGCCATGGCCATCCCGGGCCGGGAATCTTCGCGGAAATCGGTCGGCCGTTTGGTTACACCCTAGATTCGTGGCTCGCGGTGCACTGTGCCGGACATTCCTTAACTTTCTCTGACCAAGGCCGTCGCGTACGGACCAATCCAACGCTACGAATACGGCGATCATTTCACGCTCCCTTCAGGTCCCGGTAGGTCGGTGGGTGCTCCGTCGGGCAGGTGTTCGGGCACGTTAAGCAGCGCCACGCCGATCCGGCTGTCAGCCATGCCGTAATAAACGTCAAAACGATCGGGTGTGCCGAGATCGTCGCGCCGGTCGATGCCGGTGGGGAACACGACATTGGGCACGATCCCGGTGCGCTCCTCCCGCAGAAGCGGCGTGAGCACTGGCACGGTCGAGCGATAGAGGATCACGCGCGGATGATCTTTCGAGAGGATCATCACCCCCGCCGAGTAGCAAAGATGCTGGCCACTGCTATCCGGCTCGTCCACTTCGCTGACTCCGTGGTAAACGACCAACCAGCCGTGCCGGGTCAGCACCGGCGGAGTGCCACCGCCAATTTTCAGCATCTCCCAAGGCGACACCGGAGTCGCGAGTCGGTGATGCGAATTGAACAGCCCGAGATGCTGCGGCCTGGATCCCTCCAAGGCCATCGGGCAGTAGGAAATCCAGATGCTTTCGTGGGCGAGATCCACCTCCCGCGACGCCGACCCGCAGGTTTTCTCCTCGGGACGGGTGCCCGGAAAAAGCGGGCGATGCAGAATTCCCATCTGCAACTTCCCGGCGTGATTGGGAATGGCGACGGGGAAGACGCTGGCATCCTTGTTGTCCACATGGACGAAATCGATGCCGCAGTACGGCTCAAAGGTCGCGAGCCCAAGCCGCTGCCAGTGAATCAAGTCCTCGGAGGTGGCCACGGCAATCCGTGGACCGATGGAAGAGAGCGCCGTGTAGGTCATCACGTAACGTTGGAGTGGTTCCACAAAGGTGATGCGCGGGTCTTCGCAGCCACCGCCGCCGTGGAGCACCCGTTCGTAATCCGCTTCCGGTGCCAGCGCGATGCCAAGCCGTTCAACGCCGCAGGGATCGCCGGCTGCATTGAATTGGACGCGGGCAATGCCGATTCGGGAATAGTTCCCCTTCGCAACGAGCCTCGGGAAAAGATAGAGCTGCCCGTCAGGCCCCCGCACCGCAGCGGGATTGAGCACGCCCTCGACTTCGAGCGGGTTGCCCGGTTCCGGCTCCATCAGCGTTCCGAGGCGCTTCAATCGAAAGCCGTTCATCGACAAGTCTCCTCGAACTGATCTGTGCCACGAGTTCCGTTCAAACTAGCATCGAGGGGATCATGCTCGATGAGCCGTTGGGAATTCATGGGAGGTGGGCCCACTTCCAGTTTCGAATCTCCGGCATGTCTTCGCCGTGCTTGTCGATGTATCGCTTGTGCTCGATCAGCTTCTCCTTGAGCCAGTTCCGGTTTCAGGCGGCCCGATTCATCGAAGAGTTCCTCGGGCCGGTAGCTTCGCAGCCAATCCTCCAAAAGCTGGAGATGTTCAGGATGCGTGGCGGGATCGGAAAGCGGCACCTGATGCGCGCGGAAGGTGCCTTCCACTTGCAGCCCATCGACCCATTTCGGCCCGGTCCAGCCCTTGGCGGAAGTGAGCACGATCATCGGCCAGCGCGGACGGATGACACTGCCGGACACACGGGCTTCGTGCTGGATGCGCCGGATCTCCTCCACCGCATTATCGAGCGTCGAAGCCATCGCCTCATGCATGAGTTCGTCGGCCTCCTCCTCCACGAAGCAGGGCTTCCAGCCGTAGCCGCGGAACAACTGTTCCAATTCCTCGCGAGTGATGCGGGCGAGGACGGTCGGATTGGAAATCTTGTATCCGTTCAGGTGCAGGATCGGCAGCACCGCGCCGTCGGTCACCGGATCGAGGAACTTGTTGGAATGCCACGCCGTGGCCAGTGGTCCT
Organism: uncultured Verrucomicrobiae bacterium; assembly: GCA_963805815.1. Classification (GTDB taxonomy): domain Bacteria; phylum Verrucomicrobiota; class Verrucomicrobiia; order Chthoniobacterales; family Chthoniobacteraceae; genus CAWDWA01. The sequence continues at coordinate 110,913 of CAWDWA010000037.1, forward strand.
GTCTCCGCCTCGCCATCGCCAACGACGCAAGCAACCACCAGTTCAGGATTGTCGAACACCGCACCGAACGAATGACTCAGCGAATATCCCAGCTCGCCCCCTTCGTGGATCGAACCGGGCGTCTCCGGAGAAGCATGACTGGGAATGCCGCCGGGAAATGAAAACTGGAGGAACAGCTTCTGCAGCCCCGCTTCATCCTGACTGACATTCGGATAGACCTCGCTATAGGTGCCTTCGAGGTAAGTATTCCCCACGACTGCCGGTCCGCCGTGGCCGGGACCGGAGACATAAATCATGTCGAGGTCGTACTTCTGAATGACCCGGTTCAGGTGCGCGTAGATGAAGTTCTGTCCCGGCGTGGTGCCCCAATGTCCGAGCAGCATGTGCTTCACGTCCGTGAGAGCGAGGGGGCGCTTCAGAAGCGGATTATCGAACAGATAGATCTGACCGACTGAGAGATAGTTAGCGGCCCTCCAGTATGCATCAATATTGTGGAGCAGCTCCGGGGTCAGCGTGTTGGTTTTCATCGTTCTCGGAAATCAAATCCCAGCTTCAGTCCTCCACCGTGAATCCGACCTTAATGATCACCTGCCAGTGTTGAACCTTCCCCTTGTCGATGTTGCCGCGCGTTTCGATCACCTGGAACCAAACACAGGTTCTTGATGGTTTTGTGCGCCCGTTTGACGGCCTTCTCGACCGCGTCCTCGATGGAAGTGGTCGAGGTGCCGGTGAGTTCGATGAGTTTATAGACGTGATCTTTCATGGGCTGCACTTTCTGAATTTCGAGCCGAGGTGAACTTCGGAGAAGCCCGCTGATCCGGCCAATACCTCCTCGGCAAGGGCCTCATAGCTGCTGGCTATACGCAAACGACTCCCCACTTCAGGGCGTGAGGTTCGATCAAAGTGCGGCGAGGGCGAGAGGAATGAGGATCGCGCTTGCGAAATAGAGCATCGCGACCACGAAGGACGTGAGCGCCACCGTCGAGAGGATGGCGAGCGCGTTGTCGGCGGACGTTTTGCTTTTTGGGGAGGGCATACTACGGGGAGGGGCGGATCAGTTATTGACGACGGTTTTCGTGCTCTCCCGAGTGGAGTTCCACCAGCTTGCGGTGCTCAGGCATTCTCATTTCTCACCGCGCTAAGTTGCGGCCGCTGGATGACGGTGATGAGGAGCATGAAGAGCACGGCGCACGTGGCGAGGACGAAGGCTCCGGAGGACGGCATGGCGAGCCACTTGAGCGACTCTTTCGCGGCGCCGGTGCTCCCGAGCGCAGGGGCGCGAAAGCCGACCCACATCCAAAAGACGGAGTAGCCGAATCCGCCCGCGCCGAGCGCGACGCCAATGGCGGTTGTTGCGAGGCGGGAAGTGCCGAGCAGGCACAGCACGACGATCAGACTCACGGCCGTGGTGCCCATGCCTCCCGCGTGCAGGTGGGCGCGTTGCATGTAGTTCCACGACTTATCGAGCACGGCTTTGATGGTGGCGTCGTTGCCATTGTAAACGGAATCGCGCACCTCCGCGGCTGAGGCTTTCAAGCGGCTTTTGATGACGTCCTCGTTGAGTCCGAAAACGATGCCCATTCCCTGGCCGTAGAGGATGGTGAGAATGGCGAACCCCAGGCCGAGCGAGGTTGTGCGCAGGTTGGCGGTGAGAGAGGTGGTTTGGTTCATGGGATTGGTTTTATGGTGAGTTTAGTTGGGCGAGCAGCGCTTTGATTTCATCCGCTGGCGGCACTTTACCAGTGAGCTTCACCTGGCCGTCCACGACCAGTGCAGGCGTCAGCATCACACCGAAAGTCATGATCTGTTTCAGGTCGGTGACCTTTTCGAGTTCGTAGGGGAGGTTGAGTGCTTGGGCGGCTTGTTCAGTCGCTTGCGTCAGGGCGTTGCACTTGGCGCAGCCGGTGCCGAGGATTTGGAGTTTCATATTTTTGGTTTCGGATTGTTACATGATCCAGTTGAACAGAAAGCCGACCAGCATGATGCCGAGAGCCACCACGCCAAAGAAGGTGGCGATGAGCCGGGGCTTGAGAACTTTCCGTAGTATGATCGCTTCGGGCAGCGACAGCGCGATGACTGACATCATGAACGCCAGCACCGTGCCGAGCGCCGCGCCCTTGCCGAGCAGGGCTTGGACGATGGGGATGATGCCGGCCGCATTCGAATACATCGGCACGCCGAGCACCACGGCCAGCGGCACCGACCACCACGCGTCTTTGCCCATGATGGACGCCATGAAATTCTCCGGCACATAACCGTGGATGCCCGCTCCCACCGCGATGCCAATCAACACGTAGAACCACACGCGGCCGACGATGTCCTTGACCGCCTCCCAGCCAGCACGAAACCGCGCGGGCCAATCCGGTTTTTCGTCCGTGTCCGCTTGGCCGGTCTTCGTGGCATAAACCCAATCCTCGACATGTTTTTCCATGCCGAGCCGGCCGATGACCCAGCCGGCAACGATGGCTATGACCAGGCCGGTGACCAGATAAAGTGCCGCCACTTTCCAGCCGAACAAACCCAAGAGCAGCACCAGTGCGACTTCGTTCACCATCGGCGCGGAAATGAGAAAGGATAACGTGACGCCAAGCGGCACACCGGTAGTCACGAAACCGATGAACAACGGCACCGCCGAGCAGGAACAGAACGGCGTCACGATGCCCAGCAGCGCGCTCAGCACGTTGCCAGCGGATTCGCGTCGGCCCGACAGAATCCGTCGCGTTTGTTCCGGCGTGAAAAACGATCGCACGATGCCGACCCCAAACACGATCAGCGTGAGCAGCAGCAAAACCTTGGGCGATTCATACACGAAGAACTCCACGGCCGCGCCCAAGTGCGAACCGCGCGTCAACGGCAGCAATGAATACGTGAACCACGCCGCAAACGGCGCAAGGCTTGCATAGACCAGCCACCAAACCAGCAAGCCAGCCACGCCAAGCAGCAGGTATGCCCGCAAGCCTGTCCGGCGGGGAGCACTCGGTGCAACGTCTTTGATGCTGGCGGGATCGTGGGTTTGAGATTTCATTCCGTCATCTCCCCGCCATCGTTGATGGGATCGAGAAGCTTGTTGGACTGCCATGACGTCGCCAGAGGAGCGAGGTTCTTGGTGGTTTTGTGCGTCCGTTTGAAGACCTTCTCGACCGCGTCCTCGATGGAAGTGGTCGAGGTGCCGGTGAGTTCGATGAGTTTATAGCCGTGATCTTTCATGGGGTTCTCTTTCTGGATTTCGAGCCGAAGATGAACTTCGGCGAATCCCGCTGATCCGGCCAATACCTCCCCGGCAAGGGCCTCATAGCCGCAGGCTATACGCAACCGGCACCGCTCTTCAGGGCGTGCGGTCCGGTCAAAGCGTGAGGTGACCGATTCCTAGGGTGCTGCACACCAAACGTGCGGTCATCAGTTCACGCCTGGGCCGCGTCCGCGTGGCTGATGGCCTTGTTGATCAAAATCATCTCGCTCACGTTTTCGAGCGTCAGCAGACCGACCATGCGTCCGGCCTGAGTGACAGCGAGCGTTGCCCATTTCCTGGCGTGCATGGATTCCACCGTGCGGTTCAGCGAGTCGGAGCCATCCACGGATTCGCACTCGCGAAGCATGAAATCCTCGACCTTGGCGTCGCGCCGATTTTCGGACAGCGCCTTCACCAGATCGTTCCGGCGCAAGAGGCCCACCGGCTGGTCGCCGTCCATCACCGGAAAATCCTGCTGCGATCCGGCCAGGAGTTCGTCCACCGCTTTGCCCAAAGTGTCGGTCGTCGCGAGGCTGCGGAAGCGCGTCATCATGGCATCGCGCACGCGGAATTTTCCCAGCGCCGACTGCATCTCCACGACAGCGGCTTCCGCCTGCGCGCCGAGGTAAACAAAGATGGCGATGAAGACGAGGAAGGGGTTGTAGAAGAAACCGAAGACGCCGAAGCCGATCGCCATGAACTGGCCGACATTGGCCGCGATGGTCGTGGCGCGCCGACGGCCCATCCGCGTGGAGAGCAGCGCGCGTAGAACCCGGCCGCCGTCCATGGGAAACGCGGGCAGCATGTTGAAGACGGCCAGCAGAATATTCACGGCCAGGAGCCGCTGCAGGAGCGAGCCGGTGACCGTTGAGAGATTGGCGGCGGCCGAAAAACCGAGGGTCGCTGTCAGGAAGAGAAAGAGCACCGCGGCGATCGCGACATTCACCGCCGGCCCGGCCAGCGCGACCCACAATTCCTGGATGGGATTTTCCGGCATCCGCTCCAGACGAGCGATTCCGCCGATGGGCAGCAGGGTGATGTCCTGCGTTTTGATCCCGTACCGGCGCGCCATCAGCGCGTGTCCGAGTTCGTGCAGCAGCACACAGCCAAACAGCGCGAGGATAAAGGCCACGCCAGCCAGGGCGGCGCCGATCTGATGGGTGCTCTGCCAATAAACGAACCCGATGAAAACGAGCAGCAGCACAAATGTGAAATGCACATGCACCTCGATGCCGAAGACTTTGCCGATTTTAGGAGACCACTTCATACCGTTGGTAAATTGAATCCGCGCATCAGCGCACATTCCGCGGACCCGATTGGGCGTTCTCTCGTTTGCGTCGTTTCGTGCATGCCCAAACCTCGGTGCGCATCGCAGAAGCGGCCAATACCTCCCCGGCGAACCCGCCATAGCCAAAAGCTATACGCTCCTCGATTAGACCTGCGGGCGCAGTCGTTTTGCGTCCGAGGCTTGTCAGGCCTCACGAGAGAGGCAATATTCAGCGTTCGCGATTCCGCCACGTGGACGAACTCACACCGGTGTCTCTGGCCTGACTCCAGAAAACTGAGCGGTTTGAAAATGCAGTTCCGGGTCTTTAGAAAGGACCGTAACGAAATGAAGAGAAGCCGATTCAGCGAACAATAGGTGGTGGCGATCTGTAGTTGTCCGATGGCTATTACGATTTGGGCGCGTGCGTGTGCCGATTCGCCATGAAATACAGCACCGGCACGGCCATGCGGCTGATGAGGAGCGAGGCGATTTCGCCGGCCATGAGGGCGATGGCGAGGCCTTTGAATATCGGGTCGGCGAGGATGACGCTCGCGCCGACGACGACAGCGAGCGCGGTGAGGAGCATCGGGCGGAACCGGACGGCGCCGGCATCGACGACGGCTTCGGCGAGGGGCATGCCTTCGGCGATGCGCTGCTCGATGAAATCGACAAGGATGATCGAGTTGCGCACGACGATGCCGGCGCCGGCCATGAACCCAATCATCGAAGTGGCGGAGAAGAAGGCGCCGAGCAGGCCATGCGCAGGCAGGATGCCGACGAGCGAGAACGGGATCGCGACCATGACAACGAGCGGCGTGAGGAAACTGCGAAACCAGCCGACCATGAGCACGTAGATGATGACGAGCACCGCGGCGAACGCGGAGCCGAGATCGCGGAAGACTTCGATGGTGATGTGCCACTCGCCGTCCCACTTCATCGAGGGGCGCGCATCGGTGAAGGGTTGGGTGGCGTTGAATATCCGCAGCGGCGTGCCGTCGCCCCCGAACTCGCGGGTGTCGAGCTTGGCGAGCGCCTTGTTCATTTTCGCGATCGCATAGACGGGGCTCTCGATGACGCCGGCGACGTCGCCGATGACGTAGGTCACGGGCATGAGGTTCTTATGGTAGATGCTCTTCTCTGTGATGGTCTCCTCGATATGCACCAGCTCGTGCAGCGGGACCAGCGGCGCGGTGTCGGCGGCGCCGGGCTCGGGCAGGGCGTTCGCGTCGCCGGAGCGGACGCGCAGGGCGAGCAATTCGGCGGGCGTGGTGCGCGAGGAACGCGGCAGCTCGAGCATGATGTTCACGTCCTCCTTCTCGCGCGGCAGATGCAGCAGATCCACAGACTGGCCGCCGACGGCGATGCGCAGCGTCTGCGAAATCGTCTCGGCGCTGATGCCGTGCAGCGCGGCCTTTTCCTTGTCGATGACGAAGCGCGCCTTGGGCTGGTCGGCCTCGACATACCAGTCCACGTCAACGACGCCCGGCGTGGCGTTGAAAATCTCGCGCACCTCGCGGGCGAGCGCGTGGCGGTCTGGCTCGGTGGGGCCGTAGATCTCGGCGACCAGCGTCTGGAGCACGGGCGGGCCGGGCGGGACTTCGGCGACGGCGACCCGCGCATCGTAGCGCGCGGCGATCTCGGCGATGCGCGGGCGTACGCGCTTGGCGATGTCGTGGCTCTGCGCGTGGCGTTCGCCCTTTCGGAAGAAGATTCACCTGAATGTCCGCGACGTTCGCGCCTTCGCGCAGGAAATAGTGGCGGACGAGTCCGTTGAAGTTGTAGGGCGAGGCGACGCCCGCGTAGATCTGGTAGTCCGTGACTTCCGGCTCGGTGCGCACGGCGGCGGCGATCTCGCGGGCCGCCTGCGCGGTGCGTTCGAGCGAGCTGCCTTCGGGCATGTTCAGGATGATCTGGAACTCGCTCTTGTTGTCGAATGGCAGCATCTTCACCCGCACCCAGCCGAGCGCGACGGTGGCCATCGCGCCGAGCAGCAGCGCAGTGATCGACGCGAGGAACAGCCAGCGCCAGCGGGCCTTCTCGATCATGGGTCCCATGACGCGCCGGTAGATCCGGGTAAAGAAATCCTCCTCGTGCGCGAAGTGGCTCGCAGCCTGGGCGGGTGCCGTGCCTTCGGTGAGCTTGGAGTATTTTCCGCCCCAGCGGAGAATACGGATCGAGGCCCACGGCGTGACGATGAACGCGATGGCCAGCGACCACCCCATCGCCGCGCTGGCGCCAATCGGGATCGGCCGCATGTAGGGTCCCATCAGCCCGCCGACGAAGGCCATCGGCAGCACGGCGGCGATGACGGCGAACGTGGCGAGGATCGTCGGATTGCCGACCTCGCCGACTGCTTCCACGGCGATCGCGGACCAGTTCCGGCCCTTGTTCTGCGCGAGGTGAAAATGGCGGACGATGTTCTCGACCACCACGATCGCGTCATCGACGAGAATGCCGATGCTGAAGATCAGCGCGAAGAGCGTGATGCGGTTGAGCGTGAAGCCGAGCAGGTAAAAGACGAGCAGCGTGAGCGCAAGCGTGGCCGGGATGGCGATGGCGACGATGGCGGACTCCCGCCAGCCGAGGGTGAGCCAGATGAGAATGGACACGCCGATGACCGCGATGCCCATGTGCAGGAGCAGCTCGTTGGATTTGTCCGCAGCGGTCTCGCCGTAGTTGCGTGTGATGGAAACCTCGACGTCGCTTGGGATGAGCGTGCCATTGAGGGTCTCGACCTTGCGCATCACCTCTTTCGCGACGGAGATCGCGTTCGCGCCGGGCCGCTTCGCGATGCTGAGCGTGACGGCGGGTTGCTCGTCGGGTGCGGCACTGCGGGCCGCTCCCTGGCCGAAGAGCGTGTAGTTCGACGGCTCCTCCGCGCCGTCCACGATCTGCGCGACCTCGCGTAGATACACAGGCCGGCCGCCAAAGACGCCGACGACCACATTTTCCACGTCTTCGGCGCTTGTGAGGAACGCGCCGGTCTCAATGATGAACTCCTGGTTGTTCGTCGTGAGGCCGCCGGAGCGGTATTGCCGATTCGCCTGCTGGAGCATCGGTACCAGCCCGGCGGCGCTGAGATTGCGCGACGCGAGGCGCACCGGATCGAGAAGCACGCGCACCTGCCGGCGCGCGCCGCCGATGATCGTCGTCTCGGCCACGAGCGGCACCGCCTTCACCGCGTCGTCCACCTCCGCCACAAGCCGGCGCAGTGCCAGATGATCGTAGCGCGCGCTGTGGAAGGTGAGCGCGAGGATCGGCACGTCGTCGATGGACTTCGGCTTCACGAGCGGCGGGGCGACGCCGTGCGGAATGCGGTCGAAGTTCGAGCGCAGTTTTTCCGTCAGCCGCACGAGGCTCTCATCCGGATCGGAACCGACCTTGAACCGCACGATCACGAGGCTCTCGCTGTCTCGGGATGTGGAGTAGATGTATTCCACGCCGGGGATCTCCCAGAGCAGCTTTTCCATCGGCCGGGTCGCGCGCTCCTCGACTTCCTTGGCCGTGAAGCCCGGCATGGTCACCATGACATCGACCATCGGCACCTTGATCTGCGGCTCCTCCTCGCGCGGCAGGAGTATGATCGCCGCGATGCCCAGCAGGACAGCGGTCACGACGAGGAGCGGCGTGAGCTTCGAGTCGATGAAGGCGTGCGCGATTTTCCCGGCCGCGCCGGTGCTGGGCGATCGCTCGGGCGCGTCTTTGTCTTTCATCGTGCGGAGTATCCGAAGAGCAGACCGATCACCGCGCCGTAGAGCGCCCCACGCCACCAGGTCGAGGTGAGCGGACAGGTGCCGGAGGAGCATTGTCCGAAGTAGCCCAGGCCCGCCCCGAGCGCGGCGCCGACGAGGACGGAAAGGAGAAGCCGTGTCAGCGGTGGGCTCATGGCTTCATCGTGACGGGCTGGCCGTCGCTCAGGTTTTCGGTGCCCTCCACCACGACGCGGTCGCCCGGATCGATTCCGGAGATCAACTCCACCTCGCCGTCGGACTTCTTGCCGGTGCGGACGATGCGGAGCCGGGCCTTCTGGTTATCCACCACGAAAACCGTCTCCATCTGCCCCCGCACCACGAGCGCGGAGCGAGGCACATAGATCGAGCGAGTCTCGCCCACCGGCACGAGGACGCGACCGAACTGTCCGCTGCGCAGGCCCTCCGTCGCGGGAAGGTCGAGCTTCACGAGAAACGTCCGGCTCGCGGGATCGGCAATCGGGGCGATTTCAACGACGGTGCCCTCGATGGTTGCCGGGTTCGCGCCGATGCGCACCGGAAGCTTCGCGCCGAGCTTCAAATCGCCGATCAGCGACTCGGGCACGTCGGCCTCGAATCGCAGAAAACCGGGAGCCTCCATTTCGATGAGCGGTTTTCCCGGCATCGCGAGATCGCCCACGTCGGCGAGCTTCCGGGTGATGACGCCATCGAAGGGAGCGGTGACCCGTGCGTAGCCTAGCATCGTCTCCGCCTCGCTCAGGGCTGCGCGCGCCACCGCCTGTCGCGATGCCGCCGCATCGTAGTCCTGTCGGCTGATGGCATTGCTGGAAATGAGTTTCTCGTATCGCGCCATGTCCTTGACTGCCTCATCCAGCATTGCGGTGGCTCGGTCGCGCCGCGCGAGGATCTCCAGGGCATCCACCTCAACCAGCAAATCGCCGGACTTCACCATCTGACCCGGCACGGCGAGATATTGCAGAATGCGACCGCTTACCTTGGCCTCGATCACCGCGCGTTGCTTGGAGCGCACCGTGCCGACGACTTCCTCGATCGAAGGACGCACCTCACTTTCCACCACTGCGGTGCGCACGGCGACCGACGGCAGTGTCTCCGTCGCGCCGGGTTCCTTTCTCGAATGACACGCGGCGAGCGCCAAAGCGATCGTGGCGACGAACAATGCTCGCGAGGGACTCATATTCATTAGCTGATACAGCGTGCAATGGCGAAGGCAGCGCCTGCGGCGAGGCTGCCGATGAGCGCGGTCTGGAAAGCGCTGCGCAGCACGGGTGTGCCGGTGAAGCGACCCTTGATGCCGCCGAAAGCAGCAAGCGCAACGAGCGCAAACGGAACGGTAAGGTCGCCCGACATGCCAATGACGACATCGCGGACGGCATCCCCGGCGGTAAGGTGTTTCTCGACGTGAGGAGTAAGCGGCATGGTGGATGGGCAGACCCAGAATTGTAAGGTGCTTAACACTCTGCACCGAACCCCGTTTTGTTTTTTTCCAGTTATTGGCCGAAGGTCACCGGCGGTTGCGCTTGTGCTGTGGGGATCCGTCAACAAAGCAAATAACCGCAATCCGGACGGGCCAGCCAATAAGCCCGCCTCCGTCATGATCTTGACGATGGTGTCCTCCACTTCCTGCGCCACGGATTTCAGTTGGGGCGTGTCGAACAGCGCCAACAGCGTGGTGGGCTTCAATCCCGCCAGGATAGTTTTGCCGCCCTCCTCGTAAATGGAAATCCGGCATGGCAACGCGGCAGAGACGCTCATGTTTTCATCGAGCAATTTCTTGGCTTGCTGCGGTTGACAAACTTCGAAGATCAAATATCCGCGACTTTCTCACCTCTCGCAGGATAGGCGTTTTTGAGTATGAACTCGACGAACTCGATGACTTCCTTCAAATCGGGACGTCCCATCGGCATTGAATTATAGGCAACGTAGTAGATCGTCTGATCGGGCTTGATCAAGAACAGTCCCGGCTCTCCGAAGACAGCTGGCTCTCCCTCCTTGATCGCAGAGGATATATAGAGGCCCCAATCATTCATCTGCTCGACAGTCATCCCATAGCCAAGGTCGAGATCGTCGATTTTCCACTCTTCTTGGCTCTTGCTGGCTCGTTCTTCTGTGTCACCCGAGGCGGCAAAGACGGTGATTCCTTGCTTTGCAGTATCGCCGAGAAGGCCGTTGAGTTTCTCCAGATAGTTTTTGCAGATCGGGCAATGGTGGCCACGGTAGAAGACAAGTCAAGAACCTCCGGCAAAGCCGGAGGCTTGAAGAATGTGAGCCGCCCAAGGCGGCAGGTTTCAATCTATCGGTTGTTCGTGGTTCTGTCGGTTTTCTGTTTCTGCTCGGATAGTTCGAGTTGATCGAGACGACGATCAGTCGCCTCCTGATCCTGAATGTAGCGTCGGATCCTCTCCGCGTCCCGGCCCACGGTGTCCACGAAGTAGCCCCTCGCCCACAAATGCTGCCCGGCGTAGTTGCGCTCCCTCTTCAGGAAATGCCGCGCCACATGGATCGCGCTCTTCCCCTTCAAATATCCCACTACGCTCGATACCGCCAGTTTCGGCGGTATGCTCACGAGCATATGGACGTGGTCGGCCATCACGTGTCCTTCCTCAATCTTGCAGCCCTTCTGTTCCGCCAACCGGCGGAACACCTCCCCAAGCTCTCGCCGCGCGACGCCGAAGAGCGACTTCCGCCGATACTTCGGAATGAATATGATGTGATATTTGCACTGCCATTTTGTATGACTCAACATCTGGTAGTCTTCCATGGTTCTTGTGTCGTTGTGCGCTTTGGACGGCTCACAACTCACTCCCATGGGGGACTGCCCGATAAGTCAAACTCCGATAGTCTCCCCGGCAAAGCCGGGGGCTTTCCTATTGATCAGTAATAGAAAGTTTTCTGGGTGCTGATCAGCAAGCGACCAATTGCCGCCTCCCACGCGTGGAATGATAAGGCTCGGCGCCTTTTTTTTAGGGATGAGTTTCATGAAGATGTGATGTTTGATCTACTATCAATAGGACTGTTTCTTAAGCCGGAGTCGTTAGCCAGATGGTTTGGTCAGCAATTTTGCGAGCTCCTTGATGTCCTTGACGACATGGTCAGGCTTCTCCGCGAGAGGATAGAGAACTTTCCCAGGACGAGCGACGAACACGGTCTGGAGTCCGGCGGCCTTGGCACCAGCGATGTCCCACCCGTGCGCCGCGACCAACATGGCTTCGCTGGCTTGGACATCTACCTGATCGAGCGCCCAGCGATAGACATCAAGATCAGGCTTGAACTTGTGGATTCCTTCGACGGTCAGACGCCGGTCCACCACGTCGATCAGTCCCGCATTCTCGAACTGTTTCTTCACCCCCGCGTCAGACGAATTCGTAAGACTAAAGAGAAGAAAACCCTGTTGCTTGAGATCTCTCAGACCGTCGATGACGTCGGGATGAGGAGGTAAGTTTATGATTACCGGATTGATCGCCTGCTCGGCCTCTTCCTTGCTCAACTCGATCCCGTTGCTCTCTGCCACCATCTGGAGAGCGGCGACTCCAATCTCCGGAAAGGGGTGATATTTCCCGGTCAAGGTATCGACCAGTGAGTAATGAAGCATGGTGGAAAACCAGAGACCGACCAGTTCGTCGTGGCCGTCGAGTGCTTTCGAGACGCTTTCCTTCAATGGCTTGAGGTCGAGCAACGTCTCGTTCACATCAAAGAAGATCACCTTGGGACGTGGCGTGTTTTTGGTAGTCATAGGTTCTGTCTGTGCGTTCGCCAACCCCGTGGAAATGATCGCTATAATTGCCAGTTGTTGTAGAAAACTTGTCACTCTTTTGTTAGTAAGCGCCTTTCGAGTAGGTCAGCTCGTAGCTGTGGGTGTATATTTCGAAGACGAGTCCGAATGGATCTTCGACGTAAACCATCTTGTATGGTTTTTCACCCGGATAGTATTCCCTGATGGGCATCCGTTGCTTCCCTCCATGGGCGACTATCTTCTCCACCAGGGCTTCAATATTCGGGTCCTGGATACAAAAATGGAATGTCCCTGTCTTCCAATACTCGAATTCCGGAGGGGTTGCGTTGTTCTGGAATTCAAACATCTCGACTCCGATCCTGTCTCCGGTGGATAGGTGGGCAATTTTGAAAGATCCCCAGCCAGTCCCAAAAACGTCGATACACATCTTACCGATTGCTGTATCTGACTCTTCTTTCACCACGTTGGGCTTCATGATCGTATACCACCCCATGACTTCTTCATAGAATGCAACGGCGGCTTCGAGATTCGAAACGGATATTCCGACATGGGAGAATGTTTTTGGATAGGTGCTCATCGTATTTGAGGTGACTGGACCACTGGCTGGGTGTGAAGTGGTTTATCGTTAGAGGAGCTTGAGCAGCTCCTTTGCGGCAGCTTCTGACGACGCAGGATTCTGTCCTGTTACGAGCTTGCCATCGACGACCACATAAGAACCCCAGTCGGAGCCTTTTTCATAGAGCCCCCCATTGGCTTTGAGCATGTCTTCGACAAGAAACGGGACAATTTTCGTGAGACCAGCGCTATCTTCTTCAGTATTCGTAAAGCCGGTGACGCGGCGGCCCGAGACCAACGAATTTCCGTCGGCCCCTTTCGTGTGCTTGAAGATCGCCGGAGCGTGGCACACCGCAGCAAGAGGACGATCCTCTGCAACGAAAGTTTCGATGATGCGTCGGCTATGGGCGTTTTCCGCCAGATCCCAAAGCGGTCCATGCCCACCTGGGTAAAAGATCGCGTCAAATCCGTCGGCATCGATCTCCGCCAGCTTCGTCGTGTTTGCGAGTGCACTCTGGGCGGCATCGTCCTTTTTGAATCGCTCCGTTGCCTCGGTTTGAGCATCGGGAACGTCACTCTTCGGATCGAGAGGTGGTTGCCCACCCGCAGGAGATGCCAGGGTGATTTCCGCGCCGGCATCAAGCAGGACGTAATATGGTGCCGCCAACTCTTCCAGCCAGAAGCCGGTCTTTTTGCCGGTGTTACCCAGCTTTTCGTGCGAGGTCAGAATCATGAGAACTTTCATATCGTTTTGCGTGTTTGTTTATTTTGAAGGGCCGATGCGAATCACGCATTTGCCGAAATTACGCCCATCCAACATCCCAATGAAGGTCGCTGGGGCTTGTTCCAATCCATCGATAATTTCCTCGCGGTAGTGGATTTGCCCTGCCTTTAGCCAGCCACTCATCTCCGTTGCGAATTCAGGATAGAGGGACCCAAAATCATCGAAGATGATGAAGCCACGCATGGTGATCCGCTTGCGCAAAATCTGACCCATCAGGTAACCCATTCGATCAGGACCTTCAGGGAGGCTGGTGGCGTTGTATTGCGAGACCAGGCCGCACACTGGCACGCGCGCCCCGGTATTGAGTTGAGGAAGAACAGCGTCAAAGACCTTGCCGCCGACACTCTCGAAGTAGATATCGATTCCTTCAGGAGTTGCAGCGACCAACTCTTTGCTGAAGTCGGAAGATCTATGATCAAGGCAAACATCCAACCCAAGAGTCTTCACCGCGTATTCACATTTCTCCGCGCCACCTGCGATGCCGATCACCTTGCATCCAAGAATCTTTCCAATCTGGCCGACTGTGGCACCAACGGGTCCGGTTGCGGCTGCGACGACGAGAGTCTCTCCCGCTTTCGGCATGCCGATCTTCGTGAGACCGGCCCATGCAGTGAATCCCGGCATCCCTGTCACACCCAAGGCCCAAGACGGATGCTCCGGATCACTGCCCAGGGAAGTCACCCCCTCTCCGTTCGATATGGCGTAGTCTTGCCAGCCGTTTGAACTGAGAACCCATTCTCCTTTCTTGAAACCATCGAGCTTGGAAATTTCTACCTGCGCTACGGTTCCCCCAACCATCACCTCGCCAATTTTGACAGGCGGTGCATACGACGGAGCATCGCTCATCCGCCCACGCATGTAGGGATCAAGCGAAAGGAATTCCGTCCGTAGCAACATCTCACCTTCTTGAGGCGAAGGGACATCTTCTGTTGTGAGAGTCAACGTGCTTTCTGTCGGAGCACCTTCGGGTCGTTCTGCAAGAACGAGGCGGCGGTTTGTTGTGTTAGTTTGTTTCATGATGATGTTTTTGTTGTGATCCACGATAGATAAGAATATTTTTGTGCTCCGTTGGCTGAATGCGGATTGCGCGGTCATTCTGTGTGGAGCGAGGAAACGCGGGACTTTCCAGCATCTGCATCGAGCCGGCATTAGCATCACGGCGATCCACTGTTCCCGCCAATACCTCCCCGGCAACGACCTCATAGCCGCGGACTATAAGCAATCGGCGCCGCGCTGCGGGCGATGTGGTTCGGTCAAAGCGCGTAGCGGCCGATTTCGAGTGTGCGATCATCAGTTCTTCGTCGGCGCGGATGACGCGGACCGTGGCCCGACTGATGCCTGAGGAAATCACATCCGCAGCCTCCCCATTGCGCGACTCATGCGACCACGCTTTCGGCGCAAGGTGTCCACGGCGGTAAGACACAAGAACAGCCAGGCAAGGCCGGCAGCCGCGGCTCCCAGCACGTCACTCAGGTAATGAGCACCCAGGTAAACGCGGCTGAAGCCGACCAGCAACACCAGGACAAACGCGCCGAGGACTGCCCCCACGCGCCAATGCCACGTTTCCAGTGCGATGACCGCAAAAGCGGCCAGCACGCCATACAGCAACGTGGCTGCCATCGTGTGGCCGCTCGGAAAGCTATAGCCGTTGAAGATCAGGAACGAATTCGAGAAACTGGGACGCTGGCGATGAAAGGCAAATTTTAGAAGAAAGTCCAGGATCATACCCCCGGGTAGGACAAGCATCAAGGCAAGCAACCGATACCGACAATGCTTCCACCACAAAACGACCGCGGTAACCATCACGATTCCCGTCACCCAAGCAAGCGAGGCGAGACCGGACACGAGTTGCATCGTGGTCGTCAGTCCGGGAGTCCGGCGCTCGTGAAACCACTCCGCGACATGGTGGTCAACGACCGTCAGCGGATCCCCAGCCACCACGTCTTGAGCGATTCCGCCAAACAGCCAGGATGCACCGAGTGGCCGCCGACTGCCGACCGGGCCTGTGAACGTCAGAATTGTTCCGCTCAAACCGATGCGGTCAACTTTTCCATGCAGCCCGCGCTTCAACGGTTCGCCAACCTCGTAGAGCGCAAATTTGAGACTCGACGAGCCGCCGTTGATCGTCAGGATGCTATGGTTTGCGGGTTTCATGGATGATTCCCTCGGAGCTGGCTCGGTTCTGGGTTAGAATGGCTGATCACGTCCAAGCCCGCCGCGCTGGACTTTCCGTTTTGCACGTGGGATGGCTCAGGCAGAAAGAAGAACAGAATGCCGACGATGAGATACACCGAAAGAAGCTGCACGCCTTCCAACCAGTTGCATTCACCATCGCCGCTAATCTCGGCCACGATCCAGACGGCCAACGCGACGGCGGCGATTTCCGGGAGTGAAAATTCCAGACTCATCGGCCGACCAAACAGGTAGGAGGCAAAGACGAGAACCGGCGTGACAAACAACGCGATTTGCAGACTCGAACCGATGGCAATGCCCAGACTCAAATCCATTTTGTTTTTGAGCGCGGCCAGCACGGCTGTGGAATGTTCGGCCGCGTTGCCGATGATTGCTACAATGATGACACCGACGAACACTTCCGTCAGCCCGAGGCTTTCGCGGGCCGACTCCACCGAGCCGACAAGAAACTCGCTCATAAACGCGACCAGCGTCGTCGCCCCGGCTAGTATCGTGATGGCCTTGGCAACGGACCAGGTCGCGTCCACCTTTGCGCCGCGCCCACCCGGTCCGGAAACTGGTCCGGCGAAAAGTTCCTTATGTGTGATCAGGGAAAAAACCAGCCAGAGAACATAGGTGACAAAAAGCACGACCGCGATGGCGAGGGAAAGGCTGCGCTCGGCTTGCGGCGACCAGCCGCCCGGCTGACGATCTGCCGAGAGATGGAAAATTGTCGGAATGATCAGCCCGATGGCCGCGAGGCTAAGCGACGTGGCGGCGATACGCGCTCCCGTCTTGTTGAACGTCTGCCGGTTGAAGCGCATCCCACCGGCCAGCATGGACGCGCCGACCACCAGGAGAATGTTGCCGATGATCGAGCCGGTGATGGAGGCTTTGACCACGCCGATCAGTCCCTTGGATAAGGCCATCAGGGCGATGATCAATTCGGCGGCATTGCCGAAGGTCGCGTTGAGCAGTCCGCCGATGCCAGGACCGGCACGTGCGCTCAGATGCTCGGTCGCTTGGCCCATCCAACCGGCCAGGGGGATGATCGCCAGGCCCGTGATGATGAAAAGCAGGGTTTCGTTCTTCCACGCCGGAACATAACGAATGGCGAAAGCCGCCGGCACCGCCAGCAGCAACCAATCGAGCGGCTGCAACATACCAGGATTTAACCGATCATGCTTTTCTCTATTGGCAGACATATTTTTAACGACGCCAACTGCGGGTTGTGGGCTCCACCACGCTGTGGGCCGCCGACATCAACGACCGGAATTTCAGGCGTTTGGCTTTTCTTCGGCTGTCCACCAGTCAGTTTGGCGGGACGGCTTCGTCATGGCTTGATACATAATATCCTCTCTTCAGCGGTTCGCTAACGTCATAGAGCGCGAACTTGATGCTCGATGAGCCGCCGTTAATGATCAGAATGCGTGGGTCAGCCGGTTTCATGGATAATTTCTTCATAACGCCCGTGCTGGTTTTCCCGACCGCCAGTGTTCTTCAATTTGTTCCAGCGTTTTACCTTTGGTTTCCGGCACCAGCAGATAGACAAAGACCCAGGCGCCGACCGCGATTACGCCGTATAACCAAAAAGTTCCCGCGTGCCCCAGAACCGCGACCAGCGTCAGGAAGGTCAAGGCCACCAATAGGTTCAATGCCCAGTTAGTAACGGTCACGGCGCTCATGGCCGCACCGCGAATCTTCAAGGGATATATTTCGGAAATCAGCAACCAGAAGATTGGCCCGAGTCCAAAGGCGAAACACGAGACATAGATCACCAAGCCGCCAATGGCGACATAACTTTTGAAACTCGCCAACTGTTGGAACTCAAAAGCCGCGCCCAAGATCGCCAGACCGACAATCTGGCCGGCCACTCCGATCAATAGCAAAGGCCTCCGACCAACGCGGTCTATCAGGAAGATGGCCAGCACATGAAAAATCCACATCACCATGGTCAATCCGGCTCCGGCCAGGATCGCGGGTCCTGCGGCGGTAATGCCGGCGAACTTGAAAATGGTCGGGGCGTAATATATGACGGTGTTGATACCGGTTATCTGCTGAAATACCGCCAGCCCCACGCCGACAATCAAAGGCATCCGAAGTGAAGACTGGAATAGGCCAGCCATCCCGCCGTTGCCCTGCTTGTCCATGCTTTTCTGGATGTCCGTGATTTCCGGACTTACGTCTGATGCAGTCCGGACACGTTGTAAAACCTCTTTTGCCTGTTTCACCTTCGATTTGCTGATCAACCAGCGCGGGCTGTCGGGTAACCGCCACATTGCAATTACCAGGATGAGTGATGGAGTCGCCGCCAGTCCAAACATGTAGCGCCATCCCCCGCTGGAGGAAAAGGCATAGTCCACCAGATAGGCAACCACGATGCCGCTGGTTATCGCCAGCAGGATTCATTTGGTCCCACGGGTGCGCGTCGCACGTCCACACATCCATCTGGGGATCGAACCAACGCGGGGCATCCAGGCTCGCCGGCCGGATCGCGACAAATTGAGGGGCCGCGTCGGGTTTGACCACGATCGGTGAGCCGCAGTCAGGGCAAAAGCCCCGATGGGTCTGGCCACCAGCCTCACTGGGTGAGGGATGAAAGCGAAGTGAGCCTTGCAGGAGCTTGAAAGCTTCCGCCGGCACGACGACGAAAGACGAAAACGGACCTCCGCTGGAGCGCTGGCAATCGCGGCAATGACAATTAAGCATCATCATCGGTTCTGCCGTGGATTGGTAGCGAATCGCGCCGCAAGCGCATCCGCCGGTAAACGGTATTTTCATGTGTGCTGCTGACGGGTGGTTAGTTCGCGGAAGCGGTGGCGGTGACGACTTTGCCGAGGTCGGCGAGTCCTTGCTCAAATTGTGGCCCGACCATTTTGTCGCAGTCCATGAACAGGCTGACTAGTTTTCCCATGAAACCATTCTTGCCGTACATCGCCCACGTTACGGATGTCTTGTCGCCAACGGGCTTGAATGTGAAGTCGACGGTACTGGTGCCTTCCATTGGGCGCTTCCAATCCATGCGCTGGCGGACGAGCTCGCCGGGATTGCTTTCGATGATTGTGGCCGAGCCAGCGCCGATCTTGCCGCTGCCGTCCCAACTGCACACGGCGCCGACGCCAGAATCCGGCCCGCTGTAGGTGTTTTTCACGTTGGGGTCGAGTTTCGTGAACGGATTCCACAGGGCGAACTTGTGGTGATCGTTCACTTGCTCGAAAAGAGCGGCTGCCGGTGCTGAAATCGTCGCGCTCCGCTCGACGCGGAAATCGCCCGGGCACAGCGCGACGACGATAAATAGGATCGAGATGACGGCCGCGAGGCCGATGAGGATGTTGAGGATTGTTTTCTTCATACTTGTGGGCTCGTTAGTCAGGTTTCTTCTTCGCTGGGTTGGGGAGAACTTTTCATTCATCGGTGATCTCCGGCTCGACGAGTTTCGCCAGTAATACGAGCGATTCCTGCCAGCCGAGATAACACACCTCGGGCGGAATGACCGCCGGAACACCTTCCTGCACGACGTTCAGTTCCGTGCCACACGAGACTTTTCTCAACGTGATTGTCGTGGTCATTTCGCCGGGCAGATTCGGATCGTCGAACTTGTCGGTGTAGCGGATGCGTTCGTGCAGCGTCAGCTCAAGATACTCTCCGCCGAACGAATGGCTTTTGCCGGTGGTGAAGTTCGTGAACGACATTTTGTAACTGCCGCCGACTTTTGCGTCCATCTGGTGGACCTTTGCGGTGAATCCATTTGGCGGCAGCCACTTGGCCATCGCGTCGGCGTCGAGAAATGCCCGATAGATCTTCTCCGGTGTCGCGCGCAGCACGCGATGAAGTTGGATGGTGTTCGTTGACATGTTCCTGTTTCCTTTCTTTACGGCAGCCCGGGAATCTCCACGACAGGGCGCACTTCCACCGTGCCCCAGCGCGCAGCCGGTATTTTCTCAGCGATCCTGATTGCGTCATTCAGGTCCCTTGCTTCGACCATGAAGTAGCCACCGAGTTGTTCTCGCGTCTCCGCGAACGGCCCGTCGGTGGTTTGCCGTTGCGCACCTTCACGCTCGTGGCCGTCGCAACCGGCTGCAACGGACTGGCCGAAACATACTGTCCGCGCGCTTCCAAATCCCGGCAAAGCTGCGTGGACTCCGCATAGCATTTCTCGCGGTCCGCGTCGGCGCGACGAGATCAATCTGGCTGATGATCTGGCCCAATGCGCTGCTTTGATCGATAAGATCGCCAAACGCCCGGGCTTCCAACACTTCCTCCTCGAGGTAGGCGTTCTGTTGTTCGAGCTGGGTTTTTAGTCGCTGGATTTCTTCGAACGCACGCGCATTAGCCACGGCAGCGCCCAGGTAGGTTCCAAACATCTCCCCGTAAGGAAGTGATTCCGCCAGCATGGCGTGGCGCAAAAAACCGGCGATGACTCCCATGACCTCATCTTTGAAAATGATCGGTAGAACGACGAACGCCTCGATCCGCTCTCGCTTCAGCCATGCTGGGTCGGCGAGCTGCTTCCAATCCGGGTCGCATGTGCGCCGGGCGATTCGTTGTCCGGTCGCCGCGACCTGGCCAAGGATGCCTGTCCCTACCGGATAGGATTTGCAGACTCGCTGAGCTGTGGAGGAACGCTGCCGCCTGCAACCGCCAGGTGCAGGCAACCATCTGCTTTCTCGACCATCCAGATTTGAGCGAAGGCAACGTCGGGACGACCTACGGCTCGGGTGACGAATTTCTTCAGCAGCTTCTCGAGCGACAACTCCTGCGCAGCGTCGAGGAGCATTTGAAGCGCATAGTTCGGATCGAAGCGGCTATCGCTCGTTGGTTCCATGCAGCGAAGGCTGCACGTGGCGGACGATTTGTCCACCCAAAACAGTGCGATTGTTCGAACTATTCGATTTTTCGCACTGCATCTCATCAAAATCGTGTGTTATGCAAGTACCTCACGTCATGGATCATACGGCGTATGCATCCATGCTGGCACGGAACATGTTAGAGGTGCGTGACGGCAACTGAAGCCATTCGAAACATGAACCTGACACACACCAACGTAAATTTGAGATTCGTCGGCGAGGCGAATTTCGACTCGCAGGTTTTGCAATCCAAAAGCGCCGTCCTGGTCGCGTTCTGGGCGCCGTGGAGCAAACCCTGCCATGTCATTGACCCGGTGCTGCTGGAGGTCGCACAGACTTGTGCCGGCAAGATCGAGGTCGTGAAGGTTAATGCCGACGACAACCCGAATCTCAGCCTGTGGTTCGGGGTGCAGCACATTCCAACTCTGCTGCATTTCGAGGAAGGAAGCTTGCGCGGTCACTTGGTCGGCACAGCCAGCAAGGACGCGATTCTAAATCTTCTTTCCCGAGACGCCGAAGCCGGGCGCGGGAACGTCTTCCCGAGCAAAGGAGAAACTGTATGAGCAAACTATTCAGCAACGACGAACTACAGTTACCGCAACGACTCGCAGATCTTAGCTATCTTCGCCGCAAATATTCAGAAGCGTTCCGAGCGCTTCAAGATGATGGGGAAGGCGATCCAACTGGTAGACTTAATGGCGAAGTCCATCGCTATAGCGAACTGGTCATGCGCGAGGAGAGGAAGAGATACCTGGGGGTATGAATAATTCATTGGATTAGAAAATGTAATATGCTTGCTGTTTCTAGCGGAGCATCGCGAAAACTCAAATAGAAGGCAATAGCCCGAATCAAACTAAAACTGAAGTTCATCAAGTAATCGACACAATTAGACAGGAGTTAAGTTATGGAACACGAAAATCTCAATGTTAAGGAAATCATGGAATCCCGGCGTCACACCGTCGACGAATCGCTGCACACGATTAGCGTCGCGGAGTTAAAAGCGCTCACCGACGAACTTTTTCCATACGTTATGGAACACGAAAATCTCAATGTTAAAGAAATCGTGGAATCCCGGCGTCACACCATCGACGAATCGCTGCGCACGACCAGCGTGGCGGAGTTAAAGGCGCTCACCGACGAACTTTTTCCATACACCGACGACCCTTGGCTGGAAAAATTCTTGAACGTTATAAACGATCCCGTGAGCGGAACGTTCCACCATGCTATGGCCGATGAGCGCATTCATGTCCTTTACTGCCACGACAAGCAGATTGGTATGTGGTTCATCCGAGGAATCGGAAAGGGACCTTTGGAGCCGGAAGAATTGAAGATTATGCGGGAAATTGTCGAGCGGAGGATTTGACTGGATCATGATTCGATCTGCCACGTCCATGTGGATTCCTCGCTATTGTAATTTGTGCTTGCCTATGTATAAGCAAAGGGTTGTATCAATGGAATCACGAAATTCTTGGGGTGAATGCATGCGAACATCGCTTCGCCAGTTCTTCATAGTGACGCCGCGGCTTTGCTTTGCGGCCGCAACGGTGGTGGGGCTCCTGCTGCTGATCTCCGGCTGCGGAAAGAAACCGGCGATGGTTTCCGAGGAAGTCGGCCGGCCGATGAAGATCTTCACGTTGGGAGGGACCGAAGCGTCCCGAATCGCGCAGTTTCCGGGCGAGACGGAAGCGATCAAGCGGGCGGTGCTCGCGTTTGAGGTCAGCGGCCGGATCGTCGAACTTCCCGTCAAGGAAGGCGATGTCGTCAAGAAAGGCCAGTTGCTCGCGCAGCTCGACCTGCGCGACCTGGAAGCGAATCTGAACTCGGCGATCGCCACGCGCAAAGCCGCGGTGGCGACGCTCGCGCGCTTTGAGAAAGGAGGCAAAGCAGGCGGCGTTTCCGATCAGCAGATCGAAGTTGCGAGACGCGAGCAAGACGTGGCGGTCGCGGACCTGGCCGTCGCGCGGAAAGCGTATGAAGACGCCACCTTGAGGGCAGACTTCGACGCAGTGGTCGCCAAGGTTTATTTCAAACAATTCGAGAACGTCAGGGCCAAGGAGAATGTGATGTTGTTGCAGGACACCTCCGAGATCGAGGTGAGCGTCGATGTCCCCGAATCGCGGGTGGCTTCGTCGGGACCCGATCTCACGCTCGAAGAGCGAAACGAGTTATTGAAGCCGATGGTGGAGCTGACGGCCGTGCCCAACCGGCGGTTTCCACTTCGGATCACAGAGCTCTCGGGGACCGCCGATCCCGCCACGCGCACTTACGAAGTGACGGGTGTATTCACGCCTCCGGAGGACCTGACGGTTCTGCCAGGAATGACCGCCAAAGTGATTATTCAAATTCCCGCGGACGCTGCGTCGGGCAGATTTCAGGTGCCCTCGAATGCCATTGCCAGTGAAGCAGACGGCCAGCCGTTCGTGTGGCGTCTGGATTCTGAGAGCATGACCGTCGAGAAGGTGCCTGTGACCCTCGGCGAAGCGACCGGTTCGATGATTGGGATTTCCGGCGATCTCGAGGAGGGCGCTGAAATCGTAATTTCGGGGGTCCGCCAACTCCGGCCCGGAATGAAGGTCAGCCGCTGGCGGGACACGGGCTCTGGCCAATGAACATCGCGGAAGTCTGCCTCCAGAAGCGCACCGTCACGATGGTGCTAACGCTGGCTCTATTCGTCGGCGGTTGCCTCGCTTACTTGAACATGAGCCGGCTCGAGGTCCCGGAGTTCACGATCAAGGACGCTCTGGTCATCACGCCCTACCCGGGCGCATCGGCGCTCGAGGTTGAGGAAGAGGTCACCGACGAGATCGAGCAGGCCGCCCAGAAACTCGGTCAGGTCGATGAGCTGGAGTCAAAGTCCGACCGGGGCCTGTCAACGGTCACCGTCACGATCAAGGAAAAGTATGACAAGTCCACCCTCCCGCAGGTGTGGGATGAGCTCCGGCGGAAAATCAACGACGCGCAAAACAACCTCCCGCCCGGCGCCGGGCCATCGATCGTGGTGGACGACTACGGTGATGTGTTCGGGGTGTTTTTTGTCATTTACGGAAAGGATTTCACTTACGCCGAGCTCAAGGAGATCGCCGACCTGCTGCGCAAGGAACTCCTGCTGGTGCAGGACGTGGCCAAGATCAGCACCTTCGGTGAACAGCGGGAGGCCATCTATGTCGAGCCGCGGCAGAACCGGCTGACGCAACTGGGCATCCCCAGCGCCGCGATCTACGACGAGTTGAAGAAGCGGAACCTCGTGTCGGACAGCGGTCACGTCAGGGTCGGCGAAGAGTTCATCACCCTCAGTCCCACGGGCGAGTTCACCACGCTCGAAGACTTCGAGAACTTGCTGATCAGCTCGGAGGGCAAGCAGTTCTACCTGAAAGAGCTCGCGAACATCCGCCGCGGATACGTCGATCCGAGCACGGAAATGATCCGCTACGACGGCGAGAAGGCGATTGCGCTCGGCATCTCGACGGTCTCTGGCGGCAACGTGGTCACGATGGGCCAGGCGCTGCAGGATCGGATGCGGGAGCTCGAGCCGCAGTTGCCGCCCGGGCTCGAGTTCGGTGTCGTCTCGATGCAATCGGAAGCGGTGACCAGGGCGATCAAAAGCTTTACCGAGAGCCTCCTGCAGGCGCTGGCGATCGTGATCGTTGTGCTGGTAATTTTCATGGGGTTTCGCAGCAGCGTGATCATCGGCGCCGTGCTGCTGGTAACCATCATGGGGAGCTTCATCTTCCTTATCCAGATGGGTGTCGCCCTCGAGCGCATCTCGCTGGGAGCGCTAATCATCGCGCTCGGCATGCTGGTGGACAACGCCATCGTCGTCGTGGACGGGGTCCTGATCGGGCTGAAGCGCGGCGAAACGGCGGCTCAGGCGGCGATCCGCGTCGTGCGGCAATCGGCGATCCCGCTGCTGGGCGCGACGGTCATTGCCATTCTGGCATTTGCCGCCATCGGCACCTCTCAGGACAGCACGGGCGAGTTCTGCCGATCGCTGTTCCAGGTCGTCTTCGTCTCGCTGCTGCTCAGTTGGGTAACGGCGGTCACGTTAACGCCGTTGCTGGGAGTCTGGATTCTCAAGTCGGGAAAGGAGGGCCACGCAACCAAAGATCCGTTCGACACGCCTTTCTACCGTCACTACCGCACGTTTTTCAAGACGTGCATCCGGTTCCGCTGGCTGTCAGTCGCGGTGGTTGCAGCGGCGTTTGCGCTTGCCCTCTTCGGTTTCGGTTTCATCAAAAAGAATTTCTTCCCGCCATCCACCCGGCCGCAGTTCATAATCGACGTCTGGCTACCGCAGGGACGCACATTGAGGAAACGGTCGGGCGCGTCGCGCAGATGGAAAACGACCTGCTTGCGCGCGACGGCGTGACCCATGTGAACTCGCTGATCGGCAAGGGCGCGCTGCGTTCCTGCTACCTACACGCCGGAGAAGCAGAACCCGGCCTACGCGCTGTTCCTTGTGGATGTCGAGGATCCGAAAGTCATCGACGACCTGATCCGCAAGATCGATCGCGACTGGGCCGCAGCCTATCCGGAAGCGCTCACCTACGGCTTAGAGTTCGAGCTGGGCCCCGGCGCGAACGGCAAAATCAGGGCACGCTTCATCGGTGACGACCCCGAGGTGCTGCGCCGGCTCGGGGACGAGGCGACGGCGATCTTGGCGCAGGAGCCGAACGCACGTGCGATCAAGAACGACTGGCGCAATCGCGTGAAGGTGTTGCGCCCGGTGATTGCCGAGGAAGCGGCTGACCTTGCGGGTGTCCAGAGGAGTGATATCTCCTTCGTCCTGCGTGAGGCGTTCGAGGGCGAGACGGTCGGGGTGTTTCGGGATGGCGACCTGTTGCTGCCGATCATCGCCCGCGCTCCAGACGACGAGGGCCGCGACGTGGCGCGCCTGATGGACAAGCAGATCTGGAGTCCGGCAGCGCAGGCTTACATTCCGCTCTCCCAGGTCGTGCAAAGGGTCGAGCCCGTGTTCGAGGACGAGATCATTTACCGGCGGGACCGCAAACGGACGCTGACCATTTTCGCGGACCCGGTGGAAGGCGTGGCAGCGCGCTCTTCGACCGGGTGCGACCGCAGATCGAAGCGATCCGCTCCCTGCCGGTTACGAGCTGGAATGGGGTGGGGAGTACCGAGGACGCGGCCGACGCCAATCGCGGGCTGACCGCCCTGCTGCCTTTGTTCCTGGTCCTGATGGTTCTGATCACTATCGCGCTGTTCAACAACCTCCGGCAGCCGCTGGTGATCTGGCTTTGCGTGCCGCTGGCTTTGATCGGCGTCACCCTCGGTCTGCTGGTGACAGGACAGCCGTTCGGATTCATGGCTCTATTGGGGTTGTTGAGCCTTATTGGCATGATGATCAAAAACGCGATCGTCCTGATCGATGAGATCAATGCTCAGACTGCGGCCGGAGAGCCGCCGCTGAATGCCGTCCTGAACTCAGGCACGAACCGTCTGATGCCCGTCGCGATGGCCGCCTCGACCACGGCCCTCGGCATGATCCCGCTCGTGTTCGACGCCTTCTTCATCTCGATGGCCGTCACGATCATCTTCGGCCTGATGATCGCCACGGTCCTGACGATGTGCGTGCTGCCGGTCTTTTACACCATTGTCTTCAAAGTGCCATATCACGAGTCATGAAACGATCCGGTAAAACAGCTCTGACGTTCCTTCTCCTCGCGGTTATCGTCCTCGCGCTCGCTTCAGCCGATGGATTCGCGGCCGCGCCCCACGCCGATTCGGGGACTTTCCCGCGCTCTCTCGACAGCTATCCGGACGAGAGCGCCCGGGGACTCCTGGACGTGCTCGGCAGCCGGATCAATGCAGAGCCTTTTAACCTGATCGCGACCCTCATCTTCATCGCGGCGATCATCCACACGTTTCTCTCGAGCCGCTCCATGGCCATCGCTAATCGCTGGGAACACGAACACGAAAAGGCGAAGGCCGAACGGCGCGTGCCCCGTGACTCGATCCGCCTCGGCGCCAGAGCGCTCCACTTCCTCGGTGAAGTGGAAGTCGTCTTCGGTCTGTGGGCAGTGGTTCTGGTCGCCGCCATCATGGCGTTTTACGACTGGGGCACCGCCGTCGATTACATTGCCTATCGGGTGAATTTCACCGAGGCGATCTTCGTGGTCGTCATCATGACGCTGGCCTCGACGCGACCCATCCTCAAGCTCACGGAACGCCTAATGTGGCGGGTCGCGTCGCTCCTTCGCGGATCACTGACCGCTTGGTGGTTCACGATTCTCACGCTGGGGCCGATCATGGGGTCGTTCATCACCGAGCCCGCCGCGATGACGCTGTCGGCGCTGCTCCTGGCCGACAAGTTTTACGAGCTGGAGCCGTGCACACGGCTTAAGTATGCGACGATCGGTCTTCTTTTTGTGAACGTCTGAGTGGGTGGAACGCTACGCATTTCGCCGTGCCGCCCGTGCTGATGGTAGCCTCCACGTGGGGATGGGACACGGCCTTCATGTTCACCCATTTCGGCTGGAAGGTCGTGATCGGCGTGCTTGCGGCCAACGGTCTGTACTACGCAGTGTTCCGCGCGGAATTCGCCCAACTTCGAGAACGTTTCGAACTGCGGGAATTAAAGGGGGAAATCCGTCGCGCGCGTCTCGGCCGGGAGGACATGGAAAACGAGTCGATGCGGCCTTCGATAGGGTCAACGAAGAGATCGGTTTTCATGGGCGGTCCAGCGGAAGATCGAGGAAGTGGTCGATATGGTGAAGAACGCCTTAGGAGCAGTCTACCGCTCCATCGAATCGAAACAACTTGACCGCGGTCTCGGCCATGCAAGCCTTCGAGCAGCGTTTCGAGGAAATGCGTCTCGCCGAAATTCGCCGAACATGCCGGTGCTGCTCGTCCCGGAAAGGCGGGCGGCGTGTCGCGACCCGGATTGGGATCGGCGGGAAGATTCCGTGCCCGGCCTGGGTGATTCTCGTCCACGTCGGTTTCCTCGTCTGGACAATCGTCAACGCGCGCCGTCCGCAGCTCTTCGTGGCGGGCCTGCTGTTCTTTCTCGGCTTTGCCCAGGTAGCCGAGCCCTACCAGAACCGGATCGACCTGAGGCCGCCAGCTTCTGGTCGGCTTTTTCCTGGCGGGACTGGTAGTGCACGGCGGTCTGCAGAGCTGGTGGGACCCAGCCGGTGCTGGGCGGGTTGTCTCTGATCCACGGTCATCGTGGCCAACAGCATCCTGACCGCGTTCAACGACAACGCCTCCATCACATTCCTGAGCACCCTGGTGCCGGGGCTGACCGAAGGCTTGAAATATGCCATTGTCGCCGGCGCAGTGACCAGCAGGGAGCTGACCGTGATCGCCAACGCGCCCAACCCCGCGGGACAATCCCTCCTCAAGCGCTTCTTTGAGAATGGAGTCTCCCCCGCAGCTCTCCTGCTCGCGGCGCTGGCGCCGACGATCATCTGTTTCTTCTTTTCGTCCTGATTCGCTGAACGCGCCTTCGTATGACTAGCATTTTGATGAACAGGCTGTGCCCGAATTTTGTGTTCGCGCTGCTTCTTTTAGGTCCAGACCGATTTGATTTGACTCCGCGTTTCCTGAAATTGCGTCCGGCAAAGCTGCTGCCGACGGAGCCGACGGTACCATTCCCGAGCTGGCAGTTAACTGACATTACCGGCACCACCGGAATGGCCATTTTGCAGGCAATCGTGAAAGGCGAACGCGATCCGGTCAAACTGGCGCAACTCAAGCACATGCAGGTCAAAAGCAACGCCGAGACGATCGCCAGCGCTCCGGAGGGAGACTATCGGCCCGAGCACCTGTTCGCATTGAAGACGAGCACATGAACTACGACTTCTATAAGCTCAAAATCCTGTAATACGACCGGGCAACCGGTCGGCGACTTGAAAAGTTCGAATGCAAGTCAAACCCAAGGAGTTGCTGCCCGCAGCTCAACAACCCCGCGGCGAAGTCACGCAAACGTTCAGCGGCGTCCATTGCAGCACAGAAGCTCCGCGATCGTCTTGAGGAGATGTATGGAGTCGATCTGACAAAAGTGCCTGGATTTGGAGTCCTTGCAACACAGAATCTCCTGGCTGAAATCGGACTGCAAATGGATCGCTGGCGCACGGACAAGCATTTTACTTCGTCGCTTTGCGTCTGTCCTCCCACAAGGATCAGCGGCGGCAAACCGCTTCCCCGCAAACGCCGAAAATCACCCAATCGTGCCGCCAATATTTTACGTCTGGCAGCAGAAAGCGCGATGCAAAGCTTTATTGGTGCATACATCCGCAGATTGAAAGCCAGACTCGGCGCACCTACAGCAAACAATGCAGGAGCTCGCAAACTCGCTCTCCTTATCCTACCGTATAATCAGTTCGCACAAGACTATCACGAACTCGGCGCAGATCATTACGACCGCCGCTACCGCGATCGCGTCATCCGCAACCTTCAACGTCGCGCCGCAGACTTCGGTTTCTCGCTTGCGCCCCCGCTTCCACTCTTGTCGTTTCTTAGGAAGGAAACACACTAAACACACTTCAAAGACACGCCGCCTCCCGGATGCCCGCAAGGGGGTCGTCCAATCCTCAGCTTTCGTAAGTTAAACAAACATGTCACCTTGGTGGTCCGCAGCACTTATTAGAAGTCTTGCGCTTGAGGGATGTGCTTTCCCGTAATGTGTCTATTCAAACAAACGCGAACGAAGTTTTGAGGCTGATCAGGGTCCCTGTGCAAACTTTGAAGTTTGTCGAGCACATCCTACTCATGTTTCGTTAACCGCTCATGCTGCCTTTGATACTCGGTCCACGATGGCACTTTGACTTCCATCTGATACCGGTTGGATTTCCGATGATCCCGATACAAATACCAGTTGCTGGCGCCGTTTCTGAGATAAATTTTCCGAATTTCGAGGAGAAGTTCGATACATTGATCACGGTCTTTTGAATCGAATGTAAATTCTGTCACTACCGAGACAGGATTTTCCTGAGCTTCAACCAGCCAAATCGGGTCCATTTTGTTGGGGAAGATGGTCACCACCACCAATTCCAAGTTCAGGTCGGCGGTAAAGTCGATGGAAAGCGGTTGGTTAAGAACGACTGGAAGAGGACGATCAATGAGATCCCCAGGACACTCGCCATAATGAAGGTGGGAATGACTCCCACCGTTGTGGCACCCCATCCCCAAACTACGCCACCGAGAGCCGTCGCCCCTTGGGAGACCATGATGATCGTCGCGTTCATTCGGCCTCGCGCCCATCCAGGCATTGTGCGCTGGGCTGCTACCCAAAGTTCCGAAGCAGACAATGTCCAACCCGCTCCACCAAGCGCGGCAACCAATAGAAAGACGTAAGGCTGATCGACGAGGGCCATCAGAAAACCGACCGCTACCACCAGGAAATCCGCATACATGGTCAGCGTGTTCGGGGAAAAGCGAGCGCGAGCCATGGGGACGAGGAACACAGTTCCGAGGACTGGCTCCACGCCAAAGCCGTGAAGAAATATCCCAGGTCCGTGGGTTCGAGCTTCATTACCTCTAATCCGACCACCGGCATCAACACCGAGATAGTCGAGATATAAAACGTGAACATTGCAATCCGGGCCAAGATCACCCTTATTCCAGGGGTATATTGTACATAACGAATGGCAGATGTGATTGTTGCAAGAAAATGCTCTGACCCGAGCGGCGTTGGCGTTTGAGCTCTTTTCCACCGCAGGGTGGCCAGGAACTGGAAAAGAAACCCCAGCCCATTCACGCCAAATATGAGGCTCGTTCCCACGATCGGAATCAGCAGTCCCCCAAGGAGTGGGCCAATGATTCCCGCAATGTTCATTCGCAATCCACCCAGCGTCACAGCGGAGGAGAGCTCGTCTTTGGACACCATCTCTACTTCCACGGAAGACGAAGCCGCCGCGCCAAACGCAAAACCAATGCCAAACAAGAATGCGCTGCCAAGAATGATGTCCAGAATTTGATCAAATTCGCCAGACCGAGTATTGCAAGGCTGAATGCTACTGACGCCTGCCACAGATTAGTTCCGCGTCGTCTTTTCTACGATCCAGAGATCTGCGAGAGCCCGGCCGGCAGCGTAAGCAGCGCGAAAGGCAGGGAGGTAAGTGTCGACATCAGCGCGATGATGAACGCGGAGTCCTGTATCTTACCCAGGAGCGAGAAGACCGCAATGTTATGGCCTGCCATGCAGGTTCCGGCAACAAGTGCCGCGAACCAATAATTCCTGAAAACGGAGTTCTCCAGCGCGAGCCAGATTGAAGTTTTCTTTGGAGTCGTCCTCATCCGGGCAACCTGTCTTTTCGGGTATTAGTTCTTCCTCAAAGAGTGGACACTTGGAGCGCAGCGATTTGCCGTTCAGTTTAGTGTAGGGGATATGGCTTTGGAAGGAACGGCGCGCTGCTGGGGAAGGTCTTGCCAGTATCCAGTAATCCGCGGCGAGAACGTCGTGGTCATGATCAAAGCGAATGCAGCGCGCCAGTCAGGCACACGAGAAAGGCCATCCACACAGCGACGTCCGGAGGCTCGCGGCGGATGGTCGCAATACCGACAACGCCTCGAAACCCATCACCCTCCAAGTATTTCACCGCGGTGCGATATTCCCACATTGCGATCGCGGTTGTAAGGCTGCCGGCGCTGATCAAGACAAGACCGATCACACGCGCAAGTTGCGACTCCTTTGGAGTGCCGCCACTCGCCATCCGATCGAGGAACTGGACGATGGCGAATCCGAAACCGATGAGTGAAGTCGCCGTTCGGACCCACGCGGCCAGGGTGGTTTGAAGAGCCATGCGAGTACACAGCCACGCCAGATCGTCTGGGGTTCGCAGGAGACGGAGATTCGTTCATATCAGGCTGGCTCGGCAGACAGGCAGTCGCAAGTTCACGAACGATTCCCGCTAAGTGCCATGACAATCGGTGATCCCGCTTCAGCGCCAGGAGGTGCAGCAGTATTCGCCCGCTGGGCGTGCTCGACAGACTGAGTTGTTTGCACGTGCTCATAATCTTCGGTTGAGTTCATTTTCTCGTTTGATTTCGGTTGCGACTTCCTTCTATACAAGTTGCGTACCAGCGGCCGGGCAATTCCGAAAGTCCTTGGTGCCGAATCACTAACGAAACATGCTGCGCGAATAGGGCCGGACGAAAACTCGAACGCGCGAAAATTCGTAATTAAGAAGCTGTCGGTTTTTTAAGCCCCCATTTGTCTATGCGCGAGAGCAAAGTTGTAGGCTTCACTCCGAGAAGTTCGGCCGCGCCATCCGGGCCTTTGATCTTCCAATTTGTCTTTTGGAGAATGCGCAGCAGGTTATCGCGCTCGCGGAGCTGCAATTCCGCTTCGGTGAGAAACTCGGGATCCCCGGCTCCGCCAGCCTCTGTTTCGGGACGAGACTTCGACACAGGCGAAGGGACGAGGCGGTTTGAATCGGCAGGTCAAACTCCAGACTTCCACCGCGAGCCAGGATGACGGCGCGTTCGATCACGTTGCGCAATTCCCAACGTTGCCCGGCCAGTCGTAGCATTGGAGTTTTACTACTCCTGCCCTCGTCAGTCGGGGCTTCGCGCATTTCAAATCCTTCACCGAGAGTTCAACAAAATGCTTCGCCAGGAGCGGAATGTCGTCCTTTCGCTCCCTCAGCGGGACGACCTGGATCGGAAATACGTGCAGCCGATAGTAGAGATCTTCGCGAAAAGCCCGGCGGCCACAGCCTGTTTCAACTCGCGATTCGTCGCGGCGACGATGCGGACGTTCGCCTGTCGCGTGCGATCGTCGCCCACGCGCTCATAGCGTTTCTCCTGGAGCACGCGTAGAAGTTTGCTCTGCATTTCCAAAGGCACTTCACCGATTTCATCCAGAAACAGCGTGCCGCCTTCTGCAGTTTCAAAACTCCGCCGCGGTCTTTAATACCGCCGGTGAATGAGCCGCGGACGTGTCCGAAAAATTCGCTTTCGAAAAGCTCTTTGGGAATGGAGGCGCAATTAACGCGAACCAGCGGCTTGTCCTTGCGCTCGCTGCGACGATGGATTTCGCGCGCGACGAGTTCCTTGCCAGTGCCGGTTTCGCCCAGAATGAGCACGGAAGCCTCCGTGGGCGCGACGAGATCAATCTGGCTGATGATCTGGCCCAATGCGCTGCTTTGACCGATAAGATCGCCGAACGCCCGGGCTTCCAACACTTCCTCCTCGAGGTAGGCGTTCTGTTGTTCGAGCCGGGTTTTTAGTCCTGGATTTCTTCGAACGCACGCGCATTAGCCACCGCAGCGCCCAGGTAGGTTCCAAACATCTCCCCGTAAGGAAGTGATTCCGCCAGCATGGCGTGGCGCAAAAAACCGGTGATGACTCCCAGGATTTCATCTTTGAAAGTGATCGGTAGAACGACGAACGCCTCGATCCGCTCTCGATTGAGCATGCCGGGTCGGCGAGCTGCTTCCAATCCGGGTCGCCTATGCGCCGGGCGATTCGTTGTCCCGTCGCCGCGACCTGGCCAAGAATGCCTGTCCCTACCGGGATAGGGTCTGCAGACTCGCTGAGCTGTGGAGGAACGCTGCCGCCTGCGACCGCCAGGTGCAGGCAACCATCTGCTTTCTCGACCATCCAGATTTGAGCAAAGGCAACGTCGGGACGACCTACGGCTCGGGTGACGAATTTTTTCAGCAGCTTCTCGAGCGACAATTCCTGCGCAGCGTCGAGGAGCATTTGAAGCGCATAGTTTGGATCGAAGCGGCTATCACTCGTTGGTTCCATGCAGCGAAGGCTGCACGTGGCGGACGATTTGTCCACCGAAAACGATTCGAGTGTTCGAACTATTCGATTTTTCGAACCGTATCTCATCAAAATCCTATTTTATGCAAGTTCCTAGCGTACTGAATCATACGGCGTATGCATTCATGCTGGAACGGAACGTGATAAAGGTGCGTGACGGCAACTGAAGCCATTCGAAAACATGAACCTGACCTACACCAATTTGAATTTGAGATTCGTCGGCGAGGCGAATTTCAACACGCAGGAGCTAATTAGATGAACACGACACTCTTGCCAAATCTCATCGCTGAAGTTCCGGGTTACGCCGCGCTTCAGCGCCACATGCACCAGGCGCTTCGCGCGCAGCACCCCGAATGGATCGAGCCGAATGGCGATAGCCCGACGTGTGATTCTTACGAATCGCGGTTCGCGCAGTTGCTCAATTTTTCGTTGGCAACGGAAGGCGCTCACGCGCAGTAGCAAGTCATGTTATGACAAGCCTCCAACGTTGACGCGATTGGGTAGCAGCCTGTCGGGGTGCGCCGTGAGAAAGGCGCACCCCGACAGGCTGCTAGGGCGAACGCGATTCGGCATCGCCCAATCGGCCTCGATCAGCAGGTGGCGCATGCCGACATGGCCTGCCAGAACCTGAACGCCGGTTACCGAGCGGCGTACAACAACGCGCTCGCCTGTATCACACGGCGGATCGATGACCAGACGCCCAACGAGTTGCACACTCAGCTTGATTCCCTTGGCGTGACGCTCGACTTACCGGCGGTGAAGCTGCCGCTCGTTTGGTTTCACGCGGTTTGTCGATCAAGATTGGCTAACGAATCGGCAGAAATTGGAGTTTAGATGTTGCTCGAATACGACACGAGTCACGCGCCGCTTTATCCGCGCGACGGTCTGGTCACTTCTGCGACGACAATTTACAGACGTGTGAATGGTGAGCCGCACTTTTCGCTCATTAGTGCCAAAACCATCATTAAGCTGAACGGATCGACGTATCCGTTCAAGATCGACAACGTCGCGCCAGTCAGGGCAATGACGGGGCGCCGCCGATACGTTGCACTCAGTGGTTTCCGGAACATGCTTCGGCCGGACCTGGAATTTTTCTGACCGAACCGTACGATCCGAATAAGATAATCGTCCTAATGGTCCCGGGGTTGCAATCGACGCCATTTGCCTTTGTCGATCTACTGAAAACAATGCGTGTGATCCGGAGGCGAGTGCGCATTTTCAGGTTTGGGCATTTTTGTAAGGCACGGGCCGCCGGTGTTGTTCAACGCGCTGCGGTTACGGGAAGAATTAGAAAAGGCGATTCACGCCGTCGATCCGAACGGCCACGACTTCGCCACGAGGCACATCGTTGTTCTCGGTCACAGCATGGGCGTCTTAATGGCGCACATGCTGGTCAGCTCGAGCGCAATTAGTGGGTCGGCAACCATGTTTGCCGTTCCGCCGCTACAATTAAAGGGCGATCCGCAAACAATCCGACAAATCAAAGACTCACTTATGTTGCGACGCACTCCGAGCGTCCTTCAGGCGATTTTCGTGCCAACCCCACACCGTGGCAGCAAACTGGCCGAGAGTTTGGATCGGTCAGATAGCCTAGGGCTTGTTCGATTGCCAACGACCCTGCAGAGCGCTTTTGTTGAATTCGCGACGGAAAATGCAGGCGCCAACTCCCCAGAGCCGCGGCATTCGACAAAGGATTCAACTTGGCGACGTGCTTTGGTTCCATGCAGCGAAGGCTGCACACGCCGGACGATTTGTCCACCAAAACGGTTCGATTTTTCGTGATATACGAGTTGTCGTCGCGTCTCATCAAAATCGTGCTTGATGCAAGTGCCTAGAGCCCTAGATCATACGGCGTATACATCCGTGCTGGCACGAAACATGGTAAAGGTGCATGACGGCAACTAAAACCAGTCGAAAACATGAATCTGACCCACACCAATTGGAATTTGAAATTCGTCGGCGAGGCGAATCTCGACACGCACGTTTTGCAATCCTTTTCGCAAGTATGCGGCCTTCTTTCACGGAACTGGGCATGAAATCCAAAAGAAACAATAATTGATGAACGCCATGACAAAAAAGACGGACGGCTCCATGGAGAGTCCCCTGCAAACCGGAATCCGAACGGGTCTGACCGCCATCGAGATCGGCAGGCATTTCTCGACAATCTGGTGTGCGGCATGGGCCGCATTCGGCGCATCACAACGAACCACGATCTCTATTTCGCTCTCGCGCTCACCGTCTGGAATGTGCGCCCGGTTGAATGCCACCCGGAACAATGAACACGGTATCACCAACTGGCCAGGCCGCCCGGCGCCGCTAGGCGCCACTTGGGACGGCGAGGGCGTGAATTTTGCGCTTTTTTCTGAGCATGCGACCAGGGTCGAGTTGTGCCTTTTCGGATATCCAGCACGCACACTGAAGAGTTCCGCATAACGCTGCCTGAGCAGACAGCCGAGGTATGGCACGGTTATTTGCCGGGGATTGGGCCGGGGGAGGCATACGGTTTTCGCGTGTATGGACCGCGGGACACGGCCGGAGGCCAGAGGTTCAATCCGGACAAGCTACTGTTCGACCCTTACGCGCGTTCAATCGCTCGCGACATAGTGTGGAATGACGCCCTCTTTGATCGCGGCGACCTGACCGACAGCGCTCCATACGCACCTCTGGCACAGGTGATCGATCCCGCGTTCGATTGGGAGATGACAGGCCCCTGCGCACGCGATGGCACGAAAGCATCGTATACGAAGCGCATGTCAGGGGCTTGACGCGTCTGCATCCCGGCATGCTGGAGGAGCTGCGAGGCACTTATGCCGGCCTTGCTTCGCCGGTGATGCTCGATTACCTGCGCAAACTTGGGATTACCGCGGTGGAATTGCTGCCCGTGCATTACCATATCGACGAGCGGCCCCTGGCAGCCAGAGGATTAACGAATTATTGGGGCTACAACACACTCGGGTTTTTCGTGCTGGAGCCGCGCTATGCCGCCTCCGGTCGAGCCGGTGCGGTCCACGAATTCAAGTCACTGGTGCGCGCGCTTCACAAGGCGGGCATCGAGATCATCCTGGACGTGGTTTACAACCACACCGCGGAGGGCAACCACCTTGGCCCCACCCTCTCGATGCGTGGCATCGACAACCTGGCTTATTACCGTCTGGCACAGGATCGCAGTCGCTACGTGGACTTTTCTGGATGCGGCAATTCGCTGAACATGCGTAGCCCGCACGTGCTGCAAATGATCATGGACTCGCTGCGGTATTGGGCGGTAGAGATGCACGTGGACGGCTTTGAGTTTGACCTGGCGAGCGCGCTGGCTCGGGAATTATGGGAGGTGGATTGGCTCGGAGCGTTTTTCGACATCATTCAGCAGGACCCGGTGCTTTCCTCTCTGAAGCTAATCGCCGAGCCATGGGATCTCGGGCCAAACGGCTATCGAAAGTGGGCTACTTTCTGCTGCTCTGGACCGAATGGAACGGGAAATATCGCGACTGCATGCGGCGGTATTGGAAAGGTCAGCCCGGCACGATCGGAGAGATCGCATCGCGCCTCACGGGCAGCAGCGATCTCTACCTTAGGTGTGGGTGCTGTCCGAGCGCGAGCCTGAATTTCGTGACCGCGCACGACGGTCTCACATTGCGTGACCTGGTGAGCTACAATCACAAGCATAACGAGGCAAACGGCGAGGAGAATCGCGACGGCGAGAACCAAAATGAGAGCTGGAATTGCGGAGCCGAAAGCCCCACCCTTGGGACGCGGCCATCAATATGCTGCGATCACGCCAGCAGCTAAATTTTCTGGCAACACTGCTCCTCTCGCAAGGCGTGCCGATGATCACCGCCGGCGATGAAGCGGGTCGGACACAGCAGGGTAATAACAACGCTTATTGTCATGACTCGCCGCTGACGTGGCTCGATTGGAATTTCGACGAGGAGCAGCAGGAGCTGATGGTCTTTGTTCGTATGCTCACGCGTTTGCGCCGCGAGCAGCCTGTCTTTCGCCGCCGCGGCTTTTTCCAGGGCCGGCCCATTTATGGCGCGGAGATCAAGGACATCTACTGGGTCAAATCCGATGGAACGGAAATGACCGAAGAGGATTGGCGTTGCGGGAGTGCCCGCTGCCTCGGCATGGGCCTTGTGGGCAATCAAATCGGGGAAACCGGCGCGCGGGGTGAACGCATCTGCGGCGACACCTTTCTCATCCTGCTCAACGCGGACGCCATTCCCATTCCATTCCTGCTGGGCCACCGGAACCACGCCGTGCGATGGATCACGGTGTTCGACACCCAACATCCTCGAATGCAACCGCGCGTGTTTGAACATCGAACCATTTACCCGCTCGGTGCCCGGTCGATGGCGGTGCTGCGCTCGGAACTTCCGTTGAATTCGCCGCATGAATCGCAACGAGTCAAATTTTCGCTCAAGAGGTGGCAGAGGAAACGGGACCTCTTGAGATGAGCGCCAGCTTCTTGAAGCCTTGCGCGACTGCAAAATCATGTCGGACACGACCACTCA
The DNA here is from genome assembly GCA_963805815.1 of uncultured Verrucomicrobiae bacterium. GTDB lineage: Bacteria > Verrucomicrobiota > Verrucomicrobiia > Chthoniobacterales > Chthoniobacteraceae > CAWDWA01. Next base: position 148,465 of record CAWDWA010000037.1, read on the forward strand.
TGGGACAATAGCCCGGATCAGACTCTTAATCAGACTCTTAATAAGGCAGGGGCGCCTTACGCTCGACAAGGTCTCTTCGAGTGCGCACGAAGCCTTATTCCGTGACAGTGCGCTGCGAGATCGCTTTCTTGCCTCAAAGTCCGAGTGCGCCGCCTTCATCCTGGCAATCTGTATCCGTCGCTCAACAGAGTTGATGCTTAAAGCTCATACTCCCTTGACCCAGCAGCTTCGGGTCGCCCGGGTCGCTCATGCTCAAGATCTTTTTCGCGGCGCTGGGCGAGCACGATTGTGAAAATCAGGATCTTAAATCTTGCGAAAGAAGGCGGGGTAACATCTGAATCGCCATTCGAGATGGCACCGGATTGGTTCACTGACGATGTGATCGGGTGGATCGATGTGACGGCTTCTGAAATGGAGGAACTCGAGAGACTCCTCGGGCCGCTCGAGTTACATCAGAAAATGCGTACTGCAGTGGCGGCGCCGAAAACATGGCCGGAAGTGATTGCTTTCGAGGATCTGCTGTTTGTTCGGATGCCATTCCTCGGGCATGACGGCGAGTTATCCATGTTACGTCTCGTTGCGGTCCCACCGCGATCGTTTCTGCGCGCACGTCGTCGCTCGACGAGATGAAGAACTCGCCAGCACGCTCGAGGCGGGAGTGCGAAAAGTGCGGCCGACCGTTCCCGACTTGCTCATCGAAATAATTGAAGCCACGCTTCGGGAAACGAATCCTGCGGCACTCGAATTGCGTGAGGAGGTAAACAATCTTTCGATCTCGCTCGAGACTCGAGGGGCCGAGACAACGTTCGGGGACTTGCTGGCCCTGAAACGACGATCGAGCGCGCTGGCTTGTCTCGTCGAAGATCAGCTGATCTGCGTGCGGGAACTGAGCACTGTCCGCTCCGCTTCGCTCAGCCTGTCCGAGGTAAAGACGATCTAGGAGCCTGGCAGGCGTTCTCGAGCAAGCCAGACCATGGCGCTCCGTCTCGAAGATCAAGCGCGGGAGCTCCGCCAGGGATATGCCGGACTGCTCCAGGAGGCCACGAACCGACGTCTGAACGTGCTTACGGTCCTCTCCGCCATTGTCTGCCATCTACACTCATTGCCGGGATTTACGGAATGAATTTCGATGACATTCCCATCACGAAAATCGCTGGCGGTTACTATATCGTCTTCTCTTTGATGGTCGCCCTTGTCATCGGCCAGATGGCGTTCTTCTGGCTGCGCGGTTGGTTCAAGTGATCGAGGATATACTACCGTGAATGACGTTTCTAAGAGGTTCCCGGCCGGCGTGATTCACCAACGAGATGAGTGCCGTTTGCGGGGCAACATCGATTTCTTGATGGCCGGAAGCGCGATCCGTTTCCGTGCACTGCTCTGGGCTGAGGTCGATCGCAAGTGTCCGAGGCATCCATCGCGCCAGCTCAGTTCTCCCCGATCGTCGCCGTCTCCGCTGCACTTCTCTGCTTGTCCTCGGCCTTGCCCTGGTGTTCAAGCAACGAGCTCGGGGCCAACCTCCTGATCTCCTGGGCGTTATACGAACGATTCGGAATTCCGCCCGACCTTGATTTCGGCCCCATCGGCGAGATCGCGCTGAGAGGCCGCGAACAGAGCGGGCGCGGAAGTAGGAGGGCGCATCTCCGAAAGTTGCAAAAAATGCTGGACTACTGTCCTCGATGATCGTCTTGCAGATGGTTTCGACCAGCGTCTTGGCGAGATCGAAAGCGAAGTCAGGAACCCGCTCAATCGCATCCTCCAAGGCTTGGATCTGCTGCTCAATGATGTCCGGGATTGGCCCTTCGAGCATAGATGCTCTGGAACCGACCATCTGGAATCGGTGGGATGCAGGGGCCGTCTCAGTCATTGGCGGCCTCCACGCGGACGTCGCCGCTCAACAACTTCGGCAGCAGGTAGTTCAGCATGGGGGCGAGCTGCTCGCTCTCCTTGACGCAAGCCGTGAGCAGACCGAAGAGCGGGTCAGCCGCCTCCTGATGGGCGGCGATCACGTCGGAAGTCGGCACGACTACGGGCAACGGGCGGAATTTCTTCTTGCTGATCTCGGGGAAAGTCGTTCCGCTCGCGTGGGCCTTGATCGTGTCCATTGACGTGAACGCCCAGTTGAAAACGTAGGTCGGCGGCAAAGAGCCATGGCACGCACCATCGCAATAAATATCTGGTTGATCGCAGTCGGCACGCCAGCAATCGCCAGGTAGCCGACTGGGGCGCGCGATGACATCAAAACCGTGCCAACTCGCGGGGTCCCGAGAGAGCATGTCGGTCACAAATTTCGTCTTCTATTTGGCGCGGTCTCCGCAGGTTCGTGGCTTTGCCATTAGTCAGATGACGGGCTCATCTGGAAGGCAACGTGTCCCCACCGATTGCTTTGAAAAGCTCACTGTTCCGGTGCCGCCTCTCGTCGAAAAACGCGCCATCGCCGGTGTCCTCGGCGCGCTGGACGACAAGATCGAGCAGAACCGGCGGACGGCGCGGGCGCTGGAGCGGACCGGCGCGGGCGATCTTCCGGGCGTGGTTCGTGGACTTCGAGCCGGTCAAGGCCAAGGCCGCCGGCGCTACCGCCTTCCCCTCCATGCCCCAGCCTGTCTTCGACGCCCCCTTCGATCGTCTCGGCCTTGCAGAAGCCGGGGATGTCGCGGTCCTCCCACTTCCCGTGCTGGACCTCGCCCCACCAGTCGGGCGCGGGCTCGCCGCGCCACTGGCGGAAGGCGTAGACGATGCGGCCCAGGTCGGAATCGAAGTTCGGATCGCCCATGCCGTCGGCCAGCATGCTCTCGCCGTCGTCGCCGCCGGTCAGGACGCGCAGCGTCCGGGTCTGCATGGTGCCCAGCTTGCGCGCGTCGATGAACAGCGTCTCGCCTTTCCGGTCGCGCCCGCCGTGCTTGAGGTTCCTGCCCGTCTTGTCGCGAGTGAGGAACCAGAGGCAGGCGGGGATGCCGGTGGTGAGGAAGAGCTGGGCGGGCAGCGCCACGATGCAGTCCACCAGGTCGGCCTCGACGATGCGCTGGCGGATCTCGCCCTCGCCGCCGGAGCCGGTGGAGAGCGAGCCGTTGGCCATGACGAAGCCGGCGCCCCGCCGCGTGCCGTTGGGCGGGGCGAGGTGGTGGATGAAGTGCTGGATCCAGGCGTAGTTGGCGTTGCCGACCGGCGGCGTGCCGTAGTGCCAGCGCACGTCCTCGGCCAGGAGCTTGCCCGACCAGTCCGAGATGTTGAACGGCGGATTGGCGAGGATGTAGTCGGCCTTAAGGTCGGGGTGCAGGTTGCGCAGGAAGCTGTCGGCGGGCTGCGAACCGAGGTTGGCCTCGATGCCGCGGATGGCGAGGTTCATGTGCGCCAGCCGCCACGTGGTGGGGTTGGACTCCTGGCCGAAGATGGAGATGTCGGTGGACTGCCCGCCGTGGGCTTCTACGAAGCGTTCCGACTGCACGAACATGCCCGCGAGCCGCAGCAGGGGTCGTAGACGCGGCCCTCGTAGGGTTCGAGCATCTCGACCAGCAGGCGCACGATGCAGCGCGGCGTGAAGAACTCGCCGCCGAGCTTGCCTTCGGCCTGGGCGAACTTGCCGAGGAAGTACTCGTAGACGCGGCCGAGCGTGTCGCGAGCCTTGGCGCGGTCGCCCTTGAAGCCGATGTCGGCGATCAGGTCGATCAGCCCCTTCATCTTCTCCGGCGCGATGCCGCGGCGGGCGTAGTCGCGCGGCAGCTTGCCCTTGAGGTTCGGGTTGTCGCGCTCGACAGCGAGGATCGCGTCGTCAATCAGCGTGGCGATGTCGGGCCGCGCGGCCTGGTTCTGGAGGTTCTGCCAGCGCGCCTCGGGCGGCACCCAAAAGACCCGCTCGGCGGTGTACTCGTCGCGGTTCTCCAGCAGGCTTTCGAGCTGCGGGCCGGTGATGCCGTCGGCTTCCAACTCGGCCTTGAGCTCCTCGCGCGGGCCTCGAAGGAGTCGGAGATGTACTTCAGGAAGAGCAGGCCGAGGACGACGTGCTTGTACTCGGCGGCGTCTATCTGCCCGCGCAGAGCGTCGGCCGACTTCCAGAGGATCTCGGCGCGGGCGAGGTCGGTGTTGTTTGTCTCAGTGGTCGCCATCAGGGCTCCATCTTGGTTTCGTTCGTGGCGCCGTATCCGGCGGAGTCTCTTGGGCGCTGCTCGGGAGGCCCATCGTCGCGAGTCAGCTATCGCGGAGGGACGGCGCGGCTCCTGCAATTGAGCGAAGCGAGAGCAGGAGACGTGACGGCCCGGAGCGATTAGCTGGACTCGTTAGGCATTCTTCGCGTGAAACTACATGAAGCCGCACAGACTTTAGCTATCGTTCTTGCGAAGGTATGGAATCGTGCCAGCCACATCGGTATCGTCGATAAGGTAGAACGAGGAGACGCTCCCTCTCTGGCGAGCTTCGCGATACGACCTGTATGACGGATCGTTGATAAACGCCTGCGCCGCCTCGCTCGTGGGAAACTTCATCAGTGCAACTACAGTGAGGTCCGGACGCTCGCCTTCGACCGGCGTGATGTTGGCGCTCCGCGAGAGGTATTCGCCTCCATGCTTCGTGACGATTTGGTGAACATCTGACGCGTAAGCGGGAAGCCAAGCATCGTCGGTGACTTTTTCAGGCATGAGAGGATGCTCCCTTGGTTTGGTGAGGTTGTCGAAGGAAATTGCTCGCTGCGGCACTGCCGACCCAGCACAGCGAACGGCGCGGAGCGCCGTTCGCTGGAGCGGATTGTTGAACGAAGCCGCTTGGGCGGCGGGTTCGTAGTGGGGCGCCGGTTGGGGTGCAATTCGGGTTGAGAGGGACACAGCTCGGAAGGGAAACGGGGAGAGGCGTTAGCCTGCTCCCCCTATGAATAACACATCGAAAGTCTATCAGGACTACGTCGTCTTCGTCGATTCGAAATCTCTGCGGGCTCGCAGCAAAAAGGAGTATCTGCGTCAGGTGCGCAAGCTGGCAGCGCGTCATCCGAAACGTTCCCTCAAGCAGATCACGGAACGGATGGTGTTCGATCATCTTATTTATTTGCGCGACACGGAGAAGCTGCGTCCCTCGACTCTCAACCAGGCCGTGGTCGCTCTGCGGATGTTTTTCCGCGACTATCTTCAGCGTAACTGGAAGTTCTGGGAGCAGTTCGAAATCCGGCGGGATCAGCCTCTGCCCGTCGTGCTCACGCGTGACGAAGTGCGCCGGGTTCTCGGCGCGGTGCGCGCGAACCGCTTCAAGGCCGTCCTGGCTCTGATTTATCACTGTTGCCTGCGAGTCGGCGAAGCCGTCCGATTGCGACCGCAGGACATCGATTCGGCCCGCGGTGTCGTGCGTGTGATCAATGGCAAAGGAGGCAAAAACCGCGAGGTGCCCATCGCTCCACAGATGATCAAACGCCTGCGCCGCTACTGGCGCTGCCATCGCAACCCGCACTGGCTCTTCCCCGGCGTCGGGCGCGGTTGGAAGAAACGCTCGCATACGCTGGCCGCGGCAATGGGTGTCGCCACCGAACCGATGAGCGTTTCCAGTGTCCAGGCGGCGCTGCGAATGGTGGTGCCGGCCTCGCGGTATCCGGAAGAACGCGACCACTGGCCCGATTACGTCGCCGACGCGCAAACTCCCATCCCCTCGCGCCACTGGCGGGCTGTCGAGGCCGTGTTGAGCTGCCGCACCCCTAGGCGCGGCGGTCACCGGCATCATTGTGCCCGCTGTGGGCGCGATTGCTTTGTCTATCAGTCGCCGCGGCGACTAACCACCGGAGCTGTCCGCGTTGCGATTCGCGCGAACAGGAACAATGGGCAGCCCGGCAGGAAGGCCGGCTCCTGCCGGTGCTCTATTACCTGCTCACCCTCACCGTACCCTATCCATTGCGCCAACTTTTCCTGCACTACCCGCGCGAACTCTACCCGCTCTTCTTTGACGAGGGCGCTGGGGCCGTGCGCGATCTGTGTCGCAACCCCCGCCACCTCGGCGGCGAACCGGGCTTCATTGCAGTGCTCCACACGTGGACACGCCGGATGCTCTTCCATCCGCATCTGCACCTCCTGGTCCCGGCCATCGGACTCAAATCCGGTGGCTGCGCTCTTTCCCAACCACGCGATACGGAGTATCTGCTTCCCGAACGGGCCCTGGCCCGGCGCCTGCGCTCCCGTTTCGAAGAACGCCTCCGGCAGGACTATCCTGAGCTGGCCGCACAGATAGATCTCTCGGCTTCCTCAGCAGACTGGGTTGTGCAATGCAAGGCGGCCGGCCGTGGTCGCAGTGCCCTGCGTTATCTGGCAGCCTATGTCAAAAAGTCGGCGTTCAATGAGTCGCGCCTGGTCGGCTATGACGAAAACGGCCATATTCGACTGCGATATAAGGACAGTGCCTACAACCGATGGAAAATCGAGACGGTCGAACCAAAGGAACTCATCCGCCGCTGGCTGCTCCACGTTCTCCCGCGCGGTCTGGTGCGCATCCGTCACTACGGATGGTAGTCCGGCCGCTGGCAAGACCTTCCGCCGAATCCGCTTCCTCCTCGGTCTGGGTCCTGTCCGCACCCACCCGCTCTCTCAGGCGCCTCTTCGATGCTCCTGCTGCCAGTCGCCCCTGCACTTCGTCGGGTACATCGCCCCGGTGCGCGGCCCGCCACTTAGCCGTCAGATCGTTCCGGTTGCATGAACTCATGTCCTGATAGCTACCCATCGGCCTGCGGAAGCTGCTCTGCGGCTCCCGTACAGGAGGACCTCGTCTCCACGATCTGCAAAAACCCGCTTCGCATCTCCCCGAATTCTTCCGAGCACTGTTCCCCGACGCCAACCTGCATTTCGCCCACCTTGATTGAGGTTATGCCGCCTCCGCGGCATAACCTCAATGCCTCTGCTGCACAACCCTCCGGGACATTTCCGCGCCCCATCGCCCCCAAACCCGCGCGGTTACAGAGCCAAAAGCAATTTACTAACAGCATCCCCGCGCGCCTCTGAACAGACGGCGGGCTTGTTCAACAACCAGTTTCATTCCGGGCTGCGCCGGAACGAAACTTCAGGGTTAAGCATCGGATAAAGTTCATCGGGAAGCCACCGGAGGCATCGCGGGAACAAGGCCGTGTTTCAGCAGGATGGCTTTCAATTTTTCAACATCGGGTGGGCCGCCGGCATTCACAATGGCAGCGGCCTCCCGGAAGAAATCGGGGCTGAGCAGCGCTGGAGTAATGGTGGCCAGCGCCTTTACATCGGTCTGCTTCAGGTTGTTGAAACCATGAACGGCCCCACGCGGAATGAAACAAGTTTCCCCCGGCCCAATGTCCACCGGCTTTCCGTCCACGGTGAACGTCACCACGCCTTCCACTCCGTAGATGGTTTCGTCGTATGCCTTGTGATAATGGGGCACCGGCACCTTCGCTCCCACCGGCACCGTGAATTCAAACATCGCCACCGAACCGTTCGTGTCGGCAGCTTCAAGTAAGAATCTGATTCCAATTTGCCCGACGCGGATGATTTCCTCTTTCATAGCGGCCTCACCTCATTGGAGTGGTGGCCCGACGAACTCGATTCCATACTTGGCTGCGGTGGCCCTCAGTGCCTGCAGGGCATCATCGGATGGCGGTCCTGCCGCCTTTGGCAATTCCGGGCGTTCCGCCGGGCGGCTCATCGCGCGCACGAAGCGTTCAAAATCCCCGCCCACGGTGACCGTCAGGCAGCGACCTCCCTTTGCGGATTCAACCCGGTAGGTGTGCGGCACACCCTTCGGCGCGAGCACAATGGTGCCGGGCCCGACTCGCTGTTCTTGGTCCCGAAGCTTCAGACGGTATTCGCCCTCCAGGATATGGAACAGCTCATCCTCCATGCGATGGAGATGGAAAGGCGGCGAAGAGCCATACGGCATCCGATGCTCAAGGACGGAGAGGCCATCCGGGCCTTCCGAACTGGACACACGGATCGTGACGAGCGAGTCGAGAAACCATAGTTGATTTGCAGAGCCAGTCTTGTTCATAAGTAATCGCCTGTTAACTGCTCAGTTGTTGTCAGTGGCCTAACGGGGCGGATGACCGGCGCGTCCCGCGTTCGTTTGATCCGAATTGATGGGCATGGGTACAAGCTACGTCAATCGTTATTTATGCTCGCCGGTCATCCGCCCCGATGGGACTCGCGCAGCGAGGCCCATCAAATAATTAGACCAGTCTGTCCATCGTCCCGTATGAGGTGATATGCCGATAATCGGCCGGGCATGACATCCGATTAAGAGGGTTTTGGTGGCAGCCTGGGGCGGGCGGCAAGGAAAAAGCTTGAGGGTTTCCAGGGGACGGAACGTAAGGTATTGGCATATTATTATTTTTGCCGGAATTACGGCCATGCGGCACGGGACCTGGCCAGTTGGTTCCCTCCGTAGATTGTGTGTCCGACTTGCTCACAAATCGGTTGCTCTCGCCGCAGGCGAGCGCGCGAGCTTTGCCCTGATGGTCTCGCGCTGCCGCAATCTTCGTTCGCTCCCGCGATTTTGAACAAGCCTCCAAGGTGCGCATCAACGATTTTGATGATGCCCTGCCTGACTCGGCTGGGAAGGAGATTCCATCCACCCACTAGACGACCAAAGGCCATCAGTTTGGATTGATGATTAAGCCTGGTTTTTTGCAGGTGTTTGAGTCTTCTCGCTGAGACGGGCTTTCGGCAAGAGCACGACCGCACCGACCTCCCGCATGTACATTCTTCGCGCACCCCTACCCCTCGCCGGTGTAATAGCGTTTAATCGCCGAAATCAGGCCTGGAATGTCGTGCTGCTCCGCTTCGATGTCTACGCGGAGACCATGCTCCTCCATCGTAGCTGATGTGATCGGACCGATGCTCGCGCAGACCAGATTGCGTGGGAGGGGCAGTTTCAGCGCCATGAAATTCTCCACCGTCGACGAACTTGTGAAGGAAATGAGATCCGCCCCTTCTTCGACGAATCGTTTCTGCCCGCCTGTAACATCTCCCGACTCAGGCACTGTTTGATAGGCCACCGCGACATCCACGATCGCACCGAGCTTTGTGAGTTCGTTCGGAAGCACGTCACGCGCTTCCTTCGCCCTTGCGAGAAGCATCTTCACGTTCTCGAGATTCTGTTCCTTGCTAAAAGCCTCCACCACAGCTTCCGCTACGAAGACGTCGGGCTGGAGATCGACGGTGAGATGATAGGCCTTCACGGCATCCGCTGTCGCAGGGCCGATTGCGGCAATGCGCACGCCACCGATCGAACGCACGTCAGAATACAGTCTGAAAAACATTTCGAAAAACGCGTGCACACCATTTGGACTCGTAAATACCAACCAGTCGTACGTGTAGGCGTCCCGAACCAACTCACCAAACTCTCGCAAATCGTCCGGTGGATCGATTCGAATCGTCGGCAATTCGAAAACATCCGCGCCGAGCGCACGGAGACCATTGCTGAGGCGTCCCGCCTGTTTGCGCGTGCGAGTCACCACCATCCGCCTTCCAAAAAGCGGGCGGGTCTCAAACCAGTTTAACTCGTCGCGCAGCCCCACGACATCACCGAACACCGCGATTGCCGGCGCAGCGAACTCGGCCTCAGCCGCAATGGATGCTATTTCCGAAAGAGAACCCCGAATCGTGCGCTGGCGGCCCGTCGTACCCCATCGCACCAGCGCAACCGGCGTATCCGGCTGAGCGCCGGCTGCGAGCATTACGTCAGTGATTTTCCCGAGGCGCTCCACGCCCATCAGCATCACCTTCGTGCCGGGCTGCCTGGCAATCTGCGCATAATCGACAGAAGTCCCCGGCTTATCGGGATCTTCATGTCCGGTAAAGACGGTGAGCTGGGCATTGTGGCCGCGGTGGGTAACCGGAATCCCAGCGTAGGCCGGCGCCGCAATCGCGGAAGTGATGCCCGGCACAATTTCGAAAGCAAGTCCCGCGGCCGCCAGCGCCTGTGCTTCTTCGCCTCCCCGCCCGAACAGGAAGGGATCGCCGCCTTTCAAGCGAAGCACACGGTTGCCAGCCTTTGTCTTTTGGACGAGCAAAGCGTTGATTTCCTCCTGCTTGAGTGTATGGGATCCAGCCTTTTTCCCCGCATAGATGATTTCGGCATCCGGACGCGCCCACGCCAGCATCTCGGCGTTGCAGAGGTAGTCATGAATGATCACGTCCGCCTCGCCGACTCGCAAAGTGACGAGGCCGAGATCGCCGGGGCCTGCCCCGGCGAGGTACTGGAGTTGTTTGGCGAGCATGTTGCCCGCTTCAAGGTTCGGCACGAGCATGATATCCGCCCTGCCGGCCACCGGCGAGCTGATCTGCTTCGTGCGCGCGGCCACCTCGCTGACGGCGTTGTCGAAGGCCAGCGGGCCGTCGAGGATTGCGCCCGTGATCTGGCCCCGGTCGGCCATTTTGCAGAGGGCGGCCGCGTCGAGAGTGGAAGGGATTTTCGAATTGACCGTTTCAACCGCGGAAAGAATCGCCACTTTGGGCTCAGCCACACCCAACGCGTGGGCGAGATCGATCACGTTTTGCGCAATATGCATCTTGTCTTCGAGCGTGGGCGCGATGTTGATCGCAGCATCCGTGATCGCGATGGGATGCGGATGCGTGGGCACATCCATTACAAAGACGTGGCTGATGCGGCGGTCGGTGCGCAGACCAGCGGCTGAAGGCACCACCGCGGCGAGCAATTCGTCAGTATGCAGGCTGCCTTTCATCAAGGCTCCAACTTCCCCCGCGCGCGCCAGTGCCACGGCTTGCTCAGCCGAGGCGTGACTGTGCTCGGTGGAAACAATGCGGCAGCCAGAAAGGTCAATGCCTTCCACCACCGCCACGGCGCGGATTTTAGCTTCCGGCCCAACCAGCACCGGCTCGATCAGGCCGCATTTTGCCGCCTCGATGGCGCCGAGCAATGAATCGCGGTCGCAAGGATGCGTCACCGCGCATTTGACCGCGGGCAGGGCTTCGCAGCGTTTTAATAGTTGCGCCAACTTGTCGGCCCGCCGAAGGATCACCGACGGCGTCGCGACGTCCGAGTAACTCATCCGGCGCTCCGGGGCGCGCACGGTCACGGTGCCGGTCACGAGGTTGTGCTCTTTGCAGCGCACCTGGCAGTCGAACACCACCAACCTCTCTTGCGGTCGCTTCTCGCGTGCGGTAATGCTGGCCACCAGTTCATCCCCGGCCTGGAGGTTCCCCTCGAAGCGCAGATCCTGCGCGGCAATGGACGTGCCGGGGCCCGGCAGCTTGCGGTTGAGCAAGCTGGATAGGAGCGCTTCGGCACCGACGGACTCGGCTTGCATTGGTGCACCGGAGGGTGGCTCGCCATCCGCGATGTGAAAGGCATCCACGTCGCCGCCAACCAGGGCCAGCGCTTCCACTTCAAACGCGCTCAACTGGCGCGACACATAAGCCGTGTCGCCGACGCGGATTTCATCAAAAGTGACGTTAGTGAGGGTTTCCATATCAGTTGCCTCCATGGGTTCGATGGGTCGTTTTGCGGCGGTGCGTTTTCGCATCACCGTTGGACGAGATGAATTTCGGCTCGGTATCGAGAACGCGGCGGATTTTATCGAAGATCGAGATTTGTTCGGGCGTTGGCTTAATCTGTCCCAGACATACTTCCGTCAAGACGGCATCCAGCAGCGTGATCATTCGCGCGCGGCTGCCGGAATAGCGGACTAAGTGGGGCAGCGTCTCGAGTGCGCGTTTAAATTCGTAACGCACGATGATTTCCTGTTCGCCGCGAACGCGTCGCGTCTGCTCAGGGGAATTTTGCGGAAGCAGATGCGCGTACTTCTCCGCCAGTTCCTGCGTCAGGCGAAGCTGGGTCAGGGGTAACGGTTTGCCCCGTTCCGAGAGCAGCGCGAAGACGCGCGCGACCGCTTCCGCATAGCCGCCTTCGCTGATCGATGCGAGCGCCTCCTTTACGAACGGAAGCTCGCGGTGGTCGGCAATCGGCTCGCGTTCTCGCTCCTCCTGGCGTCCCGCGAGGTAGAATTCAAATAACGAGCCGTAAGTCTCAAAAAACAGCGATTCGCTGATCGCATCGCGAATCCCGCTGTAGAAATCCAATCCGCTGCTCACGCATTCAGACAGAAGCCGCTCCGTTTGCCGGAATGGCGTTTCCTGCCCGACGGCCTGCCGGCAGGATTTGATCATCCCGGCCGCCGGCCTCAGCCATGCCAGCCACGGATTCAGATCTGAAATTGCCCACCGTTCCCAGCGAAGCGGGTGGAGCGCGCGGGAAAGCTTCGCGCCGACTTCAGTCGACGTCGCCTGGACGAGAGGTTGCGCAAACAATTCGTAAGCCCGCTGGTTGAATTCGCTGATCTTCTCGACGGCTTTAAATGGCTTTTCATCAATCCGCCGAAACCGATTCAGACGATCCGCGACCTCCTTGAGGCTGTACTCGACAAATTGCACGTCGTAGATGATGCGGCCGTCGGCCTCTTTCTCTTCCAAAATTTCCATTCCATAAAGGCCGGGCTGCAAGGCCTCGATGGATTTGAGCACCGAAACGATCTGCGTGTATTCCCTCTTTGCCACACGGCCGGAGACAAAGACACCCAGATGCCCGGCATCCGGGTGTACCAGCCCGACGATGACTTGGCCGCGCGCTTTGATTTCCTCCGTTGAGCGATAGATATCCGCGACCCAGTTAAAGGCCTGCTGCGGTGGGGTAATGTTATCTCCCAGCGAGGCGAAGAGAATAATAGGCGACTTAATCTGCCGGAGGTCGAAGGCTCGGCCTTCATCACCGCTGACCGCGCCCGACCAGAGCTTATTCCCCAAGAATAAGTTGCGGGTCATCCATTCAATCTCCTGGCGATTTATTAAAAAGAACCCGCCCCACCAGCGCTCGAATTCGAGAAAACGCGGCGCCTCCGTATCAACGTTGGCAAACAATTTGTAGTCCTTATCCCAAAAGCTATTGGCCGGGTTGAGATACTCGAAATTCTGCACCAGCCACGCGCCATCCAGGTGGCCATTGCCAACGTCGGAGGAGAGCGAGGCACACCAGGTGCCGCCAAGCAAGCCGGTCGCGTAACGCATCGGGTTGTCGCCCTCGCCTTCGCGCCACGCGCCCGCCCAGTAGGACATCGGCGCTCCATTGATGACAATGGGCCCGGCGTCGTCGGGATACGAGGAGACCAGCATCATTGCAGCCCAGCCGCCCTGGCAATTACCGATAATCACCGGCTTCGCGCTGTGCGGATGCAACTCACGCACCTTGCGCACGAACACCTGCTCGGCCGCCATCACATCCAGCAGCGTCTGTCCGGGTACGGGCTCGGGGAAGAAACTTACAAAATAGACCGGATGACCGTCGCGCAGGGCTACGCCGACCTGTGAGTCTTCTTTGAACCCGCTGATGCCGGGACCGTGCCCCGCGCGAGGGTCGATGATCATGTAAGGACGCCGCCTCGGATCCACGGTAACTACCTCGGGTGGAACGATGCGCAGCAGCGTCTAATTGGCCGGGCGCTTGAAGGTGCGCGCATCCAGTACGGTTTCATAATCAAAGTGCAACAGCGGCGGCTTGCCTGCGCGTTCGTGCTCGATGAATCCATTGCCCCGCTGGCTCATTGTGTCCCAGAAAAGGATGGAGCGTTGAGCGCAGTCCACACCGTACCGCCAGACGTCGTTCCAGAAGTCCCAGGGCAACTGCGGCTGAGTGCACACGTCGCTGAACCATTCGCGCCAGGCGTTTCCGGTCCGTTCGACGAAATGCTCTTGAGCCAGCCGAGTTCGGGTCTGATAAACTTGCGCCACTTTTGAATGGACCTCCGCTATCCCGCCCAATTTGACGTGCAACGGCGACCGCGTGGGCTGGACACCGTTTGAGATTACGTTCGAGAGCATGTCAGTCTTCATTGCATCGACTGACCTTTGCACCCGGCGTGCCAACCAACCACAACCATGCACAAGCTGCCTAAGCGCAGATTATTACAGAATATCGGCATGGACGCTGAGCGGGGTCGGAAATTTGAACTTACGAGATTTCGCACTTCGATACCGGAAGATACAGTTGGCGTCGTGGACCGCAGACGGAAGACGGGCCTCGGCCTGTCATGGCAAACAGGCGAGACGCCTGACCTCCGCGCGTCCCCGCTTTCCGGAACCGAATCGTTCCGGCTAAGCTAAGGAGTGACGACAAGTGATCGCGGTGCCCAAAAATAGCTCCGGTTCACCACGATCAATCGGTAAATGTGGAGCAGCTTGCTGCAGCTCAAATGTAAACGGGCGCCAGGATGATCAGCTACAGGGCTTCTAAATTGCACTAGAAGCCGTGCATTAAGAGCCATGCGAGTGCGCAGCCACGCCAGATGAGTCTGGGTGTTCGCAGGAGACGGAGACTCGTTCATATCAGGTTCAGCGTTCCGGTCCGGCCCTTACCGACGCCGCTCACGTTGTTGTTGGCCAGCGTCACCTGGCCGAGCCCGTCGTACTTGAAATCGAACTGTCGAGGAGCATTTGAAGCGCATAGTTCGGATACCATGCGAAGGCTGCACGTGGTGGACGATTTGTCCACCCAAAACGGTTCGATTCTTCGTTTTGTTCGATTGTTTGAACTGCATCTCATCAAAATCGTGTTTTATGCAAGTTCCTAGCGTACTGAATCATACGGTGTCTGCATCCATGCTGGCACGGAACATGTTAGAGGTGCGTGACGGCAACTGAAGCCATTCGAAAACATGAACGTGACCCACACCAATTTGAATTTGAGATTCGTCGGCGAGGCGAATTTCGACTCGCAGGTTTTGCAATCCAAAAGCGCCGTGCTGGTCGCGTTCTGGGCGCCGTGGAGCAAACCCTGCCATGTCATTGACCCGGTGCTGCTGGAGATCGCACAGACTTGTCCCGGCAGGATCGAGGTCGTGAAGGTTAATTCCGACGACAACCCGAATCTCAGCTTGTGGTTCGGGGTGCAGCACATTCCAACGCTGCTGTATTTCGGGGCGGGAAGTTTGCGCGGTCACCTGGTCGGCACAGCCAGCAAGGACGCGATTCTAAATCTTCTTTCCCGAGACACCGAAGCCGGGCGCGGGAACGTCTTCCCGAGCGAAGGAGGAACTCTATGAGCACTGGAAACGTTAATGCTCCCTGTGTTCATAGCACGCGGAAGGGCCTACTCACCATTGCTCTGGCTTTTCATGTTCTACTCTCCTCATCTGGATTTCTCTCCGCTGCTGGTAAAGATCTCCCCGAACTAACACGTCCACTCTCCAAAGTCGAAGCACTCAATCTCGCGCTAGCCAGGAACGGCACGATCCGCGGGGCTCGAAAAGAAGTCGAAGCAGCAGTGGGAATAGCCATCCAAACACGCGCGATCCTATTTCCCAAGCTCATAAATGGAGCGACTTCCTCGCTGCGACAAGACTCGCTGATAGAAGCGAACCGCAACCGCACAATGTCGCCGGTGCAAGTTGATGTTGCAGCGATTCCCGCACTCGGACTTAGCGAGAAGACGCTCTCCTTCGGCGGCGGGGAACCCTCGAAAGTGAACAACCAATCGTGGGATGCGGACATCCGGATCGTGCACTCTATCTATGAAGGAGGACGGATGCTTTCCGCGGCCCGAAGCGCGCGCTTGATCCGCGAACAGGCATTGCTCGTCTTTCAAAGCACAGTCTCGGACACACTACTCTCCGTTGCCAATGCCTATGATGATGCGCTGCGTCGAGCGAAACAGGTGGAAGTGCGTGAACAGCAAGCAAAGTTTCTCGCGGAGTATCGCGACGACACAACCAGGCGGTTCGAGGCAGGCACGGTACCTGAGTTTGATGTGATTCGGCAGGGTGTCGAAGTTGCAAACGCCACGGCTCAGCTCGTGCAGGCTCAGGGTGATTACCGCATCGCGAAACAGAAGCTGGTTGATCTGCTCGGGTATGATCTGCCGACAGATATTACCGAGAACCTTCCGCTCAATCTTACTACGCTATTAGTTGCTCGCGCTTACCCGCACGATCTTTCTGGGGCTTTGGCCATGGCGATTGTGAACCGGACGGAAATCGCAGCACTGGAAAAAGAAGAACGCCTGCGCGAGGAAGCGATGATCGCAGCCAGGGCCGGAGCGAAACCGAGCGTGCACGCTTTCGCTGGCTACCAGCTCACCAGCCGTGCAGATACGCGCGACGCAGGGGACTACATGAATGGGGGATTCGCCGGTGTGCAAATGTCCTGGCCGATCTTTGATGGCTTTCTCACCAATGGCCGTGTGGACGAAGCCAGAGCAAGGCGCTGCAGTACGCGCATCATCGAATTGCAAGTGCGTTCCGCATGGAGCGACCTGCGCACCGCGCCATCTGTCCTGATGGCGCAAACTGAGAATATCAAAAAAGCCGTGCGCGCCCTCGAGCTTGCGACCGACCGTTACAAAGCAGGTGCCGGCACTGAGACTGACGTGCTCAATGCGAAGACAGCTCTCACCGTAGCCCGTGGCTCTTGTGTGGACGCGTTGCGCGACTACTCGAATGCGCGCGCCGCCATCGTTCGCATCACAGGCGCAGATTTTCAACAACTGAAACCTTAATATTCATTAATGAAAACAATGTTCCAATTGGCCGAATTGCTTTGCCTGATATTGATATTAGTGCTGAGAGGCAAAACGGTAGCGCCGGCAGCGTGGCGGAGCTGACCTCGTGCAACAGAAGAACTACGGCGAGCAGTTGCTGGGGACGCTGGCAAAGTATCGCATCCGTGCGATCGAAACGGCTCAGGTGATCGAGGAACTAATTGTCGGGCAGGAATCAGCGCTCTGACAACCAACCAACGCAAAAGCAGTGAGAAAAATTACACAAAGCCTTTTCATGCGAGGTGTTTTTACCGGGAACTGTCGTGTCGGCCAAGGAGAGCCCCGGGCTTCCCGCATCCGCTCAATTCAGCTTGTCGTCCTCGCAGGATCGTTCGTCGCTTTTATGATCCTGGCGCTTTCCAATGGACTCGCACAGGAGCCTACACCGTCCCCAACGCCGCAACCGGGAGAGCGCGCTCCGGCACCCGCGGCGGCCCCGCCGGGTGCCGCAGAAGAACAGGCAGAAAAAGCAAAGAAAGCGGCAAAGGAGCAGGCAGAAAAGGTAATGACCGAACTCACCGAGAAGTCAGAGACTCTGGGTGAGAAGATCGAGGAGGCCGTTCGGAGCGGTCCCCCCTGGCTGAGCAAGCGATCCTTTCTGGGAATCAGCAACGTTCGCTACATCGCCAGTCTCTCGCTCCTGACCCTGGTGGCGATTTTTTCCATATCCTTCGTTCGCATTGTCCGGAAACGAGCGGGCCGGATCAAAACTGGTCGCGAGCAGAGCTGGCCGGCAATGCTTATTTCGGCCGCGCGCAAACCCATCGCGCTGGTCATCTGCATCTATGGCGTGTACTTCGCTCTAGGCATTCTCTTTGCCGCTCTGGAAGAAGGCAGCAGACTTGCAGCCTATGGCAAGTATCACGCGGAACTCACGTATATCAACCTCACAGTGGCTACATACTGGCTGATCTTTCGGGTCATCCGCGGCGCTGAGCGAAAGATGCAGATCTGGGCGGATCGCTCCGAGGGACTTCTCGACGATGTGCTGGTGCCCGTAGTTGGGACAGCGCTGCGGTTACTGGTACCAATTGTGGGGCTTTTCATCGTCATTTCCGCCGTCGAAATTCCGGAGCCGTACGATTCGCTGATAGCAAAGCTGCTTGCGATATTCTTCATTGGCAGCGTTGCCTACGTGATTTTTCGAGCTGCAAGGGTCTCTGAAACAGTGCTGCTCCAGGCACATCGGCTCGATGCGGCGGATAATCTCCGTGCGCGGCAAATCCACACGCAGGTGTCGATGATCCGAAAAATCATCGCGACCTCCACGATTTTCCTCGCCGCCGCGTGCATGCTCATGCTGTTTCAGCCAGTTCGCCAGCTCGGCACCAGCATTCTCGCCTCGGCCGGGATTGCGGGAATCGTGCTGGGCCTCGCCGCCCAGAAAACCCTGGGAAACCTTTTCGCAGGAATCCAGATCGCTATCGCACAGCCTATCCGGATCGAGGATGTCGTGATCGTCGAAGGAGAATGGGGACGGATCGAAGACATCACGCTCACTTTTGTGACCGTCGTCATCTGGGACCTGCGACGACTCGTGCTTCCGATCAATTACTTCATAGAAAAACCCTTCCAGAACTGGACCCGCAGATCGTCCGATCTCCTCAACAGTGTATTCCTCTATGCGGACTACACTCTGCCGGTTGAACCGCTGCGCAAGGAGCTTCATCGATTACTCGAAATGAACCCGCTCTGGGACAAGAAGGCGTGGGTGCTTCAGGTCACCGACTCGACCCCGCAGGCCATGGAAATCCGTTGTCTCATGACATCAAGCGATGCGCCAAAAGGCTGGGACTTGAAGTGTGCAATCCGTGAAGGACTCGTCCAGTTCATTCAAAAAAATTATCCCGAGTGCCTCCCGCACGTTCGTGCCGAACTACATCGCGACGTCCGCCGTCCAGAACCCCCGGTCGAGCCGAGGGAAAAGCTGTATCGACCTGAAAATTCGTCTGCGCCCGGTTTCGACGCCGCTGTTGATAACTAATTCGGGTAAGCCCCCGGCTCTGCTGGGGAGACTCCCGGAGTTTGACAGCTCCGGGAGTCTTTTTTTGCGTCATTTCGGGGAGAGCCGCTCAAAGCCAACCCGAAAGGACCAAGCAAATGGATTATCAAAGTCTGAGTCACACCAGGTGGGAAATGCAAATACAACGTGGTGTTTACTCCGAAGTATCGCCGAAAGGCGTTGTATGGAGATCTGTGTCGTTATCTGAGCGACGTGTTTCTCGAAGTGGCCCGGCAAAACGAGTGTCGGGTGGAGGAAGGACACCTGATGCCCGATCACGAGCAAATGCTGTTGAGCATGCCTCCAAAGCATTCGGTAGCGCAGGTGCTGGGCTTCCTCAAGGTTCACATCGCGCGCTTTTGGAGGGCGAAAGCGCAACTTCGTGGGCCAGCATTTCTGGGCGCGAGGCTATCTGGTCTCGACTGTCGGCAAAGATGAAGCGGTCATCCGTCGTTACATCCAAGAGCAGGAACAGGAAGAAAGGCGCTCCGGTCAACGAGAGATGTTCGGTGGCGAAGTCCGGCATTAGCCGGCTCAAATGACAACCCGCTTTGAGCGGTTCCTTTCTTCAAGCCTCCGGCTCTGCCGGAGGCTTCTGACTTCGGGCGGAGGGGAGATTATGCGAGAATAAGGCGGAGTGACGACGATTTGCCGGAGCCTGATCTCCCGTCTACGGTTGGTTGATTAAGGTCAAAGATGCTTTGGCCCGATGTGACGGTCGACATGATCTATAGTCGCAGCATTCTCCTTTGAGCTCGGTCGACTCAGGTTCGCAAGGGCAATTACCGCACCTGCATCGTCGACCATTTGAAAAGCCGGAACATTGAAACGGCAGTAAATCCCGAAGTCGATAAACTCGTGTTGGCTCATCGGATTCTCGAAACTAGCCGCAGCGCGTGCGGCCGCATCCAACATCGCTCCCGGGTCCTGCGCAATGACGAAATCCATCGTGCCATCTTTTAGCAGAGGAATCGTGATCCTGTTGATTTCGTGCGCGATGACGACAACGTCGCTTCCCCGGCCGAGTTCCTCGAGTGCGGAACCCAAACCCCGGTTGCCGGCTCCGATGTTATACACGGCTGCGATCTCCGGGTGCGCGGTGAAGAGATCGAGCGTCGCGCGACGGGTCTGCTGCGGAGAATCTTCACCTCTCGCGACTTCGGCGAGAACAACCTCTGGAAAGGCGGTGCGCAGATAAGTGCGAAAGCCAATCTCGCGATCTTCGTGGCACCGGAAAGCGTAGTCCCCTACAATCACTCCGACCTTGCACGGTTGACCACCGAGGAGGCGCCCAATGAGAAATGCCGCTGTCTGCCCCGCCTGCCGGTTGTCGATTCCGACATAGACGTCGCGCGCACGTGGATCGAGATCCGAAGCGATGGTGACGACCCGCTTGCCGCGCTGGCGGGCAGCAATCAGCTCTTCGCATAAGCGCTCGTTGTTTTTGGCGGCGACAATGAGCGGACGGTCACTCTCGCGACAGAGACGGCGAACCGTTTCAAAGTTCTCGTCATCGTCTCTCAAGCACTTGTCGTGGATGTGTATGGGAAGCTGTTTGCGCTCGCATGCATGCATCAATTGTTCTAAGAGGCCGCGGCCAACCCGGATTACTGCATCGGCAGGAACGGTGGGCGTCGATGGCTTGGCGGAGACAATCTTTTCGCCGGCTTCAGCGGCGGCCAATCGCGCGTAGGCTTCACGCACCTTTTCCCGGGTGCCTGAATGCACCCCTGCGCGCTTGTTCAGAACACGATCCACTGTCGCCCGTGACAGTCCGGTCAGCTCGACAACTTCGTTCACCGTTACTCGACGCGTAGATCGATTCATGAGCCTTAAACTAGCTCAATATAGATCCATTTATCAAGGAATACGTAAATAAGACTCAAAAAAGATGCCTTATAAAACCTCTTTTCTGATTGACATGTCTCAAAATTGCGTCATTGATGCGACATCTTGATGTATTTCACCACGCATACCATCCGCACAAGCTCGATCGGCGGCAGATTCATTGGAGCAGTTCACGCTCGCAATTTGTCAATGCATCCGAGCATCGAATTCGTCTCCATTGTGGAGCCAAACGAAGCTGGGGGCGCAAAGACAGCCGATCGGGTACCCGAACCACTTGGAGCATCGTGGCGTTTGATTTCCAAACACCCGCAGGGAAGACAGCTTCCCCTCTTCAAGCATGATGATGATCTGGGAGATCAGCTCGGTCGATCAGCTAGGACTGTTTGCAGGGGCAACAGTCGTGGTAGGTGAACCAGGGCGGTTGTACTATTCCGAGGCAGGGACCCTCTTTCTTTCCAGGCAGGGCGAGAATGTCGCAGTCTGGAACGCGGGCGGACTGGGCCGAATTTGGGTACTGACCTTTCGAACTGACAGAAGTCACATCAGAGGACTCAGTGAAATGCTAAAACGTCCTCCGGAAGAACGGATCATCAAACTCTCCTCGGGCCAACAACGACTCTCTTGCGACATCCTCCAAAAAATCGCATCTGAGAGTAGCAATGACAGCTCCCTCGGATCTGATGCCGCGTCTGCCTGGCTGACAATCCAGCTCGTGAACGTTATGCGTTGGTTCGGCGGAACACCGAACGAAGGCCTCGAAGCCGATGCGGACCGACAATGCATTGAGTTCTGGCTAAGGATTCACCAGCATGCGAATCAGGCGAAATCGGCGGAACCAATGCTCTTCTATAGAAATGTGTCGTACAACTCCATTCGGCACCGCTTCCAACAGGTTTTCGGTGTTTCTCCTCGAGGCTTGCTTGTGCGTCTACGGATGAATCGGGCAAAGGAATTACTTGGAGTTACAGACATCTCAATAAAGGAAGTAGCTGGAGAACTCGGCTACACGAAGCAGCACGAATTCACCCGTGCGTTCACCCGTTTTTTTGGAGAAAGCCCCAGCAAATGGAAGAAAAGGGCATTGCCTAACTCAAGCAGCACGAATGGGGGGCCAAGCCGAGCGAATCCAGGTAGAAGCGATTTGCAGTCGTGCAAAAAGAAAATGCCAATTCAGCTAAAGACAGATTGACGGCAGCCTATTAAACTATTCACTGCATCCCCCGAATAAAGCAACCCCGCGTCCAATTTAACAACACTATAACAACATTAACGTAATCAACGTGATAGGAGTTTAATTTAATCATGAATGATCGCCACGATTCAGGGGGAACCCCCCTGTTCACGCTTGCAGTCTGTGCCGAGATGATCTTTCTCGACCGGCCGATCGAGGAGAGGGTTCGCAGAATCTCCGAGCTCGGTTTCCAGGTCGAGATCTGGGATTGGACAAAGCACGACATCGACGCGCTCATCAGCACCGGCGCCACGATTTCTTCCATGACCGGTTACGTGCGCGGCACGCTGGCCGATGCTGAGGGAGCGGAGGAGTTGCTGCGCACCGCTGAAGAATCGATCGCGGTGGCCAAGAAACTCGACTGCCCGCGCCTCAATCTGCATGGCACCGGGCTCGATAATAAGGGTCTGCCGGTAAAGCCCTGTTACGAGGTGACCGGCGCGATGTGGCTCAAGGCCCGCGATACGTTGTCACGCATAGCCGACCTCGGCGCACGCGCTGGAAAAATCTTTTGCTTGGAGAACCTCAATGCCGCCGTCGATCACCCTTGGGTTCCCTTTGGGCGCGCCGCCGACACCCTCGCACTGATCGAGGCCGTGGGCAGGCCCGAGGTTCGGATGATGCTAGACATCTATCATGCACAGATCGGCGAGGGCAACCTGATCGAGCTGCTGCGCCGGGCGGGCTCGCTCATTGGAGAAATTCAGGTTGCCGATGTTCCGGGCCGATGCGAACCCGGCACCGGGGAGATCAACTACCCCGCAATCGCAAAAGCGCTCGAAGAAATCGGCTATCGCGGCACGGTAGGTATGGAGGCTTGGGCTAAGGAGGACGACGAGCTGGCACTATCGCGTTTTCGCTCTGCGTTTTCTCGCCCTGCTAACGTTGAAGCCGGCAGCTCAGCTAAGTGAATCACAAATCCAATCACAACCCCCAAAGAGAATAGTAATATGTTAAATATATGCCAGTTTGGCGCCGGACGGATCGGCGCCGTTCATGCCGCCGATGTCGCGCAGCACAAGGACGCCACGCTGCGCTATGTCGTGGACGTCAATGCCACCGCGGCACAAAACCTTGCGGATCGCCATGGAGCTAGCGTCGCCGATACCGAGAAAGCTCTGGCCGATCCCGAGGTCAACGCCGTCATCATCGCCAGCTCCACCGATACCCATGCCGACTTGATCGAGGCCTCCGCAAAGGCAGGCAAGGCGATTTTCTGCGAAAAGCCAATTGATCTTGACATCAATCGGGTGAACGCCTGCCTCGAGACGGTAAAGCGGTGCAATGTTCCCCTGGCCCTTGGATTCAACCGCCGTTTTGATCCCACGTTCCGGGCCATCCATGAGGGCCTGCGGGCAGGGCGGATTGGCAAACTGGAGATGATTGCGATTACCAGTCGTGATCCGGGCCCGCCACCAGTGTCCTATATCAAGGTATCCGGTGGTCTGTTCCGGGACATGATGATCCATGATTTTGATATGGCCCGGTGGCTGTTGGGCGAAGAACCCGTCGAGGTCCTGGCCACGGCCAGTTGTTTAGTCGATCCCGAGATCGGCAAGGTCGGGGATGTCGATACCGCCACCGTGATCCTTAAGACCGCCGGTGGAGCCTTGTGCCAGATCAGCAACAGCCGGCGCGCAGTCTACGGTTACGATCAGCGCATCGAGGCCTTCGGATCGGCGGGCATGCTGCGCGCCGAGAACGAAACGGCCACCCGGGTTGAGTTTTCCGGGGCCGAAGCGGTTTGCCTTGATAAGCCCGTCTACTTCTTTCTGGAGCGGTATTCCAGGGCCTATATCGCCGAGTTGGATGACTTCGTCCAGGCCGTCACCCAGGGTAGAGCGCCCGTGGCAGGCGGTGAGGACGGCCGCCAGGCCCTGGTCCTGGCCGATGCCGCCCTGGAATCCTATCAAACCGGCAAGGCCGTCAAATTATAACCAAACGCTCAAACCGCCTCAAATTATCAATACTTCCCCGATTTCGGGAATCACGAGAAAATCAAACACAAAATCAAGAGAAAATCGAAATGAAACGTTATCTATATCTATTCACCCTGGCGGCTTCGGCCCTCATGATGTCTTCCGCATGGGCTCAGAACATCGGTGTCACCATGGCTCAATTCGACGACCGCTTTCTCACCAACCTTCGCCAGGCGATACAGGCACGGGCGGACGAGTTGGGCGTGAACATCCAATTCGAAGATGCCCAGGCCGACATCGGAAGACAGCTCAGTCAAATACAAAACTTCATTGCACAGGGGGTTGATGCGATAATCGTCAGCCTGGTCGACACATCCTCGACGCCGCAGATTACGAAGCTCGTCCTCAAGGCGGGCATTCCGTTGGTGTACGTGAATCGCAAACCGTTTGAGGAAACGCTTCCCGACGGGGTCTACTACGTAGGCTCTGACGAGAACGTGTCCGGAAAGCTGGAGGGTGAGGAGATCGCCCGGTTACTGAACAACAAGGGCAAGGTCGCGATCATGATGGGCATCCTTGGGGACGCCACCACCCAGCTCCGTACCGAAGGAGTAGAGAAGGTGGTAGCCGAGCATCCGGAGATGGAGATCGTCGAGAAGCAACCTGCAAAATTTCAACGCAACGAAGCCATGAACCTCATGAACAACTGGTTGGTGTCCGGCACGGAGATAGACGCTGTGGCCGCCAACAACGACGAGATGGCTATCGGGGCGATCATGGCGCTCAAGCAGGCCGGCAAGGATCCGAAGGAAATAATCATCGGTGGTGTTGACGCTACCAGTGATGCGCTCAATGAGATGAAGAAAGGCAACCTGGATGTGACTGTCTTCCAGAATGCCACGGCTCAGGGTGCGGGCGCGTTGGACACCGCTCTCAAGGTTCTCAAGGGCGAAAAGGTAGAGTCTTTCGTGTGGATCCCGTTCGAGCTGGTCACGCCGGAAAACTACAAGGAGTTCCTTAATAAATAATAATGCGTTTGTAGTGCTAAGAGACCATCCCAAATCCGGACGGTCATAGTCCGCCGCTACAGGTGTTGTAGCGGCGGTCTGCGAGCGCCGAAAGGGAAACGACTTTCGAGAATTTCTCCAAAACAGGAAGATTAATCATGTTAAATGGAGAAAGGAAAATCGCACGTCCCCTGCGTTGGGCCATGGTTGGGGGGGGTCGCACAGCCAACGTCGGATACAAACACCGTCTGGGAGCATTGCGCGATAACACCGCGTATTTACTGGTTGCCGGCGCATTCGATATCGATCCTGCGCGTGTTTTAGGTGAAATCACGAGCTTAGTTGCCGTTTTGGGAGAATATTTCCCCCGGAACCCCCACTTACCACTTACCGGTTGTTCTCACCAGAGCCCGCGGGAAGTCAGGCTGGAAGTGCATCTCGTTTCGCTCTCGTCACTTGTAATCGGCACGCTCAACCGCATTACGGTCGGTCAATTTACTTCGACAGGTGCGTTCAGTTGTGCGCAATTTTGGAGAACGCTAAAGGAGCGCAATCAAGCCTCTTCAGGACCCTGGCCGCACCAACCCCGATAGCTGCATCCATAGCCGGCGCCAAGGGAACTCTGCGGATAGACAGTCCGCTCTACGTGCCCGGAGCAATCACTGTCATGTCGCTGGAAGTCGGAGATTCGGTTGAGCCCCGAGCAATCTGTCGCGCGGCTTGCTCGGCCTCAATGACAATCCACCGTAGAGATTAACTTAGGTCTTATTTGCCATATCGAGATTTGATGTCAAAAAATCAGGTGCCCAGGTGCCCAATACGCCCCGGGTGGCGTCATCGAAATGCAGATTGCAATCAAACCACTTCGCAAGAGCTTGGCGCGAATCGCGGAATCGGGCGTGACATCACGGATCAAAAAGAGCGCCGACTATAGATAAAGACGGAACTGTAACTTGCCCGGGAGCTTCAGTATTCGTTTCTCGAACGGTTCGAAGAACGTTTTTTGAGGCGGCACTCGTCCGCGCACACGCTCTAAGATGGAGAGTGTCGAGCGAATTCGGCTGTAGCTCCGGCATCTGCGATATTTTCGGTCTAGTCCGCGCACAGTGCTAATATATGGTATCGCCGCCCGATCAGTGAAACCTTATTCGCCACAGAAGTTGTGATAATGAATGATACTGGATTTCCACTGGGACTCACCCGTCAAGTGATGTTCCAGCAGCTGATGGACAATATCTCTGACAACATTTACTTTAAAGATTTGCATTCACGCTTTCTACTGGCAAACTGCTGGACTGCTCGCTGGTTCGGTCGTGAGGCTCCGGAAGAGTTAATTGGCAAAACCGACCGCGATTTTTTCGCAGAGGTACACGCCTCAAAAGCATTCGACGACGAGCAGCGAATCATCGCCACCGGTCAACCGTTAGTCGGGATCGAAGAGAAAGAAACATGGCCGGATGGATGTACCACCTGGGTATCCACGACGAAAATGCCGTTGCGTGACGACGAAGGGAAGATCGTGGGCATTTTCGGGATCTCGCGCAACATTACGGAGCACAAGGAGCGCGAACTGCAGATGGAGGCAGAACTGGAACTTGCGCGTGAAGTGCAACAATCGTTTCTCGAAGCGCCAGAAAAGTGTTTTCCAAAGTCAGGCAGTAGCACTGGCGGATCGCTGCAAGTTGTCAATGAGTATCGGCCCAGCGGGCACGTTGGGGGAGACTTTTTTTGCCTCCTCCCGTTATCAGAAACCAGTGTGGGCATTTTTCTCGCGGACGTCATGGGACACGGAGTTGGAGCTGCCCTAATGATGTCCGCGCTCAATGCGATGGCACGAATCGAGTCGGCGAAAATCGCCGATCCGGTCGAGTTTCTCAGGCGAATCAACCGCCGACTGCGGAGGGTGATCACGCGCAGAGATGAGGCTAAGTTCATAACCGCGCTTTACACGGTCGTGGATACAGCGGACGGGAGCATCCGGTATTCGGTTGCCGGCCATCAAAGCCCGGTCATCATTCGCGCCGGGTCGCTCGAAGCGCGGGAGTTGGGTGCACCCGGAACGGTCGGCGGTCCCGCGCTGATGCTTTTTGAAGACGCGACTTTCAAGATGGGCGAAGACGTTCTCGGTTCCGGCGATCGGATTCTCCTTTTCACCGACGGCCTTACGGAAATGCCCGCAGCTCCCGGGAGCGAAGAGGATCTAGAGTTGGAAGGGTTGCAGCGAATCATTAAGAGCCTGCCATCGGAAGATCTCCCCGCATTGATCAACGACGTGATGCGTTCAGTCCTAGCCACCTCCGGGTTGGAAACGTTCAAGGACGATGTCTGTTTGATCGGTATCGAGTATCAAGAAAGCGCCTCACAATAGTAGGAGATGGGGGAAGTTAGGCTGGCATTCAGTGTCTCTCTTTGAAAGCGATCGGTCGGGCTCTCCGATACCGGCTTCGTCTTGGACGTCTATCATCACGGACTGCTCGTGCTGAGCCGCTGGCCGAAGGTTTCGTTTCCTGGAATCATTCACCGGCTCACAAATCTGCCGCTCCTCGACTACACCATCACGGTCAACTTCGATCCACTTTCGGTTCGGAAGGAGATCACGCGAGAAGAGAAGGCGCATGATCGCCTGGCCGGAGACTACGCGAGTGAGAAGAAGCTTTCACTCGTCACCGCGATGGAAAAAAACAGCGGAAAATTGCCGCGCTGATGCAGGGTCACACCTTGCCTTTCAATGTGCATTTTGTCGTGCGCGCTTGGGACCGAACCAAGTACGGATTGGCCGCGAAGCTCGGCGCTATCAAGAACGCGATCGATCCACGGGATGAACGGTGCGCAGTATTTTGAATGCACGCTGCCGACGACTTCCAAGAATGTCTTCTTTCAGACATGGCCGGGCTGGACGTGGAGCCGTTACGAGCACCGGAAGCTCTACGGAGAAAACCGCTACGTCGCTGACCTGCTTCCGATCAACGCTCGCTCACCGGAAAGATCGCGCACTTTGAACTCGGTTATTTTCCTGAGTCGGCGAAAGCGCTGCGCGCGGCAGCGGAGTTCCTGATCACCAATTAAACGCGCCAGCACATCATCACGCTGCCGCGCTCGGTGCGGAAACGAAACATCTACGAGGAAGTCGCGCGCCTGATGGACATTCCCTGCTGCGAAGAAATCGTGAAAGAGAGCTACGCGCAGCTTCGCAAATTCAACTGCTGGAATATTGCGATCGTGCAGCAATACGCGCGATTCAAAGAGAGCCGCATCCGCGCCGCTGTTTTCGGCAACAGCCGTCAATTCTTCCTCATGCGGCAGAACGACCGTACTGATCTCGACGACATCGGCGCGGACATCAGCCTCTCGGACCTGATCAAGCAGACGATCCTCAACTACCCGCTACCCGACCAGCAACTGGCCGAAAAGTTCGCGGCATTCACCTACATGCACACCGACGCTGTGCGCCCTGTGTGCGGCACGGTTCACAACGTGGCCTCACCTGGGTCTGACGATAGCCACCGTTCGAAAATTGTCGCTAATCAGGCGTTCCGGCAGTGTTTCATATCCGAATCCATCCGAAAAACTTAGCACACTTGTTGGTCAACCCGAGAGGGTGTTCGAGATTGTCCCAAAGAGTCTGGCGCGTATGTCAACTTTCAAGAGTTGACCTTATCACTTATCGACGCGTTGGGTCCGAACATCCGGCACATCCTGGCGATGACGATCGTGCTCGAAGTCTGATCCCGTGAATACGCTGTCGGAGCACTACTAGAAGCCCGGAGTAGGCGAGCCGATCGCGCAGTAATGAAAATCCGGCTCGCCCCGCAGCGCGTTTGTCATTTTCCTTGTCCCATGAGCGCTGCCGACGATTTTATTACGGAGTTTGCGAAGGTGACGGGGACGGGGAGTTTCCACTCGTTCGGGACGTGTCCCTTCTTCCTGCCGGAGATCCACGTCGACGGGGTCGGCGAGCTGGCGTTCCCGCTGCCGCCCGCCCAGGCCAAGGCGCTGAGTGCGTGCGCTGAAGCCGCTCCGTATGGAAAAGGCGAGAAGACGGCCCTCGATGAAAAAGTCCGCAAGTGCTGGCAGATCGACGCTGAGAGAATCGAGTTTCGTTCGCCCGAATGGCGGAAATTCCTAAAAGGTATCGCCGAACGTATCCGCGAGGATCTGGGCATCGAAGGCCGGATTTCGCTTCATTTCTACAAACTGCTGCTCTACGGGCAAGGGGGGCATTTCCGCCCCCATCGCGACACCGAGAAGCTCGGGGCGATGATCGGATCGCTGATCGTCGCGCTGCCTTCCGCACATCAGGGCGGAGTCCTTCTCATCCGCCACGGTAGCCGGGAGGTGGAGATCGATTTCAGCGGCGAAACGCATTTGCGTGAGTTCCAGTACGCCGCGTTCTTCGCGGACTGCGAACACGAGGTGCAGCCGGTGCTTTCGGGCTGGCGCTGCTGCCTGGCCTACAATCTGCGGCTCGACGAGGGCGACCCGAGCCGGCTCAACCTATCGGTCAACGTGCGATCCCGCGCACTCCTGCCTTCGGTCGCCGCGCTCAAGAACGAGAGGGCCGGCGAGCTCACGGCGGTGCTGCTGGAGCATCACTACACGGAAGCCAACCTTTCCTGGCGCAATCTAAAGGGCATCGATCCCTCAAAGGCGCAAGCCCTCGCCGCCGCCGCTCAGGAAGCCGGTTGCGTCGCGCATCTCGCGCTCGTTACGTTCCACCAAATGGGTGAACTCGAGGGCGCCTACGGCTATAGCCGCTACCGCGACGACGATTCCGAGGACGGCACGATGGGGGAGGTTTACGAGGAGAGCCTGAGCATCGACCACTGGAGAGATCCGCGGGACTGCCCGACATCGCTCGGTTCCTACGCCATCGGGAGGGACGTGGTGGTTTCCCAAGAAATGATCGACGCCGCCGATCCCGACGAGAC
The DNA here is from genome assembly GCA_963805815.1 of uncultured Verrucomicrobiae bacterium. Classification (GTDB taxonomy): domain Bacteria; phylum Verrucomicrobiota; class Verrucomicrobiia; order Chthoniobacterales; family Chthoniobacteraceae; genus CAWDWA01. The sequence continues at coordinate 177,921 of CAWDWA010000037.1, forward strand.
GGAGGCGGAGGGATACACGGGCAACGCGGGCTGCACGATGGACTATTGGTATCGCCGCGCCGCGATCGTTTTGTGGCGGGAGGAGGACGACGAGCGGATACGCGCCCGCTACGATCTCGATGGCGCGTGCAAGCGGCTTGCGAATCTCGCCCGCAAGGGTCGGAACGAACCGGCGTTTCGGCGTCTGGCGGAGGCCATCATCCACCGCTATCCGGAGGCCCTGCCGCGGTTTTTCCCAAGACACCGCGACCACTTCGAAAGCAACTTCGCCGTCACGCTCGGGGCGCTTGCCACCGCCGGAGCAGAGGGAACTCTTTGAGCTTCTCGCATCGCGCGTGCCTGCGGCCGCATTTCATCTTTGCGACACACCGCTCTGGAAGACGCTCCACAAGGCATTCGGCAGCGATTTCTGCGAGCGGCTCCTCGAGCGCACGGACGGGGAGGAGACCGAGGAGCATCGGCGGATGCTTTTCGATCTGCTCGATGCGCTACGGACGAAAAAAGACGCAATCCAGGTAACGAGGCGCATCGCCGAACGCCTCGTCGCACTTGCTCCCGCCCCGAAACTGCCTGCACCCTGGGACCAGCCCGCCGAGCCGATGGCGCCGGGTCGGTCTGACGAGATCCGCGTCCTGCTTGCCGCCTCGCACCTGATCGATCGCAAAGCGTCCCGCAATGCGGCTCTCGCATTTATCCTGGCCGATCGCTCGCTGATCTACGTGCGCAAACTGCTGGGGCCGGTGTTACTGGACAAGTCGCTGAAAACATCCGCCAGCGAACCGAACTCGCTTTTTCCGAATGCCCTCGCCTTTGCAAGGGAAACACTCGAAGCCGAGATCGCGCGCCCGCTGGAGCCATACCCGAATTGGTCCCGCCCTTTCCCGGAAACGAAAGATGGCGATGCCCCACTCGTCCGCGAACTGGCGGCTTTCGTGGTCGATCCCGACGCCGAGACTCACAGCTTCAAGCGCAGCGAAGGATATCGATCGCAGATCGAGGGTTTCATCCGCCGACACCAACTCGACCTCGACTGCACTACGGTAAAGTCGAGCCGACCCTACTCGCTCGTCTGCACGAAGAACGACAAGTCCTACCGTCGCAAGTTGGCTTCGCGGGCGGCGGACATCGAGCTGACGAGGAAACTGGCCGGACTGTAATCCCGGTATGAGAAAGGATCTGCACGGTTCCGCTCCCAACAAGTGCCCGATGGCTCTGCTGCTCATCGACGTCTCGCGCGTGCCACCTCTCGAAGGGTCAGCAACGCCCAGGGCTTTTGGTTTTGATTCATAGTTTTGCGCGAAGGAGGGCAAGAGCGGAGGCTGGATCGGCGGCGAGACGTTCTTTTTTGGCCGGTAGCCAGTCGTCGCTATTCTCGCCCGAAAGCAGTCGCAGGTTCACGCTGCGAAGCAGGGCGAGGTTCATCAGGGCGTTGCCGTGATGCAGACGCGTGCTGTCTTCTCCGAGCGAGGCGTCGCGCCGCCAGTGATTGCGGTTTTCCACGCCCGCCCAGTGCGATCGACTCAAATTGATCCAGCCCTCCGCCGTACGCTCCCCCGGTTCCTGGCTGCTGAGGTAATAGCGATCTTCCACGCTGGCCTTCCCGCTCTTTTTATCAGTACGCGTGCTGTGAATGCGTACCAGCGCCCGGCTGCTGCAGAAGCCGGTGGCCATCGGTGTGGTTTCGCAAAGGCTTACAGCGCGCTCTTCGATTCGTCCGTGCCCGCAAGTGGTCTGAACAAAAGGGGGGAGCAGTTCGTTGCACTGCGGGCGTATTGAAACAGTGTGGGCTGGTTGGCTTTGATCTGCAGAAAGTAGTCACCCCCTTTGTCTACGATAATTCGCGCCGTCTCTTTCTGGCAGTGCAGCGGATCGGTGGTGATGGTCCTGCCATCGAGCGAGGGCATGTCGGAGAGGAGTTTCTGCGCAACCTTCTGTTCACAGCGTTGCGTGTTTTCCTTCTGATCCATTACGGCCATCGCCACCGGCGAGCCGTCCTCGACATCGACCAGACTGACCATGCCGATGATGTCACGGATCATCTTGCCATCGAGGGCCAGCGCGCCCGGCAGACTGCCTGCCTGCTCGCAGAGCCAGTCGCTCAGAAGCGCGGCGAAAGGTTCGGGGTCCATGCGGGTAAGCACGTCGTAGAAGACGTCATAGCTGGGCACTTCGTAAAAGCGTCGCGTGCCCTTCCTGATCGGCAGCCGCAGTTCGGCGCGCTGTGATCACGACCGAAAATGAACTTGCAAATCGCACCAGCCGGCAAAGCGAATGCCGGTGGCTGCGCCAGCGCCGCGCCATTCCCTGAACCGGGCCGGCGATATGGAAATTGACGAGTCGGGAACGGGTGCGCCAATCGCGCCAACTTGCTCAAATTCGTCGGCAGCGGGATCGATCCCATGCCGCAGGTGATGTCGGCCGAGGAGATTGCAGTGAACCTAAACGACTCGTTCGCAACGATGCTCCTGCGGCGAAACAGCCTGCCTTTGACGATGCGATCGCTGAGCAGCGCGAGCCTGATCCGGCAACGGGCCGCTGCTGGCGTGCGGATGCATATTTTTACTGCGTCGAGGCGACATGCCCCGAGTGCGGCTGGCGTGTGCCGATGGCGCCCTCTTGGATGATCGGCAAAGTGACTCACACCATCGCGCGGCTTGTGCCCGATGAGAAAAACCATCGCTTCACATTCGAAATCGAATCCGGCGTTTCCTCAGCCCAGCTCGATGCGGCAGCCACAGCAGTACGGCGAAGGACTCGGAGTTAATCTGCCCGTGTTGCGACGGACTCACTCCATTTAAAGCTCTGCGCGGTGCAGAGGCGAGGGGCTTTCGCCCCCACCATTTGCCGAGGCCGGTGAGCGTCTGGCTCTGCTTGGCGGCGCGCTCGGCGTAGCTCTCCTTTGACATTTTCGAGACGGGAAACTGGGTCTCGAGGAAACAGAGATTGCCGACGGGTTTCGCTCCGCTCGCCGCCGCGGGCGTCTGGCGAGGTGCTTTGGATTGTGCAACTGCTTTCGTCATGGTCGAAGTGGTTCGGGCCGGAGAATGCGGTGGCGCAGGCCGGGGAAGGAGCGGAAGCCGGTGTCAAAAGTCACCAGCTCAACATCGGCGGCGATGGCAAACGCGGCGAGATAGGCGTCCTGCCAGCGTTTGGGTTGATGGGACAACGGAGTGCTGAAAGCCCGGAACTGAACCTCAAAACCCTCCGGCTCATAGTCGAACCGGAAACGCTCGTCCGCGAGGAGGGCGTCGAAGGTTTCCCACGCCTCGGCTCCTGATTGCACGTCGGCGCCCATCGCGACGGGGTTGTTGAGAAGCCGCAGGAGCCCGAGTTGCGTGACGCGGCACAGAACAACATCACCGTCCTGTTGGACGGTGTCCAACCAGATGAGCGCCGCTGTGTGATGCACGTGCGCTCCGTACGTGAGCGGCAGGATCACGTTAATGTCCGCCAAGACGGCCATGGGCCTCAGCTTCCTCCGCGCGCAACTGGTCCTCTGCCGCTTCGACCATCTCCGGGGTCAACCTTCGGGCTGGATCCTTGGGTTTGATGATCGGGAACTGAGTGCGACGGGATGCGACTGGAGATCGGGTGTCTGGGTTTTGAAGCAGGAGCCTCAAGCCGTCGGCAACGAGATCTTTCAGGGCGCGACCTTGAAGAGCCGCACGGGCCTTTGCCTGGCGAAAGAGTTCGTCTGGCAATTCGACAGTGGTCCTCATGTAAGCATTTTCGCACATTCCTGCTTTGCTGCCAGTTTATTCCTGTCGCCGACCTTCACGTTTCCGCGCCGGCCGTAACGATTCAGTTCAGCTTGTGTCCCGCCGTGGCGCCATGGCGAGACGGGAAAGCGACCACAAATTCCAGCAGAGAGTCCTTTACCGGACGGCTCTGCCCGTCATTCAGTTCGAACCGCGGTTTGCGTCCCCAGGAAGCGATTCCAGCAGCTTTCCCGTGCTTGCTTCCCACTTGCGCATCGTTCCGCTTTCCGCAACCGTGACAAAATGCTCTTGCCGTCAGCGCCAAACGCGGCAAATCCGACCGATTCGCCGTCGTGGTCGAAGGAAGGCACGGCGACGGGCCGATCGGCGGTCACCTTCCAAAGGACGACGCGCCCATTCTCTCCCGCTGTCAGCAGGAGGTCGTCCTGTCCCTTCGGACCGAAGCCGGCATCCGTGTTGACAGATTCCTGAGCGTGGGAATGGAGGGTGAAACAGCAGAGTGCAGCCGTGAGAACAGGGAGGAGTTTCATTGTGAATGTGGAGGCAGGTGGGCGTTTGGTGGCTCGGGATATTCAGGGCTAGTAATGCAGGGTCGAAATCGGGGTCGGTCCAGACGGCGCCGAGCTCAGAGGCGCCGATGGTGTTCGTCCACCCGGGGAAGGACAGATCGACTCCCGGGGGATGATATTTCCCGGTGTTTCAGCTCTCGCACACTCTATTCGTCTGCTCCCAAAAGCGGATTGACTCGCGACTCTCGAGTCCCGTATCCCGAATCGACTGCTATGGATTATACCAGATCAGACCGGGTGCAGTTTCATCCTTCGATCCGGTTGCGCAGCTTGCGGAATTTGAAGGCGAGGAAGAGCAGGATCAGACCGATCAGGATCGCCACTATCCCGAGGACGCTGACGATCAGGACGCCGAAGGACAGCGGTGCGAGAAAGAGCAGCACACCGAAGATGCGAGTGAGCACGCCACTCAGCAGGCTCGCCTTCTCACCCGATTTCTCCCGACCGCGGAACGAGGCCACGACCTCGAGGATGCCGTTGATCACGACCAGGGGCGCGATGATGTAAAAAACTGTGGTCACCGCCAGCCTGGCGACGAGCGCCGGCTGGAGGAACACGAAGAGCCCGCCGAGGACCATCAGCACCCCGCGCACGATCGACCAGAACCGGGACTCGGCGCTGCCGGCGATGCCGGCGACCACTGCGAGCGCTCCATCGACCAGCACCACCACCCCGATCACCTGAGCGAAACTCACCGCGCTCAGCCCCGGCTTGAGCAGGACAAAGATGCCGGCACCCAGCAGGAGCAATCCACGGACGAGAAAAAACCACCACACGGCGCCGACCGCTTTGGCGGCGGCATAGCGGAGCGGCTGCGGTCTTTCGCTGGTCATCGTTCTATGTTCTTGCAGGAAGGGTGACCCAATAAATCTTTCCGTTTTGATCGAGCAAAAGTCGGTAGCTGTTTGAGGTTCGACGACTTCGTCCATGTAGCATCCGTGTGATGTGTCGCGGCGACCGGCGTGAGGACATTTTCCGTGCCGCCGCGGACAGGGAACTGTTTCTCTGTACGCATGCCAATGTGCGAATGCAGTGCATATTCGCCCGTCGATCCCAAATCTTGGAGCAACGCAGAACCGCCACCGAATCAAGCCAGAGCATGCGCATATGCACGACTCTTCTATTTCTCCTGCCTTTGTCGGCGGCAAAGCCGAGATCGGTTTGGACTTCCGTCAGCTTCCGCAAGAATGAATGAGTTCAACCAGGCCTTACGGCGAATGCTATGTATGTCCCGGGGATCTTCACGTCGCTCGAAGTTCCCGGGAATGACCCGATTGCGGCGCAGTTGCGGCCAACAAGCATAAAAGGCGGCGGCGGCGGCGATCCGCCGAGGACTGGCGGGTTGGAGGGGGAAAAGAAAAAGGCCGCCCGTTCCCGAAGGGAGGGGCGGCCGATTGCTCGCTCTGGTCGTACTACCGACGGTCGCGGCTGCTTTTGTTGCTCATTATCTTTGCTGCCGCAATTGTCAGTGCACCCATGACGACAGGGTTGCCAAGTGCCTTCACGAACCATGGCTTGTCAGCGACCGTCTTGCGAAGCACGTCGGGTCGTTGCTTTCGGGTGTAGTCAATGACACGCGCGGCGTCCTCGTCGCTCATCGACTCCGGATCGGACGATCCGAGTCCCAGGCTTTTGGTGATGTCCCCGATGCCTCCCGAGCCCCCTCCACCCAGCCCTTGCAAGATCGAACCCAGTATGTCCTTTCGCTCGGGTTTCGGAGTCTGCGAAACTGCGCTTCGTGCCACTTTTTGAAACTCGTCATCCGGAAGCTTCCCGAGATACTCGCTCGCTCCATCGTTGTATGCGTCGTTATCGAAATCGCGGTCCTCTTCGCGAGTGGAGACGAACCGATCGTGGAACACCTGTGCTTCCCGATCGTCAACGGTCTGGCTGCCGCCGAAGCGCCGCATGAAGTCATCTACTGTATTGGGCATGTTATATATCCTTTAACTGTTTACTGTTTCTGTTATCTGCTATTCGGCTGTGTAGGTCATTTGACGTGTCTGGGCATCCAGGCGCGCCGTGCCGACTTTCATCGGCGGATTGGAAGGAGCGTAGGCGATGACCGTGAGGTCCTGCCCCGGGAATTCCTTAGACATTTCGGTCAGCATCGTTTTCATGAGAGCAGGAATGCTTTCCATCTCGACAGAGCGATTGAGAATGAGACCCAGTTCATTTTGCTCGTTGAGAAGGGCCTTTTGGATGGTGCGCTTGTCGGGATCCGCTTCGCGGATTCGATTGAGAAATTCCAGTTGCTTGACGCGCGCGTCCCGCGCGGATGCCTGGGCAGGAGCACGATGCTCGATCTTTGGCGGCGGAGGACCCGGCTGCGCCTGCTGCTGCGGGCCGGGTCCGCATCCCTGGAAGGCTGTCGCGGCGCCGGCGAGTGCGGCGAGCGGAAGAATGATTGGCTTACAGGAGCACGGGAACCCGGTGGCCCACCTCATCAGGAATCTTCGGCTGATCTTCATTGTGAGTTTTCTTCGTCTGTTACCGCTGCATACGAACCCGTGCAGGGTCTTGGATTCACCGGGAATCGAAATTCACCCGGAAACCCTATTAGTTTGCGCAATACTCCGGGTGGATCTATGCAATTTCCGCAAATGAATGAGCAGTCGCGGAAAATTCCTTTTCCCCGTTGAGAAGTGCCGTTTACACCCTTTTAATCAATGGGTTAAAGTGGTCGGGCCGACTGGATTCGAACCAGCGACCTCTTGAACCCCATAGAGAAACGGCTGTTTTTGGCAAGTTCCGGCATGGCGCGGCACACCACGGAACAATCAGGCATGATGAGCCGGAAACCATTTGAGCAAACGGCTTCTCGGGCGATGGAGGTGCGGCACAGCCCGGCATAGGTCGGCACGCGAATTTTTCGTAGGGGCTACCACCGGGGCTACCACACTCAGCGCGGATGCATGAGGGTGGCGCCGCTGCGGCCATGCGTCCGCCATCACCACGCTGCCTGCGGACAAGGTCGAGACCGGCAGCGGAAACTAGTTACGGAGGCTCTACGAGGAAAAGCGCCGCAAGGTCTCGGAAAGCACAGTCGATCAGCTACATGATGGTCCTGCGTGCGTTCTTTGGCTGGTGCGTGAATCGCCGCATGATTCCCCGCAGCCCCGTCCTCGACGTGGAACTCGTGACATTGAGCCCGTCGCCGATGAAGCAGTTCTGCTCGCGCGAACTGCGGGACAAGCTCATCGACGAATGCACTGACCCGAGCCTGAAGTAGGTCCTCTGCTGCGGCCTCCTCGCCGGCATGCGGAAGAAGGAAATCGTGGAGAGCAAGGCCAACTGGTTCGATCTTGCAAACAACCTCATTCGCCTGCAAAAACACGATGGGATTGGGTTCAAAATCGCCAGGAGCCGGCGATCCCCTTGCGCCGCCGTTTCGCGGCGTTCTTGAAGACCGACTACGCCTTTCGCGACCCCTACATGCTGGCTCCAGAATCGACGCAGGGCCGTTCGCGGTACCGCTACGATTTCCGCCGCCCGTTCGCCGAATATATGGACCTGCATGGCAAATCATGGATCTCGCCGCACGCGATGCGGCACATCTTCACCTCGCGTCGCGAGTGCCGGCGTTTCGATCTATAAGATCGCCGTCTGGCTCGGCGACGACGTGCGGGTTGTGCAGCGTCACTACGCTCAGCTCGCCCCCGGCGACGCCGACATAGAGCGGAACTGACCAAACTTGGGAGTCGCGCCAAAGCCAATTTCACCCCCCTGCGGACGCGGACGCCCGCAATTCAAGGCTCCTGCCCCGTCGTCGAGCGTCATTGCACCGTTGATCTTGTCGCGCAGTGCTTCCGAAATTTTGCGAACCAACTCCTCAGCTTCCTTCAGAGTTGCCCGAGAGCGTCGCTGGCGCTTCCCCTCAGAGTCATACCAGACGACCATGCATCGACCTGACGAAAGGCGATAAGTGGAAATCTCGTGTCCTTTGACTGCAGTGACGCGAACAGGCTCTTTCACAGAGCCCGCATTGTCATAAACTGTCACAAACCATCAAGCCGTTTCCTTTTACTCTGTAAGAATATTGGAGGCGAGGGGAGTCGAACCCCTGTCCTTAAAGCCATCGCCACAAGCTTCTACATGCTTATCCGGTTTTCGTTTTTAGAGCGGTCGCTTCGCACCGGCGCGATACGACTGCCCGAGTGTCCACGAAATCGATTCACCCGGTGACGCGGTCACTCCGCCACCGAATTAGCCTGCTGCCTGCGCTTCCCGTCGTAGCAGGCGTCCTACGGGAAACGTCGCGGTCAATTAAGCCGCGAGAGCGAGATCTTCGTAATCTGCATTTATTTTTTTTGACCGGCTTTTTACGAGGCCAACCGATCAACCTCGGCATGCTACCTGTGTCTCAAACAATAAGTCGAAACCAGTACGCCCCCATTTTTTGTGGGTTTACACTCCTAATCTAGCCAAGAACGACCCCGGCGCAAATGCGATGCGAATTCAACAGTTCTCGTGCCCGAATTCCCCGCTTTCATTCCGTTGCGGTCAGTCGGCGATATCGGCGCGGAACTCCCCTTTCCTGCTCGAAAAAACAGCAAAGATCGCAAGTGCGAAAATCGTTACCAGAAAATACCAGGGAAGCCATTGCAAAGCTTCCGCAAACGCGTTTCCCCCGTCGCGGAGCTTCAGGCTTCGCAGGAGCCCCGCAAAAAAAAGACTGATCGCGCCGAAGGCAAGGTTCATGGCCAGCCCCTTGAAACTAAGAACAGTGGCACGCATGGAAGAACTGACAATCGCATTGAGATAATGCGAGAGAAAAAAGCCGAGCAGGAACATAGCGGCGCCAAGGGTCAGCATGAAGGCGGCACCTGCAATCGGCAGTGCGAGACCTGCGCCAAGCAATGAACCGAAAATAACCACGGATAACACCGAAAAGTTCGTCTTCGCAGCGAACCTTCCGACCATTCGCCTTCCAACCGGCGCGGCAAGAAAACCAAGCCCGGACATGGAGGCGCCGAGGAAGCCAAAGGTATATTCCGGAATCTGCACCAGACGAAAGTATTCGCTGGAGAACGTCATCACCAGGCGAACGACGCTATCGCAGCATACGGCGACAAGAATTACCAGCAGAGCGGCGGGCGTGTTGAGGATCCAACGTCCGGCGCGCCATGTCGCCTTCCAAGTCGAAGTTTCGTCCGATCTGCCGTGGATCGGTTCCTGCATTCCCAAGGCACAGAAGAACGCGCCGATCGCCATCCCGAGCGTTGCGAAGGCTGGAAAACGAAGGGTTATCCGCTGGGTGAGCCCCCAATCCATGCCGAGAACGTGCCCCACCGAATTCATTAGCGCCGGATCATACATTGCCGCTCCGGCAATCATTGCGATCACGAACGCAATGGATTGCAGGCGCATGAGCCGATCGAGCACAGAGGGCCACTCCCCTCCCCTCTCTTCATCGAGCAGCGCATCGTAGGCAAGCGCTTCATCAGCCCCGCTCGCACAGGCTTCTGCGGCCCCGCTCAGAAGACGATTGACAAGGAAGAGCAAAAAAACCAGCGGTGACGGACCTATCGGAGCGAAGCTCAGCACCACCATCTCCACGATCATCAGCACGGAAGCAATCACCACCATACGTCGACGTCCGATGCGATCAGCAAACGCTCCGGACGGCACTTCAAGCAGCACGATCGACGCAGCCCACACAACGTTCAGGAGCGCGTATTGCTCCATCGTAAGACCGTAGTCCAGAAACAGGATGGCTATGACCGGATAGTAGAACCGCGCATTGAAAAAAATGCGGAAGCTGATGAAACGCTGGACATTCGAGTCGGCCGCCGTCCGCGTAGACGCAATCATTCTCGCACCTTTCGCTTACTGCCGATAAGAACTTTCAACGCGATGCGCCACATCCCTGTATCCATAATCCACATCGTATATCTGCTTCATGCACTCAAGGGATGCTTCCGCGTTCCCCATTTCCTCCTGCACGGTCCCGAGCTTGTATAGCAACTCTTTCTTCAAACCATCCATCATCGGAAGCTCCCTAATCGCCTCCTGGAAAGTCCGCACAGCGAAGTCCAGCATGCCCTTTCCGTGATAGCATTGAGCAAGAAGATTCATGGCCTTGATGCGGACGTTCGGATTCTGGCGCGCTTTCTGGAGTTCAGGAATCGCTTGCGTGTGCTGCCCTGCAAGCAAAAGCTGCTCGCCGAGCTCATAACGCAGTATCAGATCTGTCGGATTCCCTTCAACATGCTTCCTGGATGCCGCGACTTGGGACTCGATGCGTTGTTTCTTTAGCTGTTCAAGTCCATCTACGTATTCCTTTCTACCGGGCTCGTCCGGCCCCACGTTACTCAGGTACTCCTCATACTGCCTGATCCGCCCGTCGAGCACCCTCAGCTGGAGATCGGATACCTTCCGCTCGAGAACGCCATCAGTGCGCCCTGTGAGGTCGGATGCCTTATCGTACCACCAGAGCGCACTGTCCACCTCTTCTTTCTGTTCAAAAAGATTCGCTATCCTGCGAGCCACGTCGAGATTATCGGGCTCTTTCTCTGCCCTCTTGTACAGCTCATTGATCTGCTGATCGATCATCTCTTCGCTCTTCACGACCCTGCCCTGTTGCTCAAGCGACATAGCCTGCTCCTTATCCCTGATGAGATCGCGATAATCTTTCGCTGTCTCCCAACCGCCGGATCGCATCGTCGCCCGCGCAGCCGCGTCCTTTCCCTTTTTGATAGCCATTAGATCCGCGGGATTGATTTCCGTGATTCGGTTGTAAATCGCCACAGCCCTTTCCGACTCGCCACAGCCGGAGTAGAAATCTCCCAACTCGTGCAGGACCTTGACGTTCCCGGGATTGCCCTCGGCAATCGTTTCCAAAGCAAAAGCGGCGACTTCCGACATACCGGCGGCCACTGCGGCATCCTTGAGAAGATGATTCGCCTGCACGTTGTACGGGTCGGATTCCAGCAATTTCTCGGCTCTTTCCATTGCAGCCTTCGGATCCTTTTTGACCAGGCTACCACCTTTCAGCGATGCGACAGCCAGTCCCGAAAACAGGCGTTTTTTGCCTTTGGCAACAGACCTTTCGGCCTTTCGGAGCAACTTTCGGGCTTCGATAAACTCTGGAGCGTCTTTCAGAACGGCCTGCAGCAGCGAGATAGCATAACCGTAATTGTGGAGTTCTATCGCGCTAAGCGCCTTCAGCCAAAGCGTGCGTATATTCCCGGAAAGTTCCTTTTCTGTTTTTACCGCCATATGACAGATACGCCAAACTACTCCCCAAGGTGCGTCGCGACAAAATGAAACGGACGCGTTGAAGAGAGATTTCGCTTCAACGGCCAAATGGCAGCAGTGAAGGTAGTTCCGCTGCATCACTCCACGTATGGAGTGCAGAGCGCGCTAATCGTGGCACTAGTTCGGGCCAAACGAAACCCGAAAGAACCCAGACTGATTCAAAGCGAACGCAGGAAATTCACCAACTCCCCCGGGCTCGGGCTCTTCGCCTCGCGAACGTAAAATCCAGAGGTCGCCACACCAGTTTGCAGACTCGATTCGAGATCGAAGTCGAGCACTCGCCCCACGCAGAATCCAGCGTTGAAATGGTCACCCGCTCCCGTCGTAATCTTTGGATTCGCCGCATACGGTCCTTTCACACTTGTTGCTCCGGTGACATCAGCCGCCGCGGCGAAAGCCGTCGGATGAATGACCACGGTATCGATCCCCAGTTTTTGGTGAATTTCTGCCGCGTGTTTGGCAACCTGCTCCGGTTTTTCATCGGGAGGTGAAAAGCCCAGAACCTCGCCGATCTGGCGGCTTTCCGGAAGGTTCAATCCAAGCACGACCCGGAAATACTTTTCGAAATCCGAAATCGTCTCCAACGCTTTCGCGATATCGTCCGATGTGCGCTTCGCAGGGTCTGCCAGATCGAAAAACAACCAACGTCGTTCCCCTGCCATCTTAGGCGCCACTTCGGTAAACAACTTCGATAAGATGCTGTCGAGCCTCGTAAGCATCGTCCAGTTCACCAGGGCAATCAGTGAAGCTTCAGAGAAAAATTCGGTGAGCTGATCGACTGGAACATGAGCGATTAGATTGTCCCAATTTACGTCCTTCAAACTTTCGTGTTTCCCGAACATGAGCTTTCCGTCGTAGAACTCGATCGCATCGGTGTAACCCGGCTCAGAAATGGAATGAACTCGCACACGATTACTGAAATCGATAAAGACGGGGTGGATGTTCGGATAACCAAGATTCCCGATGTAGGTAAGTGGTGTGCCGGCCGCCTGGAGAGCGTTGGCCATGATCGGGCCGTTTCCTCCGAGTTTAACCATCAGAGTTACAAGCTCGACATTTGCGCTGAGTCCGGCAGCGGCTGCGATCCGTTCGGCAAACCGTGTCATGTCGCCCAAGCGCGTGTAGGAAGTCGGCGACTCGCGTTTTTCCACCACGTGAAGGATCGTATCCACGAAGCCATCAAAACCGACCAGGGCTTTATGCTCTGAAAGTTTACGGTGCGACGCCTCAAACGAGGCCGCGACCTGTTCCGGTAGGGGAAGTGCTGCCATAAGGAAAAGCATCATATCGGCGCTCTTTGTGCGCCGAAAAGTTTTAAGTTAAGAATCTCGCCCGAGATCAACGCACGACAGGCTGCTTACTCCACAAAGCGCAACTGCAGCGTGTCGATGATTTTGCCGTGCGCCAGCGCGTTCGTGATGACAACAAGCCACTTCCCGGCGATCGGCCAGCTCTCCCGCTTCAGGTGTTCGAACGAGCGCTTGATGGTCACCTCGGGATCTTCATCAAATACCATGTGGAACGGCTCAACTCCGCGAGGCAGCGTCAGTTGGCGGAACACAGCCTCGACATCAGTGAAGGCCAGGATCGGTATGCCCTTGCCACGCAGTGCGCCGAGCACATAGCCGAGAAATCCACTCCGCGTGAACACGACTATGGCCGAATCTTCTAGCTCCTGCGCCAATGTGACCGCACTTCGCAGCATTTTGGCCTTCGGCGTTCTGAGCTCGATCGCACGATTGATCGGTCGTTGAACTGTGGGCTCGTTGCTCCGGATGATATTTTTCAGGACTTCGACGCATTCGAGCGGATAGCGACCGACGGTGGTTTCGCCGGAGAGCATGATCGCGTCCGCCATTTCACGCACCGCATTGCACACGTCGCCAATCTCAGCCCGCGTCGGCATCGGCGAATTGATCATCGACTCGAGCAATTGCGTCGCGATGATAACCGGCTTCCCCTCACGCTGGCAGTGTTCAATAATTTGCGTCTGCACGACGGGCAGCACATGATAGTCGATTTCGATCCCGAGATCGCCCCGAGCCACCATAACCGCATCTGAGGCCCGCACGATCTCGGCGATATTCTGCACACCGGTCTGATCTTCAATCTTGGAAATAATCCGCGCCCGGGAGCCAAGATTGTCGAGAAAACGACGTAGAATCCTAACGTCCTCCGCTTCGCGAACGAATGAAAGCGCGACAAAATCAATCCCTGCCTTCACGCCAGCCATAAGGTCGGTTTCATCTTTTTTTGTAAGCGGCGGCAGATTGACTTTCACGCCGGGTAGATTGATGTGACGCCGAGAACCGAGCTTCCCTGGAATGAGCACCTGACAACGGACATGAGTGTCGTCCTTTTCGATAATCTTGAGGCGGATCAATCCACTGTCGACAAGGATAGTGTCTCCGACGACAACGTCTGCAGGCAGTCCCTTGTAGTTCACGTCCACTGCCGCCATATCCCCTGTGGGCATGTCGGTGTAGAATTCGAACATCATACCCTCCGTCAGCTCGATCGGCTCATCGACCCTGCCGGTGCGGATTTCCGGCCCCTTCACATCCATCATCACCCCCGCCGACCGCCCGACGTCCCAGGACGCCTCCCGGATATTTTTCATGATCTCGGCGACCCACTGCGGAGTCGCATGAGCCATATTGAGACGCATCACATCGACGCCGTCGGCAATGAGCGCTCTAAGTCGTTCCGCACTCTCGGTAGCGGGTCCAATAGTTGCAACAATCTTCGTTTGTCGGTTGTACCCGCGCTTTTTTTCCATTTTGATAGGTTCCCTGTTTGCTTTTAATATCGAGGCGATCGCTTTACGACTCCTTCTGTCGATTACACAAAGTCGATCGCGACGTAAACAATCGATTTTGTCACAAATCAAAAGCAGGGAACACCGCCCAAAAAAATATGAGACCGCTCTGCCACAATCCCGCGATAAAATTCTCGAAAATCCGCATCGAGTTTGGTGAATTCATTCCCGCCGACGCGGTAATTCCAACCGATACACTGATATGAGCCTCTACAAAGATACAATCGATCGCCTCAACGGATTCTGGGACGAAGGAGTAGACCGCGTCTGCGACGTTGCGGATAACCTTGAGCAAAGCTGGCACAAGAATAAGAAGCGTGCACGTAAGCAGGCGAAGCGTTCCTACCGCGAGGGACAGAACAAAGTAATTTCGCTGGAAGAATCTCTTGCAGAGAGCATTCGGCGCAATCCTTCAATTTTCATCGCGGTCGGCGCGCTCCTCGTCGCGTTGATCGTCGGAAAAGTTTTGATGAGTTCCGGCTGCTGCGCTTCGTCGAGAAAGAAAGACGCGGCTGAAGACTGGTAAGTCGAACTCCGGCTGGATATTCAGCCAGCCAAGAAATAACCTCCGCCATCCCGCAAAGGGCGGCGGAGGTTGTTTTATCACACCAGAATATCTTGAGGGTCAAGAGGTCGTGGCGAAAAGGTCCCATACGCTTTGGTCCCCCCGTGCTCTTCTCAAAGGATGCGAAAGCGTCAAATCTGAAATAAGCGAGTAATCAATTTTTATGAAATCGAGATGCGCAAGAAACCTACCCTGTTCTGGAAGTACGACTCATGGAATTCGATTCAGTTAAATGTCTTCGCTCTCAAGTTGCTCCCGTTGATCTAGCAACTGTTGCTCGGGTGTCGGGTTCTGACTGGAAGCGCAACCGGCGACAAGTGCGGAGATGAGAACAACAAGTGGGAAGGAAGAAAATCCGAACCTGAAACAACTTTGAGAGATGCGCTCGGCATCAATTCAGTTCTTCCTGAGTTGGGACTCATCCGGCGTCTCAAACTCGACGCCATGCATATGTTCTGTTTCGCCCGGCGTGGTAAGCACCTTGAAGATGCACCATACAAATAATCCGGTCACGCTTCCTACTGATAGTAGCATGATAATCCAACCGCCAACGGTCATGGTTCGTCTCCTTTCAACGGTTTATCATACACCTTAGCCGTGGAAACGATGAGAGCCACCATCGCCGCAACAAGCGCGATCAGACCTAGACTCATCCAGGCCACAATATTCGGTTGGCCGAAAAGATCGGTCACGTAATAACTGACTTTTGACTCTCGGGTGGCGAAGCTGAACCCAAATACGTTCACCAGCACCCATAGCGCGAAAACCACGAGGAGGAAAATCGGCGAGATGTACTTCATGATGAACTTGAAGATCGACGGTATATGTAATGAAGAGCCCACGTGCGCTTCCGCAACCCCCTTCTCGATGCCGAGCACCCATCCGAAAAGAATGATCTGAATCGTCGCGAGAATGAAAATAAGAAATGTACCGACCCAGAAGTCCATCGTGTCCAACGCCTTCACGTCAGCACTGAAATAGACTACAAAGCCGCAGCCAACTGCTGTAATGAATCCAAGGATCGCTACGGATCGCCGGCGACCAATCTCAAGTGACTCCTCCAGAAATGCAATGCCGGGCTGCAGCATCGAGAGCGAACTCGTAACGGCTGCGAGAAACAACAGGAAGAAAAACAGAAACCCAAAGACGGCACCGGCAGGCATCGATGAAAACACCATTGGCAGAACATTGAATCCCAGGCCAAACGTCGAAGCCTGCGTCGCAACACCAGCAACACCGAGAAACGCAACACCCGCCGGGATCGTGATAAGGCCCCCAAGAGCAACCTCGCAGAACTCATTTGCGCTCGTAGCGGACAGTCCGCTCAATACCACGTCATCCTTGCGTGATAGATAACTGGAATAGGTCAGAACAATTCCGAAACCGACGGAAAGTGAAAAGAAAATCTGTCCCGCAGCAGCCAACCAAAGTTCCGGATTTCCGAGCTGCTCGATTACACCGATAGCACGCACCCGCGTGTCGACATCCGACTCGGCTTCGATCTTCGCAGCTTCAATGCGCTCACTGCTCAGCAGTTCTCGCTCGATCATCCACTCCCCTTCCCCATTTTTCTTTTCGACCACGATCTTCGTCGGATTCCACATGAACCCGAGGCCATGCATTACATCGAAAGAAGGCTTCTGAGGGTCGGGCGCTCCTAAAGTAAGAACGCGCAACAGGATGACGAGTGCGATCAACACGAGCATCGGCATGGCGTATTTGCAAAACCATTCAATACCTTTTGAAAGGCCCCGATAGATCAACACAAAGTTCAATACGAAGACGATCAGCAAATATGGACCGACCCGCGCCCAACCGAACCCGATTGCCGATCCGTCGGCACCGATTCCAATGAATTTCTGCCAGAATGCACCTGCTTCCTCTGCCGTTTCGAAGTGCATCAAGCCTCGCAGAAAGTTCACCGCATACCCGAGGCACCACGCCTCTATATAGACGTAGTACATGTAGATAATGACAGGGATGATGACACCGATGACGCCGAGGTAGCGCCCGGCCTTGCCTGCCACCACGTTGAAAATTCCAGGGCAGGAATTGAAGCCCTTCGAGCCCGCGTAGCGGCCCATAGTCCATTCCGCCCAGCAGATCGGCAACCCCAGCAGAAGGAAGGAGACAAAATACGCGATCATGAAGGCGCCGCCACCGTACTGCGCGGCCTGCCCGGGAAAACGCAGGAAGTTTCCAAGCCCGACCGCGCTGCCGGCCACGGCTAGAATGACTCCCAGACGTGATCCCCAACGTTCTTTGGATGGAGCCTCCATGATATCAGAGCCTACTCGTCGTCCAGTTCACCAGCTTTCATTGCTTTCTCATACCGTTTCGTCTCTGCCACAATGACTCCTGAGAGAACCAGTAATGCAACCAGGTTAGGGATTGCCATCAATCCATTCGCGAGATCCGCAAAATTCCACACCGTCCCCAGTTCCAGCAGGGATCCCAAAAACACTGCAATGACCCAGATGATCCGATAGGGAACGATCGACGCGGTACCGAACAAATACTCGATCGCCTTTTCTCCATAGTAGGACCATCCAAGTATCGTTGAGAGAACGAAGGTCGCCAGACCCACAGTCAGAATCAAACTCCCGAGAACCGGCAAATCCTCGAAAGCACGATTTGCAAGAAACTTCGAGGGCAAAATACCGCGGACCGCATCACCGGGTTGCACGTCCAGGGGGCCATCGATCACGGCCGCCGTCGTGGAACCGTCTTTGAAAGAAACCAGATCAATTTCCCCGATTTCCGCATCCCCACGTGTCACGGCAAAATTCTGGCCTTCAAAAATCTCTTCGGTGGAATCGAGATTCAAAACAATCGATTCCCCTGAAATTTCCGCGACCGTTCCCTTTACGAATCCCGCTTTCCAGTGTCCGGAAGAGACGAACACAAGACCTGTGAGGAGACAGATGACCACGGTATCCCAGAACGTGCCGGAGGCTGAAACAAGGGCCTGCGTGACCGGATCTTTCGTGCGCGCCGCTGCAGCGACAATCGGCGCAGACCCGAGACCGGCCTCATTCGAGAATAGACCACGCGCAATGCCAAAGCGCATGACCTCTCGAATCGCGACTCCTGCAAGACCTCCTCCAATCGCCTCGCCGCTGAATGCGCCTTTGAAAATCGTCGCAATTGCGCCGGGAAGATTCGAGATGTCCGTGATGAGAATGAGGATACAGCCGACCACGTAAATTACGCTCATGACTGGGACCAGGAAATCACAAGCCCCCGCGATCGAGCGAATACCGCCGATAAGCGTGCAACCAGCGAGCACAGCGAGCACGAGACCAACCGTCACACGGGCCCAGTTCATACCACCAGCTTCGATGACCTCCGGCGAGACGAGATACTGCTCGAGCTGAGTCGCCAGCGCATTCGACTGAATCATGTTGCCAATCCCGAATGCAGCGACGGCAGTAAAGATTGCAAACAAAACGGCCAGCCACTTCAGATTTAGCGCTTTTTCGATCACATACATCGGGCCGCCCGCCATTTCGCCGCGGGAATTCGTGGTCCTGTATTTGACTGACAGAAGCGCCTCCCCGTATTTCGTCGCAATCCCAAGGACACCTGTCAGCCACATCCATAAAACTGCGCCCGGCCCTCCCAGCGTGACGGCCGTTGCTACACCGATGATGTTTCCGGTGCCGATGGTTGCGGCGAGCGCCGTCATCAATGCACCGAAATGACTGATGTCTCCGGTCGCGGTGCTGTCTTTCTTCCCGGAGAGCCGGATCATTCGCCCGATGTACTTCTGAATGAAACCGGTCCTGATTGTGAGGAAAATATGTGTTCCAAAAAGAAGTATAACAAGGGGCCAGCCCCAAACCCACCCCACAAGCGTGCTGAGAATTGCGTCAATTGTTTCCATCAATGTTTCCTTAGGTATTTCTGTATTTTATTTACCGATCAACATCACGGCGAGTGGGGGGAGTGCCGCAAATCGCGCGGGAGAATGCCCAACCTCGCTCCGATTGGTCAAGCATGGAGAAAGCGCAGTGAAAAAACGGCAGTCCAAAAGAGCAGACGCTCCTTTATTTCGCTCGATTGTTGTCATTCCAACTTGCAGACCCGTATGTATTATTCGCGCATGCGAACCGGCGCTGGTGGCGGCATGTCATAGATTCTCAGCGAATTTCGACCGGAACCGATGCCTCAGTCCCCTCAAGATCCATTTCGAGAACAGGCTCTCCCGACCCACGGCGCATCGCGTTCGAAGCAGGCTCAAAATCATCCCGGTCGGAGTCGCGAATAAAGGTCGTACCCGGCGGGAGATTCGCGATCTCCAGGCTCCCCTCGGTCGGTAAAGTGATCACCACATTCCCGAGACCTTTCGCCTGCACCTTCCAATTCTGTCGGCCCGCCGTTGGAAACCTGCTCAGATCGACCGTCACGTCGGCGTCTTGCGTAACGATTTTCACGTACGCGCTTTCGACCGCCGGGATCTCGACTCCCAAGTGCGCTTCCAATTCGCTGAAAAACCCGCTGCGACGTTGTTTCAACTCGCCGGAATATTCACCAGTCTCTCCCAGGGACTCTTTCCACTTTTCCTTAATTGCACTACCCGGAACGCCGAAGCCGTTGGCTTCCCCGGTCATAAAGAAACTGTCTCCCATTCGAATCTCTACGTTCGTAGCTGCAAGTTGAAGAACGATTTCGATCCGGTTCGAGTCCTTAATAAGCTCGGCGTCACCAACATGTCGGAACGTTTCCCGGTAAGGCGTTGCAATGGAAAAGACACCTAGTCCGATTACTACCACTACGAGAGAAAGCAGCGCAGCCCAGCGGGGAACCGTCGCCACCGGAGTCATTATTCTGGGCTCATAAAATGGCTCTCGGTGCAGGCGGAGTGCAAAGAAAAGGACGAAAAAAGTGAGGTAACAGAGCCCGGCCGACCAAATAACGTCCGAAAGAAAATGTCCACCTTGCGCGATCCGGGCGAATCCGAGAGCAGCGCCCAACCCGATCGCCAGCAAGGTTACTGCGATCCACCAGCGGCTGCGAATCCGTCGCAGGAAAAGTGTCAGCGCGAAGAAATAAAATCCCATCGAGCAGTGACCGCACGGAAACGATTTCCCTTCGCTCGAGGGATCGAAACTCAGCACAGGCTCAAATTTTTCCCTGCCTCCAAACTCTTCTATCTGGCGGGGTCGAGGTCGTCCCCAGTGATCTTTTAAGGCCGCGTTTACCACCAGGCCCGGTCCGAGTATGAGCGCAAGCACCAGGTAGACGGCAAGCTTCCGCCAGCGCGCCCATCGCTCAAATTTGAATCCCATCAGGAAAACTCCCACAGCTCCGACCGCGCAGATAGTTGCCGGCCATGTCCCGAATTTGTAGATCAGGTTGATCCACGCGGAATGTCCTCGATCGAGATACCAGCCCTTTTCACCCGGGTAATAGAATGGAGTCGAAGCCGCGATGTCCCATCCGAACGTTCGAATCAAGAACGTCGCGAGAGCCAGGAGAACAACGAAGATAAAAAGATCAATATGCAAACGAGGAAGGCGCATTCGTGATGAAGCTTGTTTCTCATGCGCATCGTGGCCTTGTCGAAGAAATCCGGCACCGGGACCCGGGAAACGCGCGGTCGCCTTGCCCAAGCAAACGCGCATCGTTCTACTCGATCTTCCCGGCTTGTGATAGTCCCACGGGCCAAACACCGAAACCTGAGCCCTTCGAGGGGCAAAGAACTCCATTTTCGAAAGGAGAACCCCGGAAGGGGTCGTCCGCCAGCAACCAGGCGCCATCGAGGTCCGCGTAGTCGCTATGCTGCGCGACTACAGCACCGGCGGAAACGAGCAGAGTGCTTTCGAGCATGCAGCCGACCATGACGCTAAGCCCGAGATCGCGTCCACGCCTGAGCATTGCAAGCGCAGGCGTGAGACCGCCACACTTGACGAGCTTGATATTAAAGCCCGAAAAATTGCCGGGCATTCTCTCGACATCGTCGAGTGTGACGCAGCTCTCGTCGGCTATCACGGGCAATCGGCATCGAGGGAGAATTTCGCGCATCCGTACGTCCGCGGAGGGCGGTAATGGTTGCTCGACGAAAAGCGCACGAGTTCGTGCTACCGCGGCTACCCTCCTTTCAACCATTTCAGCATCCCATGCACAGTTCGCATCGACCGAAAAAAGCGCCTTTGTTCGCGCAAGAACGCTTTGAACCATTGCATCGTCCGATTCCGGGCCAGACTTGATTTTGATTCGCGGAAACGTTCGCAACTCGTCGAGTTTCGAGTCGAGTTCAGCGGGTTTCGAGAGCCCGATCGTCGCAAAGCTCGTAACCGGCCGCGGATCGTGATCGAAGATCAGGCGTGTTACGCTCGATCCTAATTTCTTACCGAGCAGATCCCAAAGCGCGACATCGAAAGCACACTGAGCGGCGCGCGACGGAGCAAGTATCCTCCAACAGCCGGTCCAGAGCGCTGCGATATCCTTCGCGCTTTCGACGTTTTGCTTTCCGAGTTCACCGGACAACGCATTGAGCTTTTCCTGCACCGTATCCGCGGTTTCCTGGTAGTAGGAGTTCGGCGACGCTTCGCCGTAGGCCACGATCCCGTCGCTCTCAATCGCAAGAAACACGTTCCTCACCTCAGAACGCTCTATTCGGCTGATGCGAAATACGTTGCGGACATGAAGCGTCCTTATGAACGTGCGAAACTTCAATCCTGAGCTCCTCCCGTTCTTAACATATTCGTGCAGCGTAGGAAACTGTCTGCCCGATGTCCAACCTCGCCCTCTATTCTAGCGGAGAATGGCACGTGCAATCATGCCCAGCCAACGACGATTCAAGAAAATCGGTGTATGGAATTGCGTGAAGCCTTTGGAAACGCACGGCCGGGCTCTGGAGCGACCTCCCGGACCCGCCACAAACTCTCGAAGTCGCTCAGTGCGTGCTTTTCCAATGTGACAAGGCCGCGCCTTGGCCTAAAGTGGCGAGTCCAATGACCAAAGCCAGTAAGTTTGATCCCGTGGAAAGCGTCGTGAAAGATATTCGGGCAGGGAAGATGGTTATCGTCACCGATGATGAGGACCGCGAGAACGAGGGCGACTTCGTGATGGCCGCCGAGAAGATCACACCGGAGGCAGTCAATTTCATGGCGAAGCACGGCCGCGGACTTATTTGTGCACCGATCACCCATGCCCGTGCAGAGAACCTCGGACTTCAGCGCATGGTTCTCGAGAACCGTGAAAGTCAACGCACGGACTTCACCGTCTCGGTGGACGCCGCGGAGGGCGTCACAACCGGAATCAGCGCTGCCGACCGGTCCCGCACTATTCAAGTCCTCTGCGATCCGAAAGCCGTTCCGACCGATCTTCTCCAACCCGGCCATGTCTTCCCGCTACAAGCCAAACCCGGCGGAGTGCTGAGACGCGCCGGACATACTGAAGCCGCAGTCGATCTCGCACGGCTCGCCGGATACCCTGAGGCCGGCGTGATCTGCGAGATACTGCACGAAGATGGCACGATGGCAAGGCTTCCCGACTTGATGCGGCTCAAGAGGAAGCATCGGATGAAGATTTGCACCATTCAGGATCTGATTGCGTATCGTCGTACCCGCGAGCTACTCGTGGAACGCGAGCAGGTGATTCAACTGCCGACGGTGTATGGGACGTTTACCCTCTTCATGTACCGCTCGCTGGTCGAAGACGCGCACCACCTTGCGCTCGTGATGGGGGAAATTAATCCGCGCCGCGGCACGCTCGTGCGGGTTCACAGTGAATGTCTCACCGGGGATGTATTCGGTTCCTTGCGGTGCGACTGCGGCAGCCAGCTTCATGCCGCCCTCTCGCAGATCGCTAAAGCCGGCAGCGGAGTGCTCGTATACATGCGACAGGAAGGCCGCGGAATCGGACTCCCCGCAAAAATTCATGCCTACAAGCTGCAGGAAGAAGGTTTGGATACGGTCGAGGCGAACGAGAAACTCGGATATCCCGCTGAATTGCGGGATTACGGCATGGGCGCACAAATCTTGTCCGACCTCGGCGTCCGACGCATGCGTTTCATGACAAATAACCCCAAAAAAGTGGTGGGACTGGAAGCCCATGGATTGAAAATGGTTGAGTTGGTGCCGCTGAGGTGCGACCCCAATCCTTTCAATAAGCGTTATCTTGACACGAAACGCGTGAAAATGGGGCACACCCTCTGAGAGACGTTTTTTGTAGGCGTCTCGAACCCTATTTCCAAAATGTCCGACAATCTGCCATCCCGCCCCGAAACACCATTCGCCGCCGGTGCGATTACCATCGTAGCGAGCCAATACAACGCGCGATACGTTGATGCATTGGTCGAACATGCAATGGAGGAACTCGCCACGATCGCTCCGAGCACCAACGTGGTCGTGCATCGTGTCCCGGGAGCATACGAGGTACCGCTTGCCGTTCAGGAAGTCGCGGCATCATCCAATCCGGATGCGATCATAGCATTCGGTGTAATTATTGAAGGAGAGACCGCCCACGCGGAATTCATTGGTCGCTCTGTCACGGAGGCGCTCATGCGCGTAAGCCTCGATAGACACGTGCCAGTGATTCACGAGGTGCTTTTGGTCAGGAACGAGCAGCAGGCGGCGCGGCGGTGCCTCGAGGCCGAACTAAATCGCGGAATCGAAGCCGCGCGCACCGCCGTGGCAATGGCGGCGGCTCTTAGCCGTATCAGCAGTAATTAACACCGAAGCATTCTTCTTCCAATGGGTAAACGTCGTGAAGGCCGCGAGGCGGCGATGCAGTTTCTATTTCAGCGAGACCTCAACTCCAGCGATTTCCCGGAACTGTTGGAGAATTTCGCCGCGCTACGTCCCTTGAAGCCATCGGTTCAGGAGTTCTGCACAAAACTCGTTCTCGGCGTCGCCGAACATCAGTCGAAAATCGACGAACGCATTCAAAAATGCACAACCAACTACGAATTGCGCCGCATCGCCGCCGTCGACCGCAACGTGCTGAGACTAGCAATCTACGAGATGCTCTACACTCATGACGTTCCTCCGGTTGTAATCATCAATGAAGCCATCGAAATAGCGAAGCGCTTCGGGAGCGATGAATCGGGACGTTTTGTAAACGGAATCCTAGACCGGATACGAGGAGAACTCAATCGCCCGGCCCGCACACCCGGTTCCCCGCCTGCTTCCCCAACCTGAAACTTGATACGAAGATCTCAGAACTCTAAAACCCTGTCCCTTGCGTTTCCTAAAATCAATTGTCGATAAGTTCGCCGGCAGACCGGTGGACTGGGATGAACTGGAGGAGTCCCTGATACGTGCAGATCTCGGGGTTCCCATGATGCAGCATATCATCGAATTATTACAGTCCCGGCAGAAGACTGTCACCGCAAACGACATCATCGAAGTGACCCGCGAAGAAATCGCGCAGATACTCCCCTACGACAATCCCGCGCTGCGTCCATTCCCCGCGAAACCAAAGGTCATCATGCTCGTAGGCGTGAATGGGACCGGCAAGACCACCTCCACGGCGAAACTTGCATACCTTCTCAAATCGCGAAGGTACGGCGTCCTGCTCGCCGCAGCAGACACATTTCGGGCAGCCGCGATCGAGCAACTCGGCATCTGGTCCGAACGGATCGGTGTAGAAATGATTCGCGGACAATATAATGCAGATCCCGCAGCACTCTGCTACGATGCTTACGTCGCTGCAGACCGAAAGAATCTAGAGTTTCTGCTGTGCGACACCGCCGGCCGGCTTCACACGAAAATCAATCTCATGGGAGAACTCAACAAAGTGAAACGCACGCTTGCAAAGCACGACGAGGACGCCCCTCACGAATGCCTTCTCGTCGTCGATGCAACTACCGGCACAAACGCATTGCAGCAGGCAAAGGAATTCGACAGAGCCATCGGTCTCACTGGCCTGATCGTTACAAAGCTCGATGGTAGTGGAAAAGGCGGCTGCATAATCGCGATTCAGAAAGAGCTTGGAATTCCAACCCGTTTCGTCGGAACTGGAGAGTCTCTCGAAGATTTTGCGCCTTTCGAAAAAGACGCCTTCGTCAAAAACATGTTCTGACCACGAGCCGGACGCTATTGCTCAACGGGTTTTCGGCTTGGGCTTTCGGAAACGTCCTCGCGTCGCCCGTTGATTTGACCTCCTCCTTTACGTTTTGCGCAAAATCTTCTCAAGGATTTCGTTAATTCCATCGAAGTTCGCCTTTCTCGAAATATGCCAACCTCTTTTTTTCGCAGTTTCCACTACTTCAGGGTAAGCGTTCTTTAATACGTAACTGCTGCCGGTCAGTTCGAGGAAGGATAAGTCATTCAGATCATCACCGATGCCAATACTTTGTTCCCGCGCATAACCAAGTTTCTTCCTCAAGTATGATACCGCGTTTTCCTTTCCCGCGCTCTTGAGAATAATATCGAGGTTTTGAAGGTTGATCGTCTTTTTGAGATCCGGCGGAAGTTCGATGTCCCGGCAAAGCTGTTGAAAGGCTTCCTGGCTCTTGCCGGGATTGTCCTTTAGCCGGATTCTCATGGCTGACGTTCGTCCTTTGTCATCTACCTTCCAACCTCGTCCGATCAGGTTTTGCCTCACCGAAGGGAGCGATACCCGTTCCGCCTCAAGGCATTCATACCACTCCCGGTCAATGTTGAATTCGTGGTCAAGTATCAGGCCACCGTTTTCCAGAATCAGGTAATCAGCAAAATCGAGGACATTGCTTCGCCTTTTTGCTGTCGACGGACGGCCCCCGGTTACCAACACAAAGTCGAACTTACTGCTCACCTCTTTTGCAAGGCGGCGAGTGCTCTCGGCGAGATAAACATTATAGGCACTTGCCGAAACATCATGCGTCTCATGTGTGGCACCCGTTGACTCGTCCCTGATCATGACGCTATCCTTCAGAGTCGTTTCAACGCGGAGGCCGTGGATTCCTTCGTGAAAACAGAGGCTACCGTCCACGTCGGAGAAAATGATTCCTCGCTTGCGAAACATGAGATTCGTCGACAGAACTTCTTAGGACATTACAGTTAACAGGAAATCGTTTCACCCAATCTCCCACCCCCGAGAGCTTCCAGGTTTTGCCTTGTCTTTTTCGGGGGCAGTGCGGCACTTCGAGGAAAAAGAGTATTGGCAACCTCCCTTCTCTGTTTCGAAACAACTGCGATGTGTGGACGGAAAAAATACGCAGACTTTGCCCATTCCTACCCGTTGGCATGACGATGTCGATGATTCGGACTGGGCAATTTTCGCACACGTCCGGACAATTCATGCGGAGCCTTGTACGCAGCTCGATGGCACGATACGCAGAAACAAACAAACTCTGCGCTCGCACCGCAGCCGTTATACTTAATCGCGAATACTAAAAATGGAAACCTCTTCCGCCGCCCCTGTCACATTGGATGCCAACGAGGCCGTGGCGCACGTAGCCTATCGCCTGAACGAAATCTTCGCCATTTACCCGATCACACCATCATCCCCGATGGCGGAGCATTGTGATGAGTGGTCGGCGGTAGGACGCACCAATCTCTGGGGAGACATTCCGAAGGTGGTGGAAATGCAGTCCGAGGGCGGCGCCGCCGGTCTGTTGCATGGTTCCCTGCAGGGCGGTGCACTGAGTTCCACTTTCACGGCGTCGCAGGGGCTGCTCCTGATGATTCCGAACATGTACAAAATCGCTGGGGAACTTACGCCATGTGCGATTCATGTTACGGCACGGACGATCGCCACTCACGCACTGTCGATATTCGGCGATCATTCCGACGTGATGGCATGCCGGCAGACGGGCTTCGCGATGCTGTCGTCCAACAGCGTCCAGGAGGCGCACGATTTCGCAGCAATTGCTCATGCCGCAACGCTTCGCTCGCGGGTTCCCATTCTCCATTTCTTCGACGGATTTCGGACTTCGCATGAAGTGAACAAGATTCAACTACTGCCGGACGAAGTCCTTCGCGCTCTTGTCGACGAGGAATGTGTGACGGCGTTTCGGGACCGGGCCCTGACTCCCGACGCGCCGAAGTTACGCGGAACCGCGCAGAACCCAGATGCTTTTTTCCAGGCCCGCGAAGCGTCCAATCCCTACTACAAAAAGACGCCCGCCATCATCCAGCAAGTGATGGATGAGTTCGGCGAACTGACTGGCCGGCGGTATTCGTTGTTTGAATATGTCGGCGATCCAGAAGCCGAGCACATTGTTGTGGTCATGGGATCCGGCGCCGAGACGGTCGAGGAAACCGTAGAATGGATGCGCGCCCGGGGCGAACGTGTGGGCGTCCTGAAAGTGCGTCTCTACCGGCCGTTTTCCGTGCAGGATTTCGCCTCGCTCGTCCCGGCCACTACAAAGTCGATCGCTGTGCTCGATCGCACGAAAGAGCCGGGTGCGCCCGCTGAACCGCTTCACCTCGACGTCGTGTCCGCGCTCGACGAAGCCCGATGGGAAGGCTGGTTGAAACCAATCGACCCGATTCGCATCGTTGGAGGCCGTTATGGATTGAGCTCCAAGGAATTCACTCCCGCCATGGTAAAGGGGGTTTTTGACGAGCTTTTGAAAGAAAATCCGCGCCGACAGTTTACTGTCGGCATCAACGACGATGTGAATGGCACTTCCATCGAATACGACGCCTCGCTGAATATCGAGTCCGACGACGTCCGGCACGCCGTTTTCATTGGACTCGGATCAGACGGTACCGTGGGCGCCAACAAGAATTCCATAAAGATCATCGGCGAAGGCACCGACAATTTTGCTCAGGGATACTTCGTATATGACTCGAAGAAATCCGGCGCGATGACCATCTCGCATCTTCGCTTTGGGCCGCGACCGATTCGGGCGCCATATCTCATTCGCGAGGCCGATTTCGTCGCCTGTCATCAGTTCAATTTCATCAAGACCTTTGATGTGCTTTCCTATGCCGCGCCCGGCGGAGTCTTTCTGCTGAACGCGCCCGGTCCCGTGGACAAGGTCTGGTCGCGGCTCCCGCAGGAAGCACGGCGAAGCATCCGCGAAAAGCGCCTGAAGTTTTACGCCATCGACGCAATTGAAGTTGCCCGTAAAAGCGGCATGGGTGGCCGGATTAACACGGTGATGCAGGTGTGTTACTTTGCTCTCTCCGGAGTGCTGCCGCCCGATGAAGCCATCGAGCGCATCAAGAAAGCGATTGAGAAGACCTATGGTCGGAAAGGCACCGAGGTCGTGCGGAAAAATTTTGAAGCCGTGGACAATACGCTTGCAGCCTTGCACTCTGTCCTGATTCCGGAAGAAATCAACGGCGGTGAACCACTGCCGCCGATTGTTTCGCCCGCGGCACCGGAGTTTGTGCAGCGTGTGACTGCCATGATGCTCAAAGGTCAGGGCGATTTGCTGCCGGTTAGTGCTTTCCCGGTTGATGGCACGTGGCCTACAGGCACGAGTCGGTGGGAGAAACGCAATGTGGCTGACGCCATTCCGGTCTGGGACTCGCAGATCTGCATTCAGTGCAACAAGTGCGTGCTGGTCTGCCCGCATGCGACCATTCGCGCGAAATATTACCCTGCCGAGGCTCTCGAAGGCGCGCCGGACACTTTCAAGTCCACCGCCTTTCGCTCACGCGAACATGCCGAACACCTGTACACCCTGCAGGTGGCTGCCGAAGACTGCACCGGCTGCACGCTCTGTGTCCAGGCCTGCCCGGTGAAGAACAAGAGCAACCCGCGCTTCAAGGCTATCAACATGGAACCGCAGACCCCACTGCGAGCGGCAGAGCACGACAACTACGAGTTTTTCCTGAATCTTCCAAATCCGGACCGCACAGAGATCAAGTCGGAGATCAAGGCGTCGCAGTTCCTCGAGCCACTGTTCGAATATTCCGGCGCCTGCGCGGGTTGCGGTGAAACGCCTTACCTGAAGCTGCTTACTCAGCTTTTTGGCGATCGCACGGTCATTGCGAATGCAACCGGTTGCTCGTCCATCTATGGCGGCAACCTGCCGACGACGCCGTACACCGTGAATGCCGACGGTCGCGGCCCGGCATGGTCGAATTCTCTGTTTGAAGATAATGCGGAGTTCGGCACCGGGATTCGTTATGCGATCGATCATCTTTCGGAGCGTGCGCAGCGGCTGCTCAGCAGCCTTGCGCCTTCCGTCGGAGACGAACTGGTCAGCGCGCTATTGATTCCCGGTCCGCTTGATGAATCTGCGCTGAAGACCCGGCGCGAGCAGGTGACGCAGTTGCGCAGGGCGCTCTTCGGCATCACATCCCCCGAGGCGGCAAAGCTGGCCAACCTTGCCGATTACCTTGTTCCCAAAAGCCTCTGGATTGTCGGAGGCGACGGTTGGGCTTACGATATCGGTTTCGGTGGCCTCGATCACGTTTTAACGCTCGGATGCAATATCAATATCCTGGTACTGGACACGGAGGTGTATTCCAACACCGGAGGTCAGCGATCCAAGTCCACACCGCTCGGTGCAACCGCAAAGTTCAGCATGGGCGGCAAAGATGCCCCGAAGAAGGATCTCGGCCTCATAGCAATGACGTATGGCAACGTTTACGTTGCCAGAGTGGCATTTGGTGCAAAGGATTCACAGACGCTGAACGCCATGCGCGAAGCGGAAGCGTATCCAGGTCCCTCCTTGATCCTTGCCTACAGCCACTGCATCGCCCACGGCTATCAGCTCTCGCACGGGCTGGAGCAGCAGAAACTCGCTGTCGATTCCGGGCACTGGCCACTGTATCGGTACGACCCGCGCCGCCGCAACGTCACGCAGAACCCGCTGCTACTCGACTCTCCGGCGCCAAAGATCCCGCTTTCTCAGTATCGTCAGAACGAACTCCGGTTCCGTACGCTCGAAAAAGTCCATCCGGAACGCGCGCACGCTTTCGCCGAAGCGGCAGACCGAATCGCAAAAGCACGCTACGATTCGTACCAGCAACTTGCCGCGATGGCAGTGGCTGCGGCCGGGCCAACCGAAGACGGCAAGCCTTCAAGCAGTAGCGTATCCTGAATCCCGACTCCATATGAACCTCGAAACCTCTTATCTGGGACTGAAACTTCCGCATCCACTGATGCCCGGCGCTTCGCCGCTTGTCGACGATCTGGATACGGTGCGCCGGCTCGAGGACGCTGGTGCCGCCGCAATCGTAATGCATTCGCTTTTCGAGGAACAGATCATAGGCGACGAATGGGCGGTTTTCAGAAGTCAGGAACCTCACGAGGAATCCTTTGGTGAAGCCACGTCCTATTTTCCAAAGGAGGAAGATTATGAACTTGGTCCGCAGCAGTATCTCGAGCAGATCGCAAGCATCAAGGAGGCGGTCGGTGTTCCGGTGATTGCCTCCCTCAATGGCACCCGGCTTGGTGGATGGATCGACTACGCGAGACTCATAGAAGAAGCCGGCGCGGATGCACTCGAGTTGAACGTCTACTTTCTCCCAACGGATCCGGGGGAATCGTCTGAGCACGTCGAGGCCCGCACGCTCGACGTGCTTCGTGCTGTCCGCACGGCTGTCAAACTGCCGTTGGCCGTGAAGCTTTCGCCGTTCTATTCCGCGCTTGCATACCTCGCGACCACCCTGGATTCACTCGGTGCAAATGGTCTCGTCCTCTTCAACCGTTTCTATCAGCCCGACATCGATCCAGAGAACCTCGAAACCAAGCCAAAATTAGAGTTGTCGGATCCTCCCGAACTGGCGCTGCGCCTTCGCTGGCTCGGAATTCTTCATGGGCGTGTCCAATGTTCACTCGCCTGCAGCGGTGGAGTCCATCGACCGATAGACGCCATCAAAGCCATCATGGCCGGTGCCGATGCTGTGCAGTGCGTTTCAGCATTGCTTAAGAATGGACCGAATCATTTGAAATTCCTCATCGACGGCATCCAAACATGGATGGAGGAAAACGAATATGAATCTATCGAACAGATGAAAGGCAACATGAGTCTGATTCGTTGCCCCGATCCCGCCGCCTATGAAAGGGCAAACTACCTGAAAGTACTCCAACTATGGAAAGCGTAGTTGACCTGAAAGTACTCCAACTATGGAAAGCGTAGTTGCGTCGAAAATTCGGGCGACGCGAAGTGACGCGGCTGTTCCTTGACGGAAAGTCTCCGGGTGTATGTGTTCACTTCGTGCTCATCACATACACTCCGTTCCAACTCTCTGGCTTGGGCGACCTTAATAACTCTTCGCAAAGCAATAAATATTTGGCGGCAGGTGGATCATTTGGTCTGGCGCTCAAAGCCGCTTCGAAGCTGTTCCGGGCCAAGTCGAACTTGCCGAGTTCAAAAAATTGCAACCCATCGGCATACGCCATGAGATAACGCATCATAGATTCGTGTAGCAATTGCTCGGCTGCACCACGGACGGTGTATATTGCGATGGGTTTCGTTTTACCCTTCACCTGCACATTGGCTATTTTCTGAAGATGAAACGAATCTTCAACGAGAGTTGCCGCGTCCTCACCAAGCAGCATCTCCACACCAAACTCTTTTGTTAGTCCCTCGAGTCGCGACCCCAGATTGACTGCATCGCCGATCACGGTGAGATCCATTTTTTCCTGGGAGCCAAGATTTCCTACAATCACCTCCCCGTGGTTAATTCCCACCCCCATGGCAAGTTGTGGCAGATTTCGGCCCTTCCATTCAAGATTGAGACGCTTCAGACCGGCAATCATATCTAGCGCAGCGGTAACCGCAGACCGCGTATCTTCAGCTGGTCCTTTTGTTTCAATATTTCCCCACACGGCCATGATCGCGTCTCCCATAAACTTATCCAGAGTTCCTCCCTTCTCGAAGATGTGCCCCACCATTTCGGTAAAATACTCGTTCAAAAGGCTCACCAATTCACTCTCATCCTTCGTGCTCTCCGTGAGGCTGGTAAACCCGCGCAGGTCGCTGAATAGCAGCGTTACCGGCATGCGAACACCGCCCAACTTATTGAAATAGGTCGCAGAGTTATCCAGCAAATCCTTGACGACATTCTTTGAGACATACCGCTCCAAAGTGCGGCGCGTCCGCAATCGCTCGATTCGCTCAAGAATGATCTCACAAATTTCGCAGGTAAAACCGCTACCGTTAAAGATAAGCAGCGGTGAGACCATCAGCACAATGGTTCCGTATCTGTTGAATAGCCAATAGCAAACGGCAACAAAACCTGCGCTCACCAGCAGTAAGGTCGTCAGGCGAGCTATCGGACTTCGGATGAGAAGACTCAACCCCAGGGATGCCGCTCCGGCAAATCCCAACATCCAGAGCGTCGTTCCGGCTGGAACCATGTGCAAAAATTCGCCTGTGAGCGCTGCATTCATGGCGTTTAGATGCACCAGGGGACCCGGCATCGTGCCAAACGGCGTCATGATTTCATCCTTCAACCAGTTTCCGTCCGGACCAACCACCACGATTTTTCCTTCGAAGAATTCTGGTCTGCCGAAATTCCGCTTCCAGGCGTCGGGATCAAACAAATCGCTTACCGAATAGATCTGCAGCGCTCCCTCACTACCGGGCGGAGTCGCCCACCGAAAGAAGTGCGCCCGGGTGTCACTCGGCAGGTGATCAGTCAATTCCGCCTTTTTGAGCGCCCTGGCCGCAAGTGAATCGAGAATCTCTTCTTCATTCGCGACCACATCATACCCGTAGACCTGATATGGATCCACATGATAAATCGCCCGGCGAATGACTCCTTCCCATTCCCACTGCGGCCAGAAATTGACATATCCGACTCGATCGTCAAGCGGCTCGGTGTGTGGAACAATCGTCGCAGACGGAAGTTCCCATTGACCCATCATTCCCTCGCGCTGCATGGGTTCGTTGAAGTTGAACCCAATGACAGCCTTATCGGCGTACTGGTTGAGAGCAAAGGAGAACGCCTCGTCGAATGGAGTGGCGGTCGGGAACAAGAGGTCAAATACGACAACAGCGGCACCAGCCTCGGCGAGACGTCGAAGAATGAGTCCGTAGACGCTGCGTTTCCACGGCCAGTTCGCGGCCATGATCTGCAGTGCTTCGCTACGATAAAGCAATTCGGGGTCAAATCGCTCTTCGTCGCGCGAAAACTGATCAATCGCCAGAAACACGAACTTGTCGCTCCATTCGGCCTTCCGCCCACGCCGGATCAACTCGTCAATCGCGGCATACTCGGCTTCCACGTAAGGTCTCAGATTGCTCAGCATCAGCACGACCACACCTGCGGAGATCAGCACAGTAATGACCGTGAATAGCACGGGCTTGGCGAATCTTCGGGAGAAACGCAACATGTGCTCAGGTCAAACTCATTTGATCATGCGACGTGCTCCTTCAGGAGTTCGTGGAGCTTGAATTTCAGGTCTTCCAGCCCAACTTTTGCAAGCGCGGAAATTGCTATGGTGGGAACCTTTCTGAAGCTTCGCCTAAATGCTTTGAGATTGTCCGCCGCGCCGGGGAGATCCATTTTGTTTGCAACCACACCCCAGGGCCGTTTCGCCAACAACGGGTCATAAAGGCGCAACTCTTCGCGCAGTGCTGACAGATCATCAACCGGATCACGCCCTTCGCTCCCCGCCATGTCGATAATCAAGAGCAGGAGCTTGCACCGGAGAATGTGCCGCAGAAATTCGTGGCCTAGCCCCACATTCCTGTGTGCACCTTCAATCAGGCCGGGAATGTCGGCAACGGTAGCGCGTTCATACCCGCCGAATTCGACGACCCCAACCATCGGATGCAGGGTAGTGAATGGATAGGGAGCGATCTTGGGTGTGGCTGCGGATATTCTGCTCAGCAACGTGGACTTGCCCGCGTTTGGATATCCCACCAGGCCCACGTCGGCAATCGTCCGCAATTCCAGAAAAAACTCCCCCTCTTCTCCCGGGTACCCCTCCGTGAACCTGGTTGGCGCCTGATTAGCGGAACTCTTAAAATGCACATTGCCCTGCCCCCCATCACCGCCCTTGCAGAGCACAAAACTGCTGTTGTCTTCATTGAGGTCGACCACCATTTGAAGTTGTGACGAATCGACCGGACGCTTACGCCGCGTTCCAGCGGGGTTCTGCTCCAGCGCACCTTCGTCGAACTCCTGCTCGTCGAAATCTGCCATAGGTTCTGACACCGGCATTCGGTAGACGACGGTGCCAACTGGAACCTTGACCACAACCGGCTGTGCCGATTTGCCCGTTTTCTTGGAGCTCATTCCACGTCCACCGTTCTTTGCCTTGACAATCGGCTTGTAAAAAAGAGGAGCCAGGGACGCCGTATTTACGTCGGATTCGAGGATGATGTCCCCCCCGCGACCACCATCGCCCCCATCTGGCCCTCCTTTCGGAACAAACTTTTCCCTGCGAAAGCTCGCACACCCATTGCCGCCGTTACCGGCCTTTGCCTGGATTTTGATGTGATCAACGAACATGAAGACGACTGCTACCCGAATTCAGATTCGCATAAAACACCAGGTTTTCTCGTAAGAGATTTCGCCTGAAGCGCAGAAATCATGAGGGCGAATGTGCGACGCGTCGATACACCCTCAAATACTCATCCACCATGCGGTCAGCATGGAAGCGTTCCCGAGCTACGCGAGCGATCTGCCGACGATCAAGTGAAAGTGCTGGTTCCACCACTTCTACAGCTTCATTCGATGAATTTACAAAATACCCTGTCTTGCCGTGATCAATCAACTCAGCCATCGATCCGCGTGCACAGGCTATTACCGGAGTACCGCACGCCATAGCTTCCACGACACTCAGACCGAATGGCTCATCGAAATTAATGAGATGAAGCAGAGCGGAGGCATTCCCGAGCACCTCTGCACGCCGGTCGGGACCGATCGAGCCGAGGTAGCTCACGGCGTCCCCGTCTAAATGGGGTGCGATTTGTTCGTGGTAATAGCGTTCATCCTGAATAATCCCTGCCATGACCAGCCGGCGTCCCACTCGTTTCGCAACCTCAATCGCTTCGGCCGCGCCCTTGTCGGGATGAATGCGTCCAAAAAACAGCAGATAATCCATCGGGGTTTCGACAACCGGGAACTGCGCAACGTCGATCCCATGGTGAATCGTGGCAAGATAGTCGAGCCGCGGATCCCGATCTGCCTCACTGATCGCCACGAAATAGCAATGGCCGTTATAGCGCTCGAACACCGGCATTATGCGCTCCGATGAGAATCCATGAATTGTCGTGATCAATGGAGTGGATACCAATCGGCTGTAACTCAAAGGCAAAAAATCAAAATGATTATGGATGAGGTCGAATTCTTTCGCCCGCTCAAAACAGTGCGCGATATGCAGACATTCCCAGACCTTTGCATCAAGCGTCGCATCCTCAGAGTAAGGTCGGGGGCAAACCGATTCCAGCCGCGCACGCGTCAGAGAATCCGCCGTCGCAAATAGCGTGACATCCACGCCTCGTTTTACGAGTCCTTCTGTCAAGAGACTTACGACCTGTTCCCAGGGACCGTAGTGTCGTGGTGGCACCCGCCAGGAGATTGGTGCCAACATGGCGACACGAAGCGTGCTCATTGAAGATGATCGAGCAAATCCTGAAGGTCCACGGTACCGATCCCGGTCGCATAGTCACTCATCGCGTATGGCAGAATCAACCTGCCCGCATGGATCATTGCCCCACATGTGTATACGACATTCGGTACATACCCTTCACGCTCATTTTCGTCAGGTTTAAGTAATGGATCTTTCAGGCGTCCGATCACCTTTCGTGGATTCTTCAGGTCGAGGAGGATCGCTCCGATGCAATATTTTCGCATCGGACCGACGCCGTGCGTCAACACAAGCCAGCCAGCCTCCGTCTCGATCGGAGAACCACAATTGCCCATCTGCACAAGTTCCCAGGGCTGCCGGGGCTGGAAGAGCGGTTCCATCTCATACCAAAAATGCAGGTACTCGGAGAACATGATAAATACGTTCTCGTTATCCTGGCGCGAGATCATCGCATAGAGCCCGTCGATCTTGCGCGGGAAAAGCGCCATGCCTTTGTTTTGAGCAGCCGGGCCGTTCAAAGTGCGAATCCTGAAGTGCAGGAAATCATGCGTCTCGATAAGCTGCGGCAGAATAACCCGGCCATCGTAGGCCGTGTAAGTCGCATAATAAACCACCTCGCCATCGTCCTCGCGAAATGCAACGAATCGCGCATCCTCAATCCCATTGCGTTCGCTTGGTGAAGACGGAAATATGATGCGTTCTGAAACGGCCTGCCCCTGATTGAACACCGTCTCGTAGTTTGATTCCGCCAGCATCATCACGCCTTCGCGCGTCCGCCGTTCCGTTCCGTCCCTGGCTACCACATCCAGTGCGAAACGCAGTTCCTCTATCGTGAATGCTTCACCAAGCGGATCCATCGCATTTCGGCACCAGTCGTCATACAACCCGAGTTCTGCGAGCTTTCGGATAAACAGCGCCTTCTCGTAAGAGGCGTCCTCGACTTTCTCCGGCTCTGTGATCATCCTTCTTGGCCGATCAATCGAGACCGAGCCGCCCGCGTCCACGACCCCCTGCCGAAACTCGATCGAAGAAATATGGCCTTCGCCCGTGGCCCTCAGGCTCATGATAAAACGAAGCTCTCCTTCCTCAAGATAACTCTGGTCTGGTGCCGGTACGATCGACGGATTGAAGAGGGCCGCCGATTCAAGCGCATACTCACTGGTGAAATAGGCGCCAATCAACATCCGACGTTCCTCGGATATGTAGGGGCGTACGTTGAAATTCCTGAGCGCCTGCTCTGCATGCTGGAGCAACACTTTACGAATATCGATATGACGATTAGAGAACTCCGATACGACCTCTTGGATCTTCGAGTAGACCTCCCATTCGTCCAAACCGAAAATGCGCTCCATAAGGTTCTGCGCACGCTCCCGATTTTCGATGAGAAAAGGGCGCACGAGGACCCGCCGACTATCCGGAGGAAGAATTGTCCCTGTGCGATACACCTGCAAAGCAGTTGCATTCATGAACATGGAGCCAGATCAAGCGGCAATGATTTCAGCGATGGGAATCAGGCTGTAAGCCAGCCGCATCTCAGCCAGCGCGAGGTGAAACGCGAGAGAGGATTCAGCCCCTTGATTGGCATTCGTGCGATCCTCGTGCAATCCGTCGCGGCAGCCGCCTGTCGAGGAATCGTAGAGCGGCAAGCCGACATCGTTTCTTCCGAGAAACCACTCAAAAGCACGGTGTGCCTCCGTGATCCAGCTTTCATCTCGTGTGATGCGATGCGCCTCCAGACACGCCGAAATTATCGATTGCGCCTCGAGCGGCTGCTGGTCGAAGCGGGCCCGTCTGCCGCCTCGTTTGTAAAATCCATTCGAACCGATCGGCGAAAAGCATCCGGTTTCGGATGTCTGAATCTTGGCTAGCCAGCGGAGGGAATCGAGTCCAAGCTCGAGTACATCCCGGCGAGCCGTAAAATGGCCGCTGAGTATCAGCGCGTGCGGAATCACCGCGTTGTCATAGGAAAGCGATTTTTCACACCACTTCCAATCCGGCGCACTGACGCGCTCGTAAAGATCGAACAGGCGATCAGTAAGAGTGTCGCGGGCGGAGTTCGCCGCCCGATCGCCGGCGAATTTCCGCAAATACTCGTGAATCGCCAGCAACGTGAACGCCCAGGCCCGCGGCGAGGTAAATCCGAGCGTAGCCGGGAGCCCGAGCTCAAACACCTCCGCCGCGAGTTCCCGAAATCCAGCATTGGGACAGGGTCGCCCCAGAGCCGTCCCCATTGCCCAGAGCGCGCGGGCGTGCGCATCCTCCGAATCCCCGGGCTGATCGAGCCAGCGACGATCATAGCTTAATAAATTACGAAAACGCCGGGATTCGCGGTCGAATGCCGACCAGAGAAACGCCAGATAACGCGACATAGGGGTCTGCAGACGCGCTGCTTCCGTCCCGCCGGATTCACTCAGCAATAGAGCCAGAATGAAAGCTCTCGCATTGTCATCGGTCGTGTATCCCTCCCAATACTTCGGGACCGTATAGATGGCATGCTGAAGGATGCCGGTGCTATCGGTCAGGTTGATGAGATGATTCAACTTCAACGGCGGAAGTTGATACGGTTGGTTGTCCAGTGTTCTGACACCAGATACCTTGCGCGCGGCCTGCCGGAGATCCGAACGCGCATTTCGGAAACTCTGCATATAAAGTTCCGCCACGCGAGGCCACACCATTTCTCGCCCGAGTTTGTAAGCGCTTCTGCGCATCGCGTTCCGGGTCAACTCGTCGTCGAGCAGCTTTTTCACCGCCGCGGCGATGCGTCCCGGGTTGTTAAACGGCACCAGAATACCGCGACCTTCGGCGAGAAGTTCCTGCGCATGCCAATAAGGTGTCGATATGACCGCCTTTCCAGCGCCAACGGCG
This sequence comes from uncultured Verrucomicrobiae bacterium, assembly GCA_963805815.1. Classification (GTDB taxonomy): domain Bacteria; phylum Verrucomicrobiota; class Verrucomicrobiia; order Chthoniobacterales; family Chthoniobacteraceae; genus CAWDWA01. The sequence continues at coordinate 216,102 of CAWDWA010000037.1, forward strand.
TAGGCCAGAGTCCCGGAGGTGATCTGTGCTTCATTCAAATATGGAGTGATATACAGATCCGCCGCACCCAAAAATTCCATCAATTGATCGAGCGTAACGAACTGATCGTAGAACGTGATATGTTTCTCCACCCCGCGGGCCTCCGCCAGTCGCTGCAGCGAAAGCCTGTAGGTTTCGCCCTGGTCGCGCAGCAAGTTCGGGTGAGTGGCCCCCAGGACGATGTAAATCACTTCGGGGTGATCTTTGACGATGGCCGGAAGAGCCTCGATCATGTTCTCGATTCCCTTTCCGGGAGACATCAAGCCGAACGTGAGAATCACAGTTTTCCCCTCCACGTCGAACTGATCCTTGTAGTAGTTCGAATCAACAAATGGAACGTCGGGAATTCCGTGCGGGATCACATCAATCTTCTCTGCCGGCACATCGTAGATCTCGCGCAAGAATTGCAGGCCTTTCGCCGTCATTACCACAAATCGCTCTGTCAGCGACGCGAGCTGTTCCATTACCGCACGTTGCTCCGCGTTTGGCTCCCGCAGCACGGTATGCAGCGTGGTCACAACCGGCATGCGCAGCTCCCGCAACAACGCCAGCAGATGCGCGCCCGCCGGGCCGCCATAAATCCCGAATTCGTGCTGCACACAGACAACGTCGACATTGCTGATATTCAGAAACTCCGCCGCCCGCTGATAGGACTCGAGATCGCGCTCTTCGATTTCGAACCGGACGGGCTCTGAATAGTCGTATCCCTCAGGCCGATCGTTCACCGGCAGCACGAGGCAATGCGTTTCTGGAAAATGTCTTGAAACCGCCCCGCAGAGGTCGGTGGTAAACGTCGCAATACCGCACTTACGCGGCATATAGTCGCCAACGAAAGCGACCTTATTCACAGGTTCTATCACAATCTGATCCATGTTCTTTCTAACGCAATATTGGGACGTTTGGTGCACACGACCTCACGTATCGCGGCTATAACAGATGTCACCCCACATTCAAAAGTGTAATCGTGAATTCCAACATTGAGCCGCACGCGCGAATCCGCCAATATTCTAATTCCCCTCTTTAAATTATGATTCAAAGAAAAATCGGACTTCTATTCTCCGGCCAGGGCGCCCAGGCCGTCGGCATGGGCAAGGACCTCGCAGCAAAGTTTCCCTCCGCCGCTTCCCTCTTCGAGCGCGCCGACCAAATCCTTGGTCGTTCCTTGAGCACCATCGCCTTCGATGGGCCAGACGAAGAACTTACTCAGACCGTGAACTGCCAGCCCGCACTCTACGTGCATGGTCTGGCATGCCTTGAAGTATTGCGGGAGAAACTCCCGGAACTCGCTCCATCAGCGGCCGCCGGACTATCTCTCGGCGAATTCACCGCTCATGCAGCCGCAGGCACGTTTGATTTCGAAACGGGCCTCCGTCTGGTTGCCCGCCGTGCGGAGCTGATGCAGGAAGCGTGCGATGCAACAAATGGCTCCATGGCCGCGATGATCGGCGGCGACGAGAATGCCGTGCGAGATATAGCCGTCGAAACGGATGTCGATATCGCGAACCTCAACAGCCCTGGTCAGGTCGTGATCTCGGGCGAAACCGCAAGGGTGGCAATGGCTGTCGAACTGGCGAAGGAACGCGGTGTGCGGCGAGCCACAATGCTGAACGTTGCTGGCGCGTATCACTCCCGCCTGATGGACTCCGCATACGTAGCGCTGGGGGAAAAGCTGGCATCCACGACTTTCAACACCCCGGTATTCCCCGTGGTCTGCAACGTCGACGCACTTGCAGTGTCAGACGCCGACGAGATTCGAAAGTCACTGCAGGAACAGGTCACGAGCTCGGTGCGCTGGACAGAGTCCGTCGATTACTTGCTCGACGAAATCGGCATCGAGCAGTTCATTGAACTCGGCCCCGGCGCCGTAGTCGCCGGCCTTGTCAACCGGATCCGTAAAGGCACGCCCGTTCTGAGCATCAGTGACCCCGACTCACTGGAGAAGGCGCTCGAGACGCTGAACTCCTGATTGGGAAACACTTGGTCGCTGGTTCGAACCCAGCCGACGCCCTCCTACGAATCAGAAACCCTTACGGAACATTGGCCGGAACAGGAAAGAATTACAGGACACTTGCGAGAAAGTTCCGAGGCTAACGGGGCATTGCTAAACTCAGCGATCCTTAAGGCGTTAATGTCCTCGGCCTTCGCCAATTGCCCTCACAGCGCGCGCTTAGACTCCTGAGTAGCAGAACGTGTAAGCTGGTACGCGGGAATCAGTCTAATGCCTGATGATTGAGCCTGGTTTTTTGCAGGTGTTTGAGTCTTCTCGCTGAGACGGGCTTTCGGCAAGAGCACGACCCCACCGACCTCCCGCATGTCCATTCTTCGCGCACCTCTACTCCTTGCCCGTGTAGTAGCGTTTAATTGCCGAAATCAGACCGGGAATGTCATGCTGCTCCGCTTCGATGTCTACGCGGAGACCATGCTCCTCCATCGTAGCTGATGTGATCGGGCCAATACTCGCGCAGATCAGATTGCGTGGGAGGGGAAGCTTCAGAGCCATGAAATTCTCTACCGTCGACGAACTTGTGAAGGTAATAAGATCCGCTCCTTCTTCGACGAATCGTTTCTGCCCGCCTGTAACATCTCCCGACTCAGGCACAGTCTGATAGGCCACTGCAACATCCACGATCGCACCGAGCTTTGTAAGTTCGTTCGGCAGCACGTCACGCGCGTCCTTCGCCCGCGCGAGAAGCATCTTCACGTTCTCGAGATTCTGTTCCTTGTTAAAAGCCTCCACCACAGCTTCCGCTAAGAAGACGTCGGGCTGGAGATCGACGGTGAGATGATAGGCCTTCACGGCATCCGCTGTCGCCGGGCCGATTGCGGCAATGCGCACGCCACCGATCGAACGCACGTCGGAATACAGCCTGAAAAACATTTCGAAAAACGCGTGCACGCCATTTGGGCTCGTAAATACCAACCAGTCGTACGTGTAGGCTTCCTGAACCAACTCGCCAAACTCTCGCAAATCGTCCGGTGGATCGATTCGAATCGTCGGCAATTCGAAAACATCCGCGCCGAGCGCACGGAGACCATTGCTGAGGCGTCCTGCCTGTTTGCGCGTGCGAGTCACCACCATCCGCCTTCCGAAAAGCGGACGGGTCTCAAACCAGTTCAGCTCGTCGCGCAGCCCCACGACATCACCGAACACCGCGATTGCCGGCGCAGCGAACTCGGCCTCTGCCGCAATGGATGCTATTTCCGAAAGAGGTCCCCGAATCGTGCGCTGGCGGCCCGTCGTACCCCATCGCACCAGCGCAACCGGCGTATCAGGCTGAGCGCCGGCTGCGAGCATTACGTCAGTGATTTTCCCGAGGCGCTCCACGCCCATCAGCATCACCTTCGTGCCGGGCTGCCTGGCAATCTGCGCATAATCGACAGAAGTCCCCGGCTTATCGGGATCTTCATGTCCGGTAAAGACAGTGAGCTGGGCATTGTGCCCGCGGTGGGTAACCGGAATCCCTGCGTAGGCCGGCGCCGCAATCGCGGAAGTGATGCCCGGCACAATTTCGAAAGCAAGTCCGGCAGCCGCCAGCGCCTGTGCTTCTTCGCCTCCCCGCCCGAACAGGAAGGGATCGCCGCCCTTCAAGCGAAGCACACGGTTGCCAGCCTTCGTCTTTTGGACGAGCAAAGCGTTGATTTCCTCCTGCTTGAGCGTGTGAGATCCAGCCTTTTTCCCCGCATAAATGATCTCGGCATCCGGACGCGCCCACGCCAGCATCTCGGCGTTGCAGAGGTAGTCATAAACGATCACGTCCGCCTCGCCGACCAACTCTCGGACTCGCAAAGTGACGAGGCCGAGGTCGCCCGGGCCTGCCCCGGCGAGATAGCAGATTCCGGTTTTCTCTAAAGATTTTTTCATAGTGTATGGGAGCTTGTGCTGACGGCACGTGTTCACACTTCCCGAGGCAAGCCGCTACCCGGTAGCCGGTGCGATAATCTGGGTGTAAACGGTCATGGCAACTTCCTCGGGTGCCTTTCTTGGACCACTGCCGCTCCCATGTTGGCGGCCCGCTTTGTTGAACACGACAGCTTCCATCGTCAGCATATCGCCGTCAACACGGGTCCGCGCGCCGACGGGTAGCTGACAATCGCCGTTGAGCAGACGCAACAGCTCTCGCTCTGCGCGAATGCCGGAAAACGTTTCCGGGTGATTAATCTCTTCCAACGTGCGGCGGGTATCTTCGTCATCCGCCCGGCACTGGAGAGCAATGGCACCCTGACCAATTGCGGGCAGTAATACGTCGCCCAGGTCCTCAACATATAGCCGCACACCTTCCGCCTCGAGATGTTCGACGTCGTATCCGAGCCGGACGAGACCGGCACGCGCCAGGACGATGGCGTCCAGCGTCCTGGACTCGACGAGTTTCTTGAGGCGGGTCTGGACATTGCCGCGATGTTCCACAATCTTCAGATCCGGCCGGATGGACAGCACCTGTCGCTCCCGGCGCACGCTGCTCGTTCCAACAATGGCTCCGTCGCGGAGAGAGTTCAGCTTCACCGGCTGCTTTGCAATCAAGACGTCCGAGGTTGGTCCGCGATCGAGCACTGAGACGACCTCTAGCCCGCCGGACGTCGCACCAGCCAGGTCCTTTAAACTGTGGACGGCGAAGTCGATTGTGCGGTCGATCAAAAGATCCTCGATTTCCTTTGTGAAGAGCCCCTTCGCTCCGGCGGGAGTCTGCCGCACGAGACTCATGTCGACTTTTCGATCTCCCGTCGTCGTGACCTCTCGCACCCGTATTTCGATATGCGGGAAAGCGCGTTTGAGGGCCGCGCACACAAGCGCGACCTGAGCGAGCGCAAGCGTGCTCCCACGAGTCCCAAGGATCAGCGGCTTCACAAACCCGCAATCTGGCAACCGCCTGCGGCGGGCGCATTTGAAGAATTTCTCTTGTTTCGCGCGTGATCCGCATTCTGCAGCCACGTCGCAAAATCCTCGACATGACTCGCGATCATGGTCTCACACGCGGCGACCTCACGCCGCCGGACTTCCAGGGATTGCTCCGCAATCGTCCGGAGTGAATCGATGTCGTAATGGAAAACACCGTCCAGCTCATTCACCGACGGTTCGACATCGCGCGGCACGGCAAGATCAATAACGAAAAGCGGGCGATCACGCCGATTCCGCATCACCGGTTCGAGCTTTGCCCTTGATAGAATAATTCCGGGAGCCGCCGTCGAGCTGATGAGAATGTCTGTGGCTTGCATTTCTGCCTCCCACTCTCCGAAATAGACTGCCTTGCCCCCGAGTTCGCCAGCAAGCTGCGACGCGCGCTCGTGCGTGCGATTCGCCACGAATATGCTTCTCGCGCCGCGGGATGCCAAAGTGCGTGCAGTGAGCTCGCTCGTTTCACCCGCGCCAAGGATCATCACTTTGCACTCCGCCAGATTTCCGAAAATCCTCCCTGCGAGATCCACCGCCACCGATCCTACAGACACGGACCCGCGCGTGATGAAAGTGCGGGATCGGACCTCCTTCGCGACGTTGAATGCCCTTTGGAAAAGCTTGTTAAGGTGACGCGCCGTGCATCCGCTCGACGCGGCATGCCTGTAGGCTTTCTTCACTTGCCCGAGAATCTCGGTCTCACCGAGCACCATGGACTCGAGACCCGATACGACCCGGAAAAGATGCTCGATCGTCTCTCTCGTTCCGAAGCGGTAAAAATTACCGAAAACGTCCCCGGCATCGCATCGATCGCGGAAAAGGCGAGTTAGATGCTCAAGCGCTTCCTCCTCGTTCTCGGTAGCCGCGTAGTATTCCACGCGATTGCAGGTAGAAAGGATCACGGACTCCGGCATACCGCTTCGGGCTGCAGTTTCCACGATGTCTTTCTCCGGGATCGCGAAGCGCTCACGGAGATTCACCTCTGCTGTCTTGTGACTGAGGCCCAGGCAAACAATGTTCATCTCAGCGAGGAGTCTCGGTAATAAAATTGATCGTCCATAAGGTCGCGAGCGTCACCGCGAATGAAACCACGGAGAGCTGCGCCAGGCGATGCGCGCTGAGCTTGTGCCAGTGGCCGGCGTAAAGAATCAACGCGTACCCCAGCCAGACGACGATCGCTGCGGAAATCTTGAACGTATCGAGCGGCAGACCTACCAGGAATCCAGCCACAAGACCAGCAGTAAGCAATCCAAAACCGGTTAGAATGAGTCGACGGATCGCCGTCGCCAGATCCGCAATCGGGGGAAGATGAAAAAAAATCGAATGAAGGTGGTGAGATTTGAGCTGGCGCTCCTGCGCCAGATACATCACTCCCGCTACGCAGGCGATCGCAAAGGCACCATAGGCAATCACTGATAATGCCGCATGGAATTCCAGCCAGGGATCTGACTCGCCGGGAGAAGCTACTGACACTGTATCCCACGGACTGAGCAACGCGACCAGCTGCAATATGAGAACCAGCGGGGAGGTGAATGCTCCAAGAAGGGACAGCCGATAAGCAGGACCGACGATCATGTATAGAAGCACAATCGACCAGCTCAGAAAAATGAGCACCTCGAAGAGATTCGTGAGAGGACATCGACCGAGAACTTGACCACGCTGAATCAGGAAAGCCGTTTGAAAGAGGAAGCCGCTGAGAATTGCCACGAAATTGAAGCGGGACGGGCGAAACGAGCGAGCGCCAAGCGCATACATCGTGTAGGCGAACGAAAATAGAAAGCAAAAGCAGGCAGCGACCAGGAGGGCTCGGTCCATTGGCGCATTAAAGTAGCGAGGCGGAAATCTATTTGCAACCCATCGCGAATTTCCAGCAACTCCGGGCCAACATTCTGGTCCGGCGTCCGGCAATATCGCCTTACAATGCATCAAGCTCAGGCGAACCCACCGACTCCCATCAAGCACCACCCCGGTTTTCCTGTTTCATATATTCCAAAATACACTGAAAGCACTTGCCAAGGGGCAAACCTTGTCCATAGTAGCCAACCCGAATTTATGGCTACGACAGTGACTCAAAAAGCACAGGATCTTCGTCGGCACGAGAAGGATACAGGCAGCGCTGACGTTCAAATTGCAATCCTGACGAATAGAATCGCTCAACTCACAGAGCACCTCAAGACGCATGCCAAGGATCATTCCTCGCGCCGCGGCCTACTGAAGATGGTGGCTCGCCGTCGTCGTCTCCTTGATTATCTCAAGGAAACCGCGAACGATCGATACAAGGTCGCGCTCGAGAAGCTGAATTTGCGCAAATAGCGACTCCAGATGATTTCTAAAACCCCGGACTTTCTACTAAGGTCCGGGGTTTTGTTCCCACGACCGTCCGTTCGCGGCAATCGCGATTTCTGGTAAAGGGACGGTCACATGAAAACCAAACCGATTCGGTATGCCACCGGAGACGGAATTAAGAATTACGAATTGACTCGTTCCCACAGTGATAGTCCCCCCGATAAAGTCTTTTCTTTGTGCAAACGAGCCAATTCGTAGTTCATAATTCTTATTTCCTGCCGGTGGCGTTCCGTCCCTGAAAACGAAATGCTACACCAAGTCACGAGCCAGGTTGGCTCAAATACCATTGCCTTCGAAACCGGCAAACTCGCAAAGCTCGCAGATGGTTCCGTTACGGTCCGTTGCGGCGACACTATCATCCTTGTCACAGCAGTGTCTGCGACCACACTTCGGGAAGGCCAGGACTTCTTCCCGCTAAGCGTCGATTACCGTGAAAAGGCGGCTGCCGTCGGCAAATTCCCCGGCGGCTACTTCAAACGCGAAGGTCGTCCAACAGAAAAAGAAATCCTGACTTCGCGCATGACGGATCGTCCGTTGCGTCCACTTTTCCCCAAGGGCTATCTGTATGACACGCAGATTATTAGCACCCTTTTCAGTGCTGATGGGGAGAATGACCCGGATATGCTGAGCATCAATGGTGCTTCAGCGGCGCTCATGGTGTCCGACATTCCTTTCGCCGGTCCGGTCGCCGCCGTCCGCGTCGGTCGCATTGACGGTGAGTTTGTCGTAAATCCAACCCATTCCCAGCGGGAAGATAGTGATCTCGACCTCGTCTACGTTGGCACGCAGCAGGACGTGATCATGATCGAAGGCTCGGCGGATCAGGTGCCCGAAGAGGAGTTTATCAAGGCGCTAGAGTTTGCGCATCCCTTCGTGCAGACACTTATTGCTGCGCAGAAAGAACTCGCCGCTGTCGCGGGCAAACAAAAGCGCCAGGTGCCGCTCATGCTTGTAAATGACGAGTTGCTCGAAATCGGCTATCGCGTTGTCGCCGGCGATCGGATCGAAGCGGCTCTTTACACGTCCGGCAAGGCCGAGCGCACCAAGGCCATCGACGCATTGGAAAATGAGGTTCGAAGCGCCGTGCTCGAGCGTTTCCCCGAAGCCACTCCGTTCGAAATTTCTCAGGCATTCGATTACTTGCAGAAAAAAGCGTTTCGAGTGAGCATCCTCGATCGCAAGAAGCGTTGCGACGGACGCAGTCCTACGGACATTCGTCCACTCTCCGCCGAGGTCAGCCCTCTGCCGCGCGCTCACGGTTCTGCTATCTTCGCCCGTGGCGAGACGCAGTCTGTCGCGACCGCAACACTGGCTCCGACCGAAGAAGCGCAGATGCTCGACGCCTACACCGGCGGCACGGACACCAAGCGTTTCATTCTGCACTATAATTTTCCGCCGTTCAGCGTGAACGAAACCGGCCGCACCGGATTCACTGGCCGTCGTGAAATCGGCCATGGCGCTTTGGCTGAACGTTCACTCGCTCCTTCGGTTCCGGCGCAGTCTGAATTCCCTTACGCAATTCGCGTGACCAGCGAGATCACCGAATCGAACGGCTCTTCGTCCATGGCCAGCGTCTGCGCCGGCACGCTCGCGCTGATGGACGCAGGTGTCCCGATCAAGAATCCTGTTTCCGGTATTTCGGTCGGACTGATCACGGAATACAGCAGTGACGGCCGCCTCGATCGTTACACAACACTCACGGATATTATCGGCTCCGAAGACCATTTCGGAGACATGGACTTTAAGCTCTGCGGCACCGAGAATGGCGTCACCGGCTTTCAGCTCGACCTGAAGCTACCAGGGCTGAGCCGCGAGATTATGGCTGAAGCCATTCGACAGGCGAAAGAGGCCCGCGGTGAAGTGCTGAAGGTCATGCTTCAGGCTATCAGCCAGCCGCGCGAGGAACTCAGCAAGTATGCCCCCCGCATCGAAACGATTCGCATCAACCCCGATAAAATCGGTCTACTGATCGGCCCTGGTGGCAAGACGATCAAAGGCATCGTTGCCGAGACCGGCGCTGAGATCAACATCGAGGACGATGGCTCCGTGCACATCTACTCCAGCAGCGGCGAGAGCCTCGAACGCGCGAAGGAAATCATCGCCGGCATGACGAAAGAAATCGAGGTAGGCGAAGTCTACAACGGTCGCGTCGTCTCTACAAAGGAGTTCGGCTGTTTCGTCGAAGTGCTCCCAGGCAAAGAAGGGCTCGTGCATATTTCCGAGCTCGCCGACTTCCGGGTCAAGAAGACCGAGGATGTCGTTCGCGTCGGCGACGCCATCTGGGTCAAATGCATCGGCATTGACGACAAGGGCCGCGTCAAACTGAGCCGCAAAGCCGCGATGAAGGATCGCGACGAGGCGGCCGCCGGCGAAGCCGCCCCGGCTCCCGCTCCCGCCGAAGCCTGATTCCATTCCCGATAATCCAAACATTCAACGAAAAGGCGTCATCCGAATGGGTGGCGCCTTTCCGTATTCACCGGATGGCCGGACCGTGACTCCAAGTCCATTCATCACGCTCACGTCCGGTCAATGCGAGGCCACGCTTCGGAAGTGTGGCCTCGCATTTTGATTAACCCTCGGAGAGGTTGGCTTCTACGACGTTCTCAGCGAAACTTTGGTAGGCGCTACCGATTTGTTTGGCCATCGTGTCGGGGAAAACGTGGAATTCTCCGGCTTCAAGGGACGCGATGATGGCTTCAGAAACCAGTTCAGGAGGCTCGGCAATGTCTGCAAGTCCGGCAGCATTGCCCATGTCGGTGGCGATTGGTCCCGGGTGCACACTGAGCACTTGCGTTCCCTGTTCGGCCAACAACTCACGGAGTGACTGGGTGATCGAATACGCGGCAGCTTTGGACGCGGAGTAGGTTCCAAAGTTGGGGAACGATTTCATCGAGACTACGGAATTCAACTGAACAAACGCTCCGCCGCCATTGTTCCCGAGAATGGGGGCAAACGCCTGAGCTACGCGGATTAGTCCGTAGAGGTTAACGTCGAGTTCGAACTCCAACGAATCGAGGGCGTTGGTATCCAGGACGCTGCTGCTTTTGAACACACCGCCGTTGTTGATGACGATTTCGACGTCCTGCGCCTGCTGAGCTGCCGCATTGACCGATGCGGAGTCTGCCAAATCCATTTTCACCGGGACAACCCGGTCACCGTATTTTTCGACGAGTGGAGCGGCACTCTCAATACTGCGAACTGCCGCATAGACTTTGTGAGCTCCCCGATCCAGGAGAGTTTCGGTGATGCTTTTCCCGATGCCGCGATTGGCTCCGGTGACAAGGATAGTTTTGTTTTCGATTCTCATTCTAAGGTTCTTTTTTCGGTTTCGTTGGTTCTCTGTATAGAACATCTTTTACCGTGCGGTCAAAGATATAAAAAAAGTTATTGCCTTGTCAGGTACTCCATCGTGGACTTCACGCTGCTTTCCAGTAGTTCGACGGAGCGCAGGACTCGCCCCACCAGGGCAAATCCCTGGGTTAAGCAGATCAACATTCGCGCCGTATTTCGAGGATCAAGCGATTCACTGATTTCACCTTTGGTTTGTGCGGACTTCAGGGTCTCGAAAAAGACCTCCTCCATTTCTTCCAGCTTACCCCGAAGGATGCCGGAGACCTCTTCATCAGCCGTATCAAAATCCGCAATATTGGTCCCCAGCAGGCAGCCTTTGCTACCAGGACAGGAATGCATGTTTTTCCAGTCGATCAGGACTTTCTCAAGGTTAGCGAGCGGAGAGCCGCCATCGAGAAGCCGCGCTCTAAGTTGGGCAGTGTATATTTCCGAGTAAAGTTCGAGCGATTGAAGAAACAAGGAGCGCTTATTCCCAAAGGTGTCATAGAGGCTTTTCTTACCGATACCCATGGCTGAGGTCAGCTCCGTCAGCGTTGCCCCTTCAAAACCCCTGGCCCAAAAAACCTGCATCGCCGCCGTCAGAGCAACTCTCGGATCAAATTGTTTTTCCGGCCCCGGTTTCACGAGTTGAACATATTATTATAGAACGTTCGGTCAAGGTTTTTTCATGGGAAACTCGTCCCTGATCAATGCCGTCCTCAAGGACAGCCGCACAATGGTCAGTTCCATTCTTTCGTACATACCGCCGAGGTTTTCTTGAGTGCAATCTCGGAGACCGCTATCAATCGCGGTTTGGTCCGTCCGCGTCCAGGCGCCCTAGAAACCGATGCCCGAACTTTCCACCCTCTCATCGCTGTCTGCGGTCCTCTTCGTCGCGGTCCATCTGGGGTTCATCGCGCGTGCCATTCTACGACCCCACCGGGAGCCCGCATCCCGGATTGCGTGGGTGGTGGTCATTGCCTCAGTACCCATGATCGGGATCGTCGCCTATGTTCTTCTTGGCGAAACCAATATCGGCCGTCGGCGGGTGGCGCGGATGCGGGAGATTCTCGCGTCGCTACCGAAGGTTTCGGACACGCCGGGGTGGAACGCTCCGCATCTTCAACAGAACATTCCGGAGGGCTACGAACATCTCTTCCACGTCGGGCAGACCGTGAACGGATTCAAGCCGATCGGTGGCAACCGCGCATTCCTTCTGCCGGATTCGAACGCCACCGTCGATTCACTGGTCGCGGATATCGACGCGGCCAAAGCGCACGTGCACCTGTGCTTCTACATCTGGCTGACAGACCGCAACGGTCTGAAGGTCGTCGAAGCCATGAAGCGCGCCGCAGCACGAGATGTAACGTGCCGGGCACTCGCGGACGGTCTCGGATCCCGCAGCCTCATCGCATCAAAGCACTGGAAGGATATGCGCAGCGCCGGAGTCCGCGTCGCGACCGCCCTGCCAATCGGCAATCCCCTCTTCCGGGCTCTATGGGGACGGATCGATCTCCGGAACCATCGCAAGATTGTAGTGATCGACAATACCATCACCTACTGCGGCAGCCAGAACTGCGCTGACCCCGAGTTCCGGGTGAAGGCGAAGTATGCGCCGTGGGTGGACGCCATGATGCGGTTCGAGGGCCCCATCGCCCGCCAGAACCAGGCACTCTTCGCAAGCGACTGGATGGAGCAGGTCGACGACGACGTGGACGATCTGCTGCGTGAGCCACTTTCCACCTTCGAGGCCGGATTTTCTGCCCAGGTTATCGGCACCGGGCCGACAATACGATATTCCGCCATGCCGGAGGTCTTCGAAACGCTGATGTACGGGGCACGCCGGGAACTCTTCATCACCACGCCGTATTTCGTTCCCGACGAATCGATGCACGCGGCACTCTGCGCCAGCGCGCGCAGAGGCATTGAGACGACGATCGTCTTTCCGGCCCGCAACGACTCGTGGATCGTCGCAGCCGCCAGCCGCAGCTACTACGACGATCTCCTCAGGGCCGGGGTGCGGATCTTTGAATTTGGGGGTGGTATGCTCCACACCAAGTCCATGACGCTCGACGGCGAGGTTACCCTCATCGGGTCCGCGAACATGGACCGCCGCAGCTTCGAGCTGAACTATGAGAACAACATCCTGCTCCACGACCCCGCACTGACCGCCAAGATGCGGCGTCGCCAGGAAGCCTACCTTCAGCACTCCCACCCCGTGACCGCCGCCATGGTCGAGGAATGGCCCACGACCCGCCGATTCTGGAACAACGCCCTCGCGATGCTGGGACCGGTGCTATGATTCCAGCGAGAAAGAGCTTGATTCTTGACTCGTTTTTCCACCGAAGGCCGTGCACCTTGATAAAGGGCAGCAGCCGCATCCCAACGCGGCTGTATATTCGTAATATTTTCCACAGCAACTCAAAGGAGGGTTTCAAATGATTAAAAATGGTGTTAGCGCGTTCTTGTTAATCGCCGCAGTATGCATGTCAGCAGTTTCTGTATCCGGAGAGGATGTGCATTGGACATACTCTGGCGCTGAAGGGCCGGAATACTGGGGCGAATTGGATCCGGAGTTTTCCGACTGCTCTTCGGGAAAAAATCAATCACCCGTCGACCTGACCGAAATGATTGAGGGCAACCTTCCACCGATCGAATTTCAGTATAAGGCCGGGGAAAACGAGATTCTTAATAATGGCCATGCCATCCAGATTAACTATACCCCCGGCAGCACCATTTCAGTGAGCGGTCACACCTTCGAGCTGAAACAGTTTCACTTCCATTCGCCCAGCGAAAACACCATTGAAGGCCACTCCTATCCAATGGAAGCACATTTTGTTCATGCCGATAAAGATGGGAATCTCGCCGTCATCGCGGTCATGTTTGAACTGGGCGAGGAAAATGCCGAACTGGAAAAAGCCTGGGCTCACATGCCCGAGCTTGCCGGGGAAAAGCATTCGCTACCCTCAATGCTTGATGCCAAAGCGCTCTTGCCTGCGAACCTCGATTATTACCGCTTCAATGGATCGCTAACAACTCCGCCGTGTTCTGAAGGCGTATGGTGGCTGGTAATGAAGCACTTCGATACGGCTTCGAAAGCGCAGGTCGACAAGTTTGCTAACATATTGCAACACCCTAATAATCGCCCAATTCAACCGCTTAATGCTCGGATGATTGTGCAATAAATCTGACTGTGTTCTGCGCCGCGGTGAAGAAGCCGCTTTCGCTTTGGTCTCCGAGCCTCGTTTGTTGCGCCGTGATGGACGCTTCTTCCAACCGCACGGCCTTTCAACACGTCAATCCCTTGCGGGGCCGGCGTTTTTTCTAATCCTGATCAATCTTGATGAATGCGCTATGGTAATTGCACGGCCATTTTGTGTGACTCAGAATTCTGAAGTCCCCCATGGGCATTGTGCGTTGTGCGCTTTGATCGGCTCACTTCACTCCTTCCCACAAACCGTGGTGGATTGCCCTGTAGGTCGAACTCTGAGAGGTGAGCCTCCTATTGAGTATTAGGGCGTGTTTATAGTCTACATTCCGCCAATCTCGCGGTGCTTTTTGCGCTGGCCTTCGTTGCGCCTCGCGCCGTTATTTCCTCAATAGCTACGCTCGTTGCGCCTCGTCCAGCGCCGAAAATCCCTCGCGATCTTTAACGAAAGCCATTCTACAAACACGCCCTGGCAATCAACCAGTTCACCGGAGCTTCACCATGCTGAACGATAATGTCGCTGCCCACCCCACCGACAAGGGCGCCGCCCCCGTCGCTGTCGAGGGCGGCCTTCTGAACCTCGACGGACGCCGGTTCTACCGGATCACGGCATACGACCAGATGCCGCCTTTCTTCATTACTCTCGTCGGTGCGAGCGACGTCTGGCTGTTCATCTCGAGCACGGGCGGGCTGACGGCCGGCCGGGTGGACGCCGAACGCGCCCTCTTCCCATACTACACAGAGGACAAGGTAACGGAGAGTGCGGGCCGCACGGGCGGTCTGAGCGTTCTTCTTGTCCGGCTCCCCGACGGGACGAGCGCCCACTGGCAACCGTTCGCGGAGCTCCGCCCCGGTGATCCGGCGGTCGAGCGGACCCTTTACAAGGACACTCTCGGGACGACCCTCGTCTTCGAGGAGACCCGCCCGGACCTCGCCCTGCGTCTGCGGGTGACCTGGCAGACAAGCGCCCGCTTCGGTGTCGTGCGCAGCTGCGCCCTCACCTCGCTCTCGGGCGAACCTTGCGACGTCGACCTCATCGACGGTCTCGTGAACATCCTGCCAGCCGGGGCAAGCGTAAAGGTGCAGAACGAGCGGAGCGTGCTCCTCGACGCCTACAAGCGCTCCGAGGTCGACGTCGAGACGGGCCTGGGGCTGCTGACGCTCAGCGCCACCCTGACGGACCTCGCGGAACCCAGCGAGTCCCTGCAGGCCAACGTCGCCTGGCAGATCGGGCTCACCAACGTCGAGCACCTGCTCTCCATCAACCAGGTGTCGGCGTTCGCCCACGGCCACAGCATCGTCGCCGAGACCGACGCCCGCGGCCAGCGCGGCGCGTATCTCGTGCACGCGCGATTCACCCTCACTCCCGGCGTCGAGCGCCGGTGGCGGATCGTCGCCGACGTCAACCTGGACGCGGCGGACGTGGCCAACCTGCGCTCGCAGCTGTGCCACCCGGACGTCCTCGCCGAGGAGCTCGAGGCCGACATCACCAGGACCCGGTCCGACCTCGAAACGATTCTCGCGGCCACCGACGCCATCCAGTACACTGGCGACGAGCTGGCGACAATTCACCACACCGCCAACGTCCTCTTCAACACAATGCGCGGTGGCATCCCGGTCGCGGGATACACGGTCGAGGCGCGCGACATCCGGGCGTTCGTCGCGCAGCGAAGCGCCGCCACCGCGCAGCGCTGCGCGGCGGTCCTCGACGCGCTGCCCGAGCGGCTGCGGGCCGACAAGCTGGTCGAGATCGCGCAGAACCACGGCGATGCCGACTTGTGGCGCCTCGCCATCGAATACCTGCCGCTCACGTTCAGCCGGCGGCACGGCGACCCGAGCCGGCCCTGGAACAAGTTCCAGATCGTCCTGCGAGACGAGCAGGGCGCCCCCCGGCTGGAATACCAGGGCAACTGGCGGGACATCTTCCAGAACTGGGAGGCGCTGGCCTGGTCCTTCCCCGAATACCTCGAGTCGATGGTCACCGTCTTCGTCGACGCGACGACCGCGGACGGCTACAACCCGTACCGGATCTCGCGTGAGGGGATCGACTGGGAGATCCCCGATCCCGAGGACCCGTGGTCCAACATCGGGTACTGGAGCGACCACCAGATCATCTACCTTCTCAAGCTGCTCGAGACATCAGAGCGATTCCACCCGGGCCGCCTCAAGGCACTCGTCAACCGGCCGGCGTTCACACACGCGGACGTGCCATATCGGATTGCACCGTACGCGGAGATTCTCAAGGACCCTTACAACACGATCACCTTCGACGAAGAGCGGGAAGACGCGATCGCCGAACGGGTCGCCACGGAGGGCTCGGATGGCCGGCTCGTCCACGGTGCCGACGGCGACCTGGTCCGGGTCACGCTGGCCGAGAAGGTGCTGCTGCTCCTGCTGGCAAAGCTCGTCAACATGGTGCCCGACGGTGGCATCTGGATGAACACCCAGCGCCCCGAGTGGAACGACGCCAACAACGCGCTCGTCGGCCGGGGCCTGTCGGTGGTCACCCTCGCGTATGTCCGCCGCTACCTGGCCTTCGTACGGGACCTCCTGAACGTCGACGTCGAGCTCAGCAGCGAGCTCACCGACCTGATGACTGCGGTGCGCGACGTGCTCCGCGACCACGCGGACGCCCTGGCGGGCGGGTTCGACGACGTCCGCCGCAAAGTCGTCATGGACGGCCTGGGCGAGGCCGGAACCGCCTACCGCCAGCGGGTGTACGCCGGTCTGTCCGGCGACCGTTCGACGGTCGCCGCGCACCACGTTGTCGAGCTCCTGAACCTGGCGCAGCGCTTCGTCGAGGCAGGCCTCCGAGCCAACCGCCGCGACGACGCGCTCGTCCACTCGTACAACGTGCTCGACCTCGGGCCCGACCGTGCGAGCGTGCGGCGGCTCTCCGAAATGCTCGAAGGGCAGGTCGCCATCCTGTCCAGCGGGCTGCTGAGCCCCGGGGAGAGCTTGGAGCTGCTCTCGAGCCTGCGCAAGAGCCGGCTCTACCGCGCCGACCAGCACAGCTACATCCTTTACCCCGACAAGTACCTACCGGGGTTCCTGGAAAAGAACCGCCTTGGCGCAGGGCGGGCTGCCGCAATCCCCCTCATCGACTGCCTTGTCGCGACCGGTGACCGCAGCCTCGTCGTCCGGGACGTCCAGGGTGACGTCCACTTCGCCGCGCACATCCGCAACGCACGCGACGTGGCTGCCGGGCTGGACCGGCTCAGCATCGACCCGGCACTCCGCGAAACCGTTGAGCGCGACCGTGAGCAGCTTCTGGAGGTCTTCGAGGACGTCTTCCGGCACGCGGAGTTCACCGGGCGCTCCGGGACCTTCTTCGCCTACGAAGGCCTCGGCAGCATCTACTGGCACATGGTTTCCAAGCTGCTGCTCGCGGTGCAGGAGACCCTCGAGCGTGCCGTCGCCGACGACGAGGACCCCGCGACGATCCGCGCACTCGTCGACGCCTACGAGGACGTGCGGGCCGGGATCGGCTACTGCAAGGACCCGGCAACCTACGGCGCGTTTCCCGCGGACCCCTACTCACACACGCCGAAGGGCCAGGGCGCGCGGCAGCCGGGGATGACGGGCCAGGTCAAGGAGGAGGTCCTTACGCGCCTCGGCGAGCTCGGCCTGCGAGTGGAGGACGGCCGGATCGTCATCCGCCCCGTGCTGCTCCGGGCAGGTGAGTGGACGACGGCGCCCGGCACGTTCACCTACCTGGACCTCACCGTCGGCCAACGGTCGATCGCGCTGCCCGAGGGTTCGCTCGCCCTTACGTTCTGCCAGGTCCCCGTGGTGTTCCACCGTGGCGAGAGGCTCGAGGTTGTCGCAAACCTCGAGGACGGAACGAACGTCAGCGGGTCGGGATACGTGCTCGACGCCGACGTGAGCGCCGACATTTTTCGCCGAAACGGACGGGTGCGGTCTCTGGACGTGCAGGTACCCGGCGCGGTCGACGCCACGGCGACCTCAACGGCGCCGAGCTCAGATACAGGGGCCTGAAGTCGGCGGGTGCCGCCGACCGTACGAGGTGCCAGTCATCCGGTCATACGCCTCCAGGTAGCGCACGCGGGTGTACTCGACGACGTGCCGGGGCAGCAAGGGGGGCGATGAGAATTTTGTTGGGCGCACCCCATGGGAAAGGGTTCCCACAGCGCCCGCCTTGAGCCCGGCGCGGAAAAACTGCTCGGCATCCCGGCCATATCTCACGAAGAGTGCCTGGTGGGCTGAGTGCGGACTCACAAGCAATCCGCGAGGCAAGCCACGCATCGACGCCGGATCTGAAAGAGCGATTCCCCGACAGTTCGAGAAACTATTTTGCAACTATTACATTGCTGACAGGCGTTGATTATTCGTGGGTTGAATCATAACCCTTGCTTAATATGAAATGCTTAAACATCCTCAAAACTAATGCGCAAAATTAAAGATCCGGATGATCAATGGATGGTTATTCGAGAAGTAGGAAAATTGAATATCCAGGATATCAATCGAACCAGTGGAATATTCAAATCCATCAAACAGGATTCCCGCTTCGTTCGTAACCCAATAGGCCAGATTTCAACGGAAGGACGATCTCGATCGACAACCTCGACAACGCTCACGAGAAACTTGGCCGGCAGTCGGTGGCTCGCCGTCATGGCCGTCGTCGTGCTGACGACGGTTTCGGCTCTCACGGCTACCGCTGCTCCACCGCAGAAAACGCATCCCACGAACCCTGACTTCGGACCCAACGTGATCATCTTCGATCCGAGCATGCCGACCAGCGAGATACAGGCAACAGCCGACGCGATCCACGCCATGCAGGTCAGTAACGAGATGGGCGCAGAGCGCTACAGCCTTCTCTTCCTACCGGGCACGTACGGCACGGACGAGGAGCCGCTGCAGATAAAGGTCGGCTACTACACCGAGGTCGCGGGCCTGGGCGCCTCGCCCGGCGATGTCCAGATCAACGGGGCAATCGAGGTCTACAACCAGTGCTTCGACGACCCCAATAACCCGGAGTTCATCGGTTGCTTCGCGCTGAACAACTTCTGGCGCAGTCTGTCCAACCTCACGATCAACGTGAACACTTACGGCCAGGGCGGTTGCGAGGCCTCAGCGAACTTCTGGGCCGTCTCACAGGCGGTCTCGATGCGTCGGGTGGACATCAAGGGCGGCAATCTCACGCTCATGGACTACTGCACAGGACCGTCCTTCGCCAGCGGCGGATTCATTGCCGACTCGAGGGCTGGAGTGTTGATCAACGGCTCCCAGCAGCAGTGGTATGCGCGCAACAGCGAGTTCGGTGAGTGGACGAACGCCGTGTGGAACCAGGTCTTCTCCGGTGTCATCGGTGCTCCGGCTCCTCCAACCGATCCAGAAGGAAATCCTCCCGATGATTACCCGGACCCGCCGTACACGGTGCTTGAGAAGACCCCGGTGAGTCGGGAGAAGCCCTACCTCTTCGTCAACGCCAAGGACGAGTACCAGGTACGTGTCCCGAAGGCGCACCGCGACACGCGCGGCATCACCTGGGCCGACGGCTTGACGTCGGGTCAGACCATCGGGATCGACCGGTTCTTCGTTGCCGACCCGAGCAACTCGGTCGATCAGATCAACCACCAGCTCGCCCGCGGCAAGCACCTGATCCTCACCCCCGGTGTCTACGACGTGGACGCCAGCATAATGGTGAACCGCCCCAACACGGTCGTGCTGGGCATGGGCCAGGCGACGCTCCACGCTGTGGACGGGGCCATCCCGTTGAGGATCGGCGACGTGCCGGGTGTGGTCGTGGCCGGCGTGACGGTCGACGCGGGCGAGGTCGAGTCGCCGGTGCTGCTCCAGGTCGGCACACGGAACGGCAGCAGCAGGGGCTCCGTCGGCAATCCGACGACGCTCAGCGACGTCTACTTCCGCGTCGGCGGTCCCTATGTCGGCAAGTGCGACATCGCCCTCGAGGTCAACAGCGACCGCGTCCTCATCGACCACACCTGGGTGTGGCGAGCCGACCACGGCATTGAGGGCTTCGACCCGACCGACGGGACGTTCGGCGACAACGAGCGGTGGGTGACCAACATCGGCCGCAACGGCGTCGTGGTCAACGGCGACGACGTCACGGCGACCGGCTTTTTCGTTGAGCATTTCCAACAGTACAACACCCTCTGGAACGGCGAGAACGGCCTGGTAATCCTGTACCAGAACGAGCTGCCCTACGACCCGCCCACCCAGGCGGACTGGATGACTCCGGACGGCACCCTCGGATGGGCCGCATACAAGGTCGCCGACAACGTCAAGAAGCACCAGCTGTGGGGCGGCGGCTCGTACTGTTCAACCGGAACAACCCCGACATCGTGACGGAGAACGCCTACGAGGTGCCGGATACACCCGGTGTCAAGTTGACCCACATCATGACGAAGAACCTCAGCGGCCCGGGCACGATCGCCAACGTAGTCAATGGCGTCGGTGATGCGGTGGACGGCATTCTGCCCTGTGACGACCCCAACGTCCCGGAGAACTGCGGCCCGGACAAGGGCCCCTTCGAGGCTCCCAGCTACGTCATCAGCTACAGCGACGGGGTAGCTATTCTCCCGTGAGCTGAAGGCGTGTCCTCAACTGGCCCGCACTCCCGAGGGGTGCGGGCCGGTTGCTGTCGGGACACCAACACGGGAGCGAAGCGGCCGGGGTCAATTCCATGCAGGCAGTTGGGGTAATCTGCGCCATGCCACTGGCTTCCCCCCCCGGTTCTGGCCGATCGCGAAGGTACATTCAAGACCGTCTCTCCTATCAACCCGTCTCATGAAAAATCGATCGGCGTCGGACGTGCTTGCGGGTACGGATGCTCAGGAGTTCCTCCAACTCCCGTCCTTTCACTTCGAGCAGGCGCCGGGTCAGCCCCCCCAAAAGGGTATAGACAGATCTTTCAAGAGTATGGGGTATTGATCCCCACATCGAGCCGTCGGGTTCATTGCTGTTCAGCCGTTCGCTTCATAAAAGAGTCCATTGAGAACCGTGCCACCCCGGACACCGACGCAGGGTCGCCCGTCAGTCCGACAATTGAACGAATCTCCGGATTCCTCCTGCGGTTCGTCTGAAATTTACCTCAACGAAACCGGCATCAGGGCACTGCGTTCCCGGGGGTCTGGATCGGCGGGATTCGTCGCCAGCTCATCAAGCCAACGGCAGAACAAATCACCGACCCGACAATCACCGCGACGGGCGCGGACAAAAATCTCGCCAAAGTGCCCGCGACCAAGCTTCCCACGGAGCCCAAGCCGAAGAAGCAAAGGGAGTAGAAACCCATGATCCGCCCGCGTAGAGCGTCGGGAGAACGGAGTTGGACCGAAGTATTCGCGGTCGCAAAAAACGTGATCATGAAAAATCCCGCACAAAAAATCAGACCGCAGGAAATGAGGAAAACTTGGGAAATCGCGAAAAGTATCAAAAAGCCGCAACATCCGAAGAGACCGGTGTAAATGAGGTGGCGTCGCTGGAACCGCTTTCCAAGAGACGCGAGAGTAATTCCACCAACTAGCGCACCCCCTCCATTCGAAGCCATCAGAATGCCGAACGCCTGCGCGTTCCCGTGCAGGATATCCTTGGCAAAGACCGGCATCAGCACTGCAAAGCTCACGCCGAAGACGCTGAACGTCGATACGAGAATCATGATTGCGCGCAGCGGTCCCTCGTTCCTGATATAATGGAATGCTTCCCGGATCGCTTCGAAAAAGGGCGGATGATTTTGATGCGGCACAAACTTCGGCAATCGGAGCAAACCGTACCCAAGAATGACCGCCGTGTAAGAGATCGCATTGAGAAAAAAGCATCCTGCCATTCCCACCAATCCAATCAGCAAACCGGCAACGGCGGGTCCCAGCATCCGCGCTAGATTGAACATCGAAGAATTCAGCGCGATGCCGTTGATGAGATCCTCCCGGCCAACCAACTCGACGACGAAGGACTGACGCGCCGGCACGTCGAATGCGTTGACAACGCCCAGCAGAAATCCAATGGACGCAACGTGCCACACCCGAATGATTCCGGAATAAACAAGTCCGGCCAATGCGAATGCAAGGCACATTGAAGCACACTGCGTAACCATGAGGATCTGCCGCTTCGACCGTCGGTCCGCCACGATCCCGCCCCAAAGGGCCATGAGCGCGAAGGGAAGCATGTTTACAAATCGGATGAAGCCGAGCGCGACGGACGAGCCGCTCATTTGATAAACCAGCCAACCTTCGGCCGTCGATTGCAGCCAGGTACCGATGAGCGATATAAACTGCCCGCAGAAGAAGATGCGATAATTCCGGTGATGGAATGCTGCTAATGCATCAACCCAACGCAGCCGGCCAACGGGCTGCCTGCGGATATCGCTCGTTGCCGGGCTCGGAACGTTGGCCACTCTGCAGGGCGCGGGTTTATCGGACACAGCCCATCGAGATTCCAACGAAACACCGCCGCTGTCCACTCCTCCGGAAAAATTTCGCAAAGGTGAAAACGCCAATTCCTCCCGGCTCGCGCGCGATCGGCATGGACACTACATGCCGGCGACTACTCCGCACCTTCTTCAAACTGCAAATAGGTGTAGCCAGCAAGAGCTTTTTCGTAGCGCTTCAGGAGCCGCATCCCTTCGCTGGGTTTAAGGCGATCCGATTTGATCGCGGTGTCGACGTGTTTCTTTACGCGCCGGACTAGATTGCTCTTGTCCCACTGCGTCAGCGCAAGAACCTCTCCGATCATGCTACCTTCGATCACCTGCTCGATGTAGTATCCGGAATCTTCATTCTCATCGAGAAACACATGCACTTCCGTCACGCGCCCAAAGA
This sequence comes from uncultured Verrucomicrobiae bacterium, assembly GCA_963805815.1. Taxonomy (GTDB): domain Bacteria; phylum Verrucomicrobiota; class Verrucomicrobiia; order Chthoniobacterales; family Chthoniobacteraceae; genus CAWDWA01. Next base: position 238,711 of record CAWDWA010000037.1, read on the forward strand.
GATTGTGCAGATCCCCCATGATATCCTGGTAAGCGCCCATAAGGAAAATCCCGATGTAATACGACTCATTTGGCCTCAGAGCATGCAGTGACAACATGGGTTTCACATCTTTCAGATCGATGAACTTGCTGACCTTCCCATCGGAGTCGCATGTGATATCCACGAGTGTGGCGTTTCGCTTCGGGCGTTTGTGCAATTTATGCACGGGCATGATCGGAAACAATTGCCCCAGTGCCCAATGATCGAGCAGAGACTGAAACACCGAGAAATTGCAGACGTATTGGTCGGCCAAAGCAATCTCCATTTCCCTCACATCATCGGGAACGTATTCGGCGTGGCGAAATAGACGGACGATTTCTTTCGCAATCTGCCAGAAAAGAGTTTCTACCTTTGCCTTGGCCTCGAGATCGAGCAACCCGAGATCGAACATGGACTGGGCTGTTTCTTTGATCTGCTGGGCGTCGTGCAAGCATTCCATTCGGGTTCCGGAGCTCAGGGCGGCATACACTTCCTTCATATCCGCGACGATTTTTTGGTCGCTTCCGGAAGGCTCAGAACCCAGCTGTGTCTCCGCTTCCTTTTCGATCGATCCAAAGGCCTCGACCACGAGCACCGAATGATGCGCCACAATCGCCCTGCCGCTCTCGCTGACAAGCACAGGATGCGGAACGCTCTCGGAGTCCAGCACATCCGCAACGTTGTAAACGATATCGCGCGCGTACTCCTCGAGGGTATAATTGGCCGAACTGTCGAACGCGGTTCTCGATCCATCGTAGTCCACTCCAAGTCCACCACCGACATCGAAATACCCCAGGGCGTGTCCCATTTTATAAAGTTTCGCGTAGAATCGAGCGGCTTCTCGCACCGCATGTTTGATTGTCCCTATATCCGGCACCTGCGATCCCACATGAAAATGGATAAGCTTGAGACAATCCGATAACCCTGCGGCCTTCAGGGTATGGCTGGCTTCCACCAGATCGGCCGTGGAAAGACCGAATTTCGCGTTCTCTCCCCCACTGGTTGCCCATTTTCCCGCCCCCTTGGACTGAAGGCGCACACGCACTCCGATCATCGGTTCTATGGCGAAACTCTTTGCAATGGACAGGATCTGGTGGAGTTCCTCAAGCTTTTCGACCACCAAAACGACCTTCTTGCCGAGCTTCTCCCCAAGAAGCGCCATTTTGATAAAAGGCGCATCCTTATAGCCGTTACAGATGATCAAACTCTCGGGGTCGGAGTGCACGGCAAGCGCGGCGATCAACTCGGGTTTCGAGCCGACTTCGACCCCGAAATGATACGGTTTTCCAGCGTCGACGATTTCTTCGACCACCTCGCGAAGTTGATTCACTTTAATCGGAAAGACACCGCGGTAAACGCTGGAGTATTTCGCCTCTTCGATGGCAGATTGAAACGCCTTATTGATCGTTTCCACGCGATTACGCAGTAGATCTTGAAAACGAATCATCAGGGGGAAACTCAACCGCCGCTCCTTCGCCGCTTCGACAACGGCCATGATGTCCACCCCTTCTTCCGGTTTTTGCGTGGGATGCGCCTCCACGTTGCCTTCCCTGTTGACGCTAAAGTACCCATTTCCCCAGCGGTCCACGTCGTATAGATCTATTGCGGATTGGATGTTCCAATTGGAAGACATGGCGCGGAATTACTACGGCTGATCAGGGAATGCAATGCCTGCACCTGTCTTGACAAAATCAATTCTATTTTTGAGGCGGAATCCTTGCGATCGAGGACCCAGCCATGGAACTAGCGAGCTCAACTTGTCTTTTTGCGGCAACCCATCTAACGTCCTGAATTCATGAGTAAGACCGTCATTCCAGTCCAAGTGAAGGCCGTTCTGCCGACCAATGCAGGTCGCGCGGTATTCATCGGCAATGACGAGAAAGTCTTTGTCATCTATGTCGATGAAAGTGTGGGTGCAGCAATCACCATGTTCGTCAATCATACGCCGAAAGAGCGTCCTTTGACCCACGATCTCATGGCGCACCTGATGACCGCGCTCGGAGCAAAAGTGGAACGCGTAATCATCAACGATCTGAAGACGGCAACGTATTTTGCGCGACTCATCATCAGCGCCGAAAACGAGCTTCAGCAGAAAAAAATCGTCGAACTGGATGCGCGTCCCAGTGATTCCATTGCCATGGCGACGCAGCAGGGCGCGCCAATCTATGTGAGCCAGGACGTCTGGGAAGAAGTGGAGGACATGACTGAAATTCTCCGCAAGATGGAAGAAGACGGATTGCAGTCCGGCGACGAACCCGAGGATTGACCCGGCTGCGGCGATACCCGCCGCTGCGTTTCTTTCACGCCGCCAGAAGTTCCGGTGATTTTGTCGACACGTCAATCGACCACTCCGCAATCTCATCCAGCTCTGCGAGCGTCGAGACGTGCTGGAAACGAATGCGCAATTGCCTGCTCGACGGCATTCCGCGCGAATACGCCATCAATCGGGCGCGCATCGAATGAAGGGCCGCGGTTTCCACACCGCGTGATTCCACAGCGAGCCGGCAGTGGCGGCGGATGAATGCCCACTGTTCCTCCAGGGAAGGCTCACGCACCAGCTCGCCGGTTTCCAGAAATGCCCGGATTTGCGAGAAGATCCAGGGAGCCTGCATTGCGCCGCGCCCGATCATTGCACCGGCGACGCCGGTTTGTTCCTGACGCCGCTTCACGTCGGCGGCCGAATAGAGATCGCCATTTCCAATCACCGGAATGGACACCGCCTGCACAACCTCCCCAATGACATCCCAGTCAGCCCTGCCGGAATATCTCTGAGCCTTCGTTCGCCCGTGAACTGCAATCGCCTGCACACCAGCGCCCTCGAGCAGACGGGCTGTGCTTGTCGCGTTGATAGTCCTTTCATCCCAGCCAATCCGGATTTTCGCAGTAACCGGAAAGGGAGCAACGGCCTTCACCACCGATGCCGTAACGCGCTCGAGCAACGGGCAATCATTCAACAGGGCGGATCCACCGAGCTTGCAGACGACCTTGTTCACCGGACAACCGAAGTTCAAGTCGAGAAAGTCCGGCTGTTTCCAGTCCATGACGTGCCTCGCAGCCTCCCCCATGTGATCGGGATCACCTCCGAAAATCTGAACCCCGAGCGGTCGTTCACCATCGTCAAAGTCCAGATATTCCAGCGTGCGTTCATTTCGCCGGAAGACTCCCTCCGCCGACACGAATTCGGTGGTTACGACATCGACGCCGAATTCCTTGCAAAGCTGACGAAAAATCTTATTCGTCACGCCCGCCATGGGCGCGAGGAACAGCGGAAAGTTATCTTGAAACCAGGGAAGCACGGAGCAGATCGTTAGCCTCGATTCATTTGCCGCGCAAGAAAGCGGCGGCGCTCAGGAGTAGAGCATCTCGCCACACACGGATGAGCGCTCAGTCCAGAGTATGTATGAATAATCCGGAGCGCAGCTTCGGCTCGAACCAGGTACTCTTTGGCGGCATGATCTGCCCGGCATCCGCAATGTCCATCAACTGCTCAACTGTGGTTGGATACATGGAAAACGCGACAGCTGCTCTTCCCTCCTCGCACCGCTTCACGAGTTCCTTCGTCCCGCGGATGCCGCCGACGAACTCAATTCGCTTGCTGGTGCGCGGATCATCGATACCGAGCAAAGGCGCCAGGAGCCTGTCCTGAAGCAGAGAAACATCCAGTCGGCCAACCGGATCGGCATCAGAATCAGGCGTCCAACTCAGACCATACCACTTTCCAGTGAGATACATGCTCACCCGCCCCGGTTGATTAGGCGCCGGGTTGGCATCCTCGACAACGTCAAATCGTTTCTTCACCTCTGCGAGAAAATGCTCTCTGGAATGTCCATTGAGATCATGTGCTGCGCGATTGTACGGAAGAATCTTGAGCTGGCTCGATGGAAAAAGAACCGTCAGAAACCAATTGTAATTTTCCTCACCTGTATGCGCCGGATTTGCCTCCCGACGTTGCCTTCCCACCCGCGCCGCGCTCGCGGTACGATGATGCCCGTCCGCCACGTAAGACGCCGGCACCTCCGCGAATTGTTTCAAAAGATCCTGTCCGCCCGGAATGCGCCAGAGCGTGTGCTCAATGCCATCCGGAGCGATGAAATCAAACAAGGGCGGCGCAGTTTGATACTGCTCGACGAGCGCATCAATCGCTGGCTCGTCGCGATAGGTCAAAAAAACGGGGCCTGTATTCGCGCTGATCGTGTCAATGAGTTTCGTGCGGTCGTCTTCCTTGTCGCGCCGCGTCTTCTCGTGCTTCTTGATGAGGTCGTTCTCATAGTCTTCGATGTGTGAAACGCACACGAATCCTGTCTGGGAGTGCGCCCCCATGCGTTGTCGATACAGGTAAACGCATGGCTCTGGCTCGCGAACCAGTACACCGTCCTCCTGTAACTTTTGAAAATTGGCCCGCGCCTTCTGGTAAACTTCCTCCGAATGAATGTCGGTCTCCGGAGGCAGGTCAATCTCCGCACGATCCACGTGCAGGAGACTGAAAGGGTTCCCCTCGGCCAGCGCAAGCGCTTCTTTCGTATCCACAACGTCGTATGGAACACAGGCGACCTGTTCGACAAATTTCCCGGCGGGCCGGAGCCCTTGAAACGCACTGATTCGCAACATGCCGCAGACTTACCAGCGTGGGCACGGATTGCCAGAAAAACCCGGGAAGCAAAACGTGCCCCCCATCCAGAAAACATTCGAAATTACCGGCGATACGATAGGAGCTCGTCAATGGCGCACCAGAGGCGCAACGCATCGGTCAGTCCGCTCTTCTGAATATCGACATGCGCCAGATTATTGATCAGGAACAGCCTGGATCTCGGCGCCGCAGCAGCCAGCGCCTTGCTTTCCGTGTAAGGGATCGATACGTCGTTGCGACCGTGGATGAGAATGAGCTCCGCCCTGAGCTGCGCAAGGTCCTTTGTGGCGAGGTTGAGCGCCTCGACATCCTTTCTGACAGGCGCCGGCAGTTTCTCCATGAGCCCTGAAATCCGTTCCGGATTTTCAGCCGTGAGTAGTTTGTAAAATGCTTTGCCCTGCGGGCCCAACCTGCGAGCGAGCGCGCCTACCTCCGCCTTGGGTTCCTCGAGCTTTGTTTCCGCAATCTGCCTCAACAGTCTACGATCCCGCCCATTCGGAACGCGCTTGAGATTGCTCAGGAGAAACACCCATTTCGCATATTCGCTCGGTTCCATTTTTTGCCACGGCGCATCCCGTTTCGTCGTGTCGCGATAATATCCGGTGATTGCGAACGTGAGCACTTCTTCGATGTCGTAATAACCTCCTACCCCCATCACAAAGCGCACCTTATCTCTCACACCAGGTTCCAGCGCGGCCAGAACCGCCGGACCAACGGCGTAGCTCGCAGCTGCCAAACCTGCTCTTCCTCCGGGAGCCAACGCGGGTTGCGCCGCGAGATATTGAAACGCCATTGCAATCTCGTGCGCATCCTCCGGCCCGACCTCTAATCGCCGGACATTTGGAAGGTCCGGCACAAGCACGGCAAATTTAGCACGCGCGAGGGTGTTTGCCAGAGCGACGAGTCGAGGATCCCGGTATCCCTGCCGTGCCACACCGGGCACGAGCACAATGCCGGCTTCCGGCGGCCGGTTGCCGGGTAGATAGAGATCGCCACTCCTCGTTCGCCCTATCGATTCATATTTGACCGTTTTGCGCTCCGGTTCTGCAGTCGACTGTTTCAGCGCGGTAGGATTCGCGCCGGACGCAGCGATATCCTGGACAACCTTAAGCGACTCAATTGGACGCCCGGGAACACAACAGGCGGTCATGCAAAGCGCTACGAGGCTCGTCAGAAAGCGCAAAATCATTGCCGGCACCTCGGAATACTACAATAGGACAGATGGCAACCGCGAGTATGCGTCAGGCTCAAGCGTGAAATTTATGAGAACCTTTGAAGTAAGGAGGAGAGGTAAAAGGAAAACATTCCTGTCTGCCAGGACGGTGGTATTCCGCCAAACTGGAGAGTGCGGCAAGTTTCTCGAGTAAGGATTCCTGATGTTGTCCGACCAATATTTTGCGCGGATCGTTGGCAAAATGAAATAACTAGCCTTTCGATCCCTCAAAGTAAGAAATTCCCGACGCCATGTTATCCTTCGTCAAGACCTATTCCCATTGGCTCCATCTCCGCTGGCCCGCCGGCAAGGTCGAAAAACTTCCCGAGGTTCGTCCCGATGGGACGACGTCCGTGCCCGGAGTGCGCGTAGTAGGCGACCTGACCGGGATCCCCTTGCTGAAATTTTCGTCCGACACCGGAGCAAAGGCAATCCATGCGATTCTCAAGGAGGGCGATTTCAATTCCAGTCGCTCCACCGGGTCGGATCTTTTTGATGTGGCGATTATCGGCGCCGGGGTATCGGGTGTTTCAGCGGCGATGGAAGCGCGGAAGGCCGGGCTGAACTATGTGATCTTCGAGGCGTCGCAGACCTTCTCCACCGTGGCGAATTTTCCGAAGGGCAAACCAATTTACACGTATCCGACCGAGATGACGCCGGAGGGCGGGATTCAGTATTCCGATAAGACGAAGATCAAAGAGGGCTTGCTGGAGGAGATGGAGCGTCAGCGGCGGGAAGCGGGCGTCGAAATCACGACAGGACGCATCGAGAAAATCGAGCGGACCGGTGGGGAACTCGTTCTCCATCATGCGGGAAAATCGGGGAACAAGACACGGGCGCGCCGCGTGATCGTCGCTATCGGTCGGAGTGGCAATTTCCGGAAGCTCGGCGTACCCGGAGAGGATTTGGACAAAGTTTCGAACCGTTTGCACGACCCGAAGGATTTCTGTCAGAAAAAGGTCCTGATCGTCGGCGGTGGTGACTCGGCCATGGAAGCCGCAATCGCGCTCGCGGTGTGTGGGGCATTCGTGACGCTAAGCTACCGAAAGCCGGAATTTTCGCGACCGAAGCCGGAGAACATCGAAAAAATCGAGGCGCTTGCAGCGAATCCGGATTCGGATGTCGCCGTCGAAGAACCAACATCAGAACGAATCACGACCTCTGCAGCGAAATGGATGCGCGAGAATAATCCGGCGGGATCGCTAACGCTGGCGATGAATACTTCGCCGGAACGAATCGAGGCCGACCGGGTGATTCTCAAGGACAACGCAACTGGCAAGTCGAGCGAGATCGAAAACGACCACGTCTTTTCGATGATTGGCCGCGAACCGCCGCTCGATTTCTTCCGTCGATCCGGCATCCGTATCACCGGGGAAATGGGTGCAAAAGGCTGGATCGGAATGAGCCTGTTCGTCCTGTTCTGTTTCTGGCTTTACCATTGGAAGGGCGGCTATGCCGTACCATTCATCGGGAAGTTCTCGGGATGGCTGAATCCAAACCCCGGAGCCTACTGGAAGTGGCTGGATTCGCTGGGCGGCTGGTGGTCCCAGCAGATCGGCGATCCCTCGACGCTGCTTGGCACGCTCAGCATGTCCGCGGGAGGCAGGGCATTCTACTACTCTCTCCTTTACTCGATCATTGTGGTCGTGTTCGGAATTCTCCGGGTCCGCCGCCGAAAGACGCCCTATGTGAAGCTGCAGACCACAACGCTCGCTGCCATCCAGGTCCTGCCGCTCTTTCTGTTACCCGAGATCATTCTGCCATTACTTGGCCATAACGGGTTCTTTTCTTCCGGCGTTCTGAACAGCATCGCCGACTCGCTGTTTCCCGAGGTGAACTACGGCCACGGGCGCGAATACTGGCGTGCGTATGGGCTGATCCTGGCGTGGCCTTTGTTTGTTTACAATTGGTTCACCGAATCTCCCCTGTGGGGTTGGCTGATCATCGGTGCACTCCAGACGTTCGTATTCATCCCGGGGCTCATCTACTTCTACGGAAAGGGCGCCTACTGCGGCTGGATCTGCTCCTGCGGCGCTCTGGCAGAAACACTGGGCGATCAGGTCAGGCACAAGATGCCACACGGTCCCAGGTGGAACCGGCTGAATATGCTGGGACAGGCGATTCTTCTATTCGCCACGGTCTTGTTCGCCCTGAAGATTCTCGCATGGTCCGGTGTCGGCTGGGCGAGCAGCCTGTTCTACGACGGCTTCAAAAAAATACCGCTGCTGAACTACGCGTGGTTCGTCGATCTGCTGCTCGCAGGAGTATTGGGATACGGACTGTATTTCTGGTATTCCGGTCGGATGTGGTGTCGATTCGCCTGTCCGCTGGCCGCACTGATGCACATCTACGCCCGGTTCTCCAAGTTCCGCATCTTCCCGGAGAAATCGAAGTGCATCTCCTGCAATGTCTGCACCTCGGTGTGTCACCAGGGCATCGATATCATGAACTTTGCGAACAAGGGCATCCCCATGCAGGATCCGGAGTGTGTCCGGTGTTCCGCCTGCGTGCAGCAATGTCCGACCGGCGTTCTGGCCTTTGGTCGCTACAAGGCAGACGGAAAAATCGTGTTGGATCCGTTGCCTGCATCGCCGGTACGGATGCGAGAGAACGCGGAAAAGAAGTAATATCGAACGGATTTCGAGAAGGAAATCTTCCCGGACGCGCGCTCGCGCACGCGTTCCGGCTGAAGCGCTCGCCCCATTTGCCGAATACTTGACCCCGTGGGTTTGGCTCGTTTGTGGCAAACAGCGGTCCGTCTTGCGTTTCGCAGATGCCCTGCCACCTTCAAAAATCAAAAAGCGTTCTTGACAGTTCCCCAAGCTCGTGAGGGTTTCTCCACTTTCGATGAACGAAAATGCCATACACTCGCCAGCGGTGACTAACTCGGCGGATGACAGTGTTAATGCTTCTGCGGTAGATGGATTGCGAGAGACATTACTAAAGAAGCTGCAGCAATCCGGAACAGCCGGGGTCGAGATCACTGACTTCGACTACAAGACCCGGAAGGTGCGCGCACTGTTGGAATCCGCGTTGTCCGACTTAGTGGCCGTCGGGAATATTTCGCGCATCGATGACGGACGCCGCGCTTTCTATTTCCTCCCGCAGTTCGCGCCGACAGTCGAATCAGTCCGTTATAAGGTGGAACGGGCGGCACGTGAAGCGCAGGTCACGTTGCTTTCCAGGAAAGATCTCTCCTCAGGCCTCCTACCAGCGGAGCGGTCGCTTTTCACCCGGGCACTCGTGGGGCTACTCGCGGAAAAAGCGCTCATCAAACTCAATCACGTCAGTCGGGCGAAAAAGACCGGTGCGCAACGGGAAATGGATTTCTACATGCACACCAGCGGTCTGCGCGAGTTGGTCGCCACGACATATCCGGAGACGGCCCCCCCACCCTTTACTCCCCCGAGACTGTTGGAAGTCTATCAACAACTCGTGCAGCGAAATGGCTTTCCCGATGTGGAAATCTTCGAACTCCACGAACGTTTGGGCCTCCCGCTGGCCGCACTCAGAGCGCAGATTTTGGCGGAATACGAGGCCGGGCGGGCGGTGCTCAGCTTTGGCGACTGGTCGCTCGCCTCACCCGACACGCGCTCCGGCGCAATTGAAATAAACGGAGACCGCTATTTGCGGGTTCGCTTCCAGGATGAACAGCATGTTGATGAATGAAACTCTGCCCTCCGTGACGGCACATCCGTTCGCGGAGAACATTGTAAAAGATCCTCGCCGCGTCGAACCGCCGATTACGGGCTTGAACGATCGGCCCTTGCGTCGGTTGATTGACGAGTTCGGCACGCTGGAGACAAGCCACATTCCTCCCCGCAGGGAACAGCTTAGCCACGCGCTGCTCATAACTTCCGCCGAGCCCGGTTATGGTAAATCGCACCTGATCGGACGCTTCCTCCGGACACTTGACCGGCGCGCGTCAAAAATTTACATCAAGCCATTCCAGAATCCGTCGTTGTGCTGGCAATCAATCCTCCTGCGCACGATCCAGGAGCTGAACTTCCCCGACCGCAGTGAGGTAGAGTTTGGTCAACCCGGAGAACCAACCCAGCTCGATACCCTGGCAATCGGAATCTTCGCGCACCTTATCGCCGCGAGCATCGAAGGCGGAGAAATCGCTCACGATGAGCCCGAGCGGGCGTCGGCATATCTGCGATTGGATCCGGTGGAGGCGTTTGGTTTTGCCGATGAGACGAATTCGTGGGCAGAGTGGATGCGCCGGAATTTTGAGCAGTTGCTGCCAACGTTTGAGCAGCAGTTGGATCGGCATGGCCTCGGGCTCACAAATTCCCCGTCATCATGGCTGCGCGTGCTCTTTCGATATTCGTTCTGGCCGGGGGATTTCACGTTGCGACGCACCTGCCTCAGCTGGTTGAAAGGCGAAAGCATCGAATCCGACGAGGGAGACGAAATCGGGCTTAGAGCCCGCGATTTGCCAAAGGCCGAAATGCAGCCCGTGGAGGTCAATGATTTGTGCAAAATGCGCATCTTCGATCTCTGTGCGCTTTCGGGTTTTTATCGCCCTCTCGTCTTCTGTTTCGATCAAACGGAAATCTACGGGCACCGGTCAGAGCTCGCGCGGTGCTTCGGGATGGTCGTTTCGGAATTGGTGCGGCAGAGCATCAACCAAATGACCGTGGTCACGGCGAATCTTGATCCCTGGTTGAAGGCCATCGTTACCTACATGGAAAAAGCCGATCAGGATTGCTTTCGCAGTCCTTACATCGCGCTTGAAGGTCTGAACCGCACCCAGGGCGAAGAACTCGTCAAGTCGCGGCTTCATGTTTGCGAAATGGGGGATCCTTGGGCTTCGACGTTTCTTGATCCCCAATGGCTCCGGCAGACGTTCCCCCATGAGCACAGCCGTCTCGGTGCACGCCATTTTCTCCAGTTGTGTCAGAAGCGGTGGGTATTTCTCCCCAATGGGAACACTCCTGGAGAGTCCAGCGATGAACCAGTTCGGCGATCCCTGGAAGACTACTACAAAGGCTACAAAGAAGAGCTACAGAATAAATCCAAGCGGCTTCTCTTCGATCCCGACACGTTGCTTTGGCTGGTGCAGGAACCGGCGAAGACTATCCCCGGCCTCGTTATCGAGCCCTACCGCGGCGAGAACATTGTTCTCTCGTGGTTGACGGGGACACGCCGAACCTTGTTTGGATTCGAGTCCGGAGCGCACTGGAAACGGTGGCAGGTCATCACGCGCGAAGCTGCTCGATGTTTCGATGCCGACGGAGCCAGGACAGTCTTCTTTCGCACAGCCGAGCTCAGCCCGATCCCCGGGCGGTGGAGAATCGCCGAAGAAATCGAACGCGCCAAAGAGACCTATCTTCACATCCTTGTTTTAGCGAAAGAGGAGATCGCGGAATTGTACGCCGCCCGAGAATTGTTTGCGGAAGCAGTACAGGGCAATGTTCCTTTCAGCGGTGACGAAGTTCTGACGTTCCTCGGGCTGCAGCTGAAACCCTGGTGGGAGCGTTTGAAAAGCTAGTATCCCGTTTACAAAACTGGAAATTGCTCCTCGCTTCAAAAATGCCCCGCGGTCCAAAAAAAAACGACACCATGCTGACTGCTGTCGGTAAAATTTGTGCACGTAGAAGCCAGAAGGTAAAAAACCTCGTCGATCGGCTCTCGACGATCCAGTCTGAGTCCTGGCCGGAAGCGAACTTCTGCCGCTAGCGGCAGTCGGCGGCGTCTGTCGACTATATTCCTCCCCACGAATTACCATGAGCATCAAAACCATTTCAGCCAGGGAACTACAGCAACTGAGCCAATCGAAGCCGAACGTTGTTATTATCGACGTTTTGCCGGAGGAGACCTTCGCTGAGTCCCATATTGCCAGTGCGCGAAACGCCTGCGTTTACGGCGTCGACTTCCTCGACCGCTGCGCACGGATTCTTCCTGACCACGGAACTCCTTGTGTCGTCTATGATTCCAGTGCCGCGTCGATGGCATCGACGACAGCAGCGGAGAAAATGGCGGCTGCAGGTTATTCGAATCTATACGACTTCAAAGGCGGTCTCACCGAATGGAGCGCCGCGGGCCTGCCCATCGAGACAGTCGGCAGAAAGTCACATTCAGAAAATTTTGAGGTAAGTGGAAGCGGCACTTTTGCGATCGACACCGAAGAGAGCCGCATTCATTGGATCGGGCGCAATTTCGGCAGCGAACACACGGGCACACTTCGTTTCTCGGAAGGTCATTTAAAGATCGAAAACGGACATTTTGCGAGCGGCGAGTTGACCATCGACATGAGGAGTATGGCTAACGACGATATCCACGACGCGCGAATGCGACAGGTATTGATCGATCATCTTCAATCGGACGACTTCTTCGACGTGAAGCGGTTCCCTGAGGCACGATTCGTGATCGAAAAGACGGTACCGATCGCCGGGGCGGAAATACCCCTGCATTACCACGTTGCGGGAAAGTTGACCATGAAGGAGAAAACCAACGAGTTATCCTTCCCATGCCTCGTAGGGATGCGAGACCCGAAGCTCATTGCCGAAGCAACTATCGAGATCGATCGAACGCGCTGGAATGTGACTTACGGATCAACGCGATTCTACGAGAAACTCGGCAAGCACTTTGTCGGTGACCTAACCACGCTTCGCCTCCATATTGAAGCGACCCGTTTTTCAGAAGGAGGTTGACCGCGCCAAAGGTGCCTTAATTGAGCCGCTTACGCATGTAGGCCACGCGCAACAAAGCCGAGCCCGGTATTCCACCACCAGGGCCGGGTAATCAACATCTTGCCGAGGTGCCGCACCTTGGCTTCCTACGGCCTGCTCCATGCTGGAGCAGTTATCAAATTTTCGTTTCCGTTTCGGCGCTCGCAGCGCGCCACTACAGCGCCTGTAGCGGCGGTCTACGATCGTCCGCATTCCGGAAGATGGTTTTCGAGAATGGCTCTAGCTGATTGGACTACCATGATTACTAAATTGCCTTTCACACAATCATACTGGGTATTCCATCGAAAATTCCTGGCTGGTTGCTATCCGGGCGACAGGCACCCAAGACAGATGGACATTAAACTGTGGGGGTTGGTGCGTTCCGGGATTACGCGAGTGATCAATCTGATGGAAGCGGACGAGAAAGACCACTCCGGCAGCCCCTTCGTCGATTACACCGCAGCCCTGTCAGATCTCGCGGCCCGCTCTGGACGTTGCATACGCTGCGACCAATTCCCGATTCCGGCGATGTCTACACCGACGCCCGCGGTCATGAAGCAAGTCCTAAGCGCCCTCAACGAGGAACTGGCTGCTGGCGGAACCGTTTATTTGCATTGCTGGGGCGGAAAAGGGAGGACCGGCACGGTGGTCGGCTGTTACCTGGTCGAGTCCGGCATAACGGATGGTCGTGGCGCTTTGGATCGGATCGAGTCGCTGACGTCTCACGCGCGAATTTTCTTCCGGCGAACCCCGCAGACTCCGGAACAGTGCAATTTTGTGCTCAATTGGATACCCTCCGAAATCGTGAGTGGGCCGAGTTCCGAGGACCGGCACCGTGGCTGCCTTCTGGGCCTTGCCATTGGGGATTCCGTAGGCACTAATTTGGAGCATAGACCTTCCGACACATGCGAACCTCTCACGAAGATGATCGGTGGAGGTCCATTCGAATTCCGTCGCGGTGAATGGGCTGACAACACTTCAATGGCGTTCTGCCTCGCTGAAAGCCTTCTTGAATGCGAGGGATTCGACCCATGGGACCAGATGGAGCGCTATGTGCAGTGGTGGATGAATGGACATCTTTCCGTCACCGGTCGATGCTTTGACATCGGCAATTCGGTTTCGGGCGCATTGCACCGCTTCCTCCTGACTGAAAATCCATTTTCCGGTTCGACCGATCCAAACACTGCGGGGAACGGTTCTATTGCGCGCCTCGCGCCTGTCGTGATCTTCTTCTGCAGCAATCCAGCAAAGGCGATTCATTTTGCCGAGGAAAGCTCGCGCACAACACACGGTGCCGCCGCCGCGGTGGACGGGTGTCGTTACCTGGCGGCGCTGATTCTTGGCGCGCTGCGCGGAACGAACAAAGAAGAGTTACTTTCACAACGTTTTTGCCCGGTGGCCGGCTATTGGGAAAAGCAACCGCTTCACCCGGCTGTGGATGAAATCGCGGCAGGCTCTTTTAAACGCAAACACCCGCCTGAAATCCGCGGCACTGGAAATGTGGTGGATTCGCTGGAAGCGGCTCTCTGGGCTTTTCATCAAAGCGACAACTTTCGCAGTGGCTGTTTACTGGCTGCCAATCTCGGTGACGATGCGGATACCACGTCTGCCGTATACGGCCAGATAGCCGGTGCGTTTTACGGGGCTTCGAGAATTCCAGAGTTTTGGCTTTCCCACGTGAAATGGCGTCCGCGGATTCAAGAAATTGCGAACCGCCTCTATAGAAAAGGTGTACGCCTTGAAAATGGATGGGAATCACGAAAGAATTCGCTGGGACTTTCTGTTTCCCGGAAGAAGGCAGCGTAGCAACCACGCTCGCCGATCATTTGCCTTTGAGCGAGCCGGAATCGATGCGAATGCCTTCTGATTCTTTCCCCTCGCCTTCAAGGATCCCGTCATCGGTAACTACCCTCACCCGGACTTCCCGGTCTGGAACTTTCAATTCCCCACTACGGTTCTGGATCCTGACTACCAACGCATCACCTTCCCGTTTCGCCTGATAGCGAGTCAGCGCATATTCGCCAACCTTGTACCCGAAACCATCACCAGCGTCTTCATAGAGTTCTCCGCTCGCTTGTTCGTTCTCATCAAGGCAAACCAGTAATGTTAGTGGGTCGAGAGCCTTCTCGTTCGTGTGCTGGATAACCTTGCCCAGCGGAATAATCGCACCGCCGCGAATTTTGACTGTCGCCTGGTATCCATCCTTCTCACGCTTCTGATCGATGAGCCAAGTCTCGCGCCAGATACCATCTGGAAGTTGCGCGTCCTGTTCCCATTGAGGAATTACGAGAAGATCGGATCCCAAAAGAAATGCGCCGTCCTCCGAGCGCAGATCGAGATCTTCGGGATCGGCGAAAGACACCGGTTGCATGATCGGATCCCCGTCCCTTGAAGCGACACGGGCGAGCGAATACAGATAGGGGAGAAGTCGATAACGCCTTTCCAGCGCGGTTCGCGAGACGCGCTCAATCTCCGGACCAAACACCCAGGGCTCACGCGGCGGATTGTCCACGGAAGTGTGCGCACGGGAAAAAGGGTAGAACGGAGCCATCGAGATCCATTTTCCGAAAAGCTCAGGGTTCACCTCCCCCGAAAAGCCACCGATATCGGGACCATTCAGCGGTTGCCCGGAGAGGCCGAGATTCAGCGACATCGGAATCGACATTTCCAAATAATGCATATCGGCGGAGTTATCCCCGGTCCTTGTTGCCGCATAACGTTGTCCACCCAGATAATTGGCCCGCGTCAATACAAACGGTCGCCGGCCGGGACGCGCCTTTAGAATACCTTCTCGCGAGGCCGCAACCATGAGCATCCCATAAACATTGTGATACAGGAGGTGCGGACCAGGCGGCAATCTGCCACCGCCGCGATGCACGTTATCCTCCGGCATCGTCCCCTCGGCCGTCTCAAAAACTGCCGGTTCGTTCATGTCGTTCCACACGCCGTCCACGCCCTTGGCGATGAAATCCTTGTAAGGTCCTGCCCACCACCGCCGGGTCGTGGGCATCGTGAAATCCGGGAACACACAATCGCCCGGCCATACCTCTCCGACGTATGCATCGCCTTCCCGCGTCCGGCCCCAGACATCCTCACGACTGCCGGAATCGAAAACAAAATAGCCGGGGTTGAGTTTGAATTGGAGCTGAGAGTCTTTGAGGTTGAGTAGTGTTGGAGTCCTCGCTTCCGGACGATCTTGCGACTGCCGGCTACGCCATTTGAGAAGAAAGCGCCCGGACTTCCGCCGCTGTGTCGCAATCGAGAGTCCGTTGCGCAAGCTGCCGGCAGGCAGAAAGATCGAGTGAACGAATTTGCGCTTTGACAGTCGGTATGGCGGGAGGGCTGACGCCAAGTTGATCAATGGCAAGTCCGACGAGGATCGGGACCGCCTGGGCATCGGCTGCGATACCTCCACAAACGGCGACTGTCCTACCGCGCGAATGGGCACCGGCCGCGGTCCGGGCGATGAGCCGAAGCACACCGGGGTTGAGCGCGTCCAACCTGGACGAGAGCTTCGGATGGCTGCGATCCATACCAAGGGTGTACTGGGCGAGATTGTTCGTATTGATCGAGAAGAAATCTGACTCTCTGGCAAGCTGCGCGCTTAGGATCGCAGCCGCTGGAATTTCCACCCCCACCCCGACGGGCACAGGTGGAACGCCGACACTCATGGCTTCGTTTTTCAGAATGGCCCTCGCCTCCTGCAACTCGCGCACCATGCTCACCATTGGCAAAAGGATGCTTAGGTTGCCCCGGGCTGAGGCACGAAGAATGGCACGAAATTGCGTGCGCAAAATATCGAGCCTGTCAAGACCGACACGTATACCGCGTTCGCCGAGAAGCGGAGTTTCTTCGCCGCGGATAGAAAGATAACCAAGCTGTTGTTCAACACCCACATCGAAGCAGCGAATGCACAGTGGCTGGTTTGAGCCAAGCGCATCGACAACGATTTTGTAGGCCTCGAACTGCTCCTCCTCCGTAGGGGGAGATTCTCGATCCACGAAAAGAAATTCGGTTCGCAGTATCCCCACCCCCTCGCCTCCCTGTCCTCTCACCTGCCTCGCATCCTCGAGCGACGCGATGTCGGCAAGCACCTCCACGCGGAACCCATCGGTCGTCTTTGCAGGCTCACCGGCATGCGCCAGATGAGATTTGTATTCATCCTCAGCAGCTCTCCTCGCTTTGAGGATTTTCCTTACTTCGGCCAGAGGGGGATTCAAGTCAATCCTGCCACAGGTTGCGTCCAGAGTAACGAGTGCGCGGTTGGGCACCTCTAACGCTCGGGGATCGACGCCTGCAATTGCCGGGACGCCGAGAGCTCGCGCCAGAACAGACAGATGCGAGGCCGGGCCGCCGCGCGTTGTGCAGATTCCAACGATTGGCGCACGTTCCGAGGAATCGAGATCCGAAGGACCGAGTTCCTCGGCGATCAGCACCGCATTTTTCGGGTACTCGCACTTTTCCTTTTCAATGCCGGCGAGCAATTCGAGCACTCGTTCCCCGACGTCGCGCAAATCGACTGCCCGCTGGGCGAGAACTGGATTCAGTAGTTCCCCAAGCAAACCCGCGACCTTTTCGTAAGCGTTCTTCCAGGCGAAGGCGGCACTTTTTCCCTTCGCGATCGCAGAGCTCGCGGAATCATGCAGAGCAGGATCCTCGACCATTTCGGAGTGCGCGGCGAAAATTGCGGCTCGCTCAGGATCGTTCAGTCTGCGAAACCGAGCCTGTATGTCGGCGATCTGCGCTTTTGCCCTTTCAATCGCCCTGGAAAGAAGCTCCCGTTCCTGGTCAGGGTCGTCCGCCGTTTCGACAATCCTGAGCTCACGATGCCGGACTTGAAAAACTCTTCCCGCAGCGACTCCTGGCGAGCACGGAACGCCTGAAAGGACAGCCGGAGATTTCTTCTTGGGGCCGCGCGGCGGAGCGGCCGGAATTGCGATGCTCGCAGGGGCTGGCGCCGGTCTGAAACCTTCATCACCCAAACCTTTTTCCAACCACTCAGACAGTTTCGCGACCGCCTCGGCAGCATCCGGTCCTTGCGCCGAAAACAGCACCTTCGACTGATAACCCACGTCAAGCCCCAGGACACAGGTGATGCTCTTGGCGTCCGCATCTTTTTCCCCGAAGCGGAGCCGCAAATCGCTGCGAAAGGACTTCGCGATGCACGCCATTACAGCAGCTGGTCGCGCATGCAGTCCAAGCGGATTCGGAACGACGATTACCTGCCCGGTGACGCCATTTCCAAGTGCGCCATTCGGCGCCGAGGCGGAAACGTCTTTCGTAATTAAGCTGAGAATGCGGTCCTTTCCGGCCAGGATCATCCCGGTCGCCCGCTCGAAGGATGCAATTCTGTCGGTATTTGCAATCACCACTGGCGTTATCAGGCTCTTCGCATTCATCGCCAGAAAATCGAGGTCTAGGTCCATCAGCGGCGTGCCGACCGTGGCGTGATCGCCCTTTTTTACTCGTAGCGAAAAACCACTCCCTTTGAGCTTCACTGTATCGATGCCGACGTGAATCAAAATCTTGATATCCTCGGCGGTCTTCAGTGTAACCGCATGTCCGGCCGCGTGAACGTAAATAATCTCACCGTCACACGGCGCGTAGAGAATGCTACTCAGTGGATCAATCGCGATCCCGTCGCCAACCATCTTCTGGCTGAACACGGGATCAGGAACATTCTCTAAAGGAATCAACTCACCACTCAGCGGCGCCATGAGCGCGATTTGCGAAGCGGAATCCGGATCCGACATACTGTTCAGTCCCTGTTCTCTGAATCGAAAAATCGATAGATACTCACAAAGTGGGCGCAATCAGAACTTTCGCTTCCGCCTCCGACAATTCTACCGCAACTCGTTCTTCTCAAAACAGCTCATCCTGCATAAAAAAGGATCGACTAAATCGTCATTCCTTTCAAGGTTCGATCGGTCGCTAAGGACATATCCCTTTGATTCAAATTGTCAGGATGCGACAAGACTAAACCACTGGAGATCTGCGGCCGCTGATCCGGACGGCATCAAGGAAAAGCTCTGCTGCGGCCTAAGACTGGCGCGCATCTGGCTGGCTCTGCACGAGCTTGCGCGAATCACTGCCTGTCCCGGGCATCTTTGAATCAAAAGTTATGAGTTTGCGGGCGACTTGCACAGAAGCTGGAAGCTGCATTTGCGCAGCGACAAGAGCCTCGAAGACCTCTCCCGGATGTTCAATCCCGTTGTGCGGGGCTGGATGCAGGTACCTACGGACCGTAACTACCGGTCGATGCAATACACGGTGTTTTGGCAACTGGAGCGCTCGCTCTCGAAGTGGGCGTGCAGGAAATACAGGAAACTCAGGCGCCATCGAAGGCGGGCGACGCACTGGATCACTCGCATATCGCGGCGTGAACCGAGGCTGTTTGCCCACTGGATGCCCACTGGAAGATTGGCGTGAGAAGCATGGCTTCATCTGTGGGAGCCGGATGAGTCGAGAGGTTCACGTCCGGTTCTGCGAGGGCGCGGGGGTGAAATTCCCCCGCGCTACTCACCGTAACGTTTACGTGAAGTCGCGCCTGGCCGGGGAGCGTGTGCTCGCCTCGCTCAAGGCGTTCCTCTCGGGCAAGCTACGGCTCAAAGTCTGTTCACGTTCCTCGATCATGACCAGGTCGAGGCCACCGACAATCTGGCCGAACGCCAACTACGGCCCGCCGTGATCGCACGCAAAATCTCCTGCGGCAACAAAACACCCAAGGGAGCCGGAACCTGGCAAATCCTGGCCTCGCTGGCTGCCACCTGCGCCCGGCGTGCTCAGTCCTTCATCGCGACACTCGCCCGTGCTGCCCCCTGGGGCGCTAAACACATACTACTGCAGAGCCGGAGGTCTCTGATAAGAAATGGCTTTTCGCCAGAGCAAACCGCGTGTCGCTTTCTTTACGAAACCCGACCCAAGTTTCCGATCTTATTTCGCCCTTTCCCTTACCGGATTCCCCGTGAAGAGCGCAACGCGTAACACTTGTAGACTTGACAAGAGCGACTCGAAAGGATCAATTCTGAAAGTAATTCCCCACCACACCACCAGCGACGATGGACACCCAAAAATACCTCGATCAATTGTTGAAACTCTATTCCAAAGAGCTCCCCCAAACCAGCGAGACCGGCAAAGCCATAAGTCGCGGAGCTGCTTTGACCGAAATCTCCCAGACGGCGGAAAAGGAAGGTCTGCACTTCATTTCGACCGCGGTTTTCATGGTCGAAGAGGAACGCCTGGCGGAGGTGCCTGACGCGGATATCTCGGAACAGATCGCAGCGCGACTCGAGGAAGTTCGGAAGCATCTTCCTGAAAGTTGTGATACTGCGGCCGCAATCGATCGCAAAGCGCCTTGGTCGGAGATATCGCAGTCCGCGGAACGGGACGGGCTGCATGAGGTTGTCGGACTCATTCTTGAGGCGGAGCAGGAAGGTATGGAGGACTGAACACGCTAGGGCGTTTTTGTAAAAGGGCTTTCGTTGAAGATCGCGAGGGATATTCGGCGCTGGACGAGGCGCAACGAAGGCCAGCGCAAAAAGCACCGCCAGATTGGCGGAATGTATTTTATAAATACACCCCAAGCGTTCTACCTGGATTGGTGCGTTAGGAGTCGTGCTTACAATCACGATTGCAATTTGTGTATCCTGATAAGGATCCTATGAAACGTCCTCAAGCGCTCTCACTCAAAGCCCGAAGCCGGGCGTAAACGCGGCGGAATATCTCCGCTCCGAGATAGGCGCTACGCTCCGCACGCGCACCCGTCACAGTTTGTGCACTTGCGTGGCGATCTTGATGAGCTTGATGAAATTTGCGATCATGCGTTGATGTCGGAGCAGGAAAGTTCGGGGGCAACGGTATATGTGATTTGAGCAACAAGAGGTGGAGGATCGGCAGCTCGACTGGGAATGAGGCCGATTTTTGAAACGTACGTTCCATTGTGGCCCGGTTCGTTTTCATCAGACCCTTGTTTCGTTCCAGTTCGCCCACGCTTGGATCAGTTCGACCTTCGACCGCATGGGGCCAAATATCACAAAAGCGCTTCAGCAAGAATCGGTAAGATATTCCCAAGCGAACGCATTTACACGCATCTTCGATCCGGTATACTCAAGAGTGTGCTTATGGCCGCATGAAAAATGGAGATGTCATTATGGATAAGAAAAACCTTCATCAAAGCCAAGGTTTAGACGAACAAGCCAAGCACAAGACAGATGGGATTGGCCGCAGAAACTTTATGAAAGATGTCGCCATTGGGGGACTCGCAGGAGCAAGCCTTGCTAGCTCGGGTGGTCAGGGGATTGCTGCGTCCGTTCCCGGTAGTGAAGAGCAAGCGATGGGTAATCCCGATATCGGTGAGCTAAAGTGTGTAAAGATCAAATGTCTCTCTGAAACAGGATGGTTTGACACAAGTCTTTTGCTGGAGAACATCAATGCATCGGGTGGGATGAGCACAAGCCAATATCTTGTCCAATGGGATAAGAGGAACCCCGGTGGATACTCTGCTTTGATTGAAGCCGAAGCGTTGGATGGCACTACGCATACTATTCTACTGGACACTGGCTGGAACGTCCCCTACATGGATTGGGTGTTTCAACGAGAGGGTATCAATACTCTGTTAAGCAATGATGTCATTGAGTTCGCTGTAATTTCCCACGAGCATATGGATCACTTCTGGGGGTTATCAGTGCTCTCGAAGTACAATAGAAATCTGAGGCTTATTATTCCTTCAACGTTTACTGAAAGAGGCGTGGATTTAATCGCAAGTTGTCACAATGATGATGAAATCCAGCGGGTGAGTCCAGGCGTTATCAACAATCACTTTCCAGGATTTGCTTCTGTTATGTTTGATATACCGATTCTCCTCGGCGTGCAGGGTGAAACGGTGTTATACTTCAATATAAAGAATAAGGGTCTCGTGATTGTCACGGGATGCGGTCATCCGACTCCACAGGTGATGTTTCAGTATGCAAAGGATAATATAGTGACCGATAGTGGATTGTTCTATGGATTGTATGGCGGGCTTCATATCTCTTTGCTCGAGAGCTGGAATCCAAAAGCTCAAGCAATGCTGGAGGCAATCATCAGTCACAACTTTTCTGCCATTGGCAGTAACCATTGTACGGGAGTGATTGCAGTGGAAAAAATGATCGAAAACGGCCTGCCTGTGGTTACCGGCACCGCCAATTTCGGCAGTAAGAGCGACAAGTATGTCGGCAACGGTGATGTAATACTGTTCGCCTGAAAGTCCTGAAAGTCTGCTCAGGACTCAACGAGCGTCAGTGATTGGTAAAGCGGAAGTCTTCATTCCCGTGAATCTGGAGGTCCGAGGCTGCTGTGCGTCGCTACATCGAGGAGCAGGAAAGGGAAGACAATCGCCTCGAACGGATGGAATTGACTGCGCCATGAGCTCCTCACGATAACAATCAATCGCTTTGAGCGGATCGAGCACTTTCAAGGCTCCGGGCTTTGCCGGCGATTTCTGACTTCTGGTGATCGCAATTCTCGTGCGTGCTGTCGGGGAGACCGGTTTCGAGAATGCAGTGGTATTCAAAAAGGGAGCCACGGCGGGGTGGTGTGAGACCCGATTGGGCCGCCGCCAATTGCTCACTCTGCCTTGGCGTCAGCGCCGTGTTCAGATAGCTGAGCCCCGAACCAGCGATGTATTGCTGTTAACAAGTGGAGATCGGTCGTTTCAAAGGTGATCTCAGCACCCGCGGAAAGCGCTGTATAAGAGACTTTGATATCTGCGGCCCCAGCTTGAAGCTCCTTGAGCCCGGGCATGTATGCACCATGCAGCGTTGCTGGGTCTGAGTAATCGCCGTGCTGAAATTTCTCAGCCTCGTGCCGGAGATGCTGTTGAATGAGTGCAATCTGATCGGTGTCCGTTGCATCATTCGCAATGACACGCTGCACGCCTCCCAATTCTGTCATCTTGAAGATGTGTATGGTCTTTGACATATCAAAAGGCATTACGCTATGGGCCATTTGGTGCACGTGCTCTTGCGGGGTTATTGCGAATGCCGTGGAACTGCTCAATAACAGAAGGATGGCGACCACCTTCGTCGACCGAAAAATGCAGCACGCCTGCTCGTTCACGTGGTTTCCTTTATACGTCGGTGAAGCTGAAAGACCGCATCCGGAAACGCTATTTTGAGCGTGAAGAACGCGTCTAAATTTCCACGCAGCGTTGAGCGGAGAGTTCGTGCGGCAGTTCGTCTGCAGCGGCCAGTTGAGTCGGCAGGTTTTGACATGCATTGGAAGCCATGTAGTGAGACAGGGCGAGGCGCGCTAGTCGAGCAAATCCACTGCATCCCCTCTGCACATCGTGGCCTCGCAACCAGGACTAAGAGTCGGGCGTTTATCGTAATGCACACACGTTTAGCCGTTGGGCATCAAAGTGCACCATTTTGACCACCGGCTCGACGGACGACTCGCAGCCGAAGCGCACCACATTTTCGATCGCCGGCTCACCACATGGGAACTTTCTGGCAATGCCCTGATCTCTCGTTCAAGGCTGCACCTTTCGCCATTGCCAAAGCCGGGATAGCTGAAATGCGCGAGAGGGAGGGCTATCGGCCGTGGAACTGCGGTCGCCGTTTTTCTTTGAAGGCTTGAATGCCTTCTGCGTAGTCGAGGCTGTCATACACGTGCCTGCGGATGGACTGGATGCGTTCAGCCGTCTCAGCATCAATCAGATTTCCGCGGGTGAGGAGCCGAAATTGCGCCTTGATGGCGCGCACCGCCAGGGGAGCATTGGCGGCGATGCGTGCCGCCAAGTCGTAGGTGAAAGCTTCCAGTTTCTCCCGCGGCACCACGTGATTGACGAAGCCGTTGTTCCAGGCTTCGTGGACATCGGTCGGACGAGCTGTAAAGAACATCTCCTTCGCCTTGTTGAGCCCAATGTGGTTGATAAAGTGGATCAGTCCCGAGCTGTTGTAGGGGATGCCGACTTTCGCGGGTGTCATGGCGAAGCTGGAACCTTCCGCGGCGACGACCATGTCGCACGAGCAGCATAGGTCACAGGCACCGCCCCATACCGACCCTTCGACCATCGCAATCACCGGAACCGGGCAATCCTGAATGTTCCGCAGGAGCGTTTCGAGCGGATCGCCATGCGAAAGCGGATCGCGTCTCGCTTCGGGAAGTTCATTAATGTCGTGACCCGCCGACCACACTTTGACGCCCTCCCGCGCCCGTACGACAATAACGTAGCTGCCTTCCCGCTCGGCCGACTCGAGTCCTTCCATAAACTCGTGCATGAGGGCGTGACTGAGGCAGTTCAGTTTTTCCTCGTGATTCAATTGGAGGGTGCCTACACGGTTTACGACGGATTTGAGGATGAGAGGCATAGACTCTTATACAATAGCAATAGAAAATGCAGCCCTTGCTGTCTCACCGGATTTTGGCGCGCGTCACACCTATACTGTCGGCTCGCGTCGTCGCCTACCTGCAAAAAGAAGTCCGCAATCAACGCCGCAACATCGGAGCGCTCAAACTCTCCAACTTTCTCCAACTCGACCGCTTGAATGGGGAGGCTTGAATCAACGTTCAAGAAAGTTGCCAATTTTCTCGGAAAACATCGGCTGCGAAATGGTTCAGGCCACCGATTGCAACACGATTTCATGCCCGCCGAAGCGTTTTGCAGGGTACTCAGCGTTTAACCGGAATGCGTGTAGTCGGGGTCAACTCTTGAAAGTTGACGGAACGGCGTCGGGGCGGAATAGTTGAATGCATGGCAAGACCCCTGCGTGTCGAGTTTTCGGGAGCGCTCTACCACATAATGGCCCGCGGCAACGAGCGTCGAACGGTGTTCGCACGGGACGCGGTCAACTCTTGAAACGTGACGCAAAGGTCTTTTTTCACCTCTCCATTTTGGGCTCCACCTCTCGCGTTTTTTCCGCCCCTCGCCCTCCAAACGACGGAGCAGGTGCGTGATGGCGCTGCCGTCGCTGTAGCCGAGTTCCCTCGCGACACCCCGTCTCCCAAAGATGGCCGAGCAATCTCAGAGTTCATGCAGCAAGCGCGTTCGAAAAATCCTTGCGGTACAGCAACGCTTCGGTGGAGGCGATGCCCACTTCGAGCGCCGAAGAGGGGAGTTCTTCCGTGCCGGTACGCTTGGGGATATCCAGTCCATTCGGAACTACAACAAGCGCGTGATCCCGACCGAGTGCGAACTTCGTTCTGGCCGGCACTTCAATCTCACATATTTCCGAGTTCGCCTTCCTGCTCGGTACTAAATTCCGTTATTCGGGCGATCATGGGAATTCCGCACTGAGGCCGCCTCATATGCTTCATAGGCTCTCCTGAGATGGATTTCCTCATTCCCGCAATCCTCCCACAATATGCACAATGCGTGCGCCAGCGCTGTAGAAACCCAATCTCGAGGCGCGTTCACCTCTCGGGCAAAACGCGAAACCGAACCACCGTCGAAAAATACGTGCTCGACAACGCGCCGCTGCATCATCGGCAGTTTTCCAAGCGGACTGTCCAAAAGTAGCGTTTGCGCCACGGTGTAGTTGTCAACCGGCACGGGTGTCGCGTTTGATCGGACCCATTCGAGTCCACGTTCACGTGCGATCGCGATCAATACTGGTAGTGGTTCGACGTCAAGATCCTGGCTCTGCTCCCAGGCTGTCGCGAAAGTGTCCGCCAGCAATTCCTCCGCTTCTTCCTCGTCCCTGACAATGCGCACGAGAAGTGCCTTGATCACCCCAGCGTAATCGTCGAAGAGTTCTAGAAGTCGTTCAGAAACCGCTTCATCGGAATCATTCATGTCGGCAGGACACATCGAGGGTTTCACCAAAGTAGCCGCGGAAAGTTGGGAACCGCCGCCAGGTGACGAATTTGGCGATATTTGAAAATGTGCAGTCGCGTCGTCTCTTTTTATGTTTGCGAACGGTGAGTAGAGCATTGGGAGCATCAATAATCATCAGCCTATTCTGGTGGTCGTCGCAATCGGGCCGAAACATGATCCCCCTGTAGGATATTTCCTTAGCAAGCTGTTAAAGGAACGCACCAGGGTCTCCCGGGCATAGGCAAGTTCGTCATTTTCGTGATAGCTCCTGCATCGATTCCCGAACGCTATACTGAAACGTTTGCAACCGAAACAGGCGGCTCCCCGAACGCAGTATCAGGAAAATCCTTAGATAGGTAGACCCGGACGAACGCAGTGCGCACTCGCTCGACAAACTTGCGGGGCACCTGCAGCATTAAAACCGCATAGAAAAAGCGGGCTGGGAGCTCGCGGCTCGGGCCGTATCTGTGCCGGAGTTGATCGGATTTCCTGAAATGACAGTCGTTCGATTGGGCCAATCGCCACGCACGCGAAGCCACCGATGCGATTCTGTCATATGAGCAAGCGCCAAACAGAAGACCGCATAAAGGACGCTATTCCACCAGCAGGAGAGAATCTCACGAAAGCACAGCGCCAACAGATGGAAGCCGCCGATTCTGCGGCACTGAGAAACTCGCCGGTTGCAGCCAGTGGGTCGCGCTGGCGAAGAAGATGCGGGGCAATCTCGGCAAGCAGCGATGGCAAGGGGAAAGGGGCCATTTTCCTCGTGATAGCCAGCCCGAGACCAAGACCACAGTAATCCCTCGCGATGGAGCTGTCCAACTGGACAAAATCATCGAAGATTCGTTCGAACGCGTCCTGCTCAAATCCAATTCCCGTATCGCGCACCTCGACCAAGATGGAACCCGGTTCGTTCCAGGAACGCACCGATACCTTACCACCTTTCGGTGTAAACTTGGAAGAGTTCTTGAGCAAGTTCCAGAACACCTGTTGAAGCCGTTTTGCGTCTCCCATAACGGAGCACTGCGTAGCATCGAAACATGTCGTCAGTTTTTGGCTCTTCGTCTTAATATCGGACAGACTTATTTCGATTGCGCTTTTGAGCACCGTCTGCATATCGAGCGGACATCGCAGAATTTCCAGCTTTCCCTGCTTTAATCGCGTCAGATCCAGCAGGTCATCGATGAAATGCGACTCGAGCTGCACATTTCGATGGATCATCTGGAATACGTCGGCCAATTCCGGATCTACATCCCGCCTCCTGAGCAGGAGCTGTGTCGCCATGAGCACCGGAGTGAGCGGTGTTCGAAGTTCATGGCTCAGCACCGCAAGAAAACGGTCTTTTGCCTTATTCGCATTTTCTGCTTCCTCACGAGCCCGTTGATTATCCTGCAACACCTTCCAAAGCTGCTGGTGACTCGACTCGAGCTCCTGCTTTGCCCGTTGCCTTTCCGAATCGTCTCTCAAAATCTTTACCAGTCCGATTGAATTATCCGCATTATCTCGCATCGGCATCAGAAATCCACTGCTCCAGAAGCGACTGCCATCCTTGCGCTGGTGCCACCGCTCATCGATTGCACGGCCTTTCTCCAGCGCTTCTTTTTTCTCAATCTTCGGCTGTTCGGCGGCGCGATCTTCCGGGGTAAAAATGATCGCGCCGCTTTGTCCAAGGATTTCGTCCTCCTTATAGCCGAGGATTCGCTCGGCGCCGGGATTCCAGCTCTTCACCCGTAGATCGAGGTCTGTCGTAAAAATCGCGTATTCCCGAGCGCTTTCCAGCAGCAACCGGAATCGCTCTTCACTTTCGCGCAGGGCCTTCTCCGAAAGTTTGCGTTCCGTGATGTCAAACGTGACGCCGCTCATTCGCGTCGGTTTTCCCTCGCTTTCGCCGGTAATTTTGCCATACCCGCTCATCCAGCGGTCGGAGCCATCCTCGCGGATGGCACGAAACTCCGCTCTGAACGTCGAGCGCGTAGCAATGCAATTGCGAAGATGCTCCGCCATCCAATCCCGGTCGGCCGGATTCACGTGCTCCAAAAACTCCGCAAATTTCCGGGGATTCCTGCCTGGCTCCATGCCGAAAAGATGAAAATGCAGGTCGTTCCAGATGACTTCATCCGCGGCCAGATCCCACTCCCACGTCGCCATCTCCGCGGCTTCAACGGCGATGCGTATACGCTCTTCACTTTCGCGCAAACTCGCCTCGGATTTTCGGAGTTCAGTGATATCTGCCGCCATCGTCACGATAAAACGTCGTCCATCTGGCAGCGTGCCAGGCGATGAAGCATTGAACATCCAGATCCTGCGTTCGCCGCTCCGGGTCAGAACCTCCATCTCCAAATCACACAGCGATTTCCCCGTAGCGAAAAGGTGGCGCATTCGCTCACGCATTTTATCTGCACCTGAACCGCAGGCGTTGTTGAGCCACGCATCGATGGACAGGAGATCTTCGGGGAGGCAACCGGTCAGTTCCGTCCACGTACGGCTGATCTGCAGAACCTCGCCGTCCTCGGCATGCATGATAACCGGAATTGGCGCCTCCTCAATCGCGCGGCGGAACTGGGCCTCGTTCTGGCGCAGGACATTTTCCGCACGGATGTGTTCGAGAATGTCGGCCGCCTGGCGGGCGAGCATGTCGAGAAAACGCAATTCCCGCTCGCACGGTTCATGGGCGTGGCGCCAGAAAGTGGTGATAATGCCAACAATTCGGCCATCACGTGAACGGAGCGGCGTCGATTGCATCGATACGATTCCATGAACCGCGGGATTCTCAAGGCCACCGCATTTCTCGAGGAGGTTCGATTTTGCTACGTCGGGGATAACAATCCGCTCGACCTCTTGCAAAGAGCCATCTTCGGCGAAAATGAATGGCAACGTCTCCAAACGCGGTGCCGAATCGGAATGAAACCCTTTGGATGCCAGCGTGTGCAGCTTTTGCCATTTCAGATCGAATGTCTGCAGGCTTCCCATATCCGCGTGTAAGAGCGACATGGCGGCCTCAAGGATCTGCTCATGAAGAAAGCCTGCGTCTTTTTCCTGAATCAATATGCTTCCAATGCGCTGCAGCGCCCTTGTACACTCGAGCTCACGCGCCAGCTTCGCTTCGCTCTCACGCAGTGCAGCGCTCACCCGCTCGGCTGCCTCGCGCGCTATGACAGCGTCCTCCATCAGGTTGAGAGTGGCGATGCGGGCTTTCCGCGAATCACGCAGGGTCTGCTTGCGATTAAGGAAACTGTAGCCGACGGAGGCAAAGCTCGAAAGGCTCATGAGAAGTCGGGCATCCTCCGCCTGGAAGAGAAGTTCCGGGGAATGCGAGAGCACCCACACCGTCCCAACCGTTTCGCCGCGCACGTGGAAAGGCACGAGCAGCACTTCATGAATCGGTGGTTCGACGCCGCGTGCCGCTGTGAAGAAACGCTCCGGGTGCTCGAAAAGCAGCGGGCAATTCCGATCGAGGACCGTACCGCAAGGGCTGGCAAAACGCGGCAGCGTCCCCCACGCGTGCGGAGCCCATTCTCCGGCAATCGCGTGCCAGCGGAAGAAGCTGCCCGCTTCCTCCAACTCCAGGATACTGACGCCGGCGGAACCAGCACCACAGAGCTCTAATGCGAGATTCACCAATCGCTGCAGCAGCGTTTGGGGGCTGTTCGCAATCTCCCGCGCCAGTTCATTGATCGCGCGGTTCTCTGCCGCGTAGTCCGGAGGCCGTGACTCGCGGCGTGCCAACTCTTTTGTGATAAGTACGTCGTCAACCGAACCCGCCGTCATCTCAGGAAGCCCTTGTCGATAGAAAAGCGTCACTCCTGAGCGTACGCCCTCTTCTTGGTCGACATCCAGTGAAAGTTCAGAGACAAAACCGTCTCTATGCATCTGCTTATCCATGGTCGATTTCCTCACTCCCCAATTCCAGTTTGTAGCGCGCAGCCTCGCCGCAACGCTCCAGCGCGGCGTTAACCTCTTTTTTTAATTCGATCATCCGGATCTCGCGATCTACTGCGGCATTGTTGAATCGCTCCAACTCCTCGTTACGTGCTCGCAGGTCGGTCACCGCACGGCGCCTTGCAGTCACATCAACAAAGGTCAGCACAACGCCGTCTATTTGATCGTCCTCTGCGCGGCGGTACGGAAGAAGCCTAACCATGAACCAACATGCCGCCGAATCGCACACTTCGCGCTCGACCGGCACCAGCGTCTGAAGCACCTGCTCGGCATCCTGGATGAGTTCCGGGTATTCGATGCGTGACCGCAGATCCGCCAGTGGCCGGCCAATTTCGTTCGGGATCAGATGAAATAGCGGAACTGCCGATGGGGTGTAGCGCATGATCCGCAATTGACGGTCGAGAAACACGGTGGCAACCGCCGTGGCATTCATCAGATTATGCAGATCGCTGTTCACCTGGCCCAGCTTTTCCATTTTCGCCCGCAGTTCGCCAATCTCCAGAATCAGCTCGTGATTCATCAATCGCAGCTTTTCATTTTCTGCCTTCAGCTTTTCACTTTTCGCTTGGTTCCGATCAATAGTGTCACGCAGACGTAATGTCATCTGCTCGAACTCGCACTCGAGTTTTCGCACCATCGTCTTCTCCTCCATCGGGGGCGAAGCGACTCGTTGCTTGATGTTCGAATCACGCGCCGAAATAACTCCGGCGATTTTTTCAGGCGCGCGGTCGGTGGAGTTGCGCACCTTCACACCTTCTTTGTCTTGGGGGGACTCGGCCTCACAGTACGGCATTCTCGCTAAATTACACTCTGAACCCACAGTAGCGAGCGTGGAATTATCAGAAAATTCCTTGCAAAAATGTAATCCTCACCTGCTCGAGAATCCTCGGTGTTATGCTCGCGAAGAATTCTTCCATCAAGCAGTCAGCATCCATCCGATCTTCAATTGGAACGCAAATCGTTTTCATGCAAGAAAAGATTCCCAATAGTCAATCTCCCACTGATTCCGAAGCGGAAGCGATTCGGCAACAACACCCCAAATGTACCGCTCAAGTCAACTCGGCAAAGCCTGGAACCTCAAACGAGGCCGCATGGCATCTGCTACGAATGATTAATCAATATCAAGAGGACCAGATCCAACTCGGTCGCGATTTTCACGACGGGCCATGTCAAGACCTGACCGGAGTCGCCTTTCTCGCAGACATCATTGCTCGCGACCTGAACAAAGAGCATTCCGAATCCTCCCTTCGAGTGAAGGAAATCGGATCACTCATTCGGAAAAGCATTGATGATCTGCGTCGACTCATGACCAATAAGCCCCCAAATATCATTGATCGCCATGGCCTGGCGTGGGCGTTGCAGGATCTGGCAGATCGAATGTTGCAAAGCGGAAAACAATGCACCTTTGAAGTGCCCCGCACTACCGTCATTTCAAATCACAACATGGAAGTTCTCCTCCTGGAGATCGCGGAAGGGGCATTAAAGTTTCTTATCGATCGGGGCGAAGGAGAAATAACTCGTATCGAATTGCTGAGGGAGAGTGGGCATGCATTTTTGCGAGTGGAAAATGATGGCGTTCGCGGCAATAAATGTCTTATTTTATGCGAGAATTTACGCATGATGCGAACTTATGTTTCCCTCTTCGGGGGATCACTCGAAATCGGTTCCCATGGCGATGGCAGAACGTATGTCATCTGCACAATTCCCGAAGAAACCGTGTAAATTAAAGAACTATGTCTCCCGGTCCTAAGAAAAGAATATTCGTCTTGGAAGACCACGGTATCGTCCGCCAGGCGCTGAGACTTTACATGGCCGAAGAAACCGGGATGGAAATCTGCGGTGAAGCAGAGAATGCAACGGCTGCAATTTCTGCCATTTCGCAACTTCGTCCGGATGCTGTTATCACGGACATTTCGCTGCCCGGCATGAATGGCATCGAGTTTCTGAAAAATCTCAAGGCCCAGTTTCCGGAAATCGTGGCGGTTGTGCTTTCCATGCACAACGAGAGTGCGTATGCCCAACGAGCGCTCAGTGCGGGCGCGATGGGGTACGTAATGAAGAGAGAAGACATCGAGGAAGTGATTCTTGCTCTGCAAAAAGCCTTTCGCGGTGAATTCCATGTAAGCAGCCAGGTAACGGGTGCTCTTTTTCATCAGGCGCTTGGAATTTCAGCTGGAGGAAAATCAGGATCACTATCACCGGAGGACATCCTTTCTGACCGGGAACTGGAAGTATTCGAATTGCTGGGACATGGAAAAAGTACGAAGGAAGTCGCTGCGCAATTACGCTTGAGCCCGAAGACCGTGGAAAGCCATCGGGCGCATATTAAGGAAAAGCTCGGATTCACCAACTCCAGCGAGGTGATCAAACACGCAGCTCTGTGGGTGGAACGGGAGTATGCGGGCACCTGAGTTGGCCCAAAGTGACCCGCCGTCGCCATTTAGTCTTCCTTGTTCTGCACCACTTCGGCGAGGAGGCGATCAAAATTGTCCAAATCAATCGGTTTGACCAAATGATCGATATAACCGACCGACCTACTCTTTTCAGTATCGGTCGTCATACCGAAGCCGCTCATTGCCACGGCATAGGGCGGGCGTGAATTGCCGAGGCGTTTCAGCAAGTCCCAACCATCGCCATCCGGAAGCCCTATATCAGAGATCAGAAGATCCCAGTCTCCCCCGGGAATTTTCGCTAGCGCTTCTTCCATCGACTCCGCGTGCGCGATCGTATGCCCCAGCTGTTCCAAGTAAAGAGCCAGGTATTTTCGAGTATCAAGATGGTTTTCCACAAGAAATATCCGAAGCGCTTTCGGAGCGGTATGTGACTTTGCAGGCATCCTTCTTTTCAATCGGAGCAGCGCTGTGGAGCGGCTTCAGGAAATACCCTGATGCTGATTCGAATTTTCGTCCTTCAACAACGGGAGACGAACGACAAAGGAAGCACCGAGCCCACGACCATCGCTCTTCGCCGAAATACGCCCGCCGTGCGCTTCCACGATGACCTTCGCGATGGCCAGCCCGACCCCAAGCCCACCATATCCCTCTGTACTCGCACGGCTTAACCCGATTCTCTTCGATCGCTGCGCATTGACAGAGTACCGCCAACGGTCAGATCACCCGACCGTTGACAGCCTCCTCTGCGCAATCCAGCCGATTACTTCGCGGCAGGGACCAATCGCCCCATCAGATTGCTCCAATACCCGACGAACCGGGCGTTGGCATCAATGGCGATCTTCAGATTTTCCCGCGCGACAGTGAAATAGCTTTCGCTCAGATCCTGAAGCCGGCTCTGCGCTTCCGGCAGCGTGGGCGCCTTGTATACCGAAACTGTCTTTTCGCTCAACGAAAGCACCTGGTTGCTGGTTCTGTTCAGTGTTTCAACTACTTCTTCCAACTGCTTACGCGTAGCCGGAACCAGTTCTGCGCTGATTTCTTCCAGTTTAGCCTTGAGCTCTTCCGGCGACCCCAGTTTCTCGAGCACGTCCTTCCAGCGGTTGATTGTGTCCTCCTGAACTTTAATGCCCGATTTGAGAGCCTTCTCGTAGTTGTCCATGGACTCGCGAAGGATCTCTTCAATGTTTAAATTACTCATAATCTTTTCCTTGTTGTTGGTTGTTTTCTTGTCGTTGGAACTCCGGAAACCATCTCCGAAACTCACGAGCAATTTCAGCAGAAACATCGAAATGTCAATTCATTTTTTTGCATTTGCACAATTGTTTTCAGAGACGGCACTCCCCAGTTTGTGCATTGCGTTAAATTCTCTCGTCTTCATTCCTCTGCTCGCAGGCGTATCATTTCCTCCTCGAACTGTTCTTCCCCGGTGGAACTATTGAGCGAAACCGTTGATCACGAGCACCACCTTGTAACAGTCTAGCTCGTCCGTGTCCCGCAGGAGAGATGTATATAGTCGCGCAGGAGAGATGAATAGTCGGGGTCAACTCTTGAAAGGTGACGGAATGGCGTCGGGGCGGAATAGTTGAATGCATGGCGAGACCCCTGCGTGTCGAGTCAACGTAAAACCTCGTCTCCGCGTTTCCGCCAGAGTTGCCGCTCCGCGTCCCGTGCGAACACCGTTCGTTGCCGCGGGCCATTATGTGGTAGAGCGCTCCCGAATCACCACGGATCATTCGGAACTGATCGTTCGCCTGAAGCGCATCTAGAATGGATTTCGCCTCCTGGAGTGAGTAGTACTTGTACTTCTCAAGCTTCGCCACGACGGAATGAGTGGCTGCGAAACTTCCGCACGATTCCAATGCGTCAACTAGATCCTTCTTCTCCTCATCGTAGGAGACGTGAACGCCGTCGTAGTGTTCGTCAAAAAGTTCATTCAATGTCCGATACGCCTTGACGGCAGACTGCTTCGTCTGGCTCCACTCGTGCTTCAGGAATGGACTGATAGCCTTGTCGTCGAACTGGGAATAGAAATCCGAGTCTTCCGTCACAATGAACAGCGGCTCTTCATCCGGAACGTGCTCCAGTAACAGGAGCCAATTGATCGCGTCACCGATGGACCCGGGCTTTCCGGGGGGATTTCCTTCATCAACGCGTCTGCGAGCTGCATCGTAGATCTTGGCGGTCGTTTTGAGAATCTTCGACTTGCCAAAGATGTCGTTTGTGAGGTGATCAGCGGGGAGGTTCATCGCGAGGATGTCAGTGTCGGCTTTGTCTGAAATGGCCTTTGCGTGTTTCTTGAACTTCTTGCTTAGATTCTGAAGCGTCGCGTATTCCTCGTATGTCTTCATGAAGTACGGGAGCTGGGCAGACAGGTTGAAGGTTCGAAACTGCTTCAACGCGTCTCGAAGCTTGCCTTCGCGATTTCGCCGGAACTCATCGCACACCTGGTCAGTAAGGTGAACGTGGGTCGAGCCCTTCCTCGTGAGACACGAAGACGCTGTTCAGCGCGTCGAGTTCGTCGCTGGTGAAGTGGTAGAAATTGAGGAAGAGTTCGTGTCAATAAACACGTGCATCTCGGACATCGCTGTCTAACGCTCCGGTTCAGCGGTGGCGCTGCCGCGCCCTCCACTGCAACCGGTTGTTAGGCGCCGCTTCACAGGTTTCGGGATCTGCTGTCAAGAGGCGGCCGGCAGGATGTTCTGGTTGACCCGGAAGAGGTTTTTCGGATCGTAATTCGCCTTAACGGACGCGAGACGTTTGTAGTTGTCACCGTAGGTCGCCTGAATGCGACCCTCGGCCTCGTCCTCCATCATGAAGTTGACGTAAGCCCCCCCGAGGTTGAACGGGTGAATAGCCTTCCAGTAGGCACGCCCCCATGTCTTCAAGGCCTCGGCCTGCTTCGGGTTGGAGTCGATCCCTGCGATGACCATCGACCAGGTCGCCTCGCGTGCGTTCCACGCCGTTGCGTCCTTCGGGACGCGATGGACGGCTCCGTCGATGGGGTAGAGATGCATGAGCGACAGCTCGCTCCGTGCATTGGCGGCTTGTGCAATGTGCGTGTCGATCGCCTCCTCCGGCAGGGACTTCACGAAGTCGCCCTTCCAATACCACTGCAGGCCCTTTGGAAAAAAAGGATCAAAAAGCGCTTGCATCGCCGGGAAGGGCATCGCGCTCATCCAGTTGAAGATGGGCGCCGGCACGGATTTTAGCAGGCGTGCCATCACTTTCTCGCCTTCCTCGGCAGGGCCGTTGTAGCTGGAAACGACAGCACATGCGCGCCTACCCCAGTAATCCTTCGGGAATGGGTCCAGGGATGGCACCGTCTTGAGGCCGACGAACGCGCCCAAGTCTTCGGGCGCAGTCGGCAGAAAATCGCGATAGGCGTGCATTACTTTCTTGGCATGCCTAGCCTCCCAAAAGATTGGGCCAGCGTAAACTGTGCCGACCTCATGCGCCTGGAACAGGAAGCTTGTCACAACGCCAAAGTTCCCGCCTCCTCCGCGGAGTGCCCAGAAAAGATCGGGGTGCCAGTTCTGACTAGCTGTGACAAAACTGCCGTCGGCCAGGACTACGTCCGCCTCGAGCAGGTTGTCAATCGTAAGACCGTATCGGCGCGTAAGGTACCCATGCCCCCACCGAGCGTGAGGCCCGCGACGCCGGTGGTCGAGACGATGCCAAAGGGCACGGCAAGGCCGAACGCGTGGGTGGCATGGTCGACGTCTCCCGACGTGCAGCCAGGATCCACCCGCACCCTTCGAGTCGCCGGATCTACGCGCACGCTCTTCATCATTGACAGGTCGATGACCAGACCGTCGTCGCAGCTGCCGAGCCCTGGGCCATTGTGACCACCACCCCGGATCGCGACGAGCAGCCCTTCGTCGCGGCCTAGATTCACCGCAGTGGTGACATCGGCGACGTCCACGCAACGCGCGATCAGAAGCGGCCGCTTGTCGATCATGCCATTGTACAACTTGCGGGCCTCCTCGTAGCTCTCGTCGCTGCGCTGGATCAGCTCGCCTCGCAGGTTAGCCTTGAATTTCTCTATGGTTGTTTCACTCAACATGATGTCCTCCTTTCAATCGCTGCGCCTAACGCAAAGCTGAGCGACTGCCGCCGGAAACGCAAGGTCGGGCGTGGACGGCGCGTCCAAATTTACGCCGAGCATCGAGCGGAGAGGCGGGGCGGCAGTTCGTCTGCAGCGTCTGGTTCGGCTATTTCTTTCCCAACTTCCTAACCCGACTTTTGTGATTCTCTAAACGGTGTCCGGCAAGTATTAGAGATAGCTTTCCATGAGCGGCCGTAGCTGGGTCAGGCGTAGCCGTTCACGGGGTAGTTTGAAAATGGTGAAGAAAAAGCTGGAGTCTCGATTTCGCTGGGTTTACGAGTGGGGGCGATGGACAAGGAGATCATCGTTCGCGGACGCAGGATTGGAGCGGCGGAAGTCGCGTTCATCCGGGGGCTGATTTCGAGAGTGGGGGCTCAGGGGCGTACGTATGTCTCGAGGGTTCTGTGCCGGCGGTGGGAGTGGCGTCAGGCCAACGGGAGCTACCGGGAGATTGCCTGCCGGGACTTGTTGCGGCAGCTCGATCGCAAGGGTCTGATCGTGCTGCCGGCGATGCGCAAGCCGGCGCGGCGGCCCGGATGTACCAACACCGTGGCGCCCCTGCCGCCGATGGACACCGCGAATCTGGAAGCACCGCTTTCGCGCCTCCGCCCGCAGGTCCGTGTCGAGCTGGTCAAAGGCAACGCAGGGGAGCGGCTCCACAACAGTTTGGTGGCCCGCTATCACTATCTGGGATACCGTCAACCCACAGGGGCCGCGCTCAAGTATCTTTGCTATTGCGGCGAGCGCGTTGTCGCCGCCCTGGGCTTCGGTCCGGCGGCATGGAAGGTGGCCTGCCGGGACGCTTTTATCGGCTGGGAGACCGCCGTCCGTGAAGCCAATCTGCCCGGAGTCGTCAACAACGACCGCTTTGTGATTCTGCCCTGGGTTCGGGTGCCGCATCTGGCTTCCTTCCTTCTGGGGCATTGTCTGCGGCGGCTGCGGCGCGACTGGATGGCACACTATGCCACGCCTATCGTGCTGGCGGAGACGTTCGTCGAGCGTGAGCGTTTTGCAGGCACCTGCTACCGCGCGGCCAACTGGCGCCGGCTCGGAGAGACACGCGGACGCGGCCGTAACGACCGCACGCACCGCAACGCCGAACCGGTGCGCGATGTGCTGGTTTATCCGCTGTGTCGGCGCTTCCGGGATCA
>CAWDWA010000038.1:0-8952 GCA_963805815.1 uncultured Verrucomicrobiae bacterium
ATACATCCTGAGCTCTCCGATATTGAGGCGCTGGAGGACCCTGACTTCGTGCTCCGAGCCGCAGCACAGCTCCAGAGGCCGCACCGCACCGGTGCGCAGATCTTTCATATAGATGGTGTTGAGCGCCGTGTAGCGCATCGTGTCGTCGGAGTGCAGGATGCGGGCGTCGTGGCAGGCATGCTCGATGAAATGGCCGTCACCGGCCCATACTTCGCGGCCCGCAAGCTCCGCGATCCCCGCCAGCCTGTCGTCGCCCCGGCGAAGCTCGGCGACGACCGCTTCGGAGAGGTTCGCCTCGCTCAGGCGGAGCATCCCGAGTCGGCGTCCGGAGTTCAGGGCATCGAAGTAGGTGCTCGAGGCAATCGGCAGATCGTGGATCCCAGGCAAGCTGAAGGAAGTCGCGCCCGCTGATGCTCTGTGCCGCCACTCTGAGTATTCCCGCGCGCACGAACTCGCCATCGGAGAATCGCTGGCCGCTCCTTTCGCTCGGAATTGCGGCGGACAGTGGGGCGAAAAAAGCGGTTCTCGACGGTGTCTGTATGCGACCTCCGACATGAAGCTGCCCCCCGGCGTGGTGGCCCTGCTCTACCGGCTCCGCTGGGATCTGGAGAAGACCTTCGACGAGTTCGAGAACAAGCTGCAGGAGAACAAGGCGTGGGCCTGCGGCGACGAGGCGAAGAGGGCGCAGGCCCTCTTCATACTGTCACCGGCTCTCGGTATTGCAGGCGGAGTTTTCGCTGACCCAGGTGTGGGATCGCCCGCGCCATGGAAGGGAGTTCTTTGAGGAGGTCATCCGGGAGAACATCGATTTGGGCCGACCTGAAACGGTGCAGTTGATCTTTGCACGCAGGATGCAGAGAAAGACTGCGACCGACGGCCGATGCAGGACGCGCATTGTTACCGAGGGAGTCATCCCTTCGCTGCACGTCTATTACAAGAACACGCACCTCAAGCAGTATCATAAGTCGTGCGGGCGCGGTGCGGGCCTGCGCACGGAAACCACAATCAACAACAGCTACGACTTCAAGGTCGGACGTTTGTTGCATAACCTGCCCGCGTTGCGGCGCATCGGCTTTGCGGCCAACCGACGCATGCTCGAGGTGGAGAAAGCCAGTCACGATTGCCGCGTCGGCGCAAAGAGCTTCGAGGGGCTGCAAACTCCCACCACCATGGACGGACAGCGTGCTCCGGCACTGCGCTTTGGCGACCGGAGAGTCCAGGCGCTCTTCCCGGCTTTGCAGTCTTCCGGTGGAAAGGGATAGGGCAGCGCTTTGAGCCACTTGCGGAAAAATCGCTCGATCTTCTTTTCATCGAAACCTTCCGCCAGGCGCTGTGCTGCCCCCGGGTTCGCGCAACGCAAAAGCCCGTTGTCGAGCGCTTCGAACTCAA
The DNA here is from genome assembly GCA_963805815.1 of uncultured Verrucomicrobiae bacterium. Lineage (GTDB taxonomy): Bacteria > Verrucomicrobiota > Verrucomicrobiia > Chthoniobacterales > Chthoniobacteraceae > CAWDWA01. The sequence goes on from CAWDWA010000038.1 coordinate 1,390, forward strand.
TGCCGCGCCTGGCCAGTGCCGCTTGAGATACTCGTGCCCGTTGATGCAGAGCTTGCCGGTGTAGGGAAAATACGAGCAGAACTTGATGAAGAATGGCCCGAAGTCTCTGTCCACGCAGTAGAAGTAGTAGTGATTGACCATGGCACTGGTGTAGTCGATCCACGGAACGGTGCCCCCGCCCTCTCCGAAGCGTTTGCGGATGGTGCGCGGGACGGTTGCCTTTTCCTGCGCGATGCCGATGAAGACGACACCCTCGGGGGTCTTGAACTTCCGCAGGCGTTTCTGCATCACGTCGTCTTTACGCATCCCTTTCTGGAAACGGACAATCTCAATGTCCTGGCGCTCGGCAAAGTCGAACACCTGCCGGCGAAACCCCTCGCTCAATGCCACGGCGTCTTTGGTCGAGGCGAACCGGTGGCCCTTGTAGCCGCGGAAATAGGCAGCCACACCGCCCGCGCTGGTCGACTGGGGGACATAAAGGTTCAGATACATCCGGTCGATGCATTCCAACTCGAAGACAACGTTTTCACGCTGGAGTTCGCGACGTTTTTTGGCGAAATCATGGCGGTGTCCGGTTGGGCATTTGTTAAATCTCCTCATTGGAGAATACCAGCCGCTTCGACGGCTCAATCCGGCATTCTTCGTGGACGCCGCTATGCAGCTCCGGCCAGACGCCGCCCGTTGCGAAACGCGCGGGAAGCCGCATGAGCCAAAAGCCAAAATTTCCTAACGAGGCGGGGCCTCCGGCTCCAATTTCACGCTACGCTTCGATCTGACACTACATCTTGCCTGGTCTGAGGCCCCGCCTCGTTAGGCTAATCCCAGTCCTCTTGGAAAAAGTTGACCTGCCGCCATTCCTGGCAACCATTCAGTACGTCGATTTTACGGAGTCATATTTTGCAGGAATGCAACAGCTCCTGCGAGCCCTTCAAGTTTCGACGGGGCCAAGGCCAAAAGAGGTTCTCGCTGTACCTGACCTCGCGAAACAAGTTGCCGGCGAGGTGGCGAAACTCCTCGGCTTGGAAAGTAAGCCACCTGTTTCACAACCTTCGCCCAGCCTCGGCAATGCAAAGACCGAAAAAGCGAAATCTAATCTGGTTTTCGTCGTCATCTCTTTTCTGGATGAAATGGAACCGATTTTTGAAGGCATCAAAGATGCCGGCGCGGTCGTTGGACTGAACGTTCAACGGGTTAAGGATGTCGTCGGTGATTACCGGATTACCGACAAAATCATCGACATGATTACGTCTGCGAGGTTCGTCGTCGCGGATCTCAGCTATGAACGTCCAAATGTATATTCCGAACTCGGCTATGCCAGAGGACAGGGGAAAACAGTCATTTCGATTGCGCGCAAAGGTACTACGATTCACTTCGATGTAAAGGACTGGACATACATCGAATACATCGATTCACGGCTCCTTGAGCGTGACCTGAAGAAACGGTTCGAATATGAGCTCACGGCAACGTGAGGTCGATCACCAAATAACCATGCCATGCACCGGAGTGGCGGTGGCCAGCGTTTTTTGAAATCAAAGTCAACTCCCGCCACCCGGTGATGGCGGTCGTTCTCCCAATAAATACCCATGTCCCTTGCACGCTTAATCATCGAAGAAGATAAAGTGAATCTTGATCCGAAGGAACTCGCTGAGTTTCTCTCGCTGATGGAAGGCTGCGTGGTCGCTTCCGAAGATCTTGGCATCGAGTGGACTGGCGTCGGTGAATTTCCCGATGAGATTTCTAGCCGCCTTAAACACGTAAGCCCTCTAGAATGGAACGAATATTTTGACAGACGAGCTACTGATATAATTGCTATTCAGACAATTTCACGGCAGAGTCCTTTAGAGATCACATTGGTTTGCGCCATCAGCCTTATCACTATCGCTGTCGTTCTTTCGGGCGGGAAGATTAAGCTTGGCAAGGAAGGCTTAGAGGCCGAACTTCCTCCTCTAGGCAAGGGCATCAAAGCCCTCAAGATGGCTCTTGGACTGGGCGGGAAAGTGACTTCAAGCTATTCGATCAGAACAATCACCATCAAGCTCAGCGACGAAGAACTTAAGCTTCTGATGGCTCAAGATCCCACACAGAGAAATAAGGGAGGGTTTCAGAACTTTTTGGTTGGGCTTCAATCACGCGTTAATCGGAATACAAGACAACTAACACTTAGTGACGTCGATCTCGAGCGAATTGAGCGTTACAAGGCCAATCCGAAGAAGGGAGGGTTTCAGAGCCGTTTCAAGAAGATATTTGGACGCCACTTTCCTGGTGACGATGCTTGACCAAACGGGGAGAACAAGACGGTTCTGGGCAACCGCCTACCCGGCATGAGTTAGAATGATCACCATAACCACAACCCTCAATCCGCTGTCGAAGGCGCGCCTCCGGTAGGCGGTACCAGACATTGGACGTTGATATGGCTGACGATTTGTCAAGTGGGTATAGTGCTCCTGTCCTATCATTTTGATGGGTTGTCTATTTTTTTGACGGCAGAGTAGAAGCGGGAGGCTGGCGTGGTGATGCTTTCGCGCAGACGGGTATGCTGATATGCGTGGACTGGTTACCACAGGTATCTGTCTTCACCAGTGGCCGTGGACTTCCATCTAGGATCGAGTGCTCGGTCCGCTTGAACGGACCTAACTCACAACGTCATTGCCGGCCTTGCGCCTGGTAATGTCTCCCGCCTCTATTCTGCTGTCATGATGTTCAGATGCTTTTCGGGTTGTAGCTAGCTTGGAGGGAAGTTGTTCATGATTCGGTTGTAGCGAGAATGGGCCGCTTGCCTGCTCGTCGCAGCGAAGACCGGATTGTGAGCAACCTCCCGGACATTGAGTTTCGCTTCAGACTTCGGGCGATACGGGAATCTGCGTGGGCATGATCTTGTTCTGCAGTTCCCACAGGAAGCCGCACAGCTCCCGGGCAATGGCGACGATGACCTTGTTCTCGCGCTTGCCCCGCATCCTCAGTCTCACGTAGCGGGAGTGCAGGCGGTTCTGCATCCGCCACGAGAGCGCCTTGACCTCCTTGCGCTGTCCCTGCTGGCGAAGGGTGAGCTGGCTGCTCACCTTCGGGGATTTTCGGTAGTGCTGACTGCATTCGACGAGCATCCATCGCGCGTGGCTGTTACCGCACCGGGTGATGCTGTCCTGCCGTCGCTTGTCGCCACTGCTGTACTCGCCGGGCACGAGTCCCAGGAAGGCCATGAGTTTCCTGGGATGCTCGAAGCGCCGCAGATCGCCAAGCTCGGCGACGAGGGTCATGGCGGCGACCTCCTGGAAGCCCCTGCAGGCCATGAGGGCTTTCACCACCGACTTCCACTCCCACTCCTCCAGCAGCTCGATCATCTTCTTCCGCAGACGCTCGACGCGCTCGATACCGCTGTCGATCGCCTGCAGATACTCTTCCAGAACCACCTTCTGTGAGGGTTCCGGGAGCACCAGCTCCCGGAGATAGCTCATGTGCGCCGGAGTCCAACGGCTCTTCCCGCTGTAGCGGTAGCCGTTTCGCAGCAGGAACGCGTTGAGACGCTGTTTGGCACGGGCGAGATCGTCGCTGGCATCGGTCCGGGAGCGGCAGACATCCCGGACTGCCTCGTCGAGCACGGGCGGCACCCGCACTTCGGTGATGTCACCGTTGCGGTAGAGTTTGGCGATGGCCTTCGCGTCGCGCCGGTCGGTCTTGATCCGGCTCTGCTTCTCGTGCTCCCTCTTCGAGGGCGACATGACAGCGCTCTCGACCTTGAGCGTGCGCAGACGGCGGGCAAGCACGAAGCCCGTCGGACCGGCCTCGTAGCAGACCTTCAGTTCCCGAAGCCCGACCCCGAGCGTCTTTGCCAGTTTGCGCAGAGCGCGTTCGATCGAGAGATTGCTGCCGCCGCATTCTCCGAAGTAGACGGGAGCCTGCCGGGTTCCTCCGGCGGCGTATGCGATGGCGACACTTTCCTTGTGGACGTCGAGTCCGATGTAGTATGTTTTCTTCATGGCGTGTGTAGGTATTTCTCTATTGTTGGATAGGTCCGGCTCACGCCGGATAGCCCACGAAAACCCTATGCACGCCGCCTCTTTCCTCAACGGCCGCGCTCACAGAGAGCTTCAGCCATAGGATCTGATATGGCAGGAAATCGTATGGATACCGACGACCTGACGAACATGGCCTATCAGACAATCACGCTCGCCCATGATGTTAGCGAGTTCTTGCGAGCTGAGATCGGCGCTTCGGCCTCAGATGTCTCGTCGGAGGATGAGTTTCTACGTGGCACAGTCGAGTTCTTGGCCGAGGTGCTTGAAGATCCGGAGGATTACCTTGACTCGTGGAATGCCGTCGAAGAGACGAACGTTGCATGTTTTGCGCATGGAGTTCGCCGCTTACAAGTTCACGTGCTCAAGACCATGGAGACACCACAAATGCAACGAGGAGGTCGTCTCTTTGATTGATAAAACTGCCAACCAATCGGTGGAGACGAACGCGCGATCCGGCTGGCTAGCGGACATGAACTGGATTACTATGACCTCATCACAGCCGCATGAGTGCCGCTTACAGCGCGTCGCTCACCTTGGTCGTTATATGGCGGGCCGATCGGCAAATCATGAGCGCCTCATCGTGAGCAAGGTTGGCCTACCTCTTGCCGTTGGCAGCCGCGTCGTCGTCACCGGGATGGCCGGCGCGGGCAAGAGCACGTTCTCGCGAGCGCTCTCGGCGAAGACCGGCCTTCCCGTCATCCATCTCGACCTCCACAGCTGGAAGCCCGGCTGGGTTCAGACGCCCGCGAACGAGTTCCGGGAGAAGCAGCGCTCCCTGCTCGCTGGCGAGAAGTGGATCGTTGACGGCAACGACGCAATCGATCTTTGGTTCGAGCGCGCCGAGACCGTCGTGATCCTCGACACACCGTGGTGGATCTGCGCACGGCGCGCGTTCGTGCGCGGACTTCGTAGACCGCGCGGTTTCCAGCCGCCTGACGGCTGCGATGATTCAGCCTGGCGACGATTGCGCGACGAATGGTGGTTGGTCTGGCGCATCTGGCGACGCCGCGATGCGGAGCGCGAACGAGCGCTTGCGATTGCGTCGCACTACCGAGGGCAGGTGGCGGTTCACATTCTGCGTTCGACGCGGGCGGCGCGAGAGCTCGTCGATCGTGCCACGTAGCTCGCTTGCCAACCGCCGTATAACGCCGATCCGTCATCCCTCATTATTACGGTGAACTCTATGCAAAAAATCGTTCCTTGTTTGTGGTTTGACGGCGACGCTGAGGAAGCGGCGCAGTTCTATGTTTCGTTATTGCCCGATTCGCGAATCGACCGTGTCTTGAAGTCACCGGCTGACACACCGAGTGGACCTGCCGGTATGGTGTTGACCGTGGAATTCACGTTGGCTGGAACAAAATATATGGGGCTTAATGGTGGGCCGCAGTTTCCGTTCACTGAAGCCGTGTCGTTTCAGATCTACTGTGAAAATCAGTCAGAAGTTGATCGACTTTGGGCTGCAATTCTTGCTGACGGAGGATCTGAGGTCGCTTGCGGCTGGATCAAGGATCGTTGGGGGCTTTCGTGGCAGATTTTTCCGACCCGGATGATCGAATTACTTAATGATCGCGACACGGAACGCGCGAGGCGAGCGCAAGAAGCAATGATGAAAATGGTGAAGATTGAAATATCCGAAATAGAGCAGGCGGCAAACGGATAACAATAACCCTTACCAACTCATTTAGATCTTAAACTATGGGATAACAATGCGATGCACGGGACAAGCCCGTGATCGCGGCGTTGATATGGCTAACGATTTGTCAAGTGGGTATAGTTCTCCTGTCCTATCATTTTGATGGGTTGTCTATTTTACTGACGGCAGAGTAGAAGCGGGAGGCTGGCGTGGTGATGCTTTCGCGCAGACGGGTATGCTGATATGCGTGGACTGGTTACCACAGGTATCTGTCTTCACCAGTGGCCGTGGACTTCCATCTAGGATCGAGTGCTCGGTCCGCTTGAACGGACCTAACTCACAACGTCATCGAGTGCCGGCCTTGCGCCTGGTAATGTCTCCCGCCTCTATTCTGCTGTCATGATGTTCAGATGCTTTTCGGGTTGTAGCTAGCTTGGAGGGAAGTTGTTCATGATTCGGTTGTAGCGAGAGAAGAGTAGTAGGGGTCTGTCAACAAATCTCAAAACGCGCCATTCATTCTCGTTCAGGCGCCATTCTCTGGCGTTCGATCAGGCGGGAAAACGTTATGACGCTCTACGGTCGTAAGTATGGAACGTGGGTGGGGATCTCTCGATCCGATTCCTGAACCCCCTACAACTCGGCGGCCCCTCGCCCGATCGACGCCGAGCTTGAAAAAGCACATTCCTATCAATAATTACCGTTATCCACATGCCAGAGCCAGAGCGGCGTGCTATTTTCATTTCTTACGCACGTGAAGACGGCGAGAGGTTCGCGTCCAGTTTACGCGAGCGGCTGGAGAAAGAAGCCCCGGACGCCGGTACGATTTGGCAGGACCGCGCCCGCATGGAAGGCGGCCGTCCATGGTGGCTTCAAATTGCAGGCGCGCTCGACGCGGCCCGCTACCTTGTATCGGTAATGACGCCGAAGGCGGTTGAATCGCCGGTGGTCCGCCAGGAATGGGAGTACGCCCGCAAGCAGGGCGTCTGCCTTTATCCCGTCATCGCCGCGCCGTTCGACTTCGAGGCTCTGCCCCCATGGATGGCCCGACTGCACTTTTTCAACTTGTAAAAAGAATGGCCAACATTTGTGCAGCATCTTCGCACTCCATGTCAGGCTTTTCGCGTCACGAACATGGCGCGTAACCGTCCACGGGGTAGACAAGCCATGAGCGCGGGAGCGGAACGGGTGGTTCTCCCCCAAAAAAGTGGACGCTTAGAGCGCAGTGGATTTGTAGGTTAGTTTAGTGATGGGTTAAGGTTTTTAAAGTCAAGAACCTCCGGCAAAGCCGGAGGCTTGAAGAATGTGAGCCGCCCAAGGCGGCAGCTTGAATCTATCGGTTGTTCGTGGTTCTGTCGGTTTTCTGTTTCTGCTCGGATAGTTCGAGTTGATCGAGACGACGATCAGTCGCCTCCTGATCCTGAATGTAGCGTCGGATCCTCTACCACATCCCGGCCCACGGTGTCCACGAAGTAGCCCCTCGCCCACAAATGCTGCCCGGCGTAGTTGCGCTCCCTCTTCAGGAAATGCCGCGCCACGTGGATGGCGCCTCTGCCCTTCAAATATCCCACTACGCTCGATACCGCCAGTTTCAGCAGTTTGCTCACGAGCATATGGACGTGGTCGGCCATCACGTGTCCTTCCTCAATCTTGCAGCCCTTCTGTTCCGCCAACCGGCGGAACACCTGCCCCAAGCTCTCGCCGCGCGACACCGAAGAGCGACTTCCGCCGATACTTCGGAATGAATATGATGTGATATTTGCACTGCCATTTTGTATGACTCAACATCTGGTAGTCTTCCATGGTTCTTGTGTCGTTGTGCGCTTTGGACGGCTCACAACTCACTCCCATGGGGGACTGCCCGATAAGTCAAACTCCGAATAGTGTTCCCGGCAAAGCCGGGGGCTTTCCTATTGATCA
>CAWDWA010000039.1:0-19102 GCA_963805815.1 uncultured Verrucomicrobiae bacterium
CCGGTCGTGCGCAATCCGCTCGCGATCGCGTTGATAGACAGCAGGAGGTCAGGAAGCATCTTTTCCGCTTCTTCTTCCTGGCCGGATCCACGGAGCGATCTCCATTTCTTCAGGAGACTCAGTTGCTGATGGTGCAAAATCTTTAAAGCGTCGGCGCGCAATTGGAGCGTCCGAAGCATCTTTGGGCGCCGCTTTGCCATCGGACGACCGCGAAGCCGTTCCAACATGCTGCGGGTGGATTCGCATTCGCTCGAGATCATTCCCCGGAACTTCTCTCGCACCGCTTCGTCGGCCACGAGATCGGCATACTCATTCATAATCGCGAGATCGGTGCTCGCGATGCTCGCCTCGACATTGGTCATTACATAATGCAGAAATGGCCATTTCCGCACAGAGCCCACGAGTTTTTCGAAGTCTGCGGGAGCAGTTTCGAGCAACTCGCGCAGACCGCTTCCGACTCCATACCAGCCCGGCACGTAAAAGCGCGCTTGATTCCAACTGAAGACCCATGGAATCGCCCTCAAGTCGGCGAGCGTGGCCTGTCCGGTACGCCGGGAGGGGCGGGAGCCGATTCTTGTGTGTTCCAGTGCGTCGATCGGAGTCGCCTGCCGGTAGAATGTCATGAATCCATCGGCTTCCAGGAACTTGCGGTAATTTCGCTGGCTCGACGCCGCCAGAGCCTCCACGATGGAATCGATTTCCGGCACATCTTGATCGAGAAGTTGATGTCGCACCGTAGTTTCGGTAACTCCTGCGAGCAGCAACTCTAGATTGTAGTTCGCGGTGTCCAGATTTGCGAATTTCTGGGCGATCGTTTCACCCTGTTCAGTGAGCCGGATATCGCCCGTGAGTGAACCGTGAGGCAGCGCCTCCAGAAACCGATGTGTGGGACCCGCCCCGCGACTGACGGTGCCTCCGCGGCCGTGAAAAAATCGGAGCTTCACATCGCATTCACGTCCGACCGCTGCGAGGGCCGCCTGGGCTTTCTCCAGCGCCCACTGGCTTGCGAGAATGCCGCCGTCCTTGTTGCTGTCGCTGTATCCCAGCATCACTTGCTGGCAAACTGCCCGGCCACCAGCCTGAAGCTTGAGGCTGCTGACGGTGACCGGGTGGCTGAGAAAGGCGTGCAATATGCCCGGTCCATTTTTCAGATCGCCGAGTGTTTCGAATAGCGGAACTACGGGAACTTGACATGCCATTCCATCGGGCATGTGAAGGGTCAATCCCGCCTCGCGGGCAAGCAGGTACACCACGAGGAGATCCGATAATTTGCGCGTCATGCTGACAATGAGCGCGCCGATCCCGCTTGCTCCGTAGCGATCGATGTGCTTCGCCACCACACGCAGACATTCCACCACAGCCGTCGCTTCCTTCCCTGCTGAGGCCGCAGAACTAAGGAAGGGGCGGGGCGAACGGAGCTCCCTGTCAAGAAAACGGAGTCGTTCTTCCTCAGACCATTCTGCGAAGTGTATGCCGTCCAGGCCAGCGGCGACCATGAGCTGGGAGAGTGCTTTGTCGTGGTATTCGCTGTTCTGCCGGATATCGAGGCAGGCGAGATGGAACCCAAATACTTCCAACGCGCGCTGAATGGGTTGCACATCGGACTGGGCGAGTCGGGTGGCTCCCACCTCGCAAAGCCCTCCATGAAGCGCCTTCAGAATCTCTGCAAGCTCGTCCGGCATGCGGAAAGAATACGGCTTCTCGTGAAGCCTCGGCGTGGCGTCCGCTGAAATTTCGATCGGCAGACGGGCGATAAGCATCAAAACCAGCTGACGCCACGGCTCTTGGGCATGTGATGCGACGAGCGGTGGTGCGCCATCGCCGAAAATTTCGGACAAGGACTCCAGCGTCCGGGTGAGGTTTTCGGGGAGCGGTTGGACAAAGCCGGAAAAACTGAGCTTCTCCGCCAGTACCGAAAGCATTTGATGCAGCACCACAAATGAGCCGATTCGCAGGCTTACCAGCGTTTCGGCGGTGACTTCCGGCGTCACGAATGGGTGTCCATCGCGATCTCCGCCGACCCAGGTGCCGAATCGGATCCGCGGCAGGGCGCCCTCTTTTTCCAGAAGTGCAGGATCGAAACCTGTCTGCCTCCAAGCAGTGAGCAGGCGCTCGTCCTGCGTGGGCAAGACCGCCGGAAAAACGGCCCGAAGATAATGCATCATGTTTCGACGCTCGTCAGCGACCTGGGGTTTGGCGAGGAGTACCTCTCCCGTGCGCCAAAGTCTCTCGAGAGCGGCTTTCACTTTGCCGCGATGCGCGTCACGCTGGGTCGGCGTAAGGGGGCGATTGTGACGCTCCGAGAGGAGCAGGTAAAGAGCTCGATGCTGCTCGAGGACCGAGAGGCGTTTTGCCTCGGTTGGATGTGCGGTGAGGACCGGTTCGACGCAGACGTCCGGTAAAATTCCCGCAATCTGCGTTTCGCTCACGCCCTCGTCGCGAAGACTGCTGAGACAATCGCCCCAAAGCCCCTGTTCGGCGGTAAGTCCGGAAGAGGTCTCCCGCAGATCCCGCATCGCCTGTGCGGCACCTTCTTCGATCATGTTCAAAAGCTGAAACGTGATCGAATATGCCTGTCCGAGCTTTGTGGGAAAATGCTGCTCATCCAGAATTGGCGGCGCGCCGCTCCATGGCAGATGTTTTGCGATGCTGGTTTGCCCCAGATCATCGAGGACTTCCCGGAAGCAACCGACTACGAACTGGAGATCGTCCCCAATGCGTTCGAAGCCGATTTCAATGTAATCCGGCTCAGCTGTGTGTGAATGTACCCTGGTCACCCTGAAGCCGCTTATCTATACGAACGGTGGCGGCAGGCAAGCAGGAACCGATGCGGTTTTGACAATTTATTTTCGGGACGCGGCGCGGTGCTGGTGTTCCGAAAATTGCCGGCAACTTTTTATTGCGGCCGAGCCGACCTCCGAGTTTCTTCATCGCTCCGATGGCTGGCTTTCGACTTTTTGATCTCAATGACGAGCAGAAAAATGCAGTAACCACTACTCACGGTCCGCTCTTGATCCTGGCCGGAGCCGGGACGGGAAAAACGCGAGTCATCACGGCAAGAATCGCGTATCTGATCGCACAGGGAGTGAAACCGGAGTCGATTCTCGGTGTGACATTCACGAACAAGGCGGCGAACGAAATGCGGGAGCGGCTTGCGGGAATGGTCGATTCCGCACAGGCAAAGAAAGTAACTCTCTCCACATTCCACGCTCTCTGCGTTCGAATCTTGAGGGCGGGAATCGAACATCTGGGCTATAAGCGCAACTTCACGATCTACGACGATTCCGATCAACTTGGTTTGATCAGAAAGATCATCACGCGCATGGCGGCACGGGACGAAAAGCTTGATCCGCACCTGGCGAAGAATCTTATCAGCAAAGCAAAGAGCAACGCCTGCAACGCGCCTGAGGGCGAGGATACCTTGATCACAGCGGTTTTTGCGAAATATCAGCAAGATCTCAAGTTGCTGAATGCTGTGGACTTCGATGATTTATTACTTCTTGCGGTAAAATTACTGAATTCAAATTCCGATGTGCGTGAACAGTGGCAGCGGCACTACCAATTTTTGATGGTGGACGAGTTTCAGGACACGAATCGTCTCCAGCTCGAAATCATCAGTCTGCTGGCGAAGAAGTCACCATCGATGCCGGCAAATATTTGCGTGGTCGGGGATGATGATCAGAGCATCTACGGATGGCGTGGTGCTGAAGTCTCAAACATCCTCGAGTTCGAGGCGCATTTTTCGAATCCCGCAGTGGTGAAGCTCGAGCAGAACTATCGCAGCACGAACATGATTCTCGAAACCGCGAACAGTCTCATCCGGAATAATCCGCGTCGGCGTTCGAAGAGTCTGTGGAGCGCGCATGGCGAGGGGGAGAAGGTCCGGATCATTCAGATGCCCGACGATCGTCAGGAGGCGCAGTTCGTCGTAGATGATCTGCAGCGGGTTAAGGAAGAGCAGGGACTTCGATGGGAGGATTTCGCGGTCCTTTACCGGATGAATGCACAGTCACGTCTGCTCGAAGAGAACCTTCGACGGAACCAGATCCCTTATCGCCTGGTTGGCGGGAAGAGCTTTTTTGATCGGCGGGAGGTGAAGGATCTACTCGCCTATGCGAACTGTCTCTTGAACTCCGCAGATGACGTGAGTCTCCTGCGGATTATTAACACGCCTGCGCGGGGGATTAGTGCTGTGACGACCGAGCGTGCTCTCGAGCGCAGCATTCAGGAGGTCCGTAGTCTCCATGAGACGCTCGAAGATCCAGAGTTCCGTTCAAGCGTGTCAAAACGGACATCCAGGGCGATCGAGGGATTTCTGGATCTGCTCGGCGGTTACCGGACGCGGGTTGATACGCCGGGAGGGCACTATGCGGATCTGCTTCGTGCTTTGCTCGAAGAAATCGATTACATCTCCGATCTCAAACGCTCCTGTAAGAGCGGAGAGGAGGCGATGAATCGAGAGACGAGCATCAACGATTTGCTTGACGATCTCGAACGCTTCCAGAGCAGGGAACCCGGGAAAGGACTGCAGGGGTTTCTGGACGAAGTTTGTTTGGATCAGGACCGGCAAAAAGACGAGAAGGACAAGGGTAGCGGGATCACGCTGATTACACTCCATGCTGCGAAGGGGTTGGAGTTCCCGCATGTGTATCTCATCGGGCTCGAGGAAGGGCTGATTCCGCACGACCGATCCAAGGCAGAAGGCACCATCGATGAAGAGCGGCGTTTGCTTTACGTGGGAGTGACGCGCGCCATGCGCCAACTCACGCTGACGTGGTGCCGGACGAGGAGGAAGTTTGGGAGCGCATCGCCATGTCACCCGAGTGCTTTTATTAAAGAATTTAAAAAAGAACTTCTGGAAGTGACTGATCTGGAATCCATCTTAAATACACCTGTTAATTTTGAAAGTGCAGGCAGTCGATTTGCGGCGATGCGGGCGGCTATTGCACGCTGAAGAGCCTGTGAAATAAATGGGGAGAGGTCGCGTTGCGTTCGATTTTGGTGTGGGCCAAGGCGGGAGCGCGGCGCCGATATCCCGGCGATACCGGCCAAGCGAGCAACGCGGGCCCAAGCCAAAAGCGACGCAACCCGAAGGGCAAGAGCGCATTGGGCCGTCTAGCCGCGTTGGCCACTCGGTTACAGCCCGCAGCGGGGATGCGCCCTCGCGTCCGCCTTGCTAGTCAGCCCAATGCACTCCCGCGCGACCCTCCCCACTTTTTTCACAGGCTCTAAAAGACAATAGCCACTGATTATTTCAGTGGCCAGATCAACGGAATGATCAACGTGACGACGAAGAGTAGCAAAAGGTTCAAGGGTAATCCTACTTTGATGAAGTCGCGAAAGCGATAGCCACCGGCGCCATAAATGAATGTATTGGTCTGGTAGCCAATGGGAGTCGCGAAACTCGCAGAAGCAGCGAACATAATGGCAATAAGGAACGGGAGAGGCCTGAGGTCGAGGGCCGTCGCGGTCTGGTAGGCGATCGGTGTCATTAGAATCGCCACGGCGTTATTCGAGATGAGTTCTGTGAAGATTGTCGATATCAGATAGAATGCGCCGAGGATGACGATGGGACGCGCGTCATGGACGAGGGCGACCATTTTTTCGACGAGGAAAGCGGCGGCGCCCGTCTCTTCCATCGCAGTCCCAAGAGCGATCATTCCGACGATCATCGAGACGATTCGCCAGTCGATGGCATCGTAAACTTCGCTCATTCGCAGACAACGCGTTCCGACGAGGATCACGACGCCCGCAAGCGCGAGCAGTGAGATCGGATAAACATTCAGCGCGGCAAGAACGATTACACCGAGCAAGACCGCCAAAACGATAGGCTGTTTATCGCGTCGGGCATGCGCAACCGAGGTGTCGGACAGAACGAGGAGTTCGTTGTTGCCGCGGAGCCGGGCCAGTCCTTCTTCTGCGATTCGCAGCAGTAGCGTGTCTCCGAATTTCAACCGGATCTGGCCAAGATCTCGAGTGATGTTTTCGTTGTGGCGGTGAAGCGCGAGGACGAGCGCGTTGAAGTTTTCCCGCAACCGGGATTCACGGAGTGTGCGGCCGGCGAATCGAGAATTATTAGTCACAACGGCCTCGACGACGACGGTTTCTTCCACACGCACTCGCTGGAGGCCGAGTTCTTTTTCGGCGGCCAGAGAAACACCCGGCACCGATTGCAGTTCGACCAATGCCGAACGTGGTGCCCCTAGCACGATACGATCATTTACCTGTAGAACGACGTTTGTGAAGGGTGTCGGCAGAAAATCGTCGTCCCGCATGATCTGCTGGATCCGTACGTTAGCGATCTTTCTGAGATCTGTTTGGTCGATCCGCTTCCCGGCCAGTGGCGAGCGCTCTGTGAGTAGCAGTTGCGTGACGTACTCGCGAGTGGAGGTGGCATTCACAAGACTCGCCAGCGAATCGCGGCCAGGCAGCAGATGCCGTCCGATCAACAGCATGTAGAGAATGCCGGTAATCGTTACAATGATGCCGAGGCCTGAGATCTCGAAGATGCCGATGGAGATATCATATCGAGATCGGGCGATCGAGCTCACCACGAGGTTGGTCGACGTGCCGATGAGTGAGCAGGTCCCTCCCATGATGGCGGCATAGGAGAGTGGAATAAGCAGCTTGCTGGCCTTGAGATCGTAATGTCGGGCAACGCCCAGGACCAGCGGCATGAGAGCGACGACGACAGGCGTATTGTTCACAAATGCGGAGCTGACCGCGACACCGACCATTAGCACGACAAGTAGTTTCACTTCCGTGACGACGGAAATTCTGCGGATCCAGCGTCCCACATCCTCAATCGAGCCGGAGCGCTGGAGCCCTGCGCTCAGAATGAACATTGCAGCCACTGTGATCGGGGCTTCGTTCGCAAAAGACTCAAACGCCTGTTTCGGCGAGATCCACCCGAAGAATGCTACGGCGACCAGCGTGCCGAGCGCCACGAGATCGGGCGGCACGATCTCCGATAGGAACAGGTAAAACACGACTGCAAGGAGAAGAAAAATCAGGAATATCGTCATGGGAGCGGGGAACGCAGCGTAGTGATTATGCAGAGCACATTCGTGAATTCCATCAAAGCCTTCATGTTCTCAGATCGAAAACTGGAGTCGCCACGGATCTGCAGCGAGCGAGGAAGCATGCCGAGTCGTCGCGATGACGTTGCGCTCAGATCTCGAATGCGAGGTGGTCCGCATCGGGAACTATTCGGACGACGTCCTCAATTGTTCGGCTTCCGAGCGAATGCTCAAGATCCTTGCGAACTTCAATCATGGTGAGTCGAATCGGACATGTTGCGGGGTCCGGGCAGGTGCATTGCTCAAGGGGACGCTCTGCGGCGCATGGAATAGGCGCAAATGGGCCATCAATGATCAAAACGACATCACCAATGGAGATTTCCGAAGGCTTAAGGCGGAGTGAGTAGCCGCCGCCAACCCCGCGTTTGCTGGTGAGCAGCCCCCCCTGTTTCAAGATCAACATGATTTGCTCGAGAAATTTTACGGGAATGTTCTCGCTTCGCGACAGTTCTTGAATTTGAATCCACTTTCGACCCCGTGCCATGGCAACAAGTGCTCGCAGCCCGTATTCCGCCTTCTTCGAGATTCGCATTCCAAGGACTTTGACACAGGGGCGACGCGGCGGGAAACCTCAAATGAGGAAACGCAAAGAAGGGGTAGAACCCTCACGCTTGTTGCACAACCGGGCGAGCACTGGCGTGTTGGGCTGTGCGCCATGCTCTTCAATCACCCACCGGAATGCCAGGAAAGCTACTCGGTGCGAACGGTGGGCGAGTCGACCGTTTACAGAGATGCGTCCGACGGCGAGATGCTCCCGTTCGACATGGAAGCAATTAATCGGAGATTTCTCAAAAAAGCGAGGGGCCAATCAGCGCCAATAAATCGCCAGGATAAGGCTCCATCTTGCGGTGTTTGCTTGTAGGACAAATTAGGTAACAGACGTTCAATTTGTCCCACAACATAATCAGGGGCTTGGTAACTTGTGGCTTTGGACTGTTGTTCTTATGATTGAGCCGTCAATTGCGGGACTTTTCGGTGAAGACCGGGAGCTCACAGATTATGGGAATGATCATGGTTTTACAGCAAGATGCAGTAAATGACCAAGGGCGGCAGCTCGTTCTGCAATTGTGGAGCCACCCAAGAATTTTCAGTTTTGGGTGAAGACAATGAAAGTCTCCGGTTTTAGCCACCAAACCAGAACGAGTTAGAGATGGGCAGGACTTCTCGAGATTATCTGGGAACTTTTCACCCGAAAAGAGTTGAAGGCGATGAAAATTACCGGCAGCGGGATTCTTGGGGGCCGAACCCAGCGCCGCTTAAAACTGAAAGCGTAAACGGTGCGGCATACAGCTTCGGCAATGGAGCGTCGGCGAAAAAGACTTCGGGAATTCCTCGGTGGAAACGGGTCCTCGACATCACAGTCATTCTGGTCAGTTTGCCGCTTTGGTGGCCGTTGATGGTGTTCCTTGCTCTCTGGGTCAAAATTGTTTCTCCAGGGCCGGTCTTCTTTCTCCAGAAGCGCGTGGGCTACCGCGGGAATCGGTTCATGATCTACAAGTTCAGAAGTATGAAGGTCGATGCTGAGACCACCTCACACGAGAGTCACTTTGACCATCTGGTGAAGGCCGATTGTCCGATGACTAAACTCGATGCGGAAGGTGACTCTCGAATTATTCCAGGCGGTCGCATTCTGCGTGCCTCAGGCCTCGATGAGTTGCCACAGATATTCAATGTAATTCGTGGAGAGATGAGTCTGGTCGGCCCTCGACCCTGCATGCCTTGTGAATTTCTCAATTATGAGGGATACCAGCAGGAGCGGTTTAATGCGACGCCGGGCCTGACCGGATACTGGCAGGTTAACGGAAAAAACAAGACCACCTTCAACGAGATGGTTGATCTGGATATTTATTACGCAAGGCACATGTCGCCCCGATTGGATCTCAAGATTATGGTTCGCACACTGCCGGCGCTTCATGAACAGGTCATGGAATCTCGGCGTGCATCGGTTCTTGGAACAAATGAGGGAATTCATGAGTTAAACGGAAAGCCGGAGAGGGGATCTGAGCCTAGAGAGGCATAAGAATTTGACCCGGTTGCTTGGGAAGCGCTCGCGAGCAAATCACAGGAGTTTCTCCTTTCGTTCAACGTGCCGCAATCCCGGGATTCCAGCTTACGTCCGTGAAATCGGCTCGAGCCAAAATATTTTCAATCGAGCTTCGCTACGAAGCGCAGCTGCACAGATCAGCAGCGAAAACATAGATCTAAGGAAAGATAGCAATGAAACGACCGATCATAGTAGGAGTTGTAGGATGTGGATATTGGGGTCCCAATCTCGTGCGAAACTTCAAGGGGCTCTCCGACTGCCACCTGAAGGCGATGTGCGATACCAGCGAGACGCGCCTGAAACACTTGAGGAATGTCTATTCCGATATCGAAGGAGTAACCGATTTCGGACACATGCTTAACGGCGTTGGTTTGGATGCAATCGTCATCGCAACACCGGTAAAACTCCATTACGAGCTGGCCAAAGCCAGCCTTCTTGCCGGGAAACATACCTTCATTGAGAAGCCAATGGCCTCCTCATCGGCGGAGTGCGAAGAGCTGATTGAGATTGCGGAAGCGAAGGGGCTGGTCCTGATGATTGGCCACACGTTTCTCTACTCGACTCCGGTTCGACGAATCGTAGAAATTGTCGAGTCCGGAGACATTGGCGAGATTCGGTATATCAGTTCGCGCCGCCTCAACCTTGGTTTATACCAGAAGGACATCAATGTCGCCTGGGACCTCGCCCCTCACGATATTTCGATAATCTTGCGTATCCTCGGGGAAACGCCGCAGATGGTAAACTGTCAGGGAAATGCGCACGTAACGCCCGGAATAGAAGATGTAACGAATTTATCGCTTACGTTTCGGCATAATCGATTTGCAACGATTCAGAGCAGCTGGATGGAGCCGCGAAAAGTCCGCGACATGACAATCGTGGGTACGCGGCGAATGATTGTTTATGACGACCTGCAGCCGATCGAAAAACTTCGCATCTATGACGTTCGGGTGGAGCGCCCTCCACACTACGACACCTTCGCGGAGTTCCACTACTCGTATCATTACGGGGACAGTTACATCCCGCACCTCAAGCAAGAGGAACCCTTGAGAACGGAGTGTCAGCACTTCCTGGACTGTATCGAGCATGGCACGCAGCCTTTGACGTGTGGCCGGCAGGGATTGCAACTGGTCAGAATCCTCGAAGCAGCTTCGGCTTCGCTCAAGGCAAAAGGTGCGCCCATCACATTCTCGGAAACGCGGGAACAGCGTTTCCGAGAAGCGGTCTCCACGGGCGAGCGAGCTTCAGAACTGGCTCATGTATGAATGACTGCCTGTCTGATTTCGCTCGTATTGCGCCGGATGTGAAGCTGGGGCGAAACGTTCGTATCGTCGGCTTTGTGAATCTGTATGGCTGCGAGATCGGAGATGAAACCCGTATCGGAACATTCGTGGAGATTCAGAAGGGTGCGAAGATCGGCGAGCGCTGCAAGATCCAGAGCCACACGTTCATCTGTGAGGGCGTTACAATCGAATCCGGGGTTTTCGTCGGCCACAGCGTCACTTTCATCAATGACCGGTATCCGCGCGCTACGAGTTCGGACGGACAGCTTCAGACTGAATCGGACTGGACATGCCAGGCCACAGTAGTAAGGCGTGGGGCGTCCATTGGTTCCGGCGCCACCCTCTTGGGAGGCATCACCATTGGTGAAGGCGCGATTGTCGGCGCTGGAAGTGTCGTGACAAAGGACGTGCCGGCACACAGCACCGTTGCTGGGAATCCGGCGAGCATCTTGAAGAAAAGCGGAAAGCAGAAAGTTGAAAGCAGAAATGATTGAATCGCGAAGCTTTCAGCTTTCCTGAAATGAGGGGTCGTTTGCCGGATGAATTTCGCGACCGCGCTAAACGATATGCAGCGCAAATCATACGACTTTACGTTCGCCTTCCGAGAGACAGAGAAGAGATCCGTGTCTTGGGAAGGCAGCTCCTTCGCTCCGGAACCTCGGTCGCCGCACAGGTGCGCGAAGGATGCCGAGCAAGGTCTGAGGGTGAGTTCGTCTCGAAGCTGGGAGGCGCACTTCAGGAAGTGGACGAGAGTTCTCTTTGGCTCGAGCTCCTCCGCGAAGAAGGCGGAATTCCATCGGCACTTATCCAACCGTTGGAACAAGAGTCCTCAGAACTCATCGCCATCATGACCACAATTATCCGCCGCACCGGTTCCCGGAGTTGATTTTCACCTTTCAACTGTCAGCCGTTCCGCTTCGCGGTTGAATTCAGTTTTCCACTTTCAGCTTTCTGCTTTTTCCGTGAACGTTCCCTTTCTCGATCTCAATGCCCACCACGCTCCTCTGCGCGAGGAGATCAACGCAGTCATTCAAGACGTTATCGATAGCAATGCCTTCGCTGGCGGCCCGTTCGTGACACGCTTCGAAGAGGATTTTGCAGATTATTGCGAGTGCCGCTACGCCATTGGTCTTGGGAGCGGTACCGAGGCGCTCTGGCTGGCTCTTCTCGCGATGGATATTGGACCCGGCGATGAAGTTATCACAGTGCCGATGACGTTCATGGCGACCGCCGAGGCAATCACATATTCCGGCGCCCGGCCCGTGTTCGTCGATGTGGACGAGCGCACTTACACTATGGCCCCGGCCGCCCTCCGTGCGGCGATCACCCCGAAGACGAAGGCGATCATTCCTGTTCACCTGTTCGGTCAGCCGGCGGACATGGACCCGATTCTGGAGGTGGCGCGGGAACACGGGTTGTATGTGATCGAAGATGCATGTCAGGCGCACGGAGCTGCATATAAGGGCCGAAAAGCGGGTTCTCTCGGTGACGTGGGTTGTTTCAGTTTTTATCCTGGGAAGAACCTCGGAGCATTCGGAGAAGCTGGCGCTGTAGTAACTAATAACGAAGCGCTGAATGAGAAAATCCGTGTTCTCCGCGATCATGGTCAGACCCGTAAATACCATCATGCCATGGTCGGTTGGAACTGCAGGATGGACGGAATTCAGGCGGCCGTGCTCCGTATCAAACTGCGTCACCTGGATCAGGCGAATGAGCTTCGTCGTTCCCGTGCCGCACATTACGACCGCCTATTCGATGGCTTTGAGGAAGTGGTCACGCCATCCGTGGCCGATTACGCGCAGCATGTATTTCACGTTTATGCCATCCGGGTTCGGGAGCGCGATGATGTGTTGCGTTTTCTGGAGGCACGAGGGATTGGCTGTGGCATCCATTATCCAATTCCGGTGCATCTTCAGGAGTGCTACCGGAACCTCGGACATGAGATGGGCGACTTTCCGGTCTCGGAACAATGCGCGAATGAATTCCTCTCGTTGCCAATGTTTCCCGAATTGACGCCCGCGCAGGTGGAGATAGTCGCTGAGACAGTGAAGGAAGCGGTCTCGGCTGGCGCGGTGGCACAGAAAATCTGAAAGCGGAAAGCCGAAAGCGGAAATGAAAGGACTGCTTGGAAGATTGAAGATGGCAGCTGGAAGTTGGAAGGCGGGATTCCTGAGTTCTCTCCAATCTCCCAACTCCGAACTTCCAACTCCTGACCCTTACCTCCCCTGCACTTTGGAAGAACATCGCTCGGAAACCATGGTTTGCGACGATTCAAACTGGGTTGGGGCACAGAGGAGGAGATGATCCAATACTTCAAGTTCGATATGTGTGCCGGCAATTGGATGCCCTGCCGCGATAATTCCTCCGGCCTTCACACCGCCATCTTCCGGCGGCTGCCACTGGCACTGAACCGCATGGCGGGCCCGGCAACTTTCGCTCCAGCCGGTAGCAGTCGGGGCGGGCGTAGAGGTAACGAAGCGTCCGAAGCCCCCGATGTAAAAGGCTCCTGAAAAGGGAGTCAGCGAGCGAGCAGGCCGTAATGCGAATGAACACCGAGCAAGTCCCGAAACCATGTGATGCGAACGTCGACCCAGCTCCGACAAGGGGAAGGCTGCCATCGTGCGGGAAGAGAGCGAAACAGGCACCGCACGAGTTCGCCGGGGCAGTGGTGACGGCATGTTCGCAGAAGGAGACCTGTGGCAACACGGGAAGTCCCATTGGGTGGATCGGCTTCTGCCGAGCCAACTGGCGTTCCGCGAGGAAGGAGCCGGGCCGGATGGGATGGCGGAGAGGCCCGTATTACCGAAGAAGCCGAGCAATGTCGGTGGAGGGAAGGGGCCTTGGTTCAAGGGCAATGCAGGAAGAAGCGAAGGCTGGGAGATTGGCGTGAGCCTAACAACTCCGGAGAGTGTCTGGAAGCTTCAGGCGGCATTGCATGCCAAAGCGAAGGGAGAACCGGCCTATCGGTTCTACAGTCTTTACGACAAGATCCATCGGAAAGACGTGATGTTCCATGCATGGAGGCGCTGCCGGGTAAACGGTGGTGCTTCCGGCGTGGACGGACAGAGATTCGAGCAGATCGAAGCGGAAGGTGTGGAACGGTGGCTGGAAGAACTGGGGGAGGAAGTCCGGAAGAAGACCTACAGAGCGCAAGCGGTGGAACTGGTATGGATACCCAAGCCCGATGGGAAAGAGCGGCCGCTGGGGATACCGACGATCCGGGATCGGGTGGTGCAGATGGCTGCGGTCATCGTGCTCGAACCGATCTACGAGGCTGATCTGGCCGGGGAGCAGTATGGGTATCGGCCTGGGCGCAGTGCGCATGACGCAGTGCGTGAAATTCACGGACTGTTGAATCGGGGCTACCGCGAAGTGGTCGATTGCGATCTGAGCGGCTACTTCGATTCGATACCGCATCACGAACTGATGAAAAGCGTGGCGCGCCGGATCAGCAATGGAGCAGTGCTGGCCCTGATAAAAGCCTGGCTGGAGATGCCGGTGGAAGAAGACGATGGCCGAGGTGGCAAACGCCGCACGAGCCTCGCCAAAGACAGCGGACGGGGCACCCCGCAGGGGGCACCGATTCGCCGTTGTTAAGCAATCTCTACATGAGGCGCTTCGTGCTGGGTTGGAAACAGGGTGGCCATCAAGAGCGTCTCAAAGCGCGCGTGGTGGTCTATGCGGACGACTTCGTGATCCTGTGTCGTGGCAACGCGGCGCAGGCAAAGGAGCAGATGGGGAAGATCATGAAGGTGCTCAAGCTGACGGTGAACGAGAAGAAAACGCGCATCGCCCGCGTGCCGGAGGAGTCCTTCGACTTTCTCGGCTATACGATTGGGCGGTGTTACTCGCGGACGGGACGGTGCTTCATTGGCACGCGGCCGTCCATCAGGCGGGTACGAAGCCTCTGCGTGGAAATCAGCGCGATGACGGGGCGAAACTCGTATCGCAAGCCGACAGACGAAATCGTTGGGCAGATCAACCGGAAGCTACGGGGCTGGGGGAACTACTTCAGCCTCGGGGCAGTGAGCAGAGCCTACCGGGTGGTGGACAACCACGCCCGGCACCGGGTTCGACAGTGGCTGAACGGCAAACACCGGAGCCGGGGAGTTTACCCCGTGCGCTATCCGGCGACACACCTGCATGACAAGCTGGGACTCTACCGGCTTGAACGCAGCACGCGCAGCTTCCCGTGGGCGAAAGCATGAAATACCTTGTCCGAAAGCCGGATGCGGGAAAACCGCACGTCCGGTTTGATGAGCGGGGAATGGAAACGGAGAGCAAGGCAAGTTACTCAGGCACCGGCAACCGAAAGGGCCGGACTCAGTTACGGCTTCGCCTAAACTCCACCGCGCCACTTCTCGACTCTACCTTTGGAATTCTTCAATTCAGAAAACTTTGTATTTGTTTTAAATACAACCGTTATAAAATTTAAGCCGTTTTCAGTATATTAAATAAACTTATCAATTTTTACTGTAATTACTGGAGTGCAACTCGGGTAAAGTCCGACAGCCTCCTAGATTGACGAAAAAAAACTGAAATGACGAGAAGCTGAGACCGCGAAATAGGGCAAGGCTTCTATCAAAAGCTTTTGTTTCAGCATTTCGATATTTCAGCATTTTAGCTTTTCATGAACGAACAACTATCGCCTTTCAGCCCGAACGTTCAGGACATCCCATCTCAAAGGAACGAACAATCGCCGCCTGTCAGCCTCAGCGTGCAGGACGTTCTCTACATCCTGTTTCGCCACAAATGGAAGATCATCGTGTCCGCTCTCATCGGGTTAGGCGCAGCCGCGGCATACTATTTCCTCACCCCGCCTGTTTACGAGTCCGAGGCGAAAATGCTTGTTCGTTATGTTGTGGAAAGGAGCGCGATCGACTCGCTCGATCAGCGAAGTAGCGACAACATCATCAACGCGGAGATCGAGATACTCACGAGCTGGGATTTGGCGGGTGAAGTAGTGGATGCGCTGGGAATCGAACGGTTCGTTGACGAACTTCCGGAATCCGCAGAAGCTGCAAGTAGGACGGCCGTTATTCAAGGCGTGATAAAGGGGCTCACAGCCACTCCCGGTACGGCCAGCAACGTCATTTATGTCTCCTACCGGAACAGCGATCCGAAGCTGGCGAATGCCGTGCTACAAAAGTTGCTTGAACGCTATTTCGAGAAGCATCTCCAGGTGCACCGATCGATGGGTGCATTTGACTTCGTTAGTAAGCGGACGGATCAAATGCGTGGGCGTCTGCTCCAGACCGAAGACGAGTTGAAAAAACTGAAGAAAGATGCTGGAATTCTCTCTCTCGCCGACAGCACCGTCAACATCAACACTTCATTGGCAAAATGTAATGATGAGTTGTTGGACGCAGAGGCGGCACTCGCTGAGCAGAAGGCGCGCGTGGGCGCGTTTGACAAACTATTGACATCAGACGATAAGCCAAGGTTGGCGAAAGAAAATTCCGAGGCATTATCCGAACGGATCGATAGTGGTGCGATTCAGCGTTACCAAACCGTGATGGAATGGCTTGCCCAGCTGCAGAGCAAGGAACTCGAGTTGCTTGGCAGATATGCGGAGAGCAATCCGCTGGTAGTGTCGACTCGCAATCAGATCGCACGAATTGACCGCCAGCGAAGGGAACTGGAGGAGCGGTTCCCGGGGCTCCTCGTAGCAGTGCCGAAAGGGGGGCAGGATGCGCAACGCTTTATTGTAAATGAACAAGCGCAGCTGGCGGCCCTTATCGCCAAAGTGGAAACGCTTAGAGCGCAGCTCAGTGAACTGCGAGAAGCGCGCCGACCGCATTGCCGAGGTGGGAACAAAGATCGAGCGGCTGGAACAGCGAAAGGCATCGGAACAGGAGAAGTTGAGATATTTTGAATCGAGCCTCGAGAAGGCCGGGATCGATGAGGCGCTGGACCCTTCGAAGATTCCCAACATCAGCATGGTTCAAAAACCATCGCCACCGCTCCGTATTTTAGGGAAGAAAAAGAAACCAGTTCTCGCTCTTGCGGGCGGAGGGCTTGCGTTGGGACTTGGACTCGCCTTCCTCATCGAATTGGTTCTGGACCGGCGGGTTAGGCGATCCGTCGAACTGGAGACCAAAATGCAGATGCCGCTTTTTCTGTCAATTCCGCTGATTTCGCATCGCACACAGCTTCGCCTCAATAATCGGAATGATTCCGGAAGTCAGGAAAGAGGTGTTGCCAGTGCGGAAGTAGTGCCGTGGGATGGGTCCCATTTCATCCGTCCTTTTGCGGATTCGATCCGTGATCGGTTGATCCTCTGGTTTCAACTCAAGAAATTAACTCACAAACCGAAGCTGGTAGGTATTACGGGGGTGGCCGGCGGAGAAGGGGCCAGCACGCTGGCGGCCAGTCTTGCGACTTCGCTATCCAAAACAGGCGATGGAAAGGTCCTTTTGGTCGACTTGAATTCGAGTCGGTCCGATGTGAACTCGTTTAGCAATGGAAAACCTGAATTTGGATTGTTGGAAGCTCTGGAGGCAAACGGCAACATGCAACCGGCTTCGGAGAATCTATACCTGGCGTCTGGAGTGTCTCTGAACGATCGCCCGAAGCAGTTTTACGACATGATCCCGTCGTTCCAAGCGAGTCAATTCGATTACATTATTTTTGACCTGCCGCCCGCCAGTCGAAGGAGTATCACCCTGGCGTTGTCTGGCGGCTTGGACAAACTGCTGCTGGTTGTCGAAGCGGAAAAGAGCAATCGGGACCTGGTCAAACGCACCTACACGGAGCTAGCCAACGCGAGGGCCGATGTATCTGCCATTTTGAATAAAACGCGGGAGTCATTGATAAGCTGAAATACTGAAAAGCTGAGAAGACGAAATACGAGAGTCACACTTCAACGGTTCGTGGCTTCTGCATTTCAGCTATTTCCGTGAGCCGCATTTCTGATGAGCTCCGTGATAGAACGAAACGGTATGCATCTGAGATTGTTCGCGTTTGCGTCAACCTTCCTCGGAATCGGCGCGAAGTGGAAGTTCTGGGACATCAACTCCTCCGGTCTGGTAGTTCGATAGCAGCTAATGTCCGCGAGGCGTCGCGTGCTCGGAGCGGTGGGGAATTCAGTTCCAAGTTGGAGATTGCATTGCAGGAAGCAGACGAATCTTTACTAAGGCTGGAACTCTTGCGCGAAGCATGTGGCACTGACACAGAGCAGACGCAATCGATGGAACAAGAGTCCTGTGAGCTGATCGCGATCATGACCACAATGATCCGCCAGACGGGGAAAGATTAAGACTCCGAAAGCTGAAAGGTGAAAGGTTAAAGGTAAATTGAACTGCCAATACTGAGTAAGGTTTCCGCTTTCAGTTTTCGGCTCTCCGCTTAGTTTCAACATTCAGCCTTCCGCTTTCCACTTTCAGTTTTCCGTCTTAGTTTCATTCATGCCTGCGATCCTTACTTGGAGTAAGATCTGTGCCAATCCAGCCCTGCGCGACCTTCCATTCAAGGTCGAACTTACTCCGCGAGGCACCCTCGAAATGAGCCCCGCCCGGCCGCGCCATGGTGAATTTCAGAATGAGATTGGCCACCTCCTCCGAACCCTGATGCCCGAGGGCCGCGTAATTACCGAATGTCCCATCGAGTCTGACAAGAGCGGCGAAGTGCGCGTTCCGGATGTGGCTTGGATTGCAAAAGGCCGCGAGCAGTATAACCCCGGTGAGACTGCCCTCGCCATTGCCCCGGAAATCTGCGTCGAAGTCCTCTCCTTGACCAACACTGGAGAAGAGATCGCTCACAAACGTGAATTCTGCGCCGCCCTTGGCTGCCGGGAGTTCTGGACCTGCACCGAAGCTGGCGCCATGACATTTCTCGTCGCCGCCAGCGGGGAAGCCTTGCCGCAGTCCGCCCTCTGCCCCGCCTTTCCGAGGCAGATCGACCTTGGGTGAGCGTTCGTCTCCCGTCCTCTGACCTCTGAGTTCCGACCCCCCTTTCAGCTTTTCCGCTTTCAGTTTTCGGTTCTCAGCCTCCCGCTTAGTTTCAGCTTTCCACTTTCCGCTTTCAGCTTTTTTGACCGTGCTCCGCAATCGCCTTTACTTCGCCCTAAGACCCTACATCCCGCAATCGTTGCGAAGGGGAGTGCGTCGCTGGTTTGCGCGCCGGAAACGGAATCACGTCCGGGATGTTTGGCCGATCCTGCCCGGCTCCGAACGTCCCGCCCGAAGGATGGCCGGGATGGCCGGATGGCAAGCAATTTGCCTTCGTGTTGACTCATGACGTGGAAAGCCAGCGCGGCCTCGATCGAGTGAAGCCGCTCGCAGAATTGGAGATGAGTCTCGGCTTCCGCTCCTCATTCAACTTCATCCCCGAAGGCCCTTACACCGTGCCTCCTGCTCTCCGCTCCTGGCTGATCGGACAACGGATTTCGAAGTTGGTGTGCACGATCTGCATCACGATGGAAAACTCTACTCCTCTCGGGGAGAATTTCGCCGCAAGGCGAAGCGAATTAATCGCTACTTGAAGGACTGGAATGCCGCCGGATTTCGCTCCGCCTTCATGATGAACCGGCTCGGACTGGCTCCACGACCTGAATGTCCAATATGACGCTTCCACCTTCGACACCGACCCTTTCGAGCCCCAACCAAAAGGCGTCGGCACAATTTTCCCTTTTGGGTTCCTGCGCCGGAAGCGCGAGGTCAGAGATTAGCAGAGAGAAGTCAGCACCCTGTCAACAGAAG
>CAWDWA010000040.1:0-13130 GCA_963805815.1 uncultured Verrucomicrobiae bacterium
CACCACTAGCGTCGGCACCCGGCTGAATTCCGCCTGATTGCTTGTCACAATGGCGTAATCATGGGTAAGGGCGGTGGCGGCGATCCACATGTCATTAGCACCGATGAGCTGGCCGCTGGCGGAAAGGGTCCGGTAGATTTCACCGTAGTGCCATGCGATTTCCTTTGTCCAAGGCAAAATCGGATAGGGTCGACAGAGGCGCTCCCAATCACGACGGGCGCTGGCGGATTGGCCGCAGGCAAGTTCGCCGGCGACCGTGAAGGTGATGAAAAGCCGCTCGGTCAGATACCGTGCGAGGAAAGCGTCAGCTCGCCCGGAAATACCTCGCCGGGCTTCGCGCTCAGCGGTGATGACGAAGCTCGTGTCGAGGATCATGCCCATGGATTGTCGGGCGGGGGGTCGTGTTTTGCCGCTTCCTCTACGGCATCCAGGTAATCCCCTTTTACGCCGCTGCCTCCGGCGCGAAGGTAGTCACGGAGGTCTTCGCCTATTAGGGTTGCGTCGGCAAAAGCTGCGCGCCGGACGACTGCGGAGAACGATTCCCCGGGTCTTTTGGCGGCGCGTAGCTTCTCATAGGCATCAAGTTCGAGGGTAATTGTTTTTGTCGCCATGCACGAACTATGCATGAATTGGATTCGTAATCAAATTCGGTCGACGGTTGTGCGTATGCCATTCCATCGCAAGGCAGAGCCCCGGTACGTGATTCGAGCACTATCTCTGAGTGGTGCACCGCGTCATGCTTACGCTTGTCGAGAGATCGCGAGAACTCATACCTGCAGAAAAGCAAAATGGCCGGTTAAAAAATCAACCGGCCAATTCACGCTTGCTCTTAAATTGTAACGTTTGGCTATCAGCCAGCTGTGTGACGATTCCTCGTTAAACGCAGCGCAACACCGCATCCCACCAAGCCAAGTCCCAACAACGTGATAGTCATTCCGCCGTCCGGCACGCTATTACCATCGCCATAAATTTCCACGCTCTTGATGCGTTGAAAGGCAAAAGTAAGCGCGGATTTCCGATCCCACCACGATATGTCGAGTTCGTTCTCCGTTCCTTGCTCGGTTTTTACCAAAGCGCGCAATTTTTGCGGACCCATCACCTGGCCACCAACCCACTTCATTTGAGCACTAGAAGTGCTGAGTGAGCGGGCGTAGGCCGGTGCATAATCTCCCATCTCGGTGCTGCGGGTAAAGCCATACATCAGAGCATCATTCGAACCCGAATAACTTGAGTTTATCAAAAAACTTGAATCGGGAGCAATGGAAAGAGCTCTAGCAGATACTGTTACCATCACCACACCCAATACGCAGATCACTCCGAAAACCCAACTGAAGTTTTTATTTTTCACAATTTATTGTCTCCGATTCATTTTTATCTCACCTCACTGCACGTTTTGTAGCACAACTGATGCCAATGCCAACACATTGCGAACACTAGCCTGACAATTATACGTAATTCCCTACACATTAGGATATTGAAAAAAGTGAAGTCTACGTGTGAAGTAAGATCTCTCGTTCGCAGAATGCGGTAACTGTAAGGTTTTCCGACATTCGCCATCGCCTCCTCATCGCCTCCTTCTTCTCAGCTGCGCAAGTACTGTTCTGTAGTGGCAGTTTCCACTGGCAAAGGGGGAGACTTCGAACCCAGATATTAATACTTTTCTTGCAATTAGCTGAATTCCAAGATCACCAACGTTTACTCGTTGGTGATCTTTTGTGCCGGGCTGAGCTTAGTCGAATTCTGTAAGGTTTTCCGACAACGTAACCCGTTCACGAGTGGGGACTCAACTTTCCACACTGCATCACGGTTCGCGCGCGACCATAACGGTCATTGCCAGTGAATCTCCGCAATCACGCGTTCAGCGTCCGCAGCAAGCGGTTTATCGAGCCCAGCGGCGAGTGACTTCTCGAGCGCAGCTCGCGCTTCCGCTTTTTGATTCAACTGGAACTGGGCCATTCCGAGATAATAGAGACCTTCCGCATCCAACGGCTTATTCCCTCGCGCTTTCCTCCAGCAACTGCAGCGAATACGCGAAATCCTTTTTTTGATAACTGAGCCGACCTAGGATCTCGGCCAGCTCGGGGTCATCCGGGAGGGATTCCCGAGCTTTGACCGCCAGTTCGTATGCCTTGGTTTCGTTCGCCGGGTCATCCAAATACAATGCCGCAAGATACTTTTTGGCCGGCGCAAAATCGGGATACCGCTCCAAAACAGTTTGGTAATTCGCGACCGCTGCCTCGCGGTCGTCTTGCTGCTCCTTGAGGCGAGCGCGAGCCATCAATGCCGGAACGTAATCAGGTTCTGCCACGCAGAGTTTTTCGATTTCCGGCCCGGCGGCTGCCAAATCCACCTCATTCCGAACCATCGCCGTCATTCTTAGGAAGGATTCTGCATCCTTCGCCTGGAGGGAATCCGGTGAAAATTTCACAACCCGTTGCATGGCGTCCTGAGCTTCACCTACCCTGCCAAGACTATAGGCAGCCCAGGCGAAGTCATGAAGGATTTCGGGATTTTCAGCCAATTGGCGTTTGCTTTCCAGAAGCAAGCTGTAAGCCCAATCGAAGCTGTTGTTCCGGTAGGCGATCCGGCCAAGGATTGCCGATACTTGAGGATCGGCAGGTGCGAGGTTCCGCGCTTGCTTCGCAAACTCATAGGCTTTCCCCAAGTTCTCCAACGGACCAGCATAAAGGTGCGCCAATCTTTTTGTCGGTTCCACCAGTTTCGGATTCAAGTCGAGTAAATGCTCGTAAGCTTCCGCAGCCTTTACAAACGCGTATTCGCGTTCATAGGCCTCTCCAAGACGCATGCTCGCTAGAGGATCATCCGGATGATCCGACAGCAACTTCTCGACATCTGAGGAAGAAAGCTCCACAGAACCAACTGCCGTTTTTTCCAGCATCGCCAGCCGGCGACGAGCCTCCTCTTTGCCCGGAAATTCGAGAGTCGACCCGACGGCGCGATGGAGTGCCGCACGCGCCATCTCTTCCAGCCCCATCATATAACTAGCCATTCCAAGGTGAAACTGGATCTCAGGCTGATCCGGCAGCTTCCCGGCGCTTTCCTGCAAAAGAGTCAACGCTGATTGATAATCGCCTCGCCTATAATGAGTCCATCCCAGCGTGTCGGCAATCGCTCCGTCATCCGGACGCAATACCCGCGCCTTCATCGCAGTTTCATAGGCCTTGCTCAAATCGTTCAGGTGCTCCACGTAAAGCCAGGCCAAATTGTTCCAGGCGACAGCCGAGCTCGGTGTCGCTGCGATAACCTTCTCATAGCTGTCGCGCGCCTCCGCATATTGATTCATCCGCTCGTAGATAAGTGCCGAAGTAAGGAGTGCGCGAATATCCTCCGGTTTCCTTTCGAGAAAGGCCTCCAGCTGGCTGACAGCCTCAACCAATTTTCCGTTCTCCACGTAGATCCCGACCAAAAGCTCGTAGGCGCTTGTGAAATCCACGTCTAGCTTTATCGCTTTTAGTAATGCCGCTTCAGCCAGATCCCACTCCTTTTTTGCCGCGCAAATCCGTCCCTCTACAAAGTGCGCCCCTGCGGAATCCGGCGTCTTCTCGATTTGCTGGCGGACTCTTAACTGCGCGGCCTTAAAGTCCTTATTCTCGATATCGAGATCAGTCAACTGGTACAGCGTCAACAAATTTCCGGGCGCCAACGCCTCCGCCCGTTCAAACGACCTTCGCGCCTCGTCCGGCTTCTCTTGTTGGCGGAGAACCAGTCCCAGAAGGAAGTGCGCTTGAAAACTCTTGGGCGCGACTGTAATTTGATCATGAAGGACAGTGGCAGAGTCACCTAAGTTTCCCATGGCACGGTAAGCTTCCGCGAGGAGCAATTGCGCGGGAAGGAGATTAGGACGTTCTTCCAGCAAGTCCTTCATTGCATTTGCCACCGGCTTGGGTTTCCCGGCGCGAAGATTGAGCTCTGCGAGCAAAAGACTGGCCTCTGTGTAATCCGGATCGATTTCGAGGGCCACCTCAAGAGCGGCAATTGCCTGCGAGGGGCTTGCGCTCAGAAGATGAGCCCGTGCAAGGTTCAGTTTGGTCAGAGGAACCTTCGGATACACTTCGTCAAGACGCTTTAATCTTTCCAGCGCTTTATCCGTCTGCCCTTTTGCCAGGCTTACCTGGGCCTGGAGCAAGCAGGCGTTGTAGTTCGTTGGGTCGCGTCCAAAAACGTTCTCAAGGTGCGTTAACGCTTCGTCGTATTTTTTCTCCCGCAAGGCAATCCGCGCCAACAGCGTCCACGCCGGGATATAGTCCGTTACCTTGTGCGTGATCTCATTAAGCACGTTTCGCGCTTCTTCAAAAGCTCCGTGCTGCATCTTAAATTCCGCGTAACGCAAGCGTTCAATAGAACGGATGGGTGAAAGATCTGCCGCGATTCCCAATTCTTCCTCCGCCTCGGATATTTTCTTTTTCCCGAGAAGAAGATTCGCTCTCACTGAATGGGCCATTACTGACTTCGGATCGAGTTCAAGTGCCCTCTGCACAGAGCGTTCGGCCTCTAAAATGTCGCCGTTCTTTGTGTCCATCACAGCGGAAGCCACATAAAATGTCGCCGGAGCGCTGGTTGCTACCTTTTGAAGCTGTTCCTTCGTCGCAACAGCATCTTGTTCACTCCGATTTGAATCTGCTAAGACGAGGATGGCACTTCTATTCGTGGGTTGCCGGCGAAGTATCTCACAACGCCTCCTTCCGTGCCTCACCTGCTTCTCCCAACGCCATGAAAGTCTCGGCGAGCCTGGTCCTTAAATTCAGATCATCCGGCGCGACCTCCCGGCTTTTCATAAGGAATGGGATCGCCCGCAGGGGCGCACCCTGCTCGAACCAGATGATTCCCAACTGCCGAATCGCAGCCGCATTCTGGGGATCTGCTCTCAACAGATTCAAGTATTCGATCTTCGCTTTGTCGTATTGTCCCGACTCAAAGTATTTCTCCGCCTTTTTCTTTAGCCGGGCATTTCTCCACTCCGCCGAGCAGCCCGCAAGCAGAATGATCAAACCAAGAAGCAGGATTCCTCGAATCGATACCGATTTATTCAGGTGCACAAGAGCCGGGGAATTGTTGGAAAACTGAAATATCGAAAAACTGAAACGGAGATCAGAGGCCGGTGGACGGAGGTCAGAAGGCGGAAGGAATTATAATCGCGCAATATGCAAACGGAGCAATGGCAGTGCAACTGACGGTTAACGGCGAACGGTGAGCGGTGACTAGTGAAGAATTGGGGGCGGTAAATCGGTTGGCAGTAGTCGGTCTTAGTTCAGCGGACAGAGATCAGAAATCAGAGGACGGAGTACAGAGGACCAAATTCAAAGGACGCCGGGATTATTGAGCGTGTGAGGAAATTAAGCGAAATTGTAAAATTTGCGAACAGTGGGTGAGCGGTGGACGGTAAGCGAAAAAAGATCGGAGCGAGTCGGGAGAGGAGAGTCTGAGACACGGAGGCAGACAGTGAGCAGTGAAAGGTAAACGGTGATCAGCAACGATAGCCAGTGAGCCGCACTTTCGATCAGACTCGAAAAGTTTGCGCTTTATAAGGCTCTCAGGAATTTCCAATGATCGGTTCAAACTTATTCTTGCAGAGCGTTGTTCACACGATAGATTTATCATGTGAAAACAACCATTACTGAGCGTGGACAGGTGTCTATTCCCGCGGAACTGCGCCGCGACATGAACCTTCAGCCCGGTCAAACTGTTCTTTGGGAGCAATTGTCCAAAACAGAATGCCGGATCATGATCCAGACAAAACCTGTTGTGACGCCGGATCCGGTCGCAGCCATCGGCTTCGCCCAAAGACATGGATTGCCGGGCGGAACTACCGCGCAATGGATGTGCCTCCTCAGAGAGGGAGAAGAGGACTGATGGCCTGGGTAGTGGACACGTCGGTGCTGCTAGATATTCACCTCGCCGACCCAGCTCATTGCCAACTATCCGCTGCGTGCCTGGAACGGCATCTGAATGATGGGTTGGTAATTTGTCCCGTGACATATGTGGAACTAGCGCCGGCATTCGCTGGCAGCTCGGACCTGCAGGATCAATTCCTTCAGGAAGCAGGCGCGCAATGGCCGGTGCAGTGGACCGTTGCAGACACCCTGGCTGGACATCGACTTTGGGGCGACCATGTTTCACGGAAGCGCGCTGGAAAGGTTATCAAGCGGCCAATCGCAGACGTGCTTATCGAAGCATTCGCGCAACGATTTCAAGGATTGATCACACGGAATCCGAAACACTTCGCAACCGTCCAGGTGGTGACGCCATAAAGGTGCGAAAGCGGGTCCGGTGGAGAATTTTTTCAAGTAAGCACTTTTACCGATCTGATCTCAGCGTTTCTGTTTCTCCAATCTCCGATCTTCAAGCTTCCTCTCTGCTTTCTGCTTTCTGCTTTCAGCTTTTCTGTAAGCTCCCTCCCCCCTACCTACTTCCCCACCCCCAGCTTCTCGATGAGCTCATATAGCGTCGGGCGGCTAATACCGAGTTCGACGGCAGCCGGTGCGATTTTTCCAGAATGTCTCTTCAATGCGCGTTGCACGAGCTCACGCTCCGTCGTCTCGCGAGCTTCCTTAAGCGTAGACCCCGCCGCACGGACTGAGGCATCGATAAGCTCAAGGTCCTCCGCCGTGATACGTTTTCCATCGGCCATGATCACCGCGCGTTGAATGCGGTTTTGAAGTTCCCTCACGTTCCCGGGCCAGGCATAGCCAAAAATGGCCCGAAGGGCATCCGGCGCCAGGAGCAGATTCTTCTTCCCGTTCTGCGTGGCAAACCGATCGAGAAAGGACTTCGCCATCAGCGCCACGTCATCACCCCGCTCGCGAAGAGGAGGAATCTGAATGACCACCACTGCCAGCCGGAAATACAAGTCTTCCCGAAACCTTCCCCGCGCGACGGCTTCTTTCAAGTCGGTATTGGTGGCGGCGATGATCCTGGCGTCAACTTTGATCTCCTGCCGCCCACCCACGCGCATAAATGTCTGATCCTGCAGAAACCGCAGCAGCTTCACCTGGATGGTGGCGGGCAGATCACCAATTTCGTCCAGGAAAAGGGTTCCGCCAGCCGCGCTCTCGATGAGTCCCTTTCGCTGGGCGTGCGCGCCGGTGAAGGACCCCTTTTCGTGACCGAAGAGCTCGCTCTCAATCAAACTCTCCGGAATCGCGCTGCAGTTGATCGGAACGAAGGGATTCGTCTTCCGCGAACTGCGCCGGTGAATAGCCAGAGCGGCCATTTCCTTTCCCGTTCCACTTTCCCCCAGGAGCAGGACAGGCGCGCCGCTTGCCGCCACCTTGCGGACCATCGAGAAAGCGCCCTGCATCTGCGGACTTTTTCCCAGCATTCCTTCGAACGTGTCCGGCTTGTTACTCCTCTGCAGCTCCAAAAATTCCCGCTCGAGTTCGGCCACATGGAAGGTACGCCGCAACAGTAACCTGAGCTCTTCCAGATCAACAGGCTTACAAAGAAAATCGTAGGCACCGGCGCCGACTGCTTGCAGGGCATTTTTCTTCTCACTCTGTCCCGACACAACAATCACTTTAGCGGAGCCATCCAAAGCAAGAATTTCAGAAAGGGCAGCGAGTCCTTCCTCAGGTTCATTCGGATTCGGTGGCAATCCGAGATCAAGCACCGTCACCATGGGCCGCTGCATCGCGAAAACGCTCATCGCCTCGGCTCGATCCGCGGCAAAAGACAGATCATACTCCTTCCGAAGAGCCCACTTGAACTGGGTGCGGATTTCTTCGTCGTCATCAACAATAAGAAGACAGGGGAGCATGAGGAAAATCGGAAATTTCGAAACGCTGAAAACTGAAATATTTGAATGGCTATCTCGTCTCACCCGAAGTGCTTTGGGCTTTATTCAGTTCAACGTATCTCAAAGAAATGAAAGCAGTTTTCCTTCCTTCTTTACCAAAAGCGGAAATTTCGAAACGCTGAGCCAAGTGGAACGAGACAGCCTTGGACGCAGGACAAGCCCGAAGGGACGCGCCGGCGGGCGCGAGCAAATGGCAATGCGGAGCAGTCAGCTGTCAGCGGAGTTTACACCACTTTGCGGCATTTTGAATCATTTGCCCAATCATCGCTCCAATCTGAAAGCATTCCCGAGTCAGCTGATCGTGCTCTCTTGCGATAGATACCTACTGGATTTAGCGACATGCAACCAGTGAAGCGTCTCAGAGCATTCCGCGTCGGCATCGCTCATTTTACTCGCAAAGTGCGCTTCATAACGTCACTTGCGCCATGCTTCGGCGATATTGGCGCCGACGGAGCGAGAAGACCGCCTTATTTGATCCGTGAGGCTGAACATCTCCACTCGTGGAAATCCTTTGCTTAGTTCAAAAATTCACCGCTGGAGTTGAAGTAGCTCGTAAACGTAAATCCTCGAATTGCTCGACCTTCTTGCTCACTGATTACCGATTACCGACTACTTATCACCGCTATCTTTCGTTTCACAACCATTTCGTGATTTCAGCATTTCAGATTTCAGCTTTTCACCTCTCCCCCAGCGGCAGCCGCACCCGGAATGTTGTTCCCGCCCCCGGCTCGCTCTCAACCTGAATGCGTCCCCCATGCGCTTCGACGATCACTTTCGACTGGAACATACCGATACCTAGCCCCTTCTTCTTGGTCGACCGGAATGGGCGAAACAGCGATTCCTTCAAAAACGCAGGGCTCATCCCACACCCGTTATCCTCGACTGAAAGCACGGCATAGCCTTCGAAAGGGCTCGTTTCCACCCTGATCACACCTCCATCGTTCGTCGCTTCCCGGGCATTCAGCAGCAGGTTTATCAACACGCTGCGAATCTGTTCCCTGTCCGCCATCACAACCGGAAGCATATGCAGGTCTTTGACCAGCTCAAAATCCAGACTTCCATTTAAAGACGCCACCGCTTCACTCACCACTTCATTCAGATCGCATTTCACCGGGCGAATCTCGAGATTTTGCCGAAGGGTGCTCAAGCGTTCGATCATCGCATTGATTCGGTTCACGGAATTGCCGATCCCGCGTAAGGCGTCTTCGCGAAACTCCGGATCATCGAAGTGGACTGGAAAATTCTGAAGCATGAGATTCATGCTGGAAGCCGTGTTCTTCAGATCGTGGACGAAAAACGCGGACATTGTCTGAAAAGCCTCCATTTCCCTCGCCGCCATGAGGTCTCCCGCCAGACGGAGGTTCAGAAGATTGGCCGCGAGCTGGTCTCCGATACACTGGAGAAGTTCCATTTCTTCAACGCCGTAGGCGACTCCGTTCACACGATCCGCAAGGACGATCAGCCCTACCACGCGATCACTTGAAACCAGAGGAATGCAGATGCGATGCCCGCCCTTACGAAAGTCGCTCTCTACGAGCTTCTTTAGCGGATTCAACCATTCCCCTTTGCTGCTGTCGAGATCGAACGGTTCGCAGGTTTTCCGAAGCCGGTCGACGATGGAATCGATTACGTCCAGGCGGAGATTTGAATCTTCGGTGCGGCCCCGAGTTGTGGCGGTCGAACTTCCCTGCTGAAAACGCTGCGCCTCCTCATCGAGCAGCCATATACTGACGGACAACACGCTGAATGTTTCAGAAATCAATCTGCCGGTCGCTGCGCAAAGTTTCGCGCGGTCCAGCACATTCGAAGTACTCTGCGAAAGGCGCGTCCACAACTTCCGGGAGTCATGCTGCGGCCGTTTGAAATGACGGCTGACAGACGCGTTTCATGGCCTGGCGCGCACGATCGGATAGCAGAAAGACGGCGAGCACAGTAATTGCCACGAGAACCAGCGCAGCCTGGAGCGGGAGATTTTCCGATCCACCCCACGCGGCCACGAACTGCGCCAGCACTCCCACAACAAACAGATAGCCTCCAACGAGAACAACCGTCACGGAGCTTTGCAGGACTGCGCGAGAAGGGTAAACATCGACCTCCTCGAATCCTCCCCGGACGTATCCAATGCCGATCAGCATACACCCGACAAGCAGCCCGGCCGCTTCGATAATTGACCAGGCCGGATCGAATCCGGAGAAAAGCACCCCCTGGGTTCGGGTGTAGATCCTGGCGCCAAAGATTACCACAAGCCCCAGAATGAGAAACTTGATTCGCCATCGCATTGTTCCAACCGCCGATCGGAACGTCCGCTCCAGATTCATGAGAATCAGAACAATGCCGACCAGAAGCGCCCCGTTCAAAATTCGGGCGGCGTCACCCATTTTGATCCATAGCAAACCGAATTGCGGATTGGATACAATTTCTACGAGGTGGCTATGAACCCCAATCGCCACTCCAACCGGCATCATAAAGGCTGCGACCAGAACAAATTGCCACCGCTTCAAGAATTCGCGGTAGTTCCCCCTGGAGTAAGCGATGCTGAACGTAAGCCAGACACCGGGCAGGAACGACTCGGCGATCAGGGAATACTTCAACCAATTGGCCGTCGCTTCAGGTACCAACGCCTTGTTGGCCAAGTTGGCCAGCACGCTGTCCACTGCAAGCAGCACCATTCCGATACAGAAGCATCTCCTTGCAATAGACCATCTCCTTGTGCATGCGACAGCCAGAGCCAGCATGCCACTGGCGAGCGCCGCTGCGAATGCCAACATAGTATCTGATGTCATAAATTGCTGAGCAAAGAACTCAGGGGCAAAAACAGCCGAATTTCTTCATCGAACAGAAAGAGATCGCCTGCGGGAAGGCGCGGAAAGCGCCTCGAAATATACTGCCGCGCATCAAAATCTTGAGAAATGCTGACCTTATTCGGTCTGGTTCAACGATGCCAGCGGCATCCCGGATAATAGCCGATGGCATCAGCCACCGGAGCACCAGTTACAATCTGTATCCGCCCCGGAGGTGCGGCGGATACAGCGTTCCGGCACCCCTACCAGGGCGCGGTATTTTTTCATCGGTTCCGGTGGCTGACGCCACGTATGTGTTTAGCGCCAAAGGCGTCTTTCATGTTAGCCTGGGGCAACGCCCCAGGAATCCAAGCCCAGAAAGCCCTCAGCGCTGAAAGCGCGATTCAGTTGGTTCGTAATCAGGTAAATAACTTTTCAATCCCATACGTAGCGCTCGTCAAACTCAACGCCGTGCTTCTTCAGAAAATCCCGGTATTCCTCCTGAAAGCTTCGAACCCGGTGATGCTCTTCCTGATTGTCGACGTAAGCGAGGGCCGCATCGAGTTGGCTGGGGCTGACCGAAAACGCGCCATAACCACGTTGCCAGAAAAACCCGCGATATTCGGGCCCGAGGCTCTTGATCCATTTTGATGAGGTCTTCTTCACCTGCTCGACCATCTGCGCTTGTCAAAGTGTGCGCGGCAGAGTCGTGATGATGTGAACATGATCCGCTACGCCGCCGACACGGTGGGCTTGTGCACCTAGGTCGCGGCAAATGGTTGCCAGATACGCGTGAATACGCTGGCGGACTTTGCGGTCCAGCCACGATTCACGGTCCTTGGTGCTGAAGATAAGATGAACAATGACCTTGCTGAGCGACTGCGGCATAGACTTGATAATGCACCAATTCGTGCCCGGATGAATCGCGCTTTCAGCGCTGGAGCGTCTTGTTCGACCTTTCCTGGGGCGTTGCCCCAGGCTCTAAATGCTAACCGCGCCTTCGGCGCTAAACAGATGCGTTGCCCCAGGCTCTAATGCTAACCGCGCCTTCGACGCTAAACAGATGCGACGCCACCGGCTAATTTCTCCCATGCCTCCGGCATTTTTCTCAGAGCTCCACTTTTTCGGACTTAGATGCGCGTCGGTATCAAATGGCGCTACCGAACGCGAGTGAAAGCGTCCAGCGCGAAGCCCTCGCTCCTAAAGCGTGTTTATAAAATACATTCCGCCAATCTCGCGGTGCTTTTCGCGCTGGCCTTCGTTGCGCCTCGCGCCGTTATTTCCTCAATAGCGACGCTCGTTGTGCCTCGTCCAGCGTCGAAAATCCCTCGCGATCTTTAACGAAAGCCATTTTACAAACACGCCCTAGAATCTATAAGAAGTATACAACGTCACTTCCCAGAAGGTGAATGGATCGCTATCGGAGCGATTTTCTCCCAATCGTCCATTCAGAGAGCAACTCCATCGATCCGTAATCGACCGCGAGAGACCCATCGATGCGTAATATAAATGATCTGTCCGACCTTCCTGGGTTCCGCCTCCTGCGCCAACGTCCTCATATACTGCGTACTCGTACCCGAGGGATAGACTCCCCGAAAGTTTGCGTCCCAGGGTCTGGCTGAAGCCGAGCACGAAGGCGGTGCTTGTGTAATTCGTATTGACGGACGACGCAGAACTATTTACGCGACTTTCCCCCGCAAGTGAAACAACTGTTCCACGCCGGGGATTCCATCTGGCGCCGAGTCCAAAAACCGGTCCGACAGAACCTGATCCTCCCACAACACGGTATTCCACTCCTAAAAGGGCATTGTAGGAGAAAAGGACTGTCGGGTCGGAACTCGCATCGAGAAAAAGTCGCTGAAAGACTTGATTTTCGCCCTCATCGACTCTGTCAAAGCCAATAGAGTAACCAATTCCGGCGCGCGTTTTCCGAGTGATCTGGTTGTTGATCGAAATCGTGTTGGTAAGACCGCTGGAACTGATTCCGCCGCTATAGTCGCTTATCGGCAGAGAAATACTCCAATCGAACGATGTTTTCTGGCTGTATGCGTAACTTGCCGCCAATGTAGCCGTTACATACGCCCGGTCAGTGTCAGAACCGGTGTCTCTGCTTAGTCCCGAGAGCACGTCAAATGCGAGCCCGTAGCCAAACGTTATGCGCTTCATTTCGGGAAAGACGAAACTTCCGCCGAGAGACATACTCTGGTTGAATCCGAAATCCTGGCTGCCGCCGAGCGAAAATCTGTAGGAGAGTATCGCGGAAAAAAGACCACCCTCGTAAATGGATTGAAGAGTGGCTCCCAAACGGCCCGGGCTCCAGTCTCCATTATTACCATTGTCTTGTTCGGACCGACCGGCAGAAACGCCCACCGAGATTGAAGAGCTTAACCGAAATGGCCCGATGCGGAGCGGCAGATCTCTGGGTACTGAATAAGGCAATAGCGGGGACTGAAACGTGTCTCCAAAGCCACCGAGGTTTCCAAGTATTGATTCTCCGGTGCCAAAAGCTTGATTGATGGCCGTGCGCTGAATCGTCT